>JBNARJ010000005.1:0-23235 GCA_049719515.1 Candidatus Saccharicenans sp.
CCCCCTTCCCATTTCCCACTCCCCCAAATCCGCAACATATTGTTTTAAACAAGGCGTAGAAACAAAATAAAGAAAAATGATGTACTGCGTAAGCAAGGTTGTTATTCACCAAAAAGAGAAGGGGGAAGCATCTTTGGCTGGCGGCCAAAAAGCTCCTTATAAAGCTCAGGATAAGCGTCCTTCCCACCCAGAAGAGCTGCTGTCAGCGGAAAAACCCTGCGAGCCACAGCCGACATCTCAGCACTTACCTGCCTTATCTCCCACTGAGCCGTAGCATCTTCGCGAAGCCGCGACAGATGATACAGCTCTCTCACATTGGCCTTGACCACCACCCGGCGGCGATGAGCATTGGTCAGTATGTAATCTGCTGCCGGACCGACTTTTTTCTGGAGTTGGCGCCAGGTCTTTTCCGTCTGCCTGATAATTTCCATAAATTTTTTCTGCTCTTTGATTTCCTTAATAGAAGGCGGAACAGTGACGCCCAGAGATGGGTCGTATGGCTGAACCAGCAGAGTCATCATCCGGTGCCGCTTTAGCTGGGCAAAGCAGGAAGCCGAAACAATCATTTCATAAGTAAGGTAAGCCAGCTCAAACTCCCGCGGCGGCGAATCATAAAATTCCATATGCTCGAAGACCTTCTTCACCAGTTCAAGTTTTTTCCTCTGTGACCAGCGCCTAACAACTCTTAGGGCCTCCTTAAAAGGCATCCCCGTGGTGGAAAAAATCAACCCGGCTATTATGAGTTCATCTCCGTTTTCTGTATGTTCAATCAGCCTGATTTCGTCCGGCTTTGCCTTAGTTTTTTCCTTTTTCTTTGACCGGCTAATAAAGTTCAGTGCCTGTTCCCTGACTTTATCCATCATCTCTGCCTCATATGGTGACGGGTCGGTGAACAGGATGATTGAGGGCGCCACCTTTTTGGCCAGTTCATAAAGATGCCGCACCAGTTCCTGGATTTCCGCATTTTTCTTGGCGGCAAAACGCCTGATCATCAGCTCGAGGTTGCGGGCATTGACCGTCATCCCAAGCTGCCCTTTGGTAGCTAAGCTCACCACGTAGCGGGCATCTTCCTTGGCCCAGCCGTCCAGGATGGCCTGGTTTTTGGGATTGGCCGCCTGCTTCTCGTATTTTTTGAAGATATGTTCCTTTAACCGCTCATAAAAATAGCGGTAAGCCTGGTTCTGGGTTTCTATGGTTTCAGCAAAAATCCCTTCCAGCCCGGCCTGCTTGATTTCTTCTGGCAGAACATAGTCGCCGTCCAGCGTGATGTAACGCTGTGATTTTTCCGTATAAGAGCACAGCCGGAAATGCTCCACTTCTTCAATGGCCAGGCGGCTCAACCCGATTAAATCAAAATTGAAGACCGCATGTTCGGCCACCGAGTGGTGCCCCATCTTGAAAATGATGTTCTGGTTCGAGCGGCGGGCTCGTTCGACTTCAGCCCGGGCTGTTGCCCGGAGCTCATTAACCGGCCGCGGGTCGCGGGAAATTCGGGCATAAGCAGCCGAAAGCGTTTCCGGCGTGATGTCCTGCCTGTCCGGCTCATGCTTCTTAAGCGAGTCTATAACTTCAGAATCAAGATTGTATCCAGCCAGTATGATTTTCATGCCTTTAAGATAAAAGGAGCCGCCTGAATTGTCAATTTTTTGCTTTATTTTTGTGCCCGGTTCGCTCCGGTTTTTCCAGAGCCAAAAAGCCTCCCGGTAATTTACCAGCGACTGTTCATCACCCTGAAATACTCGTCCAGCTCAGCTCGTGAAGCCTGGATGGGCAGGGACTGACCATGCTATCTATTTGAATATTCAAAAGTTAAATCATTTTTGGCGGGTTAAACATGGCCTTAAAACTGATTTTGTGGGGGGCAAAATCTCAGCTAAAAATCTCAACTAAACAACTAAATAAGAAAAGCGTAATCCTTCGTCAGTAATCAGTCTCTTAGTTAGTGATTTAACAAAAGCAAATGCTATTTTTAATACCCCCAAAATAGCTTTAAGGCTTATTTTTTAGGTTAAATTATGAGCTAATTTTGAGATACTAAATTAATTACTGTGGTTCGCCCCCACCCCCCAGACCCCATCCCCACTGGTTCCCATAACCGCTTAAAGCGTTGGGAAGAAGTGGTCAGAGCGGGAGAAAATCGGATAAATCCTCTGCCAAAAGACATTGATCTCAACTTAATTTTTTGCCTCCATTACTGGCGCACGGTGAAAAAGGACGGGAAGTTTAACTTCCAGGGAATAATGTACAAGTTAAGGCATCTTGCAGGCGATAAATTTACCGTGGCGGCCATTCCAAAGCAGAAGCTTTATGTCCTGAAAAAAATCGGAAAGTAGCGGATTTCCCGCTTTAGACTTCCCCCTGACGACTGCTTTTAATTTTTACAAAATGTCTGCTTTTGATGGAGCATTTCATGTGCTTTTATTTGTTAATCATGCTTCTCTGGTATAAAATTTATGTAAAAGAGGCAAAGATGGAAAACCGCAACAAAGAAATCGCCAAAATTTTTTACCGCATTGCCGATGCTCTGGAAATAAAGGGAGAAAGCGGCTTCAAAGTGGTCGCCTACCAGAAAGCGGCCCGTGTGCTGGAAGATTTAACGCAGGACGTGGCTGAGCTGGTAGCTTCAGGCCAGCTGGCTGAAATCCCGGGCATCGGTAAAGGTATGGCTGAAAAAATAGAAGAATACCTCAAGACGGGAAAAATTAAACGCTACGAAGAAGTAATGAAAGATGTGCCGGAAGGATTGCTCCAGCTCCTGGAAATTCCCGGGCTTGGCGGCCGCACCATTCACCTGATGCACAAAGAACTCAAGGTCAACAATCTCAATGACCTGAAGCGCGTGATAGAAGACGGCAGCCTGGAAAAACTCTACGGCATGGGCAAGAAAAAAGTTGAAAACATCAAAAAAGGCATCGAGCTTTTTGAACACGCACAGGAAAGAATGCCCATTTATGAGGCGATGACTATTGCCGAAGAGGTTATCGAGTACCTAAAAGGTGCGCCCGGTATAAGCCATATTTCGACGGCCGGTTCGCTTCGCCGAATGAAAGAAACCGTGGGCGATATAGACATCCTGGCCACCGGCAAGGATGGCCAAAAAATCATCCAGTATTTCGTCAAGCACCCGAAAACTATCCAGGTGCTGGCCGAAGGTGAAACCAAGGGCTCAATTTTGATAGAGACTGAAGTTGGAGAACGCCAGGTGGATTTGCGCATTGTCGAGGAAGACTGCTTTGGCGCCGCCCTGCAGTATTTTACCGGCTCAAAAGCCCACAACATCAAGCTGCGCGGCCTGGCCAAAGACAAAGGGCTTAAAATCTCGGAATACGGCGTGTTTAAAGGTGAAAAGAAAATTGCCGGCAAAACTGAAGAGGAAGTTTACGGCGTGTTCGGTTTGCCGGTCTTCCCGCCCGAAATGCGCGAAGACCGCGGTGAAATCGAGCTCGCCCTGGAAGGAAAGCTTCCTGAAATAATTGAAGCCAGGGATATCAAGGGCGACCTGCACGTCCATTCCAACTGGAGCGACGGCGTGCTCACGCTGGAAGAAATTGTTGAGCACGGTAAAAAGCTCGGCTACAGCTACATCGCCATCTGCGACCATTCGCAATCCGCTAAATACGCCCACGGTCTGAGCCCGGAACGCCTGGCGGAACAGCTCAAAGAAATTGATAAAATCAACGCCCGGCTTAAAGATTTTCGCCTGCTCAAAGGAGCAGAAGTCGACATTCTGGCTGATGGCTCGATTGATTTTCCTGACGAACTTCTTAAAAAACTCGATATCGTGGTGGCCTCCATCCATTCTGGCTTCAAGAAAAACGTGACCGAGCGAATCATCTCCGCCCTCAAGCATCCCCTGGTTGACATCATCGGTCATCCGACCGGACGGTTAATTTCAGGGCGAGAGGGCTATGATGTGGATATTGATAAAGTCATTGAAGCTGCGGCTGAATACGGGAAAATCCTTGAGCTCAATGCTTACTACGACCGGCTCGACCTTGATGAATTTAACCTGAAAAAGGCCAAGGAAAAGGGCGTGCTGATTTCCATCGGCACCGACACTCATTATGCTCACGGTTTTCAGATGATGCGTTTCGGGCTGGGTGTCGCCCGCCGGGCCTGGCTGAATAAAAATGATATAATCAACACCTTGAGCACCGAGAAGCTTCTAAAATTATTGAAAACAAACCGAGCAAAAAAATAACCCAAACTAACCCGCTATGGAAGAAAGCATCCTGAAAGCAGCTGAGATTATCCGGTCAGCCAAATATGCCATCGCTTTCACCGGAGCCGGGATTTCGGTAGAAAGCGGTATTCCCCCGTTTCGCGGTCCAGGCGGACTCTACGAGCGGGTTTCTCCTGCTATTTTTGACATTAACTACTTTCTCGACGAGCCGGAAGCCTGCTGGAAAATGCTCCTCAAATATGTGCTGTGGCCTCTTCTTTCAGCCGAGCCCAACCCGGCTCATTCAGTCCTGGCCCGTCTGGAAAAAGCCGGAAGGCTAAAAGCGGTTATCACCCAGAACATTGATGCTCTGCACAAAAAGGCCGGCTCACGGAAGGTCATTGAGTTTCATGGAACGGCTGACCTGATGGAATGCCTGAAATGCCATTCTTTGTTTGAGCCGGAAAAAATTTTCCCCGAATCTTTCTTCGTTCTGACAGAGAAAATTCGCCAGAAAAAGCTGGCCGACCTGGACGGTGAAATGAACGCTTTTCTCGAAAATTTCCAGATTCCGCGCTGCCCAAAATGCCGCGGTCTGATTAAACCGGCCATTGTTTTCTTCGGTGAGCGCATTCCAGAAGCTGCCCTGAGCGAAAGCTTTAAGCTGGCCAACCAGGCTGATTGCCTGATAATCGTGGGCACTTCAGGCGTGGTCTATCCGGCCGCCATGATTCCTCAGATTGCCCGGGCCAACCAGGCCCGAATAATTGAAATTAACCCCGAGCCTTCGGAATACACCGACTCCGTGTCAACTGTTTACCTCCGGCTGCCGGCTTCCACCGCCCTCCTCAAGATAGAAGAAACCCTCTCTAAACAACAAACTTAAATCTACAGATAAATCTGTCTCTGTTCTTCTTGAACCAATAAATTGTCCATCCAGAAAAAAACTTTATTAGATAAAAACGATTTACAATGAGAACCGAGGGATCCGGTTAACCCCTCAATCTCAACAACATGGATTGAAAGAAAAATTTAATTTGCTTTACCCGGGTAGAGGGTTTAATCTATTGATGACCTAAATTAATCCCAAAGGAGAGCCCATGAACAAGAAATCTACTTTTTTTCCTTTGGCCCTGGCGATGCTTATAACTTCATCTGTGGTCATGACGGCAGACCTTTTTTTTCTGTACCCAGAAGAGCATTTATTGTAAATAAGAAAGGACGGAGCAAATCAATGAAGATTAAGACCGCTATTTTCTGGATAGCAGCAGGGCTGATTTTCTGCCTGACTATTTTTCAATCCTGCACCGGGCGGGGTTATGACCCGCTGGCCGCGCTTAAAAAATACAACGTGGTGTGGGATTCGCCGAGCAAGGATACCTGGGGCACCATGCCGTGCGGTAACGGCGATATAGGGCTGAACGTCTGGGTGGAAGAAAGCGGCGACCTGCTCTTCTACATCGGCAAAACCGACTCCTGGGACGATAACTGCCGACTGCTCAAGGTGGGACGGGTCAGGATAAAACTCAGCCCGAACCCGCTTGTTACCTCAAAAGCCTTTAAGCAGATGCTTAACCTGAGCCAGGGGGCCATAGAAATTAGCCTCGGCGAAGGGAACAAACGGGTTGACCTGCGCGTTTGGGTTGATGCCAACCATCCGGTTATCCAGGTTGAAGCCAAAAGCAAAAGCCCGGTGGAAGCCACCGCTTCGATTGAACTCTGGCGCACCGAACCCTACGAGCTTCCAACCATTGAAGTGAGCGATGTTCATTTTGACCATTATGTCCCGGGTAACAAACACTTCCCGACGGTGGTAGAGCCAGACACGGTGCTCGGCGGGCTGTCTGACCGCATTGGCTGGTACCATCATAATAAAAAATCCGTCGGGCCGGCCCTGTCTGCCCGGCTTCAGGACATGGAAGGCTTCAAGCAGGAAGACCACATCCTTCACCGCACTTTTGGCGCGGTCATCAAGGCAGCCACCGGAGAACGAATTGACGACCTTCATCTGCGCTCGCCCGCTTCCTCCTCTCACCTGTTCAGCATCTATGTGCTGACCAGACATCCTTCATCGCCGGAAGAATGGCTGAAGGCAGTGGACGAGAAAATCGCCGAAACTGAAAAAATCCCCTACCGGGCACGTTTTCGGGCTCATCGCCAGTGGTGGCAGCAATTCTGGCAGCGGAGCTGGATTGACATTCACTCAAAAAGTCCAAACGATGACACCTATATCTTGACCCGCGCTTACGTGCTGCAGCGCTTCCTCAATGCGTGCGCCGGCCGTGGTCAGTATCCGATAAAATTTAACGGCTCAATCTTTACTGTGCCAAACCCGGGCAGCCCGGGCGATGCCGATTACCGGCGCTGGGGACCCGGTTACTGGTGGCAGAATACCAGGCTGCCATACATCAGCATGTGCACATCAGGAGATTTTGATTTGCGGGAGCCGCTCTACCGCATGTACTGCGGCGACGTCCTGCAGATGGCCAAATACAGGACGCGTCATTACTTCGGCCACGACGGAGCATATTTCAACGAATGCGTCTATTTCTGGGGAGCAGCCTTCAATGAATCCTACGGCTGGACGCCGCGCGAAAAACGCACCGTGGTGGAAAATGAAAGCCGCTGGCACCGCTGGGAATGGCAGGGCGGGATTGAGCTTCTCTTCATGCTGCTCGAGCATTACGAACACACCCTCGACGAGAATCTGATCAGAGAAAGGGTGCTGCCTCTGGCGCATGAAATCCTCACCTTCTACGACCAGCATTACCCGGTTGACGAGCGGGGAAAAATAATAATCGAGCCGGCCCAGGCTCTGGAAACCTGGTGGGACTGCCGCAACCCGATGCCGGAGATTGCCGGAATCCTGGCCGTGACCGAGAAGCTGCTGGAACTGGCCGGTGAGAAGGTGGGGGCGGACGAGAAAGCTCTGTGGCAGAGGATGCATGACAAAATGCCGGAACTTCCGGCCCGGGAAATAGACGGGGTGAGGATGCTGGCACCGGCCGAAAGGTTTGCCGACAAGCACAACATAGAAAACCCGGAACTTTATGCCGTGTTCCCTTACCGGCGGATAGCCATCGGCCGGCCCGATATCGCGCTCGGCATTGAAGCCTTGAACCGGCGTGAGGACCGGGGCAATTTTGGCTGGCGGCAGGAAGACATTTTCATGGCCTACCTGGGGCTGACCGACCAGGCCCGCGAATACGTGGTGGGCCGGGCTAAAAACTGGCACAGGGAATCACGCTTTCCGGCTTTCTGGGGGCCCAACTACGACTGGATTCCCGACCAGGACCACGGCGGTGTTTTGCTCAAGGCAGTTCAGGCCATGCTGATGCAGACCGACGGCAAGAAGATTTACCTGCTCCCGGCCTGGCCGAAGGACTGGGACGTAGATTTCAAGCTGCATGCTCCGTACAGAACAGTGGTTGAAGGACAGGTGCGAAACGGGAAGATTACCAGGCTCAAAGTCACCCCATCCTCCCGCCGCTCCGACATATAGATTCAGCCGTGAAGCCAGCGGACGAAAAAACAGGCAAAGCCAAAAGACTAAAAATCGAGACCGCTTCCAAAAAATTAAAGCTAAAAAACTCAAATTCCCCCACTCCCCGGTCGCTTCCCTTTTTCCGGCTTTTTATCCTGAGTTGTCTGGCGTCGAAATTGATACAATTAATTTAAAAAAGAGATTTCTTAATTTCTTAATTTATCTATCTATTTGAATTCGAGGCGAGCACTTTGTCTTCTACCTGAACAACCGGGGTTCATTCGCCCGAACCCTGTAATTTCATTTCAAACTTTCCATACTTATCGAGCATTTTTTCCGCCCCACCTTCTTTGAGCCATTTTTCTGCCATTTTATCCTGAAGCAAATAAGCCCGCCAGAAGGCCAGACTGAACTCTTTTATCATTTCTTGAAACCGGGCATCTTCCAAACCGCGGCCGGCCGCTTGAGCCAGACGAGGCCTGCCCGAAAATATCATATGGTCTCCACCCTGAAAAATCACCAGGTACTGGTCAGCCCCTTTGATGTGGTCAAAAGGAATTCTTCTTTCCTCGGCCCTGGTCTCTCCGATAGGGCTATCGTCAAGTGTGCCTGTCATATGCAGGCAGGGGACGTTCACCGAGCCGTAGATTATGTCCAACTTTTGACGGTTAGCCGGCACGGGAGCGCTCATCGGAATGGCTGCTCTTATCCGTCGGTCGGCAAAGCTAAGTTCCCGGCCGCCCGGCAGCCATATCTTTTGCCCCGCTAAGAGCAGAGTGGTATGAGCACCGAATGAATGCCCGGCCATTCCAACTTTATCAATGTCAATCAGCCCTTTTAAGGGGCCATCTTCTTTGTTCAGGGCTTCCATTCTGTCGAGGCAAAAGCTCACATCCTTCGCCCGGGCAATGGCGTTGAGGGGATTGGCTGCTGCCCGGCGCATTTCGGACAGCGGGTCTTTTTTGCCCCTCCAGACTTCCTCATCGCTTCCTGGATGCTGGAGATGGACGGAAATCAGTCCATTTTCTGCCCAGAAGCGGCCAAGATATTCATAACCTTCTCTTGACCCCCCGAGCCCGTGAGAAAATATTATTACCGGCATTTGATTTTTTATGTCAGAGGGGTAATAAATTTTAACCGGAATTTTTCTGTTCCGTGCCTCGTCTGTCCAGACCTCCCTGATAATTTTGACCTGGTGCTGTGATTTATTTATCCCTTCCGGCGTGGTAAAAGAGGCAGGATGGGGACTTGAGAAAAGTGTTACAAAAAGCAAAAAACATAACACTAAAAGGCAGGCCGGTCTGATAAAAATTTTATGCCGACAATTTTTTGCCATCACTCATACTCCTTATTTTGGAGTTATAATAACCCAAATCCCTAAAACCTGTGCCCTGGCTATATTCTGAACAAATTGCCAACTGGGTCAAGAATAGAAAATTGAGAAACAGGAAAATTACTTTTAGAATGGTTGGCAGACAAAGTTGGCTCTTGAATTCCACTCTTTGGCCTCTCTCTGTTTTCTTTCTGACGGTTCAGCTTCCTCGGCTTTTGTCTTAAAATGGCCAGACCTCAATCGGCTAAAAGTCATTCCGGGCTGCGGGGAAAACCAGTTTCGGCAAAATCAGAAAACTGAAAGTATAGGTGTTTCGCTATTTTTTTTTTTGCCGTTTTTATCAGCCTTTCATCACCCCGATGGGCACAACCCGCGCCACCAGCCGGCCCAGCTTCGTTTCATGCGACACTCTTACCACCTCATCCACGTCTTTGTAAGCAGCCGAGGCTTCTTCCGCCACGCCCTTCCAGCTGGTAGCCTTAAGCTCCACCCCTTTTTTAGCCAGCTCATCCCTGATCTGCTCGCCCCGGAAACGGCGCAGCGCCTCGTTGCGACTCATCACCCGGCCGGCACCATGAGCCGTCGAGCTGAAGCTCATTTCTTCTGCTTCATGCGTCCCAACCAGGATATAAGACGCCGTGCCCATACTTCCGGGAATCAGCACCGGCTGCCCCACTTTTCTGTAGACTTCGGGAATTTCCGGCCGACCGGGGCCAAAGCTCCTGGTGGCGCCTTTTCTGTGGACGCATAACAGCTTTTCTTTCCCGTTGACCGTGTGCTTTTCCACCTTGGCCACGTTGTGGCAGACATCATAAATTTGCCTCATGCCCCTGGACGAACCCATCACTTTGGCAAAAACATCCCTGACCCAGTGGGCAATCATCTGGCGGTTGGCGAAAGCATAATTCACCGCGGCGCACATCGATTTATAGTAACGCTGGCCCAAATCCGATTTAAACGGGGCGTTGATTAATTCCCGGTCAGGCAAATGTTTGTAGCCAAATTTTTGCTCCATCAGCTCGATGTAATCGGTGGCAATCTGATGCCCCAGACCGCGGCTTCCGCAGTGAATCATCACCAGCACCTGGCCCTTCTCCTCAATGCCAAAAACCCTGGCCACTTCCGGGTCGTAGATTTCATCCACCTTCTGAATTTCCAGAAAGTGATTGCCGGCGCCGAGCGTTCCGAGCTGCGGTATGCCCCGTTCCATCGCTCGCTCGGATATGAATTCCCAGGCAGCATCTTTCATCCTGCCATGCTCTTCCGTGCGGTCCAGGTCTTCGGCCGTTCCGTAGCCCTGCTCGACCGCCCACTCTGCCCCTTTAACCAGGATTTCCTTCAAGACATTACGGCTGAGCTTGGTGATACCGCCCTTGCCCACGCCGGCCGGAACTTCTTTAAAGATTTCAGCCAGGAGTTCTTTTCTTTTGGCTGTAATATCGCTCTCTCTAAAATCGGTCCGCAGCAGCCTAACTCCGCAGTTTATGTCATAACCGACCCCGCCCGGCGAAATTATCCCATCGTCCAGGTCAAAAGCGGCCACCCCGCCAATCGGAAAGCCGTAGCCCTGATGAGCATCGGGCATGACGTAGGACATTCGCTGTATACCGGGAAGACAGGCTACATTTTTCGCCTGCTGCAGCGTTTGGTCGCGCCTGGCCAGCTCAATCAGCTTTTCTGAAGCATAAATCCTGGCCGGAACTTTCATCTCGCCAGATTTAGGAATTTCCCAGATAAACTCGCTCACCCTTATTAATTCCATGGCACACCTCTTCTTTCGTTAATCAATTAAAATATATACAACCTAAAAATTTCATTCCATCACCGGTTGTAATCGGCCCGTTTCGGCTCGAGTTCATAACTATTAACAATTCCTTAGCTGTGCTTCACCGGCAGAGATGTCTCACCAGGCAAAATCTGCCCTCACTCTACTTTTATCACTTTTTATCACTTCAAAAACTCTTCACCTCTCTTGCCCGCTTTCTCGTTCGCCGGCAGTCATTCCCTGGTTTGCCTGCCCCAGCTTTCACATGTCAACCACCATCTGTAATATGTAGCCATCCGGCCCCTTTTTCAGGAAAAAGTCATTGTAGGTGGCCGCTTTGACCTCGGAAATAATTTCGTATTTTTCTGAATAACGGTCACCGGCCAGGATGGCCTTTAGAACATAACTGCCGGTATCCGATGTTTCATCTTTAACCGGGTTGTTATCTTCCCTGTTATCGTTCTGTTCCATTTCCAGGACCATTTTCTCCGAACACAACAGCTCTATTTTTTCCACCCGGCCCAGCAAAAATTTCCTGACTTCAAACAGGTACAGAATTTCGGTCAGGAACCGGACCAGCAAAGAAGGAAAACTGGAGGCTTTAATTTCAATTTCTTCCCTGACTTTCAGCTCAACCTTTTCCGGCTCCCACATCAGAGAAACCATGGCCAGGGCGGCATTGGCCACGGCTTCTTCCAGAGTTCGCCCGTAGGCCCGGAATTTGGCATCCGCCGTATGGGGCAGGAATTCATATTTTTTATCCATACCCGAATTTTCTCCTTTTTAGAGCTGCCAAGAACGGCGCAAACAGACAGGATGAAGACATCAATATTTTATCAAAAATCTTTTTGAGATAAATATTCTCTCCTGTTCTTTTACAAGCTTCAGAGCCTTACCGTTCGACCTTTAACTGAACACTCCGGCTATGACCTGACCGCATTCCGGGCACTGACAGTTCTTAATCCGGTTGGTTTTAACCCAGAAAGTTTCCCGACTGATCAAAAGAGCTCCACAATTTGGACAGTAGGTATCTTCCCCTTCTCCCCAAACATTTCCTAAATAAACATAGCGTAATCCCTCTTCCCGGCCAATCTCCGCTGCCCTTCTGAGCGTGCTGACGGGCGTGGCCGATGCTTCCAGGTACTGGTAATCGGGGTGAAACCGGCTTAAATGCCAGGGTATATCTTTATCCACCCCGGCCAGGAAACGCGCCATGTGTCGCAGCTCTTCCTCCGAATCGTTCAGCCCGGGAACCACCAGGGTGGTCACCTCCACCCAGATGCCCAGCTCCTTCATTTTCTTGATGGAAGCTAAAACTGGCTGCAACCTCCCCTTACATATTTTCTGGTAAGATTCATCGCGGAAGAACTTCAGGTCGACGTTGGCCGCATCCAGGTAAGGCTGGATAACTTCCAGTGCCTTTTCGGTCATAAATCCGTTAGTCACGAAATTATTCTTGAGCCCGAATTCCCTGGCCAGCCGGGCTGCTTCATAAGCGTACTCGAAAAAGACGGTCGGCTCGGTGTAGGTATAAGAGATGCTCTGGCAATCATTCAATCTGGCCTGCCTTACCACTTCTTTGACCGAAAGGTGCCTGCTCCTCAGCCCGCTTCTGCCATCAGATAACCTCTCCTGAGAAATTTCCCAGTTCTGGCAGAAAGCGCACCGAAAATTGCAGCCTATGGTGGCAATAGACAGGGATTTGCTGCCGGGCAGAAAGTGGAAAAAGGGCTTTTTTTCTATAGGGTCGATATGGGCGGCAATGGCCTCCTCAAACACGTGGGTATAGAGCACCCCGTCGATGTTCTGGCGCACGCCGCACAGGCCGAACTGACCATCGGAAAGGACACAATGATGGGCGCAGAGCTGGCAGGCCACTCTTTTCCGGTCGAGACGGTCATAAAGCATGGCCTCTCGTTTAGGCATTTAGTTTCTCCTGTTTGTTTTACCGGCAAATTTCTCAAAAGACGGGCAAAGCTCCCTGAGCGGACAATCCGGGCACTTCGGTTTTCGCGCCTGACAGATTTTACGTCCGTGTTCGACCAGCAGGTAGTTAAAATCGAGCCATTCTTCCCTGGGCACGATGGCCATCAAATCTTTTTCTATTTTTTCTGGCTGACCCTGCTGACTGAGTCCGAGCCTCTCGGATAGCCTCCGCACATGGGTATCAACGGCAATTCCCTCGGCTTTTCGAAAGGCCGAAGACAGCACGATGTTGGCTGTTTTTCGAGCCACGCCCGGAAGTTTGACAAGTTCTTCCATCGAATCGGGCACCCGGCCCTGATAATCTTTTAACAGCTTTTGCGCCAGCGCAATGATATTGCGGGCTTTGTTCCGGAAAAAGCCAGTCGACCGGATGTCTTTTTCCAGCTCTTTTTGTTCGGCCCGAGCGAAATGTTCAACCGTCGGGTATTTGGCAAAAAGTTCCGGCGTAATTTTGTTCACCCGTTCATCTGTGCACTGAGCGGCCAGGATGGTGGCCACCAGCAGTTCAAAAGGTGTACGAAAATGGAGGGCCGTTTTAACATTCGGGTATTCTTTTCGCAGGATTTTGATTATTTTAATGACCCGTTCTTGCCTGGTTTTTAGCTCGGAAGATGGAATCGCGGCCGTTTCCCTTTTCTTTTCTCTCACTGGCTTAAGTTTTTTTGAGCTTTCCGCCATCTGCCCTTCCCTCCTGTCTTATTTTTTTACTCAGTTTTAAATTTTATCTATCTGATTGAAAAATTAAACGCCAAGTTCTGCCCTGAGCTGCATGATTTTAAGAAGGTCCTGCCGGCAGATAATGCCCACAACCTGACCGTTATCCAGGACGGGCACCTGGTTAATCTCTGCTTCCGCCAGGTGTTGAAGAATCTGAGCTCCTGTGGAGTCCGGGCTGACGGAGATAATTCTCTCGGCCGGGGTCATGATGTCACGCACGCGGAGTTCGGGCCATTTCTCCCGCGGAAATCTTTTTATATCTTCCAGGCACACAATCCCAAGAAGTTTTCCTTCCGAAAATACCAAGAAGACTCTTTCTCTTTTTCCCAGCACATAATCGTGGACCAGCGTTTCCACCGAAAGGTCAGGGTCAACCGTAAGAAAATCGTTGCTCATAAGGTCCCTGGCCTTCAGGCCTTCCAGCGATTGTTTGAGAAGTACCTGGCTGTAACCTTGAACGGAAGCGCTGTGCAGAAACCAGCCGATCAGCACCAGCCACAGGCCGCCGAGGTCACCGCGGAAGAACCTGAAAATACCGATGAAAATAAGGAAGAAAGCGATGAACTGGCCGACCAGCGAAGCTGCCCGCGTGGCTTTTCTCAGGTCGCCGGTGGCTTTCCAGACAATGGCCCGAAGCACCCTTCCGCCGTCCATCGGAAACCCCGGCAGCAGATTAAAGGCCCCGAGAACAGCGTTGATGTAGCCGAGGTAGGCGGCCATCACCTGCAGCGGGTGGGAAACCTGTCTTAACAAGGCAGCCAGGAAGATGAAAACAAGCGCCAGAAAAAAGCTGGACAGCGGCCCGGCCAGGGCCATGGAAAATTCTTTCTGCGGTGTCTCCGGTTCCTCACTTATCCGGGCCACCCCGCCCAGAATGAAAAGAGTGATATCTTCCACCTTTTCCCCCTGCCTTTTGGCAGTCAGAGAATGAGCCAGCTCGTGAAAGAGAACAGAAGCAAATACCAGCAAGCTGGTCACCAGGCCCAGCAGCCAGTAATAAATCCGGCTGGCCACGGTAAATGACTGGGGGAAGTAATAAATTGAAAGAGAAAAAGTAAAAAGCAAAAAAATTACCAGCCAGCTGGAATCAACCTTTACTTCAATTCCATAAATGCGGGCTATTTTCCAGGTATTTTTCATTTGTCCTCCATCGGTTTGCAATTTTATTGTAACAGCTTTTTGACCGGTCAGAAAGCGAAAATTTGTGCCCGGAGGACAGATAAATATCGCTGGCCCGGAGGACTTAAAAATTACCAGACTTCAATTTTTATGTTGGTGGAGACAGCTTAAAATTGATAAACTTGCGGCCAGCGGCGGCGCGGACCATACAGCGTTCGGAGCGTTCCCTTCCCTGGTTAAACCGTCCTGTGCTCGAATTGATTTATTGCTGCTCAGACAAAACGCACCATCTGGTTGATGGCGGCGCGAGCCCGTTCAGCCAGTTCCGGCTCCACCGTCACTTCCGGTTCTTCCAGCAGCAGGGTTTTATACACTTTTTTCAGGTTGATTTTTTTCATATTCCGGCAGATGGCTTTTTCCCGGGCCGGGTAGAAAATTTTATCCGGATTTTCTTTCCTCAGCCGGTGCAGTATGCCCACTTCAGTGGCCACGATTATTTCTCTGGCCTGGCTTTTCGGCGCCTCGCGAACCATCTGACCGGTGGAAAGAATTCGGTCAGCCAGGCGCAGAACATCCGGCCGACATTCAGGGTGAGCCCAGACTTCGGCCTCAGGATGAAGCTTTCTGGCTTTTTGGATGTGCCTGGCTTTTATCCCTTCATGAATCGGGCAATAACCATCCCAGGCCAGAAGTTTTTTCCCCGTTTTCTGGCTAACATAATCAGCCAGGTTGCGGTCCGGAACGAAGATAATTTCCTCATCCGGCAGGCTGCTGACCACTTTCACCGCGTTGGCTGAGGTGCAGCAGACGTCAGTTTCCGCTTTGACTTCCGCCGTGGTGTTAACGTAGGCCACCACTTTTTTCCCGGGGTGCTGTTCTTTCAGCCAGCGCAGGTCTTTGCCCCGGACCATGTCGGCCATCGGGCAGCGGGCCCGCAGGTCTGGCAGCAGAACTTTTTTACCGGGGGCCAGGATTTTGGCCGTCTCCGCCATAAAATGCACACCGCAGAAAACGATGAGTTCGGCCTCCACCTCAGCTGCTTTCCGGCTGAGCTCCAGGGAATCGCCAACAAAATCAGCCACCTCCTGGACTTCATCAGGCTGGTAATTATGAGCCAGGATGATGGCCTTTTTCTGCTGCTTAAGCTTTTTAATTTCTTCCACCAGCTTTACTTCGCTCATGTTTGCCTTCACTCTTAATTTTCTAAAGCCTGCCCAATTTCAGCCCAGCTGCCTATAAAACCCGTCGGATAAGACGCTGTATAATCCAGAGCTAAACTCTCTGTTCCCCCTGTTCCCATCAGGCTACCCATACCTGACCGTTCTCGCCCTCCCCAAAAATACTTTCGCTCAGGGCAGCTCATTAATAAAGGCCCGAAACTCGGTCAGCAAAAAAATGACAAACCTTCAGACGGCCACCACGCTTTTAATTTCGGGAATTTCTCTCTTGAGCAGGCGCTCAATACCCATCTTAAGCGTCATCTGAGACATAGGACAGCCGCCGCAGGCTCCCTTCAGCCTGACGGAAACCACGCCGTCCACCACATCGACCAGCTCCACATCGCCGCCATCAGCCTGAAGGGCCGGTCTTATCTTGTTAAGCACTTCTTCCACTTTTTCTTTCATCAAAAATTCTCCTGTTCTTTCAATATCGAGGAAGGGTTTAACCTTCCTTCAATAGTTTAGCCTTTTTACGGGAGCTTGGCAAGGCTAAATCCTACTATTTTTATAGGGATTGGCGTTCCGGAGCAGGGCTTCCTGGCACTTTAACTTAAACCTTTTTGACTTCAACCTGCCTGTCGGCCATGCCCCTCAGCCAATTTCCACCTTCATTCCATCATAAGCGGCCACCACTTCAGCGCCTGTTTCCCCGGTCATGTTTTCGGCCACCAGACGGGGGTTGGCTTTTAGCATGGTCTGGCCAAAATGTGTCAGGAAAACCTTTTCCGGTTTTATCGCTCTGATGAGCTCTGTGGCTTCGGGCACCGTCAGATGAAGGATGGAATCATTTTCCGGCTGTTTAACTCTCAGAACATTCATCACCAGATACCGGCAGTCACGGTAGCTTTCCGCCAGCTCCGGAAAATATTTGGTATCGACCATAACCCCCAAAACCGCCTGTGGCAGATAAAACTTCAGCCCGTAAGTTTCCGCTTCATGCAAATGACGCACCGAGGTCCTGATTTTTAAAGACCCCAGATGATAGGTGGTGTCGGGTTCAAGAGGAATAATTTCTTTAACTGCCTTCTTCAGGTAGGGCAGCAGCACGCGGTCCGGGCCTTCCAGGCACTCGGCCGGAGCCATAAACACCCCGCGTCTTTTCAGACCGCCGGCCGTCATGGCATCCAGCAGAACGTTGGCATCGTTAGAATGGTCGATGTGTTTATGGGTGACGATGACGGCCTCAAGCTCAGCCGCTTCTATGGGTGGCCGGCTGTGGGCCATGCGCACCAGGGCTCCCGGACCGGGGTCGAGAGCAATTCTCTGCCCCTGCAGCTCAAGGTAAAGGCCCCCCGAAGCTCTGAGCTGCTTCGCCATGACAAAACGAGCCCCGGCCGTGCCAAGAAATTTGAAATAATCCTTCTGGCTCTCAGTCGTGTCCCTGTTCGTCGTGTCTTTCCGGCTCGACATGTATCGTCACATCTCCGTTAAATTCTTTTTTCACCAGCTGTTCCACCCGGTTGGCAATTTCATGAGCTTCCTGAACCGACATCTCCCCCGGAACTTTCAGGTGGGCGGTAACTTCGTTGTGTTCACCGTAGTGATGGACATGAAGATGATGTATGCCTTCCAGGTTTGGAAATTCACTCTGAATCGATTCAGAAATCCGGCTCACTTTTTCCCGGTCCGGCGACTCACCTATCAAATAACTGGCCGAGTTTTTAACGATGTCAAAGCTGGCTTTAAGGATGAGAACAGAAACAGCCAGGCCCATCACTCCGTCCAGCCACCAGACTTTCTGACTGAAGATAGCCCCAAAAACAATCAAAATTGAGGCAATGGCATCGCTGCGGTGGTGCCAACCGTCGGCCCGCAGCGAGGCTGAATCTGCCTTTTTTCCGGCCCAGAACGAAAACTGGGCCAGGGCTTCCTTGAGCACGGCTGAAACGGCAAATACCACAATGGCCAGGTAGCTGAATGACATGCCCTGGTGGTGAATAAGCTTTTTAATCGATTCTAACAAAAAGCTTGCACCCACGACCGCCAGGAGTGTACCGATGATGACCGAAGCCACTGATTCCGCTTTACCGTGCCCGAAAGTGTGCTCTTTATCAGCCGGCTTGGCCGCCAGCCAGAAGCCAAGGACAACAACAAGGGAAGTCAGGGAGTCAGACAGGGTATGCCAGGCATCCGCCATCATGGCCACCGAACCAAGCTTTCGCCCTACCAGGTACTTCAGGGTAAATAGCGCCAGGTTCAAAAAAATAGAAATATAGCCTTCCAAAAACCCTAACTTTTTCTTTTCCGAAAAAGACAACGACATCCTCTTTTAATCCTTTTTCAGGAAAATTTTATACGAAGCCGCCTCTTTTTTAAAGGCTTCTTTTAAGGATGGCCAGGCTTAAAACCTGTTTTAAAAGCTGAGAAGAACTCAGACCCCCTGGCCGAATTGCTTCATGGGCTGTCCGCAGCACAGGATGACATGTTCCTCGGCGCAACCACAATCCTTATCCACTATCAGACGGTATCCACAAATTTCGCATTCATACCCTTTAAGCGCCGGCGCGGGTTGAGAGGCCATGGGTGGTTTGGCCGTTTTCTCGGTGGCCTTTTTGCCGGTCTTTTTTACCGGTTTCTTGGTTGCCTTTTTGGCCGCCGCCACTTTCTTAGCTCCGGCTTTTTTCTTTTTTACGGGCATGTCTTTCCTCCCTTTTTAATTTATTTTTTTATTTACTTATTTTTTTTGCCGGAACTTATTCACAAACACTTTCTTTAGCCCAGGCCCTTTTTTAATAATTTTAAATTTAAACAGTCATCAAAGTCAAAATTCTTTTTCTTTCAGGTTAGCAGACTGTATCCAGGATAAAGGGAGCACTTGAAGGTGGCACGGCGGGAGCCAGGCTATCCAGGATTAATGTTCTATCATCTAACCCAGCTGCGTGCCGCTCAAAAGAACCTGAACAACGATTTTTATTAATGCTGAAAATATTTATTTTTTTCACTTTTTTCCTTGCTGGCAAAAATATGGAAGAAGAAAAAATGTTGAGGCCCCTGGGCCTCTGATAAAATTGCTTCTACAAATTACTTGCTTTATGCTATAAATAGTAGGAGGAGGAATCAATGAGAAACGAAAATTATGCCGGTCGTTTTACCCTGGTATTATTCTTAATTTCCCTCTTTTTTGTTTTCCTGCCAGCTTCTGCCCAGACCCAGGCCGAACGACTGCAAAACGGAATTGCCTTTTTTGAGGCCGGAAAGACAGCCGAAGCAAAAGCCATTTTTGACCAGCTGCTGAATGAAGGAATGGTTGATAACAACCTGTTCTATTACACCGGCTCAGCCATCCTGAAGCTCAACCAGTCTCCTGACCTGGCGCTGGGCTACTTCAACAAGATAGTGCAGAGCTCACCCAACTCTCCCCTGGGATACGTGGGCAAGGGGCAGTACTACATTAAAAAGCAAAATTTGACTGAAGCCGAGAATCAATTAAACCTGGCCCTGCAAAAAGACCCCAACTGTGCTGAAGCTTATTACCACCGGGGCTTGCTTCGTGGCTACCAGAAAAAACTCGACCTGGCCATTGCCGACCTGGAAAAATGCCTTCAGATTAAAGGTAACCACGCTTATGCTCATTATCAGCTCGGGCTGGCCTACAACCAGAAGGGGCGGAAGGATTTGATGATTCTTCATTTCCAGAAATTTCTGTATCTGGCTCCCGAAGCGCCGGAAGCACCTCAGGTGAAAAGTCTGCTCAGCCGGATTGGATAGGAGTTAAAAAGCCTGGCCAAGGCTGAAGAAAATGGTGGAGCGGGCTTCACCCGGCCTTGGTTTGAGGTTAATTCCGTAATCGACTCTCAGCAGACCAAGAGGGGTTTCAATCCGAAGCCCGAAGCCGGCGCCCGTTCTCAGCCTGACAGGATTAAAATCTCGCAGCTGATAATAGACGTTACCGGCATCAAAGAAAGCCACGCCCTTTACGATTCTGTAAATGGGGAACCTTAATTCCTGGTTGATAACCAGGACGGCTTCTCCGCCTTCCGGCAGCCCGGTCCACAGGTCAATCGGTCCGACCGCATCAAGCTTGAACCCGCGGATGGAGGTCCCGCCGCCCGCGTAAAACCTCTTGCTGGGAATCAAGTATTCACCGAAGGCGCTGGCCAGCCCCAGGCGGTAGCAGGAAGCCCAGGTCACCCCTGAACCAACCGTCCGGTAAAGGGAAGCCTGGGTAAAAGTGCTGACATAATTGAGGCTTGAACCCAAAAAACGCGGCGAGTAGCTCAGGTTGGCGGTCACCAGCATACCTTTTTTCGGGTCAAACTTATCATCTCTGGTATCCCGGTTAACCAGAAGCGAAAGCTCTGAGGTAAAAACTCTGATATCATAGGGGAAGGGCCAGGAGGGAACTTTCTCGTAATCGTGAAGGCGGGAAAACTTGTAAACCCAGCTCAGGTTAAACCCCCTGATGATTGAAATTTTTTGCTGCAGGCTGGCGCCAAGCTGTTCGGTGATGTAAAGCTCCTTGCTATCTTTCAGGTAGAAAACGGAGGCAATTAAGTCAGTCTGGCGGGCAAATAAGTAGGGGATTTTGAGCGAGAACCTGGCATCCTGCTGCCTCTGGTTGGCTCGCATGTATATCAGGCCATTCCAGCCATAGCCTAAAAGATTGTTAAAGTCTGTTTCCACAAAGCCTTCAAATCTGGTTTCGGTGTTGTACTGCAAACCATAATTTAAAGTCAGCCAGGGCTTTTCCTGGACTTTCAGCAAAACTTTCTCACCCGCCTCGGTCACAGGAAAAGATGACACGTTAACGCTATTAAATGCTCCAGAATCATAGAGATTTTTTTGAGCCCGGGCCAGGGCTTCCAGGCTCAGGGGCTGGCCGGCCTTAAGACCGGAAGTTTTTAAAAGAAAAGATTTTTTGGAGCGCTGGGTACCGGCTACCTCTACTTCAGACACTTTGAAATCCTGTCCCTCTTCAAGGCTGAAGATAACATCATAATCAGGTTTGTCTTCCAGCTGATTGGCCGTGGCCACCACTTTCGCCTGTTTGAACCCCAGGCTGCGGTAACGGTTGAGGATAGCTGTCCTGTCCATGGCCAGAGCCGGCCAGCTGAAAACCTGGCCCGGCTTCAGACTGAGCAGAGACATCAGCTCTGTCTGAGTAAGCCTTTGTGCCCCCTCAACCTTGACCTCATGCACGCGGCTCTGTGGCCCGGCTTCAATCTTAAGGCTCAGGTACAATCGTTTTCTGGCTTCATCCTCTTTTATGACCGGTTTTTCTATCTTCGCCTGAAGATAACCATTTTCCTGGTAAAAATAATCAATCAGTTCCAGCGCTACTTTCTGGTCATAAACCAGGTTCCATAACCCCCTGGCTGTGGCTCCAAAATAATCAGCTATCAGGCGCTTGATTAAACCGGGGCCATAGACCGGATTTCCTTCCAGCTTAAAATCTGCTATCTTCCATTTGCTGCCTTTTTTAACCTCTACCAGGTAGACGATTTTTTTCTGCTGCTCATTTTGGGAAACCTTAACCAGGGCGCGGTAATAGCCGAGTTTTCTGAGTTCCGATTCCACGGCGTAGCGCACCTGTTCCAAATTGGCCTCTGCCGGCAGTCGATTGACCCAGGAGTTTAATGCTTTTTTCCTGACTTTCCTCGGTAAACCATCTCCGGAAAACTTAATTTCTGCCTTTGTTCCGGCCTGGATATTTATTTTCAACCTGACTTCCTGGTTTCCGACTTCTTCCACTTCCCAGCCGGCTCTGGCATTCAGGTAGCCATTTTTAAAATACCAGCTATCCAAACGGGCCAGTGCTTTCTGGGCATCCGAGTTTTTAAATTTTTTGCCAGTTTTCAACTTGAGAACTTTATTTATCGTCTCTAACGGGAAGGCCGCATCTCCATCAACCACAATTTCGCGCAGCTTTTTCTCAGCTTCCGCCGCCATCTCTTTTGTTTCCTGTTTATACCGCCCTCCCACCGAGAACCTATGCCGGAAGCTCCCCCCTACCACTCCATCGTCCCGGCGAAAGCCCCGGACGGCCAGGTTGTGCTTCCAGTTATAATCAAGTATCCAGGCCTGCCGCTGGCTGTTAGCCAGGTCCACCGAATAAGTTACAGCCACGCCCGGAGCCATGCTTTTCCTGATGGTCAGTCGAGCACCCGGGTCCTGGAGGGTGGCAATGTTCAGCGGTTCAAGTATGACATCTTCGGCCTTTAATACTTTTTTCAAAGTTTTTGTTACCGGCGAGGTCAGCGGGCTGGAGAATTGTTGCATTAACTGGCCGGTAATTGTATTGACCGCCGAGCCCTGAACCTGCTTAAAGCTCTTGCCGGTAAGCAACAGAGAGGCCAGATCCTCAGGCGAGCGAGACGGGCTGGAATTTAACGAAAACTGCAGGTCTGACACCGGTCCATTCAGAAGAAGATTTACCTCCACCTGTTCATCTTCATCATAAACCGTGCTGGTCAGGTAAACATCCAGATAAGGCTCGAGGTTTTCCTTGCCCATAAAATCGGCTCTTAACCTTTCCACCGTGTACTTTCGTTCGCCGACGACCACCTGACCGGGGTAAGCATTTTCCACCCGGCCGATGATAATCGGAGCCGGAATGGTCCCCTTAATGTTCAAATCCGCTTTCATTTCCAGGTCTGCCAGGTTGTTCTTGATGATGATGTTTTCCACAGTTTTGACGTTTACATCCAGCAAGAGGTCATGCAGGAAGGCCGGCATCTCCGAACCGGCCGGGGAAACGCGAGCAAAAGCCATCTTCAAGCCTTCCAGGCTGGGGTAAAAATCTTCGCGATAACTGGCTCGCAGCAGACTTAAGTCTCCTTTCAGCAGCCAGCCATTTTTCCCCTGGCTCAGGTTGAGAAAGGCTTCAGAAAGGGTGTTCAAGCCCTGGAAATTAAAATCAAAATCGTTCAGCCTTAAGCTAACGGCGGCCGAGTCAAATTTAAAGCCGGCCCCGAACAGAGCCTGCCCGCCTCCCGTAAATTTTCCCGTATTGGCCAGGCCTTCCAGTCTGTCAATTTTCAGCTGCTGGCCTTTCAGGCTGACTGAGGCCCTGACCTCGCTTAAAACAACCGGCAAATCCTGAAGGCGCAAGAAAGCATCCTGCAGGGTAAAGCTTCCCTGAAGTTCTGGTTTATTCACTGTGCCGGATATTTTCAGGTCAACCCGGCCCAGCCCGCCGGCGTTCATCCCGGTTAACCAGGGATTAAAATCATTCAGTTTCAGCTCGGCCGTGCTCTGAAAATCAACGGTCGGGTTGTCAGGCTGGCCGAGGTCTGCTTCTCCGGAAAATTTGAGGCGCGAGCTGCCCAGCAACACAGTGGCCGGCTCGGCTTTTAATCTGCTATTTTGAAAAGTTATGCGGATGGGTAATTCGTTGCTGATGGGCAGCTTGTTTATTTTTAAGCTGAGGTTCGGAATCTCAGCCAGCAGTCGAAAGCGTTCAAGCGCCGAGGGGAATCCTTCCATCTTCAGGTAAAAATCGGCGCTGCC
>JBNARJ010000005.1:23245-238897 GCA_049719515.1 Candidatus Saccharicenans sp.
GCCTTGAGCCCGGGCACCAGAGAAGCCAGCCCTTCAAAGTCAAAATTTTTCACCCTAAATTCAGCCTTAAAGCCATCTTTATTCAAAAGTGGCATCTCAAACTGAGCCTCAGCCGTGACGGCCGTGCCGGAAGGAACTTCTTCCACCATCGGCAGCAGCCCGGCCAGTGTGCTCAAGGGTAAATCTACCACCTTCAACTGTCCTTCAAAAAGATAAGGGCTTTTAAGCTCCAGACCGGCTTCCAGCCCTAAATTAAACCTCGGCACCTCAAACTTGAAATTTGCTTTCTGGCCATCGGACTGGGCTCGAAGCTCCAAATAGGGAAACCAGAATCGGCCGTAAGTTAAACCCTGCCCTGAAAGAAACATTCGAGCCACCGGATTTTTCAGGGGGCCCGAGGCTTCCAAATCGAGGTCCACCTGGCCGGATTTAATCTCCGGAAGCCAGGCGGAAAATTGAGCCAGCTTGAAATCCTTCGCTTTCAAAGCCAAATCAATCCTGGATGAATTAAACTCATAGGTCAGCCGGCCGGTTAACAGGCTTTCCGGCAGAGCAAGCCTCAACTGTTCAACCGAGATTTTAGTGCCGGTATATTCGCCTTCCAGACTGCCGGATTCAAGATGGAAATTGCCATATACCAGGCCGGTCAGGGCCACCTGATATTTCAATTGCGGGTCTGAAGTTGTTCCGCCCAGATGGATGGAGCCGTTTAACTTCCCGTTCAGGTAGGGACGGCTCTCTTCTGGAAGCAAAAAACTCAGCTGGCTTATTTCAATGGCTGAAAGGTTGATGTTTCCATCCAGTTTATAAACGGAAGATGAACCTGGTTTTCTGGTCAGCCGGGAGAAAGCTTCAACCTGACCTTCATTAAGCTTTAAAAGCAGCTGATGGAGTTTCACCTCATCCCGGGTGCCTGAAATTTCCGCTTTCAAAACGAGTAATTCGAGGCCAGCCAGGCTTAGCTCCCGGCCGTTCAGGTTGAGCTGAAATTGGGGATGGTTAATTTGGTCACCCACCCTGACGGCCAATTCCACGCGCCCCTTCAGCCTTTTTGATTCAGCCGGCCATTCAGACAAACCGGGAATTAATTTTTTCAGACCGGCCTCTTCGGCCTGCCTCTGGCTTTGAGCGAGGTCTCTCACCTCAAGCACAGCCTGACCGGATATTTCTCCCTTCTTCTCCATCCAGCCTGAAGCGGACAGCTCCACCCCCAGAGCCTGAAGATGAAACCGGTTTATTTCAGCTCTGCCTGAGCGGTAGCCGGCTGCTACCTCACCTGTGACCGGGAGCATAACTTTTGAAGGCTCAGCATAACTGCTCACTGGCCGGACATGAAATTCGGCCTGCCCTTCAAGAGTGTCCGGTTTAAACCCCGGGCCCTTAATTTTTATCTTGCCGGATACAGTCGAAGGTACCGTGACAGGCAGTTCTGGCTTCAGCTTAGAGATAATTTCCAGGTTCAGCTTTTCTAAAAAAACATCCGCTTCAAACGGGCCGCTTAATTCCTGAGATAATCTGGCCTGAAGGTTTAGATTTCCCTGCGGACTGTTTATTTTTCCTTCGAGTAAATAGTATCCGTCAGCTGAAGTATCTATTTTTAATGCCAGGTCAGCGGGCGGCCCGGAAGGCAAAACCAGCTGCTGACAGTTAATTGTTCCTTTAACCCGGGGGTTGGCCGCCGTGCCGGAAATCGCCAGGTCAAGTTGAAGAAGACCTTCTGGTTGATATCCGGCAGAAAGCCAGCCGGCCACCTCGGCCAGGTTGACTTCGCCCGAAAGCCAGACATTTCCGGCCGGTTTTTCTGAGTAATCTTCGATGTTTAATGTCAGGTTGAGCCCCGATTTTTCAGAAGCAAGACAGCCTTTAGAAATTTCCAACTTTTGCCGGTCCAATTTACCTTCCAGCTGCAGCCGGTTTAATTTAAACTTTCGGTCACCGGCCGCCAGAGCCAGCGGGCCGCAGTTCAAATCAAACTCATGAAAATTACCTTCTCGCTGGAAGCGGACAAAAATTTCCAGGTTCTCAAGCTCTGTTTCCAGCGGAAAAGCCTTATCCTCATAGTTCAAATAGCCACCCGTTAACTTCAAACTGTCCAGCTGAAAATTCAAACCGCCGCTTTCTTTCTCCTTCTCTGGAGCGGCCGGGGACTTGGTCTTTTCCTCCGCGGGAACCGGGGGTTTGAGATTCAGGCGGGGAGCCACAATTTCCAGTTTCTTAATATGGACCTTTTGACTACCAAGGGAAGACCAGCCGGCCTGCAAATTTAACCTATCACAGGAGAAAGACAAAAGCGGCACACGACTCGAATCGGCTGCCTTAAGGTTAATTCCCTGCAGCTCAGCTTTCAGGCTGAACAGGTTAAGTTTGAACTGGGCCACTTCCAGTTTCAAACCCAGGCGCCTGGAAAGCTGATGGCTGGCCTGCTTCAGTATTAACTTTTCTCCGGGCGGGCTGGAGAAAAAAGCCAGCAGCAGAACCAATAAAGATAAGATAATGGCTATCGGAATAAAGATTATTTTTAAAACCCGCTTTGATTTTTTAAAAGACATTGCCCCTTCTTACAATCATGTTATTTATCTATGGCAAAATTATATTTGTTAACCTGACTAAATTCAATGAAAAAAGCCCCGTTAATAACCCTGCTTTGCTTTTTTCTCAAAATATCCATCAACGGCTATTGCTAAAATGGCGACCGTTCAGATTTTCCTGCGCCGGAGAGATAAACAACAATTCGATGAACATTAATTCCCTATCGCCTGCCTGAAACTAAATAAAACCGGCCCCAAAATAAAACATGTTGATTACCTGGGCAATTGGACGATATTTTTTTCTCCGGTTCTTTCTCGCTAATTTTTAGCTCCCAACCCCTTTTTTCCTGCCACTTCAAGACGCCGAAGAAATGTCAGATGAACCAAAAAAATTACCAGGTTGGAAGAAAGACTGGCCAAACTGAGGTAAGTAATAACCCGGGAAAATTTCTCAGGTTATTATCAGGCGATTATCAGGCGCGGAATTTGAGGATTAATCCTCGAGATTATCTCGTAATTTATGGTCCCGGTCATGGCCGCTAACTGGTCAGCGGTAATTCTCTCCTGGCCATCTTTTCCGATCAGGGTTACCCGGTCCTCAAGCTTTACCCCCGGGATATCCGTCACGTCGGCCATAAAAAAATTCATGCACACCCGGCCGCGAACCGGCGCCCTTTTGCCCTTTATCAAAACATAAGCCGTGTTGGACAGGCCGCGGTCATAGCCATCGTAGTAGCCGACCGGAATGACGGCCAGTCTGGTCGGTCTGGTCGTGCGGTAAGTACAGCCATAGCCGATGTAGGCTCCTCTGGCCACTTCCTTCACCTGAGCCACTCTGGCCCGCCAGCTCAGCACCGGTTTGAGCTTCAACGGCTCCTGACCCCGCAGACGACAGGAAACCAGAGTTTCCTTCGAGGGCCACAGTCCATACAGCCCGATGCCCACCCGGGCCAGGTCAAAGTGCGTTTCCGGGAAAAGAATGGTGGCGGCCGAACAGGACATGTGCTTTAGCGGAACGGCAATCCCCTTCTTTTCAAACCAGTCGGCGGCCTGTCTGAAATTCTCCAGCTGGAAGCGCGGGTAACAGTCGTCGGTCGTATCTTCAATGTTGGCAAAATGCGAAGACAGCGCTTCCACCACCAGCTCCGGATGTTTTTTTATTTCACGCCAGATAATTCCTATCTTTTTAATAGGAATTCCCTGGCGGTTGGTTCCGGTTTCTATTTTCAGGTGGATAAAAGCTTTCTTCTTCTGGCGTCGGGCCGCGGCCGCCAGAGCTCTGATGTTCTCCGGGTTATAGACCACAGCCCGCAGGTCATGCTCGACCACCAGGTCGGACTGGGACTGTGGCACATACCCCAGGATTAAAATTTTTTGTCGAAAGCCAGCCTGTCGCAGGGTTATTCCTTCTTCTACGCTGTTCACCCCGAACCAGTTTATGCCGGCCCTGTCAGCCAGCCTGGCTATTTGCAGAAGGCCGTGCCCATAAGCATTTGATTTTATGACCGGCATCAGCTCGGTCCGTCCGAGCCTTTTGCGGAATTCTTCCAGATTATGCCGGAAAGCGGCGGCTTCTATTTCTACCCATTGAGTGAGCGACCTGTCAGCTTTCATGTGTTTGCACCCGCCAGGCAACGGCCACATTTTTCATTTACCCAGAAGCTCGGCCCTGTCGCCCAGGACTCGTCTCATCTCGTCTTTCAGATAAATCACATCTTCGCGGTCGACTCCGGTGGAGATTAAGACCACCTTTATTTCCAGGGTGTCTTCAATCCAGCGCAGGTAATCAAGGAAGCCCTCCGGCAGCTCCCGGTAATTTTTCAGGCGATGAATCGAGCCTTTCCACACGGGGAAAGTTCGGTATTCAGGTTCAACTTTGTCGAGTATGTAAGGGTCAGAAGGAAATTCCGTGATGACCGAACCCCGGTAGCGGTAACGGAAGCAGGCTTTGATTTCGCCCAGCTCTTCCAGCACATCCGGCTTGGTCAGGGCGAGCACATCAACTCCGCTCAGGCGGCAGGCATAGCGAACAGCCACCGCATCAAACCAGCCGCACCTTCTTGGCCGGCCGGTTGTGGCGCCGAATTCATCTCCTTTCCTGGCAATGGCCGCACCGGTTTCATCTTTAAGCTCCGTGGGAAAAGGTCCGCTGCCCACTCTGGTGGTGTAGGCCTTGGTGATGCCGAGCACCGCCTGAACCTGCTTGGGGCTCAGGCCCAGCCCGGTGCAAACTCCACCGGCCGTGCAGTTTGAAGAGGTCACGTAAGGATAGGTGCCAAAATCAATGTCCAGCAGAGCTCCCTGAGCTCCTTCAAAAAGGACATTCCTGCCGGCTTTAATCTCCTGATTCAGATAGGCCGACACATCCCGCACAAAAGGAGCCAATTTCTCACCGTAAGACGCATATTCGCGGTATATCTCTTCCGCCGAAAGAGGCGGAAAACCAAAAGCCTCGATAATTTTATTCTTAATCCTCAGGTTATCTTCAATTTTTTCCCTCAGCACTTCGGGTTCGAGCAAATCTCCCACGCGGATTCCCCAGCGGGCCACTTTGTCTTCATAACACGGACCTATTCCGCGGCAGGTGGTGCCGATCATCTTCTGGCCGCGCGCTGACTCAGAAATTTTCTCCAGCAGCGGATGATAGGGCATGATTACCTGAGCGGCCCGGCTGACTATCAGCCTTTTTTCATTCACCTCAACTCCCAGGGCTGCTAAATCAGCCATCTCCCGGAAAAAGGCCTGGGGGCTGAACACCAGTCCGTTGCCGATGACGCAGACTTTCCCGGGATGCAGAATGCCGGAAGGAATTAGATGAAGGACAACCTTTCGACCGGCCAGGTAAACCGTGTGACCGGCGTTATGTCCGCCCTGGTAGCGGGCAATTATGTCAAAAGCGGGCGCCAAGAAATCAACAATTTTGCCTTTTCCCTCGTCTCCCCACTGCGTGCCGAGGACCAGAAGGTTGCTCATTTTTTCATCCTTAACGGTTGAGGATTAAAACTCAAAAACCAGCTAATTTTATCAGATTTATTCACTCACTTGAAGCTTTCAGAAAACAAAACCCAGCTGCAAGGTTAAATTGTTATCTTTGAGGTTTGCTTCTTTTTCTTTATTCCAGTCAAATTCCAGCTTGGCAAAAAGATTGTTCAGCAAATCCCACTTCAGGCCGAGTGCCTTTCTGTTTTTTCTGACCATATCTTCCAAAATCACGTTGAGCGGCGGCAGCTGATGGTCTTCAAAAACATAAGAAGGCACGGCTGAGGTCTGGTAGCTGAAGTAGAGCTTCATTTTCTGGAAATTCATGCTCACCGTAACATAATAACCATCGAATTCTTTCTTCTCTCCGGACAGCGGGTGTTCGTAGATGGATTTTATGTATTCCCCCCTGATTTCCCAATCCGTGGTAACCCAGATAAGGTCTGCCCCCTGAAACTTCACCTCTTTGGTGCCCTGACTGTCATACTTCCCGGAGTAAAAAGAAGCACCGGCTTCAAACCCCTCACCTATTCTCAAAGCGAAACGGCTGCCGGCACCTTTGTTTTTATTAGGGTCTTTCAGGGCTGAGGTTAAATAACCATTCTCATCCGTGGCTAATCCGTTGACCAGATAAGTGGCATAGTAAAAGAACTGAATGTGACCTTCCCAGCTAATCCCCAGGTCATGCCAGCGCCAGGGAAAAAAATGAAAGGGCAGCGGAGTAAGGACGGTCAGATTCTCCGCCGGACGGGCCGCCCTGTTAAACCGGCCAAAGGGAATTTCAAACAGACCAAATTTAAAATTAAAAAGGTTGCTGGCCTGCAGGGAAAGAAAGGCTTGCTGCAGGGAAAAAGAATCGTTCATACGTCCCATCGCTTCCGCCATAAAACCTAAATTCCCGCTAACAGTGCCCCCGATAAAAAAACCGCCGGCCAGGTTGCTGAAGGTCCCCTGTGGCCAGGCTCCCTCTCTCTGACTTTTAAGGTATTCAAAGGAAAGATAACCGTTTGTTTTTATTTCGGCCGACAAAACACCCGACATGAGCAAAAAGGCGATAAATCCGCCCAGGAAAGCTTTAAATCTTTTCATTTTTTCTCCAGAATTAGAAATTTCTTGAGCTTCATCTTTCAAAAATCTGAGAAAAATCAAAATTTTCTTCCAGTATATCTGCTTTATAACGGGAGATTTCTCTGCCTGACTGAATCAGTCTGACCACTTCCTGAACACCCCTCTTGGTACCCAGCCAGATGGCACCCACACAAACGCCATTCCTGAGAACCAGCTTTTTGTAGAGCCCGGCTTCTTCATCTTTCTTCACCAGGACTTCAAACTCCGCACCTTCCGGGAAAACCTGGCCAATCGAGGTGAGATAAACACCGGCCACCTTGAGAGTGCTGGAAGGAACAGTTCCCTCATACTTTTTGACCTGCCCGCACAGGTTGTAAGCCAGAGCGCGGGCCTGGTCGAAACTGGCCGGAATGAGCCCGTAGACTTTTCCCCGGTGCTCAGCCACATCGCCAGCCGCCAACACCCGGGGATGGCTGGTCCTCAGATAATCATCCACCACCACTCCCCTGTTGATTTTAAGCCCACCGTCCGCCGCCAACTCCACCCGCGGCCTCACGCCAGAAGCCAGAATGACTGCTCCGGTCGGTTTTAGGCTGCCATCTTTAAAACGCAGGCCGCTCACCGAGCCTTCGCCAATAATCTCTTCTGCCTGCCTGTTAAGCCAGAAGTTAACTCCCGCACTTTCCAGTTTTCTCTGCAGGAGTCTGGCTGCTTCCTGGTCAAGCTGTCTCGGTAAAAGACGGTCGAACACTTCAACCACCGTCACTTTTTCCACCCCTCTTGTGCGCAGAGCACGGGCCAGTTCCAGACCGAGTAGCCCGCCGCCGAGCACCAGCACTTCCGGCCGTGATTGCAGATAATCAATCAGGTTTAAAGCATCATCGAGCGTCCTGAAGTAAAAAACCCCGGACTTATCAAGACCCTTTATAGGGGGAGCAAACGGGACCGAGCCGGTGGCCAGGACCAGATAATCAAATGGAACAGTCTCTCCGTCTTCCAGAACCACCCGCTGCTTTTCCAGCTCGAGACTGACCAGCCGGCGCTCAAGATTCAGTTCTATTTTCTGCCTGTTTGCCCAGTCAGGTGAGAAAGTAAAGACTTTTTCCAGGGGCAACAGCCCGGCCAGAAAATCAATCAGGTTCGGTCTGGGGTAATACTGGAATTTCTCTTCAGAATAAATTTTTATCTCGGCCGAGTTATCAAGCTCTCTTACTGTCTTGGCCACCATCGTGCCAGACAGACCGTTACCCGCAACAACAATTCTCATTGTGTAATTCTCAAGGGGTGTGCCAGAAGAATCAGGCTTCTTCTTTCTTCTGGAAAAATTCTTTTCCCACTCCACACTGCGGGCAGACCCAGTCCTCAGGTAATGATTCAAAAGGCGTACCGGGCGGGATGTTGTTATCCGGGTCTCCGAGTTCCGGGTCATAGATATAACCGCAAGCGGTGCATTCCCACTTATTCATGTGGCCTCCTTTCTCTGCCTATTATATTAAAGACGGAGATTAAAATAAATCAATATAAACGCAAATCCGCCGGTTTCTCGGCCAGCAGTTCCTGAATTTTTTCTTTCAGGCGACAGTTTCTTTTGACCGGGCGGTCGTTCTTGATGGCCATATGCAGAGCTCGGTAAGAACCGATGACCACGCACAGTTTCCGGGCTCGAGTCAAAGCGGTGTAAAACAGGTTCCTCTGGAGCATGATGTAATGCTGAGTAAGCAGGGGCATGACCACGGCCTGGTATTCGTTACCCTGCGATTTATGAACCGAGATGGCGTAGGCCAGCACCAAATCCACCAGCTCATCCTTTTCGTAGGCCACCAGCCGGCCATCAAAGTCCACCAGCAGCCTGAATCTTTCCGGGTCAAGCTGCACCACCGTGCCCAGGTCTCCGTTAAAAACTTCCTTCTCATAATCGTTGCGGATTTGCATCACTTTGTCACCCAAACGAAATTCTTTCTGCCCGGCCTTGAGAACTACCGGTTGAGGGTTTAAAGCCTTCTGTAATTCCTGGTTTAAACGGTCAACACCGACCAGCCCCCGGTACATCGGCGAAATCACCTGAATCTGGGTGGAAAGGGGCGAAAGTCCCAGGCGCCGGGGAATATTCACCCGGGATAATTTGACGATCAGCTGGAAAACTTTTTCCTCATCTTCCTGATGAATGAAATAAAAATCAGCTGTCGGGTCCTGACGGGGCGGATATATCAACCCCTGCCCTTCATTAATGCGATGAGCGTTAAGCACAATCAGGCTTTCCCTGGCCTGCCGAAAAATTTCGGTTAGCTTGATAACTTCCACCGCTCCCGAAGCTATCAAATCACGCAGCAGATTTCCGGGACCTACCGAAGGCAACTGGTCCTTGTCTCCCACCAAAATAAGCCTGGTTTCCGGAGTTATGGCTCGCAGCAGATGATACATCAACGGTAAATCTACCATGGAAAATTCATCAACTACCAGAGCCTGAGCTTTTAACGGATATCTTGGGCCCCGCTTGAAGCGGTTTTCCTGCGGCAGGTACTCCAGCAGGCGGTGAATGGTCTTGGCTTCCCGGGCGGTGGTTTCCGCCAATCTTTTGGCCGCCCGACCGGTCGGCGCAGCTAACAGAATCTTTTTCTGCCACTTCTCAAAGATTTCCACAATGGCCCTGATGATAGTAGTTTTACCCGTGCCTGGTCCGCCCGTAATGATGAGGATTTTTTTCTGGAAGCAGGCTTCAATGGCCTTTTTCTGCTGGGGAGAAAAATTTAATCTGAGTTCCTTTTCCACCTCGGCTATTTTCTGCGGCAAATCAAAATCCGGCAACGGACAGCTCCCGCGGCTGAGAGCGATAATCATCCTGGCCACTTCTTCCTGCGTGCGGTAAAAAAAAGGAAGGTAGAGGAGGACCTTTTCTTCCACCTGTTCTCTGACCAGCTGGCCGTTTTCACTCAAAATTTTGATGGCCTCCTGCGCTTTTCCCGTTTCAACCTGAAGTTCACTCTGACAGCGCCGGATAACTTCCTCTTCTTCCGAAAAGACGTGCCCTTCCTCTGTATCTTTTTCTAATAAATAAAGGATAAAAGCCTTAACCCGCTCGGGTGAATCCGGGGGAAGCCCGAGTTTGAGCGCAATCTGGTCCGCCGTTTTGAAGCCTATGCCCCAGATATCCAGGCAGAGCTGGTAGGGCTGGCGTTTGAGTATTTCAAAAGAAGCCTGGCCGTAGGTGCGGTAAATCTTGTAGGCCATGGTGGTCGAAATGTTGTGTTCCTGGAGAAAAATGATCAGGTCCCTGATGTCCCGGTGTTCTGCCCACGATTTTAAAATCTCGGCCAGCTTTTTTTGCCCGATACCTTCGACTTCCTGAAGTTTTTCCGGAGAACTGTTCAGAACTTCTGCTGTGCTGGCCCCGAATTTTTCCACGATGCGCCTGGCCAGCACCGGTCCGATGCCCCTGATCAGGCCGGAAGCCAGAAATTTTTCTATTCCCCGGGTAGAATTAGGAAGTGACAGGGAAAACGATTCCATCTGAAACTGCTGGCCAAACTTCAGGTTGTTCTCCCAGTGCCCCTTTATTTTCAGGCATTCTCCCGGAGAAAGCGGCGGAAAATTTCCCACGACGGTGGCCGTGCCGGAATCGGTCCTGATTTTAAAGACCGAGTAACCATTCTCCGGGTTGTAATAAATTATCTGTTCTATGGTTCCTTCGAGGCATTCCATCGAGTCTGGCTTAAATCCTTAATTAGGTGAATGAAAAAGCTTGCCGTTCATTACTCTTTTTTCAAAACAACTGTATCCCCGGGACCGAGAGCGAGCTGCTCGGCGGCCGAACCCTGGTAGACGGCAATTTCCAGCAAGCCGAGGCTGTTAATCAAAAAGAAAGGCTTATCGCTGCTGGCCTGGGAATAAGTGGAAACCAGTTCAGTTATCTTTTTTTTGCCGGCCATCAGGATGAGGTTGGCGCCAGAATTTTTATTGAGAAATTCAGCAATCGACTTCTGGTTGAGGTTGGTGAACAGGTTGCCAAATTTATCCTGATATACAATCTGCCCTTCAATTTCTTTTCCCTTCATTTTTGGCTTCGGCAAAGCAATTTTTTCGGCTGAGGATATGGGCCTTCCGAGCTCGCTCACCGGCAAACCCAAACTGAGCCAGGCACAGGCCGGAGCCATCTTGTCCCTGGCTTCAAAAGTACTCCGGCCCTCGGTTAAAAAATATTTTTTATTTTCTATTTCATAAAGCTCCGCTTCTTCATCATCGATAACAAGGGAAAGCAACCCGTTATCCGGGGCAATAAAGCTGTGCTTTTCAGTCTGAGCTAAAATAATTCGCCGTTCGGTTCCCACCTGCGGGTCAACGACCGAAAGGAATATGGTTCCGGCCGGGAAAAATTTATAGCAGGCCCAAAGCACCACGGCGGCCGCCATCAGGTTATAATCAGGAATCTCATGCGTCAGGTCAACGATGTTGGCTTCCGGGTTAATCGACAGTATGACGCCTTTCAAAGAAGCCACAAAATAATCCCGGGTGCCGAAATCAGTTAACAGGGCAATCAGCGGGCGGAGCATCTGGCCTCCTCTGGTTATCAGCTGATTAAATATTAATTGACTGTCCGGTTGAGGTCAATCTTTTTTTGTTTGAGGGTCAGGGAGGGTTAGAAAACCACTTTAAAAATTCTGGACCAGCGCGTCTTGAAAAGGAAGCGGAAGAATTTTTTAAATTTATCCCGCACGCCGTTTTTGAGGTAGGCATCCCTCTCGGCCTCGTAAGAAAAATAAATCAACCAGGGCCGGCCTTTTATGTAGCTCATCGGCAGAAATCCCCAGTAACGGCTGTCCAGACTGTTGTCACGGTTATCGCCCATGACAAACAGATGGCCGGGGGGGACAACCACAGGGCCGAAATTATCTCTTATTACATCATCATACTGATAATAACCATTTTTCTGGAAGACCTGAGCATCGATGTGAACTTTGTATTTTTCGTCCAGCGGACGGTCGTTGACGTAAACTTCCTTATCCTTTATTTCTACTTTCTCGCCTTCCAGAGCGATGACTCGCTTGACATAATCTTTTTTCAGGTCTCTGGGGTATTTAAAGACCACAATGTCTTTTCTCTCAATTTTCTTACAGGGCAGGATGGTCGCCTCAAGGGGAATAACCGGCCGGGCATAGATGAACTTATTGACCAGCAGGAAATCGCCAACCAGCAGGGTCGGTTCCATGGAGCCGGTCGGAATCTGAAAAGCCTGAACCACGTAGGTCATGACGAAAAAGACAAAGACCGCCGTTTCGGCAATCAGCTCAAAATATTCCCGGAAGAGGCTCTTCTCCCTTTTTTTATGTTCTTCTTTTTCTTTTATTTCTTCTACTTCTTCTTTTACCAGCTTTCCCAGTATGGCCATTTCATTTCACCTTATTTTTCTTGTTAATATACTCTAATTAAAAAAATCCTTCAACTACATATAATTAAAGGAATGGCGGGCCCGCTCTGGCTTTTATTCATTTTGACAAATTCTTTTAACTCCCAGAAATAAAGAAGTTCAGATATTCTTGATTTAATTCAAAATACTTGACAGTGATTTACTTTAGGTTTTTACTTAAAACATGATCATTGCTCTTTTCGGGTATTCGGGAACGGGCAAGACCAGTCTTTTTGAAATTCTCAGCCAGAGAAAAGCTGAATTTCGCCATCACCATGAGGGAAAGCATGAACTGCCGCGGGCGGTCTGTCAGGTTCCGGATGAAAGGCTCGAAAGGCTGGCCGGCGCCTACCCCGACAAGAAAAAAGTCCTGGTCCACTTAGAGCTGGTGGATTTCCCAGGTCTGGCCGCCGGAGAAATGTCTGCCAACCAGTATCTGGCTCAGCTCCGGCAGGCTGATGGGCTGGTGCACGTGGTGCGCTCTTTTGAGAATCCGGCTGTGCCGCATCCACGCGCCCGCATCAATCCGGCTGATGACATAAGAGCCATGCTGGAAGAACTGGTTTTATCCGACCTGATGATGGTAACCGGACGGCTGGAGAAACTGGAGAAAGACTTAAAAAAGCTAAAAGAGCCGGAAGCCGAAAAAGAATACGCCCTTTTGGGAAAAATAAAGCCCTGGCTGGAACAGGGTCAGACCATCCAGCACCTGGGTCTGACCCCATCAGAAGAAAAAATGATTCGGGGGTTTTGTTTGCTCTCTTTAAAGCCCATCCTTCACCTGATTAACCTGGATGAAAAGCAGTTAGCTTTTCTGGAAAACCCCGACGAATTACTGATTGGTCTCAAACCCGGAACTCCGGTGGCCGCTTTCTGCGGGAAAATTGAAAGAGAAATTCTCGAACTTGAAGAAGAAGAAAGGGCACTTTTCCAGAGTATGTACGGACTTCTGGAGCCATCTTCCAGCCGGTTTTTCCGAAAGCTTTATGAAGTAATGGGCCTCATCCATTTTTATACCATTGGAAAAGAAGAAGTTAGAGCCTGGGTCATCAGGAAAAACACGCCGGCCGTCAGGGCTGCCGGTGAGATACATTCTGATATAGAAAAAGGTTTTATCCGGGCTGAAGTCCTGAGCTTCGGCGACTTTGAAAAACACGGTTCCTGGCACCAGGCCAAAGAAGCCGGAGCCATTCGGCTGGAAGGAAAAGAATATCCGGTTCAGGACGGAGATATCATCTATTTCAGGTTCAACCCATGAGCAACTGTTTCACCATTACTGCCCGAGATACTTCTTGCCGGGCGAGGGCCGGAATACTGGAAACTGCCCACGGCCTGGTTGAAACGCCGGTCTTCATGCCTGTGGCCAGCCAGGGCACAGTCAAGGCTCTGACCCATGCCATTCTCCACGAGCTGGGAGCCCAGATAATCCTGGTCAATTCTTACCATCTTTACCTCCGGCCGGGCGACGAGCTTATTCAGAGAATGGGGGGACTGCACAGCTTTATTTCCTGGCCAAAGCCCATTCTTTCCGACAGCGGCGGCTTTCAGGTTTACAGCCTTTCTCCTCTGGTCAAGATAAGCGAGGAAGGAGTTCGTTTTTCTTCCCACCTCGACGGAAAAAAGATTTTTCTCACGCCAGAAGAAGCAGTCAGGATTCAACACCGCCTGGGCACGGACATCATGATGTGCCTGGATTACTTTCCGCCTTATCCCTACACCGAAGAAGAAGTCAAAAAATCCGTGGAATTAACCTCACGCTGGGCCAGACGCTGCCGGGAAGAATTTGACCACCTTCAGCCGGTCACCCAGCTCTGGGGCATTACCCAGGGCGGGGTTTTCTGGGAACACCGAAAAAGGAGTATCGAAGAACTCACCGCTTTAGATTTCCATGGCTATGCCCTGGGCGGTCTGGGCATAGGTGAACCCAAAAGCCAGCTGTTTGACACTCTGGAGAAAGCAGACGAACTATTACCTCAGGAAAAACCGAGGTACCTGATGGGCATGGGCTACATCGAGGATATCCTGGAAGCGGTGGAAAGAGGGGTTGATTTTTTTGACTGCGTGCTGCCTACCCGCAATGCCCGAAACGGGACTCTTTTTACCAGCCAGGGCCGGATATCAATAAAGAATCAGAAATACGCAGAAGACCCCCGCCCGGTTGACGAAAACTGTAACTGTTATACCTGCCGACATTTTTCCCGGGCTTACCTGCGCCATCTGTATGAGAGAGGAGAAATCAGCTCGGCCATCCTCAATACCATCCACAATTTGCACTATTATCTTGACATCTTCCGAAAAATAAGGCAAGCTATTCAGTCTAATTCATTTCAGGCCTTTAAGAGATCAATCTTAGAAAAAAATTTCAATGAATAGGATGGAAAAATGAGCTTTTTAACAATGATGAACCTTTCCGGACAACAGGCAGCTCCTTCTGGCCAGACCAATGCCCTGCTCGGGCTTCTGCCCTTTGTCCTGGTCTTCGTCATTTTCTATGTGCTGATTATTCTGCCCCAGAGGAAAAAGCAAAAGCAGCACCAGCAGATGGTGGAAAACCTGAAGCCTGGAGACAGAATCATCACCAGCGGCGGCATTTTCGGCACGGTTATGGATGTTCACCCGGACCGCATTGAATTGAAGATCGCCTCCAACGTCAAGGTTGACATCCTGAAAAGCGCGGTGGCCATAATTCTCTCCGACAAGGAAAAAACCGAAACCAAAGAATCTAACTGATTCTTATTCAATTTTAAGAAATTAAACCAAGAGAGAGATTACCAAGATGAAAAAGAACATTAGATGGAAATTGGTTGTTATCCTTATTGTTATTGCCCTGAGCATTTTTCTTATTTATCCCCCGAAAGACAAGATTAAACTGGGCCTCGACCTTAAAGGCGGAACGCACCTCGTGCTCCAGGTGATGACCGATGATGCCATAAATGCCGAAACAGACCAGCAGATTGCCCGTTTCGAAGAAGTTTTCAAGAAAAACAACATCACCTACACCGAGGCCGCCAAGGAAAAACCGGGGCGGTTTCATTTTAAAGGAATAAGCGCCGACCAGGAAGGAAAAGTTCGCGACCTGATTGACCAGTACACCAGGGACTGGGACTATTCTTTCTCCAGTGATACCGTTATTTTTACCCTGAAACAGGTGGCCGAACAATTTCTCCGCGACCAGGCCGTCATCCAGACGCTGGAAACGATAAGAAACCGAGTTGACCAGTTCGGCGTGGCTGAACCAATCATCCAGAGACAGGGGGCAGACCGCATCGTGGTCGAACTTCCTGGCATAGAAGACCCGGAAAGAGTTAAGAACCTGATCAAAGTTACGGCCGTTTTGGAATTCAAGTTAGTAAAAGCCGGGCCGGCGGCAGACGAAGAAACGCTCCTCCAGCCTTATGGCGGAAAAGTTCCGGAAGATGCGGAAGTGGTCAAGGGTGATCCGAAGAGAGGCCACCAGGGCTATTATTTGGTAAGCAAAGTGGCCTCCATTACCGGCAAAGACCTCAGGACGGTAAGAAGGGGAACTGACGAATGGAACAACCCGGCAGTTCATTTTACCCTCACTCCTGACGGCGCCAGAAGGTTTGAGAAGGTTACCGGAGAAAATGTGGGAAAGCAGCTGGCCATCATTCTTGACGGAAAACTTCAGTCGGCCCCAGTTATTAACAGCCGCATCTCCGATTCAGGCATCATTCAGGGCCGCTTTACACCGGAAGAAGCCGATGACCTGGTGGTCATTCTTAAGGCCGGGGCTCTGCCCGCAGGTATTAAATATTTAGAAGAGAGAACAGTTGGCCCAACTCTGGGCGCCGATTCCGTGAGGCAGGGGTTGATAGCTGGTCTGGTAGCCATCTTCGCCGTGATGGCTTTTATGATTTTTTACTACAAACTTTCTGGCGTGAATGCGGTTATAGCCCTGATCTTGAACGAATTGATAATTTTTGCCGCTCTGAGTTACTTTAAAGCCACTCTAACCCTGCCGGGCATTGCCGGTATAATCCTCGGTATCGGTATGGCCGTCGATGCTAACATCCTGATTTTTGAGAGAATAAAAGAAGAATTGGCTCTGGGTAAGAACGCTTTCAGCGCGATAAACAACGGTTTTTCCCGGGCCTTTTCAGCCATATTTGACTCTAACTTAACCACCATTATTGCGGCTGTTTTTCTTTTCCAATTCGGAACAGGCCCGATAAAAGGTTATGCGGTCACCATCACCTGCAGCCTGGTGGCTAACCTGTTTACCGCTGTTTTTGTTTCACGTTTCATCTTTGAACTTATCGTTCCAAATAATGCTAAGAGGTTGAGTATCTAACATGGACATCTTCAAAAAAACTCCAAACATCGATTTCCTTAAATTTAAATGGATTGCTCTGGGATTGACCACGCTCATCATCCTGGCCGGCATTCTGAACATCACGCTGGGAAAAGGCTTGAAAATGGGCGTGGATTTTGGCGAAGGGACTTTAATCAGGCTCAAATTCAAAGAGCCAACCAGCGTTTCAGAAATCAGAAAACGGCTGAACGAAGTTGGGCTGGGAAGCAGCATCATCCAAGAAACAGGAAAAGACAAAACTGAATTCCAGATTAGGACGGTAGAAATCAAGACCACCCGGCAAGAAGAAGGTCAGGAGCTGGAAAGCCACCAGATACTGGCCAACAAAGTCATTGAAGCCCTCCAGAAGCAAGAAGACCGGGATAAAATCGCTCAGGGGCTTCTTGACCTTAACAACATTGACCACAAGACCATCAACTCTGTTCTTAGCCAGGCTTTCCCTGATAAGAGCGAAGAAATAGCACAGAAGATTATTGAATTCCGCAGGTTAAACGGGCTGATAACCGACTGGAATCAACTCAAGGAGCAGCCTTATTCGATTGATGACCGGGTCATTCAGGTCCTCCAGCAGAAAACTTTTCTGGGAAGCATGACTGTCCTGAGCCGAGAAACCGTCGGCCCCCAGGTAGGTAAAGACCTGAGAAAAAAGGCCACCCAGGCCATTATCTGGTCGCTGATTGGCATGCTGGTCTACATTGCCTTCAGGTTTAAAGGGATAGAATACGGGGCCGCGGCCATTTTTACTCTTTTCCAGGACGTGCTCATTGCCCTGAGTATCTACTCCTTTACCAGCCGGGAAATAAATTTACCCATAATCGCCGCCCTGCTGACTATTGTCGGCTATTCTATTAATGATACGATCATCGTCTTTGACAGGATCCGAGAGCTGAAGAGGACGATGAGAAAAGAACCGCTGGAAAAAATCATGAACCTGTCAATCAACCTTAACCTGACCAGAACTATCTTTACCTCCGGCACCACCTTCCTGGCCGTTCTGGCCCTTTACCTTTTTGGCGGCAAAGTGATCAACGATTTTGCCTTCATTATGTTGATCGGTTCAATCGAAGGTGTTTATTCCACTTTCTTCATGTCCTGCCCCGTGGTGCTATTCTGGAACAGTCTGTTTAAAAAGAAAAAATAAATAAAGATTTGACTTGTAAATTAAAGAAAATTAATTTATACTTTAATCTAACTTAATCCACAGCGTGAGGTTAAAACATGCCAGAAGCAAAAAGGCCTAAACAAGGAGAAGAGTTACCAGAACTCTTCAAAGATTCCTTCTTCAAGGCCGAGTCAGGGATTAAGAGAAAAGCACTGGCACTTCCCATTGCTCTCATTCTCCACGCTCTGTTTGTTGCGGCGATTATCGTTATCCCCCTCTTGTCTACTGACCAGTTGCCCAAAGTGGAAGTTTACAGCGCGTTCTTAGCTCCCCCACCACCACCGCCACCACCACCGCCACCACCAGCCAAGAAAAAAGCCTCTTCCACCAGAACCATCAAAGCCGTTCAGGCCACCACCAGTGTGGAGCCCGGGAGGCTGGTTGCTCCGGTCGAAATTCCGGAACAGATTGCCCAAGAAGCTGTTTCTGATATCGGAATTGAAGGTGGAGTTGAAGGTGGCGTCGAGGGCGGTGTCGTCGGCGGCGTGCTCGGTGGCGTAGTCGGCGGCGTGCTCGGCGGAGTGATTGGCGGCGAAGTAGAAGAGCCGGTCAGAGCGATCGGTGAGATTAAGCCCCCGAAGCTTATCCACAAAGTTGACCCGGTTTATCCAGAAATTGCCCGTCAGGCACGCGTTGAGGGTATTGTCATCCTCGAAGCAACAACTGATATTTACGGTCGCGTCCAGTCAGTAAAAGTATTAAGGTCCGTTCCCCTGCTCGACCAGGCCGCTATCGATGCGGTCAAACAGTGGGTGTATGAGCCGATGATCATCAACGGCCGTCCCCGCGGAGTTATCTTCACCGTTACGGTGACTTTTAAACTTAGGTAAGAAAAGCTAACAAATGGCTTTTGATATTTAAAAAGGAGGTTTTAGACATGCAATTCGGTTTGATTGAAATGTGGCAGGCCATGGGCGTCGTGGCAAAAACAGTTGCCATTATCCTGATCACCCTCTCGGTTATCACGATTTACTTATTCATTGAACGTCAGCTGGCTTTTGCTCGCGCCAGAAAGAAATCAATTGAAGTCGCTCCCAAGCTGGCTGAATTGATGAAAAACGGTCAGCTGAAAGAAGCTCTGGCTCTGGCTTCTAAGAAAGATTACAAAAGCAGCCATCTGGCCAGAGTGACGGCAGCCGGAATTGAGGAATTTATGGGCGCTAAGGAATCCAATCTCACTCTGGAAGAACAGATTGAATCAGCTCAGAGAGGTTGTGTTAGAGCTCAGTCTCTGTTCACTCAGGAACTCAAGAGAGGTCTGAGCATCATGGCCACTATCGCTACCTCAGCCCCCTTCATTGGATTGTTCGGCACCATTTTCGGTATCATCAATGCTTTCCGCGGTATGGCTCTGACCGGTTCCGGCGGAATCGGTGCTGTGGCTGCCGGTATCGCTGAAGCTCTGGTGACCACCGCTTTCGGTATTGCCGTGGCCGTTATCGCCCTCTGGACCTTTAACAACCTGAACACCCGGATTGAGGTCTACAACACTGAGATGGAAAACACCACTTCTCAGATTGTTGACTACTTCATCCGTATTTCAGGCAAGTAAATTAATGGCGGAAATAATTCACTAAGAGAGGAAGACAATGGGTTTCTCAGTATCAATGAACGGTAAAGAAACCGTAAAGTCAGAACCCAATGTCGTTCCTCTTTGTGACGTACTTCTCGTTCTGCTGATCATCTTCATGGTAGTTACCCCGCTGGTCCAGAAAGGAGTTGATGTGCAGCTGCCTTCAGCTCTCAACACCACTCAGATGCCCGATAACCCCGAGGTTGTTCTGTCGATCAAAGCTGACGGGACTTTGTTTCTTAAAGAGCAGAGAATTGCTCTTGACGGCCTGACTCCAGCGCTGGAAGAAGCCTTCCTGACGGCTACTGAAAAGAAGCTTTATCTGCGGGCCGACCAGAACCTCGAGTTTGGTAAACTGGTCGAGGTTATCGACAAAATCCGTGAGGCTGGCATCGAGCTGGTTGGTATTATCACAGAGAGGAAAGCGACTGAGGGTGAATGATTCACCGGTTTTGATTTAACGCAGCCAAGAAAAGGGGAAGGTATTAAAATACCTTCCCCTTATTTTTTTTAGCAAAGTTTGTTCGTAAACCCCCTTCGATTCCATACACAGATAAAGTTTATCCACTGCTCGATAATCATCAAATATCTCAATCATATTATTGTAAATTTTAATCCGGCGCGGCCTGGGATACCTGAATTTTCCGTCCCAACCCCTGACAAACTCCTGTTCGTAAAGTTTGCTCTCACTGAAACGAGGCCGGGCGACATCCGGCAGCTCAGGGGAAAACCTCAATGTTCCCAGGCTAATCCAGCAGATGGCTTCCTTTGGAATTTCTTTGAAAATCAGATGAATTACCCGGGCATAATCCTCTAACCAACCTTCGTAATGAATTATCGGGTCAAAATGAAAACCTATCCGGTAGCCATGCTCCACGGCTGTTTTGGCGGCAGCCAGCCTGGAGGCCAGGCTGGCCGTGCCTTTTTCTTCCTCAGAAATTACTTTTTCCGGGTTCAAAGACCAGGCCAGCACCACATTAGGCAACGGCTTCAGGCTGAGCAAATTTTTTATCTCGCCCGTTTTGGTTTTAAACTCTAACCAGCACTTTTCCCCTTTGCCGAAAAGCTCGGCCAGGAAGATGGAATTTTCAGTTAGCCAGTCAAGCGCCAGGGAATCGGTCAGCTCGCCGGTTCCTATTCTTACGGCGGCCGATCTTTTTCGGCCGAGAAAATTTTTTACCTCATTTTCCAATTGAGCCCTGTTTACTGAAAGGGTCAGCGGTTTGTTCTTCAGATAAGCCTGAAGTATGCAATAGCTGCAATCGAGAGGGCAGTTCTGGTCGAGGTCAATGTTCCAGTACCCGCAGCTCAGGCATCCCGGGGTGCAGGGACACGGCCTCAGAAAAGATTTGGTTTCTGTAAGGAAAAGGAATCTCTTCCCCAGACCGACCGGGTCGGGACTCAATCTTATTTCATCTTCAACTTTTTCTTGCTCATCGACCACCTCGACCGGAACACCAGGCAAGCGGTCTATTATTTTCCGGGCAAATTTATCGCCTTCAATTTTTTTGTCCACAAATATTTTTTTAATAGACAGTGCGTTCATCATTTGACCATTTTACTTTATTTAATGATTAACCTTCGGCTCTGTTCATTATTTTAAAAAGGTTCGACCAATGCCTTTCTCTTTCCGCAGTGCCAAGTTCACCCAGCAAATCCTTTAGCTCTTCAGCCGAACTCAGCTCCGCCTGCAGCCTGAGCCTGGGCTCTTCCAGGGTCCGGTCATATTCTACCCTCACCTGTCGGGGTAAACTCAAATCTCTTATTTCTTTCTCAATCTCCCTGGTTATTTCACTGACGAGCGGGAACAGTTTTTCTTTCAGAATTTCAGCCATCTTTTCAGCGGCCTGCACTTTGTTGGTCTCCAGGCGACCCAAGACGGCCTGAAACTCCGGTTCCTCAAACATCTCCGGCAGAGACCTGCCCGTCCTTTTCTTCAATGCGTAAAATCCATCTATTAACTCCGTTTGCCGGTTCAAAGAAACACCGGCCACCAGCCGGAGCAGCAGAGATTTTTCTTCCTCAGAAAAAAATAAAAATTTCTCTACGGCGGCCAGCTTCCAATTTTTCTCATGGACAGCGGGCAGCAGGTTCTCTTCCGCGGCCAGGTCCAAAAGAATTCTGAGCGTCCGGCCGCTGGGCGGTACCCCCAGCCTGGACAGAACCTTTCTGATGATTTCCGTCTCTTCCAGCCCGAATTCTGTGAACTTTCTCACGGCCAGAGCCTTTTCGGCCAGGGACAGCAACCTCGAACCAAGGTTATCATAAAAGGCCATCCTGAAAGCTTCCAGCGGCGTATAATTTTCCTCCAGTTCAAGCGCCGGCACTTCTGAGAGCTGAAGTTTTTCCGCCGCTTCCAAACGCCGGAAACCGGTGACCGGAATATAACTCCTGTCCTTTTTCCAAACAATTATCGGCTGTATCACCCCGATTTCCCTGACCGAAAGAAGCAATCGTTCATCCGCCGGAGTGAGAGTATACCTGAAAATTCGTTCTTTCAGATTAATTTCTGACAGGCCAATTCTTTTAAACTTCATAATTAAAGTATAATATGCTAACCTCAGGCGGGTGTAAACCTCGCCCCTCGGGTTATTGCTGTTCCCGGCGATTTCTGATAATTTTGAAAGGACATGCGAAGCGAAAAATCCATAGTCAAGCCAGAATTTGCCGGCCCGGGATTGCCAAAAGGCCGTCTTGTGTTCTTGCCCTTTATGCCCTTCCCGGAATTTTCGGCTGAAATAAAAAACAAATCACGCCAAACCATAGGCCTGTCCTCGGCCAAACTTTACTACCTCGAGCATCAGGCCGTGCTCATCGGCAGCCTGGGCGCGCCGGCGGCCATAAGTTCTTTAGAAAAAATAAGGCTGGCCGGGTTAAAAAAGATATTCCTCCTGAGCTACTGTGGTTCACTTTCTGAAAATTTGAGAATCGGCCAGGCCTTTCTGCCTCTTCGAGCGTTCAGTGAGGAGGGCACCTCTGCGCATTACCTGGGCCAAAGACATAAAACGGTTACCGCTCCGGGAAACCTGAGCAAAAGGCTTCTTAGCTACCTTAAAAAAGACTCCAGGCCTTTTGCCACCGGAACCATCGTTTCCACCGATGCCCCCTACCGGGAAACGCCTGCCTGGATGAAAAAAATGCAAAAAAAAGGCCTGAAGGCGGTAGACATGGAGGCTTCAGCCATCTTCGCTTTCGGCCATTTCTACCGGATTCAGGTAGCCGCCCTTTTCCTGGTCAGCGACGAGCTTTTTAGCGGCCGCTGGAAAAATGGTCTCAGAAGTCCGGAGCTTAAGCAGGCGACCGAAGAATATTTCAAGCCCTTTCTTGATAAACCTCTAATCTGGTAAAGGAGAAAAGGATGAAGCCCAAAGTTCTGCTTACCCATCCGCTGCTTGAAGAAGCCATGGATTACCTGGCCGCCCAGGTTGACCTGGAACTGGCCACGGAAGAAATGCTTCTCCCAAAGGAAGAAATCATGGCCAGAATAGCTGACAAAGACGGCCTCCTTTCGTTTTTAACCGACACGATCGACCGGGAAGTCATCGACCGTGCCCCGCGGTTGAAAATCATCTCCAACTGTGCTGTCGGCGTCAACAACATTGATGTGCCATACGCCAGGAGCAAGGGAATCCTGGTCACCAACACGCCCGATGTTCTGACCGAAGCCACGGCCGACCTGACCATGGCTCTCATCCTGAGCGTCACCAGAAGGATAGTTGAAGCAGACGCTTTCACCAGGCAGGGATTATTTCGCGGCTGGCAAATAGACCTTTTTCTCGGACAGGAGCTGAGCGGTCGGACGCTGGGCCTGATCGGTTTCGGTCGCATCGGTCGGGCTGTGGCCAGACGCGCCCGGGCCTTCGGCCTTAAGCTTATTTACCACGACCCGAATCGCTTCGCTTCAGAAGAAAATGAATTTCAGGCCAGCTACCGCGAGCTGGATGAACTGTTATCCGAAGCGGATATAATTTCAATCCATGCTTCACTTAACCCCACCACCTATCACCTGATTTCGGAAGAAAAGTTTAAGCTGATGAAAAAAACCGCCATCCTGATTAACGTGGCCCGCGGCCCAATTGTCGAGGAAAAAGCCCTGGTGGAAGCTCTGGAAAAAGGACAGATCTGGGGAGCCGGACTGGATGTTTACGAGCATGAACCGGAGATTGAACCTCGCCTTCTTCGATTAAAAAACGTGGTGCTCCTGCCCCACATTGGCAGTGCCACTTATGAAACCAGAAAAAAGATGTGCTTCCTGGCCATAGATAACCTTCTCCGCGGATTGCGGGGAGAAAAGCCAGCGCACCTGGTTGAATAATAAAAAATTTAGAAAATCAATTCTGCTTATTATTGATTTTTCTCTTTTTCTCTTGCGGGTTAAGGCTGCCCGTTCGGTAGCCGTCAAGGTCCAGAGCCACAAACTTCCAGCCCAATTTATGAAGGTAGTTCGAGACCCTGCTTATGAGAGATTCTGACAGGAATCTTTCGAATTCGGCGGGCATAATTTCTATCCTGGCCACCTGGTCATGGTCCCTGACCCGGACCTGGCTAAAACCTGCCCTGGCCAGAAAGTTTTCTGCCCGAGCTATTCTTTTCAATTTCTCAAGTTCGACCGGCTGGTAGTGGGGAATCCGGGAAGCCAGGCAGGCACGCGAAGGCCTGTCCCAGTTAGGCAAGCCGAGGTGCCTGGCCAGCAGCCTGATTTCTTTTTTTCTGAACCCGGCTTCATAAAGTGGCGAACGAATGCCCAGCTGTTTGAGGGCTCTTTGGCCAGGGCGGTAATCAAGGTCATCATCCAGGTTAGAACCTTCGAGCACCTCTGCCAGCCCAAAATCCTCAGCCATTTTTTTCAGCCTGGAAAACATGGCCAGCTTACAGTGATAGCAGCGGTCCGGGGTGTTCTTCCTGAATTCTTCCGTCTGCCAGTAATCAGACTTAATTTTTACATGGCTGACCCTGAGCTTTCGGCAGATATTTTCGGCCGCTTTTGTTTCTTCTTCCGGGAACAGCGGACCGGTAAAGATGACAGCTTTCAGCCTGTCTCCCAGGACTTCTCTGGCCACCGTCAGCAAGAGACTGCTGTCCACCCCGCCAGAAAGCGCCACCAGGCCGCTTCCCACCGACCCCAGGATTTTCCTGAGTTCCCGGTACTTTTTTCCGACAGAGGGCGGAAGGGGCAGATACTTCTCTTTTCTACTTCTTTCAGAAACTTTCATCTAAAGCTGTCCTCAGTGCTTCGCTCTTATGTTTCTTTTTAAATTTCTTTTATCTTCCCCCGGTCATTTTCAGAACTTCTTGAACCAGAGCCTCGACAATCTCATTTTCTTCCACTTTCCTTATTATTTTACCCTTTTTAAACAAAACTCCGGAACCCTTTCCGCAGGCCACGCCCACATCAGCTTCTTTTGCTTCACCCGGCCCGTTAACCGCACAACCCATGACCGCCACGGTCAGGCTGGCTCTGACCGAAGACAACTTTTTTTCCACCGCGGTGGCTATTTTCTGGATATCAACTTCTGTCCGGCCACACCCCGGGCAGGAGACGAAATTTATTCCCGGCACAGAAAAGCCAAGGTCCCTTAAGATTTCATAGGCCACTTCCACTTCTTTTTCCGGAGGGGCCGTGAGAGAAACTCTGATGGTATCGGCCAGTCCTTCCTGCAACAACAGAGCTAAACCGGCAGCCGATTTTATGCTTCCCCTGAGAAGCGGGCCGGCCTCGGTAATCCCGGCGTGAAAAGGATAGTCGACTTTTTTCGCCAGCAACCGGTAGGCCGTTAGCGTCCTCAAAATATCAGAAGCCTTTATGGAAATCTTGATGTCATAAAAGCTCAGCTGCTCGAGCAGAGAAACCTGGCGCAGAGCACTTTCCACCAGGGCCTCGGCGGAAGCCTGCCCGTATTTTTTTAACAGGTCCTTTTCCAGCGAACCAGAGTTTACGCCGACTCTGATGGGCACGTTTCGGACCCGGGCTGCTTGCACCACCTCCCTTAACCTTTCCTTGGAGCCGAAAGTTCCCGGGTTGATGCGCAAGCCATCTGCTCCCGCTTCCACGGCCAGAAGGGCCAGTTCCGGGTCAAAATGAATATCGGCCACCACAGGAATGCTGACCCTTTTTTTTATCTCACTTATGGCCAAGGCATCTTCCCGGCCCGGCACAGCTACCCGCACGAGCCGGCAGCCTGCCCTTTCTAACCTTTTTATCTGGCGGACGGTAGCTTCAACCTGAGCCGTCCTGGTCTTGGTCATTGACTGGACGACAATCGGAGCACCACCGCCGATAACCACCGAACCGACTTTTACCGGCCTGGTCTGGCGTCTGGGAAACGGGCTGTGTTCTGGTTTCATTTTGGCAGCTAAAACGGGATGAGGCTTTTCCAGCCACTGGGCAGCCTCTTGACAATGTCATTCAGGATGACAAAAACAATGATGAAAACAAAGATGACAAAGCCGATCTGCATCCAGATTTCTCTCATCTTCGGGCTGAGGTCCTTTCTGATAAGGCCTTCAATCATCAGGACGAAAATCTGGCCGCCGTCAAAGACCGGGATGGGCAGCAGGTTCAAAATGCCGAGCTGCAGGCTGATGATGGCAATCCAGCTGAGCAGCGCCATGAAACCCATCTTCATGGCCGCATAGGAAAAACTGGCTATTTCCAGCGGCCCGCCTAACTGCCTGGTCGAGGCCTGCCCGGTGAACAGGTCTTTCAGAAAATTAATCACCAGAAAGGTGTTACGGGCGTTTTCTTTCAGGCTCTGAGCCAGGGCAGGCAGAACAGAATACTTTCTGGTAAGGGACTTTGGCCCCTGCATGATGCCAATCTTTCCAACATTACCTTCCTTTCTGGGCACCACGGTTAACTCAAGCTTCTGCCCCTGCCTTTCAACCGTCAGAGTTAAGGGTTCTTCCGGATGAATCTCAATCGTTTTAACAAAATTATAGAAAAAAACCGGCTGACCGTTCACTGCCAGTATGACATCACCTGGTTTAAGCCCGGCTTTTTCTGCCGGTGAACCCGGATTAACCATCATCACCTGGGTCAAAATCTTTGCCCGAAATCCGGCATAGCCCATTTCATATTTGGTGATTTTATCAGTTTTGAGTGGAACCCGTAAAATCTCCTCCCCTCTTTTTACTTCTATGGTCAGCAGCCTGTCCGGCTTTGAGCCCACGGCAATTTCCACGTCATTCCAGGTTTTTACCGTTCGGTCATTTATTTTTAAAATCAGGTCGTCGACCTGAAGACCGGCTTTTTCCGCCGGTGAACCGGGGTCAATCCAGCCGATAACCGGAGCCTGGTCCACGTATTCGGGTACCGTTACTCCGGACATGTTGATAATAGCCACCAGCACAACGGCCAGGACGATGTTCATAAACGAACCCATGAACAGGATTAAAAATCTTTCCCAGCGAGTCTTGGCCATGAAATCATCAGGAGTAATCGGCCGGTCCCTGTCAAACATTCCCTCGCCAAGAAGTTTAACGTAACCCCCGAGAGGAAGCAGGCTCACCCGGTAATCGGTTTCTCCTTTTTTTATACCAAAAAGCCTTTTCCCGTAACCAAAGGAAAAGACTTCCACCCTGACCCCAACCAGTTTGGCCATGAAAAAGTGGCCAAACTCGTGCACGAAAACCAGGACGCCAAAGACGATCAGAAAGGCTACTATCGTTCCCAGAACAGTCATTTACTTTTTACCTTCCCTTTTTAAAAATTCTCGAGCCATCTTTCTTGTTTCTTTATCAATAACAAAGACTTCTTCCAGAGAATTTATTTCTCGCGGAACATGCCGGGCCAAACAATATTCTACCACGGCGTAGATTTGCCCGAAGCTTATATTATCTTCCAAGAAAGCCTCCACCGCCACTTCATTGGCGGCATTAAGCACCACCGGCAGGCTCCGGCCTATCTCCAGCGCTTTTCGGGCCAGATTCAGCATCGGAAAGCGTCTGTGGTCAACTTCATAAAATTCCAGGTTTTTAACCTTCGTCAGGTCAAGGTAAGACTCCGGAGATTCCCATCTTTCGGGATAGCTCAGGGCATACTGAATCGGAATTTTCATGTCAGTCTGGCTGAGCTGGGCCAGGCAGGAACCATCCGTGAATTCTACCAGAGCATGCACAATGCTCTGCGGGTGTATCAGCACGCCGAGCTGTTCTGGCCTTAAATCAAAGAGAAAGCTGGCTTCAATCAGCTCCAGCCCCTTATTCATCAAAGTGGCCGAATCGATGGAAACTTTTTTACCCATCTTCCAGCGCGGGTGGGCCAGAGCCTCCGCCTGGCTTTTACTGGCCAGGTCTTCCAGCGGCACGTGAAGGAAAGGGCCTCCCGAGGCTGTCAGGTAAATTTTCTTGACCGGCTTTACCGAACGTCCGTTCAGGCACTGGAATATTCCAGAATGCTCGCTGTCTACCGGGATTATTTTGGCGCGCCTCCTGGCCGCCACTCTCTTAAGGAAAGGCCCGGCCACCACCATGGATTCCTTGTTGGCCAGGGCCACATCCACTCCCCGTTCAAGAGCTTTGAGCGTTGGCTTTAAGCCGGCCACGCCGGTTATGGCCGAAACTACCAGGTCTATTCCGGAAGCCTGAACAACTTGTTCGAGGCCTTCATCTCCGGCATAAACTTTAATTCCGTCCTTTTCCGCCTTTCGTTTGAGTTCTCGGGCATCCTTTCCTAATTTAACCGCCACCAGCTCTGGCCGGAATTCCTCGACCTGCTGTTTTAACAGATTTATGTTGCGCCCGGCAGCCAGAGCTACCACCTTGAGCCGGTCCGGAAAGCGGCGCACGATTTCCAGGGTATTCCGGCCAATCGAGCCGGTGCTGCCCAGCACGGCTATTTTTTTGATTTTTCTGCTCATGATCGGGAAATCAGTCTTATTATTTTATCACCAATAATTTCATCAGGTAATAAAAGACCGGAGCAGCCAGGGTGAAGCTGTCAATCCGGTCGAGTATCCCCCCGTGGCCCGGAATCAAATTGGAAGAGTCTTTAACCCCGGCCGCCCTTTTAAAAAGAGACTCCAGCGGGTCAGCCACCTGAGCCCCAGCATGAACCACCACGCTCAAAACCACGACTTCAACCGCCGGAAATTTGGGCAGCAAAACGCTCCTGGCCAGCAGCCCGCCCAGACCGGCCCAAACCAGCCCTCCCAGCGCACCTTCCCAGGTCTTGTTCGGGCTGGCGATGGGGGTCATTTTATGCCGGCCGACGGCTTTTCCTATAAGAAACGCCCCCGTATCCCCGAGGAAAATCACGGTAAACAGGAGGTAAAGCCACAGCAGGCCAAAATCCCTCCTTATCCAGTACAGAAAATTCATGGTCAGGCTGACATAGACCACACCGGCCACCGTCAGGCTGAAGTTGCCAGGAAAAAGGGCCAGCTTTTCCAGGCTGTTTGTGTCCACCACATAATAAACGAACGTTATTATGGTAATCAAAGTAAAAGCCAGAAGCAGGGGGAAGCCGGCAAAATAAAAAGAGGCTCCAACCAGCAGAGCGAACAGGCAACCCAGAAATTTTTGCGGATAAAAGCGGCGGCGGTTGCTCAATTGATAAAATTCTAAAAGCCCCCCGATAATGACCAGCTGCAAAATCAGAAAAAATACCCAGACCGGAGCAAACTGAATAATGCAGAAGAGAACTCCGATCAGAATGATGGCCGTTTTAGTCCTTTTCCATAAATCCATTTTCGCGTTCACCCGCCATTCTTTTCCGTTTGCTTCACTTTAAGCCTCCGAACCGCCTTTCCCTTCTCTGGTAGTCGATAATGGCTTCAAAAAGATGAGCCCGACGAAAATCCGGCCAGAGCACGGGCGTGATGTAAAGCTCGGTGTAAGCGCACTGCCAGAGCAAAAAGTTGGAAAGCCGCATCTCACCGCTCGTCCGGATGAGAAGGTCCGGGTCGGGCAACCCGGCCGTATCAAGATATCGGGAAAACATTTGTTCATCAATTTCTTCAGGCTTTATCTTTCTCTTGAGCATCTTTTTCACGGCCTCAAGGATTTCCTGGCGCCCACCATAATTCAGGGCCAAGACAATGGTCATCCGCCGGTTATTCCTGGTCTGCCTTTCCACCGAATTCAGTTCTCTTCTGACCAGGTAAGGAATGCCCTTTTTGTCCCCGATGACCTTAAGCTTGAGGTCATTCTCCAGCAGTATTTGCTTCTGCCCGGTCAAATAATCAAAAAGGAGGTTCCAGAGAGTGTTGACCTCTTCTGCCGGTCTTCTCCAATTTTCTTTAGAGAAAGCATAGAGCGTCAGGTATTTAACCCCCAGCCTGGCGCAGGCTTCAACCACTTCCTTAACTGATTCTGTGCCTGCTTTATGGCCTTCCGTCCGGGGTAGATTTCTCTGCCGGGCCCAGCGTCCATTTCCGTCCATGATGATGGCCACGTGGAGCGGCAGGCGGGCAAAATTGATCTGCTGCACCAGCTTTTCTTCCGGACTGCCCGGTTTCAGGTATCCTTCAAGGGTATCAAACATGAAAAACATTATAAGTAGCCCTGAGCAAATTGTCAAAAGCCACCGGGTGGACAGAACTTGACCGTTCTGGTATTTTAAAAAAGAGGTGTTTTATGTGTCTGGCTGTACCGGGTAAAGTTATCAGCATAGAAGGAGACGGAACAGGAAAAGTTGACTATATGGGCTCCGTCGTCCTGGCCAACCTTTCACTGCTTCCTGAAGTAAAGGTCGGAGATTGGGTTATCGTCCACGCCGGCTTTGCTATTTCCAGACTTGACCAGAAAGAAGCCAAGAGAACTCTCAGGCTGTTTAAAGAACTGGAAAAAGTCTCTTCCACCGTATGAAAATGCCTTCGCAAAAATCTTCCGGCTCCCCCTTCCAGGCCTGGCGGTCTGGTAAGATAATCCAGCGGCTGCTTCAGAACATCAAAAACGAGACCACACATCTCAAATCCCCCCTGAGAATCATGGAAGTCTGCGGCACCCATACCATGACTCTCCACCGTTTCGGTTTGAAGCCGCTCCTGCGGGAGGCCGGCATTGAAATGATCTCCGGCCCCGGATGCCCGGTCTGTATTACGCCAGATTATTATCACGAGTTAATGATAGACCTGGTCACCGGTCATAAAGATATCATCCTCTGCACTTTTGGCGATATGACCAGAGTTCCCACCAAAAAGGGAGCTCTCCAGACGGTGGTTCCCCATCAGGCTTCCCGCATAAACATCGTTTATTCACCGGAAGAAGCCCTGGCTTTAGCTCAGAAAAACCCGGATAAACAGGTGATTTTTTTTGGGGCCGGGTTTGAAACCACCATTCCTTCTATTGCCTATACCGTGAAAAAAGCCAGAGCGGAAGGAATAAAAAATTATTCCATATTTTCTGCCCTGTGGTTAATCCCGCCCGCCCTTGAAGCCATCATCAGCTCAGGAGAAATCAGGCTTGACGGCTTTATCTACCCCGGACACGTAAGCGTGATTATCGGCACCAGACCTTACCGCTTCGTAGCTGAAAAATATGGCCTTCCCGGAGCCATCGCCGGTTTTGAACCGGCAGACATCCTTCTGGCGCTTCTGTCGGTGGTCAGGCAGGTTAAATATGGGAAGCCTGAAGTGGCCAACGAATATCAGAGAGCGGTCACAGAGGAAGGCAACCTCCAGGCTCAATCATTGATGGAAGAAATGCTCGAAGAATACGATGCTGACTGGCGGGGGCTGGGGATAATCCGGCGCAGCGGGTTGAAGCTCAGAGAAGAATTTGCCGAATTTGACGCCCTCAAACGCTTTAACCTGAGGCTTCAACCGAGCAGAAGGGTTAAGATAACTCACCGCCCTGCTTGCCGCTGTGGTGAAGTGCTCAAAGGGCTGGTCAGGTCAGAGGAGTGTCCGCTGTTCGGGAAAGCGTGCACGCCTGATAGCCCGCAGGGCCCGTGCATGGTCTCTTATGAAGGAGCCTGTCTCATTGAGTTTAAATATTCTTCGCGGGGTTTTTGACCATGAAAAAAGTCAGCCTGGAAATGGGAAGCGGCGGCCGGCTCATGCGCGAATTCATCGCCGAACGCCTGCTGCCTTCCTTTGACAACCCAATACTAAACCGGCTTCATGATTCGGCCCTCCTGCCCGAAGGGCTGGCTTTTACCACCGATTCTTACACGGTTGACCCGATCTTTTTCCCTGGCGGGGATATAGGACAGCTGAGCGTCAACGGAACAATCAACGACCTGGTGGTCTCCGGCGCCAGACCTCTTTATCTATCACTTGCTCTGATCATAGAAGAAGGTCTGGATTTCGAAGACCTGGAAAAAATTTTACTTTCGATAAAAAAGACATCTCAAAAAAATGGCCTGAAAATCGTTACGGGTGATACCAAGGTTGTGCCGAAAGGCCAGGGAGACAAAATTTACATCAACACGGCCGGGATAGGCCGGCTGGTAGGCTTTCCCCGGCCAGATAAAATCAGGCCAGGTGATAAACTGCTGGTAACCGGAAACATCGGTGAACACGGACTGGCCATCATGCTGGCCCGAAATGATTTTCGGCTAATTTCCGGAGTGAAGAGCGATTGCGCTTCTCTCCTATTTTTACTCCCGGCCTGGAAAAAAGGTGCCTTGTGGATGAGAGACATCACGCGCGGCGGCCTGGCCACCGTGCTTTCCGAACTGGCGCAAAGTATAAACTACCCCGTGCTGGTAGAAGAAGAGAAGATTCCCTATTCAAGAAAGCTGCAGGGAGCAGTAGAAATTCTCGGCATTGACCCGCTCTATCTGGCCTGTGAGGGGCGGGCCCTGCTGGTTGTGCCAGAGAAAAAATCAGAAAACATCTTGAAGATGATAAAAAAGAATCCGCTCGGGAAAAAGGCCGCCATCATCGGTGAAATTCAGGATAAATTCGGCCAGAAAGGCCAGGCCCTGTTGCGCACAAGCTCGGGCGGCTATCGCTTGTTAGAACCTCTTACCTCCGAATTGCTCCCCCGGATTTGTTAGCCTTACCTTGGCTAAATGCCAGATACTAAGCTCGACCGAATTGTTTTCTGTACCATTCTATCGTCAGCTCGAGCCCTTTCAGAAAATCAACCTCCGGAACAAAACCAAGAATCTCTTTTGCCCGTGTGGTATCAGCGTATGATTCTCTGATATCTCCGGGCCGGGGCGCCTGATAAACCGGGGTTAGACCCGGGTTCAGTTTTTTGATAATCAGCTCAGCCAGCTCGTTCACCGTGACTCTTTCTGAAGAACCTATGTTAAAAACTTCTCCCCGGAAGTTTTCCGCCGCGGCCGCTAACAGATTAGCCCGGACGACGTTGCTCACATGGATGAAATCCCTTGACTGTTGCCCATCGCCATAGATGACCGGCGGCTGGCCTTGCAAAACCCGGGTGATAAAAATGGGGATGACCGCCGCGTACTGAGAATGAGGGTCCTGCCTCGGGCCAAACACGTTGAAATAGCGCAGGCAAACCGCGTTGAAGCCAAAAAGCTGGCTGAAAACCTGGATGTATTTCTCCGATGCCAATTTCTGGGCGGCATACGGCGAAAGGGGTTTGCCTTCATGGCCCTCTTGCTTGGGAAATAGCGGGTCATCTCCATAGACCGCTGAGGAAGAAGCAAACACGAAGCTCCTGACTCCGGTTTGAGCTGCGGCTAAAAGCAGGTTTAAAGTGCCGGTCAGGTTAACTTCATGGGCCAGAACCGGTTCAGCCACCGACCTGGGTACCGAGGCTAAAGCGGCCTGGTGCAGAACAACCTCAACTCCCTGACAGGCTTTTAAACAAAGTTGCCTGTCCCTGATATCCCCTCGAATAAGTTCAATTTTATCGATAAATTCTTTCAGGTTTTCTTCTTTGCCGGTAGAAAAATCATCCAGCACCCTGACCCTGGCTCCCTCTTTTAACAGCGCTTCAACCAGATGGGAACCGATAAAACCGGCTCCGCCGGTCACCAGGTAGCTTTCGTGCTTGACCATCGCTCTGCCTTAAAAATTTTCGTCTAAATAACCGAGTTTCTTCAACCCCTCAATGACCTTCCTGGCACTCTCTTCCAGCGTTTCTTTATCTGTTTCCAGGATTATCTCAGGATTTTCCGGTTCTTCATAAGGGTCAGAAATACCGGTAAATTCTTTAATCTCGCCGCGCAGGGCTTTCTGGTACATCCCCTTGACATCACGCGCCATGCAGACCTCAAGGGGACACTTGACATAAACTTCAACAAAATCCCCTATTTCCCGACGGGCTTCAGCCCTTATTTCCCGGTAAGGAGAGATAAATGAAGTCAGGACGGCCACCCCGTTCCGGGTGAGCAGCTTGGCCACAAAGGTGACGCGCCTGATGTTTTCGTCCCGGTCTTTCTTGGAAAAACCCAGGTCGCGGCAGAGGCTCTGTCTGACCACATCGCCGTCCAGCCGTTCCACTTTCAGGTTGCGGGCTCTGAGCATTTCAGCTACCCGGTCAGCCACGGCCGATTTACCGGAACAGGGCAACCCGGTAAACCAGAGGGTAAATCCTTTCTGCTCCTGACACATCGGTAAACTCCTTATGCTTTATTTTCCATCAGTTTTTAAAAAGCTGGCGAGCTTTATCGTTCAAAAGCAAACTCAAGCCAAAAATTATACCAGAATTTTTCCTCTAAGTCCCCTGACCTCCGGTCCTTCCAGCAGCTTTAAAATCGTCGGTGCCACATCCAGAATGTTGGCATCCTCAACCCGCCCGCCGCGAAGGTCGGGGTCATAAAGAATGTAAATTCCCTCATAGTCATGCACGGCATCGTCCGGTCCGGTGTCATTTTCTTCGAGATAGAGGGAACCATAGCCCAGGGTTCCGGCGGAACGCCAGAACAAATCATCAAAGTAGACCATAAGGTCAGGATATTCTCCGTTAAGCTCCGGATAATGTTCCTGCGGTTTAATAACCACGGTCTTCCATTCTTCACCCCGCGGCCCCCGGATGGACTTTATCCTTTCGGCCAGCTCATCCCGCACCTTCTCATAATCTTCAGGTTTGATTATGCCCTGAGGCTCACGCCCCTCGACATTGAGGAAAATCCGGGCATAATAGCCGCCCCAGCCCCACGCTTTGGTTTTTGTCCAGTCTATTTTTAGCTTTTCCACATTCTGCCCTTTTTCCGGAGGTTCAGTAACCACCAAATCGCCCTGCTCAATCAGCCAGTCGTTGATGCAAAAGGCACCTTTCATCCGCTTGGCCCCGTGGTCCGAAACAACCAGCACGGCCGTGCGGTCATCAAGTTTCTCCAGCAGGCGGCCGATGTTTTCATCAAGAAACTTATAATAATCAAAAATGGCCGTCTCAAAAGGATTTCCCGGCTCGTAAAGATGGTGCTCCCGGTCCATATATTTCCAGAAAGCGTGGTGCATGCGGTCAACACCGATTTCCACAAACCAAAAGAGGGTCCAGGTCTTATCTTCCAGCAGATAATTGATGACCTGAAAATGATTGTCCGTCATCTGATAAATTTCCTGCAGCACCTGAGCCCGGTCCTGAGTGCGGAAGACCACATCAAAGATGAAGCCACCGAACCTGTCTTCTATCTCCCCCTTCAGGCTTTCCGGATAGGTGTAGGATTGCTCTCGGGAAGGAGTGATAAAGCAGGAAACAAGTTTTCCTTTTACCGGCCGGGGCGGATAGCTGGGCGGGACGCTCACCAGGATGGATTCTTTCCCCCGCTCACCAAGGTAATCCCAGACCGTTTTTTCTTTGATGGCCGTGGAGTTGGCAATCCACATTTTGTTGTAGGAATAACCCTGGCGATGCCGGAAACCATAAAGCCCTAACTGCCCCGGGTCCCGTCCGGTGGCCATGACCATCCAGGCCGGAATGGTGATGGGCGGGTCGCAACTTCTCAACCGGCCGTACACCCCGCCGTCCATCAACTTTTTCAGGTTAGGCAGCTCCTGCGCCCGGTCAAAAACCAGAGCCGGCGGTGCGCAATCAAGCCCGATGACCAGTAACTTTTTTGTTTTCAAATGCTGGCCCCTTTCCTTTAGTTTAATTTAACCATAGTTCGCCGCTTTTATCATTCATTGAACGGATTTTCAAACGACAGGATTACCCTGGCCACCTCCGGCCTCATCAATTCCGGCGGCGGGACCTCCCCTTTTAACAGCAAGTCACGAATCCTGGTGCCGGAAAACTGGATGTGTTCAGAAGAAGGATGAGGACAGGTTTTCTCGTTTTCGATGGAGTTACATTTGCGGCAGAAAAAGAAAGACTTAAAGAACAGCGGCACAATGCCCAGGTCGGGGAATTCCTCAAAGATTTCCTGAGCGGCACATGGATGATAATAATTCCCTACCCCGGCATGGTCCCGGCCGATGATGATGTGTGTGCATCCAAAATTCTTGCGGATGATGGCGTGGTGGACAGCCTCGCGCGGCCCGGCATACCTCATTTCCATCTTCAGGATGGCCATCACCGCCCGCTCTTTTAAGTAATAATTTTTTATCAATTCCTCATACGAGGCCAGGATGACCTCATCCTTGAAATCTCCCTTTTTCTTTCTCCCGATGACCGGGTTAATAAACAAACCGTCGGTAAAGGTCAGGGCTGTTTTCTGCACATATTCGTGACCGAGATGAGGTGTGTTTCTGGTTTGGAAGCCGACCACCGTCTTCCAGCCCTTTTCTTTGAACAGAATCCTGGTTTCTTTCGGTGACAGCCGGTAGCGGTCATAAGGCGTCGGGAGCAAATTGAGCAGGTCAACTGTCCCGCCCAGCAGAACTTCTTCCATCTGGAGCACTCGGGCTACGCCCGGATGCCCGGCCTCGGTCGTCCCGTAAACCTGGCGGCAAAATTCTTCTTTATTATAATCATAAATATCTTCAACGGTCAGCACGGCCACGGGCTGGCCGTCTTCGGATTTCAACAAAATTTTCTGCCCGGGCTCAATTTTATCTGCCGTCTCCCGAGAGACATCCAGCACGATGGGAATAGTCCAGGGCAGGTCGTTAGTAAGCCTCATGTTTTTCAGGACACTTTGAAAATCGGGCCGGTTGAGAAACCCTTCCAGCGGGGAATAAACCCCCGTGGCTATGTTTTCCACATCAGAAACCAGGTCGGCATCAATCGTCAGAGAAGGCCACTCTCCGGCCTGTTCCAGAACAGATTTTTTTTCCTGCTCCTCCAGCACCCGATTTACAAGCTTTCCGCCGTGTGGTGAAACCATGGGAATCTCCTCTTTAAGTTTGTGAGGCACAGAGAATATTTTTCAATCGATGTAGCCCAGAGCTTTCAGCCTCTCCTTAATCTTTTCCTCTTCTTCGGCTGAAAAGACCTCTTTGCTTTCTTCTTCCTTTAACAGACTTTCCCTTAATACCTTGGTGACATAGCTGGAAACGGAATTAAACTCGGTGCCTTTGATTTTTTCTTCAATCTTTTTATAGAGCGATGTCGGAATGCTGATGTTGGTAAATTCTTTTTCCATCATTCCTCCTAAGGGGATTTTATATATCAGGCCGCCATTTTTTTCAACCCGCTTACATCACCGGGCTTTTTTAAGGCGGACTGACCAATTCGGCGTTGGCCACCTTCTATCCCATTTCCGCATAAGAATATGTTAGGAGTCTTCCTCCGGCCAGGTTGACTTGCCTTGACAAAGCCAGGTATACATGATTTAATTTTTATAGCCAATTTGACTTTTAAGATGGAGTTGAACAGAATTTTCTTTTCTTAACATGGAAAAAATCTCCCACCCTTACATTCGTAAATCTTCCTTCCTCGGCGTGCTGGACAAAAATCTCAAGCGGCTGGAAAACAGGCTGGGGGTTTCTCTGTCGGTGCGCGGCGACCGTTTGATTATGACCGGAGAGCCAGAAAAAATACAGTTCGCCAAGATGTATTTTGACAAAATACAGGAGCTGGAAGAAAAGGGCTACAGCCTGCGGGAAGAAGATTTTCACATTGCCCTCGACCTGATGGAAGAAAACCCCGGCCGGCTGGAAGATTATGCCCCGTCCGAACCGCTCTACCTCCAGCGCAAATCGGTTGCTCCTAAAAGCCTCAACCAGCAAGAATACATGAGGGCCATAAAGGAGTATGACCTGGTTTTCGGGATTGGGCCGGCCGGAACGGGGAAGACCTACCTGGCCATGGCCATGGCTCTTTCTTACCTGCAGAGCAAGCAGGTAAACCGTATCATCCTGACCAGGCCGGCGGTGGAAGCAGGAGAAAGGCTGGGATTCCTGCCCGGGGACATGTTCCAGAAAATCAACCCCTATCTCAGGCCGCTCTATGACGCCCTTTTTGACCTCACGCCCTACGAGCAGGCCAATCGGCTGATAGAGAGGGGCATAATTGAAATAGCTCCCTTAGCCTACATGAGAGGCCGAACCCTCAATTCAGCCTTTATCATCCTAGACGAAGCCCAGAATACCACGCGGGAACAGATGAAAATGATCCTGACCAGGCTGGGCTTTGATTCCAAGCTTGTGGTTACGGCAGATGTAACCCAGATTGACCTGCCCCAGCCCCGCAAATCAGGCGTGTTGCAGGCCATAAAGGTTCTGTCTTCCATCCCGGAAATCGCCTTTGTCTACTTCAACGAAAAAGACGTCGTGCGTCATCCCCTGGTCGGCAAAATAATTAAAGCCTACGCCAAAGCTGAATCCAAGGCTATTTAATTTCCGATGAAAATAATCCGGTTTGATAAGCTGAGTCTTTTTAAAAGCAGCGAAATATTTCCGCCGCGGGGGAAGAAAAAAACTCAGGCCACTCCTCTGCTGAGAAAAATATTTTCCAACCCGTTTTTTTATCTTGTGCTTTTTGCCGTTTTTATTTCCTTTTCCATATCTTTCTTCCCCGCCAGACCTCTGCCGATGATCAAAGTCGGAGAGGTCGCCACCAAAGACATTGTCTCACCGGTGGAAGTAACGGTGGAAGATACAGAAGCAACGGAAAAGCGAAAAACCCAGGCTGAAGAAAACATTCCCCCTGTCTATTTTTACAACCAGAGGATAATAAACAATACCCAGGAAAAAGTTCGTCAGATTTTCGAAACAGGCAGAAACCTGGTTGCTTCTTCCTCCAACCTTAAGGAACTGCAAAAAACTTTTTCTGAAACTTTTGGCCTGGACTTAGATGAAAGCACTTTATCTACACTGGCCAGGCTAAAATTTCCGAATGAACTTGAACAGCTGCTGCTGGAAGTTATTTCCCCCGTGCTTTCGCGCGAAATAATACTGTCCCGGAGCTTTCTCAACCACGGTGAAGCCGAAAAGGGCTTACTGGTGATAAGGGGAAAAGAAGAAAAACTCCTTAAAGCAGCCGATGTGCTGGAGTTAAAAGAAGCCAGGAATTTGCTGACCTCAGAGATAAATGCCCTGGAACTGCCCCCCCGGACGAAGAGTGTTCTGAAAGCGCTGGCTCCGCTGCTTTTAAGCCCGACCATCACCTACGACCAGGCGGAAACTGACATAAGAAGGCTGAGGGCCCGGAATTCGGTAGAACCCGTTTTTTACACCATAAAAAAAGGCAGGGTGGTAATACGCAAGGGAGATGAAGCCACCGCCGAAACCATCAAACAAATTATCTTGATTAACCAGAAAATTGGCCAGCAAAAATCATGGCTGGTTAATTTCTTCGGGTTGCTTGCCCTCTATCTGATTATCTTCTTCCTGATTTGGGAATTTTTCCACAAATCCAGCCTGAGAGAGAATAAGCTGGCTCTTTTCAACATGACCGGTTTCAGCCTGGTGCTGAGTTTTGTGGCTTACAAAGCCAGCCTGTTTATGGCCGAGGCCTTGAGCACCTCTTTAAGTTTAATTTCTCTGGAAAAAGAAGCACTCGTGCTGGGCTTTCCTTTCCAGATGGGCACTTTCCTGTTTGCCGTAGGAACATCATTGGAGTTTTCCGTACCATTCTGCCTGCTTAACAGCCTGCTGGCCGCTCATCTGCTGGGAAATGATTACTACATACTTCTGTATGCCATGCTTGGCGGAATTGCCGTCATCTACGGGATGAAATTCTATTTTACCCACACCCGGAGCGCCGTGCTGAAAGCCGGATTAACCATGCTGGCTCCATTCCAGGTCATCCTGGTCATAATTTTCAAACTGGTCCGCGAAGATTTTGGCAACCTGTCCTTCCTGGGGACGGCCATCTTCAGCAGTATCGTCGGAGCCCTGCTGAGCGCGGCCATCGCCTATGTTCTGATGCCGGTATACGAATCAATATTCGGCATCCTGACCCCGTCAAAGCTTCATGAAATCACCAATTCTGACCTGCCCATCTTCAAAAGGCTGGCTATCGAAGCTCCGGGCACCTACCATCACTCATTAATCGTGGCCACCCTGGCCGAGAAGGCAGCTGAAGAAATCAAGGCTGACTCAATGCTGGTTAAGGCCGGCGGCCTTTATCATGATATCGGAAAGCTTAAAAGACCGGAATACTTTAGCGAGAACCAGAGTTCCGGCTTTAACGTCCATCAGGAATTAACCCCATCACTGAGCACCCTGGTCATCATCAACCATGTGAAAGACGGCATAGACATGGCCAAGAACTTAAAGCTGCCAAAAAGAATAATCGATATCATTGCCCAGCATCACGGCACTACCGTGGTACGCTATTTCTTCCAGAAAGCCAAAGAAAGATACAACCCTGAGCTGCACAAGATTGAACCGGAAGATTTTCGCTATCCGGGACCGATTCCCAAGAGCAAGGAAGCAGGCCTGATCCTGCTGGCCGATTCGGTAGAAGCGGCCGCCAGAAGCCTGAAAAATGTTTCGCGAGAAAAGCTAAAACGCCTGATCACTGAAATCTTCAACAATCACCTGCAGGATGGTCAGCTGGATGATTGCGGCTTTTCCCTGAAAGAACTCCGCGTGATAGCCAATTCTTTCTTGAGCACGCTGGATGCCATTTACCATCCTCGGCCGAGCTACCCGGGGTTTAACTTTGAAAAAACTCCAGAAAAAGAAAACGAAGAGGATATCAGGAAGACCAATGGTAGTAATTCTAAACAAACTGAAGAAAAACCCGGTCCAGACCGGAAAACTTAAAAATCTGCTCCAGAAGCTGTGCCGGCATTACCGCAAAACCGGAGCGGAAGTTGTTTTAACCCTGGTCGGGCCGGGAACCATTCACCGGCTTAATAAAAAATACCGCCATCGGGACAAACCGACCGATGTGCTTAGCTTCCCCTTAAACCAGAAAGGCCCTGATGGCCGATTCTACCTGGGTGACATCATCATCTGCCCGGCCGTGGCAGAAAAACAGGCCAGAAAACAGGGCCACTCCCTGCAACAGGAAGTGGAAATCCTGACGATTCACGGTTTTCTGCATCTGCTCGGTTTTGAGCATTTTGAAGGGATGGAAGAAGAAGAGGCCAGGGTAAGGCCGCTTTTCATAAAAAATTACCGACCTTCTGAGAAGAAGGGGCGTTGAGAAGATGGGCAGCTCATTTATATCCATGGTCGGCTGGGTCATCTGCTTTTTGCTCACCTTTTTACTTTCTTTGCTCGAGGTTATTTTCTCTTATTACTCACCAATTGGGCTGGCCCGCCTGCTGAGTGATGAAGAGAAACCCTACCGGGAAGAAGTTATCGAAAAGTACGATGAAGCGAGGATGGTGGTCGGGCTCGGGCGCAACATCTTTCTGCTGGCTTTTGTTATTTACTCGGTGACCTGGTTTCCCCATTTGTCGCTGTGGCCGTTGTGGTATTTTTTGAGCCTGCTGGCGGCTTTTTTGGTCCTTTTTGACCTCCTGCCGCGCTTAATCCTGGTTTTACTAAAAGACCAGGCTCTCAAAATTTTCCTGCCCGCTTACCCGGTGTTCAAAATTGTTCTGTACCCTTTCCTCTGGTTCCCCCTGTATTTTATGCACCGGGAAGAAAGAAGGCAGGCTGACCTGCGGGCACACGAGACCTCAGAGGAAGAAATTGAAACTTTCATCGATGAGGCCACGGAAGAAGGGATTATCGAAAAGGATGAGGATGAATTGCTGAGGGGTGTGGTGGAATTCGGCGACCGGCTGGTCAGAGAAATCATGACCCCGCGCACCCGCATCGTGGCCATCGAACGGGAAGCCACGGTCGCCCAGCTGAAAGAGCTCTTCATTAAGGAAAAATTTTCTCGCATTCCCGTGTACCGAGAAAGACTGGACAACATAGAAGGCATGGTCATGGCCAAGGACCTTCTTGAATTCAGCACCCCGGAATACGCCGACCGGCCGATTGGCTTTCTTGTCCGGCCGGTTAATTTTGTGCCAGAAACCATGGTCATAAAAGACCTGCTCAAAGAGTTCAAGAAAATGAAGCAAAAGCTGGCCATGGTTGTGGACGAACACGGCGGGGTGGCCGGCCTGGTCACCATGGAAGATGTGCTGGAAGAGATTGTGGGCGAAATCCAGGACGAATACGATGTGGAAGAGCCGGAAATAATCGTAGAAAAGCCCGAATCTTACCTGGTGAACGGCCACACGGAAATTGAAGAGCTGGAAGAGCTGCTCCAGACCGAGCTTTCGGACGAAAACTTTCAAACCATCGGAGGTCTGATCAACCAGCACCTCGGTCGTCTGCCCAAAAAAGGCGAGCGAATTCAGCTGGCCGGGCTGACCATTGAAGTGCTTGAGGTGGACGAGAAAAGCGTTAGAAAAGTGCGCCTCAGCAGGGAGAAATCTACCCCTCCGTCAGAAACCAAGAAATAAAAAGAGGATTAATGATGAATCAAAAGAAAAAAGTGAGCCGAAAAAAGTCTTATCACACGGGTTATGTTTCTCTTATAGGCCGGCCAAATGTCGGCAAATCCACCCTGCTCAATGCATTAATTGGCCAGAAAATTGCCATTGTTTCTGACAAACCACAGACGACCCGGGTCAGCATCCTTGGCATAAAAACGACCGAACGCGGGCAAATTATCTTCATCGACAACCCCGGCATACACAAGCCGCTGCATTTGATGAACCGGCGTATGATGAACTACGTGTATTCCTCGCTGGAGACAGCCGACCTGATTCTTCTGCTGATTGATGCCACCAAGAAATTCGGCCACGGTGACCAGTACGTGCTTGATATTCTGAAGAAAGTGACCCGGCCGGTCTTTCTTCTGATAAACAAAGTCGATGCCGTGAAGAAAGAAAACATCCTGCTGATTATTGACCATTACAAAGACCTTTTTCCCTTTAAAGAAATTATACCCATCTCCGCCCTTAAAGGTGACAACCTGGACCGGCTGGAGAGCCTGATTTATGATTATCTGCCTGAAGCTGAAAAAATTTACTCCGATGAGGAAATCTCTGACCAGTCTGAAAAGTTCCTGCTGTCAGAGATTATCAGAGAAAAAATTCTCAACCACGTGGAAGAGGAATTACCTTACACCACGGCTGTGGTCATAAACTCCATCGAAAGAGAAATACTGCCGGCGGCGACTGAAACCGGCGGCCAAAAGAAAAAATCAGCGGCCAGGGCTCCCAAACAGCTGGTCAGGATTTCAGCCGAAATCCTGGTGGAAAAGGAAAATCACAAGGGCATCATCATCGGGCGCAAAGGTTCGATGATCAAAACTATCGGCAGCGAAGCCAGAAAAGAAATGGAAGAAATTCTGGAAAGCAAGGTCTACCTCGACCTGAGCGTCCGGGTAAGAGAAAAATGGCGTGACTCGGAAGAAGTGCTCGACCTGATAGAAGAGCAGAAAGAGTAAGCCTGAAACTTTTACCTTCCACCCCACCGTCCTTATTGACAACTCGGTATTTTGATGAGAAAATTTTAATCCCCTGCGGTGAGTGTAGCTCAAGGGTTAGAGCACCGGACTGTGGATCCGGTGGTTGGGGGTTCGAATCCCCTCACTCACCCCATTTTCCTTAAAAAGAAATTCCTCCGAAGATTGAAATTCCTCTGTTTTTTATGTAGTCCACCCCCAGGCCGGAAAGGGCGATGTTAGAAAGCCCTAACTGATACCGCGCTTCAAGGCTGAAGGCCAGCCTTCGAACCTTCCACTCCAGGCCGGCGCCGAAAACAAGGGCCAGCTCGCTTTTCCTGAAATTATCCTTAATGTCCAAAGAGGCCAGCTCCTTTCCTTCAGCATCGTAAACAACCGAGACCGCCTTGCCGAGGTAACCGAAGGACGGACCGGCCAGAACAAACAGCCGGTAAGGCCCCGCTTGAAGAAAAGACCATTTCAGCAGGAGCAGGGCTTCCAGGTAATCATGCCGCCACTCCACTCGATAAAACGCCTCATCTATAAAAGCCTGGTATTTTGTTCCCCGGCCGACAAATAAAAGCTCAGGCTGAATGGCCAGCGGACCAAATTCAACATCAAAAAATATTCCTCCGGTCAGTCTGTTCAGCTTTTCAAACCTGGCCACCTCGGGTGGCGAAGGAGAAACAGAAATGCTGGCCAGGTTAAGCCCTCCTTTAATGCCAAAAGAAAAACGTCCGGTTTTAGCTTCCAGGCAGGTCAGGCTTAAAATAATTATTATCAGGCCTGGCAGAAATTTTTTCATAGGCCTCCCCTCGCCCTTTTTCTTTTTATTTTAACCCAACTCGGCTTGATAACAACACTAAAATATAAGCACTATTCAATTTTCCTAATTTTCTTCACTGCCACCTCCTTAGAGAACTCAACCGGCCGCCGGGCGAAGCTCCATTCGTTTGCCGTCAGGAAAACATCACGGCTGCTCTGACCGCAGATTTTAAGGAAGGTGGTGGTGCCGGGCACAGCCTGACAGCCCCTGATTATGGCTCTCTCGACCTGGTTTAGAACCAGGGCTGCACTTTTCAGGTCATCATTTCTGGCCTGCCTGGCCTTGAGGTTTTCCACTTTCACATCATGAATGTTTTCCAGGTAAACAGCATTTTCCCATTTCTCAGACCAGGGTTTTTCCCAGACTATCTCCACATTCTTCAGCTTAAAATTTCTGGCCCACCTGACTTCGAGGGCATTTTTTGCTTTGTCATGGGGAGAATCAGGGTTATGAGAGATGGCCAGCCTGAGGTTTTCGATGGACACCTCCTCCAGCCAGCTTTCAGAATGGCCGGTCAGCTGGCTGGCCCCCTGGCCTCGAGCCAGGATGTCCTGCAACCTGATACGGTATATGCGGCCGGCCGGTCATCTTCTTTTTTCCAGTTGCGGTGTACTTCGCTGCGCTTTTTGATGTTGAAATGAATCGGTTCCCCATCACCCCTACCAGAACCAGTCATGGCTTTTAGTTTCGATGACCAGGTTGGAAATCACCACGTCCTCCACCACCCCGCCACTGGCCGCGGCGCAGGCTTCAACCGCCCTCTGAATGGCCCGCGTGGCATTTTGAGATTTTTCACCGGAAGCACCAAAATCCTTCACGTTAAACACTTGAAGGCCTGTCAGCCGGTCACCCATCAGGTTCTGTGGTTGGGCCCCGAGCCATATGCCAGGCAGAAATACCGAAGTAATTGAAAAAATTAAAATTAATTTAAAGTCAGTTTTATTAATTTTGCTTTTGCCTTTCACGGGCTTTCTCCTTTTTGTGGTCATCTTTTGGCCTTAATTTAAACAATTTAAACTCAGACTTTCATCATAAGATATTGTTTCTGAAAAAAAACTAAAAACAGTGGCTTGATTGGCCAGACCATCCTGGCAGAAAAATTTTTTTCTTGATTTTGCTTCCCCTTGGGTGTTAAGAAGAAATGAAGCCTTTGTCAGGAGGAAAAAATGAAAAATCAAACGGCCTTTAGCCCGAATCCCGCCCGTGGCTGCACCAGGCGCGACTTTCTGGCCGGCTGCCTGGCCAGCACCGCTCCGCTCTTTTTCCATCTGAAAAAGCCGTCCGTCTCTTCTTTAGACCTGGCCGTTAAACCTGAGGCAGATTCACCCAGGCCTAAAATACGCCTGGTTTTCTCCCACCTGCCGCCCGACCGTCCGACCTGGCCCAACATTGGCTATGATTATGAAAGCCGGAAGAAGGAACTGCTGTGGAAGCTTTCTGAGGCTTTGCCAGAAATTGATTTTTTGCCGGTGACCGTTCAGTCCCAGAAGGAGGCCGAAGCTCTTCTTCAGGCAGATAAAGGAATAGATGGCTATGTTATTTATCTTCTGGGCATTTGGACCGGAGCCACCAGGACGATAGCGGCGGCCGGCCGCCCGGTCATTCTGGTGGATGACCTGTTTGCCGGCTCGGGAGAATTCCTGATAGAGTATGCCGCCGCCCGGAGGGCAGGCCTAAAAGTTTACGGCGTGGCTTCATCTCGGTTTGAAGAGGCGGTGGAAGCCATCAGCTGTTTTTCCGCCCTAAAAAAAATGAAATCTTCCCGCATCATCGATGTGACTGACAGCCCCGGTTTCTGGGGTAATCCAGAAAAACTGCAACAAACGCTCGGGCCACAGGTGATAAAGATAGGTTCACCGGAAATAAATGAAGCCTACCGTAAAGCAGACCGCAAAATCGCTGAGGATTATGCCCGAAGATGGATAAATCAGGCCGAAAAAATAATAGAACCGGATGAGGCTGAAATCCGGAAATCGGGCCTGATGTACGCCGCCATGTTGGACCTTCTCCAGCAAGATCGGGCTCAGGCTATTACCATAGATTGCCTGAGCCTGTTCTACACGGGCAAACTTCCCGCCTATCCCTGCCTGGGCTTTTGCCAGCTGAACAACGACGGGCTGGTTGGCGCCTGTGAAGGAGATTTGCCCTCAACTACCATGATGCTTTTGGCCACTTACCTGGCCAGGCGGCCCGGTTACATCTCTGACCCCGTGCTCGACCTGGCCAGGAAGGAAATAATCTACGCTCACTGCGTGGCCCCGACTAAAGTATTCGGGCCAGACGGCCGCTCGAACCCTTACCGTATCCGGAATCACTCGGAAGACAGAAAAGGAGCGGCCATTCAATCTCTGCTGCCGGTTGGTCAGCTGGTCACCACTTTTGAAATTAATGGAGAAGCCACCGAGATGGTCATTCACCAGGCCAGGACAACCGGGAATGTCGAGGAGGACAAAGCCTGCCGGACAAAGCTGGCCGCCAAACCGGAAGGAGATATAAACCGTCTGCTGGGTGAATGGGACAGGTTTGGCTGGCACCGGGTAACCGTCTTTGGAGACTTAAAGAAAAAACTCGAAGTTATCGCCGCCTTAACCGGCCTGAAAGTCATATATGAAGCCTGATGAACCTGAGCAAAATGAGGTGGAAAATGGTCAGCATAATTAAATCATTTCCCGGAATACTAAATCATTCCTGGAAGAAAAAAACGGTCACTTTTGCCCTGCTAATCATTTTTCTTCTGACGCTAGGACCGGGACTGGGGTTTTCCCACCCGGCGGCAACTGCCTCTGAAGAAGAAAAGGTTACCCCGCCGGAAAAATTCTTTGGTTTTGTGCTTGGCTCGGACCAAAAAATCGCCCGCTGGGATAAGATAGTTGAATATTTTGAGCTGTTAGAAAAGCAGAGCCCGAAAATTAAAGTTTTAAACCTCGGGCCGAGCACAATGGGCAATCCGTTCCTGCTGTGCCTGATTTCTTCCCCAGAAAACCTCTCTAACCTGGAAAAATACCGGGCCATTAACCTCAAGATATCCGACCCACGCGGTTTGACCGAAGCAGAAATCAAAACGCTAATTCAGGAAGGGAAAGCTGTTATCTGCCAGAGCATGAGCCTTCACGCCACCGAGATTGGCGGCACTCAGATGGCTCCCGAGTTAGCCTATGACCTCCTTACTCGCACTGATGAGGAGACCAAACGCATCCTTGATAATGTGATTTTCCTGCTGATACCCTGTTTTAACCCCGATGGTCAGATTATGGTGACTGACTGGTATTACCGGACGCTCGGCACCGAATACGAAGGTTCAAACTTGCCCTGGCTTTACCACAAATATGCCGGACATGATAACAACCGTGATGGCGATTTTATCAACCTGCAAGAGTCAGCTTACGCGGCCCGTATCCTTTACCGCGAGTGGAAACCGCAGGCTTACGTTGACCATCACCACATGGGAAGCTATGGTGCCCGACTTTATGTTCCACCTTACTGCGACCCCATCCGGCCCCATGCTGACCCTCTTATCTGGCGAGAACTATCCTGGTTCGGCAGCCACATGGCTTACCGGCTGGAAGAAGCCGGAAAAACCGGCATCATTAACGAGGCCATCTTCCCTGGCTGGGGCCATTTTGGCTGGCACTGGATTACTCCTTTCCACAACATAGTGGGAATGCTGACGGAATCAGCCAGCGCCAGGCTGGCCACGCCGCTGTACATTCATCCAGACCAGCTCAAGGCCGACAGCCTTCAATTTCCGGCTTACGAACCCCAGAGCAACTTTCCTCACCCCTGGCCCGGCGGCTGGTGGCGGCTCAGAGACATAGTAGAACAGCAGAAAATTGCCGCCTGGGCGGTGCTCGACCTGGCCGCCCGACACCGCGAAACTCTGCTCTACAACGCCTACCTAAAAGCCAGAAGACAGATAGAGCGGGGTTTAACGGAAAAACCCCGAGCGTTCATCGTGCCGGCCATTCAGCACGACCGGCTTACGGCCATCAAAATGATCAACACTCTCCTCCTGAGCGGAGTTGAAATCCTGGTTTCAGCTTCAGCGCTTGACCTTTCAGGATTAAGCTACCCGCCCGGCTCATTTGTCATCCCGCTGGCCCAGCCCAAAAGAGGACTAATCCTTAACTTGCTGAACAGGACGCTTTATCCTGATAATTACTGGACTCGCGACCGAGAAGGAAATCCCATCCGGCCCTATGACCTGGCTACCCATACGATGGCCGAATTCATGGGCGTTCGGGTTGACCCGGTGGATGAAATGCCTGAAGGACAATTATCACCGGTCAGCCAGCCGATAAAACCAGGCGGTAAAGTTGAACCCGGACCGGCAGGCTTTTACCTTGACGGCCAGCTAAACGATTCTTTCACGGCGGTCAGCATGCTGCTGGATGAAAAAATAGATGTTTTTCGAGCAGAAAAGAAAACCGGCAATCTGAAGTCCGGTGATTTCCTGCTGAGTTCTGCCCCGAAAACACTTCTCCAGGCCATAGCCGAAAAAACCGGGGTTGATTTCCTGCCTCTAAATTCCTGGCCGGCCGCAGGAATACACCGGGTTCACCGCTTAAGAATAGGGCTTTACCAGAGGTTTTACGGCGGAAACATGGATGAAGGCTGGACCCGCCTCCTTCTGGAAAAATTTTCCTTTCCGTACTTGACCATCCGAGACTCGGACATCAGGAGCGGCCAGCTGCTCAAAAAAATTGACCTGCTAATCCTGCCGGCTGATTCTCCCGCCATGATTATGGGAGAATTGCCGAAAGATTCCCGGCGTTTTCTTAATACGCCGCCAGAATACCGAAGCGGGCTGGGAAACGACGGCCTGGAAAAGCTAAAAGAATTTGTTTCCAGGGGAGGCCATCTGGTTTGTCTGGGTCAGTCAGGCCAGCTGGCCGTAGAAAAATTCGGTTTGAACCTGCGGGACATAACTTCAGGGCTCAAATCAAAAGAATTTTTCTGCCCCGGCTCTACCGTCAGGGTGGAGTATACCGCTGACCATCCACTAACCTTTGGCCTGCCGGAAAGAGGGCTCGCCCTTTTCTACGACAGCCTGGCTTTTGAAATTCTGCCCGCCGAGGACAGCCAAAAATATCACGTGGTCGCTCGCTATGCGGAAAGAGATATCCTGCAGAGCGGCTGGCTAATAGGAGAAAAATATTTGAGCCGGGCCGCCGCCGTGGTAGAGGTTGATTATGGTCAGGGGAAGATAATATTGATAGGCCTTCGCTGCCAGAACCGAGCTCAGACCCATGGCACTTTTAAACTCTTGTTCAACACTTTTATAAGGTAAAGATACAGGCCGCTGTCAGAAGGGTTGGGTTCCTCCGACTTTTCCGGCTGAACCTGACAAAAAGAAAGATAGAAAGAATAACGTTCTAAAAGTGTTGGGCTGCGGCACTCGGCGGGTCCGGGTGAGCTGACTAATTTATGGCAGGTCTCGCCGGACAACCTTAATGGAAACCGCTCCATTGACTTTCGAACCTGACTCAGGATTCAGAAATTTTTTACCGAATTAGAAACCAAAATAGGGAAGAAAAAAGTCTAAAGCTCGTCTTAATTAACTGAGGATATATGATAAACATAAAATAAGTTCAGTCAGCAACTTTTATCTATCCTATCTGTAAACTAATTTCTGAGTACTCGGAAAATTTAAGGAACAAAAAATGAAAAATAAATTATCAAAGTCTAAAGGGCCGGCCAGCCTTTTTTGGGCGAGGCTGTTTGCCATATCTTTTTTATACTTCTTATTATTGTCGTTAATCGCTTTTGCCCTGGAGACAAATAGTGCTCTAACAGAAAACCAACCACCCGGAACATCAGTTCAATACAACCTGAAGCCCGGGGATGTGCTCACTCACCTGCAAAACCTCGACCTGCTCGTCAGCCTGGAAGACAACCATGAAGCCAAATTCAGAGTGAGCCTGACCTGGCTGGTTAAAACGGTGGTCATTTCGACCGGTGCCGGTGAGATTAAACTGGCTTCCCAGTACAACCTCCAGGAAAGGAAAATTTACGGGCAGGAGGAGCTGGAGAAGGTTCTGGGAAAGCAAGAAACAGACAACCTTCTGCTGCCTTACAACTCGCTCAGCCCTTATTTTTCAAGGTTCTTCACCATCGACCCTTACGGTAAAATCCTGGACAACAGTTTCAATTTCATCCAATCTCTATCATTCGTTAATTCGTTGATGACCAGAATAATGGCCCTGCCTTCCTTTCCGCTGGAGGCCGGACAATCCTACACAATAGGCGAAGAAGGAGAGGAGCTCCGGGTCACATTTAACGGAATAATGAACAGGCCACCGTACGAGCTATACTCATTTGCTGGCGGTCATCCGTCTGGTTTAGTTCTTTATTTATTCAACAAACAGCTCAGAGTCCCGGATAAGCTCGAATACAGCGCGCGTTACCGAGCGGCCGATCAGGCCCGGGAAGAAAAATTTTCGCTGCTTTTTCTGGAGAAAAATCATTCAAACTCAGCCGAACTTTTTGCCGACCAGGAAGTTCGGCTGGCCCTGGTTAAAGCCGCCCTGCAGACACGCGGCCTGACTGTCCCGGCCGGTCTGGTTAAAGAACTTCTTTCCTCCCCCTACCCTGACCAGCAAATCCTTGGCTCGGCTGTCTGTGCCTTAAAGGGCATTCCAGAAGGACTTGACCTTAAACCATTCTTAAAGCACAAAAACCCGGTCGTTCGTTTTGACCTGGCTAAAGCTCTTTATCTGTTTCAAAAAAATTCTGACCCGATGAAAAAATTGACCGCAGATTCTGACAGCTACCTGCGCTTTCGGGCAAAAAATTTCCTGGAAAACAGCGACTATGTCTTAACCGCTAACCAAAAAGCAACACTCAACAAGTTGAGACGCTGGTTCTACCTGAAAGATGACTCTGTGCTGCCCGAGCTTTCCGGCTGTCCCTGGCCGGAGCTCCATCGTTTGATGTCTGTCCTGAAGCCAGAATCTTCCCGCCTGTCGGGATTCTTCAAATTTTACCTTTCTGAAGAATTGGAGGACCTGAAAAGGCCTTATTACGTTTACCTGCCGGACGACTACGACCCGGCAGAAAAATTCCCGCTTATCATTTACCTGGGCATGGGTGAAGGCCGGGGAGACATCGCCCTTTTATCCTTCTACAATGCCCTTCAAAAAGATAACTCGCTGGCCAAGTATATCCTGGTAGTTCCTCAAGCCTACGGCCTGTGGTGGGACAGCAATGTCGAAAATAATCTTAAAAGAATCTGGCGGCAGGTTTTCCAAAAATTCAGTCTCGACACCAACCGGGTCTTTTTGGCCGGAAGTTCAAACGGCGGTATTGCCACTTATTATTATGCCAGTTCATTTCCCGACCGACTGGCTGCCATGGCGGAGAGCATGGGTTACCCGATGCTCGACCGCCAAAATTTTGACCTCACAGAAGACCTGGAAAAACTCGGTAACCTGCTGAATACAAAGGTCCTCCTCTCTCACGGGCTTGATGATGAACACATCACCCCCGAAGGAGACCTCAGGGCGTATGAATACCTGAAAAAGAACAAAACTGAAGTCTGGTTCAAAGGGCTCAAAGGCAAAAAGCACAACGTCGAGCCAGCAGAAATCATCAGCCTCGTTCGGGAAATATTTGACCAGAGCAGCCGCAACCCGTACCCCAAAAACATTTACTTCCTGGCCACCGAACCCGATTACCTGCAGTGTTACTGGATAAAAATTCTCGAATACGAAGCTCTGCCGGCTGAAGTTAAATCATCAGTTTCTGACAACGAAATAAACCTGACGGCCAGCCAGGTTAAAAAACTCAGGCTTTACCTGGACGAAGCGCTGGTAGATTTCAACCGGCCGGTAATCATCAAATTAAACGGCCAGGTCGTCTTTGAAGACTATGTCCAGCCTTCCACATCTCAGCTTCTGCTGTCAGTAAGAGAAAAAGCTGACCCGGCCATGTCATATTGTTCTTTTGTTGACCTCAAGACCGTCCATTAACCCGAGAGAAAAGTTTCTGGATTATTTTCCCGGGCACCTCGGATATTTTCTTCCCAGGGCTGAAAATGATACTCCCGGCCGTGGGTAATCGGGTTAACCGATTAATTTATAAAATTGCTCAACGGGCAGAATTTTAGAACATAATTTTTAATACATATTCAAAATATTATCCAGAACATTATTTCCGAAAGAAAACAGCAGGACAACCTCCGTATTTAGAATATAATTTCCCCGGCTCTGGCCACCAAAAATTCAAAAGGGCCCTGCTTCTTTTCCCCTAATCTTTATCTTCTTATCGGAAAATGCACTTCCGTCTTTTCTTCGCTGCGGTCTGTAGCCGGAGGTGGTTCAGGTGACAGGCGAGAAATTTCCTGCCTGAGTTCTTCTGTCATCTCAATTTCAGTGGCGGCCACGGCATCTTTTAGCTGTTCAACGTTCCGGGCCCCGATGATAGGAGCTGTTACCGCCGGATGGCTGCCCACCCAGGCGATGGCCAGGCTGACCGGGTTGTATCCGTGGGTCAGGGCAAACTCCGTAAATTTTTCCGCCACTTCATAAACCCAGTCTTCACCGTAGCGAGCCTGATAAATTTTATTTTCCACCAGACGGCCAGAGGCCGGCTTTTTGTTTTTTCCGTACTTTCCGGACAGCAGACCGGCGGCCAGCGGGCTGTAAGCCAGCACACCCAGCTTTTCCGCCTGGGCCATCGGCAGAATCTCGACCTCCGCCTGCCGTTTGACCAGATTGTACATCGGCTGGATACAGGCAACCGGCGCCCAGCCATGAAGAGCCGTCAGGCCAATAGCTTTTTCCACCTGCCAGGCAGCAAAGTTGCTCAACCCGAGGTAAAGAATTTTACCCTGATGAACCAGGTCATCCAGCGCGCGGAGGGTTTCTTCAAGCGGGGTAATGTCATCAAAACGGTGGATGAAATAAACATCAATCCGGTCTGTTCCCAGCCGCCTTAAACTTCCCTCAACCGCATACATGATATGCCGCCGGTTGGCCCCCATGGCGTTTATATCCGGTCCGGTTGGAAAATAGACCTTGCTGGTAATCAGGACTTCTTCCCGGCAATCTTTTATTAACCGCCCGAGTATCTCTTCTGAGCGCCCCCTGGCATAAAGGTCAGCACAATCAAAAATGTTGATGCCCTTATCCCGGCAGTAAGCAAACATCTCGGCCGAGGTTTTTTCGTCGGCTTCCGCTCCAAAAGACATCGTTCCGAAGCAAAGCTCGGAAATCTTTACTCCCGTCTGGCCAAAATCTTTGTATTTCATTTTTCCTCCTTTATTTTTTCCAGAACAAGGCCGTGACCTCTGGGAAAAAGGCCTGGCAGTGAAACCGGCAGCTTGCCGGCCAGCCTGATTTCCCCGAACAGTGCTCTGGCTCCCAGTTCCTGCGTTTCCGGCGTATCCCGGTAAAGACAGAGGTAGGCATCCACTTCCGGAAAATGACGCAAGAAATAAGGACTGCCGAAGGAAAGCACAACCACGCGGGCACCGGAAGATTTTATTCTCCTGATGAGTTCCACGTGGGCCGGTTCAAGGTCAACACTTCCCTTGTAAGCCCTGAGGCTGGAAAAAAGAGCCACGACCGCCACCTCAGCCGAGGCGGCTTCGCTCAAAGCTTCCTCGAGCCTTTCCTGGCCGGTATCTCCATCAGCATAAAACGCCCGGGCGCCGGGCACGCGGCTGAGAACTTCTGAAGCAAACTTCCGCCCGGCAAAATAATCTCCGGGGTCACTGCTCAATGAGAGGATTACCATCTTTCGGCCGGCAGCCAGGGGCAGCAAGCTATTTTCGTTCTTAACCAGAGTGATGGCCGAGGCAAAGGCTTTCCTGGCTATTTCTTTATTTTCGGGTCGGCCCAAAACCAGAGGTAACCGGTCAAGCTCGACCAGCCGGTTCCGATGCAGCCCCAGCCGGCTCTTGCACAGCAAGACCCGGCGCAAAGAATCTTCGACCCGGCTTAAAGGCAACTGACCGCGGCGCACCGCGTCCACCAGATAATCGATGACTCTTTCAGGGTTGGGCGGCAAAAGCAGCAAATCTACCCCGGCTTTAAGCGCTCTTAGGGCTGCTTCCTCTTCGCCGAAATAACCGGTGATGCCGCGCATTTCCAGAGCATCCGTCACGACCAGCCCTTTGAAACCTAACCTGTTTCTCAGCAAATCGGTTATAACCCGGGGCGAAAGAGTGGCCGGCAGCCCGGCTTCAGGTTCGAGGGCCGGAACGTAAAGATGCGCCGTCATGATGGCCTGCACTCCGGCTTCCACCGCTTTTTTAAAAGGATAAAGCTCCACCTGTTCGAGACGTGTCAGTTCGGCCTTGATTGTCGGCAGAAGGCTGTGAGAGTCCTGGTCGGTATCACCGTGTCCGGGGAAATGCTTGGCCGTGGCTATCAGCCCATTTTCCTGGCATCCTCTGATGAAAGCGGTGGTTATTCTGGCAACCTGCTCGGGGTCTTCTCCAACCGAACGGGTGTTGATGATGGGATTGTCGGGGTTGATGTTGACATCCACCACCGGAGCATAAGTCATATGAATCCCCAGAGCGCGGGCTTCCAGCGCTGTGACCCTGCCCATCTGGTAAGCCAGTTCTTCTGAGTCGGCCGCCCCCAGGGCCATGAGCGGCGGGAAGAGCGTGGCGCCGGTCACCTGGTTGCCCGCTCCCCGCTCCAGGTCAGAAGCAATGAGAAGCGGAACTCTGGAAATTTTCTGAAAATGGTTGGTAAAATAGGCAGTCTCCAGGGCTTCCCCGCCAAAAAGAATTAACCCTCCCAGGTGATAATCCCGCACCAGCCTTTCCAGTCGTTTGACATTTTCATCTGCCAGGTTGAAGAACTCCCCGCTGTACCGGGTGACCACCAGCTGACCGATTTTCTCCTCCAGGGTCATCGACCGCATGACTTTTTCCACCCAGCGGCGGTCGCCATCCAGCAGTCCGGGTTTTTCCACCACCCTGGGACCGGCCGCACAGGCGGCGATAAATCCTACTAAAATAGTAGGAATTAGCCACTTCCTGGCCAGCTTTCGCTTCGAGATGCTGTTCATTGATACCGCCTCATATTAATTTTAATCAATTTTTAACCCGCCCGGTTTTTATTTTAGCATGTATTTGCTCTGAGACCGGGAGCTTCATTACTGACCCTTTCCATTTTAACAATTCTTAATTTTTAGCAAAACCAGGCAGATCTGGCCGAGACAAAGAATTGACCTGAACCCTGGCCGCCAAAATAAGCCTGAGATCAGATAGCCTTAAATCTGTCTTTGAAGCCTGCAAGAATTATTTCCCTTCAGCCTGTCTGTTAATCAACTCTTTCTTAACCCCGCATTTCTTTTGGTCCTGCTCTGAACTCAATTTCATCCCGCTCACCTGATAAAGTACCTGATAAGAAGAAGAACAGAAATCAGGTAGAGCAACCAGTGCACTTTTTTACCCTCTCCCCTGACCAGCTTCATGATGGAATAACTGATAAAACCAAAAGCCAGGCCATCGGTTATGCTGACGGCCAGGGGCATAACCACTATCGTCAGAAAAGCAGGAATGGCTTCCTCCACCCTGTCCCAATCGATGCGAGCCACGGCTTTCATCATCAGAAAACCAACAATGATTAGCGGGGGGGCAATAACCGGGTGCAGCACCTGCCCTTTATATTCAAAACTCCCCCCAACCATTTCAGCCAGGGGGCTTAAAAACAGCGCGCCGATAAACATAAAAGAAGTAAAAACATTGGCCAGGCCTGACCTGGCTCCCTGAGCGATGCCCGTGGAACTCTCTATATAGCTGGTAACGGTCGATGTGCCCAGCAGCGTGCCCACCACCGTTCCGAGAGCATCAGCCAGCATTGCCTGATTGGCTTTGGGAATTTTTCCATTCTTGATAAACCCGGCCGGCGCACACACCCCGACCAGCGTGCCCACGGTGTCAAACACATCAAGAAAAAAGAAAACAAAAATAATCGGGACAAGTCCGCTTTTAATAGCTCCGATTATATCAAGCTTTAAAAAAGTGGGAGAAAGAGAAGGCGGAGCAGACACCAATCCATGGAAACTGACCACGCCCAGAGGCAAGCCGGCAAGCGCAGTCAGCAGAATGCCAAACAGGATGGCTCCGGGAACCTTCCAGGCCATAAAAACAGAAATCAGCAAAAGCCCGATAAAAGCCAGCAACACCGGCTTGCTTCCCAGGTCGCCAAGGCCAACCAGCACACCGGGTGTGGCTACCACGATTCCGGCATATTCGAGCCCGACCAGCGCTATGAGCAAGCCAATGCCGGCCGCAATGGCATTTTTCAGAGAATCTGGAATTATTTCCACCAACCGGCCGGCCACTCCCAACACGGCCAGGATGGTAAACAACATACCAGAAATGAAGTTAGCCCCAAGAGCTACCTGCCAGGAATAGCCCATCAGGCCGCACACCGTAACGGCAAAGAAAACATTGTGTCCCATGGCCGGAGCCTGGGCGATTGGATAATTGGCCAGAAGTCCGGTCAGAAGAGTCGCTATGGCGCTGGCCAGACAGGTGGCCACCATTACTGCCCCTTTGTTCATGCCAGCGCCCCCGAGTATGGCCGGCTGGACAAATATGATGTAAGACATGGTCATAAAAGTGGTCAGCCCGCCAATCATTTCCTGGCGCACGCCGGTGTTTAATTCCTGCAGATGAAACGTTTTTTCCAGCCAGTTCTTCATTTCTCCTCCTTTTCTTATCCGGTTGGTTTGGTCAAGCACTCAGCCATCAACCAAGAACATTTCTTTGCCGGCATCTTCCTTAATGCTGACTTTTTAATTCAGGCCAGAATTTTTTACTCCCAGAGGAAACTTCATTCCGGTTTCCTCAAATTTCTCCGCCTTTAATTTAACCAGCTTTAAAATTTATTTTAACCTGCCTTTTTACCTAAATTAATTTAAATTACTAAAACTTCAGGAAAACTTTTTTTATTTTTTTATTTTTATCTTTTTCTTACTTTTTATTTTTTTCCAACTTTTTATCCGCCTCTAAAGCCGTCAAAAAATTTTAGAATTTTATCAGGCTAAAAACGGGAAGACCCGGATAAGCTTCTTTAATTTTTTCACCGCCGGACAGGAAAGTTAGCTCCACCACCGCCTCAAAGGCCACCACTTTACCGCCAAGCTCTTCCACCAGCTCGACCGCACTGACCCCGGAAGACCCGGTAGCAATCAGATCATCAACGATAATTACTCTTTCGCCCTTTTTCACGCTGTCCACATGGGCTTCAAAGTATTCCACCGCATACTCGTTGGGAGCCAGGATGGTCAGCGTTTTCCGCGGCAGTTTGCCCTTTTTTCTGATGAGCGTAAACCCCAGCCTGAGGTCGCGAGCCAGCGCCGCCCCAAAGATAAAGCCCCTGGATTCGATGGCCGCAATCCGGTCCGGCTGATAAGGCCGGGCTATATCCGACAGCTGGTCAATGACCTGGTTAAAAGTCTCTGCTTCCTGGATGATGGGTGTCAGGTCTTTAAATACCACCCCCGGTTTGGGGAAATCCGGCACATCAACAATCATTGATTTAAGGTCGGTCATGGCTGATATCCTTTCTTTTTATTTTCTTTGGTTTTTTCTTTTTTCCCAATCAAACTTTACTCGAATTTCTTTTTCGACCTGCTTTATCTAACTTACATTCTTATTCATTCTTCCTGGCCAAGCGCTTTCAGTACCTCCGGAAAATCTTCCAGGCCGCTGACCACAATTTTTCTTTCCTCCGGATTAAGCACTTCTATGACCACTTCCAGTTTTTTTACCCCGCCTAAAGCGCGTCCAATTTTTTCTGACCATTCAACGGCCATCACTCCCGTGCCCAAATAATCTTCCAGACCCAGCTCGGCCACTTCCTCTTCCCCTTCCAGGCGGTAAAGGTCAACATGATAAACAGGCACCCGGCCGTAATAGACGTTAACCAGAGTAAACGACGGGCTGCAGACCAGGCTGTCATCCTGGAGGCCAAGCCCGGCCGCCAGCCCTCTGACAAACACGGTTTTGCCGGCACCCAGCTCGCCCGAAAGAAATATCAACTCGTTTCCCTGCAAGCTCTGGCCTATCTTTTTGGCCAGGCAGTAGGTATCTTCTTCAGAATTAGAATAAAAAACAGCTATCTTATTCTGGTCTCCCATTTTCTCCACCTGTGGAGATAAACTTAATAGCCGCCGGTAAAAACTTTATCAGGTCGGTGGCGGTCAGGCTTCTTTCTCCAATTTTCTCCGCGGCCAGGTCTCCGCTCAATCCGTGAACGAAAACGGCGTTGACCGCCGCCTGAAGCAGGTCCTCAACCTGCATCACCTCTGAGGCAATCAGACCGGAAAGAACATCGCCCGAACCTCCGGTAGCCATCCCGGGATTGCCGGTCGTGTTTATCATAAGCCGGCCTTCAGGTGAGACAACCAGCGTCCGATACCCCTTCAGCACGAGGTACAACCTGTGCCTGGCCGCAAATTCAGGAGCCAGCTTTAACCTGTTTTTCAAAATTTCCGGCGTGCTCAGGCCGGTCAGCCGGGAAAACTCGCCCGGATGCGGGGTAAGCACAGTCTTTTTGGGCAAAGATTTTAAACATTCCGGTTTAGAAGCCAGGATGTTCAGCCCATCGGCGTCTATCACCACCGGAATTTTTGCCTTTTTCAGTCTATCCAGCAACTGCAAAACCAGGCTGGCCGTCGAAGGGTCAGTGGAAAGCCCCGGCCCGACCAGCAGGGCATCTTTTCCCTGGAGAAGCTCCAGCACCCGCGACAGAGCTTTTTCTGATATCGTCCGGGCGGTTGTTTCTGGCAGAGCCTCGGTCATTAGCTCCGGCATGGCTCTGGCCACCTGAGGCAGGCAGCTTTCGGCCGTGGCCACCGTCACCAGGCCGGCTCCCATCTTCAGGGCTGCTTTTCCGGCCATGGCCGCTGCCCCGGTTTTGCCAAAAGAACCGGCCAGTATCAGCAGATGTCCGTATGTTCCCTTGTGAGTGTCTCTGGCTCTTGGCTGAAAATAGGGCATCAGTGATTCTATTTCCACCAGTTCGAGCTTGAGCGATTCATCGTTTAAAAGAAAAGGTGGGATGCTGATGTCGGCCACCATAAGCTGGCCGACAAATTCTTCAGCCGGAGGAAAAACGTGCGGGATTTTTGGAGCGGCCAGGGCGACGGTCAGGTCAGCCCGCACGGCCGGACCGATAACCTCAAAAGTATCAGAGGAAAGCCCTGAAGGAATATCAACCGACAGAACAAAAGCTCCGCTGCGGTTAATCTCTTCCACCACGCTGGCATAAAGTCCGTGCAGCGGGCTCGAAAGACCCGTGCCAAAAAGTGCGTCCACGATGAAGCAGGTGTTTTTAAGAACTTTTTTGTGTTTTTTCCAGGCGCTCTCACCATCTATTTCAATAATCGGCACACCTATTCTTTGTGCTATTTGCAAATTCAAAGCGGCATCTCCGCGCACCTCTTCTTTCTTCCCAACCAGAAGAACCTGAACTTCAAGCCCCTGGTTAAAAAGATGACGGGCCACCACCAGGCCGTCTCCGCCGTTGTTGCCTTTCCCCGCCACCACGACCACTCGGTCGCCGGGCTGAAGCCCGAGTTCATGACGCAGCACTCCCACCACCTGCAGACCGGCATTTTCCATGAGGACCGGGCCCGGAATACCGATTTCTTCAATCGTCCTCCGGTCTATTTCTTTCATTTGCCCTGCGGTTAATACTTTCATGTTCTACCTCTTTTCCCGGCTTAAAATATTATCATAAAAATTTTATGATAAAAAAAGTTTTTTCTGGCAAATATCCAGATAAGAAGTTAATCTGATATTTTTTATACCAAGAAAAACGGGCTGGCTTGATAATGTTCAGTAATTGTGCTAAATTTCAAATAGCAATCAGCTTAGTCTGAAAATAAATAACTTAAAAGAGGAGGTTTTCTATGGCTATAAGGATAGGAATAAACGGATTCGGGAGAATCGGCCGCAACATGTTGAGGGCTTCTTTCAACGACCCGGAACTCGAATACGTGGCAGTCAACGATATAACCGATGCCAAGACTCTTGCTCACCTTTTAAAATACGATTCTGTCCTGGGCACCCTTAAAGAGGAAGTGAAAGCTACTGATGATTCAATCATTCTTAACGGAAAAGCCATTAAAGTCCTGGCAGAAAAAGATATTTCCGGGCTGAAATGGAAAGACCTGGGTGTGGACGTCGTCATTGAAGCCACCGGCAAATACACCAAGAGACCGGACGCCATCAAACATTTAGAAATTGGCGGTGCCAAAAAAGTTATCATTTCTGCCCCGGCCACTGACCCGGATATCACCATCGTTATGGGAGTCAACGAACAGGTTTACGACCCGGAAAAACATCACATAATTTCCAACGCCTCCTGCACGACTAACTGCCTTGCTCCGGTGGCCAAGGTCATCCATGAAAAATTCTGGATTGAAAAAGCTTTCATGACGACCATCCACGCTTACACCAACGACCAGAGAATCCTGGACGCTCCCCACAAAGACCTCAGAAGAGCCCGGGCGGCAGCCGTTTCTCAGATTCCCACCACGACGGGCGCGGCCAAGGCGGTCGGTCTGGTTCTACCTGAACTCAAGGGGAAAATTGACGGGATCGCCATCCGTGTTCCGACGCCAAATGTTTCTCTGGTTGACCTTATAGCCCTGGTTAAAAAAGAAACCACGGCGGAAGAAGTTAACGCCGCCCTGAAAGAAGCAGCAGAAGGTGCTCTCAAAGGAATCATCGAGTACACTGAAGAGCCGCTGGTTTCCGTTGACTTCATGGCCAATTCTCATTCGGCCATTGTTGATGCTCTCTCAACCAAAGTCATGGAAAAGAACCTGGTCAAAGTCATGGCCTGGTACGATAACGAGTGGGGTTATTCCTGCCGTCTGGTCGACCTGGTCAAGTACATCATGAAAAAATAAACCCGGCGGGAGGGAAAAATGAAATTTGTGGAAGAACTTGAGGTCAAGGGCAAGACTGTCTTTCTCCGGGTGGACTTCAACGTTCCGCTGGATGAAAACCTTAACATCCGCGACGACACCAGGATTAAAGCCTCGCTCCCGACCATAAAATATCTGGTCGAAAAGGGCGCCAAGCTGGTGGTCGCTTCCCATCTCGGCCGGCCGAAGGGTCAGTTCAACCCGAAGATGAGCCTCAAACCGGTGGCCGCCCGGCTGGCGGAGCTTCTTCCCGGCGTCAGGGTAACCATGGCTCCGGATGTTATCGGCCCTGAAGTTAACCGCTTAAAAAATGAGCTTAAAGAAGGTGAAATTCTCCTGCTGGAAAATGTCCGTTTTTACAAACAGGAAACGGATAACGACCCGGAATTTGCCCGTCAGCTGGCTGAAGGCTGTCAGGTTTTCGTCAACGACGCCTTCGGGTCCTGCCACCGGGCTCACGCTTCAGTGGTTGGCATAGCTTCCTATGTGCCGGAAAAAGCGGCCGGTTACTTGCTGAAGAAAGAGGTTGATTACCTGAGCAGAATCACCCATCACCCGGAAAAACCATACGTGGCCATCCTCGGCGGAGCCAAAATTGAAGATAAAATCCCCGTGCTGGAAGGCCTGGTGAGCAAGGCTGATGTGCTGCTCATCGGAGGAGCCATGGCCTATACCTTCCTCAAAGCTCAGGGACGGCAGGTCGGGAAATCCCTGGTAGAAGAAGATAAGCTGGAGGTGGCCAGAGATATCATGAAAAAAGCTGAAGCCAACGGCGTTAAACTTCTTCTGCCGGTTGACCACGTTCTAACTTCCTCGATTGATAGCCAGCAGATAGTCTCGATATCCGATGTTTACCCTCTGCCTGAAGATTTGATGGGGGTGGATATCGGGCCAAAAACCATTGAGGAATACCGTAAGCAGATTAAAGCGGCCAAAACTATTTTCTGGAATGGACCGTTGGGAGTTTTTGAAGTTGAAGCTTTTTCCAGGGGAACGGTAGAAATAGCCAAAGCCGTGGCGGAATCCGGCGCTCTGTCTGTCGTGGGTGGCGGAGATTCCATTGCCGCCATTCATAAAGCCGGCGTGGCCGACAAAATCAGTCACATATCAACCGGCGGGGGCGCTTCTCTGGAGTTTGTGGGCTACGGAACCCTTCCCGGCATTGAAGCTCTAAAGTAAAATAAACCAGCAAACGGAGAAAGAACCTGATGGGCACGCTAAAAAAGCCGGTCATTGCCGGAAACTGGAAGATGCACAAGACAGTGGCCGAAGCCAGGACTCTGGCAGAAGAGGTGGTCCGGAAATTTCCTGAGGTTTCGGCCGCCACTCTGGTATTAATCCCGCCTTTTACAGCCATCACCGAAGTTAAAAGGGCAGTCGCCGGAAGCGAAATTCTGGTTGGAGCTCAAGATGTCTTCTGGGAAGACCAGGGAGCTTTTACCGGTGAAATTTCACCTTTACAGCTCAAAGAAGCAGGCTGCCAGGCGGTGGTTATCGGCCACTCGGAACGCCGGCAGTACTTTGGCGAAACTGATGAAACGGTCAGAAAAAAAGTCCTGGCCGCCCTGAAGCACGAGCTAATACCCATTGTCTGTATCGGCGAAACGCTGGAGCAAAGGGACAACGGTCAGACTCTCACCGTAATAAAAAACCAACTGGAGAAAAGTGTTTTCACTCTGGAGGCCGAAAAATTTCAAAAGATTGTTCTGGCCTATGAACCAGTCTGGGCGATTGGCACCGGCCGAAATGCCACACCAGAACAGGCTGAAGAAGTTCAGGCTTTTATCCGAAACTTAATAGCTGAAGAGTATGGAAAAATGGTAGCCGATTATGCTATAATCCTGTACGGCGGTTCGGTGAAACCGGCCAATTCCTTTTCCCTGATGAGAGAAAAGGATGTAGATGGATTTCTGGTGGGCGGTGCTTCTCTTGAAGCCGAGTCGTTTGTGGGCATAGCCAGAGAAGCAATCCGCGCCTATGAGGGTAAAAAGTGATTACATTACTGGTAATTTTACACGTGATTATTTGCCTGGTTCTCATCCTGGCCGTTCTGTTGCAGTCCGGCAAAGCGGCTGACCTGGCCGGAGCTTTTGGCGGTGTGGGAAGCCAGACGGCTTTCGGCCCGCGCGGTGCTCAGACTCTGCTGGGAAAGATTACCACGGTCTGTGCCATCCTGTTCATGATTACTTCGCTTGGTCTTTGGATACTGACCGGAAAAACTTCTTCTGTGGTAAAAGATATCAAGACCAAAGAGGTGCCGGCCGCCACGCAGACTCAACCGAAGCAGGAAACCAGCGCCGCCGCGCCGGCTCAAACGACTGAACAAAAAGCCGAGCAGAAAACTCAAGACCAGACAAAAAAGTAAAATAATTCAATGAATGCCGAAGTGGTGGAATTGGCAGACACGCTAGCTTGAGGGGCTAGTTCCCGTAAAAATGGGAGTAGGGGTTCGAGTCCCCTCTTCGGCATTCTTCTTTTTTTATTAAGCTTCACATAAGATTAACGGGGGGTTAAGCAATCTCATTCCAATAAAACTGAACTGTTCAAGTCCCGCTGAAAGGTGAGGAATAAGGCTTCCAGGTCAGGCTGTCCGTTAAGCCCCATTTCTTCCCGGCTACCGCTGAATACAATCTGCCCTTTTCTGATAATTATTACCTCGTCGTAAATTTTCTCCAGTTCGGAGATAAGATGAGAACTCAGGAATAAGGTTTTTCCTGAATTCCTGAGCTCGACAAACAGGTCCCGGGCCAGCTTAATCGACACCGGGTCCAGGCCGGCAAACGGTTCGTCAGCTATCAGCAGGTCCGGCAAAATAATCAGGCTCTGTAAATATGATATTTTCTTCTGGTTTCCCATGGAATAACTTTGGACCTTTCTGGTCAATAAGCTGGTATCGAAACCTATTTTGGGGCTGAACTCTTTCACCCGTCTTTTCAATTCCGACTGTTCTATCCCGAAGTATCTGGCGGTTATTTCGAGTATTTCCTGACCGCTAATCCAGGAGAAAAATAGCGGACGGTCAGGAATAAACCCGATGCTCAAACTTCTATGCGATACCCGGCCAGAGTCCGGCCTGAGAAAACCCAAAATTAATTTAATGGTGGTTGTTTTACCGGCACCGTTCTCCCCTAAAAAAGCAGTTATGGCTCCCCGCTTAATCGAAAAACTCAGGCCGCTCACGGCCTTTATTTTCCCGTAACTTTTTCCGACATTCTTTAGTTCGACCAGACTTTCACTCATGTTTTTTCAGCTCCAAATTTTTTATCTTCAACCACTGCCAGACAAACATCAGGCCAATGGCCGGCACCAAGAGAAATATATATCTGAGAAAAGGCCTGGTTATCAAAATGTTGGGAAAGCCAAGGCTAAGCAGGCTGAATTTCAGAGCAGCCGCCAGGTCAGGTATTCGGCCCTGCTCAAGAGCCGCCAAAAATGAATCCCTTTCGCTGAAGGAAAAAATGAGAGAAAGAAACAAAACCAGCTGGGCAAATATTACGACCATTACGTTCGAACCGCCCTTAAAATAAAAACTCAGATGGGAACTCAAAAATAGATAATAACAGCCCACCACCACTCCGGCCAGAAACTGCACCGGCCAGAACCAGTCTGTGGTTCCTTTTAAAGCATTCAATATCAATAAGATAACAAAAAAGAAGGATGACCAGAAAAAAGCCAGCAGGAGAAGGAGCCGATTTTTCATAAACAGGAAGGAACGAAACTGTCCGTTAAGAAAAAGGATGTTTTCCAGCACACCGCTCTCTATATCATCTTTCATCATATCGCCAGAAACGAATAAAAAAAAGTACGGATGGATAAAAAGGAAAAATTTTGCGGCCGCCGTCAGGGAATCTTTCAGGCCAACATAGAAAATCGGCAAAAGCAGGGCCAGGCTCAGGGTTTGAACACTGCGAGACCTGAGCATCCTTTTTGTTATCAGAATGGAGTAGGCTGAGAAAGTATTTTTAGCAAGCATTGTTTGGCTTTTTCCCTTCGGGTTTGATAATCGAGAAGATAATCATCTGAGTAAATAATATCCTTTTTATACAGAATTACTCGATACGGTTCAAGCCGAACTTTGTACCGGCGATAAAGTCTCCGGTCGTCATCCCGAATAATTGGACAGGGAAATGAATACTTCAGGACAAAATCCTGAAGCTCTTCAACGGTGTCGACGGAAACTCCAATCAACTGGGCTGGAAGTCCCATTTTTTCAATAAAGTTTTTCATGTCGAACAGTTCATCCCAGCAGGCATAACAACTTACAGAAAAAAACACTAAAATCACCGGGCAAGAAGAATCAAAGGAAACTTCTTCCAGGGAAGAATAAATACGTGGAGCTTTTTGTCCGCTGATTTCTTTTAAGATTGTCATTTGATTCAAAGGAAAATGGCCGGGCCACAAGCTATTCTCCAAAGTAAAAAAGAGCATCATAAACAAGATAATTAAAACTTCTGGTCGGCCCCGGCTCATTTTTCCTCCAGCTGATAAACGTGTAAAATGCCTTCGCTGTCCGCCGCATAAATCAGTTGCGGGCCAATGGCCAGGAGTCTGGCCGGCTGTGGCAAGCTTATGATTTCCATCAACTGACCATTTTTATTTATAACCATTACTGACGGGCTCGGACTGGTATCTCCATCGGACGCCAGCTGAGGGGCAATAATATAAAATTTACCCTGATAGCAGGCAGCATTCCAAACAAACATGGTCACCTTTCTGGCCTCTCCCGCCAGAGGCAACTTCAGAGAAACGCCGGGAAAGGCTTTATCCAGCCTGATTGTTTCCGTTATGCGCCCCGACCCATCTATTTTAAGAATGGCCGGCTTTTCATATTTCCATATTAAATAAAAATAACCATCTTCGCCCCTCTTTAAGATGACTTCGTTGATCAGGGATTCCAGCACCCGGTTGGCCTGTGGATTAAGGTCCACCGCCTCCCACTGCTTCTGACCTTTGGCATCATAGCAATAAACTATTTTCTCAGAATTTGCTCCAAAACCTGGCCTTCGGCTTACCACGACCTTATCCCTGCCCAAAACCACCACCTGAACCGGGCTGAAAGGCAATTTAATTTCTCCTAAAAACTCCCCTTTTAAATTGAATTTTTTAACGGCCTGGCTGAATGAGTCAGCCACATAGATTTCCTCGCCAAAAACATCCAGCCCGCTGATATTATCTAACTCCCCGGGACCTTTGCCCTTACGGCCGACAGCAGATAGCTTTCCATCATTATCAATTATCATAACCCTCCCTTCACCGGCATCTGCAATGAACAGTTGACGGCCATAATAATTCATGACCACCGGCCTGAACAAAACCACCTGATTAGAAAATTTGTTGTAGCCTGCTTCCCGCGCTTTATAAACCGGACTCGTTTGGGCAGAAATAAAATTAGCTACGGCCATCAAGCACATCATGATGGATAACAGCTTCAATGTGACCGCTTCCCTCCCACCCAGCAGCCATCGTCTTTTTTCACTTTTCATTTTGAGCTACATCCTCCTTTCTTTTAATTAAGAGGGGTTCCAGCCCCCCAATCAGGGCTGGAACCCCTTTTGCCCTTAATTACTGTTGATCAAGCATTTACCCAGAGCTATGTCACAAACGGTTAGAGCCAGGGTGGTTCTAATTGTACCCAGGTCTGACTCCAACGCTCTGGTGCGGCATCTTTCCCAGTTATTCCAGCATTCGTCAGCGCTTACCGCCGCCTTAGAAACTCTGGGAAAAAGCAGGAACAGTGAAAAGAGCAATACGGCAGACAGTGTCAGAGCAACTGTCTTTTTCATGTTAACCTCCTTTCACCTTCCTATAAGCTAATTTCGTGCCAAAAAATCGTGGCCCTTACACCTGTTCCGGCTTTGTTGCACACCACTAATAAATAGACGAAAATAAAGAAAATTTTTCCCATCAGCAAATAATAAAATATATTCTTGGGAACACACCGAATATATCATAGGCAAAATAAGGTGAATAATTGAGCAGAGTCTATTTTCAGTTCAAGGTTCTCGGTGAAAACAAATTTTTACGGCGAAAAATTATTTGTCAAAAAATGGTTACATTTTACCCCCCGGCCCCGGCCAAGACAAAAATTTCCTGAAATACCGGCCTGAAAATTCAGGTCAGCCTGGCCACCCAGAGCGCAAAATCAGTTTCCCCTGAGGCCCCGGTCATCCGGCCCCTTTCGACATTTTTATGGAAAACGATAAAAGTCGGCACGGCCTGGATACCAACCTGGGCAGCCATCTGCGGGAATTCGTCCACGTTTATTTTAATGACCATTAGTTCCCCGGCCCTTCTTCGGGCCAGTCTTTCAAGCACCGGCGCCATCAAATGACACGGCCCGCATGAAGGGGAATAAAAATCGACCAGGACGGGCAGGCTCGACCTGGAAATAAGAGCCATCGCCTGATTTGGCTGGACTTCCAGCACGTCACCCGGCCTGGGCAGCGGGCTGTGGCAGCGGCCGCAAACCACTCTCCTGCCCAAATCAGGTTGCCCATCAACCGGGTAGTAATTAGTTTGACCGCAATTGAAACAGGATACTTTGACCTTCTGCTTTTCCATTTCCACCTCTCACTTTTCTGTTATTTTAATCAGAAAAAGCTGTCCCCGCAACGGAATTGAACATGACCAAAAAGCTGTCCGGATAAAACACATCAAAAGATAAGGCTGGAAATTATGGCATTGGACAGTAAAAAGTTTTCTTCCGGAAGGCAAAGGCGATGATTTATAAATCGTAACTGACCATCCCGGACAAGTTCTCCAATCTTATGCTCGTAGGGTGAAAGGTTCAGGTCGGAAAACTCGGCGCGAAGCTGTCTCCAATCCAGGCCTGCTCGCAATCTCAGGCCAAAGGCTATTTTCTCTTTCAGCGTCTGCTCTCTATCTAACACCAGGAATTCTTCAAGTTCCCAAAAACCTTGTTCCACGGCTTCACGCCATTTTTTTAAATCTGAGATATTCTGCCACCTGACCCGTCCCAGGTGGCTGGCCGCTGACGGCCCCAAACCGATAAACGGCTGGTACAACCAGTATTTCAGGTTGTGCTTACAGGCAAAGCCCGAAAGGGCATAGTTAGAAATTTCATAATGTTCATAGCCAAGCTCTTTAAGGAACGCCCTGTAGCTTTCAAAGCTCTCAACTATCTTTTCTTCCGGGACAGGATTTTTTTCCCAAACTGCCCGAAAAGGAACAGAGTCAATTTCTTCCAGAAGATAAACTGAAACATGCTGCGGTTTGAATTCCCGGACGGCCTTCAAATTGGTTTCCAGGGTGGCTTCTGTTTCTCCCGGGAGGCCGGTCATAAAATCTAAATTTAAAGAATGAAATTTTGCCTCTCTGGCCTTTTCCAGCAGCTTCCATCCCGCCTCGGCCGAGTGCCGGCGGCCGAGAATTTTAAGCACCTTATCATCAAGAGATTGAAGGCCGAGGCTGAGCCTGGTTACGCCGGCTTCTTTCCAGCCTTTTAACCAGTCCGCTGGGGCTTCCGGGTTGCATTCGAGCGTTACTTCCTTGAGTTCATGGTTAAAATTTAGCTTCAGGCAGGCAATGATTTCTGTTATTTCCTCTGGTGAAACGAGTGATGGTGTGCCCCCGCCAAAATACAGCGTATCCACCATTCCCTGGTCGCTGATGGCCCGGGCTGCCTGCTGAATTTCTTTCTCCAGAGTTTTAATCCAAATTCTTTTTCTTCCTTCCTCATAAGATAGACTGTAAAAATGGCAATACGGGCATTTGGCATAACAAAAAGGAAAATGAATATAAAACCCGAGCTTTTCCCCATCTTTTTTATTGTGGATATAGTTAGAAAACTCAGAAAAATAAAACCTCATCGTAAGATATTTTAACTTAAAATTGGGGGAAGGTCAGGACCGGACAGAATATAATTTTACTTGTTAGGATAATGGCTGTAGCCAAGGATGGCATAATAAAGAGCCCGGTCAAAAAAGTTGACGATTCGATTATAAAGGTCCAGAGCCTGGTAAAGGTCGAGCACATTATCAAGCAGGCCTTCCGATTGAATCTTAAGCCACAGCTGCATCCTTTCCAAGCACAGAGAAAGGAAAATTTCCGGCAGGCTGAAGCCTTCTGCCCGGCGCTGGCGACCGAGCTCCTGCCAGTAATTCTTGAGCTCTTCCGATTCCATTTCATAAGAAATCCATCTCCCAAGCTGGCTGTAGACTACATAAGCTCTCCTGACCACTTCTTCCTCGGGAAGCGTTTGGTATGATTTTAATTTAGGATGGCGTTTTACTTCCCTGAGATAAGCCAGGGCCAGTTCTCGAGCATCTCTTTCGATCAACTCTACCAGTTTTCGGGAGACGGGAGAAAGAAACGGCTGACTTGGTAAATTATTTTCCATTTGCCCCCTCCACCTGAAATTTAAGACCCAGGCCCTTATTTGTCAAATTAAATAATAAAATCAGGACAAACTTGTTGATTTGCCTGTAATTGCAGGTGCCTCCGGTCACCATAAATAAAAAGCGCGCCCGGGGAGATTCGAACTCCCGACCTCAGGATTCGAAGTCCTTCGCTCTATCCAGCTGAGCTACGGGCGCATTGGATTAATGATATCTTAGGCTTGGATTTCAGACAAGCACCGTTATAAAAAGCTTGACAAGATAAAAATTTTTCTTTAAAAAAATACAGGAGAAAGGAGGCAGTGAATGGCCAGAACTGGCCGGTTCAGGAGGGTCTTATAATAAGGTCCTAATTTTGTAAATAAGGAGGTGAGAGGGAAAGGGAGTCAAGCTAATTTTCATTATTTCATCAATTTCATCAAAAATCTTTTAAAAGGAGGAGGAAAGTTAAATGAGAAAGTTGGGCTTTATAATTGCTCTTTTGCTGTGCTTTTCTTTGATTTCATTTGCCCAGATTACCCAGACCGGAACCCTCAATGGAACAGTCTACGACCAGGACAAACAGCCGCTTCCGGGTGTAACTGTTTCACTGAAATCTCCGGCTTTAATGGGCACGATGGAAATGGTCACCACCGAAAGAGGGCATTACCGATTTCCCGCACTGCCTCCCGGCGAGTACACGGTAACCTTCAAGCTTTCGGGGTTTAAAACTCTCGTCAGGGAAGGCATCAAGGTTAACGTCGGCGTGACCACCACCCTTGATGTTACTCTCGAGCAATCAGCCATCGAGGAAAGCATCACCGTTACCGGCCAGGCTCCCACGGTGGACATCCAGAGGACCTCGATGACCGCCAGCCTGACCAAGGAAATTCTGCAGAGCCTGCCGGCCGCCAGGAACCTGGGTGCTTTCTTTAACATGGCTCCCGGCGTGACCTCAAGCACGGTCCACGGCAGCTCCGAAAGAGACAACACTTACAACATCGACGGTGTCAACGTGACCGACCCGGTGACCGGGACTCAGGCTGGAAATTTCGGCATGGACATCATGGAAGAACTGTCCATTCAAACCGGTGGTTTGCCGGCTGAATATGGCAGCGTGCGCGGAGGCGTGGTCAACGTGGTGACCAAATCGGGCGGAAATAATTTCAGCGGCAGCGCCAGCTTTTATTTCAGAAACAAAGACATGCAGAGCACCAACACCAAGGGGACGATCTTTGAGGGACAGACCGGCGGCTTTGACTATGACTATGAACCTAACGTGAGCCTTGGCGGACCGATTATTAAAGACAGAATCTGGTTTTTCGGAAACGCTACTTTACAAAAAACGCAGGAATTTTCTCTTGGCTATCCCTACGACCAGCCAAACCAGGTTCCTCTGGACTACAAGAGACCGATGGCGTTTTTTAAATTAACTATCCAGCCCACCAAAAAAGACCGCATCGTCCTGTCCTTTAACTTCTCCGACTATGTCCGCCATCACCGTGGTGCCTCGGCCTATCAGACCGTTGATACCACCTGGAACCAGACCACACCAATTTATACTTACAACTTCCAGATTACCCATTTCTTCAACCCGAACCTGTACATGAACTTCAAGACCGGCTACATGAATTACCACCTGAACCTGACAGCTAAAAATGACAGTGTATCTATATATGATAACCGGACCTATCGGTACAGTGGCAGCTACGGTTATGACGATATTTATTCGCGCGACCGGTTCCAGGCCCTGACCGATGCCACCTACTTTGTGGATGAGTGGTTCGGCCGCCATGAATTTAAAGCCGGAGCCGAATTCGAATATTCCTGGGACAGCCGCTACCGCCGGCACAACCGTGACCAGTATGGCTACGGGCCATTCTTCTACATGCCCACTCTGGCTGACGGATCTATCAGATATGACTCCACCTATCCATACATGGTTCATTATCAGGACTTCACCCGCAAGGACCGTAAACTGGTTATCGGTGCCTTTATCCAGGATTCCTGGTCGCCTACTTCCTGGATGACTTTCAACATCGGCTTCCGCTTTGACCACCAGGAAGGCATCATTCCCGTTCAGGGCCAGGAAAGAGAACCGGTTACCTACCAGGGCAAAACTTATGACCCAAGGGTAAACGAAGCTTTCAAGCCGTTAATCTGGAATACCCTGGCTCCCAGGCTCGGCGCCTCTTTTGACCTGACCAGAGACGGTAAAACAGCTTTCAAAATCAGTTTCTGCCGTTACTACATTGCCAACATCATGCAGTGGTTTGTCACGGTTAACCCCAACAGCTTCATTTCCTGGAGAGTCCATTATATTCCTGACCCCGAAACCGGCCTGCCGATGCCCGACCCCAACCGTCTGATGTACAGCTTCAGCGCCACGGCTGGCTCTCAGATGGACCCCAACCTGAAATCCCCTTATCTCGATGAATTTACCATCGGTATAGAAAGAGAAATTCTAACCGACACCAGGTTCGGCGTGCGCTACATCCATAAATGGGACCGCAACCTGCTGGAAGATGTTAACCTCAATGCCCTGGATTATGAACTTTATAAGAGCCTATATAAGGAAAAAGGCTATGATGCTATCCTTGACCCGACAGTCTGGAAAATTTATGCTCCGGTTACCGTTACTGACCCTTACACCAACACTCCCGTTACTTTCTGGAACAGAACGGATAGCATGACGACTCCATCTCTGGAAATGGTTTCCAACCCGCCAGGCGCGCAGAGAGATTATGACGGCGTGGAAGTTACTCTGACCAAGAGATTTTCCCATCGCTGGTCAGCCAGCCTGTCTTACGTGTGGCAGAAATCCAGAGGCTTAATCGGCACGGATTTCGATGACAGCTGGTCAGGTCAGGCTTATTTCGATAACCCCAACGCTCATGTCAACGCCCTGGGCAACTTCGGCTACGAAAGAAGAAACCAGTTTAAAGCTCAGGCCATGTGGCAGGGACCGTGGGGTATTATGATCAGCTGCTATTACCGCGCGCTCGATGGCCAGAGATATGCCAGACAGGTCAGAAGCCAGGACCTGGGTCTCTCCCTGGTTCAGGGTAACACCACCATCTATGCCGAACAACGCGGCAAGAGAAGCCTGCCCTGGCTGACCATCCTGGACCTCAGAGTAGAAAAGACCTTCCGGTTGCCGCGCCGTCTCGGTCAGTTCGGAGTGTTCTGCAACATCTTCAACGCGACCAATGTGGCCATTCCGACCGGAGTTTACACCGTTTCCAGCACCTACACCACGATAAGCGGTAAGAGAGTGCAGTTCGGTGAAATGACCTCTCTGACCGACCCGAGAGTTTTCCAGGTTGGCGCCCGGTATTCATTCTGAGAATTTTCTTAGACAGAGGGGGAAGCGCAGAAGCGCTTCCCCCTTTTTTTTATTATGAAAAAAACTTTTGAGCATTTTTATAACTACACTTTTATAACTGTGAAATGAGATAAGACAAGAATTTTATGGGTAAATAACCCTGGGCAGAACAACTGGCCAAAATGCTCGATTTAAAGAATTTTCACGGGCCACGCAAGATTTGGCTTAACTTATCTATCTCAGATGGGCCGGGGAATTCAGGTTTATTTTTTTTATCATAACCTTAAGAATAAGTTTCCGCCCAGGAAAGACGAATGAACCATTTTCCTCAGTACTTCCCTATCCATGTCCTCAGGCTATTTATTTCACTGCCTTGCAAATAAATAAATTCCCGTCTTAAATCCCCCCTCCCCGGCTGAGGCGTGGGGTAAATTCATTAACCCATCAACCCTTGGGAATATTGCGGCAACTTTTCCTTAGCCATTTCACCGCCTTATTGTCTTTAGAAATACATCAGTTGCAATTTTTAAAAAAGCCTGATATGGGATGGTTCTTGATTTTATTTTTTTTCTTTAACTTTCAACCATCCTTCAAACCAACAATTCACCATTTACTGCAGCCGTCCCTTGAAAAAATAACTTTCTTTTTTCCATAGAGGCTCATCCGGCCTTACCTGGGAGGCTGAGAAAAGAAATAAGCAGATGAAGTAGACAAGGAATTAACGCAATTGATAGGCAAAACGCCACAATAGAAATCTTGAGCAAACAAGATGCTGTTAAGCTGCCCGCTGTTTCTCTTTTTAGAAAAAATCTTTTTCTATCCCCATTTTTATTCCTCCACAGATAACTGGTGACCCTTAGCTGTCGATGGCCAAACTTTCCCTTTCTTTTGTTTGTCCGTAATAGTAAAATTTTCCTGAAATGTCGGAAGAAAAAAAAGTTACCGGACTGCCAACCGCTTACTGGGAAATACAACGACGCCAGGCAAGAGTTTCTCTGGGGCTTTTTTCCCTCCTTTTTATTTTTTATCTGCTGACCATCGGCTTGTTGACCGGAATTATTTTCAGTGGACTGGGTTTTTTATGGCCCACCTATGGTTTTTTCACCGGGCACACTCTGGTAAGGTTCGCCTGGCTGACCGTTATACTATCGCTGGTTATTACCTTTTTTAACTTCAGACAGGCAAAAAAAGAAGGTGTAAGGTACATCCTGAACAACCTTGGAGCTTATTATCCCGACCCTGAAGACCGGTACCATCTGATGTTCATCAACATTCTTGAACAGATGAAACTGGCTTCAGGTTTGACCGAGCTTCACGGTTATGTAATCCCCAGCCTGAACCTGAACTCTCTTTCTCTGTTAGATACTGACGGACAGCCGGCCGTGGCCGTAACTGAGGGGCTGCTGGCGGAAGCTTCGCGCGATGAGCTGGAAGCAGTAGTGGCTCATGAAACAGCCCACATCCTTAAAGGGGACACTTACACCCTGACTATCATCTGCTCCCTGGCCGCCTTCTACGAAAAATTATTTAGCGCAACTCAGAGAAAAAATGAAGAATTCGGCCATGATGTGCTTCTCTCATCCGGCAGAAAGCAAACCTGGTCCCCTGCCCTTTACCTGGGCAGTTTCTTATCCTCGGCTTTGCTCAGTTTTTTAATAACCGTCATCTCCCGCAACAGAGAGCTCCTGGCAGATGCTACTGCGGTTGAGCTGGGCAGGCACCCTGAAGCTCTGGCCAGAATTATTTATAAAGCCCACCTGGCCAACTCTTTCCTGGGAGAGTTCTCTCTGTTTACTCCCCTTTTCCTGGTTCCCCCTGATTCCCGCGAAATTAGCGACTCGCTGTGGGATCGGCTTTTTAACACCCATCCGCCGGTTTTAAGAAGGATACAGCTGCTGGCCGCCATGAATCATAAGAACCTTAAAGACATAGTGGAAGAAATAAAGCAGCAGGAGACAGCCAGGCAATATTCTCGGACAGAAATTAAGTCGGCCGAAGAATGGCCAGAAGAAAAGAAAGAGTTTATCAGACAGCAAAAAGAAATGGCTGAAAAACAGCTGCTTAAGGACAGGTCCTGGCTGGTAAAAACTCCTGACCAGCAGTGGGCCGGACCTTTTCATTTAGCCGAGCTCATTTCTCTGCCATATTTTACCCCGGCTCTGAGGATAAAAAACCTTAAAGAAAATTTAGAAGCCCCGGCCCGGGAATTTCCCCAGGTGCGATTTGCCCTTTACCGGCAGATTAAAAACCAGCCACTTCAGGTTGACCTGACCTCCAGGTGTCCGACCTGTCATTCTTCCCTCACGGAAACTTTTTATGAGGGAGTCAAAATCAAACACTGTCCGGTTTGTCACGGCAAGCTGGTGAAATTTTCTGAAGTGGAAAAAATATTTGCCCGCCGAGAGTATAAATTTTCCGATGCCATAAAAGCCCGGGCTGAGCAGTGGCAGAAGATCATGTTTGAACCCGGGCAGAAAAAGCCTTCTGGGCCGGCCAAGAAAACTGCTTTATGCCCGGAATGCGGCCTGCAGATGATGGTTAAACCCTTCAGTTACCATCTGGTGATGCCGGTCTACAAATGCCTCAAATGTCAGGTTATCTGGTTTGAAGCGGATGAACTGGAAGTTTTGCAGGCTATCATAGAAAAAAAGCCTGAAAATTCCTGAAATTCAGCCTGAGGCAGGCCATAATCTGGTTAAAAAATGTGGTTAGGCCAGTGGTTAAAAAAGAGATTTTTTTGTATAATTGGCTCTAATCTTTTTGATAAGGAGGCATAATTGCTGAGCAGGGGGAAATTTCATCTGGAAAATCACCTCTAAGGGTGATTGAAGATGAATTTCTGGCGTGAGATAGATATAGTGACTTGGCCAGCCCCCTGTGGCTGAATTTAAAATGAGGGATAGACCATGTCAAAGAAAAAGATTCTTTTGATTGACTTTGATTCGGAATTTCTTAAATTCTTATCCCAGCATCTGCAAGAAGAAGGCTACGAGATAATTACCGCAACCGATGGAGTATCGGGGTTTGAAAAGTTTTCAGACCAAGCCCCCGACCTGGTGATCATGGAAGCCATGCTTCCGAAATTTCACGGTTTTGAGCTTTGTTCGCGGATTACTTCTCACCCGACGAAAAAAGCTCCGGTGATCATTGTCACCGGCATCTATAAAGATGCAGCCTACAAGACCGAGGCCCTGAAAAACCTGGGTGCTTCAGCTTACCTGGAAAAGCCGCTCAACCTGGATGAGTTGATGAAAAATATTTATGCCTTAATTGGGCGCCCGGCTTCAGCAAAAACTGCTACCCTGTCAGACAACCTTGATGACCTGCTCAAGAGCGCCCTGTCGCTGGAAGAGAAAAAAATTCAGGCCAGACCCCAGCCCAAGGAAGAACCGCTGAAGAAAAAGCCGGCGGCCACGCCAGATGACCTGGATAAATTGCTTGAAGCCAATCTGAAAGACCTGATAAACGAGAAAAATAAACCTGAAGGATCCACCCACCCAACCGCGACGACTAAGACAACCTCGGCCACAGCTCAGGTCAAAAAGACAGCCGCCTCCACCGTTTCTGAACCAATCAAAACTGAGGCCAAAGCTGAACCGTCAGCCAAACCACAGGTTAAAGAACAGGTTAAACCGGCCGAGCCATCTAAAACTAGGAGCACCGAGCCGGAAGCAGCCAGTTCAGCCGGTAAAAAGCAGCTAGCAGCTGAAACTCCCGCTTCTCGGGAAGCAAAGCCTGAAGCGAAAGCTCCCGCAGCCACACCCGAACCGATTAAACCAAGGGTAGCGCCGGTGACCTCGCCGTTTGAAAAATACGTGAAAGAAGAAGAGACAGAAAAGAAAAAGGGTACCGCGAAATTTATCGGCCTGGGGCTTGGTTTGCTGGTGGTGGCCCTGGTTGGCTTTCTGGCTTTGAAGAAAAAAGAAACACCGACCTTCAGCGGCCAGAGCAACAATCAGACGGCAGCCATCCAGACTGTTTCCTCCGAGCCAACCAGCAAAGATGCTTCAGACCAGGATATAAACCAGCAAATTGAAAAACAGATGGCCGAGTACAAGAGCCAGAAATCAGGCTCTGCCACCGACAAAAAGGAGGCAGATAAGAATTCGGCCTCGGCCAGAACAGCTAAAAAAGTTGAAACGCCGCCAGCAGCCGCTCCCTTAACTCCGAAAGAATCGCCCTCTCTCGCCCTGACAAATCCTTCCACTCCGCCGGAAAATAAAACGGAGAACGCTGCTCCTTCTGCAACAAACACCGCCACTGAAGAAAAGGCCCAGGAAAACATAACCGAATCTGCGCCAGAAAGTTCCCAGAACAACACAGAAAATCAGCCGGCGGTCATCCCCTCCACCAGGGTCAAAACCGGAGACCTTGTTCCTCTGAATATGGTTGATGTGGAACCCAAGATAGTAAAAACGGTAGAACCCATTTATCCTGAAGTTGACCGAAGAATGGGCATCCGGGGTAATGTCATTTTAAACGTCCTGATTTCAGAAACGGGTGACGTTCTGGATGTGGCCGTAATAAGAGGGATTAAGGGTTCTGTATCCCTGGAAAAAGAAGCCATGAACGCCGTAAAAAAATGGAAATTCTTGCCAGCCGAGAAAGATGGTGTTAAAGTAAGAGTATGGAAGCCAATTACTATTGGTTTTGGTTTAAGTAAATAAATTGGAGGGTATAAGGAGTCAAAAAGATGGCCATTTCTAAGGAGCAAGAAGAACTTTACAAAAGAACCATGGAAGATGTAAAAGCCCAGCTGGCGGCGATTGATGCAGAAGTAGAAAAAGAGCTGCAGCGTGTTCGACAGACTCTGGCTCAGCTTCAGGAGCAGAAGAAATCATTGAAAATGGTCTATGATGGTATTGCCAAGCTTCTGGGCATTGAAAGCGACCTGGAAGAAGATTCTTCAGAAACCAGCATCCCGAAGATGTAACGATAAACGACCTGGCCGCGACCTCAATCTGGTTTCGATTATGTCGATTGGTGTGGGGTTTTGGTCTATCAATTCCTCTTCTTCCAAGATAATTTCCCGGTTCAGAGTTCGAAATTATCCTTTTATTCTTGATAAAGATCTCAATCTAAGGTATTTTATTTATTCAAGCTGAAATTTCTTTTATATCTTGTTATCATGTACCTGCTAATCGGATTTCTGATAGGCTTTTTCGCCGCCGTCCCGGTAGGGCCGGTAAATATTTATATTATTTCTCAGACGCTAAAGAGGGATTTTTTCCACGGCATGCTGGCCGGACTGACCACCGCTTTTCTTGATTTCAGCTACTGCCTGATAGCTCTGGTTGGTTTTTTCCACATCTCCCTGAACCTTTCCCGGTATGCTCACCTGCTCAAGATGGTGGCCGGCCTGATCATCATCTTTCTCGGGCTTAAGCTCCTTCACGATTCCAGGAAATTTGTCCTGAAAAATGAAAAAGATACCATTTCCAAAACTCCTCGCCCTTTATTTGGCGTGCTTTTGCTTTACGTCTCAAACCCATCGCTTTACGCTTTTTGGATAGGAGTGGCCGGAACGATTACTTCTCACAATTTGCTCCGGCAGGGGCTTTGGCCGGCTGTCTTCTTTGCTGCCTCCTGCGGGCTGGGAGCCATACTCTGGTATTTTTTCCTCGTCCAAATTATTTCTCACTATCAGGCCAGAATTCAAGAAAAAACCTTTAAAAAAATGCTGGCCATCCTTGGCCTGCTTCTTTCTGGCCTGGGCCTTTTCACCCTTGTCTCTGCCTTCATCTAATCCCGGCCGTTTTATCCGTTGACCCAACCGGCAAGATGCTTTGATTGGACCAGGTTTTGCTATAAAATGAAAAGCAATGAAAGCCAAGGAACCTAAGCAAAAAGAAAGAAAATTTCCCGAGTTTATCATTCTTAAAGCCTCGGCCGGAACAGGAAAGACCAGGGCTTTAACTCTGCGATACACACAATTTTTGCTCTCGGAGACCATCAAGCACAACCACCCGAGGCAAATCCTGGCCATCACTTTTACCAGGAACGCGGCCAAGGAAATGAAGGAACGCATTTTAGGCTGGCTGAAGTCCTGTTATTTCTCGGATAACCCGGCCGAACTGCAAATGCTGCTGGAAGAACTTCCTGGTCCGCCGGAACAGCTCAGAGAAAAGTCAGAAAAAGCTCTGGATTTACTGCTAAAAAATTACAGCGATTTCCAGGTGATGACCATCGACAGCTTCATGTCGGACATTTTTCAGGCGGCGGCCGTTGAACTGGGGCTCAGCCCGGACCTGCAAATAACGCTTGATTCCCGGCCAATTGTTTCTTATGCCCATTCTCGCCTGCTGCGAAATCTCAGGCCACAAACGCCGGAAGATGAATATTTTACTGAAGTGCTGAAAACGCTCGAAGAAATGCGCGGTTCGGAAGAAGCCTTCATCTGGGCCCCGGCAGAAAAACTTCAGGAATTTTTCTTCCAGTTAAATCGGAAACTGGCCGGCGCAAACCGCCGCCCGGTGTTATATGACCTGACGGAATTGAGGCAAAAACTTAAAAGCCTGGAACAAAATTTTCGGAAAGAACTTCGAGAATTAAAGGACATGATGGCCGGCTGCCGGGCAACCAGACAACGCTCGGCTTTATGGAATAAATTGAGTCAGGAGCACCTCAGAGACTGGTTCGACCACAATTTCAAGACGCTGCCTTTTAAGGAAACACCGCCCGAAATCGAGCAAAAAATAGAAAAATTAAAGGAAATCATCGATAAATACAAAGAACTCCATGCCAGGTTCTACTATCTTCCCCATCTCAAAATCTACGAGCAATTTCTCCGGGTACTCAATCAAGTCAAAAAAGAACAAAACCTGGTTTTTCTGGAAGATGTTCACTGCTACCTGGCCAGCTACCTGGAAGCGGGTGTGGTGCCCGATGTCTATCTTTCTCTCGGAGGACGCATTTATCATTACCTGATCGATGAATTCCAGGACACCTCTCCCCTGCAATGGCAGAACCTCTACCCGCTCATCGAAAACGCCCTCTCCCAGGGAGGAAGCCTGTTCATCGTGGGGGATACCAAGCAGGCCATCTACAGCTTCCGCGAAGCGGATTATCAGATTATGGTCAACCTGATAAACGGGGTGGAAGGTTTTCATTCGGTCAAACCCGAGGTAAGAGAACTTTCCGAAAATCGACGCAGTCAGCCTGAAGTCCTGGAGTGGGTAAAAAAAATCTTTCCCGACGGAATAAAATCTCTGCCAGAAAAAAGCAGGGCCTGGGAAGAGGCCGGGAAATGGAAATCAGCCGCCGAGAAAAGCGGGCTTGATAGTTTCGAATGCCGGGCTGCTCCGCCAGCGGATGATTATCAGCCAGGATACGTGGAATTTAAATTTTTAAAGCTGGGGAAAAAGAAGGAGGCGGAGGACCAGGATGAAGTAAACCAGGAGACCGGCGAACAAAACGGAGACAGGGACACACCGGAAAAGAAAGAGCTTCAAATTCTGATTGATGAACTGAAAACCCGAGGATACCGTTACAGCGACCTGGCCATCCTGGCCTATGAAAACGATAAGCTCAAGGAGGCCGCTTCCTGGCTGAACGAGAAAGAGATTCCGTTCGTCCCCTATTCTGCTCTTGATATAAGAAACAGGCCGGTGATCAGAGAAATTCTGGCCTTCCTGCAATTCCTTGATTATCCGCTCGACGACCTGAATTTCGCCGTGTTTTTGCTGGGCAATCTTTTCCAGCAAAGGTTAATCAAAGATAACATCAGAATTGGCCTGCCAACCTTTCGGGAATTCCTGCTGGAAATGGCTCAGGCTCGAACCCTGCCGCTCTATGCCAGTTTCAGGAAGGAGTTCCCCAGGCTCTGGGATATCTATTTGGAAGGCTTTTTCAAGACGACCGGTTACCTTCCTCTTTATGACCTGGTTTCTCAGATTTACCGGGTTTTCGGCCCGTTTGAACTCTTCCCCAGGGAAGAAGGCTCTCTTATCAAACTGCTGGAAGTCATCCTGAATTTCGAAGGACAGGGAAAGAGCAACCTCAGGGATTTCATCAAGTTTTCTACTGAGCCAGACGATGGCCAGAACATCTGGACGATCGATGTGCCGGAGAACATTGAGGCCGTGAAACTCATGACCATACATAAAGCCAAAGGGCTTGGTTTTCCGGTGGTCATTCTTCTTCTTTATGGAGACCGCCTGAAAGCCGAAGATTTTTATCTAAAAAAGGTAACGGACGGGCCTGCTGTGGACGGGTCAAGAGCCCAGCCAGTCGAAGTGCTCAAGCTGTCGGCCAAAACAGCTTCAGCCTCGACCGAGCTCCAAAACCTTTACCAGGATTATCGCGAGCGAGAAATGGTTAACAAGCTAAATACCCTGTATGTGGCTCTAACTCGGGCTGAAAAAGAGCTTTATGTAATCGGAGTAAAAAAGCAGAAAGAATATCCTTTTAATCTTTTAGAAACAATTTTTCAGGCCGAAGCGCCTTTCCAGCTATCCTCCGCCAGTGAAAAACCAAAAGTAAAAATCAGGCCGGCCAAAGAAACCTCTGTTTTTCCCCTGAAGTTTTTACCGGCATTAAAACCGGAAGAAACATCGCCTGCGGCAGGTCTCAAATATGAAGAAAAACGCCGGGGGGAACTATTTCATGCTGTCCTGGCCGAAATTGAATACCTGACTGATGACCTGGATGCCCAGCTCGACCGGGTCATAAAAAATCTGGTCAGCTCAGGAAAAGCTGAAGAAAATGAGCTGGCCACCTTGGCTCAAACAATCAGGGCTTTCTTAAGCCAGGAAAAGGTGGCCTGGTACTTCAGGCCTCGGCCGGGCCGTCAAATAGTAAGAGAAATGGAGCTGGTCAACCGCCAGGGACATCTTTTCCGGGCCGACCGGGTCATCATCGACCCGACGGAAATAACGGTTGTAGATTTTAAAACCGGGCAGGTAAAGGATGAAGAAATTAAAGCTTCTCATGTGAACCAGCTGAGAAACTACATGGAAATCCTTAAAGACATCTATCCGGGCCAGGCCATTAATGGCTTATTAATGTACCCGGACTCCAACCAGCTGGAGATGGTCCGATGATGGTAAACATCGTTTCCTCTCGCCTGAACTTAATCGAGCTGCTGGCCCAGGAAGTGTATCATTCCCCGGACAGCTTTGGCCGTCTGTGGATTGTTTTTCCAGAAAAAAGGCCCGCTTATTACCTGAGAAAAGCTCTGGCCGAAAGGCTCAAAAGGGGTTACATCCCACCGCCCATTTTTTCTTTTGATGAATTTATAGATTACCTGTACACAAAAGTTCTTGGTTACCAGAGGCCGCTGATTGAGCCGGTTGAAGCCATTGCCTTGCTTTTCGAGATAAACAGCTCCTCCCCCGGCCGCAACCGGCCAAGGTCTTTCCTGACGCTGGATGAATTCTTCGCCTTCGGCCAGAAATTATTCCGCGACCTGGAAGAACTTAAAGCCGGCCAGGTGCGAGAAAATTATTACACTGTGCTTGACTCACTCTCCGGAGAAAAGCTGCCGGAAAGAACCAGGTCACGTCTGCGCCGGGTATCTGAACTTTACCGCGAATTTTATGCCCGGCTGGAAAAAGAAAATCTGTCCACCAGAGCGACCCGGCTGGAAAAAGTTCTTCTGGAACTTAAACCCGAACTGCTTCCGCCGGTGGACCGGATAATTCTGGCCGGCTTTTTCCTTACTTCACGCTCAGAGACCGACCTGCTGAAAAAACTGCTGGGCCTGCCACAAACTTCTCTCTTTTTGATAGAGGGGCCCGGGCTTGATGAATATTTAGAACGGCTCGGCCTGTCTCCGAACAGCATCAGCAAAATCGAGCCAGAAATGATTGAAGATTCTGAACCGGAAATTGATTTTTATCTCAGCCCCGATACCCACGGCCAGGTTTTGATGTTAAACCGGCTGCTGGCTGACCTGGCCAAATCCGCGGCTTCGATTGACGAGAAAAAAGTCATAGTCCTGCCGGCCATGGAGACCCTGATTCCTCTCCACCAGCAAACCCTGGTGGCCTTGCCAGAAACAAGCTACAACATCTCGCTCGGTTATCCGCTGACCAGAACCCCCCTGTACAATTTTTTTGACTGTCTGTTCAACCTGGTCCAAACAGCTGATGAAGAGGGGCGGCTTTACGCCCCTTACTACCTTGATTTTGTCCTTCACCCCTACACCAAAAACATTTATTTTCCGGCACCGCAGCGGAGCGCCGAGCTGACCAGAATTATGTTCCACACCCTGCAGGAAGCCATGAACCGGCAAAAAGGGCATCTGTTCTGGTCGCTGTCAGAAATCGTGGCCAACCCTGACCTGCGACAGAAGCTCGACGAGCACAGCCAGTCGGCCAGCCTGCCCCGGGCGCCAGAATTTCTCAAGCACTTAGAAAACATCCACCGTCAGACGATTGAGCCTTTTCTCGCAATAAAAAACGTCAGAGATTTTGCCGAAAAACTGATCAAGCTGCTTGATTATCTGTCCACTCAAAGCACGGCCCGCCAGCATCTTTTCTTTCTCCCTTATGCTCAGGAGTTTTACCTGCAGTTTGAAAACCTGAAAAGTTCCAGGTTGAGCCAGCAGAGCTTCGAGCATCTTCACGGCTACTTTTCTCTTTTCCGCAAAATCATGTCTGAAGCCAGAGTGCGTTTTCCGGGCACCCCGCTTCACGGACTCCAGGTGCTCGGCTTCTGGGAAACACGCTGTCTCCAATTCGAGGAAGTTTTTATCCTGGACATGAACGATGAGGTCATCCCCGGGCGAAACAAGATTGATTCTCTCCTGCCTTATGCTCTGAGAAAAGAGCTTCAGCTTCCGACCCATGAAGAATCAGAAAAAAAATACCGCTACTATCTGCAGATATTGTTATCAGGAGCAAAGAAAGTCCATCTGTTTTTCGTGGAAAACAGCGAAAAGGAAAAGAGCAGGTACGTGGAAGAGCTGGTCTGGGCCAGGGAGAAAAAAATACAGGCGCAGACCGGCCGGAAGTCAGAAGTTTCTTTCATCAAGTCGACCACTTACCAGCTGGACCTGAATTCCGTCAGACCTCAGCCGGTGGAAAAAACTGCAGACCTCATAAATCTGCTTTTTGAGCGAGAATACACGGCCACCCAGCTGGACAGCTATCTCAAATGTCCCCTTAAGTTCTACTACGCTTACGTTTTAAGATTGAGTGAAAAAGAAGAAATGGTTGATAAACTGGAAAAGGCAGAAATTGGCTCTCTGGTTCATCAGATTCTCTACGATTACTTCCTGGATTACCTGGATAAAGACCTGCCGGCCAGCCTGCCCCTTGACCGGCTGGAAAAAATTGTTGACCGGCATTTCCAAAAAAACTTTCCCGAGGCCAACACCGGCAGCTTTTACCTGATGAAAAAGCAGGTGGAAAGGCACCTTCGGGATTTTCTGACCGATTACCAGCAGGCAGCCATAAATCTTCTTCTCCAGCATGACCGGCCAGCAAGGATTATCGGGCTGGAAACTAAATTGCAAACTGAACACCGGATAGGCAATTACCGGTTCAGGCTGTCGGGCAAGATTGACCGGCTCGAGCAGCGAGGAAACTTTCTCTGCCTTCTGGATTATAAAACTTCAGCCAGCGAAAAATCCTACCGTATAAAATTCGACCAGTTTCACCCGGAAAGACGTCAGTCGTGGCCAGAAGTTATCGGCAGCCTGCAGCTGCCTTTTTACCAGCTGCTGGTGGCTGAATATTTTGACCTCCGCCCAGAATCCATTTATTCAGCTCTGCTGATGCTGGGTAAGAACAGGCTCGGTTTGAACATTGAATATGCGCCCCTCAGGCGTCTTAAGAAAAGAAGCTCAACCGGAGATGACCAGACGAAAAATATTTTCCCGATTGGCCTGGAACCGGAAGAACATGATGAATACCTCAACCATTTCAAACTGATGTCTTCTGTAATTAACTATTTTCTGCTGGAGCTGGTCGACCAGAGCAAACCCTTTACGCCTGACGGGATCGAAACCGGGCAGTGCGAAAAATGTCCTTTTGCTGACTTCTGCAGCCAGGGGTGAAGGCCGGGTAATCTTTTTCTCCTCGTTTTACGTATTAATATTTGGAGAATCAATGCAGAAAAATACACCGCAGAGGAAATAATAACATGGTAAAATTTTTGCTCTGGTAAATTCTTTTTGTCCTGTGCTGGCCGCTGGCACTGCTGGCCTTGGTACTTTATCCTCTGGTCTGGATAATTTCTCTGCCCTTCCGCCTGGTCGGTTTCACCGTCGAAGCTGTTTTTGACCTGCTTAAGGCCATCATTACCCTGCCTGCTCGCCTGCTTTACAGCCTTGGACACTGAAACAGCTTCACCGGACTTGACAAACAAGCGGGCAGAGTTTATTTAAGTTTCATGCAAGTCAGGGTCGAAAAAATTGTCTACCCCGGACGCTCGCTGGCCAGGCAAGAGGGCAAAATCATCTTCACCGATGAAGGACTGCCCGGGGAGCTGGTAGAGGTTGAGCCGGTTAAAGAGAAAAAGAATTATCTGGAAGCTCGAACGGTCGGTATTTTAGAACCGGCCCCTGAAAGACAGGCTGCCCTCTGTGACCATTATCGAGCCTGCTCCCCCTATCAGGTGATGACCTACGAATCAGAACTTGAAGTAAAAAAACAGCAGCTGGCTGAAATTTTTTTCCATCTGAACCTGAATAACTGGCGCGAGATAGATATAAAACCTTCACCGCTTATTACGGGCTACCGAAACAAGATCAGGCTGAGCTTTAATTGGTCAGCCAGCCCCCCTTTCCTGGCCTATCATGAACCCGGGTCGATGGAAAAGTTTTTGCCGGTGGAAAAATGTGCCCTGGTAAGCGACCAGGTAAATAACATAATTTCTGCGGTCAATACTCTGTTAAAAGGCCAGCCCCTACCCGGCCTTACCCACCTGGAAATTCGCCAGAGCTTCTGGACGCAGGAAACGCTTGTCGTGCTGGAAGCCACGGAGGAAGAAAGCCTGGAAAAGGCGGCTGAACTGTGGGTTGCGCCGCTGAGCCTTGATAATAAATTGACCGGCCTGACCGGAATAGTTAACCTCGTGCGCAGAAAGCAATACCACAAATTATATGGCCGGGACTACCTGGAAGAAAAAATCGGTCAGACGGTCTTCCGCTACGGCGCGGGAAGTTTTTTCCAGGTTAACCCGCCGATGCTGGAAAAAGTCGCAGAAAAGATTAAAGAATACCTGTCCCCCATCGCCCCCGTTAAGCTGGTTGACCTCTATGCCGGCCTTGGAACCTTCGGGCTTCTCCTGGACGAACTGGCTTCAGAAATCATGGCCGTAGAAGCTGAGCCCGGCAATATTTTTTACCTCAAGAAAAACCTGAAATTAAACCGCCGGCAGAACATTCTGGTCTGTGAGGGCAGAAGCGAGGACTGGCTTGAAGAAATAAACGAGTTTCGGCCGTCGGCCATGGTCATCGACCCGCCACGCCGCGGTCTGGCCCGGGAAATCGCTGACTTTCTGAAATCTTTCCCCGTGCCTCTTATTTTTTATCTCTCCTGCAACCCCACCACGCTGGCCCGCGACCTGAAACATTTCCTTCCGGAGTATGAGATTTCAGAAATTACCGCTTTTGATTTTTTCCCCAGAACGCCACACATCGAGACTCTGGCCGTGCTCAGGAGCAAAAAAGTCTGAGCGTTCTCATTGAAACTTGCCGGCCAGCTGACCGCAGGCAGCCGAGATTTCCAGGCCCTTGGATTGCCTAATGGTAGTTTTTACTTTCCTTTCGGTTAACCATCTCTCAAAACGCAGCAGCTCGGACCGTGATGGCCGCTCATAAGGAAGCCCGGGCACCGGGCTGAAAGCAATCAGATTAACCTTAGCCTTAAGCTTCCTGGCCAGAGCGGCCAGGCTCTCGGCTTCATAAAGCCCGTCATTGACGCCCCTGATCAGGATGTACTCCAGGGTGAGCTGGCGGCCACCGGCCGCTAAATAATCCTCGGCGGCGGCCACCAGTTCGGGCAAAGGATACTTTTTGTTAATGGGCATCAATTGACTTCTTTTCTCCGAAATCGCATTGTGAACAGAAATAGAAAGGTTTATCTGAAGGTCGAAATCCATCAGCCTTTTTATGCCCGGAATAACCCCGGCGGTCGATACCGTGATTCTTCTGGCACCAATGTTCAACCCGTGCTCATCATTCAGGATGCGGATGGCTTTAATGACATTATCCAGGTTATCCAGCGGTTCACCCATGCCCATGAAAACCAAATTGGTAATTTCCCGTCCGGTAAGAGACCTGACTGACAGCACCTGGCTGACGATTTCACCGGCCGCCAGGTTTCTTTTAAAACCATTTAGACCGCTGGCGCAGAATGAACAGCGATACTTGCAACCGACCTGGGTAGAAAGGCAAACCGTCCGGCGGTCTGCCGATGGAATCAACACCGTTTCAATAAAGTAACCATCCGGCAGCTCAAACAGGTATTTGGTCGTGCCGTCTTCCGAGGAAATGGTCTCGGTTAATTTAAGAGGGTTGATGATGAATGTTTCAGAAAGCCGCTGCCTTAAGGCCCTGGGCAGGTCAGAAAAATCGTTAAAATCTGTCCTGACCGCCCGGTAAACCCAGCCGAACACCTGCCGTGCCCGAAAAGCTGGTTCACCCATGGACTTAAGATGGGCTTCCAGCTCTTCCAGGGTCAGGGAGGTTAAACAAATCGGTCCGGACATTTTTCCCACTTTTCTTAATTGGTTTTTACTTAATTATACTGCATGCTGGTCGTTAGCGTAAGTTCCAGAAAAGAGATTTCTGGCACCGCCAGTCTTTTCTCAAAATTTTGTTTTGGTCGCGGCAAAAATCAGCCATTTTTTCACCTGATTATTAACGATATCTGCAGAAAGCCAAAAACAAGCTAAATCAAAGAAAAAATTCGGCCTGAGGCAAAAGCTATTTTCCCTTTTTAGCTTGTCCTTTTAATTACTGCAGGCCTTTTTTCATTTCTGATGAAAACCGATTAACCTGAAGCTCTTCCGGCCGGCTGAATAAATTACAGAATATCATAGAATCAAAGAAAAAGGGGCGGCCAATCAGCAGACTGACCGCCCCTGTGCCCAAATAAATTTAAATTATCAGCATCCGGTGTCGGGAGCTCGACTTATTTCTGCTCAAATTTCTTCAACAGGTCAGCCACCGCCTCTTTGTGCACGGTAAAAACCAGCATTTTTAGCCTGACAAAGTCATCGCGATAAAGAATGTATCCATGGTACGGGCCCCGGTGAGCGCCCGCTCCTGAATCCTTGATTAAAAACCAGGTATGGTCACCTTTCTCCGCCAGGCCAACGCAGTGGACGGCATGGTCATCGGTTGAAGTCTGGTTATAAAACCTGAACTCGCGGCTGTCCTGGTCAACCAAGGCCGGTAAAATATCAAAAGAAGGAACAACAGCCAGCCCCTCATCGCCGCTAATTCCGGGCTCTGAAACATCGCCCCCCAGGGCGACAGAATAGCCTTTCTTAAGAGAGTTGACGATAGCCTGATAAAACTCGTCGAGCGGCACGTTGTAGTAATCCTGAGAATGCCACCAGTTATCAGGTGCCCTGTATTCTCCTTTTGTGTAAAAGGGAATGTATTTAAAAGACATGAAGCTCACATAATCGTCCAGAGGCAGCTTCAGCACATTGTCAAGAAATTCTTTCGGCGTCATCTTCTGCCCGTTGTACTCAATCACAACCGGTGGCTCACCAAGGTGCTTGTTTAAGATGAGCTTAACGTAGGCAACGGCCTTTTCCTCATCCCAGTAGTTATTCTTTTTGCAGAAATCTAAATAATCGGTAATTTCTTTAAACAGGGCAGAATGGTCATGTTCCGTACGCCCGGGCAGAAGCCCCGTGTAGGCGCTGGCCGGCACCGCCCCGTACTGCTTCATCCGCAGAAAAACGGCATTGTGTTCGGACCCTTCACCAAGAAAGCTGTTGCCCTTCTCCCTGATAAAACGACGGGCCTTTTCCACATACTCCCAGTAAACCGTGTACATTTCCGAAAGCTTGAACTCGCCCCGGCCGAGCCTCTTAAGCTCCGATTCCAGGAAAGAAGTGGTGGAAAAGCACCAGCACGTGCCGGTATTATACTGCCTGACAGGCGGCTGGTGAAAAACCTGCTGGAACTCAGACACCGAAGCGGGATGGTCTATTCTGGAAAAATCAAGAGACAGGTATTCCCGCTTGTGTCCGTTAAATTCCCGCGTCTTGTAGATGGCTTCGTCTTTGGCCTGGAGTTCTTTTTCTCCAACCTGGATGACCGTTTTCTGAGTGGATGAAACTTCCGACTTTTCTGCCTTGCAGCCGGCGGACCAGAAAATTAAAATTCCGGACAAAATTAAGACAAGGAAAAATAACCCGCTGGATTTTTTAAGCCGCATCCTAACCTCCGGATGAAAAATTAAAAATTAGATTAATACAATACGACATTTTTGTTTATCATTGCAACCTCTGGTTTTATAATTTCTTCTCCCCTGACCTTTTTATGGAGGCGCCGGGAACAATAATCAAGGGTGTTAGCACCTGAGGCCGTACAGAAAGTGGATAATATTTTAATTACAACAATTTAACTGACGCGGGCCAGGTGCTGTCCAACCGGCTCAGCTAAAAAGGCAGTGTGAGCCTTCTGGAAAAATTATTTTTCCCGTTCTTCCCACAAGAAGTTCGACCGTAAGATGATTTATGATAACTCAATTCCCGCTTCATAAAACTCATAAATGCAGGTTTAGCATGGGATTGGTGCCTGATTAAAACCTTAATCCGGGCAGACCGGCCGGCCTTAATTGACGAACTTACCCTTATCTGCTATAAAGCAAGCTTAACCGACACTAATTGGATGGTATCGTTCATGCCGACCATTGCTTATTCCGGAGAATGGCTGGCCCTGGCCTCTGCTGCCGTCTGGGCGGTGGCCGTCATTCTGTTTCGGCTGAGCAGTTTTCGGGTGCATCCGCTGGCTCTTAATCTGGGGAAAAACCTGTTTGCCCTTTTTCTCATCGTGCTGACCATCTTCATCACCCGCGCCAGTTTTTTTCCGGCCGTCCCGGCCAAGACGACCGCCCTGTTGCTGCTGAGCGGTTTTCTGGGAATTGCCGTCTCCGATACGCTTTTCTTATGGACCCTTAAGCTCATCGGAGCCAGCCTGACCGCCATTGTGGACTGCACCTATTCGCCTTTTGTCATCATTCTTTCCTATTTTTTCCTCGGAGAAAGATTGTCCTTGGTTCAGATAATCGGAGTTCTTCTCATAATTTCAGCCGTTATTACCATAACCAGGAATAACTCGGAAAATTCGACCGGCCCAGTTTCTGCCAAACAGCTTATCCTGGGCATTGTTTTGGGCACCCTGGCCATGGCTTTCGTGGCCGTGGCCATCGTGATAATCAAGCCGGTTTTGAAAGACACTCCGGTGGTCTGGGCCACCGGTGTCAGGTTAGCCGGCGGAACCATTCCCCTCCTGTTTGTTCCTTTTTTAAGGGGAAAAAGAAACATTATCGCCCCGCTGCTCCACTGGTCTACCTGGAAAATCATGGCGCCGGCCTCTTTTCTTGGCACCTATCTGTCGTTGATGTTCTGGATAGGCGGGATGAAATATGCCTTTGCTTCGGTGGCGGCAGCTTTAAACCAGTTAAGCACCATTTTTATCTTCATCCTGGCCACCTTACTCCTTAAAGAAAAGGTCACTTTCTGGCGAATTTTGGCCGTGGTGACCGCCTTCCTGGGAGCTTTTCTGGCCACCTATTAAATTAATATTTAAGTTTTTTGCTCTGCTGCCAATCGTTTTAACAAAACAAAAATCTGTAAAGGGCATTGCCTCAGGCTAAGCATTTGCTATAATTTAGTGGGTCTCGGACAAAAGCGCTGGTGGCTTTTATTTATTCTTCTGAGTCCCGCAATGATATATCTTATTAAAAATTTCAAAAAAAACTTTACGGAAGGAGACTGATTATGGCTAACATCAAGACGAATAAAGGCGTAATCGGTATTCTGACCGGCGGAGGAGATGTCCCTGGTTTGAACCCGGCCATCAGAGCAGTAACCATCAGAGCGATAAAAGAAGGATACAGGGTAATAGGCATAAGGCGGGGCTGGGCCGGCCTGGTAGAAATGGTCAGAGATAAGGATGCCCCCAACCACGAGTTCTACACGGAACTCACCGAAGAAGTGGTCAACAAAGTGGGCCGCACCGGAGGCACTTTCCTTCATACGTCTCGCACGAGACCGAGCTCCATTCCGCAGGTCAACGTTCCGGCCCATCTGCGAGATAAATACAAAGATAAAATAAACGACCTGACGGAAGAAGTGCTCAAGAACCTGGAATTCCTCGGCATAGATTACCTCATACCGATAGGCGGTGATGATACGCTGAGCTATGCCGTCCATCTCCACAAGCTTGGAGTTAAAGTCATTGCCATTCCCAAGACGATGGATAATGATGTTCCGGGAACGGACTACTGCATCGGTTTTTCCACCTGTGTGACCAGAACCATCAGCCTCACCCACTCTCTGAGAACGACGGCCGGTTCGCATGAAAGGTTTCTGGTGATTGAAGTCTTCGGCCGTTATGCCGGTTATACCGCCCTGCTACCCACCATGGCCGGAGCGGCCGACCGCTGCGTCATCCCCGAGCACAAGTTTAACATCGAGCGGCTGTGCGAGCTGATGAGTGAAGACCGGGCCAGTCACCCGAGCCATTATTCTGTCGTGCTGGTCTCGGAAGGGGCCGCTTTCGAGGGTGAAGACATGGTTTTTGAAAGCGAAGAGACTGATATGTACGGCCACAAAAAACTGGGCGGTATAGGCGACCGCGTTTCAGCCATGCTGAAGGAACTTTCACCAAAATACAACAACGGAAGACGGATTAATGTCATAAACCAGAAGCTCGGCTACCTGGTACGCTGCGGCGACCCCGACGCCATCGATTCCTTAGTGCCTATGGCCTACGGCAACCTGGCGCTCGACCTGGTGCTGGAAGGCAAAACCGGTCGCATGGTCTGCCTGAGAAACGGAGAATACGACCACGTACCGCTCGAAATCGTCACCAGCTATAAAAAGCATATAGATGTAGAAAAATATTATGACCGCGAAAGGCTGAGACCGCTTTATCGCAATTTCTATAAAAAGCCCTTCCTGATACTCTCGGCTGACTGACCGTACGCCAGAAAAAAGCCGGCCAAAAAATTTTTATGGCTGAAAAAGCACGGGTTGTGGTATAAATGGTCGTGTATAAGAGACGGAGGTATCCATGAGCCGCAGCCAGTCGTCCCGAGTTTTCTGGGGATTATTCCTCATCATCGTTGGCCTTCTTTTCATGCTGGAGCAAGCGGGGAAGATTAGCGTGGGGCGCATTGTGTCCACTTACTGGCCGGCCATCTTCATCCTGATCGGCCTTTCCATGTTGATCAGTCAGGGATTAAAAAAATCCAGCCCGGCCCTGCTGTTCATTTTCTTGGGTATCTTCCTGCTCCTTATCAGGATGCATATAATTGACCGTCATCTCTGGAACTACCTCTGGCCCTCGCTGTTAATCATTCTGGGCCTCTGGATTATTCTTAAACCTTACTTTAAATCCTGACTTTCCGGAGAGAAAACATGAAGAAAACCCTGGTCTGGTTTCTGGCTTTTCTCATCACGGCTGCCTCGGCCATCTATCAGCGGGTAACCGGGCCAACCTATCCGGTTAAAGGCTCGGCGAATTTTGCCGGTCTGAACATAAAATATAAACTGCCGCGCAGCGCTGAAAACACCGAGCCCTGCCGGCTGGTGGTCAACCTTCCGGATTCGGCTCCGGCTGACCTGCAGGGTTATCTTGAATTCAGGAGACATAAAACAGATGCTCCCTGGAACATCCTGGCCATGAAAAGAGAGGGACAGCAACTGGTTGGTTTTCTGCCGAAGCAGCCGGCCGCGGGAAAATTAGAATATTTTATTCATCTGGTGAGAGATTCTCAGGAAATATCCATTACGGGAGAAAAACCGGTTGTCATACGTTTCAAAGGGCCTGTCCCGGGGCCATTGCTCCTGGCCCATGTGCTGGTCATTTTTCTGGCCATGCTGTTCTCCACCCAGGCCGGTTTGACTGCCCTCCTGAGCAAGGATGGATACACCGGGGTGGTTAAATGGGCAGCCATTTTGATGTTCATTGGCGGATTTATCCTCGGTCCCCTCATCCAGAAATTTGCCTTCGGGGTTTTCTGGAGTGGCTTCCCCCTGGGCAAGGATTTAACAGACACAAAAACTCTGATAGCCATGCTGGCCTGGATTGCCGCCCTGGCTTCCGGCCGGAAAACTCAGCCAAAAAGAACCTGGGTAATCGCGGCCTCGATCATAACACTAATGGTCTTCCTCGTGCCGCACTCCTGGCTGGGGTCTGAGCTAAAATGGCAGTAGTGCTGGTTTTTTAACTATTTATGGGCGGGAGCAAAGTGCCTGTTTCTTTCCCTTTCTTTTCCCTTTTGCTCTATCCTTAAAATATCTTTTTTTTATCCGGCTGGCTGGTAGGGAGCCAAGGTTTTTAAGGAAAAGGAAGCGGGGCTAAGGAAGATCCCTCTCCAGCCAGCAATTAGATTATAAGTATCAAGTCAAGTAAAAGTCAAATAAAATTATAAAATATTTGTTTAACTTACTTTTCTCTCAGCCGCTTTAGATGCTGCAAAATATCTTCAGGCGTTAAAGCCGTGAAATCAGCTTCCACCTGCCGGTTCAGCTCGTGGCGAAAAAGGATGAAGTAAACCCTCTTGTTCTCCTGCCGGTTATAATTCTCCACCATCAGCCTGTCACTCAGCGTATCGCCGATGTAACAGGCCCGGTGATAGAAGCCGGCTCCGTCCAGCAGTTTTTTAAGAAGGTAGGGCGAAGGTTTACGGTCAGAGGGAGAGGGTAAATCGTCCTCGGTCAGGATGACTTCAAAAAAATCGTGCAGAGAAAACCTGTTAAAGGAAAAGTCCAGGTCTTCTTTAGTACGGCCGGTAATCACCGCCATAAAGTCCGCTTCACTTTTTATCCGGGCCAGCCAACCCCGCGGGATTCTCAGCCGTTCTCGATGACGGTGGTTTCGGTATCTGCTCTCAAATTCCTCAACCACGGTCCGGTATTCAGGCAGAGAAATTTTGAGCCGGTCGGCCAGCCGGTAAACCTGATGAAAATCCGCCGGACCGGAAGTAAATAAAGACCGGAACTTCTCCGGACTCAGCCCGCTCCGGCGGAACAGAAGACAGGCCAGCGTGGCATCCCAGTCATTATTTATACCGAGTTCAGTTTTAATCCTTACCGCTTCCTCAACCGTCACCGGCTTACCCAGGAAATGCTCGGTCGTTTCCGCCAGGGCCCGGAGGTAACTCTCTCTGACATCAATCAAAACTCCATCAACGTCAAAAGCGGCTATCAGTTTTTTCAATTTTAACCTCAAAAATCAAAAAAATCTGCCAACCGGCTGTTGTTTTAATTTATAATAATTGGCGATGAGCGACAAGGTTAAACCCGAGCTTTTTCTCTACCCGGCCAATCTCAAAGAAGCAACCAGGCTTCAGAAAATCATGGCGGATAAAATAATCATAAAGCCGCTGCGGAAGGAACCCAGGCTGGTGGTGGCGGCCGATGCCACCTTTACGCCTGACCTGGTGCTGGCCGCCGTTTGCCTTTTTAGTTATCCGGAGCTGGAGCTGGTGGAAACGGCCACGGCCGAGGTTCCCTTACGCTTTCCTTACCGGACAGGTTTCCTTTCCTTCTGTGAGGGCCCGGCCGTCTTTCAGGCGATAAATTCTTTAAGCAGGAAACCGGACCTTCTGCTGCTTGATGGCCAGGGAATTGCTCATCCGAGAAGGCTCGGTCTGGCCAGCTTTGTTGGTCTGCTGTTTGGCCTGCCGGCCATAGGCTGTGCCAAATCTCATCTGGTGGGAGATTTTTTGCCGCCCGCGCCAGAAGCGGGTTCCTGCTCCGAGCTTTTCTATCACGGTCAGCTTGTTGGTTATGTCCTGCGCAGCCGGGCCAGAGTCAGGCCAATTTTTATCTCACCCGGACATTTAATAGACCCGGACAGTTCGCTCAGAATAATTCTTGGCTGTTTAAAGGGCTACCGAATACCAGAGCCGCTGAGACTGGCTCATCAGCTAACAACCGAACTCAGAGCACGGAAGAAATTGTTTTAAACAAGGTATCTTCAGAAATTGGTTTTTCCACATAGGCATCAGCTTTCTGGGCCAGAGCTTCAGCGCGCATGCCCGCCGTTTTATAAACGGCAGTCATCAGGATGACTTTTATCTGGCTTAACTCGGGATTTTCCTTGATGGCCTGGCAGAGGGCCAGCCCGTCAAGTTTCGGTATGAGAACATCAGTGATAACTGCCTCAGGTCTTTCTCTGGCGGTCAGATTCAGGGCTTCTTCTCCATCTCGAGCCGTTAAAACCTGAAAGCCATTTTTCTCCAGCATTCCAGAAAGCATCAGACGATTGACCGGGTCATCGTCTACCACCAGAATTTTCTTTTTCATGAATCCTCACCTCACTGCGCTATTTGTCATTTTCAGCTTTTTTTATTCATTCAGCCTTTGCTTTTTTATTATATAAAAAAATTGCAAGGTATGGAAAACACCCCCGATCTTAATACCCGGCCTGGCCGTTGAATGAAGAAAAATGATTTTTTATTTATATGGCTTTCTTTGGGGAGCAGACTCCGGGCCTTTTAAACATAAAAACAGTCAATTCTCCGGCCCGCCCGCCTCTCTCTTTTTACGAAGCAAACGGGTAAAGAAACGATTTGCCTTGAAGGGGCGCTGCCAACCAGGCAGGCCGGCCTCCGATTGCCGCCAGCTGAGGGAATATAAAAAGTAATATAAGGTTATCGCTTGCTTTCCCGGCCTCGTTTCTAAACCGTCCTTCTTTTATTTTTTTTGATTAATCCCCCATTTTTGATTAATTCCCCATCCGGCACAGGCCAGGATGGGCAATAGGAAGTGGGGATAAGAAGCCAAAACAAACAAAAAACAGCAACGCCCCCCAATTATATTATTATCAATCAATAACGAAAGGTATTTCTTCTTGCCTGCTCTGCGCTCAGCCGGTTAAGCCAGGCTTTTTTAAAGAATATTGTTTTAATAGACACTTACACCATAATTTCCCGCTTCATTTTTTTTCTTGACTTTCGCCGAAAAATACCTATATTTATAGTAATCCTATAGGAATTATAGGAAATAAGGAGAAAATAAAATTATGAATACCTTAGATATCAGGACCAGCCAAAAGGCAGATATAAGTTTAGCTTCTTTCTGGCCGGAAGAAGAATGGCCGGCTGAAAAACCCCTTCTTCCTGCCTCCTCTCCGGTTGGTTCGCCGCTCGAACAGGAAAATACTTCAGAGACCGGCGTCACCACCCCGGACCTGGTCAACGTTTACCTGAAGGACATGGGGCGGGTCAGGCTTCTTTCTCGGGAAAGAGAAGTCGAGCTGGCCAGAAAGATGGAAAGGGGAGAAAAAGAGACGGTTAAAGCGCTGCTTCAAACCGAGCTCGCCCTAGAATACTTGGAGCAGATATACCGGTCGTTAAGAAAGCAGCCCGAACTGCTGACCCGCTGGTTCAGCCTGCCCGACAATGATTTCAGCGAAAAGAACTTCCAACGAACGCTGAACACCGCCTTGGAAGAGCTGTCTTTATTAAAGCGTCTGGCAGTCAGGCTAAAAAAACTGCCCCGGAATAAAAAATACCGGGTAAAAAGGGCCCGCTTGGCCGTGACCATGATGAACCACCTTATGAGCCTCAACCTGCGCTGGGACCAAAAATATTTTCTGGTCGAAGCTATCAAAGAAAGATTGCTCTCCCAGGCCTCAGCCTCGGCTGAGGATAAAAAATCTCGCTTGCTTGGCCTCTATCAAATGATAGTTCGCGGCCAGAGCCTGCGTCAGGAAGCCAAGAATGAGCTCATCTCGGCCAACCTCAGGTTAGTAGTTTCGGTCGCCAAGAATTTCCAGAATCAGGGGCTAAACTTTCTGGACCTTATCCAGGAAGGCAACCTCGGGCTTATCAGGGCGGCCGAAAAGTACGATTACCGCCGCGGGCATAAATTTTCAACCTATGCCACCTGGTGGATAAAGCAGGCCGTCACCAGAGCGATAGCCGACCAGTCAAGAACGGTCCGCATGCCCGTTCACCTGGTTGAAACTATCCAGAAAATGAAAAAACTGGCCCAGCAGCATTACCAGGAAGCCGGCCGTGAAGCAGATGAAAAAGAGCTGGCCCGGAAGATGAACCTGCCGGAAGAAAAAATTAACGACCTCATCCTCCTGGCTCAGGAAGAAGTTTCCCTGGAAACGCCGGTCAACGACTCCGGAGATACCATCCTGGCCGACTTTTTACCTGACAATTCGACCGCCGACCCGCTGGATAATTTGCTAAAGGTCCGCCTCCGCGAAAACCTGAACCGGGCGCTGGAAGTCCTGGATGAGCGGGAAAAAGCCATCCTGAGCATGAGGTACGGCCTGGAAGACGGACACGAATACACCCTGGAAGAAATCGGACAGCGGTTCGGGCTTACCAGGGAAAGAATAAGGCAGATCGAATTGAGGGCCCTGAAGAAAATCCGTCAATCGGAAGCAGGCTACATCCTGGAAACTTTTCAGGCTTCTTAATTTATTGATTATAAATTATTTATAGCAATTTATCCCCATTTCCGGCTCAATCTTGCAAAACCCTCTGATTTCTGTTAGTCTTTATAGACTAAACAGGCTGTAAGGATTATCCCTGCCATGAACGGGGTTCAGATAAAAAGGGTCAGTTTCATCGCTCCGTCCACCTGTTTGCCCCGTTGTGAAAAAAGCCTGGTAAATAAAACCATCAAACGGCTGCGCAAAATTCTGGGTGAGATTGAAATTGACCTCAGCCCTTACCTTTTTTCCAGCGACGAGCTGATTGACCATGTGACCGCCCCGCTCGAAGACCGGGCTGAAAACTTCAAGCAGGCCATCAGAAGCTCTGACCTGATAATCTCCGTGGCCGGCGGGACCGGTGCGGAAGACATTCTTTTCAAGATAGACAGCAAGGACTACCAGGTAATAAGAGAAAGAAAGCCCATCTTCATCGGATTTTCCGATTTTACTTTTTTGCTGAATGATATTTACTACAATTCCCGGATACCGGTCATCTATTTCCCTACCCTGCGCTTGGGCCAGGGCAATCTGAAAAAAATAGCCGGACTGCTGTTCGATGAACCCATCAAATACCACGGTACGGCCTGGCTGACCAACCCGCCCAAAAAAAGGATTAGCGGCATACCGCTCGGGGGTAATCTCTCCACTTTTGTCAATTACCTCAACCGAAAAGACCCGCCAACTTTCAACTGGAAAAGGCACATTCTATTCTTTGAGGACGTGCAGATTGACGTGGAAGATTTGCACCGCCTGCTGGCCGCCCTCAGAAGACACAAAGTCTTTAATGAAATCAAAGCTATTGTGGTGGGTTCGCTGGCCTATTACAGCCGTAACGACAATTACCGGGCGGTGCAGAAAGAACACCTGCAGTTTATCAAAAATTATCTCGATGACCTCATCCAAAAAAGAGAAAAGAAGGGCAATCCGCTGCCGATTCTTTCTGTGTCCAACTTTGGCCATAACATACCGCGCAATCTGATGGCCATCCCCATTGGCGGGTTTGTCTCAATCGACCGAAAAAAAGAAATTACTTTTCGGCTTCACTGTCCCCGAAAAAACGGGCACTGACCCCCGGTAATCAGCGGGGCTGTTATTTCTTTAACTCCTCAAAGTTTTCTCAGCGCGCTGAGCGCCTGGATGGCGGCCACACATCCCCCACCAACGGCCGAAGCCACCTGAAGCCCCCAGCCCGTCACGTCGCCTGCGGCAAAAACTCCCGGCAGGTTGGTCTGCTGATGGCGGTCAACCACAATGTTACCCTGTTCATCAAGCGCCAGACCGGCCTTGCCAAACAGGCTGCCCGCAGGTATCTGGCGGAAAATAAAGACGGCTGATACCGGTATTTCTTCCGACCGCTGGTCTTTCTCCACCACAACTTTTTCGACTCTCTTTTCCCCGGCTATTTCTTTCAGCTCATAACCCTCCAAGATGGGCAGCCCCCTGGCCTTCAGTTTTTCTAACTCCGGTATAAGTTCGGGCTTGATTTTTTCCCCGGGCAATATCTTCACCTTGCAGCCGAGCTGGTCAAGCTCCAGGATTTCCTCGGCGGCTTCTTCTGAAAAACCATAGGCCAGCACTTCCCTTCCCCGGTAAAGGGGCCCGTCGCAGGTGGCGCAGTAGCTGACGCCCCGGCCGGTAAATTCTTCTTCGCCCTTTATTAGATTTTTGCTCGGGAGAGGACGGCCGGTGGCAATAATCACTGCTTTGGCTTCGATAAAAGCGCTTTTGGTTGTGACGTATTTAGGATGGCTTTCCAGGGCGAGGGCGATAGCATCTTCTTTGAGGAATTCAGCGCCGTGAACCCTGGCCTGCTCCCTGAATTTTTCCAGTAATTCCCGGCTGTTAATTTTTAGGAAGCCAGGATAATTTTCCAGCTCATAACCGAGGGCCAAACGCGAAGGATGGCTGCCTTCCACCACGAGCGTTTTTTTGCCAGACCTGGCCGCATAGATAGCGGCCGTCAGGCCGGCCGGCCCGGCTCCTATGACCAGGATGTCTGCCTTCAGGTTCTTTATCATAAGCCTCCTCCTCGCTGTTTATTGGCTAAAAATCATGAGCTTTTAAATTATTAAACTTAAATGTAAACGGCATCTGTCTCACGCTGCCGGCATGAATTCAAGGCCAAGCCGGTTTTAAATATTATAACATATGTTTCCAGTATGGAACGGTTTAAATTTCAGCCCAAATGTTGTATTTTGAAAGCGAAACCCGGAAAACTTTAAGCTCCATGGAGAAACAACATGATTGGCTCTGCTTCCATAAAAGCCTTCAAACCTGATTTAAAAACAAAATATTTTTTTAAATCCCGGTTAAAAATGGCCCTTTCTGTTCTGTTTCTTTTATTAATTACTCATGCTTTTTCGGCCAGTCTCGAATTGTCTGAGAGCCGGCCGGCCAGACCCACTTTGACCGGGATGGACTTGGTCGTTAAAGAAAGTGGAGGTTTGGTCATCAAAAAATTGAAAGTCTCTGGCCCGACCGAGAAAGAAATTAGCCTCAACCTTCCGCTTTTTTCTTGCCTGGTGTCTGAAAATTTGAAAAGCACCTCTGAGGCCAGGCCTGTGGATATCTCGCGGTCAGCCCTGGAAGTTTCATCCTCTTCACCGGCCGGGCAAAAACTGCTGTTCAACCTGGGCGGACTGAGGGGAGAAATCACGCAGGCAACAGCTGCTTATCCAGGGCTCGACCTGAAGGTCAGGTTTGAAAATGTGACCGGGGAAAAGATAAAAATTGAAAACCTGGTTCCTCTGGGTGAAGGGCCTGACCGGGTATACATTACTGCCGGCCTGCCCAACAAATGGCCCCATTACTTGAGTCGAACTCTTCTTTACCGTCCCGGGAAAAAGCCTCTGGGCGTCCTCCTGCCCGATAACGCCTGGCACCTTGGTTTTGCTGACCTCAAAATCGAAGAAAATCTTTATCTCACGGGGCTGGCCCGGAGAGAAAAAAGTGAAAAATCGGAAATTCGGCGCTGGGCTTGCATCCTGGAGCCGGGCGGCTGGGTCGATTACCAGGTTCACCTTGACCTCCACGACGGTAAATTTCAGTACACGCCCGGCCCGGCCTTCAGTCAGCTGGTGGCCCCCGAACCCTGGCTGGCCGGCCTGCAGATGATGTTTCGCGAGCGCTACCTCTACGACCTGGACCATTTTGACCGCTGGCTTTACGACCGGGATGACCTGAAATGGGTCAGGAAGGCTTACCTGATGCTGCTTCAGTTCGCCTGGGACCGCACCTACTATGATTTTGAAAAGCAGGAATACAGCTTTTACCGAAACATAACCGCCTGGGATAAATTTGTTGGTCGGGTCGACATTTTCGCCATCTGGCCGACCTGGCCGAGACTGGGGCTTGACCAGAGAAACCAGTTCGACCTCTACCGCGACCTGCCCGGCGGCCTGAATGAGCTGAGACGACAGGCCGATTACCTCCATCGTTCGGGTAAAAAGTTTTTTATTTCTTACAACCCGTGGGATGAAGGCACCAGGCATGAGGAGCACCTCAAGGCCATGGAAACCATCCTGCGCCAGCTTGATGCCGACGGCCTGATACTCGATACCTGGGGAGAATCAAGCCGGGAATTTCAGGAGATGGCCGACCGGGTTAAGCCGGGCATTGTTATGTACAGCGAAGGCATGGCCGTGCCCAGAGATATGCCCGGAATCGTCACCGGCCGAGTCCACGATGCCCTTTATCTTCCGCCTCCGCTAAACCTTAATAAATTCATCAACGTCGAGTCCGCCATTTTCCGCGTTGTCCAGCTGGGTGAAGGCCGCTTCCGGAGAGAAGCTGCAGTGGCTTTTTTCAACGGTTACGGAACAGAGATAAACACCATGCGGCCCGCCCGGCCCGAAACCATCGAAGAAGACCTCAGGTACCTGGGGCGGACGCTCAAGATTCTGCGGGAAAACAGTTCGGCATTTACCAGCCGTCAATGGCAGCCGCTTTATCCCGTTTTTCGCGACGGCCTGTGGGCTAACTGCTGGCCGACGGGAGAAAAAATTATTTTCACCGTTTTCAGCCTGACACCCGAAGGTTATGCCGGACCTCTCATTCCAGTAAAAGAAATTCCGGGATGGCATTACCTGAGCCTCTGGCGGCATAAAGAAATAGAGCCGGTCAAAATAGAAGGCCAAAGTTATCTCCCGGTTGAAGTTGAAGCTTTTTCCCAAAGCTACCTTGATACAAGGCTGGAAGGGAACGTTGAATGCCTGGCCGCCTTCCCCGAGCTGATTTCAGCCGAGCGGCAGGGCGACCGAATTTTTATCAAATTAAACAAAAAACAGCCGGGCGACTATTTGGTGATTACCGCCGGGAACCCTTCCTATGATTCTTATTCAGTAAAAATGCCCGCCGTTGAGACAGATTTTTCTCTCTGGGAATATTTCAGGGGAAAAGGAGAAAAAATTGTCATCCAGCTCTTTCGGGGCGATGGAGAGCTGGCTGACGAAAGAATCATCGAGCTGCCGCCAGCCCTGCCGAGGCTGGTAAAAACAGTGGAGAGGACCAAACCGGCCGAGAAAGCGCCCGAAGGAATGGTGGAAATTCCGGCCGGAGAATTCCTGTTTACCACGGTGGGCAACCCCGATGACGCCAACCCGGTAATTCCTTATCCGGAAAAAGCCACCGGCCTGAAATTAAAGATGAAAAAATTCTTCATGGATAAATATCCGGTGACCAACGCCCAGTTTGCTGAATTTCTGAAGAAATCCGGCTACAAGCCAAAAGACCCGACCAATTTTCTCAAACACTGGGTAAAGGGCAGGCCACCGGCCGGCCAGGAAAACCATCCGGTAGTCTGGGTCAGCCTGGAAGATGCTCTGGCCTATGCCCGGTGGGCCGGCAAAAGACTGCCAACCGAAGCTGAATGGCAGTACGCCGCCCAGGGAACTGATGGACGTCTTTATCCCTGGGGGAATGAATTGAAGTCAGAAAACTGCAACCACAAGTTGGGCCACACCACACCGGTTGATGCTTTTCCCGGGGGAGCGAGTCCGTTCGGGGTGATGGACCTGGTGGGCAATGTCTGGCAGCTGACGGCTGACCTTTATGACAACGGAGCTTACCGTTACGTGATCATCAAAGGAGGAAGTTATTATTCGCCAGAATCAAGCATCTGGTATCCAAAGAGTGGGCCTTTGCCCGTAAACAGGCAGCAGATACACCTTTTGATGTCCCCCTCTCTTGACCGCTGTGCCACGGTTGGTTTCCGCTGCGTCAGGGATGCGGAATAACCTCAAGCACAGGCAATAAGAAGCAGGTCGATTTATGATGTTTTGTTTGGCAAAATCAGCATCAGAAAGGCTGAAGAAGAATTAAGCAATTAAAAAATCAGCCCGGCTCTTAGGCTGAAAATACTGAGCCGGCAGGGGGCCATTTGTTGCAGGCCGCTGAGGTTAAAATGAGCCGGCCCGGGGGATGAGGCTAAAAGGCTATAAAAAACTCTAAGCTACAGCTACAAACACGGTGGAAAAATACTGAATACTTTATAAAAAGTCTCCACGAACACGGCTCACCGGGAAATATTTCCGCCATCAGAATGTTAAATTGCTTCCCTTACTGCACAAGAAAACGGGAAAAACCATAAATTTGCGTTTTCCGGTAATAAAAACGACCGCGAAAATGTATTTGGCCTCGAAAGAGCCCAAAAGGATTAATTTTCGCGACAGTCAACCGTCAAGACCCCTTGACCAATTCAAGGTTGCGGATGCCGTTCTCTTCCAGTTCTTTTTCGTAGCGTTGCAGATATTTGCTCTTTTTTTCCATGAACTCATCAAAATCAATTTTATCGAGCGGGGTATCTCCGTATTCTTTAAGAGCATCCCTTTCGGCCAGACGATTGATCAACTCTTCCCAGAAGCAGAATCCGTCGTACTCGCTTATAAAATCCTGCAGGCTTTCTTCGTACTCGAAAGATGGGAGGTATTTATTTTCCATTTCGTCCTTTACCACCCGGCCTTCAAGGCCAGCCTCCGGGGCATGCGAGAATATATGGCTAACGATTTCAAAATATTCTTCGAGATAGTCGTCTGTCCGGTAAGCATTTATCATCCAGTTGCCCAGGTAAACAAGGTCGAGCAGCTTTTCATACTGTTCTTTGGTCAAATTGATTTGCATGAATGATTCTCCTTAGCTAATTTAGCTCAGTATACCCTAAAGCGGTCATAAATACAAACAGACGGTTTTTTAACAGACAACCGGCAATTTGTTTTTGATTTTGTTAGCTCGCCTCCTTTATAAGAAAGACCATCCTTATCTGTTATAATTTTTACTCTACACCTGGCTGAATCCATAATTCAGACGGCCGGCCACCGTCTTTATTTTTATTTTAACTTGGTGTGAGAACATCAGCCATCACCTGTCGTTATCTTATAGGTTAAGGCCCGTCAGCGGAGCCTCTTGCCAACCGATGCCGGAGAGTATAAAAAATAATATATGAAGAAAGGCAAAAAAAGCCCGGACCACGAGCTGGAGCTCACCCCCGAGTTCCAGAAAACGCTCGACCTGCTGGAAAACACCGACCGGTCAGTGTTCATAACCGGCCGGGCCGGAACCGGAAAGAGCACTCTTCTTGATTACTTCAGAAATCACACTAAAAAAAACGTGGTTGTTCTGGCTCCGACCGGAGTGGCCGCCCTGAATGTTCGCGGCCAAACCATCCATTCTTTTTTCCAGTTCCGGCCGGACATAACCGCTGATAAAGTGAAAAAGCTTTCCGGCAGCCGGCGACACCTGGTGCAAAACATTGACACGCTGATCATTGACGAAATTTCGATGGTGCGGGCCGACCTGCTCGACTGCGTGGACCTGGCCCTGCGCCTTAATCGCGATTTTCCGGACCTGCCTTTCGGCGGACTGCAGATGGTCATGATCGGCGACCTCTACCAGCTGCCGCCGGTCGTCACGGAAAGCGAAAAACCAGTTTTTTCCCATCACTACGACTCTCCATATTTCTTCTCAGCCAGAGCCTTTCGCGACGAAAATTTCCAGCCGGAATTCATCGAACTGGAAAAGGTATTCCGGCAGAAAGACGCTGATTTTCTTGAACTTCTCAACGCCATCCGCAACCGCTCGGTCAGCGAAGAGCAGCTGGCCAGACTCAATTCTCGCTGTCAGCCGGATTTTAATCCGGGAGAAAATGATTTTTACATCACACTGACCAGCACCAACGAAGCGGCTGACCGCATAAACCAGCAGCACCTGGACCGTCTTCCGGGCCGCCTGAAACACTATCACGGAGAAATCGAGGGCGAATTCGACCGCGCCAGCTTACCCACCTCAGAAAACCTGCTGCTTAAAGAAGGAGCTCAGGTGATGCTCCTGAACAACGACCCCTACGACCGCTGGGTCAACGGCTCAATCGGTCGCGTGGAAGAAATCATCAGGGTGCCAGAAAAGCCTGACGTCATCATGGTCAGGCTGCAGGATGATTGCCTGGTAGATGTGCTCCCCCATCAGTGGGAAATTTTCCATTTTGAATTTGACCGAAAAAAGAAAAAAATTTTCAGCCGGGTGGTGGGCACCTTTACCCAGTATCCACTTCGCCTGGCCTGGGCCGTGACCATCCACAAGGCTCAGGGCAAGACCTTTGACCGGGTAATTGTGGACATTGGCGCGGGCACTTTTGCTCCCGGTCAGGTCTACGTCGCTTTAAGCCGCTGCACCAGCTTTGAAGGGCTGATACTCAAAAAACCCATCAAGAAAAGCCACATCCTGATGGACTATCGCGTGGTCAGGTTTCTGACCCAGTTCCAGTACGAAAAAGCCGAAGAAAAAATTCCCCTCGAAGTGAAGAGAGAAAGGATTAAACAGGCGCTGGCCGAGGGGCTTTTACTGGAAATTACTTACCTGAAGCCAGATGATACAAAAAGCCGTCGGGTAGTTAAACCGTTAGAGCTCGGGTTCAGACAGTTTGGCGGGCGAACTTTTGAAGCCCTGGTGGGCTACTGCCATCTCCGCCGGGAAGAACGCTGCTTTCGGCTCGACCGCATTCTGGAGTTAAAGTTAATTGACGAAACAGAAGCCAGCCGGTAAAATGACTGCTCATGAGATACAGAGGCGTCATATTTGACCTCGACGGCACCCTGCTCGATACCATCGAGGATATCACCATTGCTCTTAACCTGGTGATGGCCAGACACGGTTTCAGACAGTTCACCATAGAGGAGTGCAAGAAAATGGTGGGCGACGGGATGGAAGTTCTGGTCAAGCGGGCCGTGCCAGAAATCGCCGACAACGAACAGGCCATCAGAAAGTTAATCCAGGATTACCGGATGGAATATGCCAGAATCTGGCGAAACCATTCCCGGCCCTATCCTGGAATTCAAGAGACCCTGAGCCGGTTGCAGGCGGCCGGGGTTAAAATGGCTGTCCTCTCCAACAAATCTCACGAATTCACCGAGCTGATGACAAGGGAGCTGCTGCCCTTTTCCTTTGACGTGATTTTTGGAGCCAGGCCAGGAATTCCGGTAAAACCTGACCCGACTCCAGCCCTTTTGGTGCTCGAACAGCTGAAGTTAAAGCCGGAAGAAGTGGTTTATGTTGGCGATACCTGCGTCGATATGGAAACGGCCGTGCGCTCCGGCTGCTTTCCTGCCGGAGCCCTGTGGGGTTTCAGAGAGGCAACCGAGCTTATAGCCAGCGGTGCTCGAGTGCTGCTGAAAAGACCGGAAGATTTGCTTCCAATCATATTTGAACAATGATATTTTCTCAACCTTCCGCCGCGCCCGGAAGTTTTCAAAATTAGCCGCTCCTGGCCTGAAAACCGGACAGACTCTCGCTCTCCGAACCCACAAAAGATGATCAGGCGCCGGTCTAATCTGAAGAGCCTTCATTTCGGCCAGCATGCAGGGTAATCAGTGTTTCTCTGGAAATAAATTCTTCCAATTTTTCCAGCAGCTCATCATGAAGCTGCCTTGATTTGATGGCTTTCTCTATGGCATTTCTGTCCAAAGTGGAAAATTTGTCCCACAGCCCGGCCTGTCTGATCAGGTTTTCCAGCAGGGCTCTTTTCTCATGGTCGGCAGCGGGAATTTTGATCATTTCCCGTCTGCTCAGGGTCAGGTGGAATTCGCTACCCATCACTCTTGAAAGTTTATTTTCTTCCGCATACTTTATGATGGCTTCCTTCAATTTTTCCAGCTCGGCTTCAGCTTCTTTTTTCTGGTTCAAAAAAGAGATGTATTTATTGACCAGGACGACCCCTTCTTCCCTGAGATATTCTTTGGTCGGCAGCTTTTCCAGAGTGGCTTCGTGCTTTTTGAGCGGACAGTAATCCCGGAAAGCGCACCAGTTACACAGGATGCTCTCTCTCGGCGGGAACTCTCGCTCAGCTTCTATCCGGTCAATCAGCTGTTTGATTTCCTGCTTTAACTGCTCAAGCTGTTCGGACGTCCTGGTGGAGACGATTTCCAGGTCGAAGGCCACATAATGCCAGACGAGTCTGAAACTGCTGGCCCAGGGCCATTTCTTTTTCACCCCCAGCTGGTAGAGAGCCAGCTGACGGTCGGCGTCGGCCTGGGCCTGTTCGGGCAGGCTCGAACTGGTCTTGTAGTCGTGGATTTCAATTACACCTTCGGGCGTCAGGTCTATCCGGTCAACGTAGCCTATGATCACATACCGTCCGGTGCCATCCAGGTCAATTTCAACTTTCTGCTCCAGGCCGAGCACCCTGTTGCGGTTAAAAGGATAATACCGCCGGTAATAATCTTCGATGAACTTCAGGCCCAGCCGGAAGTAATCATCCGCCGTTCGTTCGGGCGCCACGATGACCACTTTATCGTGAAAGTTTTTTTTCCACCGCTCCTCGTAGTAGGCCTTGACCTCTTCCAGGGTCATCGTGCGAAAAGGAAGTTCCTGGTAGAGTTTTTCCATCGCTTCGTGAAACCTGCTGCCGAGAAAAGCCTCAATACCTTCTTCCTCCACTTCCAGTTTATCAAGGTAAGCCAATTTGTACTTCAGCGGGCAGGTCTCGTAGGTTGAAAGCTTGGAGTTTGAATAATAAGCCATCTGGCCCCCTTTTTAAATTAAAATTTCAAAAAAAATACTGACAAAAACCATGGTCACTACTAAGATTATTGTTAAATTAAGAATTCTGTCACCCGACCTAAAAATTTTTCCCACCACCTCAGATTTTGACATTCACTCCGAAAAGTAAACCGCTCCTTCAGATGATTTAAAACTTCTGCTCGCCACTCATTTGTGCTGATATTTCCCGCTTCCGTGTTCAGGACAGGGCTAAGACGGCTTAATCTTCTTCTGAACGCTGACCGCCCTCATCCTTTAGCTCTGTCCTACCATCCGGCTCATTACCCTTAACCGGCTGTGCCCCGTTTTCCGTTTCTTTAATGATTTCTGCCTCTTTCTTCAGCAAGAAATACCGCTCGGGCAAGACCATTTCCGGAACGGGCTGTCCTTTTTCCTTTTCTTCAACCGAAACATCACCGAAAATTGCCTGTTCTTCGGTTTCGTGGTCAAGTTTGAAATAATGCTCAAACTGCGACCGGCTGAGGTAATTCATCAGCCGCAGGGTGCGCAGCATGGCCGGCGCACTCACCCCAAAATATCTTTTGAGAAAGATGACCTGGGGGTAAGTCAGGTGACGGGTCCTGATGTCTTTTTCTACCAGCTCTCGAACTTTAGAAGGGGGAATCAAAAAGCGCATGGCAAAGGCCTGGGCAAATTGCTCGCGGGGCGAATACAGGGTGACGTACTCATCGACCAGGACATCCTGGTTGTCAATGACGGGCGATTCAAAACGGTCGCGAAGGTAGTGACCATAAAGGTGGGCGGCCGCGATAACCTGCTGGCTCGGCGGCAGGGCTGTATTGATCAGGCCAAAAGCGGCACTTTTTTCTTCCAGGTAGATAAAAATACCAGAAAGGTTAGAACTCTCCGGAAACCTCAGCCGGAGCAAATGGCAGCCGTTCACTTCGACCAGCCTGAAGATATCTCTGATGGGCTCATTTCCCAGACCGAGACGTCTCCTCTCCTCCTCGGCCATATTCTGAGGTGAAAGGCTTCCGGAATAAAGAGGCGCTAACTGGCACTTCCGGTCAGTCAGCTCTTCAAGTTCAGAATACTCCTGGCAAAAGGCCCGAAATCGCCTGATGACTTCTCTCATTGGCTCGGTGAGTTTCTCATCACCAAGGAGCAGGCGAAAAGGGTCTTCTCTGGTTTCCAAAAAATAAGAGATATTCTTCTGGAAATACTTGGCGATCCGATTCAGGGCAATAATCGAGGGCGTGCGCTTTCCGGCTTCGAGCAGTGAGATGTACTCTGAAGAAAGTCCGACCGCTTCTCCCAGTTCTTCCTGGGTCAGGCCGGATTCTTCGCGGAGCTTTTTCAGACGGCTGGCAAACAGCTCATTCATTAACCTATCCCCTCCAATTAAATCCGCCCTATATTTAACAATTTGTTAAAATATTGTCAAGAATAAATTCTTCTCTTGCCTTTGGTTAGAAAATATAAAGAAATCAAAAAGAAAAATTTAGAATCAGAAAAATTCAGTATATTGGCAAATTTTTAATAGATATTTAGCAGAGAAGGCTGCGCTAACTTAGACATTCCGGTGTAAATTAGGCTATAAACCAAAGCCCCCGACCATCAGCAGAAACTGTTTTTGAACCACAACTTAAAGGAATTAAATTTTACAGAAAAAGCAGGGTTTTAACCCCGACTATTACCCTGAGTTTAACGGATACTCATCGGTCAGGAAAAGATTATCCATCAAAAAAAATCCGGTTGATTAAATAATTTTACAGACACAAATTCTCCTGATTTTTTCTAAAAAAAGAGAGAAATGGCTTTTTCCAAAAGGCCACTCTGAAGCATGGCATTTCGTATGGGGGCACGAACAACACCCTTTGCTTGAATTTCGTCTCGTTGAGAGTGCCATCGATTAAGGCCCCTGTCTGAGTTTTTACCATCTTCCTGTTATTATTCTCACACCAGGAAATCCAAGGCGAACGGCCACAGTCTGTTCTCGCCGTTGGACGGCAAGCAGAAATAAATCGCTTAACCTTTATAGTTCTTTTTCCACAGGTCGTAATAGGACAGGGCATGCTCGGAGAGGTGCTTTATCTCATCCTCGGTCAGCGTCCTGACCACTTTAGCCGGATTGCCCAGGATGAGCGAACCGGGTACAAATGTTTTACCGGGTGGAACCAGCGACCCGGCCGCCACCAGGCAGTTTTCCGGGATGATGGCCCGGTCGAGGATGATGGCCCCCATGCCAATCAGAGTGTTGCTGCCTATCTTGCAGGCGTGCAATATTGCTCCGTGCCCGACGGTTACATAATCTCCGATAATGGTCGGTACATCATAATCCACATGTACCACGCAGTTGTCCTGGATGTTGGAGTATTGCCCGATAACGATTTCTGCCACATCAGCCCTGACCACCGCGTTATACCAGATGCTCACTCCCTGTTTTAACACGGCTTTCCCGACCACTACGGCTCCTGCGGCCACATATGTATCGGGATGAATAGCCGGTAACGGCATCCCCTTTTTTTCTTCCATGGCTGGCTTCTCTCCTCTAATCAGTTTTTTTTAGTTTATCATAAGAATTTCAGGTGGCCAAACACCGGGAAATAAAAATTATTTTAATCACCTTTTTTAATTATTCTCTTTTTCTGATTTACCGCACCTTCGTTTTGCTTTATTATTCGCCTTAGAAGGGGACCCTCCAAATTTCTCTTGATTGAAACCTCTCATCCGGCCTTTCTAATAGCACGGATAAAAATAATTACTGCCCTTGGTGAAACCTCGGGCCTGATGGTTAATTGGAACTGTATCAGATGCCCTACGACCTCTTTGAGAGGCACGGGTCATTACCCGGGCCAGACTATCTAATTTCAGCCGGTAAGGCACTGGCCTCTGGGCTAAAATTATTTTCTCCGCCTTTTCCCCGAGCCACTCTGAAAGACCCTCAAACATAATATTTTATTTACCGGCAATGAACTCAGATAAAAATTTATTCAGTCAAATGAAACAGAAATACACCTTAAAATAGCATCAAACAGAAATCCGTAAAATGTGAGGTGCGGGCTGTCCGAATTCCATTTTTCAGGCCAGGCTCAGCGGTCCCATCCTGAGATACTCAGTGGAGGCACGCCTGTGTTTTATCTGCCTGTAAACAAGACTGACCTGTTCGGGCAGAAGCCCGGTCAGTTCGGCTATTTTTTCTGGCGGCAGGTTATGCTTTTCACCATACAGGCAGGCATCAAGCTGCTGATAGGGCAATCCATAGAAAAACTCATCCTGTCCCTGGGCGAGCGGGTGAATGTCAGCCGTCGGCTGACGTCCGGTTATGGCCTCGGGCAGCCCCAGATACTCTCCCAGCTGATGAACCTGGCTCTTGTAAAGATGGACAATGGGCTTAAAATCTCCGGCTCCGTCTCCAAGTTTGACGAAGAATCCCTGGTCGGCCTCCAGAAGGTTGGAGGTGCCGGCCACCGCATAATTGAATCGGTCGGCATAGTGGTATTCCAGCATCTTGCGCGTTCTTTGCTTGAAATTGCTCAGAGCAATTATCTGCAGGAGTTTATCGGCCGGGATTCTTCTCCTGATCATTTCGCCAGAGGGGGATTGGACCACCAGCCAGAAAAAGGTAAAGACGCGGTCGGCAGAAAGCTCGGAGGCTGAGATTTTCCATTTCCAGCCGTCTGAGTATTCAGGAATCATCTCTTGCAGGCAGGCGCTAATTTCCTGATAGAAGCCAAGCCCGGTGAGAATCGGCGTTATGTCCCGGTGAATTGTCCTGATGCCCAGACTTTCCCCCACCATTTGACTAAGCTTTAAAGTGTCAGGATGAGAGTCTTTCTCCGGCATGAGCAAACCAATAACCCTATCCGGGCCGAGTGACCTGACAGACAAAGCTGCCGTGACCGAGCTGTCGAGGCCGCCCGACAGGCCAACCACCACTCCCTGCTTGCGAAGCTTTTTGGTAACCGTTTCGTTAATGAAAGCGGTCAGGCGTTCGGTCTCGGCCGCCGGGTCTATCCGCAAAAATTCATATGAATAACTGTTCATATATTCTGAGGACTTCATCACGTCACCTCTCTCAAATTTTAAGCCGCTGGGAAAATGGTCAGCTCAGTTCGCTTCCGGCACAAACCCGGCCCTTCTCCTCTCCTTTTCCCATCTGCCCGGGCCAGGACAGGTAAAGCAGCCATGTTTTTTTTCGCTGACCTCAACCGCCGGCTTTCATCTCTTCCGCCATCTGTTTCAATTTTTTATAATCCACCTTGCCCGTGGAGGTTTTCGGCAAAGATTTCCTAAACCAGATATGACGGGGCACTTTGTACGGTTCAAGGTGCTGCTGGCAGTACTGTCTTAACTGATTTTCGCTCAACCCGGCCCCCTTCTGACAAACAACAAACACGCCCACTACCGTCCCGCCTATTTCATCCGGAACTGGGACGGCGGCCACCTCTGTAATTTTATCCAGCCCGGAAATTACCTTTTCCACTTCCACCAGGTTGAGACGATGACCAAAAGATTTAATCTGCCGGTCCTTCCGGCCATGAAAATACAGAAGGCCGTGCTCATCCTGGTGGAAAAGGTCGCCGGTGAAAAGCCAGCGGTCTTCCGGATATTTTCCGGGCCTGAATACCCTGGCCGTCAGTTTTTTATCCCCCCAGTAACCCTGCATGACCGATGGCCCGCGGACTATCAGTTGCCCTGCTTTCCCGGGCGGAACAGTCCGGCCCTGGCGGTCAATGATGGCTATCTCCAGGTTGGGCATCGGCCGTCCTACGGACTCCGGAAATTCATCGATTAGCTCCGGGGGAAGGTAACTCACGCGTTTGCATTCACTCAGGCCATACATGGAAAAAAGTCTGACTGCCGGTAACATCTGGCGCAGTTGCCTGATGTGGGAAACAGGCCAGGTGGCGCCCGTATTCGTTATGTAGCGCAAAGTGCTGAGCTGCTTCCTGGGAAATGATTTGAGCTTGAGCAGCATGGCTGAAATAGAAGGTATAATTGGAAAGCCGGTAACTTTCTCCCTTTCTATGGTCGCCAGGATATCCTGCAAATAAGCGAAAGAAGGCTCGAGCACCAGCCTGCCGCCAAACATGAAACACATGAAGACCTGATAAAGCCCGTAGTCAAAAGAAAGTGGTAAAACATTCAGGATGACATCCTCGGCGGTGTTGCCCAGGTATTGAATGATGCTCCGGGCAGCCGAAATGATGTTGTGGTGGGTGCACATTATGCCCTTGGGCTTTCCGGTCGAGCCAGAGGTGTAAATTAAGCAGGCCAGGTCGTTTTCCAAAATCAATGGCTTGCTCCGGCCGGTTGGAGAGGTCCGGCATAATTCCTGAAAGGAAAACACGCGGCCCTTTTGGTCAGAGAATTTCTCATCTGCCCCGGCCATTATTATTTTTAGGCCGGCCAGCTTGCGGTCAGCCAGGCTGTCGTTATAAAAACTTTTATCTACAGATTTTTTCCCGCTGACTAACAAAAAGCTGGCCGCCGCATCAGAAATTACATTCCTGACCGCCGACCAGGGAGTTTTTATGTCCAAAACCACAAAAACTCCGCCCGCTTTTAAAACTCCATAAATTGCCAAAACTGTTTCGGCCGAGTTTCCCAGCCAGATGATTACCCTCTGACCTTTTTTCAAACCAAGCCGCGCAAATCCCGCCGCCAACCTGGAGGAAAGTTCATCCAGTTCCTGATAAGTGAGCCTTTGCCCACCGGCCACCAAACCAACTTTGTCCGGCCAGCGAGCCGCACTCCGCCCGAGCCAGTCAGGCACCAAGACCGGGTCAAAATCCACCTAAATTCTCCTTTTTCTTTCAACAAAAGCGGCTATTTTATTTATGCTGTCGAGGTTGGCCGAGGTCAGTTCTTCGTCCCGCACTTCCAGCTGAAATTGATTTTCCAAGAAGCTGACAATTTCCAAAATACCCAGAGAATCAACCGCTCCGCTTTCCAGCAAAGACTGGTCATCGTCAAATTCCTCTGTCGAATTCAGAAAAAACTTTTCCCTGAGAAACTTTTTTATTTGCTCTTTAATCATTTTTGCCTTTAACTGCTGTTTCAGCTTTTGTTCTTTTCAATGGTCTAAGCCCCCTGACAAATTCAGAGTAGGAATGCTCCGGCGTGAGCGGCACCGTTACCTGACCAAGAATTTCTGCCGGCGCATGGCCAAAAAAAACACCGGCCGGCACATTCCTGGAAACCACTGTTCCGGCCTGAATAACCGCACCCCGACCAATATGGACTCCGGGCAATATGACGCAGTGCGGACCTATAAACACCTCCGGCTCGATTTTAACTTTCTTAACCAGCGGTTCTGTTGATTTTGGCCAGTACAAATGAGAGATGATAGAGGTCCCAATCCCTATGGTCACATTATCCCCAATTTCAATTGCTTCGGGATGTAATTCGTCAATATAAACATACTGGCTTATCCAGACATTCTTACCGATTCTGACTCCACGCCATCGATGAAGAGCCGGCCTGAGGCTCATCCCGCCGGGGAAATAATAAGCCAAACGACGCAACAAACGCTTGAAGGAAGTAAACAAATAAATCCACCCGCCTTCCTAATTAACTGCTAATCTTTTAACATAAATACACCGCATTAGTCAACCTGATTCTTCCGGTTAAAACAGCCCTTCTTAAACCTGGTATTTGACGAAAGAGCGATAATAATTTATCATTTTGTTAGGGCGAAAGGAGAAGGAAACGCCTAAACCGCGTGCCAATATTTTCAATGGTTATTGAACTGGCAGACCCCACCTCTTATCCTGGCTGGGATGACTATTTAAGGAATCAACATTTTGACGTTTTCCATTCGGCTGAATGGTGCCGGGTTATCAGGTCCGCTTATGGTTACCGGCCTGTCTATTACGTCGCGCGGGAAAATGGCCGCCTAAAATTATTAATCCCCATGTTTGAAATAAGCAGTTTGCTGACCGGGAAACGTGCCGTCAGCCTGCCCTTTACCGATTTCTGCTCACTGGTCTATGAAACCGAAGAAACATTTTTTCAGGCGGTAAACAAAATTTTATTTCTTGGAGGCAAATTGGGCTGGAAGTTCGTTGAATTTCGGGATAATCAGCCACTTCCCGGGTGTAAGGTGGTCACCACCTTCTACCATCATCAGCTAAACCTGGAACCGCCGGCAGAAGCCATCTGGCATACACTCAAAGATACCAACCAGAGGAACATTAAAAAAGCCGGTAAAGAAGGCCTCCGTGTAAAATTTGACCAAACTCTTCATGGCCTTAATCTTTTCTATCAACTACATTTGCGCACGAGGAAAAGGCATGGACTGCCGGCTCAACCCTGGTCTTTTTTCTGCAGAATTCAGGAAAATTTAATTGGCCGCAATCTGGGAGTCGTGGTTCTGGCTATGCGAAAGAATCAGCCTGTGGCGGCCAGCCTTTATCTTTATTTTAATGGCCGGGCTATTTTTAAGTACGGTGCCTCAGACGAGAGATACCATCAGCTGCGGCCAAACAATTTGGTCATGTGGGAAGCAATATTATGGCTCAAGAGCAAAGGCTGTCGCCTCCTGAGCCTGGGACGCACGGATTATAATGATCAAGGGCTTTTAGCTTACAAAAGACAGTGGGGTGGCCAGGAATCTCTTCTGAGTTATTCGCGGTATTACTTTAATGATCAGTCAGAGCAACCGACCGCTTTTCGGGAACCGCACTGGCTCACCCGTCTGTTAAAAAAAAGCCCCACCTGGTTGATTAAAATGTTGGGCCGGATTGCCTACAGGCATTTTGGTTAAGGTTAATTAAATGTCTGAAATATTGATGTGGACAGGCCAAAACCTCAGCCGCTGGGACCAATTTGTTAAAGAACACCCGTATGGCTGGATAACTCATCTCTCTGACTGGGGAAAAGTGCTTACAGGTTCTGGTGTGGCCAGGCCGGGCTTTTATCTGGCCCTGGTTGAAGAGCAGGACAGCAAAATTAAAGCCGGTCTTGTTCTCTATCCGACGACCTCTTTTTTCTTTGGACTCAACTACATCTCCGCCCCTCTGAGCACCACGGCCGACCCGTTGATAAACAGCGAACACGAGCTGAACCTGCTTCTTAATAAGGCCATGGAGATTTTGCTCAAATCCGGCGGGCAACAGATAAAAATTAAACCACTGCATGCCACAGAATACTTTACTTCCACTCCTTTCCAAAAAATCAATGAATTTTATTACCATATGCTTGACCTGAATCAGTCAGAAGAGCAACTCTGGAAAAAATTTCACCGAAGCTGTATCCGACAGCACATCAACCGTGCCGTTAAGGCGGGCCTAACGGTAAGAAAAATTGAGCACAGAAACGAGTTGATAACCTTCTACCGCTTATACCGGATGGTCAGGAAAAATCACGGGCTGCCGGCTATTCCCTTTGCCTATTTTCTGGCCATCTGGGATAATTTCCAAAGCAAAGAAAATGTCCACTTCTTTGTGGCTGAATTTCATGGCCAGGCGGTGGCCGCCCTGATGGCTTTAAGCTTCAAACATGTTTTTTCAGCCGAAGCCCTGGGCTGGGATACAGCCTACAGATGGCTTTCACCTGCCCTTCCTCTTTTCTGGGAAGCCATAAAATTTGCCAGAGCTACCGGCCACCGAATTTTTGATTTTGGCCGGACGCCGACCGACAACTTAAATTTATTAACCTTTAAGAGAAGATGGGGAACAGAAGAAAAAAAGATACCACTGATGGCTTATCCGACAGATGAGACTGCTCCTAAATTTGGCCGGGCCAGAGCAGTTCTTTATCCCCTTGGCCATCAACTTTTCAAATCATCACCGAATGCATTATATGAATTATTAAGTAAAATAGCATATAAATACCATGTGGAGTGAGCCTAAAAAGAAGAAAATTATGAGACCTTCTGAGGATTTTATTGATCATGGACAAGAGAGAAACTTTATTTTATTAACAGCAGGATAAAATGTATCTATCCAACATTTACTATCACTTTAAGCCTCTGATACCCAGGAGAGCCCAGATTTATATCAGGAGAAAAATTGCCAGGTACAAGCTGAAAAATTCCCGGGATATCTGGCCTGTCCACCCGGAAGCAGACCTGGTACCAGAAAACTGGTGTGGCTGGCCGGAGGGAAAAAAATTTGCTCTGGTTTTATCTCACGATGTTGATACGGAAAAGGGGAAAAAGAACTGTCTGAACCTTATGGAGCTCGAAAGGCGAATGGGATTCAGGTCATGCTTTAACTTTGTGCCCAGGGCATATGAATGTGAAAATGAACTGCGGCAAACTCTGCTGGAAAAAGGCTTTGCTATTGGACTTCATGGATTAACCCATGAGGGTAAAGTTTTTCAAAGCAGAAAAAGATTCTTCCGCGCCGTGCCCGAGATTAATTATTTCCTGGAAAACTGGAAGATAAAAACTTTCTCTTCTCCCTCCATGCTGGGCAACCTGGACTGGATCAGTCAGTTGAACATAGAGGCAGACTGTTCCACGTTTGATACCGACCCCTTTGAGCCCCAGGCCAATGATATTGAAACTATTTTCCCTCTGATCATAATTAACAGCGACAAGACCCGCTCTTATGTGGAACTGCCCTACACCCTGCCCCAGGACCACTGCCTTTTTATTATCTTACAGATGAAAGATATCTCGCTGTGGAAGAAAAAACTGGACTGGATTGCCGAAAAAGGCGGAATGGCTCTATTGAATACTCATCCCGATTACATGTCATTTCCCGGGCAATCGCCTGCCAGGGAAACCTACCCGGCAGAATATTATGAGGAGTTCCTTAATTACCTGAAAGAAAAATACTCCGGTCAGTACTGGAATGCTCTGCCGCTGGAGATGGCTCGCTTCTGGAAACAAAATATGCCTCATCATACGTTCGTCCTGTCCCCTTCTTACAGACAGTCAGCCATGAGCCATCTCAAGAAAACCATCTGGATAGACCTGGACAATACTCCCCACGTTCCTTTTTTCATCCCGATAAAAAAAGAATTGAAAAAAAGGAATTATCGGGTTTTGCTGACCGGCCGAAATGCCTTTCAGGTTAAAGAACTGGCTCAAAAAAACAAACTTCTGGTCAGGATTATTGGCCGGCATTACGGCAGACACAAAATCAAGAAACTTCTGGGATGGCTCTATCGAACCTGGCAGTTAATGCCGTTTATTCTAAAGCACAAACCGGACCTGGCTGTTTCTCACGGTTCCAGGTCTCAACTGACAGCAGCCAGGCTTTTGGGTATCACCACAGTGCTCATCATGGACTACGAACACAGCCGCCCGGCGCCTTTTTCCCGCCCCGATTGGGTGATAGTGCCGGAAATTCTAAACAAGGCCAGTCTGCCTTCCCCCAGAGTTCTCACCTACCACGGGCTTAAGGAAGATGTCTATGTCCCGTCTTTTACTCCTGACGACCAGATTCTTAAACAATTTGGCCTGAGTGCTGATGATATTTTGGTCACCATAAGACCTCCGGCTACCGAAGCTCATTACCACAACCCGGCAGGTGAAAAACTCTTTTTTGCCGTGGTGGATTGGCTCCTGACCTTTTCCCAGGTTAAAATCGTCATGCTGCCCAGAAACAAAAAACAGGCAGATGAAATCCGTAACAGGAAAAAGAGCTGGTTTAAGAAAGGTCAGGTGATCATTCCAGAACAGGCAATAGATGGCCTCGATCTGATCTTTTTTTCCGACCTGGTCATAAGCGGAGGCGGTACTATGAACAGAGAAGCTGCTTCTCTCGGTGTGCCGGTATACAGTATTTTCCGCGGTCCGCTCGGGTTGATAGATAAACAGTTAGAAAAAGAAAGCCGCCTGGTGATGATTAAATCACCGGAAGAATTTAGCAAAATAAAAATAGAAAAACGGGAAAAAACTTCACCTTCAGACCTCAAAGACAGACCCGCCTTGAAACAAATTGTTGACCATATAGAACATATAATTAATGAGAAGAACATTGGGAAGAGTGAATGATGAAAAAGAATGGACGAAAATTAAAACTGATAATTGTGGCCGGAGCCAGGCCCAATTTCATGAAAATTGCGCCGCTCATCAAAGCTATCCGACATTACAACCAGCAGGAAAACAATAAAATAAAAATAAGGCCAATACTGGTTCACACCGGCCAGCATTACGACAATAATATGTCTGACATTTTTTTTAAGGAGCTGGGAATCCCGGAGCCAGACATCAACCTGGGCGTGGGATCGGGTTCACATGCTGAACAGACCGCCAGGATTATGCTGGCCTTCGAGCCTGTCTGCCTTAAGACAAAACCCGACTGGGTGGTTGTGGTAGGCGATGTGAATTCCACGCTGGCCTGTTCGGTGGTTGCCTCCAAGCTGGGTGTTAAAATCGCTCACGTGGAAGCCGGTTTAAGAAGCCATGACCGGACCATGCCCGAAGAAATAAACCGGGTGGTCACCGATGCTCTGGCTGATTTATTATTCACCCCCTCAGCTGATGCCAATTTAAACCTGATAAAAGAAGGTATCCCGAGAAAGAAAATTAAGCTGGTGGGAAATATCATGATTGACGCTCTGGTTTCCAGGCTACCTCAGGTTGAAAAGAGCCCTCTGCCGCAAAAGCTCAATCTTGAGCCGAAGAGATTCATCTATGTCACCCTGCACCGGCCATCCAACGTGGATGAACCGGGGAATCTTCAGTCCATCATGACAAAACTGGGAAACCTGTCCAGGGAATTTCCCGTGGTCTTCCCCGTTCATCCCAGGACAAAAAAAATGCTCGATAAGATACCTTTTAAGTCCAAGGCCCGCCCCCAATTAATGCTGACCGAACCGCTTGGTTATACAGACTCGCTGTGGCTGGCCAAAAACGCCCTCCTGGTGCTGACAGATTCTGGGGGATTGCAGGAAGAAACAACTTATTTTGGCACACCCTGCCTGACCCTGCGTCCCAACACGGAAAGACCTGTAACCATTAGGGTGGGCACAAACAAACTGACCAGTCTAAAAACTCTGGAATCAGACATCAAAGAAATAATCAACGGAAATCATAAGAAAGGGAAAATTCCCAAATACTGGGATGGTCGAACGGCTGAAAGAATTGTAAAACACCTGGTGAGGACGTGGGGAAAAAGCCCGATTTGAATTCGGTGAGAGAAGAGCAAGAAATTTATGTCCGAACTTAATATCTCAAAAGAAAGACTCCTGGAAACCACTCTGAAGCTCTGGCAGTACTGCCTGAACCGCAACTTTTCCGGCCACGACCCCTATGATGCTCTGAACAGCAGACTTCTTAAAATTATGCCCGTGGGAAAGTCAAAGTTCTTCCGGCTGGCTTTTACTCAGGTGCTGAAAAGGCTGCCTATCAATATTCGGCCGCTTCTGCTCATACCGAAGACTCAGAATCCGAAAGCTCTGGCCATATTTCTTAAAGCCGCCTTGAGGCTTTCGGCCGCCGGAGTTATCGATACTTCAAAACAAATCAGCTATCTGATCAACCGCCTCTCCGAGCTGGGAGCCACGGGAATTCCCTATTATTGCTGGGGATATAGCTTCCCCTGGCAAACGAGAAGTTTGCTCGTGCCGCGAGGAGCACCAAACCTGGTCTGTACCGTCTTTGTGGCCGATGCTTTGCTTGATGCCTATGAAGCTGTCGGGAACGAATCAAGTCTTGAAATGGCCGTGAGCGCCGGCCGGTACTTATTCAACGAGCTTTACTGGTATGAAGGTCAGGAGGCGGGGTTCAGCTACCCGCAACCAGGGCTAAGAATACACATATACAACGCAGACCTGCTGGGCTCGGCTTTGCTGGTTCGAATAGCCAGGCTGACCAATAATTCTGAATATACCGAGGCCGCCTTAAAAGTTACCAGATTCACTGTAGCCCGCCAGAACGAAGACGGTTCCTGGTATTATGGAAACACTCCGGGCAGCAGATGGATCGATAACTTTCACACTGGCTATAATCTTCTGGCTCTAAAAGATATTTCCCGGTATGTTCAAACCGAGGAGTTTGAGCCTGCTTTAAACAGGGGTCTTGAATTTTATAAGAACCACTTTTTCCGGCCTGATGGAGCACCGAAATATTATCCCAACCAGGCCTATCCGATTGACACCCACTGCCTCGCCCAGAGTATAATTACCCTGGAGGCATTGCAGAATAAAGATCAAGGTAACCACGAGCTGGCCGTATCTGTGTTTAACTGGGCTTTAAAAAATATGTGGAGCCGTAAAGGGTATTTTTATTATCAGCTTCACCGGTTTTATAAGAACCGCCTTTCCTATATGCGCTGGTCGCAGGCCTGGATGTTGCTGGCTTTATCTTATCTGCTTGATTCCATGAAAGACACCGCCAAACAGTTTGATTGAATTTATATGAAGGGCTTAACCGCTTGATTGAATTTATTTTTACGGTGGATTATGAGGTCTACGGAAACGGGCAGGGCTCGCTTAAATCCGAGGTCTACGAGCCGGCAGAAGCGTTAACAGAAGTTTTTTCTAAAAATTACGCAGACCTCGTTTTCTTCATAGAAGTGGCCGAGCTGGAAAAGATGGAGGAATCCGGCTCAGACCCGTCTTTCCCTCTTGTTTTAAATCAAATCCGGAAAATGGCAGAATCTGGTTATGAAGTTGGGTTACACGTTCATCCACAGTGGTACGGAGCCCAATTGGTTAACAGGCAATGGGTTCTTAATTACTCAGAGTACAATCTTTGCCTCCTGTCTGAAGAAAGGATCACAGAACTGGTAAACCGTGGCCTGAACTATCTCAGGTATCTGGTCGGCGATAATAAATTTACCCCGGTTGCTTACCGAGCCGGTAACTGGCTGATGCAACCCGCCGAACGGATTGCTCAGGTTCTATCACGGGTCGGTGTAAAAATTGATTCATCGGTTTTTAAAGGCGGGTTTCAGCACAAACTGGGCCTGGATTATCGCAAATCCCCAAAACATTTATATTTCTGGAAGTTTTCCCGCGATGTTAACCGCCCCGAGCCGGAAGGGCTGATGACTGAATTTCCGGTTTTCAGCCGGCAGGTTCCACCCTGGAAGCTGCTCAATCCAAAGAGGCGCAAACTGGAAAATATGGACAGGATATCTGGCCTGAAAGATAAACTCAGGACCCGACTGAAAGATTTTCTCCGGCTGAAAGTACCTCAAAAATTTGACTTTTGCCGGCTTGACCTAAATGAACTCTGCTCATTTACCGAGGACATAATAAAAGAAGACCGAAAATCTCCACAAGATTACAAGCCCATAGTGCTCATCGGGCACACCAAAGACCAACCTGAGCCCGAATTACTGGATACCTTCCTTAAATTCCTGGCCGATCGGGGAATTAAGACCACCACTTTCTCCCGGGCCTGGGAATTAATCCAAAGAGAACCTGAAAAATGATCGTAAAACCAATTGAAATAAAATGGACGCCAGACATTCCCATCTTTGCTGCCCCAGATTTTTTAAAAGCCGTTGGTGATGAATCTGGCTGGCTGGGAGGCTTTGATGAGGCGAATCGACTCCTCTGTTACCTTCCCTTTACCATAATTAAAAAACCGTTTTTTAAATTAGTCCGCTTCAGGATAGAAACCATCTTGCTCGATCAGAATCTAAAACCGGAAGAAGAGAAAAGATTTTTAAACCTGGTCGTTGATTATTTTAAAAAAGTAAGAGCTGACGTCATCATCCCGGCCACCACCAACTCAATTTTTAGAACCTATCCTGATGGAGCAACAGCTGCCCCCTACGGAACCTTTAAAATCGACCTGACCAGAACAGAAAATGAAATTTGGCAGGGTATGAGTTCCAGCCATCGGCGAAAAATCAGGCTGGCTTTAAAAGAAGGAGTCAGGATAAGAACCGGTCTTGAATACTCTGAAATCGCCTATCAGCTAATCAAAGACACTTTTAATCGGTCAAAAATAAGATTTATGTCATATTCTTCCTTTCTCAAATATTTGCAGGGTCTCGGAGAGTACGTCAGGATATTTGTGGCGGAAAAAGAAGGAAAATATCAAGCGGCGCTGGTCATTCCCTTCAGTTTGCCTTCCGCCTATTATGTTTATGGCGGAAGCTGCCCCGAACCTATTGTCGGCGCCACCAACCTGCTGCACTGGGAAGCTATAAAATATTTTAAATTTCTTGGTGTCAAATGCTATGATTTTGTGGGGGTAAGAATCGACCCGGAAAAGGGTTCCAAACAGGAAGGTCTCAGCCAGTATAAGGAAAGGTTTGGCGGAGAACTTTATCGCGGTTTTATCTGGAAGTATAAATTAAACCCGGTCAAGTATTACGGTTATGAAATAGCAGTCAGAATTTTAAAGGGCGGTGATATTGTTGACCAAGAAAAACACAAGCTGAGAAATTATCAGGTTTGATTTAAAATTCTTTTTTTAGTCAGGAATATTTTTTTATCGAGCGGCAATAATCAAAAAAATTCTTTAAACCCTCCTCCGTGCTAACCCGTGGTTTCCAGCCGGTTTTCTGCTTAATCTTTTCATTGGCGTAATAGGTCTTCTTATAATAGGCCATCCATTCCCGTCTGCTAAAAACCGGAGGTATTTGCCCCCTGGACCAGGCGGAGAATTTTTCCCAGAAAACAAAAAACAGATAGCTGGCCGGCTTGGGCAAATAAACGGACCTGAAATGTTTCACTTCTTTCTTGAACCTTTTCAAGAATTCTCTGCTGGTCGGCAAATCATCATCAACTACATTGAAGACCTCTCCTTCCAATCCTGGCACAAGCCCGGCCAGGACGATAGCCTCTGCACAATTTTCAACATAGGTCAAGGGCAAAGGATTACTCCCTCCCAGGTGGAGGTAAAAACCAAATGTATCCAGGCCGACCCGGCCGGGGATGAAACATTTGCCTGGCCCATAGACAGTTCCTGGCCGCACTATGACAAAGGGCAGTCCTTTTTCCCGGCCGTACTGAATTACCAGTTCATCCTGCTTGACCTTGCCATAACAGTAGGCTTCGGCCCTGGTTTCAGGAGAAGTCTCAACCGGACAGGTTTCATCCAGTATTCTACCCGTTTTTTTATTCATGTTGGTGTAAACGGCAAAGCTGCTGACATTAACCAGACGCTTCAGGCGACCGTATTGCAGACAGCTTTCGATGAGATTGCGGGTGCCAACGACTGAATGGAGAAAAGCCTCGGAGAATGATTTGGTGCCCGTGCCGGCCGCCAAATGATAAACCAGCGAAACGCCGTCGGTGGCTTGGTGAAGTGAATCAGGCGAAAGCAAATCTGCGGGTATTATTTCAACCGACCGCTCACCGGCGCCAGCCTGCCGGACGATGTAATTCAATTCCGAGACAGAACTGGATGGTCTGACCAGACATCTTATCGCTCTGAAGCCCATTTTCAGCAGCTGCCCGGCCACCTGGCGTCCAATAAAACCGGCCGCTCCGGTCACCAGAATGGGCTCATGGCGGTCTATAATAAAAGAGAAAGTTGGACTATATTTGCCTCCCGTTTCAAACAATTTACCCTCTTTGTTCACTTCGATTTATGTCACCTCTGCCCACCGAGATATTCCAAGGCTTTTATAAAACCCTCTGCAAACTTTTTAGGACAACCATTGGTTAATATTTCCTGCCTAGCCCTTTGCCCCATTTCCCGCCTTAACCTGTCGTCGGAAAGGAGCAGGTCAAGTTTTTCCGCCAGCGCCTCAATATTCCCTCGAGGGACTATAAAGCCGTTGACATTGTCTTTTAGATAAATTATTTCCGGGCCATGGTCAACCTGTTCAGTCACCACTGGCAATCCACAATACATAGCATCAACGATACTTAATCCCACAGCCCCTGGGAGACAACAAACTTCCGCGGCCGAAAGTATTTCCAAGGCTTGATAGCCATAAAGTGGGCCAACGTGAAATATGTTGTTATTTATCTTTAAATCTGAGGAAATAAGGCCATCTTCATCCGGTCCAACCAGGATAAGGCCGGCGCCTTTTGTCTTCAATTTCCCAAAGGCTTGCAGCAGGTCCCCCAGTCTTTTTCTCCTTGTTATTCTACCGGAAAAAACAATGTTCTTTTCGGTGGTGATGCCGTATTTTCTAAGCAGGGCCTCACGGTCAACTTTGGTCGGGTCAAACCAGAAAATGTTAAGGGTGTTGTTGGCAACAAAGGCTTTCCTTCTGTGTGGAGGAAATAAATATTTCATAAGGTCTTGGGAATAAAGGATTATCCCCTGACACAGACTGTGTTCCAGATGATGGGTCAGCCGACTCAGAACATTTTTTCTTTTCTGAAGGTTAACACCGTGAGTCCAAGTAATGGTCTTAATACCTGCAAATTTCAAATACAGAAGTAAAGGGAAAAAATATTTCTGTCGATGATTTATAAACAGAATAACTGCCCAGGGCTTTATCTTTCGAAGGAGCCCTATTAAAGAATTTAAAGTAAAATTAACCCGAATTTCGGGGAAATAATACTCTTTTTCCTTGAGTTCGTGCCCCTCAGAGATAACCGTGAGATAATAACCATGATTTTTAAGAAATTCGTGCAAATAATCATACAGCCCGACCCGATAATGCTGAACCAGGCCAGCATGAAAAAGCAGCACCTGCTTCAAACCAGCCGAAAAACCAATCATCCTATGTCTCTTGGTTTATTATCATAAACAGAAGCGATGATTTTATCTAAAATTTCAGAGCAGAGCCGGATCTGCTGGTAAGGTATCGGAGGCTCCCCGTTGCTTAAAATCGAACGATAAAACAGGTCAATAAGATTGTATAAGCCCCTTTTCATTTGAAATTCCCGCTTTAAAAACAACCAGATGTTTCTGAACATGTTCTGATGGTACTGGCCGGCCAGTTTTTTTAATGGCCAGGTTTTTTCAAGGTAGCTCTTATAACTCTTGCCCTCAAGTTTTATTAGCCCATGATGTTCTTGGTCGACCAGTAGGCCATTATTTGAACCAAATATCAGCATCATCCGACTGGCTGGCCGAATCTGGGTAGAAAAAGTAATATAAGCCGTGGTCCCAGTCTTATCGGTAATGATTGCTCTGAGTTCATCTTTTAACCTTTCCTCCCCCAATTTTTTTAACAGCGAGCTAGTAAAGCCTATAGCCATAACATTAATTTCTCCGCTTTCCAGAAACTCAACCGCCTTCATAATGGCATGGGGTAAAAGGTTCTGAATAAGCTGCCCGGGGAGTACCCACAACCAGTGTTCTCTGTTTTTTAAAAAGGCCTGAGCATATCGCTCATCACCCAGCTCATATCCGTAATAAATGTCAAGATGATAAGGTGGCTTTCCCAACCATCCCTGGACAACCAATTTCCTCATCTCCATGGCCACAGCTGAAAACTGTTCATCTGTACCGACCGTAATTTTTAGCCCGCGAGATTTGGCCAGGGCAAGCAAATCTTCTGTTTCCCGGACGCTAATTGTAAATGGTTTTTCAACAAATACATGGCAGTTACTTTCCAAACATTTTCTGGCCAGAATATAGTGGCTGTGCGGAGGTGTAGTAATGTGAACAACATCTGGCTGCTTTTCCTTTATTAATAAAGATAAATCATCATAATAGTTTTCAGCACCAAAGCGCTCAGACATCTGCTTGGCCATTAACTTTTCCCGGTCACAGGTGGCTACCAATCTGGCTAGGGGCGAGAACTTGATAACTTCAGCATGAGCCTCGGCGATTTTACCGCAACCGACAATAGATGCTCTTAACATCCTATTATTTATTTTTTCTTCCATTTAACAAAAAGCCTTTTGCTAATCAATTAATTCTTGTCTTATCGGATGCGGGTAAGTATAAGGGATGTAGAACACTTGCCAGCTGTTATTTTTCCAGCGGTACAGCGTCTGCTTGTCTGTCGCCCACCAGCCCACTCCTTCTCTCGTGCACTGCTCCGGCCGGGCCGCCAGCAGCCCTACCCCCACTCCGCTGCTGCCATCAAAAACACCTTTCTCCCGCCAAAAATGCACGTCCTCCCGCGGCACCACACCCTTGCTGCCACCATAATCCAATGTACCACCCACGTACGGATTATTCACCGTCATCTTCACCCCGTTCCTCACGTTCCCCCAAAAATAACTGTCAGATACATGCTGGGGTTGCCCGTCAGCAGCTGCCTCCGGCGGATTCAAATAATCAAAATACTCTTCCCTTACCTTAAAATCCACACTCCCACCATTCACCACCACGTTGTTGAAAAAGACACCTCGACCACCCCGCTGGTCATACAAACAACTGTTGTAGCCAGCCAAATCTATCGTGTTCCCGTACACCTCTATCCCCATCCCCGATAAATTATCACCGCTACCCATATTTCCGTGCATATCAAACAGCGGGTAGATGTTCCCGTTCTTCCGGTTTATGTAATGATTATACCTGGCACAGTACCGCCCTCCCACTCCCCCATCATGCGCCGTGTCATATACATACACCACGTTGTCCTCAAAAAACCACGTGTCCCCGGTCCCCAACTCATACCGCAGATTCTTCCAGGAGGCCTCATTCAACCCGTACACCGTCAACAGTGCCCCTCCGCTTAAATCCAGCACGTTGTTGTCCGCCACCCCGTACACCGTACCCACTATCTTTATCAACCGCCCCGCCGCATTCCTTATCTCGTTGTTATCTATCCGATTCCGCCTCGACGGCACCACCGTGCTGTTCTCTATCAATATCCCCTCACACTTGCCTGCTAAATCTATCTTGAACCCGCTTATCCGAAATGGCTCGTCCGCCTCAGGATTGCTCACCTTGTAATATATCAAAAAGTTTGACGGCTGGTACTTCACCCCACTGTAATTGCTCGTAATGCTTACACCCCCCTTGCTCTCCGCCTTCAGTATCACCCCCTTGGTTACCACTAACTGACGATTCCAGACCGCACTGCCGTTCGGCACCACCACCACATCCCCTGCCTTGGCCATAGCTATGGCTGCCTCCACGTCTCCTAACTGACAACTTCTGGCTATTCTTGTGTTCTCACCCATTGGGGCGATCTCTAAATATTCCTGTCGAGAGTCAATCTTTTCATTCGAAAAAACAGTTAGAGATACAAGATAAATTCTATTATCTAAGAAAATTACTTCTGGATTCTTGAGTAAACTGTACCGGAACAACCCGAATCTCCAGATCCTTCGGGTAATATTGCCTGTAGACTGATCATAAAAATGTACCTTCTCTCCAGCTCGCGGATGAAGTGGATAATAAGAAAATTCAGCTTTTAAAGCATCAGACATGGTGGATGCTGACCAACGATAAAAACTTAAATTACCAGGCAAGAACAAACAGTGCAAAGATATGTTCGAAATTTTCGGCAAATATTTTTTTTCATAATTCCCTGATTCTTGAGCAAATACCAAAAACACCGATACGGTCAGAAAAACTCCGCCCGCTAAAGAAATAATACGTCTCAGTTTGCCTTTTGTCCCGAAGTTAAATGCCAAGATTTATCCCCCGCCCTGATGATTGATATTTCATCTTCTTTACCCTCCAGTTTTTTGTATGTTAATTGTAGCATAAATGATGAATTAGATTAATCTTGGGCTGTAAATGGAAAGAAATTTTGGTTTCAAATAAAACCATTTTTTTATAAAATTTGAGCGATGGGTGATAATGAGTTCATGGCCAAATATTTTCGTCGTCGGCAATTCATCCTCGGCCCCAGAAGCGTTGATTATCCACACTGGCAATATCTGCGGTTATCTAATGGTTATTATTTGGCAGCCCACCCAGATTTACCGGTACACTCTCTGACAAGCCGGGGGCACGAGCTTATTCTGCTGGGATACTGGGTTGATCCCTATGAACCAGAACTGAATAACCAAGACATTCTAAACAGACTGGAAAATAGTTCAACAAGTGTTAAATCAATTATTAATTTCATTGAACATCTGACGGGCCGGTTTGTTCTCATCTTCCGAAATAAAGAATATTTTTTCCTGCTTCATGATGCCTGTGGTTTAAGAAATCTCGTCTATGGGAAGGATAGCTCAGGGAAGGTCTGGTGCGCCTCACAACCTAAATTATTGGCTGAGCAATTTTCGTCCGAACTCGACGGAGAGATGCTTGATTTCCTAAACCTCTCTGTTTTTCAAAAAGGCCAACTGGACTTCTATTTTCCCTATCAGAAAACCATATATAAAAATATTTACTGTTTGCTTTCTAACCATCTGCTGGACCTTAATTCAGGAGATACCAGACGATTCTGGCCTGACCGGAATAAAATACCCGAAAACAAAATAGAAGATGTTATTCCTCAGGTAGCCAGATTACTAACTGGCTCTTTACAGGCAGCGGCCAGAAGGCTTAACCTAAAAATCGGTCTCTCGGCCGGGCTTGATAGCCGGATAACCCTGGCCGCTTGCAAAGCATTGACTAAGCATGTAACATTTTTTACTCATACTCCACTTAACCATAATTTCTTCGATGAGGAAATTCCAAAACGCTTAGCTAACCGGCTCAAACTTAACTACGATTATTGTGAAATTATCCCGATAAACCCCGAATTCAAAAATATTCTTTCCTTAAATAATGCTTTATGCGTCTTGAGAAGAGGAACTATTGCTTTTTCCTTTCTGCAAAAATTTGGGCCAAAGGCGACGCTTGTAAACAGCAACCTTTATGAGTTTAGCCGAATGCTTTTCTGGATTCCTGATTTTCTGGTTTCCGGAAAGACGCTGGCTATAATGTCATCCCTTGACCATCCTTTGGCCAGAAGCATGTTTAAAAAATGGCTAGATGAGGCCACACCATCTTTGCTATTGTCCAAGATTCATCCAACCGTCTTGTTTGAGTTAGAAAACATCTCACGCTGGGTGGCAGAAGCCTACCTGGACTTTGATTTTGCTCATGAAACATTCAATCCCTTTAACAACCGGCTTTTAATAAGACTGGTTAATTCGGTTAATCCAGGTCTAAGGCGTGGTAACTTTAACCATTTTGATTATAAACTGATAGACTATTTATGGCCCGAGGTCCTGTCTGAACCAATTAATCCGGCCCCAACCTTAATCGGGAAAGCAAAAAGGGAGATGGCTCGTCTCATTAACAAAAATATATCCCCTCATTTTCCCTTGCTTGAACTCATTCGCTTTTTAAAGTACTGTCTGATTTATAAGTTCTATTAGGTGGGTTCATAAAAGGCAATATCTTAGCTAACGTTGGTGCTTCAATTTATACTTTAAACGATCTAAAGAATAAACCAAATTTCTTAGTGGGCTAAACAAGTTGTATTTTATTAAGAAATAACGCAATTTATCATAAAATCTAGAGGGAGGGTTTATTGGAAATTCTAAAAGTTCGCTCCACATCTTCCTTATCATTTCCTTAAAAAGTAGGTTATCACTATATTTAGAATATCGTGGGTCAATACTCAACAGCAACTCATATATATAATGAGAATCAAAAGGATCAAACTCATCTATGGCAATATCAGACTCAGAATTGCCAACCGCTCCCCAATTGCCCAGTAATTGTTCCCATAGAAGCAGGGTCATTATATCTACTCCAAAATCCTCGGCATAGGTCAAAGATTCATCCAACCATTTCTGACACATATTAACTGCATAAACCGAATCTTTGTACTTCAGAGCCCTGGCCAGAAAATAGCCATCTAACTTTCTGGGCCGGCGGCCAAAAAAGCTGCGTCCAATTTCACCCACCCCCAAAACATTAACCCGATGACTGTGATTCTTATAATAAACGTTATAAATGACCGGCAGAGAACTTTCTGAAGCAAAGAAGGTGTTTTCAAAGAAAATATCTCTAAAATCCCGGTCTATTTCACCCTCAATTTCATGGATATGAAATGGCAAACCTATCCTTTTGAACATGTTTGATGGGATATAAATATCAGGATGATTGTCCGTCAATCCCGGAATTCTGTTTATAAAATAATAAATTTGATCAGAGATTTCCCGGCTGGCTGCCAAAAGAGTTCTGGTGTCGTAACCCGCCGTAACGGCCATCATCAGCGAAAATCTGTTAGCAGCAGCTTTGAGAATATTTTGCAGATAAGCACATGCTAACTCAATAACTTCTTCAAGCTCCCGTTTTAACAGCTTCGCATCAGGCCAGTAACGAACTTGTTGGCAATTAATCAGGTCAAGATAATGATTGGGATAAAGATGGAAAACACCGTCATAAATCGTTTCCGGCCCAACCCAAAAACGGCCTTGCCTAACCTGTTTCATTTCCAATTGGAAAAACCTTCTCTTCCGTTCATCAACGGTTTCTCTTAGCGGTGGGTCAGCAAATTTTTTTAGTATGTTAGGTTGAGAACCGCAAATCACTCGGTTAGGCAGGCAACAATAATAAACTTCTCTCAATCCCAAAGCATCATGAATAATATTAAATTCTGATTTAGAAAGATAGATAATGGCATATTGGCCAGCATAATTTTTCAGCGCCTGTCTGAGAGTGGAAAAATCCGAAGTCGAACTGATCAGAGCGTCAATAATATCCGCGTTTCCTTTTTGAATTTGCCTGTGATCAAAAAGATAGCCAATAAGTACTATGGCCTTTTTTTGGTCTCGACGCACTTCTACCGGCAGGTCAGGATGTGCATACAGTATGGTATTATTTTCCAGAGTCAGGGACTTCCAACTGGCCAGTTCGCTAATCGGCCCTCTGGCCAGAAGAAACTGGCGTCGGAAAAACAGTCTTGATTTTTCCAAATCTCTCACTCAGTAGATGGTTACTTTTATTATGGGTTTTTTATAACTAAATGTCAAATAGACTTTAAGTTGCTTCGCCTGGCTGCATTATTAAAGCGAGAGTTAAATTAATTACCAATCCGGTTTTTCCTTACTCATCTTATAACATTAAGTCTAAAATAGAAGGGAGATTAAATCAGCAAAAATTAATAAATTGCTAGTTATATAATAAAAACAAGGGCTCCTTCCTGGAGCCCTTGTTTTAAACTAAATCCCATAAATATATCTAATCAGCTAGTTGATACCTCAGTGGATGTGGGTAAGTATAAGGGATGTAGAACACTTGCCAGCTGTTATTTTTCCAGCGGTACAGCGTCTGCTTGTCTGTCGCCCACCAGCCCACTCCTTCTCTCGTGCACTGCTCCGGCCGGGCCGCCAGCAGCCCTACCCCCACTCCGCTGCTGCCATCAAAAACACCTTTCTCCCGCCAAAAATGCACGTCCTCCCGCGGCACCACACCCTTGCTGCCACCATAATCCAATGTACCACCCACGTACGGATTATTCACCGTCATCTTCACCCCGTTCCTCACGTTCCCCCAAAAATAACTGTCAGATACATGCTGGGGTTGCCCGTCAGCAGCTGCCTCCGGCGGATTCAAATAATCAAAATACTCTTCCCTTACCTTAAAATCCACACTCCCACCATTCACCACCACGTTGTTGAAAAAGACACCTCGACCACCCCGCTGGTCATACAAACAACTGTTGTAGCCAGCCAAATCTATCGTGTTCCCGTACACCTCTATCCCCATCCCCGATAAATTATCACCGCTACCCATATTTCCGTGCATATCAAACAGCGGGTAGATGTTCCCGTTCTTCCGGTTTATGTAATGATTATACCTGGCACAGTACCGCCCTCCCACTCCCCCATCATGCGCCGTGTCATATACATACACCACGTTGTCCTCAAAAAACCACGTGTCCCCGGTCCCCAACTCATACCGCAGATTCTTCCAGGAGGCCTCATTCAACCCGTACACCGTCAACAGTGCCCCTCCGCTTAAATCCAGCACGTTGTTGTCCGCCACCCCGTACACCGTACCCACTATCTTTATCAACCGCCCCGCCGCATTCCTTATCTCGTTGTTATCTATCCGATTCCGCCTCGACGGCACCACCGTGCTGTTCTCTATCAATATCCCCTCACACTTGCCTGCTAAATCTATCTTGAACCCGCTTATCCGAAATGGCTCGTCCGCCTCAGGATTGCTCACCTTGTAATATATCAAAAAGTTTGACGGCTGGTACTTCACCCCACTGTAATTGCTCGTAATGCTTACACCCCCCTTGCTCTCCGCCTTCAGTATCACCCCCTTGGTTACCACTAACTGACGATTCCAGACCGCACTGCCGTTCGGCACCACCACCACATCCCCTGCCTTGGCCATAGCTATGGCTGCCTCCACGTCTCCTAACTGACAACTGGCCGCTCTGATGACTCCGCTGGTCGCAGGCAAAATAGTTATTGCCTGGGTAAAAGAGCTGGTGTTTGTCCCATCAGAAACAGTCAGCTGAACGGTATAAGTTCCATCTTTAGCATAAACGTGGGTGGGGTTTTTAACTGAGCCGACAGTTCCATCTCCAAAATCCCACTGCCAATTAACTGGGGTTCCTTCGGAGTTATCGAAAAACTGAACCTGCTGTCCAACCACTGGATTTGATGGTTCAAAACTAAACTTCGCTGAAAGTAAGGCTTTAACCTGAACTGTTTGAATCATGGAATTCGAATAAGTGCCATCCGAAACAGTCAGCGTAACATTATATGAACCGGATGTGTTATAAATATGGGTGGGATTTTGTTCGGTGCTGGTTGCTCCGTCACCAAAATTCCAGTTCCAACTTTTTATGTTACCTGAAGATTTATCAGTAAAAACCACCGAAGTTCCCGGCAGCGGTAAGGTCGGGCTAAAACTAAAATCTGCTCTAACCCTGGTCTTAATAGTGATGGTCTGGCTCAGGCTTTTCGTCTCGGCACCATTAGAAATCCTGAGAGTTACATTAAAAGAACCTGGTTCCTCATAAACATGAGATGGGTTCTGCATGGTTGCCGAAAAACCGTCTCCAAAGTCCCATTGCCAGCTGGTGGGATTACCCTGGGAAGTATCTGTAAACTGGACATTTTCTCCGGCATAGGGGGAAGATGGAGAATAACTGAATCCGGGAAATAGTGACTGAGCAATGACGATTGTCTTGCTTTTGCTGGCCGAACCGCTATCGTTAGTTGCGGTAAGCGTTACCACATAGCTTCCAGGAGCTTGATACCGATGTACCGGGTCTTTCAGACTGCTGGTGGCTCCATCTCCAAAACTCCAGGAATAACTCTCTACCGGGCAAGTGGTCAAGTTATAAAATTGGATTTCCTGGCCGACCTGAGGTAAACTCGGGCTGAAATCAAAATCCACAACCGGAAGACTTTTGATTGAGATCGTCTTGGAAACAAATTTGGTAAAATAGCTGTTCGACACTTTAAGAGTTACTTTATAAAGTCCAGGCTGATTATAAACGTGAATCGGATTCCTTAGGGTGCTTGAATCTCCATCCCCAAAATCCCAAGCCCAGTTGACCGGATTCCCTACGGTAACATCGACAAACTGAACAGATTGACCGACTTCGGGTTGATCAGGACTATAAGAAAAGTCTGGAATTAATGAAGAAACCACTGTAATTTGTTTAACTGTATTCTTGGTCACCGCACCATTACTGACTTCTAAAGTGATATTATAGGTCCCGGATTTTGTATAGATATGCTTCGGGTTCTTTTCCGAGCTCGTTCCTCCATCACCAAAATTCCAATTCCAAGAAGTCGGATTTCCGGTTGACATGTCAGTAAACTGAACTTCCATTCCTTCTTCAGTCACTGCTGGTTGAAAAACAAAATTCGCTGTCAGCTCCCCAACCTTCTGTTCCGAACTGGTTTTATTTGCACCGGCTAAAACTCTGATTTTCCTGGAAATTTTTGAGGTTGTACCGTTAAATTCGACAGTCAGACTAACTATAAAATAGCCCGAAGTATTATATATATGGGTCGGATTTTTTTCTGAGCTAAATGATCCATCGCCAAAATCCCATGACCATTTGTCAGGATTGCCGGAAGATTTATCATAAAATTGAATTGGCAGTCCGGAAACAGGGAAGATAGGAGTATAAGAAAAAGCTGCCTTCAGAGTCGAGCTTTTTGAGGTTATCCGCGCAATCGATATTGAAGTCAATTGATCCCAACCCAACTTTTTGATTTGAGCGTCAAGAATGGATGACGTTATTTTTAGAAATATGAATAAAAATACTGTAAGAGCAACTATTTTCTTTTTTTCTCCTATCAACATGTGGCACCTCTCTTTTCAGTCATTTATTGTCCATTTCGTCAAAATTTTGTCGTCTGTTCTCGAAATTCGGAATCACCCTTCAGGGCGATTTTGAAGAGCATTTTAGGCAGAATAATTAAGCGATGATGGCTAAACAGTCTCGGGGATTTAATAACCTATTGAAAAATAAAAAGATAAACATTAATAAAAACATTTCTTGACACCCAAGAGTAAAATTGATAATAAGTTCATATAACTTGAGTAGAAACGGGGTAACATTTGCCTTCTAATTTAGCATTAGCAATTTTTTGTGTTTTATGCTTGATCATTGTTTGGATTGAACATTCTGTGCAAAAAATCAAAGGCCCGGGAATTTGGATCCTTACCATTTGGACTTTGTACTCCATTACTAAGCCCATTGGATCATGGCTAAACATTAAGTCAACCATGGAACAGGGAAGTGCTTACGATAGGTTTTTTTTATTGACAATTTTTGGTCTGGCGGTGCTAATTGCCACCCGTAATAATTTCAAATGGTCAGAACTCTGGCCAAAAAACAAGCTGTTCTTTTTAGTGCTGGGCTACATGCTTCTCAGTATAATTTGGTCCAGATTTCCGGAAATTTCTTTTAGAAGGTGGGTAAAAGAAGCCATTACCCTTGGTATCATTGCACTAGCTCTTTCTGAAGACTCCCCCATAAAATCCATTTTCTCTGCATTCAGAAGGGCTATCTACATTGCTATTCCTATCTCGCTTATGCTGATCAAGTATTTCCCGGAGTTTGGGCGCCAGTACGGCAGGTGGAGCGGGGAAATTATGTGGGTTGGGGTGGCCACTCAAAAAAATGGCCTGGCTCTTATCTGTATTTTTAGCCTTATTTTTTTGATCTGGTCAAACTGGGATTATTTTCTAAATTGGTCTTCTGTGCCGAATAAGCTTCTTTTTTTGACCGATCTCTTCATAATGTTATTGAGTTTTGCGTTATTTCTAGGCCCAAAAAGAACCTTCAAATATTCTGCCACTTCTACTATTTCTTTAATGGTTGGACTGGTTATACTCTTCACATTTTATTACTTCAAAAAAAAGCAAAAATTGATAAACGCTAACCTGATAAAAATCTCTCTTCTTTTAATTATCATTTTGGGAATTATGCTGCCCTTTTCCGGTAAAGTACCGTGGACGAAATTTATTTCTTTTTTCGGTAGAGAGGCCACCTTAACCGGCAGAACGCAAATCTGGTCAATGCTTGTTCCATATGTCTGGAAAAAGCCATTCTTGGGTTATGGTGAAGGTGGCTTCTGGACGACCGCTCTTCGGGAACAGATTGAAAGCCACGCTCATAATGGTTACCTTGATACCATTCTCGAGTTAGGTTTTCTTGGGCTTTTCTTAATATTGATTTTTATCTATGCATCAACCAAAAAATTCCTGGACCTAGCTGTGACCTTCAATCGAGTTGGAATATTTTTCCTTTGTCTCGTTTTCATGTTTTTGATCCATAATTGCGCCGAATCAACTTTAGCCAGCTTATCTGATTTCCCCTTTTCTTTTATTATCATGATGTCATTTATACCAAAAGAAAAAATCCTAAACTCTGAATCCGAGTACATTCTGGCCGCAGACTGAATAAAAAGATGCTCCAAACATTTTCTAAATCCCCCACCCGCCAAAAACCCCACATTGATGTTTGCCTCTGCACCTACAAAAGGCCTAATCTGTTAAAGGAACTTCTGCCCAAATTGTTAAGCCTGGAAACCAGTAAACTTTTTACCTATTCCATTATAATCGTTGACAATGACTGTGCCCAAAGTGCACGAAGGGTGGTTGAGCCTTTTCAAGAAACTGCCAAAATTAAAATAACCTACGCTATGGAACCCGAGGCAAATATCGCTAAAGCCAGAAATAAAGCTTTAGAGCTGGCTACCGGAGATTTGATAGCCTTCATCGATGACGACGAACAGCCCGGGGAAGACTGGCTTCTTCGCCTATATCGGCAAATGCAAATTCATTCAGCCGATGTCATCATGGGTCCGGTTTGGCCTGTTTACAGGTCTAAGCCGCCAGTTTGGGTGGAGAAGGGTAAATTCTTTTTGCGGTCTTTTCCTCCTTCTGGTTTTTTAAAAAGGTGGCAAGATGGAAGAACAGGAAATCTTATGATAAAAAGGTCTATCCTGGTCGAACAGAAGCTAAGTTTTAACCCAGAATTTGGTCAAGGAGGAGAAGATCAAGATTTTACCCGGCAGCTTATGGAAAAAGGATGTAAGATCTACTGGTATAATGGGGCTTCTCTTCAGGAAATCATTGAACCAGAAAGATGGAAAATTACAGCCATGTTCAAAAAAGCCCTGATTCGGGGAAAAATGTCAACTCATTATCCGGTTTCCGGGCTTCATTTGTTTTTTAAATCCGTCACGGCTCTATTCTCCTATTCTCTGGCTTTGCCCTTTTTATTGGTGCTCGGATATGATGTTTTCGCTCAGTACCTTATTAAAATAGGAGATCACGCCGGAAGACTGCTTGAATTGCTCAAACTCAACAGACGAATAATAATTAATCATGAAAGATAATTCTCGTTCGGAAGAAAGAAGTTATACGGACGCCTCTGTCTCGGGTAGCCTGAAAACCCAAGCAATTAGAAGCAGCATTGTTTCATTTGTCTCCAGAATTCTCACAACACTTATGCAGATGATTGGAGTGATTGTCCTGGCTCGATTGTTGACCCCAGACGATTTTGGCCTGTTTGCTATGGCTTCCGTTTTTATTAGCATCTTCTTTGTCTTTCAAGATGTTGGTTTGACTGATGCCACCATCCAGGCCTCTACGCTAAACCAGAATATTGTCAGCTCTCTTTTCTGGATAAACTTCGGAATAGGACTGGCCATAACCGCGCTTCTTTGCCTGATAAGTCCCTTGGCCGTAAATTTTTTTAGAAAACCTGAACTTTCAAGTATTCTTATAGTCTCCTCCCTTCAGTTTATATTCTGGGGCCTTTCATTCCAGCATGTAGCTCTGCTGAAAAGACAGCTTCTTTTTCTAAAAACGGCTATTATCAGTGTGCTGGCCGCAGCTGTTAGCACAACTATAGGAATTATCCTCGCTCTTACTGGCTGCAGATACTGGGCTTTGGTCTTAAGAGACCTGGCTTGGGCAATTTCCACCTTTGCTCTGGCCTGGCTCTTTTGCCGCTGGAGGCCTGGCAAACCAGCTCATTCTCAAGAAGTTAAAAATCTGATGAAATTTGGTCTCAATTCAGTTGGTTTTTATATAATAAACTATTTCTCTAATAACCTCGATAAGATCATCATTGGCAAAAAATTTGACAGCGAACAACTTGGCTACTACAGTCGTTCCTATTATCTGGCCACCACCCCCTCGGGCCAGCTTTCGCAATCTCTTTTTCATGTGGCCATAAGCACTCTAAGCAAGCTAAGAAACAATCCGGCAAAATTTAAATCTTACTATTATGATGCTTTATCATTAATAAGTTTTGTTGGAATGCCTATGAGCTTGCTCCTCACCACTTTCAGCCGAGAAATCGTCCTGCTAATTCTCGGCCCTAAATGGACCTCTTCTGTCAAGCTACTGTCAATTCTGGGCGTGTCTATGGGATTTAACATTATATATAACACGAACGGCTGGCTGCACGTATCGTTGGGAAGGTCAGACCGCTGGTTAAAATGGGGAATTCTTAGTTCATTCTTGCTCATTATTGGACTCATCGCAGGCACGTTTTTTGGTTTAACAGGCATTGCCTGGGCTTATTCCCTCTTAATAATCATCCTGACTTTTCCATCTCTTCTATATGCTGGGCAGCTGATTTCCATTTCACTCAAATCAATCTTTAAGGCTGTCCTTAAAAATACCTTAGCTGCCTATCTGTCAGGGGTTCTGGTTTGGCAAATAAAAGTGGTATTCCTATCCAAACTGATGCTCTTCCTTCGTCTGCTGGCCGGAGTATTAATCTACGGTTTAATTTATTTATTGCTGCTTATAATCATATCAAGAGGATTAAGCCCTCTCAAAGAATACCTAAGACAGGTAAAATCAGGTTTAAAGCTTGACTAATAATATGTCCACCAGGTTATCTAAATAAATAAAACATAACAAGACTAAATATCATTCTTTTAAGGCGTTTTGCCTACCTGAAAAAACTTATGCTTGACATTTACTCCCCTATCAAGTATATATCTAATTAAGGAAGAGCTAGCCAAGGCAATAAGACAATGGGTGCGCAGGTTAGTAAGCATTTTCTTGTGTGCTTATCTGAGGGGGCATATTTTATATTTCAGGCCAGCCTGGACCTCGAGTTCAAAGCTGACAGAAAAGTTAAAATAAATATTATGATTTAAATTTATTAAGAAGGGCAAAAAATATTATGAACATCCCCTTTGTTGACCTCAAGAGTCAGTATCTTTCTATCAGGGAAGAAATCAATTCTGCCATCCAGTCAGTTCTGAATGACACGGCTTTCGTTGGCGGGAAATATGTGGAAGCATTTGAACAGAGCTTCGCCCGCCAACTTGGGGTAAAACACTGCATAAGTTGCGCCAACGGCACGGATGCCATTTATATCAGTCTCAAGGCGGCCGGTGTCGGGCCGGGGGATGAAGTTATCACCGCCGCCAACACCTTCATCGCCACTTCGGAAGCTATAAGCCTGACGGGGGCCAGACCGGTTTTTGTTGACATTGATGAATACTATCATCTGGATCCAAGTAAAATTGAAGAAAAAATAACACCCGAGACAAAAGCTATCATTCCTGTCCACCTTTACGGTCAGGCCGCAGACATTTATAAAATTAAAGATATTTGTGAACGACATAACCTCCTTATGATTGAGGACTGCGCTCAATCTCACCTGGCCACCTATCATGGCCGGTATACCGGCACTTTTGGCTTGGCCGGAACCTTCAGCTTCTACCCTGGAAAAAACCTCGGAGCCTACGGAGACGGCGGAGCCATCATCACCAATGATGACGAATTCGCCCAACGCGCCCGTCTGTTTGCCAACCACGGTTCCCGGAAAAAATACATCCACGAAATTGAAGGAATAAACAGCCGTCTGGACGGCCTGCAGGCAGCCATCTTATCCGTGAAGTTAAAATATCTCGAACAATGGAATCAGGCCCGCCATGAACATGCCCTGAGGCTCAACCAGCTTCTGTCTGATATTCCCGAAATCGAGTGCCCCAGACTGAGACCCGAAGCCTATCACATCTTCCACATCTACTGTATCAGAGTGCCCGAGCGCGAACGCCTCATTGAACACCTGAAAAAAGAAGGCATTGCCACCAACATTCATTACCCCTATGCCCTGCCCTTTACCCAGGCTTATGCCTGGATGAAGCATAAACCGGAAGATTTCCCCAGAGCCCACGAATACCAGGGCCAGATTCTCTCCTTGCCCATGTATCCGGAGCTCACGGACGAACAAATAAATTATATTTCGGACTCTTTACATAAATATTTTATTTAACCGGGCTTAGCCAAGGACCCGGTGGAAAAGGGAGCGTGAGCATGATAAACGTGGGCATTATTGGTTTCGGTTACTGGGGACCTAACCTGGCCCGGAATTTTAACTCCAGCCAGAAAGCAAAACTCAAAGCCATCTGCGACACCAGGGCCAGCCGCTTAGCCCTGGCTTCCTCTCTGTACCCATTTATCAAAGCCTACAATTCGTCAGATGACCTTATTCATGACCCGGAGATTGACCTCGTGGCGGTGGTCACGCCTGTCTCCACCCACTACGAACTGGCCAAAAAAGCTTTGCGGAACGGCAAGCATGTTCTGGTCGAAAAACCTTTTACGGCCAACGTCGCCCAGGCCGAAGAGCTGGTTGAACTGGCCGAAAAGAAAAACCTGAAAATTATGGTTGACCATACCTTTCTGTTTACCGGGGCGGTGCAGAAGATGAAAGAGCTGATTGATAACGGAGAGCTCGGACAAATCCTTTTTTATGATTCCGTCAGAGTCAACCTGGGCCTGTTTCAGCGCGATGTAAACGTGGTCTGGGACCTGGCTCCTCATGATTTTTCCATCATGACTTACCTTCTGAAAGATAAACCAATAGCCGTCTCGGCTCAGGGGGTTTCACACTATAACGGCGATTTTGAAGATGTAGCCTACATCACCGTTTATTTCGATAACCATCATCTTCTGGCCCATTTTCACGTAAACTGGTTGAGCCCGGTTAAAGTCAGACGGACCATCATCAGCGGCAACCGCAAGATGCTCCTCTGGGATGATATCCCGGCCGACGAAAAAATAAAGGTCTATGACCGCGGTGTCGAACTGAAAATTCAGACCTCAGAAGAACGCGAACACCAGATGTTAATCAGTTACCGCATAGGTGACGTTTACATTCCGCAGCTTGATAATACCGAAGCACTGAAAAAGGAAACGGAATACCTTCTCGACTGCCTGGAAAAAAACCTGGAGCCGATAAACAACGGCCAGGCCGGCCTGATGGTAGTTAAACTTCTGGAATCAGCCAATAAATCAATTGCCCAGAGGGGCCAGGTGGTTAAACTCGGTTAAAAGGAGAAAAGAAATATGGAATATTGCCGAATCGCCCCAGATGTTAAACTGGGGCAAAATGTGAAAATTTTTGCCTTTGTTAACCTGTATGGTTGTACAATCGGGGACAATACCAAAATCGGAACCTTTGTAGAAATCCAGAAAGGCGCCACCATTGGCAAGAATTGCAAGATTTCCTCGCACACCTTTATCTGCGAGGGGGTAACCATAGAAGACGAAGTGTTCATCGGGCACGGTGTCACCTTTATCAACGACCTTTATCCTCGCGCCACTACACCCGATGGTCAACTGCAGAGCGAGCAGGACTGGAAGGTCATCCCGACCGTGGTGAAGAAAAAAGCCTCGATTGGTTCGGGCGCTACCATCCTGGCCGGGGTAACCGTTGGAGAAGAGGCGATTGTCGGAGCCGGTGCGGTGGTCACCAAAGATGTGCCTCCGCGCACGGTTGTAGCCGGTAACCCGGCCCGGGTACTGCGCCGCCTTGATTGATCTGGCTTTGGCTGGAAGAGTTAAACCATGGTATAAATTAATCAAAGATTGGGGGAAACGAGGCAATGTTAAAGGAGCGAGACAGGTTTTTAAAGCAGGTTGCCTTGCTTCTTGACATTCTATTCCTGAGCCTGGCTTTTCTGGTCTCTTATTTCCTCCGAGAGATAATCGATGTTAATGTCAGGCTGTCTCGTTTCATACCGGAAGCCGAAGTTACCGGTAACCCCCTGGCCACCTTTCATCAATACGCCCTGGCTTATTTCCTGGGCCTGGCCATCTGGCTGTTGGCACTGGCTTTGAGCCGCAGCTATAAATTTTTGCGAACCGAACCATACTACCGGGCAGCCGCCAGAGTTATCAATTCAGCCGTCCTGGCCTTTTTTGGCTTTGGCACTACCCTGTTTGTCATTAAAGCCGCTTATCTTAGCAGATTATTCTTTTTCCTCTTTATTATAATCGGAACTTTGTTATTGCTGATCGACCGGGCCATCATCATTTTGGCCCTGAAGAAGATACACGAACAGGGTTACAACTGGCGCCATATTTTAGTTGTGGGTACTGGCAAAAGAGCTGAACAATTTATTTCCAAGGTGAAGCAAAACCCGGACTGGGGACTCAAAGTTATCGGTATTATCAATGACGATGAACAAAGAGACATCAAAGAAGTGAATGGGGTCAAGGTGATCGGCGGATTCAAAGACCTGCTCAACATTTTCCACCGCCTGCCTGTTGACCAGGTAATTTTTGTGCTGCCCCGCTCAAGGTTAAACCAGATCCAGGAAGCCCTGCACATTTGCGAGATTGAAGGTAAAGAAACCTCGATTGCCATCGACCTCTATGACATGAAAATCTCCAGTGCCGTCATTACCGAAATCGATGGCATCCCCCTTCTGAGCTATAACACCGTTCGCATAAGCGAGTGGCAGCTCCTGGTCAAACGGGCCATGGATATAATAATTTCTTCTGCGGCTATTTTCTTATTAAGCCCTTTGTTTGTGGCCACGGCCCTGGCCATTAAATTAACTTCTCCCGGGCCAGTCTTTTTCCGGCAAGAAAGGCTCGGGCTCCACGGCCGGAAATTCAAACTGATGAAGTTCAGAACGATGCGAAACGAAGCTGACCGGCACCTCTCAAAAGTAAACAGCTTAGAGGAGATGACCACCCCCCAGTTCAAGCAGAAGAAACTTCAGTTCATAACTCCGGTTGGCCGAATCCTCAGAAAATTCAGCATTGATGAATTTCCGCAGTTTTTCAACGTTCTGGCCGGAGATATGAGCATAGTTGGGCCAAGGCCCACCGTGCCCTCGGAAGTGGAAAAGTACGAAGTCTGGCAGAGGAGGCGATTCTCGATGAAGCCGGGCTTGACCTGCCTGTGGCAGGTCTCGGGCCGGAATGAGATTGACCATGAGGGCTGGATGAAACTGGACCTGGAATATATCGACAATTTTTCCCTCTGGCTTGACATCAGTATTATTTTTAAAACCATTCCGGCGGTGGTCCTGGGAAAAGGTGCCTATTGAAAACCTTGGGTATTAATGATATAAGGAATCGGGGCAAAAATTGAGGCCATTCAGAATAATAGTCCTTGCTGTATTAATTATCCCGGTTCTTTTTTGGTTTTCTTCCACGGCTTCGGCTCAGGTTCAGGCCCCAAATTTGATGTTCACCACCTTCCAGGAAATGCTAAAAAGTGCGCCCTGGAGGATGGGACAGTTACGGGGTTTCAGGGCATTTTCCATAGATAACCTTGGGTATGATTCAGACATTTACTACGGATTCCTGGGCCAGGAATATCCGGACTTTACCTTTGCGGCCGGCCCTTTTTTTCAATGGCTTCTGCCTCTCAGCAAAACAGTAATTTTTGATTCCTACCAGCAGATTCAGACCTATTTTTTCGCCGAAAACAAGAAAGAGCGAACGTTAAATTTTCGCACAGAAAACCGCCTTCATTTTTTTTCAAAAAAATTCTATTCTCAAACGGGCTTTAATTACGATAATTCCCGCCGTCGTCTCAGCCCGGAATTAGCCCTGAACGTAAGAGAAGAGCAAATTGCCTGGCACGGACTTATGGCCTGGCAGCTTAGCAGGAGAACCATCCTGGCCTGGCAATTACGGGCTCTCAGGTATAACTACCTGAATGCCAGCTATGAAGGAATTTCACTCGACCAGGAATTAAACCGGAGAGAAATGTATGCTGACACATTTTTTTATCTGCAGCCGGCGGCCAAATACCGACTTTTCTTGAACGGTCAGGTCGGGTTTTTCAATTTCAATCATGCAGCCTCAAAAATCAGAAACAGCCACAGCTATTCCGTAATGGCTGGCCTGGAATTTGTCCCGGCGCCCTCTTCGAACCGTCCGACCTGGCAGGGAGGGGTGAGCCTGGGATACTCCCTGCTCGACCCTGACTCTTCTCTGTACAAAAAGGCTTCAGGTTTTGTCGGCCAGGGAATTTTAATCACTAACCTGACCAGCTGGCTTAGCATCAGGGAATATTTTTCTCGCGGGTTCAACATCTCGATATATTCGAGCCTTCTCCACTATCTCAGCACGGCCTACGGCGGGGGGTTGATTTTTCACCTGAGTCGCACCATCACCGCCAGCCCTAACCTTTTATTTGGCAAAACTGAATATCCGCTGGAACCAGAAAGCATGACCACCGCTCCCGCTTATAAGTATCACAACTATTCGGTCAACCTGGGCATACTGCTCGGCAAGGAATGGCGGATAGACTTGAAGGGTAGCATTTACCGGAGAATATTGCTGCCTTCTGGTTTAAAAATAAATCGCTATTTTGTGGGTTTTACCCTGAATTTTGGCTCGGTGCCAGGAGAAAATCTTTCACTGATGCCTTCGCTGATATGATTTAAATGTTTGAGATTTTGATTGAAAAAAATAAATAAACTATAGCCAAAGGATGGAGTTAAGAGGATGAAAAAGAGGATGAATCCCAATAACTTCTGGATATTTTTGGTCATGGCCATAGCCATTAATTTTTGCCCGGGTCAGACATGGGCTCAACAACAAACTGAACAAGCGCAAGCGCAAGTCACCCCGGTCATCGATTATCGCATTGGTGCCAAAGATCTGCTGGAAATCAAGGTTTATGAGCTTCCGGAGCTCAACCAGACGGTTCGGGTGGCTGAAGATGGAACCATAACCCTGGCCGTTATTGGCCAGGTCCCGGCTTCCGGGCTAACTGCCCAGGAACTGGAGAAAAAGCTGGCGGCTATTCTCGACGAGAAATACACCAAGAATGCTCACGTAACGGTCATCGTGAGAGAACATCAGAAAATTGCCGTGCTGGGTGCGGTCGGGCGCCCGGGACTTTATGAACTGGCCGGCCCGACTACCCTGGTTCAGATTCTTTCTGAAGCCGGGGGCCTCACTCCGCAGGCCGGCAAAGAAATTCACATTCTTCGCCAGCAGGACAGCGGAGAAAAGGAAAGAATTGTGCTCAACGTAGACGACCTGTTAAGAAGAAATAATTATAACAACATCATGCTCAGGCCCAAAGATGAGATTATCGTGCCTTTTGACCAGACGCTCACCGTGTATGTTTATGGAGAAGTAAAAAACCCCGGCTCGATACAATTTCTTGAATCTAAAAAATTAACCTTACTTCAGGCTGTGGCTCAAGCCGGGGGTCTGACCGAATGGGCCAGCGGTGTTCAGGTACTGGTAAAAAGAAAAGACCGTCAGACCGGACAGGAGAAAAATTACTGGTTTAACCTGAATAAAATTATAGATGGCAAGAAGCCAGATTTTCAGCTCCAGGATGGAGATGTAATCGTGGTTAAATAAGGAAATTAGGTAACAGACCCGGCGAAACATGTGACCTGTATCAAATAGCAATCTGGCAGATGACAGGAAAAATTAAGATAAAAAAATGAACGAAAATAAAAATTAACCCTTAGGAAAGAACATGGATAAAATAAGCCAAAACACGCCAAACCAACCACAGCAAAATCTGCTGGAGCAAATTATTTATTACTGGAATGCCATTTTTCGCTGGAAATGGACCGGCATCACGGTGGCTGTTTTAATCATAATTCTGACCCTGATTTATCTTCTCATCTCGCCTCATGTTTACACTGCCACCGGTTCCATCTGGATTGAAGAAAGTCAGGGCCTGCTGCCCTTTGAAGAGGCGGCCCAACTTGGCGGCGGCATAAATGCTCAGAGCCACGCTCTGCTGCTCAAGAGCAGGTCCCTGGCCTCTGAGGTCATCGACAAGATGAGGCTTCATGAACATCCGGAATTTATTGGCCCCAAAATTCCCCTCAAACTGCAGAAAGAAGGAATTCGGCCAGACAATCCGGTTTTTAAGGAAAAGCTGATTGATAAATTTATCGCCAGCTTAAGCGTCAACCCGGTTAGCGGAACCAAGTTAATCGACGTGAGTTTCAACCACAAGAATCCCAAACTGGCCGCTGAAATTGCAAACACTCTGCTTGATTCTTACATAGAGATGCTGATCAAGCGCAAATACACAGCTTCCGAGCAAGCCACCGAGTTCCTCAGCGCACAGATATCTGCCCTGCGCAAGGATATAGAAGAAGCAGAAAAGAAGCTGGCCGAGCTGGGCACGGCTCAGGGCATACTCCCCCTGAGCTCGGCCGAGGCTCCCCTAATTTCAAAAATTACCGAGGTCAACACCGCCCTGACGGCAGCCACGCTTGACCGTGTGAACAAGTTTACTGCCTACAACCAGCTCAAAGCGCTGCGGCCAGAAGAACTGCCCGAATCCCCCTCTAACCCGGCCATCAGTCGACTGCGCGAGCAGTATGCCCTTCTGAGCCGGGAATACGCCAGGCGGCTGGCCACTCTCAAGCCTGAATATCCGGAAATGCAGAAGCTTAAATCCGAAATTGAGGCCACTTATGAAGCCCTGGCCAACGAGAAAGAAAACCTGATCAAAGCTGCATATGCCGAATACCAGGGAGCCCTGGCCAAGGAACAAAATCTTCAAAGGCTTCTGGATGAACTCAAAACCCAGGTTTACAAGGCTAACAGTAATTCTATTCTTTACAACAGCCTCAAGATTGAAACCGAAAACAAAAAAGCCCTGCTCGAAGCCCTGACCAAGAGGCAAAGCGAAACCGATTTGGCCTCCCGGCTTAAAGACCTTCAGGCTCTAAACGTGTGGGTCGTAGACAGAGCTTCCATCCCGGTTAAACCTTCCTTCCCCAACCGAAAAAAAATTTTCCTAATCAGTTTACTGCTGGCCCTGGTCGGCGGGGTGGGAAGTTCGCTTTTCGTTAATTATTTAGTAGCCACCATCAAATCTTCACGAGATGTGACCGTATCCACCGGCTATCCGGTCATCGGCACGATTCCCGCCTTTGCAAAAGAAATCAAGCCCCGAAGCCCGGTGGAAGAGTTTCATCTGCTGAAGGGCCTGCTAAATGGGAGCCCTCAATTGCCGGGGCTAAAAAAGAAAGCACAGCAGGGCAAAGACCTGAGCCTTAATACCGCCCAGGCCAGGGAAGAAGAAAAAAAGCCGGAGATAGAGCTTATCGTGCATCATCAGCCCCATTCTATTCAAACCGAAGCTTTCCGGTCGATAAGGACTTCACTACTAATGTCACTGCCCGAAACCTCGAAAAAAGCCCTGGTGTTCTCCAGCCCGTTGAGCAAGGATGGCAAATCCTCGATAATCTCCAACCTGGGCCTGACCATGGCCCTGGCCCACAAGAAAGTGGTTCTGGTCGATTCTGACCTCAGGAAGCCAAGATTATCCGAAATATTCAAGGTTGATTATACCTGGGGTTTAACGCACTTTCTCAGCTCGATCGTCGATGCCTCCGAAATAATTAAACCAACTTCTTTCAACAATCTCTTTGTCGTTCCTTCCGGCGTAATGCCCACGGACCCCATTGAAGTCATGCTTTCCGATAAGATGAAAGCCTTCTGTTCTTACCTGAAGCAGAATTTTGACTATGTTCTTTTCGATTCTCCCCCAATTCTGGCCGTGTCTGATGCCCTGGTTCTCAGCCGTCTGGCTGACGGCCTCATCTTGGTGGTTAGAGCAGGACAGACACCCATCTCTGCCCTGAAGCAGGCCAGAAGCCGCATTGAAGGGCACAGGATTAACCTTCTGGGCGTCATCATCAACGGAGTCAGCTTGCTCGAACAGGACGGGTACTATGCCAAGCAATATTACCATTATGCTCGGCCGCTGTAGAATCTTTAGGCCACCTGCTTTGAAGGTATTTTGTCTTAACCTGAATGAATATTCATTTTGACAACCATAATTTTCTTGTTGTATAAAAAACATAAATGGGGTAATTTAATCTAAGGATTACAGCCATGATGGAAACCAGCATACTGAAAGCTTTACAAAATCTGGAGCCTGCTTCTTTGAACCGAATCCTGGAACAAATCACAGACGGATGCGCGGTGGTAAACAAGGATCTGACATACATCTACTGGAACAAAGCTCTCGAGGAACTGACCGGCTTCAAAAAAGAGGAAATGCATGAAAAAACCTGTAAGGCCGAGCCGGGGCTTTTTACCGACCCGACCGGCAAAAATCTCTGTGCTGAAAATTGCCTCTGTGCGCAGGTTTTAAAAGACGGCAAACCGCTGATACTTGATGTCTACATCCAGAACAAGAATGGTTACCGCATTCAGGGGACCCTCAAAGCACTTCCACTGATCAATTCTGAAGGGCAGGCCGTCGGAGTCATAAAAATTATAATTAATTCTACCCCGGCCATTACAATTCCACTGAAAATAAATGAGCTGGAAAGAATGCAACTTTTAGACATTGACACCGGCATCCCCGGCCGAACTTACATGGAACTTTATCTGAAAAACAAAATTGAGGAATACCAGAAATATGGCATACCTTTCGGTATCATATATGCAGATGTAGATAATTTCGCCAAGATCCAGGAACGATTTGGCCGGTTCAATGCCGTCAAGCTGGTGCGCATGATGGCCAGGACCATTTACAAGAATATTCGTTATTTTGACATCGTGGCCCGCTGGGACACCGAAGAATTCTTGATTGGCCTTCTTAACATAGATGAAAACCGCCTTGATATCGTGGCCAACAAGTTGAGATTGCTCGTGGCCGAATCCTACATCACGGTGGAAACCGGTCTTTTGAACGCCACGGTTTCCATGGGAGCCACTCTGGTTCAGCGTTTTGATACGGTTGAGTCCCTGGTGAAAAGAGCCGAGCAGCTGATGCTTCACAGCAAGTGGCGAGGCCGAAATAAAGTCAGCCTGACCTTTACCCAGAGAGAAACCTGAAAAATGGCAGTCCCACCTCCTTTGGAGATGGGACTGAGAAAGGAGGGGTAAAGGGAATAAAGGGGGTTCTTAATAAGAAAGTTGTTTGTACTTAATTCCTGTGCATTCAGCCAGAAAGGCTATTTTATTATCATTGCCTGTTAACATTACTTTAATTTCGGTATCACCGGCAATCCAGGATGACCTGAATTCTAACTGCCCTGCGCCCAGGGCTTTCCCCCAGAAATTATTTTTATCTTTATAAGTCGGGTCCAGCCACTCCACCTGCTCGCTGGCCGGCTGGCCAAAGCGGTCTTCGAGGAAATTCTTGAGCCTGAGATACTCTGAGATGTAATAATTATTATCCGGGTAAACTTCCAGCAGATGAAAGCGGGCAGAAATCAACTCATTTCTCCAGAAAATGTATTCAACAAGGCAGGGTTTATTCATCAACTCCTGCCGATACTGATAGACTTCAATCTCCCCCGAAGCTTCCTTATTCAGCGGTCGGCCGGCCATTTCCAAAAATTTTTCCACTGACATTCCCCAGTTCAGCGGTAACTCAACCTTCTGGTTAAAATCAAATTCCCTTGGTGTGGGTGCCTGGTCGCTGCTGTAAATTAAAATAGAATTAACTTCCGGAAACAGCTTCCTCAGCATCTGTTCCTTAACGTACCCGGCCACCGTCTTCCCGTTTTCTTTCGACCTGTAGTAAACAAAAACCCAGTCATGCTTGAACTTCAGAGCACTGGCCTGAACCAGAATTTCTCCGACCGGCACAGACATGACGGCCGGGCTTTTCTCGCTTGGCTCCAGGTAAAGAGTTGCCTTGGGCACGATCACCTGATATTTCTTCGTCTGCGGAAAGACTGTTACTGTCAGGACCAGAAAAAACGCGGCCAAAATTGCCAGCCTTTGCTCCCTCCTTGAACGTTTAACCATGAAAAGCTCCCTTTTTCAGTTCTTCCTTTCTGCTTCATTGATAAACCCTGGCGGCCCGGCCGACAATACCCGCCGGCGGTGATTTTAGGGGGGAGAAATAGCTCCTCGTCTGTAACCCCTAAGGAGCAATAAGGTTTAGGCCAAAAAAAAAAGAGCCAGCGAGAGGAATCGAACCTCCGACCCGCTGATTACGAATCAGCTGCTCTGCCGTCTGAGCTACGCTGGCCTGACTTTATTTGGCAAAAAATTATAGCACAGGCCGCCCCAAATAGACAATATTCCTGCCAACCAACTCTCGCTTAACAATCATTATCTCTGCTTGAAAAAATTAGGGTGCGTCCCTTTTCAAAAGTTAAGTAATCAATTACAATACCCATCTGAACATTCCTGACCGGTGGGAGGCGAGCTACCCCGGCTTCCTGGAGAAAAACCGGTGAATTTTAAAAAATGAGGCATTGGCTGCTATGTTTATAAAGAAGTTAGAGGTTCATGGATTTAAATCTTTCGCCGACCGCACAAAAATCCTTTTCCATCCGGGAATTACGGCCATCGTCGGCCCGAACGGGACCGGGAAGAGCAACATCGTGGATGCCATACTCTGGGGCCTGGGGGGAATGCGCCTGAAGTCCGTCCGGGTTGACCGCACCGAAGATGTAATCTTCAACGGCAACGCCAAGAGGCCTCCGCTCAGTATGGCTGATGTCGTCATCACGCTGGGCAATGAAGAGGAGCTGGTTATCTCCCACCGGGTGTTCCGATCGGGCGAAAGTGAATACCGGCTCAACGGGAAGGCGGTCAGGCTCAAAGACATCCAGGACGAACTCTGGAAACACTCCATTGGCGAAAAAGAGTATTTTGTCATCGAGCAGGGGGCGATTGGCTCCTTTGTTACCTCAAAACCTCAGGAAAAAAGAGCCTTGATTGAAGAAGCGGCCGGGACCGCTTACTACAAAGATAAGAAACGCCAGGCCCAGGCCAAACTGGAATCGAGCGAGCAAAACCTGATTCGGCTGGAAGACATCATCATCGAAGTTGAAAAAGCCAAGAACTCTCTCTACCGACAGGCGCTGGCCGCCGCCCGCTACCGCCGGCTGAGAGAGAGACTGAGGGAATTAACTTCTCACCACTTCTACCGCCGGATGAAACAGCTTGACCGTCAACTGGAAGAGGCCCAGTCTCTCCTGGATGAAGCTTTAAAACAAGAACAGCTTTTAACCGCTCAGGTCAAAGAGGAAGAAAAAATCCTGGCCGGCCTGCGAAAAGAACTCTGGGACCTGGAAAAAGCCCTAAAGGAAAAACAGGAAAAAGTCTTTTCCCTCAAATCACAGCTTTCCCGGCTGGAAAGTGAAATTGACCGGGAAAGCAAGAACTTGGAATACTTAGAATTGAGCCGCAAAAAAGCTGAAGGCGACCGGCTCGAACTTGAGCAGGAAATAAAAGCCGTCGAATCAGAAAAAGAGCAGGTGCTGGCTCAGCTTAAAGACCTGGAGCAGACACTGGTGCTCAAGGTCCAGGAGGCCGAAAACAAAAGAGGGCAGCTGGAAGCTACCCGGAATAAGGTTCGGGAAGCAGAAGCCCGGCTTTCTGAGGTAAGAAAAGAACAGCTTCAGAAACTCCAGGAAAACACCGAAGCGCGCAACGATTATTTCCGTTTAGAAAAAGAGCTGGAGCTGTTCAGCAAGCAGGCTGAAAAACTAAAACAGGAAAAAAACCGAGCAGAAAGTCAGAGAGAAGAGCTTCTGTCGAAGCTGGCCTCTCTGAATCAGCAAATCGAAGAGCAAACCAGAGCCAGGGGCACTCTTGAACAGGAGCTGAGCGAAAATAGCTCGGCCCTGCAGCTGGTTTCCGCTGAAATCCAGGAACTGGAGAAAAAGCTTGACCTTCTTAACCGGGAAATTGATGAATTAAGCTACCAGCTTCAGGCCCTGGAAAAAATAGCCGAGGCAGAAAGGGAGACGGCCGGCTCTGAATTGCTGCCCGAGGCCATGGGCTGGTTTTCTGACCTGGTCGAAGTCCCGGCCGAGGAAGCACCTCTATTTGACCTTTTCTGGAAAGAAGAAGGGAAAGCCCAGGCCATCCTGGCCGAATCCTTCCTGAAGCAACCACCAGCAGAAGTCAGGGGCAACATTCTCTTGCTAACAGAAACAGCCGCCACGAACGTGCCAGAAGAGCTGCTTAAAGAAGAGGGTGTGCTGGGTCTCTTAAAAACCAGGATAAAAACAAGGGACAACCTTGGCCGATACCTGAATGCTCTGGAAGAAGCAGTGGTAGTAACTGACCTGCTCAAAGCTGTGCGGATATGGCAGCATTTCCCCCAGTTTAATTATCTCACGCCGGCCGGCGAAATCCTCTACTCATCTGGTTTACTCAAGGCCGGACAGAAAAAAGAAGGGCTGTTTGTCCTGGTTCAGGAAAAAAAGAGGCTGCAGCAAGAAATTGAAAGGAAAAGAGAACAAACTTCTCCCCTTCTCCAGGAACTGGAAGCCAAAAAGCTCAGCCGGGATAAAAGGCAAATCAGAGTTCAGAAAATAAAGGAAGAATTGAATGCGGCTGAACGCCGGCTGTATGACCTTGAGAAAGAGAAAAAATACGCAGAAGAGGAGCTGGAAAAGGTAAACACTACCCTGGCTATCATTGAAAAAGAAGAAAAAATACAGGAACAGGAAATACGGGAACTTCTTCTCAGAAAAGATAAAGCCGCCGCGACCATAAATGACCTGGAAGCGGTCATCGAAGCCATAAAGGAGAAGCTGCGCCAGGAAGAAGAAAATCTGCAATCAATAAAATCCCGGGAAAAGTCTGAAGAGCAAGACTATTACCAGGCCAGGTCAGAAAGGGATCTTCTGCAGGAAAAGATAAACGGCGCCCGGTCTTCAGCTCAATCTCTCGAAAAAAGGTTGCAAAACATCAGGGCCAAGATTGGCCAGCTCGAGATGGATTTACTGGCCGGACAGGAAGAAAAATTGAACCTTGGCCGGTTAATCGAAGAATTAGAACAAAAGAAAAGCCTGCTGTCTGAAGAAGCCGCCAAGGAAGAAAGCAGTCTCAAAGAGTTTGAAGCCCAGGTGCAGAGCAGGCAAAAGGACCTGGAGGAAATAGAAGTTAAACTCCAGGAACTCAGAAGACAGGAAGAACAGGCCAGGGAAGAAAGGGTTAAGTTAGAAATCAGAAAGGCTGAGACTGAAAGAGACCGTATTAACCTGGAAGAAACCTGCTGGCAGGAATTGAAGAAAAACCTGCTTGAGCTCAAACAGGAAATGGAAGCGGCGGAAGCTCCGGCTGAAAGGCCCATGGCCGAAAATGAAGAAATCGCCAGAGCCCTTTCAGAAGAAGGCGAAGAAGCCGAGGAAGAAAGCGAAGAAAAAACTGAAGAAAAAACTGAGGAAAAGCCGCGGGAAAGGAGAAGGGTAAAACCTTTTATACCGGCCGGCGAACTTTCAGATGAAGACCTGGAAAAAGAACTGGAAAACATCAGGGAAACCCTTCAGAGATACAGAGCGGTAAACCTGATGGCGGAAGAAGAATACCTGGAGCAGAAAAAACGTTACGATTTCCTGGTGCAGCAAAGGCAGGACCTCCGGGAATCAATCCATTCCACGCAGGAAGCCATCAAGAAAATCGATGAAGAAAGTAAAAATCAATTTTTAAAAGCGCTGGAAGAAGTCAACAAAAATTTTCAGGAGCTGTTTGCCCTGCTGTTCCGGGGCGGCACGGCTGAAGTTAAGCTTTTGGAGCCGGACAACCCGCTGGAAAGCGGCGTGGAAATTATAGCTCAGCCACCTGGCAAAAGAGTCCAGAACCTGACCCTGCTCTCCGGCGGAGAAAAATCATTAACCAGTCTGGCTTTCCTGTTTGCCCTTTTCCGCTACAAGCCGTCGCCGTTCTGCATCCTGGACGAGGTTGACGCTGCTCTGGATGAAGTCAACCTGACCCGCTTCCTTAATCTGATGAAAGCCATCAAACACCAGACCCAGTTCATCATCATCACCCACAATTACAAAACCATGGAGGTGGCCGACTACATCTACGGCACGACCATGGAAGAGCCTAACATTACCAAGGTATACTCGGTTCGGATGGAAAGGAAAGATTCGGCCCCGGAGACCTTACCTGCTGGGGATAATAACTCCCAGGAACCGCTGTTCTTTAAAGATGAGCATAAGGCCGAGGAAAATCAAGGCCATGGGGAAAAAGAGCTCTCTTCAACGGAAGAAATTATCGAAGAAATCGCGGAAACTCCAGAACATAACGCCGGGGAAGAAAAAAATGAAGAAAACAACCCTGGCTCTGACTCAGGCCTCTGATTTGAATAGGAATCAAATCCGCCCTGGTGCCTGCCTTTTCTTTTTTCATCTATTTTTTTCCGTGTCGAGTTTTTAGTATAAAAGACGAAGGAAATGACATTCTAAAAAAGTCTTGCCTTTACCCGGCAAAGTTTAGACAGATTGGGTTTGCCCGCAACCTGCCTCTCTAATTAAGATACTAAAACATGAGCAGATTATTAATAAGGTCGCTCGCTCAGGGTTTGAGGACCATTGTTTAATATGGCAACGGCAGCATTCACCGCAAGGCTTTCAACCACTCTATTTGAGATAGCCCAGGCTCCTGGCTATTTTCAGCCGGAGTCGATAATATGGAATCATCAGCAACATGGCCAATATCAGGCTTAAAAAATAGACCTTGTTCACACCGGCCGCCAGACCGTGAGCCAGCCAGATCAAACTTCGTTCCAGGTGTATAAAAATCAGGTTGTAGAAAACCAGAGCCAGCAGGACAATTTCTCTTTTTATGTATTGTTGGTAACCATCAGAAGCTTTTGCGGAAAAAGAAATGTGTTCATTATGTTTTTCTCGTGCTTTTCCAGGTTTATCAACCCATAACCGGCCGACCAGCCAGAAAATAACGCAGCCTGCCGTCTGGGCCATGGGATATAAAAAAATTATCGGACTCTTGGGAAACTTATACACCGGTTGTTGGGCCAGGTTAAGCCACAGCGGTATTTCCGAAGGAAGCCTGGAGTAAGCATAAACCATCATCACCCAGCTGGCCAGGAGCAAAAGTAAGTTACACCCGCTCAAGAAGGCCAGAGAAAATCGGGAAAATTTAATCATCATTCGTCCTGCCCATTTTCAGAATAGCACAATTAGGTTGAGCAAGTAACCAAATAAACTCTTTGTTTAATTAATCAGAGCAGATAAGATGTTTTAGCTTTTTTTTAATCTCATAATTCTAACAAATTTTCTTGGCCGGCTTCGTTTAAAGCTAACCCCTGAAATTTTCTCATAATTTGGAGCAGTAACTTTAAAAGAAAAAAATGGTTCTGAACTAACCCGGTTTGTTTGGTTTTTGAGTATCGCGCCATTTAAGATGGCCCCTAACCAGATTAACGCCAGCAAACTTCTTCCATTCTGAACCGCTCAAACTGGCCTGCTTTCGACTTGATGGACCTGAACTTTTTTGATTAAAAAAATATTTAGTTAGAAAAAGTTTTTGACTGCCTGCTGATATTTGATATATCATCAGGGCTGATGGTGCGGTTAAGCTTTCAGGCCAGGTTATATTCAAAACAGACAAACCTGGTATTCAGCCAGTATTTTGGTTTTGATATTTTATTTAGACCAAAGCGGAGGACAAGATGTCGTTCTACCTCTACGTGATTCTTGCTTATCTTATTGTCCTGACCATCATAAATTTCGTCCGGGCCCGCAAAGTTAAGAGCCAGGAAGATTTTATGGTGGCCGGGCGAAAGCTTAAATGGTCGGTCATGGTTTTTACCCTGATCTGCACCTGGATTGGTTCTGGCACTTTCATTTCCGGAGCAGAATTTGCATCCAAAGCAGGTTTTTCGGCCCTGTGGCTGTCGGCCGGAGCCTGGCTGGGCATTGTCTTGATCTATTTCCTGGCAGCCAAGATACAGACTTTTGGCCAGTATACAATCGGAGATATCCTCGAGGTCAGATATGGACCTCTGGCCAGGCTGTTTGGCGCCATAGCTCTGGTGATTTCCTTTACGGCCATTGTTTCTTACCAGTTCGTAGCCGGCGGCTTCATCCTGAATGTGGCCACCGATGGAGCCATCTCGGACAAATTCGGTATTTATTTAGCGGCCACCTTTGTCATTCTGTTCACCGCACTGGGTGGGATGGTGGCGGTGGCTTACACCGACCTGCCCAACGGCATTATTATCCTCCTGGCCTGTCTTCTTTCTGTTCCTTTCGTCTACGCCGCGGCTGGCGGCCTGAAGGGGGCTCAGGCAGTGCTTCCCCCCGGCTACTTTGCCGTGGTTAACGAACAATTCGGGGCACATCCGACGCTGAAGGCCCTCGGTTATTTCTTCTCCACTATGTTTCTGCTTCTGGGTGTGCAGAGCATGTATCAGAAATTTTACAGCGCGCGCAGCCCGAAGGATGCTAAAAAAGCGGTGGTTTTCTGGACGATTGGCACTGTCTTTGTAGAAACCATGGTGGTCATCATTGCCGTTTTCTCCTACAGCAAGTTCAAAGACCAGATCAATTTGAGTATTCCAAAGGAAGGCGGAAAAGTCGTCCTGCTGGCCGCCAAAAACCTTGTTCCAACGCCAATCGGTATTCTGCTTCTTGGAGCGGCCTGCGCCGTGGTCATCTCCACGGGCATGAATTACCTTCTTTCACCATCCACCAACCTCATCAGGGATGTCTACCAGAGGTTCATCAACCCGAAGGCTGACGACCGGAAGCTGGTAGCTCTGCAGAAAGTGTTTATTGTCATCATTGGAGTGCTGGCCTTCTTTCTGGCTTTGCGGCTAAAATCCGTGCTGGAGATGAGCTATTTTGCCTACACCATCTACGGCGTGGCCATTACTCCGGCTCTGATTGCCGCCCTGGCCTGGAAAAGGGCCACCAAAGCCGGTGGCCTGGCTTCAATTATTTCCGGCACGGTGGTCTGCATCATCATGAAAATCCTGGCCGAGGTTCTGCCGCCGGAAAAAGTGCCGGAAGGAGACCCGTGGGGAATACCGCTTATCTTCCCGGCTCTGTTTGTCTCCCTGGCCAGCCTGATTATCGTCAGCCTGCTGACCAAACCGCCCAAAGAAGAAGAGCTCGAAACCTTTTTCCCGAAAAAGTCATAAGCCTTGACTGATGAAGACCGGGATAGTATATGACCTCAGGTTTGCCCGGCACAAAATGGGGGCGGGTCATATTGAGTCGCCCGACAGAATACTAACTCTCAAAAAAGTTGTTGAAGAAGCCCTTGATGCCCACGCTTTATTGATTCAACCCAGGCCGGCCACCGAAGAAGAAATTTCCTTAATCCACCTCTCTTCTTATATAAGCTATCTTAAAGAAACCTCGACCCATGGCCACACAGTCTTTGACCCGGACACCATCGCCGGCCCCGATACTTACGAAATAGCCTGTCTGGCAGCCGGAGCGGGGCTGACGGCAGCTGAGTTAATCATTTCTGATAAAATTGATAATGCCTTTGCCCTAGTCAGGCCCCCCGGGCATCACGCAGAAAGCGCCAAACCGATGGGCTTCTGCTTTTTCAACAACATCGCCATCTCGGCTGAGTTTCTGCGCCGGGAAAAAGGTTTTCGAAAAATAATGATCGTTGACTGGGACTTGCACCACGGGAACGGAACTCAAAAGGCCTTTTACGACACACCGGAGGTATTATTCATTTCCCTTCACCAGAGCCCGCTTTTCCCCGGAACAGGCACGATGAGAGAAGTGGGAGAGAAGAAGGGAGCCGGTTTCAACCTGAATATCCCCTTAAAACCGGGTAAGAATGACGCTGATTATCTGTTTATTTTTCAGGAAATTATTCAACCGCTTGCTGACCTGTACCAGCCTGACTTCCTCCTGGCCTCAGTTGGTTTTGATGTTCTGTCCGGCGACCCGCTGGGCAAAATGGAATTAACGCCCGAAGGGTGCGGAGACCTGACCCAGGTCCTGATGAAAATTGCCGGGAAATGGGCGGCTAACCGTCTGATTCTATTCCTTGAAGGGGGTTACAACCTGACCCGGCTCCGATCGGGCGTGGCTGAAACCATAAAAAGGCTCAAGGGTAAAATTAAGCCTGATTTGCCGCCACCCACCTGCTCTGAAGCTTTAGAAAGAGAACTTTCGCCTTTTTACCCAATTCTCAAGAAATACTGGGGATATCCCTGATAGATGACAGGCGTCACCCAGAATAGACAGCTGAACAGCCGCGGAAACCGATTTTCCCCTTAGGGCTTCATGGTATATCTGGCACAAAATATGCACATAATAGGGCGGATAAAGGAGTGAGCCATGAGAAACAAACTTTTCCTGGTTTTAAGCCTGGTATTAACCCTGGTTTTATTTTCTTCAGTTTTAAGCGCCCAGGAAAGTGAGCCGCAAGATCAAGCGTACAACAATTATTCGGTAGCCCGGCTTAGCTTTATCGAAGGCAAGGCCTTCATCCAGCGAGCTTCAGATGTGGGCTACGAAGAAGCGGTAATTAACGACCCGGTCACCGAAGGAGACCGACTTGGCACAATGGACGGCCGTCTGGAAATTCAGTTCGGCCGCCGGAATTTTTTAAGACTTGACTCCGACACCAAGATTGATGTCTTAAATCTTCCGACAAAAACCAGCGAACTGACCAGATTCCGCGTGTGGTCCGGCCACGTTTATCTTACAGTAAATAACCTGGATAAAGAGAAAAATATAGAAATTCACACTCCGGATTCATCTTTTTACATCCTGGAAAAGGGCATTTATCGGATTGATGTGGATGAAAACAAGGGCACCGAAATCCTGGTCTTCAAGGGACTGGCCGAAGCTTCTGGCGAACAGGATTCTTTCCTGGTCAAGGGCGAGCAGAGGTTAGAAATAGCTGAAGGCAGATTTTCCGGCCGTCCAGGCTTTTTTAGAGCCGTGGCTGAAGACAGCTTTGACCGCTGGAACGAATCCCGCAACCAGGAAACCGGTAAATTTTACGCCAGAAGGTATTTACCTGAGGAACTGGAAGATTTTGAAGCTGAACTTTCTGCCTACGGAGATTGGGTTTACGTGCCTCCTTATGGCTATGTCTGGGTTCCCAGAAATGTTGATAATGACTGGAGACCATATTACTACGGACGCTGGGTCTGGATACCCCTTACCGGATGGACCTGGGTGCCATATGAGCCCTGGGGTTGGGTTGCTTTTCATTATGGCAGGTGGCACTGGGCCGTGGGCATTGGCTGGTACTGGATTCCAACTTCGATATGGGGTCCGGCCTGGGTAAGCTGGTGGTGGGATGCAGATTATTTTGCCTGGGCACCTCTGAGCTGGTATGGCCATCCCGTGGTAATCATCAACAACGTCTTCTACGACCGATATACAGGTGTTTATCCGATTCACTCCCGTGCGCTGGTAGTGGTGAGAAAAGACCAGCTAAGAGCTCCTGACATCAGGCGCGCTGCCCTGCGGCCGGACGTCCTGAAATCAGTCCGGCTGGAAAACAGGATTTCCCTTACTTCCACCAGACTGCCATTCCGCCCAGAAGGAAACAGAATTACCGTGGAAAAGCTGGATGGCAAAAAGGTCATCCTGAGACAGGACAGCCAGGCTACCGGGCTTCGCGAATTCAAGCCCGAAGGTAGGATAAGCAGCGGCACAATAGAGAGAAAAGGCAAAAGCACACCCGAGATAAATCCGGGTAAAGGTTCTGAACAGCCCAGAAGCATAAAGCCAGCGGCCGCCGGTGACAGTGGCTCAAAAGCAACTTCCCCAAAATCAGCTCCTTCCGGAAAAGTAACACCCAAGCGAATCAAGAAAAAAGAAGAAGCTCCATTTTCCCCCGGGTCCTCTTACCGGAGTGAAAGCAGCCGTAGCCAGGTCCCGATGTACCCTTCCTCTTCCCGGATCACCACCCAAAGCTACCGTCAAAATAATTATCCTCGCTACGAGGCCCCCAAAAATCAGAACCGCTCTACCCCTTCCTACACTCCAAGACGCACAGAACCATATTCTCCTAAGAAATATTCTGGAAGTCCAACCTTTGTAAGACCTTATTCTCAGCCTTCTGGCAGCACTGCTTCTCCAAAAATCAGCAGGCCGAGTTTTTCAGGGTCCGGAGTTAAGCTTTCGAGCTCTCATTCGAGCTCAGGGTCCTCAATAAGTTCCGGTTCACTGCGCCGGAAGAAATAAAACTCAGTGCCTTTCCTCGCGGGCTTCTTTTTCGGAATAATAGTCCAGCACTCTCAGATGGTCCTGAGGAGTGCAATAGCGGGTTGGTTCTGTTCCAGGTAAAAACACTTCCCGGAATGGGTATTTACAGATTGGCGAAGCCAGCAGGCCGGTTTTGCGGTCAATGGTCACAAAAACCAGGTTGGGCGGAACCTCAAAATCTTCTATGGCCGTGGACAAAATTTCCTGGCCCTGCTCGCTTCCCTGCTCAGCAGTCTGATTCCCTTGGTCAGAGGCCGGTTGAGAAATCAGATTTTCCTGATACTGCTTTTTCTTGTCTTCTATCACCCGGCCAAAGAAATCTACCCAGATGGGCAAAGCCACGACCGCTCCTGATTGCTTTTCTCCCATGGTGACCTTGCTGTCGTATCCAACCCAGACTCCGGCACAGAGTGAAGGTGAAAAGCCGATGAACCAGGCATCAGTAAACTTGTTGGTTGTGCCTGTTTTACCACCCAGAGGCCAGTTGAGCACGGCGGCCGCCTTACCGGTCCCGCGCTGAATGACTCCCTGCAGCAGATAGGTCATTATGTAGGCTACCTGTGGAGAAATCACTTCCTCTGTTGAAGGCAGATTTTCCTCCAGCACATTTCCGTCTTTGTCTTCTATTCTGGTTATGAAGTATGGTCTGGCCCTGACGCCCTTGTTGGGGAAGACGCTGAAAGCAGATACCAGTTCTTGCAGGGTAATTTCAAAAGCACCCAGAGATAAGGAAAGGTAAGGATAGACGGTTGAAGTTATTCCAAATTTGCGGCAGTACTCAACTCCGGTCTGAGGTGATATGTAATCAAGCAGCTTGGCCGTGACCACATTTCTCGATTCCTCAAGACCGGTTCTAAGGGTAATGGCACCGTGGTATTCTCCATCATAATTTTTTGGCGTCCAGGGCTGCCCGGTCCACTTATCAATAAACTCGGTTGGCTCGTCCACAATGATGCTGGCCGCGGTAAAGCCTTTTTCCAGGGCGGCCGTATAAAGTATGGGCTTTATGGCTGAACCCGTCTGTCTCAGAGCTTGGGTCGCCCGGTTAAACTGGCTTCTTTTAAAAGAATAGCCACCGACCATGGCTTTAACCTGCCCGGTGGCCGGGTCAACCGCCATCAGAGCGCCTTCCAGCAGCGGCTCCTGGTCAAGAATTACCCTGGCTTTTTTATTCCCCTCATCAACTGACTCGACTTCAACCAGGATAACATCTCCCCTGGTAATCAGGGAATCCAGGAATTTCGCTCTTGTCCATTCAATTTTCTTGTTGGTCAACAGCCCTTCGTAATTCTTTATCCTGACCAGGGCTTCAGTCTTGCTCACTTCGAGCACAACGGCCTCTTCTGCCTCACCAGGTTTCAACTCGGAGGAATCCCAGCTCTCAAGCCAGACCGAATTCAGGTCAACATTTTTCTCTTTCAAAAGATTCCTTTTATCCTTCCTCCAACCGTATTTTTTATCCTGGGCTCTTAACCCTCGGCTGAGAGCTTCTTCTGCATACCGCTGGTAATTAAGGTTAATAGTGGTATAAATTTTTAACCCCCCGCGGTAGAGAGTCTCATCGCCGTATTTTTTCTCCACGTATTTCCTGACTTCTTCAAAAAAGTAGGCGCCAACTTCGTTTGTTTCCCTTTTCAAGGGCAGTACGTTGAGCGGCTGTTTTTTAGCTTCTTCCGCCTGCTCCCTGGTTATGAAGCCTTCTTCCGCCATACGGTTGAGCACATGATTTCGACGGTTGAGCGTCAGGTTCGGGTTATTGTAGGGAGAATAAATGCCCGGCCCTCTGAATATGCCGGCTATCATCGCTGCTTCGGTTAGGGTTAACTGGTCAACGCTTTTGCCGAAGTAAAGCCTGGCGGCAGATTCCACCCCCCATGCTCCGTGTCCCAGGTAAAATTGATTGCAATAAAGCTCGAATATTTTTTCCTTGCTGTACTTTTTTTCAATCTCAACGGCCAGGAGCATTTCCTTGAGTTTTCTCCTGATAGTTTGCTGAGAATAAAGGAAAAGGCTTCGCGCCAGCTGCTGGGTGATGGTGCTTCCACCGTGCAACCTCTTTCTTCCGAGAACAACTCGGAATACATCCTCTTTAACCGCTCTTAGTATGCCGCGATAGTCAACTCCGCGGTGGGCAAAAAAACGCGGGTCTTCCGTGGCAATAATGGCCTGCTTTAAAACCAACGGAATTTTCTCGTATGGCACCTGGATACGTCTTTCCGCCGCAAATTCCTTGACCGGCTGGCCGCTGTCATCATACACAGCAGAGATAATCTTGGGTTTCATCTGCTCCAGCTCGGAGACCGAGGGCAGATTTTCCCTGACCACCTGCCAGGCACCGTAGATAAATCCCAGGGCCAGAGCGGTTGACAACAAAATAAGCAACAATAAATATTTGATGAAATTTTTCTTTGTTATCCTGGGGATTTTGAGCTTGAAAATTACTTTTTTCGCCATATTCTTAACAACTCAAGCTATCAATATAGCAGATTAATCAGATTAACAGAAGTCAAGCACCAATCCATTCCGGAAAGTTCTTCCTCAGGTAACGCCAGATTTGCCCGGCCACGGCCGAGACCGCCTTTCGGCCGTCGATAATCAGGCATTCCGGGTCAGGCAGGTTCAAGAATATTTTTCTGACCTTCTTGAGATATTCCTTCTCTTCGAAAAGCCGGTAAATAATTGCCCTGTCTTTTATTCTGCGCAGCCCAATGGAGACCGGCACATCAATGATAAAAACCACATCCGGCTTTACCAGAAACCTTTCGTGCTTTTTTCTTATTTCCTCAAGCGGGATACCCCGGGCTCCCTGGTAGGCCAAAGTGGAATAAAAATAGCGGTCAAGGATGACGATTTTATTTTCTTCCAGAGCCGGTTTGATATTTTTCCTGATATCTTCCCGCCGGTCCCTGAGAAACAGGTCCAGTTCTTCCTCAGGGGTGAGAGATTCAGCTTCGCGGGCACAGGCCCGGATTTTTTTACCCCATTTCCCATCCGTTGGTTCCCTTAGTTTTACAACCGGAAGCCCCCGGGCCACCAGTTTTTGGTACAAAAGTTCAGCCTGGGTGGACTTGCCGGAACCATCCAGCCCTTCAAAAACGATAAACAGACCTTTTCTCCCTGGCATATTCAACCTTCATTTTTACCTGTTATCTGATTTTACAGGCAGACTTAGCATTCTGCAACTTTTTTCTTCCGGGGCAGTTTTCATATTAATCCGGCAGTAAGGATTAATTGAATTTCGAAAATCAATATGATAACTTAATATAGTCATTGCGGGAGGCTGAACATGAAAAAGTATCTGTGGATTGGCGGGATTAGTTTTTTAGCTGGCTTTCTCATTGCCAGTTTTCTCCTCTTATCACCCGAAAAACCAGCCAGTTATCCAATTGCTGATAAATCGCTGGCCATACCAAACAATTCTGGCCAGCTTTTCGGTGCTCAAAAAGAGGCGGTCAACCCGGAACAGGCGCTGAGCCTGGATTTTGTCCGGGTGGTGGATAAAGTCAGCCCGGCCGTGGTCAGTATCCTGGCCGAAAAAGTGGAACAGATTTCCGGCTTCGGACTGGATGAAGGCTGGCCCTTTGAAGATTTCTGGGATAGATTTTTTGGGACACCGCAGCGGCCGAGGGACCGTCAGAGAGAATACAGAACGGAAGCACTGGGGACCGGATTTTTTATCTCCCCTGACGGTTACATCCTGACCAACAACCACATAATTGAAGGAGCAGTAAAAATCACCGTCAAAACAAGCAAGGGAAAAGAATACGAAGCCAAGCTGGTTGGCCGGGATGCGGCCACAGACCTGGCTCTTTTAAAAATCGAAGGAAAGGATTTTCCTTACGCCGTCCTGGGTGATTCTTCGGCTATCAAGGTTGGAGAATGGGTCCTGGCCATTGGCAGTCCTTTTGGCATGGATCAGACTGTCACGGCCGGCATCATAAGTGCCAAAGGTCGGCAGCTCGGTCTCGGCGGCAACGTGCCAACTTACGAAGATTTCATCCAGACAGATGCGGCCATCAATCGGGGAAACAGCGGTGGTCCACTTCTTAACCTCCGGGGTGAAGTCATCGGCATTAACAGCAATATTATCACTCCTTCAGGCGGGAACATCGGCATTGGTTTTGCCATTCCCTCAGACCTGGCCAAAAAAGTGGTGGCTCAGCTCAAGGAAAAAGGTCGGGTGGTGAGGGGCCGGTTAGGTATCCGCGGCAGAGATGTCACAGAACCAATCAAGAAGCAGTTCAAACTGAGTGTCGAACGTGGGGTGATAATCTCCCAGGTTGAACCGGACAGCCCGGCCGAGAAAGCCGGACTGAAGAAATACGATGTCATCGTAGAAATAAATGGCCAGCCGGTAGAAAACTGGAAAGACCTCAGGTTTAAAGTGGCTGATATCCAGCCCGGGCAAACTGTTACTCTGAAAATAATCCGTGAAGGTAAGGAAATGACGGTAAAAGCCAAGGTTGATGAACTCGAACCGGAGTCCAGTCAACCAACCGAGGAAAAGACGGATAAGGATGTGGGAATGAGCCTCACCCAGCTAACACCTCAGCTGGCCAGAAGATACGGGCTGACCACGACCGAAGGCTTGCTGGTGACCGATGTTAAAGACTACAGCGCTGCCCAGAGAGCCGGACTGCAGCCCGGTGACATCATTCTGGAAGTCAACCGGACAAAGGTTTCTTCGGTAAAAGAATTCAAGGATATGATTAAAGCCACCCCTTCCGGCGAGGAGGTCATCCTCCTGGTACGCCGTGAAGGAGACGGCCAGAAGATTGACTTTATAGTCACTTTGAGGGTACCCTGATGAACTTTACCAAGTTCCATGCGTTGGGCAATGATTTTTTGGTAATTGAGGACGGTCAGAAATTTAAGGAAGAAGAAATACCGGAGATGGTCCGTCGGCTCTGCGACCGGCACATCGGCGCCGGGGCCGACGGACTTATTCTGATAAAAATCCTTGACCCGGAAAAAAGCCGCGTCAGCTTTCGCATCTTTAATGCCGATGGTTCAGAGCCAGAAATTTCCGGTAACGGGCTCCGCTGTGCCGCCGCTTATCTTTTCCACTACAACAAAATCCCCGCTACCTCCATCTGCTTCGAAACCGTCCCGGGAGAAAGGACCTGTGAATTAATCAGCCGCCAGGGCAATCGTTTTGAGATAAAGATTGACATGGGAGTGCCAAAATTTTCCTCTCGGGATATCCCCTTTGATGATGGCTCGGAGCATGAATTCATCATAGATTACCCCCTTTCTGTTAACCGCAAAATTTACAGCATCACCTGCGTGTCGGTCGGCAACCCTCACTGTGATATCTTCGTAGAAAGGTTTTTTCCGGCCCGGATAGAATGGCATCAGGTTGGGCAGGAGCTGGAAAATCATCCTTTTTTCCCTAAAAGAACAAACGTCGAATTCATTCGGGTGTTAAACCGCCAGGAAATTGAAGTCCTTTTCTGGGAAAGAGGGGTGGGTGAAACGCTTTCTTCCGGAAGTGGCTCCTGCGCGGCGGCCGTGGCTTCCATCCTGAAAGGTCTGACTGACCGTAAGGTTAAAGTGTGGACATCCATGGGCCCTCTGGTGGTTGAATGGGAAAAGGACCACATTTTTCAGATCGGGCCAGCGGAGTTAATTTACGAAGGGAAAGCTTATATTTAAGCAAAAAACCTGATAGCCGGGGGATATGGCGCAGATTATGGTGGGCGTGCAGGCACGGTATTTGAGCAGCCTTGATGAAAAAGCTAAGCAAGAGCATGGGTACCTGAAAAAAACCTGTCCAAACACAGGAGCTATCAGTGTGTTCAGCCGCGGCATATAAAAAAATCCATAAGATAAAAGAACGGACAAGAAATTAGCTAATCTATTTATCTTCAGACGGGCAGCCACCGTTTGAAAAAAACCATCAAATTTAAGAATTATTCCAGAAAGCCACCTGCCAGAAAATGAAAATAAATAAAAATAAATTATTATCTTTTACCCGAAATCCTATTTTGACCGAGAAGCCCTCTTTTTTTGAGTTTTCTTTTTCCGTTCAACTCCTGCCTTCTTATCGCCGATAACCGGCTCCTGACCGAGGGGCTGAGCCAGCGCTTCTCTGAACACTTCCTTGATGTCCTCCACGAAAATGAACTCCATCTGCTGCCTGATGTTCTTCGGTATGTCAACCAGGTCTTTTTTGTTCGGCAAAGGAAGTATCATCTTCTTTATGCCGGCCCTCTGAGCCGCCAGCACCTTCTCTTTTATCCCGCCGACGGGAAGCACATTTCCCCGTAAGGTTATTTCTCCGGTCATGGCCACGTTCCAGCGCACAGGTATGTTGGTGCACACGGAAATGAATGCCGTGGCTATGGTCACACCGGCCGAAGGCCCATCCTTGGGTATTGCTCCTTCGGGAATATGAATATGGAAATCATTTTCCATGAATATCTTGCTGTCGATGCCGAACTCCCGGGCATGAGCTCGGGCATAACTTAAGGCGGCCTGGGCCGACTCTTTCATTACTTCACCAAGGGAACCGGTCAGCAGCAGTTGCCCCTTGCCCTGCATCTTGATCGCTTCCACAAACAGGATTTCACCGCCGGCGGCCGTCCAGGCCACTCCGGTGGCCACTCCGACCTGGTCTTTCTTGGCCAGCTGGTCGCGAAAGATTCTGGGTGGGCCAAGGAATTTCTCCACATTCTGGGCGGTAATTTTGACCTGACCCTTTTTCCCTTCGGCAATCTGGCGAGCCACCTTGCGGCAAATGGCGGCAATTTCTCTTTCAAGGTTACGCACGCCGGCTTCCCTGGTGTACTGGGAAATTATGGCTCTGACCGCTCCTTCCGAAATTTCAATCCACTCTGGTTTTAGAGAATGCTCGGCCAGCTGCTTTGGGATTAGATGCCTCATGGCTATCTGCAGTTTTTCTTCTTCCGTGTAACCGGGCAATTCAATTATTTCCATGCGGTCCCGGAAAGCCGGTTGAATCGGGTCAAGCAGATTGGCCGTGGTGATGAACATAACCTTGGACAGGTCAAACGGCACCCCTAAATAATGGTCGAAAAAGCTGCTGTTCTGTTCGGGGTCCAGAACTTCCAGCAGGGCTGAAGATGGGTCACCTCTGAAGTCAGCGCCGATCTTATCCACTTCATCCATCATAAAGACCGGGTTGTTCGAACCTGCCCGCTTGAGCCCCTGGATTATTTTACCGGGCATGGCCCCGACGTAGGTTCGGCGATGTCCCCGAATCTCGGCCTCATCATGAACACCGCCCAGAGAAATCCTGACAAATTTACGGCCAAGAGCCCGGGCAATTGACCGGCCGAGAGAAGTTTTCCCCACACCCGGCGGTCCGACAAAGCATAAAATAGGGCCTTTTATTTTCTTCGAGAGCTTCCTGACAGCCAGGTATTCCAGAATCCTCTCTTTTACCTTCTCCAGTCCGTAGTGGTCTTCATCCAGTATCTTCTTGGCTTTCTTAAGGTTCAGGTTATCCTTCGTGCTGGTGTTCCAGGGCAGGGAGAACATCCAGTCCAGGTAATTCCTGATGACCGCTGTTTCGGCCGATTCAGGGTGCATCTGGGAAAGACGGTTAATCTGCTTTTCCAGCTCTTCCCGCACTTCGTCGCTGACCTTGAGCTGTTTTAATTTTTCCTGGTAGGCCTTGACTTCTTCCTGTAATTCTGAGCCCTCGCCCAGCTCTTTCTGGATGGCTTTCATCTGCTGTCGAAGGAAATACTGCCGCTGCAGCTTATCAAGCTCACCTCGAGCTTCATTGGAAATCTTGGACTGCATTTCCAGCAGTTCCAGCTCCCTCACCAGAAGCTCATAGACTCTTCTTAACCGCTGGACCGGGTCGACGATTTCCAGAACTTCCTGCGCCTCTTTGACCTTCAGGTCCAGGTTCGAGGCCGTCAGGTCGGCCAGCCGGCCCGGGTCTTCCAGGTTGGCGGCAATGACCAGGATTTCCGGCTGAATGGACTTGCCCAGCGAAGTAGCCTTTTCCAAACCGGAGCGCACATTCCTGATGAGCGCCTCCACCTCGATAGTTTTCTCCACCTGCTCCGGTTCGGAAAGCACGGTTATCTTGGACTGGATAAAAGGACCTTCGTCTTCAAAGGTTTCTATTCTGGCCCTGACCAGCCCCTGGGCCAGGATTCTTATGCGCCCGTCGGGCAGTTTCAGCATGCGCATGATAACGGCCACAGTGCCGACTTCATACACATCATCGCGTTTTGGTTCTTCGAGCTCCGGATCCTTCTGGGTCAGGAGTAAAATCATACGGTTCGTCGACAGGCTGTAATCAATGGCCGCTTTCGATTTTTCCCGCCCGACATACAGCGGGGCAATCATAAAGGGAAAAATCACCACATCCCTGAGCAGCAACACCGGCAGCTTCTCAGGTACCTGAAGTTTTTGCTGTTGTTCTTCCGTCAAGCCATTCATGGCTTCATCAGATGGTTCGTCGAACTGGGACATCATTGGCCACCTCCACTCTCTTCACTGTTTTTTTTGATTTTCACTTCGATTTCCTTGTTCTGGTTTTTAAGCTTTTTAAGGCATATTTTCAGCACTCCGTTCTCCAGCACGGCGCTGGTTTTCTCCGTCGAGACCGGCGAAGGGAGAATTATCTCTTTCCGGAAAAAACCCATCTCGCGTTCCAGCCGGTGAAACACCAGTTTCTCGGCTTTAATCAACTCCTTCTTAAAACCGGTAATTTCCAGCCGGTTGCCGTACTGGATAATCTTCAGGTCATCGGCGGACACCCCGGGCACCTCAACTTCCACCACTATTTCCTGGTCTTTCTCGTACACGTCCACCGCTGGTTCCCAGGAATAATCAATGGTTCCCCAACTTTCTCGCCTGATGACAATCTCCCGGGCGAAACCTTTTATCTCTGTTTCGGCTTTAAAAATTCGAGCCACAGGCCTGATTTTTTTTATCATGGCTTAGTTCCCTCGGTAATGGACCTGACTCTATTTTTCTTTTAACAGGTTTTCCAGCTCATGTTTAAATTCTACCACATCTTTGAATTCGCGGTAGACCGAGGCAAACCGGATATAAGCAACCTTATCGAGGGCCTTGAGCCTCTCCATGACAATCTGTCCGATTTCAGCTGATTCTATTTCTTTATCTGGCCTTTCCTGCAGAATCGATTCAATTTCTTCCACTATTTCTTCCAGCTGGCTGACCTGAATGGGCCTTTTTTCACAGGCTTTCATCATCCCGCGCAGCAGCTTCTGGCCGTCAAAAGGCTGGCGGGTGCCATCCTTTTTTACCACCATGTATGGTATCTCTTCTATCCGCTCGTAGGTGGTAAACCTTTTCTTGCAAGACAGACATTCCCGCCGCCGTCTGATCGAAACGCCTTTCTTGCTCTCTCTGGAATCGATGACCTTACTCTCGAGAAAACCGCAGTAAGGACACCTCATCTGTCCTTCCCTTCTCCCATGCTTCTTACCTGAAGCAAGGTCAAGCCGCTTTTCCATAATATAACATAACCCAGCAGACATGTCACCAGAATCTGCGCTGAATGAATGACGATGGTCATACCGGCGGCCAGGTTCTGGTCTGCACCGTAAAGAGCAGTCAGCCCGAGCTTACTGAAATAATCAAAACCACCGGCCATGCCCGGAGTAGGTATCGAAGCCCCCACCCCGGTCAGAAAGACATACGGCAGAGACAGGAAATACGGTATCTTAAGCCCGTAGGCCAGAAAAAACACCCAGTAAAAAAAGCAGATGCCTAACCAGACCACCAGCGAAAGAAGAAAAAAGCCCAGAAGACGCCCCGGCGAATGGAAGAATTTAAGCCCCTCGATGAATTCCAGGCCATAGGTTTCAAGCCTGCCCCTGAACTTTTCCGGAAAAGGCCTGGCGATAAATTTGATGACTGCTCTGGCTCTGTCCTTCAAAAAATAAAGACCAACTATGACCAGAAAAAGAAACAAAGCTATTATCAAACCGGTTTTTCCCCAAAAATAAAGTTGATTCCTGGCTTCAGGCCTCGTCTGAAAATAAGAAGCATACAGCGGTTCCGACAATAAGAACAAACCCAGTAAAAAGCAGTTGGAAAATATATCAAAAGTTCTTTCCACCACAATTGTTCCTATCAGATAGGGGGCGCTCATTCGCTCTTTACGGGCGAGGTAAATTGGCCTGACCAGCTCGCCCACCCGGCCCGGGAAAATCATGGTTACCGTAAAACCAACCGTGGTGGCTTCGATGGCCGACCAGAGCTTTAACCGCGGGTTGAGCGGCCAGAGCAGGTACTTCCATCTAATGGAACGCGTTACCAGATGAAGCGGTATCAGGACAATTGTGGCCACCATCAGAGGAACATTAACCCGGCCAAGGGCGCGCCAGGTTTCAGCCCAGTTGACGTTACGGAAAAAGAACCAGAGGAAAATAAAAGTAATAAAAAAAATCAGGAGATAATGTAAATACTTTTTTTTCATTTTTAATTCATCTCTTTTCGTTTGCCTTATCTTATACCACATCGCCAGACTGCCGGCAAATAACGGGTTAAAGAAGCACCTCGGGGGCTTGAAAATTCAAGCGGAATTGGCTATATTTATAGCAACGCTGGGAAGTCGTCCAACGGTAGGACACATGACTCTGGATCATGTTATCTAGGTTCGAATCCTAGCTTCCCAGCCACCTCCCCAAAACCCTCCTTCTTTTATAGACAGGCAGCTCCTCCCCCTCCGGAGCTGCCATTTTTTTTGATATAGGCCGGGGGAAGACAGAAAAGTTGGGCCCGCAGAATACAGACCAGGCCCCTTGTTTGATGCGGTAATAAAAAATTTAAAAAAATATTACCGGAGAAAGCTAAACTGTCTTCAGCCTTATTCCCCTTTTGCTCAAATTATCGGCCACAAAAGGATAAATCATCAGCTGTTCAAGCTCCAGCTCAGCACAGCCGTAATTGACCGCTAACAGTCGCCTGAATCTTGCCAGTTCTTCAGCCTCGAACAAATCCTGATTGATGGCTGCCCAGCATTTCACTCCGTACTTTTTTAAATTGTTCAGCGCTTCAAGTGTAACCAGAAATCCTTCCCGACGAGCACCGGTAACCGTTTGAAATTTATCCCGGTCGGTAGCCTTCAGGCAGACCCGAACCTCTATCCCCCTTACCCGAGCCAGCTCCCGGCACAGACCTTTTTCGCGGCCAAGTATAAAACCGTTGGTCTCCAGAACAAAACTCAAATCGGGCAGCTTTTCCCGCAAAAAAACCAGCAGGTCCAGAAGATGGCGGAAAGAAGCTTCCCCAAGAATGGGTTCGGCGCCGCTGACCCTGGCCTGCCTGAGGCTGGTCTTTCTGGCCAGTTTTATGATGTTTTCAGCCACTTCCTCCGGTGAATAAAACTGACCTTCCCCTTCAGGAGCCAGATTTCGACGATAATTCCAGCAGTAAGCACAAAGGAAGTTGCAACCAACGGTGTCGGCTGTGATAATACCCCCATAAAAACCGCCGGCTCGAAACCGGTAATAACGCCTTTTTTGACCGGTCATGACCAGCGCTTCAACTTCAGCCGAACGGGACAGTGGGTCAAAGGGCAGTTCAGGCTGCTTCAAGGGCCAATCCTTGACTAAAATTTATGGTTTTTATTCTACAATACGCGTTCCGGCTTCGACTCTGACCACATGAATGGCCGGAATTTTACCCGTTTGCCTCTGATAATCGGCTGAAACTTTCTTCTGAAACTCGGCCACGGCTCCCGCTTCAACCAGGCTGATGGTGCAACCGCCAAAACCTGCCCCCATCATCCTGGAACCAAAAACACCCGGTACCTTTCTGGCCGATTCAACCAGGAGGTCCAGCTCTGGCGAACTGACTTCATACTCGTTCTTAAGTCCTTCATGAGATTCATTCATTTTATGACCGAAGGCCAGGAAATTATTGTTCTTCAGGTCCAGGCAGGCTTCCTCCACCCTTAAATTTTCTTTGACCACATAAACACATCTTTTCCAGACGACCGGGTCAAATTCAGGCCGGTGGTCTTCCAGCATGCTCAAGGTGACATCTCGCAAGCTTTTTACTCCCGGATAATAATTCTGAAGAAGCCTGACGCCTTCCTCGCACTGTCTTCTTCTGACATTGTATTCGGATGAAGCCAGTTCTCGCCTGACCATCGTATCGCTGATGACCACCCGCACATCTTCCCTCTCAAACGGGAAGTACTCATACTCCAGCGAACGGCAATCAATTTTCATGACTTTTTTCTCCTGACCGTGAAGGTTGGCAAACATGTCCATGATGCCGCATTTCACTCCGACAAATTCGTTCTCAGCTTTTTGGGCTATCTTGGTCAGGGTGAGCAGGTCAAGCCCCAGCCCGTAAAGATGATTTAGGGCAAAGGCTATTCCCCCTTCCACCGCAGCCGAAGAAGACATTCCCCCGCCGATGGGGATGTTACCGCCGAAAGCCAGGTCTATTCCCCTGATTTTATACCCGGCCTTTAAAAACTGGTCCAGAACCCCCTGCAGGTAGTCCGGCCAGCGCAGGGGTGATTTCTGTAAATTATTTAGGGTCGTTTCGTAATACTGGTCAAAATCAAGGGCATAAAAACGGCAGAGTTCATCTTCCCTTTCGGCCACGGCCATGACCACCACCCGGTCGGTGGCACCGGGCAGAACGAATCCTTCGTTATAATCCGTATGTTCACCGATCAAATTGATCCGGCCCGGGGATGCAATCATCAGCGGCCGGCGGCCGAATTTCTGCTCAAAAATTCTCTTGGCCGAGTCTATTAGCTTTTCCATTTTATCTCCTTGAATTATGGTGTTTAAGAAAAAGAGATACCAGTTTAGAACAGTAATGTCAAAACCTTTCGAGCAGACAATCTCCTCTTCCCTTATAAAACAAATTTCTCAATCAAGCGCGTTTCTTGCAGACCAACCGGGTTTTTTAGAGCTCAAAAAAGACCGCCATATTATTTTTTCCCGGACTGCCTTAAAAGTTTATAAAGCTCAATTGTCGGGGGAGAATGTTTTTATCCAATCTCAAAAAGCTACATCGGGAGTAAAAACCTCAGGGTCAAAATTTTTTCCGCCGGCTTGCCCAAAGGGGTAAAAGAAGTATCATCGGGCCCGCCGATGGAAAGGTCGGGAAACCACTGCCACCAGAAAATTCCGGCCAGGTAACTTCGGCCGGCGACCATCCTCAAGGCCGCCTCGTAGCATTTTCTCTGAACCACCAGGTCTACCGGTCCGGTTTTCTGCCAGTCCCAGGGATTCTGCGCACCCCCGCGCAGGCTGCGGTAGCCAATTTCGGTGATGATGACCTTTTTTCCCCATTTTTCTGAAAGCCGCTTTATTTTGAGCAACAACTTTTCCCAGCCCGCACACAGCTCAGAAACCGAGGGATTGAGCGAATTGGTGAGCGTCGGGTAGAGGTCAAGCCCGATGTAATCAAGCTCATTCCAGAATTGAACGGCCTCCGGGTTGCTTTCCAGCTGGTCATCAGCATAAACCAGCCGCCCCGGAAAAACCTGCCTGACTTCTCCTATGATGGACCTCCAGTCCGAAAGCCTTCTGACTGTCCCGTCCAGCTCACACCCGATACAGAACTGTTCAACCCGGTTTTGCTGAGCCATCGCGGCGTAATGAAGGATGAACTGCCGGTAAGAAGAAAACCAGACCTGCCAGTCCGCCTCGCTGAAATTTTGTCCAATCTGTCCGCGCCAGTGCTGCGGGTCGCGAAGCAGGTCGACATGCGGCTTGAGCATCACCTTAAGACCAAGCTCATGAGCATACTGAATAATCTCAGCCACCGATTCGTCCGACGGCGTGTTAAAACCAGAATAATCAATCACCGTGGAATTAATATCATCCTGATAAGCTGTCACCAGAAGAGAAATCCAGCCAGCGTTGGTCCGCTTCAAGCGGTTTAAAGACTCCTGAGCCGACCAGCCGCTGTAGGCATTTTTTGTGTAGCCGGTAAAAGAGATGCCTTTTTGAAATTCTCGCGGGGCTTTAAGCTGAACCAGAGAAATGGCTCCCGTCCCAAAAAGCAGCATAAATGTTAAGACAAGAATTACTGCCGGCGCTCTTTCTGCCCTCCTGCTCATAACCTCCTCTTTTAACTCTTTTTTTACCATAACTTAATCTGCCCTGTAAAGTTAAGACCTGCCCATTTTTCTTTTTGACAAGACCAGGGCTTGGGTGTTAATTTATGTTTGTAGGAGATGAAAAGAGAGGGCAAAGATGACTAAAAAAATTATCCTGACCGTCCTCAGCCTCGTCCTTTTAAGCTCAGCTTGCGGGGTAAATTCTCTGCCGTCAAAAGATTCCTGGTATGCCATGCATTATTACATCATGCACGACTACGAACGAGATACCTACAAACGGTTGACCCCCGAAGGACGTCTGGAGTTTCAGAAGCTTTTCTGGGAAGCTCGCCAGCCAGTGGCCAGGGAACAATTCGACAACCGGATTGCCTACATCCAGAAAGTTTACAAGACCGAAAACCATTCCCAGCCCTGGAATACCGACCGGGCCAGAGTTTATCTGCTCAACGGGCCACCCGCTTCCATCGATTACCGGCAGAACACCGACTGGGTAATGCAGGCGGTTGAAGCGAGCGGCATTACCGGTGCTCAGGGAGGACAGGACCGAACCAAAGAAGACATCCAGGCCAACACGGCCGAAATATGGGTCTATCCTTACAAAAGCTTTTTTGTCTACTACGTGTTCACCTTCTCACCACCCAACAGCTGGAAACTTAATCCTTCGACTTTCCAGAATAACAGGTACCTGGAAATGCTGGAGAACATGAACAAAGACATAACGTTTGCCCTGAAAGATGAAGAAGATTACAAGGCGAAGTTAGAGGCTTTGCCGAGGAAAAAGTAGGGAAAAGATAAAGTAGCGCTACGGGGATTCGAACCCCGGTTTGATGGCTGAGAACCACCCGTCCTAGGCCTCTAGACGATAGCGCCACCAGGCTGAAAAAAAATAGCAAAATATCGTCGCCCTGTCAATAAATCATTTGAGGATGCATTATCTCGCCCTGGCCTGGAGCATTTTTCCCGTTACCTCTCCGCCGTTCAGCCGGTAGAGCATGGGGACTGGCCGGTCAAGGCCTTCTTCATATTCAGGCAGGTTTTCCCAGCGGTAGTTGAGTATTCCGGCATAATCAGAAAAATACTGCCACCTTCTCCGGTTTAAGCCCCTGACCATATGGAAATGATTGGCCGGCATGCCCATTTTGACCAGGCTGGCCGGCAGGCGGTCAAAGGTCACAAAAGTATGAGGCCAGGAGTAGTCTGAAGCATGGCAAACCGCCTCCGCCAGGGCTGCCGGAAGCTCCACACTCTCCGCTTCGCCCTGAATCATGGTAAACATTCCGCTGAGGTCAGAATAGGCCAGCCTTCCAGCCAGGCCTTTAATCCCCCTGGGCGAGAGGAATGAAACCGAAAAACCAAGACCCGGAAAATAGTACTCTATAGCCTTGAACAGAAAAGCTTTCTCTGCGTAATCAAGAGAGGCCGAGCCTGAATTGTTGCCGTCGATAAAACCCAGCTTCATCCACTTTTCTTCTTCATACGGGGAAAGGTCCAGCTTTAATTCCTCCGCTTTCTTTCTTATTTCCCACGGTTCATAAACCTTGCGAAAATCCATGAACAGCGTGGGCTGACCGCCGCTCAGGTAACAGTAGAAAATCATGGTCAGCAGCCCCTGGATGTCGTTTTCGGTGGCAAACGGAATTACCGGCTTCCGGCCGGTATGGTCTTCCGTGGAATTGAACAGAGACTCAGCAATGTCAGCCGTGGTCAGCGGCAGCCCCCGCCGGTCAGACCCCCAGGCCAGCTGGCTGGTCCAACCGCCGCCTATGGCATTTACTTCCCTGAGGTAATTCCGGATGATAAGGTACAGGGCCAGGCCTTCGTCCAGCTTCTTCCGGTCTTCCGGTGTGAGAGCCGGCGGTTTTATTTCTTCTCCCCCGGTCAGGATGGCCTTGCGGTATTTTTTTATTTCTTCAGTGCTGGTAAAAATCCTGTTTTTAAATTTTTTATTGATTACCCAATCGCGCAGAGCTTTGAGCTCTTCCGGGTCATAACCGCCTTTTTTCTGCAGCATGTCAGCAAAAAGCTTCATCGATTCCCGGGTTGATTCCAGCCCGAAATATTTTCTGGCCGCATGAACGTGGTTAAGGGCCGTTTCCATCTGCATTGAATCGGTATCAATGGCCACATACCTTTTGCCACGAAGGGCCACCCGGGTGAGCATGGCGTAGCCCAGGTCGATAATCTGTTCCGCCGTGGCGGCGTCAAACTCCGGTTCAAGCCCGGTTTCCGGCATGTTTCCGATGACCATCTGACACAGACGCCCGGTTTGAGCATAGGCCCCCACCAGAGCATCAATCCCCACCACTCCAGGCTTTGGCGCGTTGTTTCCACCAACGCAGGCCAGCGGAGTGTCAGCCGGAAAGTGAGCGGTCAGGGCCATGGCTGATTTGCCGGGGAAAAACCAGGTATCCGGCACGATGAAAATGCCTTCCACCCCGGCTTCCTTCATCTCACGCGCGCCGGAGTCAGCGGTGGCTTCAGAATCGACCAGGTGAGAACAATAAAATATGTTCGGCGCGGTGCCATCCGGCATCCTCAGATTCTTTGCCAGCAGCCTGGCCGTCATCCGGCCGATGTTAAAAGCCCTGGTCCTTGATTCTTCATCAATTCTCGGGTCGCAGGGCACAAAAACGCCCAGAGTCGGATTGTCCGGTTTTCTTTTTCCGATAAAAGGCATTTTTTTACCTCCTGATTTTTGCTTTGGCTAATTTTTCCCGGCAATTTATTTTCCCGCAGCCGGGATAAAAAATAATTTTAAATGTATTCAATCGTGGCTGGCGGCTTGGAGGTTATCTCGTAGGCGACGCGCACGACGGCCGGGATTTCCTGGGTAATCCGCCTGGCAATCTTGGTCAGGACATCCCACGGCAGAGGCGTGGGCTGGGCGGTCATGGCATCCTGGCTCTCCACCGACCTGACGATGATGATATGACCAAACTTTCTCTGGCCGTCAACAATCCCTGTGCCCATATCGTTCATCAGCACGGCAAAGGCCTGGAAAGGCTGGAAAGCAGCCACCTCTTCTTCAACTATCCTGGTCGCTTTCCGCACCAGGGCGACTCTCTCAGGCGTAACTTCGCCGATAATCCTGGTGGCCAGAGCAGGTCCCGGGAAGGGCATCCTCTTGTACATGTTTTCCGGTAGCCCCAGGGCTTTCCCCACCTCTCGTACTTCATGTTTGAACAATTCTTTTAAAGGTTCAACCACCTTGAAACCGAAGCCTTTTTCCGGGTCGATACCAATCTGCTCCAGGATGTTGTGCTGGGTCTTGATACCGCCTTTAGTTTCTATGATGTCGGCGGCAATAGTTCCCTGGATAAGGAACTGAGCTTTACTCTTTAAAACCTCGCGACCAAAAACCTTGTAGAAAGCATACCGGAAAGCCTTCCTCTTTTCTTCGGGGTCAACTTTGCCCTTCAGGGCTTCAAAAAATTCATTGTGGGCATCAACAATTTCCAGGTCTATGCCCAAACGTTGAAACGCCGCTTTAACTTCTTGCGGTTCGTTTTCCCTCATGAGCCCGTGGTCAATAAAGACAACTTTTAACCGGGGGCCAAGAGCTCTGTGGGCCAGGATGGTGGCCACCGCACTGTCCACGCCGCCGGAAAGAGCAGAAATGGCCCTGCTTGAGCCAACGGTCTTCTTTATCTCTTCCACTTGCTTTTCGATGAATTTTTTGGGCTCCATTCCGTCCTCCTTAACTTTTAGCTTGAGTTAAAATCATACAACAAGATAGCGATTCAAGTCCAACAGGTTTTTCTTTAAAAAAATTTAAAAAAATTTGAAAAAGTGAATTTTTTTTGTTGATTTTTTCAGAAAAATGATGAATATTTAAATCAGAGATTAGAAAAGAGGAGGGCCTCCATCCAAGGCGTAAGATTTGCTGGAGAAGGACGCCCCCCGAGAGTCCTTCTCCCAGCCCTCCTCAGGAGCAGCTTCTAACCTTTTAGTCGTTGTTTTCTGATAAAAGTTGAATTTTTTTGTCAATTTTTTCGGGACGCCAGATTAAGATTTTCCCCTGAAAACCCTTTCCCCCGAACGTTTTTCTCGTGGCAAAACGATAAAAATCATAATCTTCACCAGGCTGTTCACTTCTGATTTTTCCAACCTGATAGATATGGCATACCTCAATAAATATGGCAATTCTGACCGGTATTGCCCAAATATTTACTTCTCTAATTTGAATTGCGTCAGGTTGAATGCTAAAGTTAATATATCTAAAGACCATGAAACCATTGAAGCTGAGCATTTCGGGTGTAAGAGGAATAGTTGGCCAGACTATCACGCCTGAACTGGTGGTCGATTTTTGCAGCGCTTTTGGCACGATGCTGCCACGAGGCCCGGTGTTAATCGGCCGCGATACCAGGACGTCAGGCCCGATGCTGCAGGAAGCAGCGGCGGCCGCTTTGCTCTCAACCGGCCATGAGATAATCGACCTGGGCATCTGTCCGACGCCAATTATCCAGTTCTTGGTGACAAAATACCGGGCCGCCGGAGCCGTGGCCATCACCGCCGGACACAACCCGGCCGAATGGAACGCACTCAACTTCATCAACAGCCAGGGAACCTATCTCAATGAATTCCAGGGCACCGAACTTCTTGACCTGTACCACCTGGGCCGGTTCACCCAAAAGAAAATAAAAAAATTGCCCTCCCTGGTGCATGAGGTCAACCCGGAAGAAATTTACTTCCACTGGCTGAGTTCCAGGCTTAAAGTGAAAGAAATCAGCTCCGGCGGGTTTAAAGTTGTGGTTGACCCCTGCAACGGAGCAGGCTCCGGGCTGGTGACCAGGTTTCTGGAATACCTGGGATGTAAAGTAATTGCCGTAAACGACCAGGGAAACGGCTTCTTCCCTCACGACCCGGAACCGAGGCCCAGAAACGCAGGAGAGCTAGCCGCCCTGGTCAGAGCAACCGGGGCTCAGGCAGGTTTTCTCTTAAACAGCGATGTCAGCCGCATTTCCCTGGTAACCGAAGAAGGAGAGACTCTTTCTGAAGAATACACCCTTCCGCTTGTGGCCGATTACTGGCTTAAAAAACAGCCCGGCCCGGTGATTACCAACCTTTCCACTTCAAAAATGATCGACGAGGTCGCCAGGAAATATGGCGCCCGGGTAAGCAGAACAAAAGTTGGGCAATCAGCCATCATCCAGGCCATGTTTCAGGAAAATGCTGTGCTGGCCGGCGAAGGAAGCGGCAGCGTCGCCGTGAGAGATTTTCAGCCGGCCTTCGATGCTTTCCTCGTGATGGGGCTCGTCCTGGAAAGGCTGGCCATCGAGCAAAAACACCTGTCGCGGCTGGTCAGAGAGCTTCCCAGATATTACATCGTCAAAGATAAAGTTCACTGTCCGCCACACCGCATGCATTCGCTGGTGGCTGAAACCAGAAAGCTTTTCCCCGGAGCAGAAATCAATACTCTTGACGGGCTCAGGGTGGAAAAGAAGCAGATGTGGATACACATTCGGGCTTCGGCCACCGAACCTCTCATCCGCGTCATTGCAGAAGGACATTCCCCCGCCCGTGTGCGGCAGGAAGTCGACCGGGTGGTGTCATTTTTAAACCGTTTGATAGGGTAAAGTCATGCGCCGGCAATTACCTTTGAAAATCAGCGTGTCGGGGCTGCGGGGCATAGTTGGCGAAAGCCTCACTCCGAAGCTGGCCGCCAGGTTTGCTTCAGCCTTTGGCACCTATGTTGGCCAGGGGCAGGTGCTGGTCGGCCAGGATTCCAGGCCATCCGGCCTGATGATCAAAAAAGCAGTCATTTCCGGCCTGCTGGCCACAGGCTGTCAGCCGGTGGAAGTGGGTATTCTGCCCATTCCAACCATTCTTTTTCTGACGAAAGAAAAAAAAGCCGCCGGCGCCATCGTGGTTACCGCCAGTCACAACCCGCTGGACTGGAACGGGCTCAAATTCATCGGGCCGGAAGGGCTCTACCTGAAATCTTCCCAGGTGGAAGAGTTTCTGGATATTTTTCACCAGGGTGAATTCACCTTTGTTTCCGCCGACCGGATAAAAAATGTCCTGCAAGAAAAGCAAGCCGGCCAGCTTCATCTGGATAAAATTTTAAGTTTGGTCCGGGTCAAAGCCATTCAAAAGAAGCGGTTTCGGGTGGTGGCCGACTGTGCCAACGGAGCCGGAGCCACGCTTCTGCCGCAATTTCTGCAAAGGCTTGGCTGTGAAGCCATTTTTATCAACACCGAGCTTTCCGGCTCTTTCGCCCATCAGTCAGAGCCAACCCCGGAAAACCTCAAGGGACTCTGCCAGAAAGTTAAAGAATACGGGGCTGACCTCGGACTGGCCCAGGATGCCGATGCTGACCGTCTGGCGCTGGTTGACGAAAAAGGACGGCCGCTGGGTGAAGATATGACGCTAACCCTGGCCGTGGCTCATCTTCTGAGCAGGAAGAGGGGCCCCGTGGTGGTTAATCTTTCGGCTTCCATGGTCATTGAGGAGCTGGCGAAAAAATACCGCGTGCCGGTTTTTCGCACGAAAATCGGGGAAATAAACGTGGTGGAAAAAATGCTGGAAGAAAAAGCAGTCATCGGCGGTGAAGGAAACGGCGGTGTGATCTGGCCAGAAGTTCACCCCTGCCGTGATTCCTTTACGGCCGCCGCGCTCGTGCTGGAAGCCCTGGCCGTTTCCGGTAAAAAACTTTCAGCACTGGCCTCGAGCTTTCCCAGGTATTTCATGGTGAAGGAAAAAATTTCCTGCCCGACCGAACTGGCCCATCGGGTGGTTTTAAGCCTGAAAAACAAATATGAAAAGGCGGGCGAAAATATGTCCACGCTGGACGGGTTAAAAATCATCTGGCCGGAGGCCTGGGTCCACCTGCGACCCTCAAACACGGAGCCCATCATAAGGATAATCGCCGAAGCGAAAAGCCGCGTTAGGGTAAAAAATCTGGTCGAGCATTTCCGCCAGGAAATCAGGCAAACCATTAATAAACTCGGCTGAAATTCAGCAGAAGCGGGAGATGGGCCGGCTGCAACATCATCTATTGTTTCGACAAATTCAGCCCGAAAGATATAATAAATTTGTGATTTAAACTTTGCCTTTTTCTTAAAGGGCCAAAAAGAGGACCTGGAATGAAGAGACGTGTTAAAAAATTCCTTGGTTTCAAAAAAGTTCTTTTAATTCCTACTATATTAGTAGTATTTTCTGTTCTCCGGTTGCTGGCCGCCGGTTCGGACGGTTATGACCGCTGGCTGCCGGGCTATGCCCGGACCATCCGCGGGGAGAAGCTTATGTATCATTCACCCTATCCCGGCCAGCTGCCGGCCCTGCTGGTCAGAGCTACCGACGGGACGATGGTAGCCGAGTGGCTGACCCAGGAAGTGCCGGCTGACTTTTCGGCACCGGAAGCCGTCTTTGTGATGCTGGCCGGAATAGCCACCAACAAAGGCAGCCATAAATTTTTCCTGACGGCCGGCGGCCGCTCGACGCTGACTTTCACCTCAGCACCCGATTCCCGCCGGAAAAATTTTGAAGTTAAAAATCAGGATGGCCTGAGCTTATCCTTTGAGACAGCCCTGGTCGACCAGTTCGACGAGCTGTTTGGTTATTTTTATCTTAAAGTTCCGGCTAAGTTCTTAACCCCCGGTCAACCTCTCCCGCTCAAATTAACCGCGGAGAACGGTGGGAGCCCTGACTGGGTCATGATTTTTGAGCATCCGTTAACTTCCTGGGCCAGGCTCAAGGCTCTGCCTGCCCTGCGCCGCACCTCGCCCGTTACGCAGCCTTTGCTTCTTGAAATAAGCCATTCGGGAAGGCCGCTTAAAGCTCAGGTCAACATATATTACGGCCCCGGCTTATCACACCAAAAAACTCTGAACCTGGAGTTGAAAACCGGGTACAACCAGATTTATTTAAACCTGCCCGAGGTTAAGCAACCCCAGTCAGTGAAGGTCAGCGTTCTGGCCGGAAGAAAAGAACTTTTCTCGGCCACCGCCCTGCAAGACGTGGTCCGACCTCTGGAATTTTGGTTTCTCCCCCACTCCCACCTGGACATCGGGTATTCAGATTACCAGCCAGTGGTGGAGAAAAAACACTGGGAAAACTTCGAAAAAGCCATAGAGCTGGCGGAAAAAACGCAAAACTACCCGGCTGAAGCCAGGTTCAGGTGGAACGTCGAACAACTGTGGGCGGTGGAAACTTATCTGCGACAGGCTTCTCCGGAAAAGAAACAAAAATTCTACCAGGCGGTAAAAAACGGCTGGATCGGGCTTCAGGCTACCCTGGCCAACGAGCTGACGGGGCTTTGCCATCCAGAAGAGCTTTTAGAATGGACGGCTTTTGCCCGAAAGCTGGAAAAAGAAGGGCTCCCGCCGATAACCTCGGCCATGATTACTGATATCCCGAGCTACAGCTGGTCGGTCGTTCCGGCCCTGGCCGCCGCCGGTGTTAAGTATTTTTCGAGCGGTCCCAACTACATGCCTATGCTTTTTGACGGTGGCGACCGCGTCGGCTGGGCCCTCAAAAGCTGGGCAGACCGGCCGTTTTACTGGGTGTCACCGTCCGGTCGGGAAAAGGTGCTGTTCTGGATGGCCGGCCGCGGTTATTCCTGGTTTCACGGGCTTCACCTGGGGAATTTCAAGCCAGAGAAAAAACGAGAAATCCTCGACTACGCAGCCGAGCTGGAAGCCAATCATTATCCCTACAGTTTGGTTCAGGTCAGGTACACAGTCGGCGGGGATAACGGACCGACCGACCCTGCCCTGCCGGATGCGGTCAAAGCCTGGAATGAAGAATTCATCACCCCGAAAATAGTTATAGCCACGGCTGAGCAGATGTTTGCCGAACTGGAAAAAAGGCACGGGGATATCATTCCGGCCGTGCGCGGCGATTTTTCACCTTACTGGGAAGATGGAGCCGCTTCCACCGCCCGGGAGACAGCCGCCAACCGCAACCTGAGCCATCGCCTGCTTCAGCTGGAAACCCTCTATTCCATCATCGCGCCGGACAGATACCCGGCGGACAATTTTTACGAAGCCTGGCGAAATGTCGTTCTTTTTCACGAGCACACCTGGGGAGCTTCCGACAGCATCTCCAACCCGGACGGAGAGAACGCCATAAAGCAATGGGCCTACAAGAAAAACTTTTTAACCACGGCCGAGGACCTCACCGCTTCTCTGGAATCCAACCTGAAAAAAATCTATGAGAACAGTGAGGTTTCTGATTCACCGGCGGTTGATGTTTTTAACACCAGCTCCTGGGCCAGAAGTGAAATCATCTATCTGCCGGCCGAGCTGAGCGCCGGACGGGACCTCGTCCTTGATGAGCGAGGCCAGAAGCTGATATCCCAGCGATTAAGCGACGGCCGGCTGGCCGTCCTGGTCCAGGACATAAGCCCCTTTTCTTCTCTGAGAATCTGGCTAAAGGCCGGCCCGGCCAATTCAGCCGGTTCGGCCCGGGCCGGAGAAAATTATCTGGAAAACAGCGAGCTAAAACTAACCGTCGACCGCACTACAGGTGCAGTTTCCAGCCTGGTCTGGAAAAAAGGCGGAAACCTGGAGCTGGTCGACACCAAAAAATTCCCGGGCTTAAACCATTATCTTTACCTGCCCGGCACTGACCCGACCGGAGCAGAAGCGGCTAAAATAAAAAAGCTGGAAATTCTCGACCGGGGTCCTCTGGTTTCTTCTCTTCTCCTCCAGTATGATGCGCCCGGAAGCCTAAGCCTCAAAACTGTCATCCGGCTTAACTCGCTTGACAGCCGGGTCGAGTTCGACAACCTGGTTGATAAAATTAAAATCAGGCAAAAAGAAAGCGTCCATTTTGTTTTTCCCATCAATTTCCCGCTGGCTGAAGTGAAGCTTGACCTCGGGTGGGGGCTGGCCAATCCTTTCTTTGAAGAAATTCCGGGAGCCTGCCTCGATTTCTTTTCTATCCAGAAATCGGTGTTTCTCCTAAAGCCTTACCTCAGCCTGGCCTGGGTCTCCCCCGATGTTCCGCTGGTTGAAATAGGCGAGATAACAGATGAAAGAGGAGTTGAAGGACACCCGAGAAGATGGAAGCAGCAACTGTCTCCCTCCACCACCCTTATTTCCTATGCCATGAACAATTACTGGCACACCAACTACGTGGCCGAGCAGGGTGGCCTGACACGCTTTCGCTATTATCTGATTCCCCAGTTAACCATGGAGCTCGCCTCGGTCAAGAAGAAAAGCTTAGAAATCCTGGAGCCGTTGCCGGTTATCCGCGCCAATTTAAAATCCGGCCCTCCCTCCGCCGGCTTAAAGGTGAACTCCAACCAGGTTATCGCCACCAGGTTCAAGCCCACCCCTGATGGACAGGGTTTCATTTTAAGGTTATTCAACGTGTCCGGCCGGCCCGCCAAACTTGAGCTGAGCGGCCCGCTGGTGGCGAAAAAAGAAATCTACTTTTCGAATTTAAAAGAAGATAAAATAAAAAAAGCTGAATTCCCTCTCACGTTATATCCATGGGAAACAGTAACTTTGAGAATCGAGAGATAGTTTATAAGATATAACTAAATAGCTTTAAGGAGGTCAGCATGGCCCGGGACAGAAGATTTTCCTGTCGGCTTTTTGCCGTAATAATTCTATCTTTCACGGGTTTTCTCTATCTTGGCCTGACACTTTCCGGTCAATATCCGCATGAGCAATACGGAGAACTTCCGCCCCGAAACAGATTATCGGTCAGCTTACTTCCCGAAACAGCCATGCCGCTTACCGACTGGTTTATTCAATCTTCCAAGAAGATTAAAGAGGACGGGCAGGCTCTGTCCCGACCAGGAGTTATGATTGACCGGTGGTATCCGGCCCGTGTGCCCTCAACTGTCCTGGGCACTCTGGTGGATAATAACGTCTATGAGGATGTTTTTTTCGCCCGCAACCTGGAACTCATCAACCCGGATGATTTTACGGTTGCCTGGTGGTACAGAACCGAATTCTTGCTGCCAGCCTATCCAGGGAAAAATACTGTTTTGCTGGAATTTGACGGAATAAATTATCGCGCTAACATCTGGCTTAACGGGCAAAAAGTGGGAGACGCTTCTGAAATATACGGCGCCTTCCGCCGTTTTCGCCTTGATGTAACAAAATTCGCAAAAGTCGGGGAGAAAAACGTCCTGGCGGTTGAAATTATCCCGCCGGCCAAGGGTGAGCCTTCGATTGGCTTCGTTGATTGGAATCCGGCCCCGCCTGACCGCAGCCTGGGGCTGTGGCGCCCCGTGAGGGTCCGGTTAACGGGCGAAGTGGCGGTCAATGACCCGTTTGTCCAGACCAGGCTGGACACGGAGTCATACAAGGAGGCCAGACTGACTTTCTCTGCTGACCTGCAAAATTATTCGGAAAAGCAGGTCTCCGGAACGGTAAAACTGGAATTGGAAAACATCCGTCTGTCTCAGGAAATAACGCTTGAACCAAGGGAAAGCAAAAAAGTTGTTTTTTCACCGGAAAAATACCAGGAACTGGTTATAAAAAACCCCAGGGTGTGGTGGACGCATGACTTGGGAAAGCCGGAGCTTTACACGGCCGCCATTTCCTTCATCAGAAAACTCCAGCCCGGGGAGAGCAGGTCAGCCGCCAGGCCAGAACCCCAACCAGAAAAAGAGAAGGTGCAGGACACCGGGGCACGACAGACTGAGAAAAAACCTGAAAAAGACAGCACCCGTCCTCTGCCGCAGTTTAAAGCTCTTGAGCCGGTGTCTGACTTCAGGATTTTTCGGTTCGGCATCCGGGAAATTAAAGATTATCTAAACCCGGATGGCCACCGCGGTTATATGTTAAACGGCAAGAAGATTCTGATTCGCGGTGGTGGCTGGACAGATGATATTTTCCTCAACAACCGTTCAAAAAAACTGCGGGCCGAGCTTCTCTACGCCCGACATCTGAACCTTAACGCGCTTCGCCTCGAAGGCTTCTGGGGAACTTCCGAAGAAATGTACAACCTGTGCGACGAGCTCGGTCTGCTGCTGATGGTTGGCTGGAGCTGCCACTGGGAATGGGAAAATTATCTGGGGAAACCAACTGACCCGACCTTCGGCGGTATCATAAGCCCTGAAGACATAAGCCTGATTGCCAGTTCTTTTCGCGACCAGGTTCGCTGGCTGCGCAACCACCCGAGCATTTTTGTCTGGGCTCTGGCCAGCGACCTGGTGCCCAAACCGGAACTGGAAAAAGAATACCACCGTATCCTGGCCGAAGAAGACCCCACCCGTCCGTTCCTTAACTCTACCGGCACCAAGGTCAGCCCGGTTAGCGGGCCATCAGGAGTTAAGATGAACGGCCCCTACGACTGGGTGCCGCCAAACTACTGGTTTGAAGACAGGAAGAATGGAGGAGCTTTTGGCTTCAACACCGAGACCGGCCCGGGGCCGCAGGTACCCGTGCTGGAAAGCCTCAGGAAAATGATCCCCGAAGAATCGCTCTGGCCGCCAAATGACATCTGGGATTTCCACTGTTCACGCGGCATGTTCAAATCCCTCAGCCGCTATAACGAAGCCATGCGAGAAAGGTTGGGCTGGCCCCAAAATGTGGAAGAATACGCGCGCCAAGCTCAGTTTCTCAATTACGAAGGCACCAGGGCGATGTTTGAAGCCTTTGTGGCCCGAAGATACAAAGCAACCGGTGTCATCCAGTGGATGTATAACTCGGCCTGGCCAAAGCTCTGGTGGCAGCTTTATGATTATTTCCTTATGCCTACGGGGGCTTTCTACGGGGTGAAAAAAGCCTGCCAGCCCGTGCACCTCATTTATGATTACGCCACAAGAGAAGTGGTGGCTTCCAATCTCTCCCCGCGCCCGCAGGAGAAGATGAGAGCCCTGGTCCGGTTGTATGATTCAAAGCTTCAGGAAATATTCAAGCAGGAGTTACCACTAAGGCTGGAGCCGGACAGCCTGGTCAGCCTGACCAGGGTCGAATTGCCGGAGGCCGGCGGACCGCTTTACTTTCTTGACCTGAGAATCCTCAGCGAAAAGAACGACCTGGTGGACCAGAATTTATACTGCCTGCCGCCCCAACCCGACCTGCTGGATTTTGAGAAAACCACCTGGTATGTCACGCCGGTTAAAAAATACGCTGACTTTAAGTTTCTGAACCGGCTGCCGGAAGCCCGTGTTAAATACCGCTGGAAGGCCGAGCTGAAATATCCTGTTCGCCACCTGACGCTTGAACTGGAAAATATCTCCCCTAACCTGGCTTTTAACCTGGAAATCAAGGTTTTCAAAAGACTCAGACAGAATTCCGTGGTGCCCATTTTCCTTGATGACAACTATTTCTCACTGCTTCCCGGAGAAAAAAGAGTTATAAAGGGATTTTTCTACGAAGATGATTTGGAAGGAGATGAACTGGAAATCAGGCTCAATGGCTGGAACACCAAAGCGGAGGAGCAGAGAAAATTAAAATAAAGACCCGCGCCGGGCTGATGCAGGCCCGTTTTTCATCTACTTCTTTTTAAGTGACTCGACCAGCTGTTTAAGTTTTTCCTGGTCGGGCTTCAGAGACAGAGACTTTTCCCACGCGGCCAGAGCCTTGTCTTTCTGATTGAGCTGGTAATAACAGGTGCCCAGAAAATTTAACAGATCAGGGTTGGTGCCAAACCGCTCAAGGTAAGTTTCGTAGAAAAAAGCAGCGCGCTCAAAGTCATTGAGCGCATGGTAGGCCTGACCAAGCAATGAATAAACTTCAGCCGGAGCTTTTTCCCCGACCAGGGGGGAAAGCAGTTCAACCACTTTTTTGTAATCTTTCTGGCGAAAGGCAATTTCAGCGTAGGTCAGCGCGGCAACTGAATCCGGGCGAAGTTCATATGCCTGCTTTATTCTTTGCCAGGCTTCTTCCTGGCGTCCGAGGTTAACACTCTGGATGGCCGTCAGCAACCACCGGTCGGCCGGTTCGAGCCGGCCGCGGGTGATGAGCAGGGGCCGCGGGAGAGATTTCAGAGCGGAGATCTCGAAATCAATCTTGCGGACTTCTTTCACCAGCCCTTTTTCCAGAAGCTCTATTTTCAATAGGAAGCGAGCGGAATTGAATAATATATGAATGAAGTTTCATATATGGGCTGGCGGTCAAGATACTGCTGGAAAACCGGCTGGTCTTCTCGCAGCAGGTTAACGCGGAAGCTGACTTCTGCCGGCCACTTTTCTGGCCTGACCAGGAGCGGGAGACCAACCACCAGGTTTTCAGACGGCACGAAAGATTTGCGGGCCTGAGCATAAAACTGCCATCCGGCGGCGGAAAAAGGCTGTCGGGCAGAAGATTTCTCCAGCTGGCGGCTGTCAAAAGCCAGCACCGGATTCCCCAGGACAGGTCCGGTCGCCTGAAGCTCCGGCAGGACCAGTTTCTGCGAGCAGGCATAAAATTCCTTGGACAAAGGATTCTTTACCAGAAGGTCGAAATTGTAACGGCCGGGAACAAGCGGGAAAACATCCTGCACGGCCAGCGTCCTTCTGCTCATTTCGGAAAGCTGGTCGGCTGTCAGGTTAATCGGGAAACTTTTTTCAAACTGATAGATGGTTCTGTCCCGCTCATCGGACACACGACCGTTAAACACCAGCTGAACGGCATAACCGTCATCGGCCGGCTGCACCGAAACCTTGGCCGGCTCAAAAGAATAGCTGACCAAATAACTTCCCATCTCATCCGGCAGTGCCCAGACCTCAAAATCGGCTTTGAGGTAGTTGGTGCTGTAATCCACTTCAATCAGGTCTTTGTACTTAAACCAGGCTTCCGCATAACTATCTTCCACCATTCGCTGCGGCAGGGAAAATATCGTGGCCAGCAGCCGGTTAGAAGAAAGGTTGATAACCCCGGGCTCCATCCGTTCGTTCGGAATAAGGCTTAAAGATTGTTCGGCCAGATTAGGAGAAAGTTGATAAAGACGGCGGTAGGCGTCGCGGGCATCAGCCGCGTTGTACATGTAGTCAGCCACCAGAGCCTGAGGACCATGGTCTGAAGGAGAATAAAGCACATACTCACCGGTTCCTTCTTTCTTAAAAAAAATCACGTTGAAACCGGCCGGAAGCCCGAGGCGAGTGTCACCATAATAAAACCAAACCTGGGTCGGGTAGACCCCCATTATGTCTTCGTATTTTTCTATGTTGTTTGGCGGGCCGAGGATGATGTAGATGCGTCCCTGGTCAGTTTTCCAGCCAGGTTTGCCCGTCCCCCGGCCGAAATATTGGTTGGCGTAATTCAGCCGGCGGTAATGTTCCTCGCGAAATTCATTCCGTTCGGTACCCGGAGTCGGGTCTCTCTGTTTCCAGAAATTTTCGATGAACAGCTCGCGCTCGCGGTCGGTTTTAAGTTTGAGAAAGACTTCCTTCTCTCGCGGGGTGATGAGGTAAACCACTTCCTCATCGAGCCATTTGCGGTATTTTTCAGGTAAATCAGCCATCACGGCCGAGGCCATAATACATATGAAGATGACCGAGAAAGTCAGTATTTTTAAAACCTGAAACTTGTTTTTTCTTTCTGACCCGGAAGACAATTTTTCTATCTTCATGTTTGAATTATATCTCATTGTTTTAACACAAACAAAAAAAGGGCGCCCGGAAAATCCGGACGCCCTTTCTTTTGACTTTCCGCTCAGAACTCGAAGCTGAAATTCAAGCGAACTTTTCTTGAAGGATAGGTAATACCGGAAACACGGCCAATCTGCGGCTCAATAGAACCGCCGTAACCGGCGTTGACCACCGCATGTTCGTTAAACAGGTTGAGGATGTCAACCGCCAGGCGGATGTAAGAGGAACCCTTCAAGTGGAAAGCTTTGTCCAGCCTGAGGTCGACCACCTTCTCATGCGGCAGATACCAGGGCTTGGTCGGGTCGATGGACACAATCCAGTTGTCTCCGGTATTAACCACCAGCCCGGCCGGATAACCCCATTGAGTTATGACCGGATACGTTTCCAGCGGCCAGAGCGGACGTCCCGAGTTGTAGCGGAAGCGCAGGCCAACGTCCATTTCCACATAAGGAATCCGGTACGAACCGGAAAGCTTGAATTCGAATTTCTGCGTGTGCGGCAGCGGACCCTTCATGTTGTTGATGGTCTGGTTCAAACCGGCCAGAAACAGCGTATCCATGACCATCGGTCCTTCAAAATTGAAATCCTGACGGACCGAGCGCATGGCCATGCCATCTGACCAGGAGAACAGAGCGGAGGCCAGCATCTGCCACCGGTTGGAATACCGCTTGTTGAGCATGAACTGCAGACCCTGGTACAGCCGGCGCGGTTTTATGCCATCAACCGTCGGCATGTTCTGAACCTGGTAATCCAGGTGCGACCCTATCCAGCCCACATCCGCTCCGTTGATCACTCCGTCTTCGTTATAATCCTTGAGAACCACGCTGTAAAGCGAGACCGTCTCCCCGTATTGTGTGGTGTAGGGAACTCTTTCGTATTCAAACGGTTCCTGGGTAACTTCATTAAGAGGCCAGTTGACAAAGATATGACCGGTTCTTTTCCAGATGTAGGTGGCACTCAGCGAAAGGTCTTTTACCAGCTCTCGCTCGAGGTTTAAAGTAATCTGGTCGGTATACTGGTCTTTTGTGCCCTCTTTTACTTTTAACTGCCAGGAATAATCGCGTTCTTCGTATTCATTCCACCAATCCGGTCTGGAGGCCGGGTCAAGGTAAGTGTCTCCGTAAAGTAACCTGGCCGCCTCCATCACTTCATTATCGTCAACATAATCATTTTGGTTCAGGTCAACCACATCGAAAGGAATGTTGTAGAAGAGGTAGTGAATATTGGCTACCGGCATGTCAGGGCCAAATCTTCTCAAATATTCCACACTCAGCGGCAGGTAATAACGGCCATAGCTTACTCTGAAGATGGTCTTCAAATCCCTGGTCAGGGCATAGGTCAAACCAATTCTCGGCGAGAACAATTTGAAGTCGAAGATATTGCCGGTCCCCTGTCTTTCTCTCAAAACCTTCAGGTTTTCGTTTATGTCCTGCCATTTGGTCACATATTCATAAACCTTGCCCTTGCCGTATTTGGTGGTCATCCGGTCATAGCGCAGACCGAGGTTTACGGTCAACCTCTTGGTCGGCGTCCACTGGTCATCAAAGAACAGGCCAAACTGGTCGGCCGTCCTGACCGTCAGGAAGGGGTTCAGCCAGGTCTGCATGTTGTAGAAGACCAGGCCGGTCGCTCCGTACCAGTCCCTCAAATAATTGATGTTTCTGGTCCACGGCGCGGGATAAGCAAAATTGGCATAGTTCTGGAAATATCCACCGAGCCAGTTGCCGCGGCCGAGAGTGTACTGTACTCCGAACTTGATATCGTGTTCGCCAAGGAAGTTTTCCGCGTAATACGACATGTCGGCCTGAAAAGTATTGCGGCTGGATTTCTGGGCTTCCACATAGGGGAAATTCCCGTTCACTCCGTAGGTCTGCCATTTCCACCAGTTGATGTAACCTGGATGGTCGGGAGCATTGTCCGGGATGAAGGGCTGGTCATCACGCCAGAACCCCAGGTATTTTATGGTGAAGACCGTTTTACCGGTGGCCATCTACTGCCACTGAGAAGAGATGCTGTGCGTCTGAGAGTTCTGGCCGTAGGTCAGGGTCGGGTCCCAGTGCGGGTCCCAGGTCCAACCGTCTCCTTTGTTTCTTTCGTAATGATAGGCGATCCAGGCCCGATGGTTAGCCCAGGGCTCGGCGGTAATCTTGATGTCTCCAAACCGCCCCCAGTACCGGTTGGGTACCGTCCAGAAAGGTATTTTTGATTCGCTGCGGATGTAATCCACCCCGCCGTAGAACCAGACCTTGTCTTTTTTGATGGGGCCGCCGGCCGTCAGGTTAAATTCGTATTCCTTGGTGTTTTTGTTCAAAATATCATCGCCCGGGCCGATGTACAATTTTTCCCCGTAGGGACCAAAATCCCCGAGGATGACCGGCTCGCCCGGATGGGCCGGTTTCGGCTGGTTGTCGGCAATCCACTTTTTCGGTGCCCCGTAAACAGAAAAATTGCCGTGAAATTCATTGCTTCCCGACTTGGTCAGAACGTCAATTGCCACACCCGAGTAGCTTCCGTATTCAGCCTTGGAGCCGAGAGCAATCACCCTGACCTCTTCCACCGCATTGTAATTGACGTTGACCAGCGAGCCATAGGCTGACGACCTCGGATTCGTCGTGTTGACGCCGTTGATCAGGAAGACGTTTTCATTTGAAGAACCGCCGTAAGCATTCGGGCTCGGCAGCCAGCTGCCATCTTTACCCTGAGAGACCATGCCCGGCGTGGTCAGGGCCAGGTCATAAAAAGCATCACGGCTGGTGGGCAGCTTGGCCAGCAATTCGCTTTGCAGGTTGGTGGCCACGGTTGAGGTCTTGGCATCCACCACCGGACCGGCCGCGGTAACCGTGACCGTTTCTTCCAGGCGTCCCATTTCCAGGCGGACATCAACCACCACGGAAGACCCGGCGGTGATGACTATATTTTCTTGTTTGGTGGTTTTAAACCCCTGCAGAGATGCAGTCAGGGTGTATTTACCGGGTGGCAAATTCATAAAGACATAAGAACCCCTGGTCGAAGTCTGGGTTGCCCGCTTTCCGCCCATCAGAGCCGGGCTGGAGACTTCCACTGTTACGCCTGGAAGAGGAGCTCCTTCCTCGTCCACCACAGTACCGGTCAATTTTCCGTACTCAATGGTCTGTGGTGTTAAAACTGGAGCCAGAAAAAGCATAAGCAAACACAGGGGAATAACTTTCATCCCCAATTTTTGAATGGCTTTCATCTTGCCCCTCCTCTTAAAACTTTTTACCTTCTTCCTCCCGTTAAAAGCAGGCAGGAAGATACCCCATAACGACGACTTGCTTATTTGCCCCGGTGATTCTCACCTCCTTTCCTCTCCAATCCTCCTGAATTTATCGCCTTTAATCTTATTAAAATGACAACGGCAAAACTTGTCAAGAAAAATTAATTCAGTTGCTATGCTCTTATTATGCCCGGCCAGCCTTCTGGTGGGTAAAAAAATTGTGAACCATCAGCCGCAAATTCTGGGTTATGCCTGTTAACCATATCTATGCCAGCTCGGTAATAACAGTAAGATTCAGGGGATTCGAACAAAGCTCGTCCCCGAACATCTTCATCCTCGGGCTTTTCATCAACTCCTTGAGAATAAAACTTCATCGAATTTACCCGTAAAAACCCGAAATGATCCCTTTTTATTTTTTAATTTATTTTTTGATCTGTGTTTTTAGAGTGGTAATAAAATTATCAAGAAGTTTTATCCTCTCCTGGTCCTTCGTGAGCGAACGAGCTTTTTCCAGGTATTCTACGGCCCGGGCCAACTCTCCCCTGTTAACATAGCACCTGGCCGTCATTTCCAGAGAGTCAACATCTTCCGGGTTGGCCGCCAGCGCTTTCTCAAAGTAGCTCAATGCTTCATCTATTTTGTTTTGCTCAAAAAGTATCAGCCCGAGATTATAAAGATTGGTCCCGTTGGTTGGGTCAAGCTCGGCCGCTTTCCTGTAATATTCAAGCGCCCTGTCCATGTTTTTCAGGTTCTGATAGCAATAACCAAGCTGCTGGTAGGCCGGAACAAATTCTGGAGAAAGCTCGGTTACTCGGGTCAGCTCAACCACCGCTTCTTCATAACGATGAAGCCGACCAAGAGTCAGGCCGGTCAGGTAACGCACGTTCGGGTCATCCGGGAATTTCTCTTTCAGCTCTGACAGTTGAGACAGCGCGCCTTCCAAATCATTCTGCTTTATTTTTTCCATGACCTGAGCCACGGCCTGCTGAGCCTCCTTGGCCAGGGCAACCGCTTTTACCTTTTCGCTCGAGGCAAGGACAATCGTTTCAATTTCCACTTTTTGCATCCGTTCCTGCGGCTGGGAAAAATCCCATTCAAAGGTCCTCGTCTCGTAGCCATCTTTTTTCACGGTGACTTCATAGCGGGCATGGGGCAATCCGGACAGAACATACTTTCCCGCCCTGTCAGTTTTCACCCGGTAACTTCTGGCCGTGGCCGGGTCTTTCAAGATGATTTCCACCCCGGATAACGGGTTTTTATCAGTGTCGACCACCATGCCGTAAAGATGATATTCACGGTACTGCGCAAAAATTGAACCAACCAGAACTGCTGATAAAATTCCCGTCCACCACCAAACATTTCTCTTACGCCAAAAATTCAGTTTAATCATTTTTTCTCCTCGCTCTGATTTTTAAAGCTGTTCGCCCGGTTCAGGGCTTCCCTCACCTGTTCGGCCTGGCCCAGCCGGTTGTAAACATCGGCCAGCAGGAAATAACCGAGGGCTTTAAGTTCATTCGTCTGGGCTCTGGTCAGGCCCTGGTTGACAAAAGGCAGAATGTCGGTGGGGTTTTCATTTTTAAGCAGGAGCCCGCGGGCATAGAAAAGATAACCTTCTGCTTCCCCCGGGGCCACTTCGATAACTTTCTTCATTTGCTGAAGATAACCGGCCAGGTCTCCTCTTTTGAGCAATAGCTTACCCAAATTGAACCGGGCCCGGTAATGGTCAGGATAATTTTCTATTTCCTGGCTGTAGGCTTCCACCGCTTCTTCCAGCCGGCCCTGTTCTTCATACATCAGGCCCAAATGGTAATAAACGCGCGGAAACTTGGGATATTCTTTGAGAATTCCTTTGAGCAGCTTCTCCGCTCTTTCATATTCTTTGAGTCCGACCAGACAGACCGCCAGGTTGAGCACATTCCTGGTCATCTTGGGCTGAATTTCTACGGCTTTTTCCAGGTAAGGTCTGGCCTGTTCGTGCTCCATCCTGGCCATGTGCACCTCACCCATCAGCGTGTAAGCCTGCGTGTTCCGGTCATCGAGTGAAATGGCTTTCCGGCAGAGAGTCAGCACATCTTCACCCCGCCCTTCCTCTAACAAAATGTTGGCCAGACCAATCAGCGCCTGAACCGAATTCGGGTCTTCTTTCAACAATCCATCATAAATTTGTTTCGCCTCACCTTTTCGGCCGAGTTCGCTGTAACAGGTGGCCAAGAGCAGTCTGGCCTGTGGCATGGAGGGCTCGAGCGAAAGAGCCCTTTCAAGCTTTTCGGCCGCTTCGGCATAACGGTCATGATTGATCAAATCGCCTGATTGCTGGATCAGTTCATAAATTTCCAGTTTATCTTTCGGGTCAGCCAGGTCCTTCGCCGGCCTGGTCTGCATCTTGATGGCCGCCCCAATGTAACCGAGAGCGGCCAGCCTTTGCATCGTTTCGGCGTCCAGGTTGGCCGGTTGAGGAGCGGGGGCACCGGCGCTGATTTTTTCCACCAGGGAATCCAGCTCGCGTTTTAAGCTCAGACCAATTTCCGGATATCTATTCTGCACGTCTTCCTGCTCCTTCGGGTCCTGAACCAGGTCATAAAGCTCCGGTCGCGGGGCATCGATGAATTTGTAACGGGAAGTACGCAGACCGAGCAGTGGACTCCAGCCGTAGTGAAGGTTGGGGGTTAGAGATTCGCAGTAGGCCGGGATTTCCTTTTCCTTTCTCAGCTTCATCAGGTTTAAAAGAGAACGGCCCTGCGTGCCGGGGCCTGTAAGGCCGGCCAGCTGACAAACGGTCGGGAAAACATCGACCACGCTCACCTGGGAATTAACCCGGCGGCCGGCAAATTCTTTAAACGGTGTAACCACAATCAGCGGTACGTGGATGGCATAATCATAGATGAAATAACCGTGAGCCAGCTCACCGTGGTCACCCAGGCCTTCCCCGTGGTCACCAACCAGCACGATGATGGTTTTTCGGTCAAGCTTCTGGCTCTTCAACCAGTCATAAAGGCGGCCAATCTGCTCGTCCATAAAAGCAATTTCTCCATCATAAAGGCTGACCGGAGGATAGTAGTTATAACGAGAAAAATATGGTTCAGGCGGTTCATAGGGCAGGTGCGGGTCATAAAGATGCACCCAGGCCAAGAAAGGCCGGTCTTTGTTTTTTTCCAGCCAGGCCAGGGCAGAGCTGACCACTTCATCCCCCCGGCGCTGCACCAGGCCCAGGTCCAGTTGCTTGTATTTTTTCAGGTCAAACCGGTCGTCGTAAAAATCAAAGCCCTGCTTTAATCCCCAGCGCCCATCGAGGACAAACGCTCCGATAAAAGCCGCCGTTTTGTAGCCGGCGGCAGAAAAAACCTCCGCCAGAGTAACCTGGCTATCGGCCAGAGCATTGTTACCGTTAACTCGAACCCCGTGATAAGGGGGATAATATCCGGTCATGATCGAACAGTGAGCGGGCAGCGTCTGAGGAGAAACCGTAGCACATTGCTCAAAAACTACGCCGGCCTGCCCGAGCCGGTCCAGGTTAGGCGTGCTGACGCCGCTGTAGCCATAAAGAGGCAGGTGGTCGGCCCGGGTGGTGTCGAGCGTAATGAGAATAACATTCGGCTTCTCTACCCCGAGACCTTTCCAGGCAAAAGCCAAATCTTTCCTGGCGGTGGCCAGGCGATAGGCAAAAATGATCAGCCCGACGACCACCAGCCCGATCAGCACCGGCAGAATCTTTGTTCGAGCGGCTCCTTGCTTTTTCCTCGGTTTGTTTTGACCTGCTTCTTTTCCGTCCGGGCCCTTAACTTCGTTCAACTCCTTTTTCTGATTTTCCAATTTTTCCGGCCTGAACCTGACTGAAGAAAATTCTTTTTTCGCAGAAAGTCCCTTATTTGAATCCTTCCGCGGGCCGGATTTTTTTCTGGACATATCCGAATCGCTTCCTGCTTTTAGTGTTTTATCTATGAAAAATTTTTGTTTTTATCACAGGTCGTGCTCACCACCATAAAATAATTTCCCGAAATAGCTATATGCGCTCACCCAACTTTATCCTTATCTGTCCTTATTTTTAAATTTCATTCTTCCGTTTTTCCTTCTGACATTTTAATTTTAACTCTTTTCAGGCCCTGCTCAAAATCGTAATTGTTTCTGATGAACCGGTTAATTCCTTCTCTATTATATCAGCTACCAGTTTTCTCTATTTCAATCGGCAGGTCTTTTTCTTTTTTCCGAATTCTAATTTTTGCCCGACTGCTATTTTACCTGCCCGGTTGCCTGCTGAAATGCCCGGTAGATGGCCCAGACCGCCCCCGGCCTCATGTACTTCATGGCTCTAAAAAGATTCTGTCCGTATTTTTTTGCGGGATTATTCCAGATTGATTCTTCCGGATTCAGGTAGGCCTCGGGCGTTTTGAAATAATAGCCCTGGCCTTCAGGGCTCCAGACAACCCGGTAAAGGCCATAAGCCGTCTGCCAGGCTTCGCTCTCCAGATGATGAAGCATGCAGTTAGCGGCATAAGCGTAAGCGGTGCCCACCCAAACTTCATCGCCCTGCTGGCTTAAGAGCTGCCGGCCATCAGCCTTTCGGCCATTGACGGCACCCATGAATCCATCCCCGAAACTGGCCACGTTAGTTTTAAAAATAGTTTTTAACGACCTGACAACCTTTTCTTCTTCCATGAGGGGATTTTTATCTTCCAGCCCGAGCATTTTTCCGTACCACAGGCCAAAAAGCTGGTCCGTCATGACATCATCGGTGTGGCTGTCTATGTGAAAATACCCCTTTTCCTCGTCCCAGAGTTTCATGACCTCCGGTCTGCCGGACTCTATCCACCTGACATACTTTTCCCGGACGTTCCGGATGTCATAGCCATTAACCTGCTGAACACCTTTTTCCAGGAGTAAATCACCCATTCGGTTGGCCGCTTTAAGAGCAGAAAGCCACAGCAGCCCGACGTAAGCCGAGGTTCCTTTCATCCGCCAGGTATCATAGGTCTGGTCAGGGATGGCTTCATTCTGCGGGAGGTGCGATTCCGGGTGGCCAAACTTTTTTTCCAGAGTATCAAGGGCCAGGACAGAAGCGGCATAAACCCGACGGAGAAAATCTGGGTCGTCTTTGCCCAGGGCCAGGTAATCGCGAAGCGCCCGCAGCGGAAATTTGGGGTTCAGGTCTTTCCAGACGTTTCCGTTCTGCCAGCCAAAGGCATTCAGCACGACCCACGGCCGCCTGCGGGGTGAACCCAGGTCATGCGGTATCATGCCCCGTTCTTTGTTTATGTTCCAGTAATAAGATTTCTTCTCCGGCGGGACTTCGTCGGGAAAAACCTGGTTGTACTGATAAATTTTGTAGGCCGGGTCCTGCCGGAACAAAGCTTCAGCAAAAAAGAGCAGGTTTTTCTTTTCCAGCTCCGGCCAGAGCTCCAGGATTTGCCAGCAGTAAGAGTCAACGTCAAAGGTGCCGTACATCAGGTAGTCGGCACTTTCCAGGTAGGTAAAAAGGTCGGTGCTGGCCTCCCAGATACTCGTCTCGCTCAGAAGATAAAGCTCGTTGAACAGGAGCTGCTTAAACCAGTCCGGCAGAGCCTGACGGCTGATGATACCGGCCTGCCATTCATCAATGGCCCTTTCCCATTCTTTATACCGGTCGAGAGCTTCAAAGGCTATCTTCAGGGCCTGCCGGCCGTCGGCGCCAAAAAATTCCGTGTACTTTCTCCTGTATTTCACACTTTTTTCAAATTCGTAATACGGAAAATCCCAGCTGATGGCCAGCGGAATCTCCACCGTCTCTCCCGGTTTTAAAGTCAGCTGAAGGCAAAGGGCCGAAGCCAGACGACTTTCTCCTGAACTTTTATTCTCGGCTCTAACAGAAGGAAGCCTGCCCGCGGCGGCAAAGGGTTCCATAACTTCCCGCCCGTCACCGGCCGCCGGGAAATCCAGCAGGTAGCTCACCTCGGCTCCGGGCACTTCTTTAACGGCAACGGCCATCGAGCCTGAGAGCGCCGGACCGCTCTGCAGGTCAAGCTGATGTCTGCCAAAAATTATTCCTTTATTATCTCCTTCTGCTCTGAATTCGCTAAACTGTCCGATACTTTTTTTATTCCAGATAAACTGGGCAGCCGGAGTCTTTCCGCCAGGCCAGACCGCTTCCCAGCCTACCATGTTTTCCCAGGTCAGCATGATGGAGAACGTGACCTTTTCTCTGGTCGGGTTCTTAACCACCCAGCGGTAAACGGCCACCGGAAAACTGCTTTCCCGGTAATTATGAGGTATGACCGGGGAAAACTGCACCACCGCCACTTTCAACGGCCAATCGCGGCTGTCTTCAAAAGAGAACCCGCTCTTCGGATAAAGGGCAAAATAATGGCCGCTTCCCCGCTTCAGTTCCCACGGCCAGCTGGTTAAAATTCCCTCGGGGCGGTCAGCACAGATGGTCTGGACGACGGTCTTCTGGCCTTTCTTGAAATAAAGGTGGAAAGCATCGGCCGGAAGCCAATCATCAACATACCAGCCAGACTTCAGGAACCAGTAACGAAATTTCCCGCCAATGGTCCACTCGAAGCCAGGGCTGCCCAAACCGCCCACCGGGCAGGCACTGCCTTCCGGGTCGTTGTCAATGTTTTCCGAGGCGGCGGTGTGCCCGAATTTTTCCATCCGGTAACCAAACGGCCGGAAAAAAGAACACGACGGAAAACCGGCCAGGTTGGCCGGTGCCGGTTTAAAGTTGAACTCATAGCGGCCGGTTTTCTCTCTTTTTTCACCAGCCGGGGCGGCTTCAGTCCTCCCAGTTAAAGCCCCCAGGCAAAAAGCCAGCAATAACAGAAGCCACGGCCAGCTCGCTTTTTTAACCGGTTTTTTCTTCATCGCCCTCCCTCCTTCATAAACTTTTCACCGGTCATCTGTCTATTTCGTGTTAATTTTAAAAATAAGCCCGGCAGGCCTGGCCTTTCATCTTTATGACATTATTGCTTTTTAACCAGATGGCAGGATGGAAGATGGCCGGGCATGGCCGGTTGGCCGAAACATCGAGTCTCATTTTTTTCTCGAAAACACCCGAGGCTTAAATTCTGCCCCGGTCAAAGAATTTTCCAAATTTTCTCAAAATACTCTTCTGCCTTTTAGATAGGTGGCCAGACATTCAAAGTTTTCATCAAAAATGGCGATGTTAGCCTTCTTTCCTTTTCTGAGACTGCCTATTTCCTCAGCCAGGCCGACATTCTCGGCCGGGGTCAGGGAAGCCATGCGGACAACGTCGGGCACAGGAAATCCGGTCCAGGCCAGCACGTTTCTCACCCCGTGGTTCAGGTGCAGGACAGACCCGGCCAGCACTCCCGAATCTTTCAGCCTGATTTCATTTCCTCTGAGCACCACCTGGAGTTCTCCCCAATCATAAAGGCCATCAGGCAGACCGCTCTCTTTCAGTGAATCAGTAATCAGACAGACTCGATTTGGCCCCTTGCGGTAGATGGCCAGCCTGATAAAAGAAGGGTGAACGTGCACTCCATCAGCAATAAGCTCGACGCAGACTTTTTCTCCATCCAGAACAGCTCCCAGGCCACCCGGCTCCCGGTGGTGGAACTCCCTCCAGGCATTAAAGAGATGAGTGGCGTGCGTCACGCCAGAAGCAACGGCTTGCCGCCCCTCTTCATAGGTAGAATCACTGTGTCCCAGGCTCACTGTCCAGCCCATTTCCACCATTTTTGGTATGAACCTGAGGTTCTGGCCCACTTCTGAAGCGACGGTAATAATGGTGCGAAAATTCCCCAGCCTCTCTTTGTACTCATCGACCTCTTCGACCGTGATTTCGCGCACGTATTTCGGGTCCTGCGCCCCTTTTCTTTTTAGTGACACGAACGGACCTTCAAGATGAATTCCAGCAATCTCAGAAGGCAAATCTTCCCGGCTGGCCTTAATCACGGCCTCAATCGCTTTGAGGATTTTCTCGCGGCTGGCCGTCAGCGTGGTGGGGAAAAAGGAAGTGACCCCGCACCTGGCCTGGTGTTCGGCCATTTTTCTCAGGCTGTCAACTTCCCCGTCCATCGTCTCACAGCCGAGAGCTCCGTGAAGGTGAACATCGACCAGGCCGGGCGATACCCAGCAGCCGCTGAAATCTTGAATCTCAACCTCTGCCGGGTTAAGGTTTCGGTCACTTTCCAGTATGTCTTCAATCAACCCGTCTTTGATGACCAGCAGACCGTTCTTGATAATCCGGTCTTCGAGAATCAAATTTCCCTTTATGGCTAATTTTCTCATTTTGACAGCTCCTTGCAAGAATTAAGTCTCTATTTTAACATTTTGGCCAAAACTGTTAACCCTCCGCACGATCAACTCCGTTAAATCTGGGTAACCGGTCAAAGGTTCGCTTTAGTTCTTCACTCCAATTTTATCCGGCCCTGGGCTTTGAGCTGGCGGTAATTGGTCAGCCTGATGTGTCTTCTGGCTATCATTTTCTTTACTCTGGGACTGATGAGCGCCCTGACCTCGGCCGACCGGTAGAGATAGACATTTTTTAAACCATCCGGGTTGAGGTCGACAATGGCCCTTTCTTCCGGCGTATCGAGTCCCGGATGAACCACCAGGAGGTAAAGCCCTGGTTTGGCCGTTTTGAGTTTCTCCAGCAGGACCTTTTCTTTTTGCTGCGGCGCAACATTGTAAATGTCGAAAAATTCCCGGTCTTCACCGCACTCGCCAGAGACCGGCCACCCGTATTCACGGGCAATTTTCCTGACCACCGCCTGGAATTCTTCTCTTGTTTCCAGGCTGTCCATGTGTGTATCAAGGTAGTCCGGCTTGAGGCCCCGGGCTAAAGCCCGTTCCACCTGGGCCCGCAATTCCTTTTCGACCTCTTCCACTTTTGGCCGGTGGTCCAGAAAAGCTGAAGCGGTGGGGAAAAAATAGCCGTCTTCATCCACCAGGCTGGGCACCAGGTTGTAAGGCAGCACGGGACGCCAGCGATAATCCTTCCATTCCGCGTTGACGCACAGGTGCACGCCAACCGACCATTCCGGGTGTTCCCGTACCCGTCGGGCCGCATCCTCAAACCAGGGCGCCGGGACCAGCAGGCCGCCCGTGGTTAAGATACCTTTTTCAAAAGCCAGTGCAAAGGCTTCATTGGCCGAATGAGTCATGCCCATATCATCGCCGCGTACGATAAGCTCGACCAGACCTTCTTCCAACCTGGCTTCCTGGCGTAGCCAGAAAAGAAAAGATAACCCGGCAAAAAACAAAACCAGACCGAGGATTAATTTTTTACCGATAGTTCTCATTTCCCCTCCCTGATTTTTCCGTTCATGTAATATTTCAGATTTCCTTTGTCTGTCTTCAAATTTATCCTGAGCTGGCGACATTTATAATTTTAACTCAATTCTGAAAGATTAATCAGCTAATTTCTCCTCCCGGCAACTTTTTGCTTTCCGGTCATTTAAAGCCGAACTGTTTTCCCTGGTTAACCTGCCTGCTTTCGGCCTTTAATTTTTTCCCGATTAAAAGCTGAAGAACCATAATCAGCACCAGGTTCACCAGAGGAACGAGCAGGCCCGTTTTAACCGACCGGACCTGACTGATTCGGCCTATCAACCAGGGGCAGAGCATGCCTCCCAGAAGGCCCGTGCTGATGGCCACCGAAAAGGCCGTGCCAGAAAGTTCAGAAAAAGCCTCTCCGATGATGGCCAGCGTGGTCGGGTAGATGGCGGCAAAGCCCAGGCCTATCAAGAGCGCCAGGAAGACGGCCACCGCGGAAGAAGGCCAGAAGATTAAACCAGCCACCGCCACGGCCGAAAGACCGGCGCTCAGCATGATGAGATTTTCGCGCTTAATTTTTAAAGGAAGCCGAGACACCAGAAACCGGCCGAGCATCAGGAAGGCCCAGTAGCCTGAAAGTACCAGAGCGGCCCGGCTCGCTCCGAAATTGAACTTTTCCTGGAAAAAGCTGCTCAGCCACCCGCCGACGGAAAATTCGTTCCCCGACTGAAAAAAAAGGGTAAAAGCTCCCAGCCAGAGTAAAGAATGCCCGACAACTTTTTTTAAATCTTTGAAGGGGAATCCCTGCTCCTGTTTGGCTTCCGGAAACTTTAACGCGAGAAAAAGCAGGAAAGGAACCACACTCAGGACGGCCGGAATCAAGATAAGAGTTTTAAGACCGGTCTGGCTCAAGAAACTCCCGATGACCAGCGGAATAAAAAGCGCTCCGAAGCCAAAAAATATGCCCAGGAAATTCAAGGCAGCCGCCCTCTTTTCCGGGTTGAGGTCATTGACCAGGGCATTGCTCCCGCCGTTTAAGGCCCCGCCCGCCAGCCCCAGAAAGACAACCGCGGCCAGCACGACCGAATAATTTTGAGCCAGCGCCAGCCAGGCAAAAGAAATGCCCACCAGAAGAGAACTCAGCACGAGAACGAACTTGAAGCCGAACCGGTCCACCACCGGACCAAAAATCAGGGTGGAAGCTAACATACCGAGGTTCATGAAAAAGAACAGGTTTCCGGCCTGAACCTTTTCCAGTTTAAGGCCGCGGAAAAGTTCGGGCAGAATGGCCCCCAGGATGGCCATGACGATGCCGAAGATAAACATCCCGGCCGAGCTGGCCAGAGTCAGGCGGCCAGCCATTCTTGCCTCAAACGACTGAATCTTTAAACTTGATTCTCCGGCCATAACTTACCCCCTTACCTTTCAGTTTGCTCAGACTTTAAAACAGATCAGCCGCATTTTTTTATTAGCTTTTAACAACATTAATTAACCTAAAAATAATTATTTTCAGCGTTTGCTTTTATATTTTTTCTTTCATCACCTGAACATCAAAATTAATTCTCTCTCATGTTTTAAAGGTTTAAAAGAAAGCCACCTGACAGCCCTCCCGGATTTCTTGGCCAGGTTGCTGCGGCCATTTAAAAATCCCGCTTTCAGCAAACTTTATTTCCGGCAATCCCAAATATCTTGTGCCTTCTTATTATCATTTTTTACTTCTTTTTCTTTAATCCTCCTTCTTTAACTTCTTTAATTTTTCTCCGGCCACAGAATTCTTATCTTTTCGGATTTTTTCGAGCCCTTTTCCTTATGACCTTTTTCCCGTGCTTATCCTCGAACTTACGGGAATAATAAAATTCGGTAAAGGCCCGATACACCAGGTCGTTGTGGTCCGGCCTTATCCCGGGTACGTTGGGCGAAACAAAAGTCGGGGGCAACTTGCCCTTTCTGGCCAAGATTGAACCCGTCTCGGCCACCAGCGCCATGGCAACGGCTACGGCCGCCACTGTGGAACCGGCGGCAATTTTTTCCGGCCGGCTGACCTCAACCAGGGCATCTTCCGGTGGAACGCAGTTGTCAATGGCAATGTCGGCCACCTCGGACAGAAATTTTCCGGAAGAATGAGAAGGCTCTGACACCTTAAGGTTCTGGTGGCTCGACACGCTGATCACTTTAAGCCCGCGCGCTCTGGCTTCCAGGGCCACTTCCAGCGGAGCGGCATTTTTCCCGCCGTGGGAGAAAACCAACATCACGTCTCCCGGCTCCAGCAGAAAGCTTCGCAGAAAAACTTCGGCATACCCTTCTTTTCTTTCAATCCACAGCAGTTCCCGGGCTCCGCCCGGACCGATGACGTTATGCCACATGAGGCGCGGGTCATAAAGCGGAAAGAAACCGACAAAACTTCCGTAACGCGGAAAAACATCCATCACCGGGATGACCGAATGCCCGCTGCCGAAAAGGTAAACCCGTTTTCCCGAACCAATGGCCCGAGCCATAATTCTGGCCGCGGCTTTAATTTTCTCCATCTGACTCAGTTTAATCTGACTGATTATTTCCTGAATTTTTTCCAGATAGGTTTCAGCTGACATTTGATACTCCTTTTTCGCTTTGCTCTTTTTTTTATAATTTTTTCTATTTTTTCTTGTTCAGGGCAGCAAAAGCGCAACCGTAAAGGGCGGCCTCCTGACCGAGGGGCGAAAGCACTATCTCCACCTCCCTGGCGGCCAGCGGCTGAGCCCAGATTTTAAATTTTTCTTTGAGCGGCTGGTAAAAAAGGTCGGCCGAGTTAAACAACCCGCCGCCGAGCACCACCATCTCCGGGTTAAAAGTGCTGATTAAATTGGCCAGGCCCATGGCCAGATAATTCTGCATTTCTTCGATTATCTTTTTAGCCTCGGCCTGCCCGCAGCGAGCCATTTCCAGAAAGATTTCTGTTTCCGTCCGATTAACGGATAAATGGACTGACGAGTTTTTGGCCGGAACGGGGTTTAATAGCTCGGGATGACGGCGGAAAAATTCCCGCGCTTTTCTTTCAAGCGCCTGCCCGGAAGCTTCCCATTCCCAGCCACCAACCTTTTCATAGCCCGGCTTAAACTCCGGGTTGAGAGCCAGCCAGCCGACCGCTCCGGCCAGGTCAGACCGACCGTGGATTACCCGCCCTTCAGCCATGATTCCCGCACCGATGCCTGTTCCCACGGCCAGATAAATCACATGATTTTTTCCCCGGGCTGCTCCTTTCCAGGCTTCACCCAGAACATAGGCCGTCCGGTCGCTTAAAACCACCAGCCGGCCTCGGATATCTTTTTTCAGCCTTTTTAAAAGGTCAAAATCTTTCCAGCCCCTGATGTTTGGCACCCAAACAGAGCCTGTTCTGGGGTTGACCACTCCGGGCACACAAAGCCCGACCGCGGCTACCTGCCCGTTTTTTTCCCTTGCTTCTTCCTCAAGCTGGAAGTAAACGGAGATGACCTGCTCGACAGCCTCTTCTCCGCCTCGCCGGTCAATCCTGACCCGGCTGCGGAAGACCGGCTTCCCCGATGGGGTGAAAAGAGCCAGGGCAATTTTCGTCCCGCCGATATCGATGGCACCGATAAACTTTTTTCCATTCCCGGGCCGTGATTTTTTCATTTTCTGCTTACCCCTTTCTGTCCTTTCATTTTCAGTTTTCATGCCGTCAGATGCATTTGTTTCAAGCCAGTTACCCAGTAAACCTGACGCAGGGAGTCAATCTCCGCACCCACGCCAGCTTCATCTGTCAGCTTTTCTCACCAGGCAGACTTTAACTTCCTGAGGGGCGAGTTCCCACGACAGGGTGGCCTGCTGGCCGTTTACTTTAAAGGGCAGAACAGTTTCCTGTTCGAGGTCTTTAATTTCAACCCGGGGCCAGGGCAGGTTGAATTTCACGCCGGCTCTGGCTTTGCCTTCACTTCTGTTAAAAACAAAGAGGATACGGTAACCCGGTCCTTCCAGCCACCGTGTTTCAACCATGGCTGATTCAGGCTCGGTCACCACTTCGGCCTTCTTTTTTATCCCCAACCAGGAAGCCAGGCCGGTTAAAAAACGAGCGTTGTTTTGATTGTGAAAATGATGGTAGGCTGACCCCAAAAATGAACCGGCCACCAGGGCCTTCCCCTGCCCGTAAGGTGCCAGAACCAGCATCGGTTTCCCATCTTCACTGGTGGCCAGCACCTGAGCTTTCTTGTCGGTGAGTTCAAAAGTTTCTTCAAAGAAAACGGTGTCGAGGCTATCTCCCGGTTTCAAAAACGGCAGTGCCTCATGGGTTTGGGCTACCACCATTTTTCCGGTTTTCGGAAGCGGCAGAAGCCCTGCCTCCCGACAGCCCAGAACCCGGTCGAGACCACCCCCCGGAAGAACCGGAAAAGAATATCCCTTCTCATCAACCCAGCCGCAACGGGCTTCAACCAGCAGTGTGCCACCGCTTTTAACATAGTCAATCAAGTCACGTATGTACTTCTGTGAAATCATCACCGGATAGGGCGCAATCACCAATCGATAATTTTTTGCCCGGGCTTCCAGGTCGCGAACATGAATAAAATCAACCTGATAGCCCTGCTCGTAAAAAGCCCGGTGCACCCCCTGGAGTGATTCGCTCAGGTTGTTGTAGCCGACCGGCTGGCCTTCTGAGGTGAAAGTTTGCTGTCCGCCCACCAGATGAGAAAGCGGGTTGTAGACAATGGCTATTTCTGCCTGGGCCGGCTTAGCTTCCAGGAATAAATTCATGTTTTTGGAGATGGTCCTGGCCACTTTTCCGGCTTCTTCCGCCCTGGGTGTAAGTGTTCCGTCAAGTTCCACCAGTCCGTAGCCGCCGGCTTCATAACCGGAGCTCATCGGATAATAGGCGTAAATGTTGATGGCTCTGGCCCCGCAGGCGGCCATGCTCCACATCCAGTCGCGAAGGTCATCGGCCGTCACCGGAACGCTGACCTTCATCCCGAAAACCCCGTAGCCGGCCTGAAGTTCTCCCACGTAAAACCCGTTGTTGGGCCAGCTCATCGACCGGACAAAATCAAGACCCGCCGCCCGGAAAAACGGGTTCCAGGGACGAACCGCCCCGGCATGTTTCGGATAGATGGAAACTCCGTAATAATCGACCGAGTCGTTCATCTTGCGGTCATCAGGCGTCCCGTCCCAGGAAGGACGGCTGAATAACCCGGGTATGGCAGAATGGCTGGTGACAACGGTTTCGGGCAAGACTTTTTTGATGGCCTGGGCTTTAAGCGCCAGGTCCTCGGCCAGCTTATCACTGATGTATTCCTGAAAATCCACATAATCCGTGTAGGTCAGAATTGTACCGTAGCGCGGCGGTTCAACCTCTTCAAAATTTCGATACGTGCGGTGCCAGGCCTGGTTCAGGTTCTCAATGTTCTGGTATTTTTTCTTGAGCCATTCCCGGAACCGGGCCTGGGAAGATGGACAGTAACAAAACTGGACATACTTGAGGTCTCCCACATAATAAATCTCAGCCCAGTTAATGATATGCGGCTCGCTCCACAGGTCCCAGCCATAAAAAGCCGGTTTGCCTTTAACCGCCGCGGCGGCCGCACTGAAAAATTCCAAAATTTTCTCCCTCACTCCGGGATGGTCAAAGCAATAACCGGGTGCTGACTGTGACCGAACCCTTACTCCATTGGAGGAAACAAACTCTGCCTCGGGAAACTTTCGGCCAACCCACTCCGGGGCAGAATCTATATAAACCTGGCAGATGACTTTCAGGCCAACTTCGGCGGCTAAATCAGTCAGAAGCTGGAGACTGGAAAAATCATACTTCCCTTCTTCTTTCTCGTTGTAAGCCCATTCTATCCAGCAACGAACGGTGTTAAAACCGAGTTTTTTGATTTGCTCAAGGTCCTTTTTCCACTCCGTTCGGGATTTTTCGCTTACCGGCTGAATCATCGGGGCACGGACTTTTCCGCCCGTATACCAGACCGAAACAGGGAAAAATTTCTCCCCTGGCCGGCCGGTTTTTGCCTGAGGCAGCAGAGCGGGCACGGCCAAAAAAAATCCCAGCCCAAAGGCTAACATTAAAATTCTCGCCTTTTTTAAAGTTTGGGCTTTATTCATCTGTCCCATGGCTTCTCCTTCTTTTTAAGCAGCCTTTATTTGCTGTTAATTTTTTGGTTTTTGAATTTGTTTTTGCCCGTTTTTCTTTATTGCTTTTTCTTTTTTACTTTACTACTTTTTCTTAACCAGAGAACGCCCAACCACCGGTAAAAGCCTGGCACGATTATCCACGCGGTCAGCCTTTATCTCCCAGATGATAACCCCGGCCGCTTTCTTTTCCAGCACATACCGGCATTTAGCCTCCACCGAGCGCGGGTCGTCAAATGAAAGGTAGGTTCTGCCTGAGGGGCTGATAAGGTAAGGCACTTGGCTGCAGCTGTCCCATTGATACCGCCAGCCTGCGGCCTGAAGCTTTACGATGGCTGAATAATCATAATACTGGCTGTTTTGAGCCGGCTGGTAAAGACCGCCGGTGTCAAACGACCGGCCGTAAAAAGGAATGCCCAGCAGCAATTTTTTTAAGGGAACCTGGCGGATTTGGGCATAAGTGAATGTGTCATCGACCGAACCGCAGGGGTCATGAAAGCAGGTGTAAAGCGGCGAGTTATGGCCTGCATGGTCAGTCCACGGGCCGTGATAATCGTAGGTCATAAAGCCTATGTAATCAAAATAAGGATGAACCTCTTCAAAATTAATCCAGCGCCCCCAGTAAGGCCCGGCCGGAGCCGCCATGGTAAGAAGAAGCGGTGGAGTTTGCGATTTTAGCGCAGCCGATAACTCTTTCACCAGAGCGCTGAAGTTTCTGCTTTCCTCCTCGCTGGAAACAAATTCCCAATCAAGGTCCACCCCGTCATAATGATGAAGAAGACAAAACGAAACAACCTGGGAAATAAACCGCGCCCTTCTGTCAGGCGAAGCTGCCATGGGGGCAAACCCCTCGCAGTTTCCCCAGCCACCAATGCTGACCAGCACCTTCACCCCGCTGCGGTGGGCCATGGTCACCAGCTCGGGATAGATAAATTTCTGGTCAACAACCAGGTTGCCTTCGCTGTCAGGTTTAACGAAAGCTTCCGCAATGTGAGTAAGACTATCGTAATCAATAAACAGATGGTCCTGCTCTTCCCGCTTGAAACTCGGGTAGTACCCGATTACCACCCTGCCGGTCTGAGGTTTATTCAACCCGGGCTGACGCTTCGGGACAAAATCCCGGCCAAGATTCTGTCCGAATAAAGCCAGCCCGGCGAACAACAGGCAAAGACCCAGGCCAACGGCTGCCAGCGAGAAGGCCACCCAGTTCTTCATCCGGGCATGAATTTTTTTCCTAAAGTTTTCCTTGGGATATATTCGGATGTTCTTCTCTTTCATTTTTGACCCTTTTTTTGCTAAAAATTTTTTGCTTTCAAGCGAGCCAGGCCTTCAATTCTTCGAGACGTCGCCTGATATTTACGCCGCGGACACATCTGGCCGTGCAATCGGAGCACTGTCTGCAGGCTTCCAGAGCTTCTGTCCCGCCAAGCTCTTCAAGGGTGTGTCTGGCCTGGATCAGGTTGCCGTAGGAGGCAACGTACATGTGCACGCGAAGCAGGTCGGGCAGGTTTACCCCGAAAGGACAGCTTGGCCGGCACTGAGAGCACATCCGGCAGACCGCGGCCATCTGCGTTTTCACCATCTTATCTTCCAGGAATTTCTTTTCTTCGGCCGTGTATTCAAGGTTGTTGATGACTTTAATATCTTCGTGGAGCTGGTCGAAGGTGGTAAAGCCAGGCACCGCGCAGGTGATAAATTCGTGGCGCAGAACCCATTTTAACAGGGCGGTGTGGAGCACCGGCCCTTCATAAAATCTTCTTATCCCGGCCGGCTGGCCCTCTCGGTACCACGGTTGCTGGCACTGAGTTTTCATGGCCACCAACCCGAGCCCGTGAGCGGCCGCCTGTTTCAGCGTATCCAGGTACTCAGTATAGTCATATAGAGAATAGTTCAGGGTTACCAGGGCCACCTCATAGATTTTAAGCTCGAGGGCTGTCTTAATGACCGAATTCATATTCTGATGACTGCTGAAGCCGATAAACCGCGCTTTTTTCTGTTCTTTTATTTCCTGAAGAGACTCAATCAGAGCGGGGTTTTTTAACCATTCGGGGTCTGAGACATCGTGGGTGTAAAGAATATCCACGTAATCCGTACGCAGACGGGTAAGGCTCTCATCGATCATCCGCCGGTGCATTTCCTTGATCTGCTCGGCCGGAAGACTTCTCTGAGGCGGTCGAATGTTGATTTTGGTGGCGATGACCACTCTGTCCCGGGCCTTCAACTCTTCCACCAGCACTTTTCCGACCATTTCTTCATTCCGGCCGCGCTGGTAAACGTAAGCGGTGTCAAAATGCCGGATTCCCAGCTCGTAGGCCCGGCGCACCAGGTCCGGGTTGTCGGCATTCATCACCCCCATGCCGACGATTGGAATTTCATAGCCGGTCCGGCCAAGCTTTCTGGTGATCAACGTTCCGGATTTTTCCTGCTTTTGTTCGTTCCGGATGGCGGCCGGAATCGTGCGGCCAAAAGCCAGTAGTCCGGCTACCGTTCCGGCGGCCGTGCTCAGGAATTTTCTCCGCTTGATGGTTTTCTCTTGGGCCATTTACCCTCCTCTTGATGGTATTTGCTTCTTTTTTATTACCCTTTAATCAGCTGTCGGTCAAGAGAAAAATTTGGGCGCAAGGGAACCGGTTCTGCTGAATATTTGCTTTTTATACCTTGCTTGCTTAAATTCGGCCGGAAGGTTAATTCGTCATCAGCTAAAATAGCCAAAATAAAAGCGGGCCGCTCACTCTCTGGCTGAGGCCAGGCTGAGCCGCGCGACAGATTAATTTTACACACCTCAACATATCAGACTTCTAAAATAACACTTAAAAAATTCACAAAAGAAGCGAACAGAAAAGGGACATTCATACCCGGACAGCTTTCCCTGAACACCGGCGGACGGCCAGTCAAAGACCGAGCTTCTGGAAAAGGTATAAAAATATCGGCAGGCTGAGCATCGATACCAGGGCGGATACGACAAACAACTGATTGACAAAAGCCCGATTTCCACCGGCCCGGCCGATTAGAACCGGCACGGCCGTCAGCGGCGGCACCGCACACTGGATAAGAATGATAATCGACAGCGGATGGGGAATTCGGAAAATCTTGATGACTGACAGCGCAACGACCGGAAAGATGAAGTTCTTGACCAAAACAAACCAAAGAGCTTTACCCGCATAAAACTTTTTCGTCCCCACCAGATCAAGATAAATATTTCCGCCCAGTATAATAAAGATAATCGGGGTCGAAAGTGACGCAACTGACTGGAAAGTGCCTTTAAGAAAAACTGGTAAGTAGTTTTCACAGCCGGTCAGCTTGAGGCCGATGGCCAGCAGAGTGGCCACCAAGACCGGGCTGATCAGCCTCTGCCACCTGGCTCTTTGCTTTATTCCGAGGACCCACGGTATCACCACGAAGAAAAAGCTGGGATAGAACATCATGAAAACAAAAAGCGCAGCCACCTCGGCTGAGGCTGAACCAAACAGACCGCTCAGCAGAGCCACCGGAAAGAAAATACCATTCTGAAAAAACAGTGACAGGAAGAACTCTTTACCGTTCCTGGATATCAGGGTAAAAAAGAGCGATAGCAAACCCAAGCCGGCCGTCAGTCCCAGCCACCACAGGGGATAAATGTACCAGTCGGGCAGAGACCGTGGATTAAAATTATTGATGATGACGCTGAAAGATAAGAAGGGTAAAGCCAAATCAATGCCCAGGAAGGACAGAAATCGCAGGACGCTTTCTTTATCCTCTATTTTACCCCGGAAAACAAAAAACCCGAGCAGGGCGATGCCCAGCTGGGCGGCTATGACTTCAAAAGACCTGGCAAAAATATCCATACGCCAAAGGTAAGCCTGACGGCCTGACTATCTTACACTACTAAATTGGCACTTTTTAGGCAACTTTTTTCTGAAATCCAGGAAAAGCACAGCACGGCTGGAAACCAGGAAGGTATCCGAGTTGCTGAAAAAAGCGAGAGGTATTAAAATCATAAAAGAAAGAAAGGAAAAGCGATGAAAAACAAGGCAAACAAAATCATCCCTATTTTTTTGACGCTGGTGCTGCTGCCAGCTCTGGCCGGAACCCTGCTGGCATTCACCGAACAGGAAAACTCCAAATCTGCCCCTGGCGAGGAAAGGGTAGCCAGAGCCATTGAGGTCATCCGGGACCTGGCCAGCCTCAAGGAGGAAGGCATACCGGCCAAACTCCTGGAAAAAGCCGAGGGGATAGCCATTTTCCCCGGGGTGGTCAAAGCGGCCTGGGGAATCGGTGGACAGTATGGACGCGGAATTGTGCTGGTTAAGAGAGAAGACGGTAGCTGGAGCAACCCGCTGTTTATCCAGCTCATCGGGGGCAGCATCGGCTGGCAGATAGGCATGCAGAAAGCAGACATCGTGCTGGTATTCAAAAACCGCCGGGGGGTGGAAAACATCGCCTCCAATAAGATTACACTTGGGGCTGACATGAGTGTCTCAGCCGGTCCGGTCGGTCGGAGTGCCGAGGCCAGCACCGATATCGAAATGGAAGCCGAGATTTATTCCTACTCGAAGAGCAAGGGACTTTTTGCCGGCATTTCTTTAAAAGGCGGAACTTTGCGGGTTGACCGGGAAGCCAACGCTGCTTTTTACGGCCAGAGCCGTTCCGCTTCTTCTATCCTGTACGATAAGTTTTCCGTTCCTGAAGTGGTGCAAAAACTCCACAGCACTTTAAAAGAGCTCAGCCATCCCCAGAAAAATTAAAACGACAGAACCTCGGCAGAATTTGGTTATATAGAATAGAAGAGTTGAGATGGCCGATAAAAATCTGCCTGACGATTTCCAGCTCTGCAAGATAATAAAAAAGCAATGACCTTTTCCAATAAACAAAATTAGATTCAGAGACACCGAACACAAAAATATTAAAGGATTTATATTCTTTCCTTCGGATTAACATGGGCCAGGCCCGGCGCCATAAAGCCCTGCCCTCAATTGACAGTACGTGGGCTCAAATCTAAAATGGAGACAGAGGAAAAAATGTGGGAATATACTGAAAAACTTATGGAATACTTTAAAAACCCCAAAAACGTGGGGGAGATAGAAAACCCGGACGCCGTGGGAGAAGTGGGCAGTCTGGTTTGCGGAGATGTCCTGAAGCTCACCTTGAAGGTTAATCCTGAAACTAACGTCATAGAAGATGCCAAGTTTAAAACCTTTGGTTGCGCCAGTGCGATCGCTTCCTCCAGCGTTCTGACGGAAATGATCAAGGGCAAAACGCTGGAAGAAGCAGCTCGGATTACCAATAAAGACATTGCCGATTTTCTCGGCGGTCTGCCGGAAGAAAAGATGCATTGCTCGGTCATGGGCATGGAAGCCCTGCAGGCGGCCATCGAAAACTATTACACAAAAAAGGGTGTCAAAAAATTCCCGGGCGAGCAGGACAGAATTGTCTGCCAGTGCTTCAGCGTTTCAGAAAAAACCATACTTAAAGCAATAGAACTGAACAACCTGAAAACCGTTGAACAGGTCACTTTCTACACCAAGGCCGGTGGAAATTGCGGAAAATGCAAGGGTGATATTGAGAAAATCCTGCATGACTACTGGGCGAGGAAAACGAAGACTCCTTACGCCGGGCTGACCGTGGTGGAGAAAATTAAGCTGATTGAAAAAGTGCTCAACGAAGATATAAACCCCAGGCTTAAAGAAGACGGCGGGTTCCTTGAGCTGGTCGATGTCGACGGTTTCAAGGTGAAAGTCAGGTTTCTGGGGGCCTGTTCCCACTGTGCCCTGGCTGATAAAACCTTCAAGGAAGTGGTAGAAAAAGAGCTCAAAGAGAAAGTGGCTCCCGAGCTGGAAGTGAGCCTGGTCTGAACCCGGAGCAAAAAGGAGGGGAGGACATTTTCCGACACCGGACAGGATGGTGGAGCGGCGGGTTGAACCGAAACCGAGTGGCTTCGAGCAGCTCCAACGCGGGAAATCAGTTCAAGCCGAAAAATGATCTTAACAGGAAGAGGAAAAAGTAAACAGCTGAAGAAATGAAGAAATTTTTCTTATTGATTAAGGAGTAAAATCAATGAATAAAATCGTTTATTTTGATAACAACGCCACCACCATGGTCAGCCCGGAAGTCAAGGCGGCCATGGAACCTTTTTTCACTGAACTCTACGGAAACCCGTCAAGCATGCACCATTTCGGCGGCCAGGTCAAAAAACATGTGGAAGAGGCCCGAGCCAAAGTGGCGGCCATGCTCGGCTGTGACAGCGAAGAAATTATTTTTACCAGTTGCGGCACGGAGAGCGATTCCACCGCCATCTATTCTGCCCTGCGTGCTTTTCCCGATAAAAAACATATCATCACGACGGCGGTCGAACACCCGGCCGTTTATAACCTCTGTAAATACCTCGAAACCCAGGGCTACCGGGTGACCTACCTGAGAGTCGATGAAGACGGCCAGCTTGACCTGAAGGAGCTGGAAAATTCTCTGACGTCTGACACGGCCATCGTGTCCATCATGTGGGCCAACAATGAAACCGGGGTCATCTTTCCGGTGGAGAAGGCGGCAGAAATCTGTCATGAAAGGGGCGTGCTGTTCCACACCGATGCGGTACAGGCGGTGGGCAAGATTCCGATTAACCTTTCCCGCACGAAAATTGACATGCTCTCTCTGTCCGGACACAAGCTTCACGCACCTAAGGGCATCGGAGTTCTTTATCTGAGAAAGGGAGTTAAGTTTGTGCCCTACCTCATGGGCGGGCATCAGGAAAAAAACCGCCGGGCCGGTACAGAAAACGTGCCGTACATCATCGGGCTTGGAAAAGCTGCCGAACTGGCCGTGGCTAACTTAGAAAAAGAAAATACATATGTTCTGGAGCTCCGGAATAAACTGGAAAAGGGGCTGGTGGACAGGATTCCTAACGTGCGGGTCAATGGCGCCCGCGCTCCGCGGCTTCCCAACACGCTGAGCATCAGTTTTGAGTTTGTCGAAGGGGAATCAATCCTGCTTCTGCTCAGTGATTTTGGGATATGCGCTTCCACCGGCTCAGCCTGTTCCAGCGGGTCGCTTGAGCCATCGCACGTGCTGCTGGCCATGAACCTGCCTTTTACTTTTGCCCACGGCACGGTCAGATTTTCCCTCAGCATCTACAACACGGATGAAGAAGTGCATTACGCCCTGGAAGTGGTGCCTCAGGTCATCCAGAAACTGCGGGCCATCTCACCCTTTGCCTGAGGGCCAGCCCTTTCGTCCGAGCCGCGTCTTATAAATTATTCGCGACTGATGGTTATGGAACCGTTGGTGGTGTGCAGCTCAATCTGTGGCCCCTGACCGGTGCCCAGTCTTCCCTCTACTCGGCGCCTGGAGATTTCCCCCTGCAGGGTGACCGGATATTCTACTCGAATGCTGCCGTTGGTCGTCCTGGCCCGGAGATAGGCATCCGGCTGCTTTCTGATGTTTATCCTGATGCTGCCGTTGGTCGTGCGCGCGCTTAAATCGTCCTGGAGGTCATCGAGCTCAACCCGGATGCTGCCGTTGGTCGTCCTGAGGCTCATCCGGCCGCTGACCTGTTCGACCTCGATCCCGCCGTTGGTTGTGCCGGCTTCCAGAAACCGAATCTGACCGGTGACTCTGATGCTGCCGTTGGTGGCGCGGAGGTCGGCTTTCTCAAATTTACCTGAGACAGACACCCGGCCGTTAACCGTTTTGATGAGTTCCAGGGCCATTCCTTCGGGCACTGAAATTTCATAATCAACCTTGGCTCCGAGGTTTCTTTTTTCGTGAATGGTCTCGACTTTGACCGACTTTTCGCCGGCCATCACTTCTATCCTTATTTTTTCCAGATCTTTTTCCCTCCAGCGGGCATACTTGGTCGCTCTGATGACCACTTCGCTGGCCGGCGAGCTGGTGATGCTTATGGTGCCGTTGATGTTGTTGATGGAAAATGAACCTGGTTCCTTTAGCTGAACGGTTCGGCTAAAAGTTTCTTGAAAGCGGTAGCCGGAGTCAATAAACTCATCGCAGCTGCAAAAAACAAAAATGCTGAACAGCAACAGGGCAAGAGCCACGCCCTTTATTTTTTCTGATTTTTCCCCGAAAGCCAGACCATGATAACTCATTTTCTCCTCCAAAACATTTCCAAATTTGTCCTGCCACCTATATTAACGTAAATGAAAAGAAAAAAGTTCAAATAAACCCCTCCTCTCCCGCCGGGATTTTATCCCCCTTATCTAAAATGCAGCACCTGTTTAATTGGCTGATGTCAGATGCAATCAGCTGAAAAATATCAGCTGGACAGCATTCTGCTTATCTCCTTCAAATTTCTTTCACTATCTGAATAGTCGATAAACCATTTAATCTTGGTTCCCTTATTTTCTCATCATTTTCATCTTCACACATAGAAATATTTGGTGAGACCTTTCTAATTAACGCAGGAAAAGAGTCAATTTTCACCCTCAGGCTTTTAAAGCCTATCGCCAGCTTAGTTTCTTCAAAAGAACTTTTAGCTTGTAACTTGCGTATAAATAAACTAAAGTAAAATTAATAAACAAATTTAACAAATTCGAAAAATTATCTATGTGCTGCAAATCTCAGAATTTATCAAGGAGCACCACCAATGAAGGCATTAAAAGCCTGTAAGTCAATTATGTTTCTCCTGGCTATATTTTTTATTTTTTCCTCCGGCCAG
>JBNARJ010000006.1:0-192971 GCA_049719515.1 Candidatus Saccharicenans sp.
AGGAGTTCCTACCACATTCCCTTTCTTTTTTCACCACACTTTTGGCTGAAGAGCCCCTGGCTGATTAAATTTTTCTCACATCTTGCCTTTATTCAAAACTTCTTATAAATTCTATATCTTAAAATAAGATCCGAGGGAGGATGATATGAGCGTTGTGGTCGATGGACATTTGACCGTGGAAAAAGTGGTCAAAGTGGCCAGGGAAAATGAACCGGTTGAGCTTCACCCGGAAGCAGTCGAACGCATCAAAAGATGCCGGGCGCTGCTTGAAGATAAAATAAAGAAAAACGAAATCATGTACGGTGTGAACACCGGAATTGGCGAACTGGCCAACGTGGTTTTGAGCCAGGAGCAGGTAGAACGGTTTCAAAAATACATCATTTACAGTCATGCGGCGGGTTATGGCGAACCCCTGCCGGTAGATGTGGTGCGGGCGGCCATGGTCTCCCGGATAAGCTGCCACAGCCACGGGCATTCGGGCTTGCGGCTCGAAGTGGTGGAGCTGTTAAAGGAAATGCTCAACCGGGGAGTGACACCGGTTGTCTGTCAGAAAGGTTCGGTCGGAGCCTGTGGAGACCTTTCGCCGATGTCCCAGATTGCCCTCGTGCTGATGGGTGAAGGAGAAGCCTTCTATCGGGGAGAGCGCCTGCCGGCCAGGGTAGCTCTGGAGCGGGCGGGTCTCAAACCGCTCGTCTTCCAGGCCCGGGATGGATTGGCCACCATCAATGGTTCAAACGTGATAACCGGTATGGGTGCTCTGGAAATTCACGATGCCCTGACCTGGATTAAAAACTCAGAAATCGTGGCCGCCATGACTCTGGAAGCCCTAAATGCCAACATGAAGGCTTACGATGAGCGGGTGCACACGGTCCGCGGCTATCCTGGAGCCATTACCTCAGCCGAAAACATCAGAAGAATAACTGAGGGCAGTGAGCTGCTTCAGCAGCCGGGGAAAAAGGTCCAGGATGCCTACACTTTGAGAAGCACCCCTCAGGTTGTCGGAGCGGCGCGAGATGCCTGGCAGTGGGCAAAATACATGATTGAAATAGAGCTTAACGGGGCGGCGGACAACCCAATTTTCTTCCCGGAGGACGACCTGGTGCTCACCGGAGCCAATTTCCAGGGAGTGCCGCAGGCCTTTGCCCTGGAGCTTCTGGGAACGGCCATTACCACGGTGTGCGTGCTCTCGGAGCGCCGCCTTAACCGGTTGATGAACCCCCACTTAAGCGTTGGACTGCCGGCTTTCTTGACCAAAGGAGCCGGAATGTTTTCCGGCCTGATGTTGACTCAGTACACGGCCGGAGCTCTGGTCTGTGAAAACCGGGTGCTCTGCACTCCGGCGGCGGTGGGTTCAATACCGGCGGCCGCCGACCAGGAAGACTTCGTCAGCATGGGCATGACCACCGCCTTAAAGACAAGGCAGATTCTTGATAACGCCCAGGCTATCCTGGGCATCGAATTTATCGCCGCCGCCCAGGCGCTCGATTTCCGCAAACCCCTGAAGCCCAGCCCGGCGGTTCAGGCCGCCTACCAGGTAATCAGAAAATACGTTCCATTCCTGGAGGAAGACCGGCCGCTTTATCCAGACATCAACCGAATGAAAGAAGTTGTTCAGTCGGGCGAGATTGTGGCCGCCGTGGAAAAGGTCATAGGCGAGCTTAAATAATTTTTGTTAAAATTGAAAAATAGGAAGTCCATTAAGGGACGTTTTGATGACAGAAAAAGTCGTCCTGGTAACAGGTGCCAGCGGCCGGCTCGGCCGAGTGGTGGTGAGGAGGCTGGCCGCGGATTTTAATCAGCTGGCTGTTCATTATTTCAAAAACAAAGCGGAGGCTGATCGCCTGGTGTCCGAGCTTCAGGCCGCCGGTAAATCTGCCGTGGCTTTTCAGGCCGACCTGACTTCAGAAGAAGGGGCAGCCGGCCTGGTCAGGCAGGTCCTGGAGCGGTTTAACCGACTGGATGTGCTGGTGAATATGCCGGGCGAGATTAAAACCAAACCCTGGGACGAGCTGACCGGGAATGACTGGGAAGACATTTTCCGCTCCAATCTGGAAAGCGCTTATTTTTGCCTGAAACATGCTCTGCCTCCGATGCGGGCTCAGAAATGGGGAAGAATCATAAACATCGGTTTCCACCTGGTTGAACACCTGGGTTCTTTTCCCGGGGTAACACCTTATGCGGCAGCCAAAGCGGGATTGCTCATCCTGACCAGGACAGCCGCCGTGGCTGAAATCGAAAACAGCATCACCGTGAACATGGTCTCTCCCGGTTTGCTCGAAGGAGGAGTGCTGCCCTCGGTCAGGCTTAAACCGGGTCAGGTTGGAAAACCAGAGCAGGTGGCTGAAGCCATTGCCTTTCTGGTGTCAGAGGAAGCCGGGGGAATCACCGGTACCAACCTGATAGTGGCCGGAACGTGGAAGATGTGATTTTTCGTCAGGTTTAATAATTTTGCCTGGAGATTAAGCATGCCTTCAGAAAAAAGCCTAACAAAAAAGATAAAAGGCGTCGGGGCTCCGGTCACGATTGTGCTTCTGACCGCTGGTCTGGCTGCTTTTTCTTTTTTCTTTTTAGCCTGCCCGACGCCGGAGTCGATCACCGCCGGCCGGATTAAAGCCCTGGAAAAAGGCCTTTTGCGCCAGGTCTATTTTAAAGGTCAGAGGCCGGAAAAATTGCGACTTCTGGACCGGATGACCTTTTACAAAGTCCCCGGAGTAAGCCTGGCGGTCATGGACAAGTTCAAAATTGAGTGGGTTCGGACCTATGGTTATAAGGATGTTATTGATTATCAAAAAATAACACCGGAGACGGCCTTCCAGGCAGGCGAATTGAGTCAGCCGGTGGCCGCCGCGGTAACTCTTCGTCTGTGCGATAAAAAACAGCTGAACCTGGAAGAGGACCTCGGGCCGTATTACACAGAAAAAGCCTTCGCCGGGAAAAAATTCAGGCCGGCGGAAAGATTATCTTTTAAACTTTCGCAGGTGCTCAGCCATTCGGCCGGTTTTTATCCCTGGACTTCCACGGGCTATCAGCCGGGGGCGCCGCTTCCGGACCTGACCCACGTCCTGAGAGGTGAAGAACCGGCGGGGAATTTTTTCAGCTTCCGCGGGTTTGAGCCCCGGGTGGGAGTCAGGTTTTCAGATTTCAATTATGTCCTTCTCCAGCTTTACCTGGAGGAAAAAACCGGCAAAAAATTGGAAGAGCTCGGCCGGGAAGAAGTCTTTGAAGCTCTCGGGCTTAAGAAAACAAGTTTTGGCCAGCCGGTCACCGATGACCTGGCGGTCGGGCACGAACGCCCGGGTCAGGCGGTGGAGGGCAAATTTTATCGTTATCCGGAGCTGGCCGCTCGGGGGTTGTGGACTAATCCCTCAGAATATCTGACTTTTTTGATCGAGCTTATGAACTGCGCCCAGGGGAAAGCACAAGGGTTTATTAGCTCCGAGCTCGCCAGAGCGATGCTTTCGCCCCAGGTTGACGGCAGCGGCTTCGGCTTCAGGCTGGACGGCCAGCACGAAAAGTTTAAAATTTTGATGAAAGGCCGGACGAAAGGCTACCGTTCAGCCGTTCTGATTTATCCGGCCCTCGGCCAGGGCGTGGTGGTCATGACGAACAGCGACAACGGCGGAGTGCTGATTGAAGAAATACTCCACGGCCTTTCGGCCATCTACGATTGGCCAGATTACAAGCCCGAGGAAAAGCCGCTCTACCGGCTCGACCCATCAATTTATGCCCAGTACGTCGGGCGCTACCAGGTCAATAATGATTACTTTCTGGATGTTACCTGTGAGGATTATTATTTAATAGTTCATCCCACAGGCCAGAGTCCCACCAAGTTTTATGTTGAAACCCAGACCATTTTCTTTTCTGTCGACCCCTTCATTCGCATCAAGTTTAATCTTGATGAGCGAGGACAGGTGACCGGTCTCGTCTTATGGCAGGAAGATTACGAGGTCAGAGCCAGAAAGGTCAGCTGATAAAATCCACCTTTAGGCTACTTCCTGTCTGCGCCGCTCTGGAGACGGGTTGGCGGCCTCAATCAATCCTGACCAGAGTTAACTCCACTTTCCTGGTTTTGCCGTTTCTTTCCACCGTGAGGGTAACTTTATCGCCGATGTTATAGTTATCGAGCAGGTTGTAAAGGTCATCGTAGGAGCGAACTTTTTTACCGTCAATTTCTTTGATTACATCCTGAATGACCAGCCGGCCAAGACGGCTTCTGGTCAGCCCTCGCAACCCCTTCTGGTAAGCTTCCGAATCCGGCGGTACTTCATAAATTACTACACCTTCTATGCCCAACTGCTGCCGATAACGGTCGGAAAGAAGAGAAATTCCCAGGCCGGGACGGATGACTTTCCCGAATTTGATGATCTGGGGAACGATTTTTTTGATGGTGTCTACCGGAATGGCAAAGCCAACTCCGGAAGAAGTCCCGGAGCGAGAAATAATCATGGTGTTCATGCCGATGAGTTCCCCGGCCGAGTTCAGCAATGGACCGCCTGAATTTCCGGGATTGATGGCCGCGTCGGTCTGAATCATGTCTCTGATGGTTACCCCGCCAACCCCCGGCATGCTCCGGCCGAGCGCACTGACGATGCCGGTAGTTACCGTGTGGTCAAAACCAAAAGGATTGCCGATGGCAATGACTTTCTGGCCCACCTGAAGATTACTTGAACTTCCGATTTTCACCGGTTGCAGCCCTTTCAGATTTCCTTCTATCTTTAGGACGGCAATGTCTTTATTCGGTTCTTTGCCGATTAACTTCGCCTGTCGTTCTTCCTGGTTGGGCAGGGTAACGTTAAACAGGTCGCCGTCTTCAATCACATGGTAATTGGTGATGATGTGCCCCTGGTCATCCCAGATGAACCCCGACCCCGAACCCCTGGGCACGGCTTCTTCCGTCCAGGTGAAGAAATCGCGAACCAGCTGGATGTTCGTGATGTAAACCACAGAGTTCTGCGTTTTCTTGACCACTTCAATGGTGTTTTTTTCATCTTCCGTGAGCTGGGCCAGCAAAGTAGATTGGATTAGAATAAAAAACAGGAAACAGAAAAAAGGTAAAGACTTTTTTAAAGCTAAGCGAAGATCAAGGCTCTTGTTCATAAGCAAAAACTCCCTTCTTTTCGATTCTTCTTTTAGTTAATTTATCTCACAGGGGCGTGGAAATTCAAGCACAGTCAGCCAGAAGCAGTTCTCGAGACTTCCAGCAGGAGCAAATTTAACGGGATGATGATTACGACCAGACCTTATGACCTTCAAACCGGCAGCTCTTCAAAATCAGCTTTGAGTGGCTCGATTTCCCGGGCGCCGAAATACCTCTCTTCTTTTGGAAGGTAAAACAAAAAGATGACCAGAGTCAAAAAGCCGGCCAGGATGAAGGGAAAACGTATGCCGACCAGGTCTGAAAGAAAGCCGGCCAGCAAAGAAATTACCGCGCCCGAAATCAGCTGAACGTTGGAAACCCAGCTGAAAGCCAGAGTTTGCTCCTCTTCTCTAACGGTGGACCCGACGAAGGTATGCAGGCTGGGGTAGGTCATGAGCATGAAACCGCCATAAATCAGGAGAGAAAAGACCGAAAGAATCCGGTTATGAGAGAAACCGATCAGCAGCAGGCAAATGGTGGCCCCGGCCAGGCTGGCCAGGAAGACTTTTTTCCGACCAAACTTCCGGCTCCAGAACCCGTACAGATAACCGGTTATCGTGCCGAGGCCAATCCACAGGGCGAGGTAAACGCCGGTCTGCCCCATCGGGATGTTGAAGTTGTTGTGAAGCAGAGAGGGGGCATAGTAAATGGTGACCGACCAGCCCATCCCGCCAAAAAAGAAACCCGGGATGAGGTGGCTGATTCTTTTCAGCACCTGGAGCCAGTTTCTGGCGGAGAGGTCGGGGCGGAATTCCTGGCGGGAGGAAACGTTGTTTATAACGGAAACACCTACCGCGGTAATCAGCAAACCGATTATTCCCCAGATGTAGAGAGGTGTTTTCCAGCCGTAGTGCTGGGCCAGGTAACCGGTTGAAATAAAGGCCAGGAGCACCCCCAGGTTGCCGGAACCGCTCTGGATGCCCATGGCATCGTCGAGTTCCTGAGCCGAGCCGGCTCTCGAGCGAGAAATCCAGGCAATGACCACCGGATGGTAGAAACTGGTAAAGGCCCGCAGCAAAACGAACATGAGAAGAAGCACCGGGAAAGAAGGAGAAAGAGGAACCAGAAAATTGGCCAGAGCAATGCCCAGCCCGCTGAGCAGCATCATCCAGCGGTATTCATACCTGAAGGACAGGTTTACCACCCAGAATTGCAGCACCAGGGTGGTAATCAGGCCCAGGTTGGACAGCAGCCCGATCTGAGAATATTTCTTGATCAAAAAGGCCTGGCTGTAGAGAATCGGGAAAATGGTCGGCGTGACAATGGTGGCCGCATCAGTTAAAGCGTGGAACAGGGAAGCGGAAAGCAGAATTCTTTTTTTCATGGTCTTATGTTAAGCGATAATTTACCACCGGATGACATTTCTGGCAAGAGCCCGACCCTCACCTGGCAGCAAAAAAATTAAATTGATGGGTGTTACCTGTTAACTGAATGATGTGGCGCCGGGTATTAGAGGAACCGAGAAATATATTTTTTATGATACATATTTCGTTTTAGAAGGGGCAGGCAATTATTAGAAGGAACGGTTACAAATGCCCCTGAGTAAAAAAACTAAATGAAATCAGGCCGAGAGGGCCGTTCGGGAATATAAAAAGTTGATGAATTAAGGCTGGCTTCTAAATATAATTAAAGACCTGGTGAAAGTATTTTTGGAGGTGGCCATGAGGCGGAAAACAGACCGCAGGTTAATTTGGGTGTTTTTGTTTATTTTGATGCCGTTGCTGGCCGACTCAGCATTTTCTTATACTCCGGCCCAGCAGAGGCTGGCTTCCTGGGAGCTTCACCAGAAGATGGCCCGGGAATCCTGGTTCCGTTCTTTTGAGTGGAAAAATTTGGGGCCCTATTTCATGGGTGGAAGGGTCTGCGACATTGAAGGTTATGCCTCTGACCCCAACCGCCTGCTGGTGGCCGCGGCCAGCGGCGGCCTGTGGCTTACCGAGAACCGGGGGACGACCTGGCGCCCGCTGTTTGATGAGCAGTCCTGGGTTGGTTTCGGCAGCGTGGCCGTTTGTGAGAAAGACAGGAACCTAATTTGGGCCGGCACCGGTGAAGAAAATTCTTCGCGCTCTTCCTATGCCGGAACCGGTGTGTTTAAATCAACGGACGGCGGGAAGACCTGGCAGCACATGGGACTGGCCGATACTCATCATATTGCAGAAGTTATCATCCACCCGGACCATCCTGAAATTGTTTATGTGGCGGCCATCGGCCACCTTTACACCGAGAATGAGGAGCGCGGGGTCTTTAAGACTGCCGACGGCGGAAAAACCTGGCAGAAAGTTCTTTATGTCTCGCCGAAGACCGGAGCCATCAGCCTGGTTATGGACCCCAGCAATCCTGAGGTTCTTTATGCCGCCACCTGGGAGAGATTGCGCCAGGCCTGGAACATGCAGGAATCAGGCCGGGAAAGCGCCATTTATAAAACGGAAGACGGGGGTAAGACCTGGAGAAAAATCGTTAATGGTTTTCCCCAGAACGAGTATGTGGGAAGGATTGGCCTGGCCATCAGCCGCTCAAACCCAAAAGTCATCTATGCTTTTCTCGATAACCAGGAACCGAGAACCCCGGTGAAAAAACCTGAGGCGACCGGAGAAGGTTTGACGGTGGAAGCCATCAAGAAGATGACGGTAAAGGATTTCCTGAAATTGGAAGATGGAAAGCTGGAAACGCTGCTCCGCCAGAACCGGGCGCCGATGACCTTTAATGCCAGATCAGTCAAACAGGCCGTGCAGGATGGAAAACTGAGCCTGGCTGAACTGGCTGACATTTTGCTTGGCGGAGCCAACGCGGCGCTGTTCAACACCCAGGTTAAAGGAGCTGAAGTCTACCGCAGCGATGACGGCGGCGAACACTGGAGAAAGACGCATGAAGGTTTTCTCTCCAATTCCATTGTCAACACCTACGGCTACTACTTTGGCAAAATCTATGTTTCCCCGGAAAATGAAAACGTGGTTTACATTCTGGGCGTGCCGCTTATGAAGTCGACAGATGGCGGGAAGACCTTCAAAGAAATTCCCGAAGCCGGCGGCTCGTATGGTTACGGCTACTCGGATGTCCACCCGGACCACCATGCGCTGTGGATAAATCCGAATGACCCGAGGGAAGTCTGGCTGGGCAACGACGGGGGTTTGAATGTGTCGTTTGATGCCGGGCTGACCTTCCAGAGGATTGCCAACCTGCCCCTGGCTCAGTGCTATACCATAAGCTATGACTTTGAGACACCTTACAACATCTACGTCGGCCTGCAGGATAACGGCGTAAACGTGGGTCCGCGTGATTTTGTTTTTGGGCGTCGCGACAAAGACTGGAAGATGATTCTCGGGGGAGACGGGGCCTTTGTTGAGCCAAGCCTGTACGAGAAGGGCATAGTTTATGCCGAGTATCAATTTGGCAGCATTTATCGGTTGAACCTGAACAACCCGAAAGAGAACAAGATGATCAGGCCGCAGCTCAGGACGGTCCAGGCTCCCTACCGCTTCAACTGGCTGACGCCCTTCCTGGTTTCCAAACACAATCCGTTTACTTTAATCCTCGGAGCCAACAAGGTGCTAAAATCAGTTGACCGAGGAGATAACTGGATTGAGATTTCTCCGGATTTAACTGACCGTAAGAATATCACGGGTGATGTGCCTTACGCCACCATCACGGCTTTAAGCGAATCGCCTTTCACCCCGGAAGTGATTTATGCCGGCACGGACGACGGGAATGTCTGGGTGACTAAAAATGGCGGTTGCTCCTGGGAAAAAATTACCGCTGGCCTGCCAAAAAAATGGGTTACCAGAATTGAAGCCAGCCGGCACAAGCCGGGTCGTGTTTACCTGACGATGATTGGCTACCGGGAAGACGATTTCAGCACGTATGTTTTTGCCTCAGAAGATTACGGAAAAACCTGGGTCTCCATCAAGAATAATCTGCCCGAGGAAGGTTGTAATGTCATCAGAGAAGACCCTGTGCGCGAGAATATTATTTACCTGGGAACGGACCTGACGGTTTACGTCAGCCTTGACCGCGGTCAGAGCTGGCATTCGCTGCGGGCCAACCTGCCAACCCAGCCGGTGTATGACATGAAGATTCATCCGAGAGACAGGGAGTTGTTGATTGGTACACACGGGCGCGGTGTGTTTGTCTTACCGGTCCAGAAAATAGAAGAAATGACTCCCGAAGTTTTGTCTAAGGAACTCTATGCCTTCGAGCCGGACGAAGTTACGGTTCCGGCCGGCCGGGGCGAAGCAGAGGGCCAGCCTGCGCCACAGGCCAGGTTTTTGGTGTACAGCAGGTCAGGCGGTTCCGGAAAAATGATTATCAAAGACAGCTCGGGCAGGGTGCTCAGAGAAGAAGCGGTCGAATTTCGAGCCGGTCTAAACGATTTGGCCTGGGATTTAAAAGCCGAAGGCCAGAAAGAAAGAGCGAAGCCGGGAGAATATCAGGTGGAGTTTTACCTCGGCCAGCTGAGTCAGTCCAAGAAATTCAAGGTCACCGCTGCCCGGCCTTCTTTTATGGAGTCGCCCGATTGAACCGGAAAATCGTTGATTACGATGGTTGTTTTGTCTGCGGCCGGTCCAATCCCTGCGGCCTGAAGCTCGGCTTCTACTATGATGAGGTCCACCATAAAGCCTGGACCGAATTCAGCCCGGGCCGGGAGTTTGAAGGTTACCGTGAGCTACTGCACGGCGGAATAATTTCTTCGGTGCTCGATGAAGTGATGATTAAAGCCATTTTACACCGGGGGGAAGTGGTGGTAACTTCCAGGTTGACGGTGGAATTCAAGAATCCCGCCCAAATAGGTGAGAGTCTGCGGGCTGAAGGGTGGGTGACCGGAGAGCGAGGCCGAATTTTCTTGACTGAAGGTCGGCTGGTCAGCCTGGTTAGCCAACAGGAAAAGGTAATTGCCATAAGCAGCGGAGTCTATGTCAGGGTAAAAGAAGAAATGGCGAAAAAGTTAGCCGGGAGCCTGAACCTGAAATAGTGGTGCGGGCTTCGGTTGGCTAAAAATGGCTTATCTGACATTTTCGGGGCTGCTTGTAGAAATAATAACTCCGGGCGCAGAAACCTGAAGGCAAAGGTTTATTGATAATCCGCCTGCTAACAGGAAGTTCCGTGGAGCAGAAAACATGCGGTTTGGCCGGTTATATCTGACAGCGCGCCGGCTGGGCAGTGTTTACCTTTTAAATGTATTGATCTTTTCGTCCTTTCGGTAAAGGCTTGAGAAAATAACACAAATAATAACCCTGGTTTTCGAGGACCTATCCTTTACCGGGAAAAAGGCCTTTCAGCACACCCTGGAAATTGCTCAGACCCCGGCAGGCGGAAAAGAATTACCTTTTTGTTTTTCTTCAGCAGCCGGCCAAAGCCTGGTCCAGGTCATCTCTTAAATCTTCAAAAGCTTCGCAACCGACTGAAAGACGGATAAGGTCATCGGTGATGCCAGATTCTTCTCTCGCCTTTTTCGGCACGGAAGAATGGGTCATGCTGGCCGGATGCTGGATCAGGGTTTCGATTCCTCCGAGGGAAACGGCCAGCGTGCAGAGCTTAACGCTGTTTATAAGCCTGAGCCCGGCCTGGTAGCCGCCTTTCAAACCGAAGGAAATCATCGCCCCGGGGCCACGCATCTGTTTTTTCATAAGGTGATATTGCGGATGGCCGGGCAGGCCGGGGTAGTTGACCCAGGCCACTTTTGGATGATTTGACAGCCACTCGGCCAGCTTTTGAGCATTTTCCTGGGCTTTTTCCACCCGAAGTTTTAAGGTTCGCAACCCGCGCAGCACGAGCCATGCCTGATGCGGGTCCATCGTTCCGCCAAACACCTTGAGCAATTTCTGCAACCGCTGATGATGCTCCAGGGTGTTGCTTATGATAATTCCGCCGACCACGTCGGTATGACCGTTGATAAACTTGGTCACACTGTGCACGACAACGTCTGCCCCGAGCTCCAGCGGGTTTTGCAGAATGGGTGAGGCAAAAGTGTTGTCCACCGCGAGTATCAGCCCGTGTTCATGAGCCATTTCGGCGCAGGCGGCTATATCGGTCAGCGTCATGGTCGGGTTGGCCGGGCTTTCGATGAGCAGAAGTCTGGTGTTTTTCTTGATATGACTTTTCACCTGGTCGAGATTTGAAGTGTCGATAAAGTCGGCCGTGATACCAAATCGACTCAGTTCAGTTTCCACGATGGTGCGGGAAGAACTGTAGAGTACCGAGGAAGCCAAAAGGTGGCTGTCCTTCTCCAGAAACGTCAGATAAACGGTAGAGATGGCGGCCATGCCGGAAGAAGTGGCCAGGGCGGCGGCTCCCTTTTCCAGCACGGCCATTGCTTTTTCCAGGGCTTCAATGGTCGGGTTTCCCAGCCGGGTGTAGATGAAGCCTTTTTCTTGGCCGGCAAAAAGGGCGGCTCCCTGCTCGGCACTTTCAAAAGCAAAGGTGGAAGTCTGATAAATCGGGGGAGAAATGCTGCGGGTTAAAGGGTCGGGATGATAACCGGCATGAATGACTTCGGTATCAACCTTATAATCTTTATTTTCGGCCATATCTTTTACTCCTAAAAAAAATTTTTTCGACCAGTTCTAATCTTAACTCTTCAGGACATTTAAAATTATTTCTGTTTTGAGATTGACCAGGCTTCCAGGCCAGAATATCAACTGGCCATGAGGATTCAAAACGGCCCTGAATTTTTGCCCGAGCCAATTTTTTACCTGAAACAAATTTAATTTAGAATCATTCTAATTTTAGAATAATTCTAAAATTTTTCAATTTTTAATGATTACTCTTTTTGATTCAACTTTTTTTTATTTTTTCCCGGCCAGCTCGATCATCAGCTTAACTTCTTTTACCATCTTTTCCGTGTCGCCTTCAAAACCGACCGAGGTGAAACGGATTTTACCTCTGGGGTCGATGATGAATTTGGTCGGGATACCGGACACCCCGTACTGGGCGACCACTTTGTTTTCTCTGTCCATCAGGACAAAAAACGGATACTGATTCTTCTCCAGGAAATCTTTGACCACCTGGTCTTTGTTGGCTTCTTCTTGCCAGGTATTAATGAAAAGAAAAGCCACGGACGGGTCGTTCTTGTATTCTTCAACCAGCTTTTTCATGCCCGGGAACGAGCTCAAACAGGGACCGCACCAGGTGGCCCAGAAGTCCACAACGACGACCTTGCCCTGATAATCGGAAAGCCTGTGCGTCTTACCTTCAAGGTCCTGAAGTTCAAAGGCGGGGGCCGAGTTGGCTGTCATCTTTTTTTCCAGCTCGCCCCTGAGATAATCGAGGGCGGCCTGCTCCAGCTCTTTCTGGTATTTTTCAAAACCTTCTTCTGATTTATGCTGCCCGAGATAGGCCTGCTTGAGCAAATCCATGACTTCCTGTCCGCCAAACCCTTTTTTCACGGTACTTTCCAGGACTTCCAGGGCAGGCTGGAAATTCTGGGACTGGATGAGCACCCGGCTGTAATCCACGGCAATACCCGATTGGTCGCCCTGACTTGCTCTGTAAGCCTGTTCGAGAGAAGCAGTAGCTTCGCTGACCTGCCCCTGTTTCAGCTGCAGGTTACCCTTGAGGCTCAGCAGCATCGGCTTGAGTGTTGTTTCCATCTGGTCCCGCCATTCTTCTTCCGTGTAATAGGCCGGTTTGTATTTGGCCGGCGTCTGGAGCTGTTCTTCAATCAGAGATAATCCGTTGTCCAGTGCTTTAAGAGCCAGGTTCATCTTATCCGGCGCTTTGCTGGCCTCGGAAGCAATCAGGTAAAAATAGTAAGGCTGGGCTTTGGTTCTGTTTTCCTGCAAGAAGGCGTTGGCTTCTTCCAGTTTGTTTTCTTGAAAAAGGCCCTGGGTAATCAGGCTGATAATGGATTCCACATACTTTGAATCCGGGTATTCTTCCTGGAATTTTTTCAGGAATTCCATCTTTTGCTGGTTGTCGGTCATCATCTGAAGCTGCATGATTGATTGAATCTGAAAGAACTCACCTTTGGGATTTTTCTGCGCCTGCTGCAGTAAAGCCAGGGCTTTTTCCTGGTTTCCGGTCTGAGCGTAGAAGCGGTAAAGAGTGGTAAGAGTTGAGTCATCCAGGTCAGGCTGGCCGGAAACTTCTGCAAGAAAGGCCTCCAGTTTCTTGTCCCAGCCTTCCGGTTTGGTGGCCTGGAGCAGTCTCAAGTAACTGTTAACGAATTCTTTTTTAACCTGGGGGTTGGCCGCGAAATCTTCTTCCGTCAGCTTGAGGGCCTGATTGAGGTCCTGGTTGATGCCCACCAGCTGACCCCAGGAAGTATAAGCCAGGGCCAGCCCGGCTTTGTAACCGGGAATTATTTTTCCGTCTGTCGTGTACAGCGGGAAAATGTAACCTTTTCCCTGGTTGTTGTCTTCGTTTTCTTTGTCAAGCTTGATTTTGGCCACCAGCCCGTAGGATTTCTGGTCGATGCTGTACGTACCGAACCATTTTTTACCGCTTTTCTTAAGCTCTATCGGTTTGACTTCGGGGAGTTCCCTGGCAAAGGAGTAAACATAAAGGGTAAATGAATCCCGGGAATGAAGCTTTTTATCCGAAGGTATATAGACAAAGGTGACGGTGTCACCCGGTCGAGCTTTCTCCGGCGAAATGGTTAACTGCGAAGAGTTGCTCTTTGAGGTACAGACGGCCAGAGACAGCATTACAAGCACGATAATGGTTGAGAAAGAAATTGATTTTTTCATTAAACATCCTTTCCGTTTAATTTGAACCTATTATCTCAGAAAAATGGCTTCATGACAAATCCAAATACGAGAAAGCCGCCGGCAGGCAGAAAGTCGGTCCCAAAAATATTTAAAAAGATAAAAAAAGCAGAAAGTCGAACCCAAAAATTTTTAAGAAGATAAGACAAAAGGGGGCAAATTTTGAACTCAGGGGAAGAAAATTTTCATTTTTTCTCAACAAAGAGAAACGAGACCGGTGCACCATTCCACCGGATACCTGCATACCTCGGCGGTAAATTACTTCTAAGCAATAATTTTCGAGGTTTATCAATTTATTTTTGAGTTGGTCTCAGGAAGCGACCTTTATTTTAACCTGAAAAGGAGCGGTCATCGGCCGGAGGCAGGCCTCGTCATTGCAGGCCTGGTAGCGAACTTTGCCTTCAAGTTGGAGCGAGCTGCCGCAGAAATCTTCTGCCAGTTTCAGGCGCACTTTCATCTTTACCTGGCCCTCGTAGACCGAAAGCATTTTTTCGGAGAATTTGAACTTTTTTTTGACGGCTGCCGGAAAGACCACCTCTTTTACTTCCACCACCGGCAGTTCCTTAAACTCGATCGAAGTGGGAATGAGCAGCTCATCTTCGGGCTTTGCTGAGTTGATATGATACCCGGGACGTATGCTAAATTCGAGGGTTAATTCCAGAGTTTCCCCGGGAGAGACAGGCACGGTGGGCGGGACAGCCCGAACCGTCAAAATTTCTGGTGGTTCCTGTTTCTGAATTTCGCGGAGCTGAGTTAATCCCGAAGGGGTGAGCCAAAGAAGTACTCCGGTAATTGCCAGGAAGGTTAACAGGTTTTTGCGATTTTTCATATCCAGACCTTTCATTCCTACTCTTTTGTTTATAGCAATATTATCATACCTTAAAAAAGGCCGGGTTTCTAATCGCATGATGTTCCTGGTCAGCGGTCGCGGCCAGTTCATAGACAGCTTTTATTTGGGTGTTAGAGGTTCTCTCCTGGCCGTCAACGGCGAGTATGCCTATGTCGTGAATGATGATGAAACGGGTCAGCTGTTTCTTTCAAAGTACCGCATTCTGGACAAGATTAAATAGAGAAGTTAGATGAAAATAAAGGCTGCGGTGCGCTTTTGATTCAGCTATCCGGTTATGGTTAAGGCCCAGCAGGTTTCCGGCGAAGGTCTGCCGGCCGAGTATCTAAACTGCGAACTCAGCCTTAAAGCCTGATTTTTAGTCCGAGCCTGATACTCAACCCGTCGAGCATAAGCGGTATCATAAATAAGTGGGGGAAGCTGGCCGGATTCCAGGTCATATCCACATATTTTGCGAGCAGGAAATTTTTTGCTTGACAAAGCCCCTTCCCGGCGTTATTTTATAAATGGTGAACAAAATGGTTAACAGGATTAAAAAGGCTTTAACCGGAAGGCAGAAGGAAATCCTGGAGGCAATCCAGGAATTCATCCTGGAGCATGGCTATGCTCCCACCGTGCGGGAACTGGGCCAGGTGGTCGGTCTGAGCAACCCCTCGGCTGTCTTCAAGCATCTTTTAAGCCTCGAAAAGAAGGGCTATCTCCGGCGGGAAGGCGGGGAAGTTCGCCTGGCCCACGAGCCGGATGCGGTTAACGCGGTGCATTTGCCCCTGGTCGGCTTGGTGCCGGCCGGCACTCCCCGGGAAATGTTTGACACCCTGGGAGAGACGGTGGAAGTCCCGGCCTGGTTTTCCGGCCGCAGGCGAGGCAACCTTTTCTGCCTCCGGGTTACCGGAAAGAGCATGATCGATGCTTACATAGATGACGGCGACCTGGTGGTCATAGAAAGAACGGAAGTGGCTAACTCCGGCGAGATGGTCGTGGCTCTGCTCGAAGACGGTTCGGTTACCCTGAAACGCCTGCGCCGGGAAAAAGACCGCGTGCTGTTGGTGCCGGAAAACCCGGCTTTTAAGCCGATCGAAGTTAAAGAACTGCGAATCGTCGGCCGGGTGGTCGGCGTCATCCGCAAGTATTGATCAAGTATTGATTCTGACTTTTGGGGAAAGATGATGTGGAAGCCGGAGGCTCAATTTTCCAATTTTCAGAAAAGGCGCTACGTGGTTCACATCGACCTGGATGCCTTTTTTGCCTCGGTGGAAGTGCTGCTCAACCCAGAGCTTAAAGGAAAGCCGGTGGTGGTCGGCGGGCTGCCGCATGAACGGGGTGTGGCTTCCACCTGCTCCTACGAAGCGCGAAAGTACGGAGTTCATTCCGGGATGCCGCTCCGCCAGTGCTACAAGCTCTGCCCGCAGGCGGTGTTTGTCCGCGGCAATTACCATATCTACCAGGCCTTTTCCGAGAAATTCTTCCGCATCCTGCACGAGTACACGCCAGACGTGGAAGAAGCCTCGCTCGATGAAGCCTACCTGGAGTTTACCCGCTGCGGCCATCTTTATTCCTCTTTCAGCGAGGCGGCGAGGGAAATCAAGCGCCGGGTGGAAAGGGAACTGGGGCTGGGCGTTTCGGTCGGTGCGGCTTCCAACAAAATCCTGGCCAAATTAGCCACCAGGCGAGCCAAGCCGGGCGGCTTTTTTGAGCTGCGACCGGGCGAGGAGCAGGAGTTTCTGAAGGAACTGGATATTTCGGAAATCCCGGGCATCGGGCCGAAAGCCCAGGTGATGCTCCGGTTGCTCAACGTCCACAAGATAGCTGACCTGTGGCGGGTGCCGCTCGGAACGCTGCGTTCGCTCTTTGGAGTGATGGGCGACGAGCTTTACCTTATGTCGCGGGGCATAGACTTCAGGCCGCTGTCGGTTGAGGAGAAGCCAAAATCTTTCTCCCGCGAGACCACCTTCCTTGAGGACATCTGGGACCGTGAGCTGCTGCTGGCTCATCTGGCTTATCTCTGCGACCGGCTGGCTTTGAGCCTGCGGCAGGAAAAATTTTATGCCCGGGTGATTGAAGTCAAAGCCCGCTACTCTGATTTTAAGACCGTAAGCAGGCGCCGGGTGCTGTCGCTTCCGGTTCAGGAAACCAACCGGATTTACCGGGTAGCTGAAGAGCTGTTTCTCGAGCTGTGGGAAGGTTCGCGCTTGGCCCTGCGGCTGGTTGGTGTCAGGGGCGGCGAGCTGGTTGAAGCCCGCCATCTTTCTCTTTTTGAGCTTTACTCGGAGCGGGAAGAGCGTCTGTGCCACGCCTTAGACCGGGTGCGGGAAAAGTACGGTTTTAATGCCCTGCTCACCGGACGGGAAAAAATGCTGAGCCAGGTTTACGAGGAAGACCGGAACCGGGGCTTTGTCCTGAAGACGGCTTCCCTGACGAGGTAAAGGACCGGGATGAAGGAGCGCGATGGGTGAAGAGCAGAGTGATTGAAGAAAAGGAAGGTGAGAAGAGAGCTCGGACCGCGGTGAGCGATAACGGGAAAAGGGATGGCGATGGAAGATTTAAAAATATGACAGAAAAGATAACAGGGGAAAAAGCAAAAAGAATCATCGGAAAAAGACGCGATATAAAAAAACCGGCTCCAGAAAGTAAAGTAAGGTGAAAATAAAAAGAGTGGTGGAAACGGTCTGCAGGTCCGGTGGTGGAGGCGTGAAGAGAGATGAAAGTCTGGGACAGGTGAGACAAAGAGAAATAAAAAAATAGAAATTAAAAGAATAGAAGTTAAAAAAGCAGTGATTAAAAAAGTGGAAATTCAGCCGAAGCGGAGTTGGTCATGTTTATTCCTCTAAGAGTTCATTCGGTCTACAGCCGGGGGGAGGGCAGTCTAACCGTGGAAGAACTGGCGCTCTGGGCCGAAAGAAACCGGCTCCCGGCGGTGGCTCTCACTGACACCGGCGCTTTCTACGGCTGGGGGAAATGGAAGGCTCAAAGCGAAGGACGTGGCTTCAAGCCCATTTTCGGCTGCGAGTTAGAGCTTGACTTTCCGGCCAGGGGCAGCCGGTATGTTTTTCTGGTCAAGGAGAAAAAAGGCTACTACCGGCTGCTGGAAATTTTTAACCGGCGCCAGTTTCTGGAACCTCAGGGGCTCATCACCATTTTTGTCCTGCCCGACCGCCTGCCGGTGGCTGAAGCACAACTTGAGGAGTGGGTGAGCCTCGGGCGGAAATTGCAGGAAGTAACGACTGAAGATTTTTATCTTGGCGGCCAGCTTGAAAATTTTGAAGCGTCTGAATGGCTTTCCCGGAAAACTGGAATCCCGCTTCTCTGGGCGGGGTCTCTCAAGTATTTGACCAGCCCGCAGCGCCTCGTGCTGGTGCGGGCGATAGAGAAAAAAGTGCCTTACCCGCCCGAGTTAAAAAAACTTTCGCCGGTGCTTGAGAATTTTGGCCCGGAGCAGGAAAAAATTGCCCTGAAAAAATACGGCGAGCGGGTAAAAAGAGTGTTTAACCGCAACTTGGAAGCAGCCGAAAAAATAGATTTTTCCTTTGAATCGGTGGTGCCACCTCTTCCTCCTGACCTTTTTCCCGTAACTCTCCGCCAGGTGATAAACGAAAAGCTGTCCAGGCTGCGGAATCTCGGCTGGAAGGAAAGGGAAAGAGCCGTGCGGGAGCTCCGGGTGGTGGAAGAAAGCGGGTTTGCTCCTTATTTTTTGGTGGTCCACGACGTGGTGGAGTTTGCCCGGCGGCGCGGCATTTACCACAACCTGCGCGGCTCGGGCGCTTCTTCTTACCTGGCTTACCTTCTGGGCATTTCCCGGCTCAACCCGGTGGAATACGACCTTTACTTTGAACGTTTCTTAAACCGCGGCCGGCCCGACCCGCCGGATTTTGACCTGGATTTTGAGTCCGCCCGCCGGGATGAAGTGCTGGAGTATGTGCTCAAGCGTTATGGCTCCGGCAAAACCGGCGCGGCTTATGTCTGCAGCCTGAAAAATTACCGGGCTCGCTCTGCCCTTTACGAGACAGCCCGGGCTTTCGGTGTCCCGCCGGAAGAAGCCAGGGCGATGAGCAAGAAGGTGCCGATGTTTGTGGAGCCGGATTACCTGCGGCAGATGCCGCCCCAGGCCGGCTACCTTGAAGTCTGGAAACTGGCTTCAGAACTTTCCGGAGTGTTTGCCGAAATTTCGCTGCATGTCGGTGGAGTCATCCTCACGCCGGCGCCTGCCGACCGCTATCTTCCGCTCGAAGAGTCAGCCAAAGGACTTCTGATGTGCCATTACGACCGCGACACGGTGGAGGAACTTCAGCTCATCAAACTGGACCTTCTTTCCACCCGCGGGCTTACGGCCATCTCTGAGGCCAGGAAAGCGCTGCGGCTGGAACGCATTCCGCCGGATGACCCGAAAACTTATGCCCTGCTGCGAGAAGCCCGGACCATCGGCTGCTTTCAGGTGGAGAGCCCGGCCATGATGAACCTGCTGCGCCGGATGAAGCCGGAAAACCTTAGCGACCTGATCCATGCCCTGGCCCTCATCCGGCCCGGCCCGACGGAAAGCGGGATGAAAGAAACCTACCTCAGGCGCCGTGAAGGCAGACCCCTTCCGGAAGACCCGCTGCTGGCCCGGATTCTTCCGGAAACCGGCGGCCTGATGTTCTACGAAGAGCAGGTGATGCAGGTGGCAGAAAGAGTGGCCGGTTTTCCGCCGGAAGAAGGCGAACTGCTGCGCCGCCAGCTTAAAAAACGCCGTGTGGATGAAGGGCTGCGCCTCCGGTTTTTTGAACAGGCCCAGAGCCGCGGTTATTCCGAAGCCGAGGTTAAAAACCTCTGGCAGAAGATGGAAAAGTTCTCTGCCTATTCCTTCAACCGGGCCCACAGCGCCTCTTATGCTCTGATGGCTTATGAGGCGGTTTACTTAAAAGCCCATCATCCACTGGTTTATATGACGGCGGTGCTCAACGCCGGCGGCGGCTATTACCAGCTTCCGGAGTACGTGGAGGAGGCCAAAAGGTTAGGGACTGCCATACTGGGGCCGGATGTCAACCGAAGCGGGTATAATTTCAGGGTTGAAGGTCGGGCCATCCGGGTTGGCCTCGGATTAATAAAAAATCTCACGTTAAAGACCATTGAAAAAATCATCAGCGAGCGGGAGGCAAACGGAGAGTATCTTTCGGTGGAGGATTTTCTGGGGAGAGTAAAACCGGGACAGAGCGATTTGCTGATGCTGATTCAGGCTGGCGCCCTGGATTCGTTGGAGCCAAATCGCAGTCAGCAGGTCCTGCGCTATTTTCAGGGTGTTTCCGAACTCCAGGTGGCTGACATAAATGATGAGGAGAAGCGCAAACTTCAGCTGGAAAAGCTGGGCTTTCTGCCTTCAGGTGACCCGCTGGAGTTTCTGGACGGAAGGCGTCCGCCGCTGCGCATCGCTCAGCTTAAGGAATTAGCCGGGCAGATGGTGGAGTTAGCGGTGAGGATAATCGATGCCCGGGAAATAAGAACTGCTAAGGGGCTCACTTATTTTTATCTTTTTGAGGACGAAACCGGGCTGGTCGAAGGAGTGGGGCAGAGGAAGGCTCTGGCCTTTGGTTCACCCCCGGTGTGTTTCCTGCGGGCTGAAGTCCGTCTTCAGCACGGCTCCCACCCCCGCCTCCTAAACTGCTCCTTCCTGAAAACCTTTTAATAGACTTTAATATCTGCGGGGTAAATTGCTTTTTGCTGTGCCCATTTTAATAGATATTAACATCTGCCCTGCGCCTCGCTTTTCCTTCGCAACTTCTAGGGAAGAGGAAATGGGGGCGGACCCAGGTAAGTTTATTAATTTCTTCACGTTTGCTCATAATTAAAGCCAAAAAATCAGCCTTAAAGGGATTTTTGGTGGTATCAAAAATAGCTTTTGCTGTCGATAAAATTCTAAAAAGGAATCGATTGATGGTGGGAAATTATAAATTTTATTTTTCTTAACGATTTTTTGCTCCCCACAAAATAAGTTTTAAGGCCATATTTAGCCCGCTAAAAAGGGAGTAACTTTTGAATTTTCAAATAGATAGCCAGGTCCAACTCCAATCAAAACCCCAATCAGACCCCAATCAAACACCTGCGGCTTTTATGATGGTAGCCTTACCTGGAGGATAATTCCAATAATGAAGAAGGGTTTATACAGGAATTCTGGTAACTCTTTCTTCAAGGCAGGCAGATTTGGGCCGGACACTACTGAGTACTGGGATTACGAATTACCCCGGGGATATTATTACTATTATGTCAGGGCATTTAATCAGGATGGTGAATCGATAAAGACTCCACAAGTGGCCGCCAAAGCTTTTTGATATAATTATGTCTATAAAAACGGAGGGGAAAAATGAAACGAGGATTAATCACATTTTACATTCTGCTTTTATTGGTCAGCCTGGGTTCAGCCGCTGAAGAGAACCAAAGTAAGAAATCGTTCAGCTTAATCATCAAAGGCGGCTGGGGCACTGCTCGCATTGGCGACATAAATGCTTATTATAAAACGCGCTGTGCCGATGAGATTTTTAACATCCCGGAAAACGAGGGGAACAAAGTACCGCAGCTGAGTTCAGGTTTTGTTGCTTTGGAAATAGAAGGACAATATGCACTGAATAACCATCTCAGCCTGGGATTGTCGCTTGGGTATCCAATCATTAAATCTGATAAGGCAATCTGGTATGTAAATTTCAATGGAAGCCTTCAGCCTGTGGTGCTGAAGCCTAAGGTAACGGTATATTTTCCCATAAAGCTTAATCTTTATTACCACCTTCCTCTTTCTTCCAGGGTGCAATTGCTGATTGGCGGAGGCCCAGGAATCTATCCCACCGAGATCGGTCCACCTTTCTATGTTTTCAGCCATTTTCCGCTTGGTCTGCAGGCAGTCAGCAAACTGGAAATAAACTTAAGCCAAAAGCTCTCCTTAGTTTTTGATGGCGAATGGAGGATGGCAAAAATCACCAATTTTAAAGGAGATGATTATTTTGGCAATGAAGGCACGCTGTGGTATTACAAAATGAGCTATTTAGGTAGTGATATCTGGATGGATATGCTTTCGGTAGAGAAAAGCGCACCAACAGAAGACCCCCTTGGTGAGACATTTTACAAGGACCAGAGAAAAGCTATTTTTGACCTGAGTGGTTTTTCCATAAGAGCGGGTATTTGCTTTAAACTTTAGCTAAGCTCTCAAGAGTAGTTACCAAACAAAATTATATGGATTAAATTTTTTCATTTTGAAAAAAAACTGATTTAGATAAAAAACCAAGGCTTTCCGATTTGTTTGCTCGTCACTAATAAATCTACCGGTGACCCGCTGGAGTTTCTGGACGGAAGGCGTCCGCCGCTGCGGATAGCCAATCTTAAGGAATTAGCCGGGCAGATAGTGGAGTTAGCGGTGAGGATAATCGATGCCCGGGAAATAAGAACTGCTAAGGGGCTCACTTATTTTTATCTTTTTGAGGACGAAACCGGGCTGGTCGAAGGAGTGGGGCAGAGGAAGGCTCTGGCCTTTGGTTCACCCCCGGTGTGTTTCCTGCGGGCTGAAGTCCGTCTTCAGCACGGCTCCCACCCCCGCCTCCTAAACTGCTCCTTCCTGAAAACCTTTTAATAGACTTTAATATCTGCGGGGTAAATTGCTTTTTGCTGTGCCCATTTTAATAGATATTAACATCTGCCCTGCGCCTCGCTTTTCCTTCGCAACTTCTAGGGAAGAGGAAATGGGGGCGGACCCAGGTAAGTTTATTAATTTCTTCACGTTTGCTCATAATTAAAGCCAAAAAATCAGCCTTAAAGGGATTTTTGGTGGTATCAAAAATAGCTTTTGCTGTCGATAAAATTCTAAAAAGGAATCGATTGATGGTGGGAAATTATAAATTTTATTTTTCTTAACGATTTTTTGCTCCCCACAAAATAAGTTTTAAGGCCATATTTAGCCCGCTAAAAAGGGAGTAACTTTTGAATTTTCAAATAGATAGCCAGGTCCAACTCCAATCAAAACCCCAATCAGACCCCAATCAAACAATCAAACGACTCAAAGGAGAATTTCCCTGGGAATCGGGCGCAGGTTGAAGCGAGAAGCCATGCTGCGGCAGTAAGCCCCGGCCATGAGCACGGCCAGGATTTGTCCTCGCTCGGGCAGCGGCATCAGGCGCTCGACGCCAAAGACATCTCCTGTTTCGCACAGATGACCGGCCACGGTAATTTTCGCTTTCTGCTGGCCATTAACGCAGCTGGCATTGACGATTTCATGGTAGGCTTCTTCGTAGATGACCGGGCGGGGAACGGTGTTGTATGTCCCGGCGTTAACGCAGGCAAATAAATTTCGGTAACTTTTCTTGACATATTCCACTTTCATCAGCAAAACCCCAGCCTCAGCCACCAGATATTTGCCCGGCTCCACCATGATGGCTTTTATTCCTAACCTGGAATTTTCAACCTTATCCAGAATGTAAGCCGCATACTCGGCCAGAGGAAACAGCCGCTGGTCAGCCCTGTATTTAGGACCAAAGCCTCCGCCAAAGTCCAGAAATTCTAACTCAAAGCCGGCCTGCTTTAGTTCGCGGGCCTTTTTTATCATCCGGTCAACCGCCCTGATGGCCACCGGAAAATCTTCTTCCGTCCAGCCCGAACCTAAATGCTGATGCAGGCCGACCGGCTGGAAACCGAGCTGCTTGAGTTTATTGAATGTCTCCAGCACTCTGGAATCTTCCACTCCAAACTTGATCGGCGTGCCGTCAGAACTTCTTTCTCCGGCTGTAACTGTTTTACTGCTGAAGCCGCGCCCCAGGCCTGGATTCCAGCGCACCGAAACCCGCACCGGCATTTTTCGCCGCAGTTTCCTTCGCGCCCCGGTCAGCAGTTCTATCTGCTCGTAGGCATCAATGTTAACGGTCACACCAGGATATTTTAGTACTCGCTCGAAATCTTCTGAGCTGAGGGAAGTGCCGGTGAACATAATGCGGCTTTCGGGGAAACCAGCTTTAAGAGCAGTCTCAACTTCGGTCGGAGAGACGGCGTCAATCCAGCACCCTTTTTTATACAGAGTTTTTAAAATTCCCGGATGGGGGTTGGCCTTCATGGCGTAGGCAATTCTTACTTCCAGCCCGGCGGAAGCTGAGGAAAAAGCCTCCTGGAGGTTTTGCAGATTGCCAAGAATTTTTTTACGGCTGTAGACGTAAACCGGTGTTCCATATTTTCCGGCTATTTCTTCAGCACTCTTTTCTTCGAGATAGAGTTTGTTATCCTTGATGCTTAAAAATTCATTTTGCCACCAGCTCATTTTATAAATCCTTGTAAAAAATTATCTGGGCTATTATACCACCAGGTGAGTTTATATAATCAAGCTCAATCATTGGACTTTTGGTTACTTCATTGTTAGATGTTTAATTGATAACAAAAAGATAGCAAGGAATTAAATTCATTGTTCTTGGCCAATCCGTCTCGCCTTTTTTTCCAGCCTTGCCAAGCCTGGCTACGAATGCTTTCCGGCCGGCTTTAAACATTTAGCTGTTTAAAAATCATATTTTTTGAGGTCAAAAAACCACCGTTTTTCCAATTTGTTCTTCTTTATCCTTTATTTCCCATCCTGCCGATAAAATTATTTTTTTTTATTTTCTTCTTCTAATTTTCCCTTTTCTGTTTTTCCCGCTTCTTCTGCTCTGCCTTCGATGTTTTCAAAAAGCTCGGTCTGACCCTTTTCCAGCTTCTGGGCTATTTCTTTTAGCACCGGGTATTTTTCCAGCATGGTGGCCGGTATCTGGAGCTTCTCCCCGGTCAGCATATTTTTAATCTGCAGAGCATTAGCCAGTGCCTGACCGCGGTAGTGGTTATTAGTGATAATAAACACCCGCTGGCTTCCCTCGGCCAGCTTCTTTATCCGGCTTATCCAGTCTTCCAGTTCCTCTTTGGAATAAAGATAATTGTACCGCTCATCCCGTCCAGCCTCTTCCCGGAACCAGTCTTTATAATTCCGGCCGTGGAGCCGCACATAAGAAAATGCCGGGTTGGTAACAATGGCCGAAGGCTTAATGGAATGATGAAAAATTGGCTGGTCGATGTTACAAAAAGCCACCCGGTATTCTTTCAAGAAGTTATAAAATTCCGGTCGGTCCCAGGAAGAATGGCGCACTTCAAGCGCCAAGGGGAATTCACTGAAAAGCAAAAATAGTTTTTCCAGGTGTTCCCGGTTTTCCGCCGTATTTATAAAAGACCAGGGAAACTGGATTAAAATGGCCGCCAGACGCTGGGCCGCGGCCAGCGGGGCGATTCCTTTTTTAAAATCATCAACCTCTTTTTGAGAAAAATCCTGACGCTGGTGGGTAAAGACCTGGAGCAATTTCACCGTAAATAAAAATTCTTTATAGGCCCGGATGCGTCGAAGCCAGGAGTAGGCCATAGCGGGGGAGGCCGGGCGGTAAAAAGTGGAGTTAATTTCTACGATATCGATAAAACGCGCCAGGTATTCTAAAGGATGAAACCCGCGTCCCTTTACCGGCGGATAGACGATACCTTCCCAGTCTTCATAGCTCCAGCCGGCTGTTCCCACGTAATACTTTTTCATCTTTTGATTTTAAGCTCTTTTTAAAGGCGGTTCAACCGGTTAGAAATCCTTCATGAAAGGCAGTTTGGAGGAAGCCTTGGTTTAAATCAGAAATCCGGATGTTTTTATCGAGAGAACAGTCAGCTTGAAGGTAAAAATCTCCTTCTTTCAACCTGAAATTTACCGTCCTTCTAAACGGCAGCTGAATTTTTTGAGCGGCTGGTTAACTCATAAAATATCAGGCTGCATTCACCATTTAATAAAAATCGCTCATTAAAATTTTCTATAGGCGCTTTGCCTGATCTGAAAGCCGCCGGCCGGAGATGCCGTCGGGCGGTGAAATTTCATAGATTCATATGCTATAATCAAGCCATGCTGGACCTTAAATACATTCAGGAAAATTTTGAGGAAGTAAAAAAAAGACTTATGAGCCGCGGGCAGCTTCAGGTGGTGGCTGACCTGGAAGAAGTTCATCGCTTAGCCGACTGGATGAAAAGCCTGGGACAACAGATTCAGGCTCTCCGGGAGAAGCGAAACCGGATTTCAGAAGAAGTGAAAAAGCTCAAGCCGAAAGGCCAGGACGTTTCTTCCCTGATCGAAGAATCGAGAAAGGTGGGGGAGGAAATCTCCGCCCTTGAGAAAGAATCAAAGGAGTACGAGGAGAAGCTGAATTTATTGCTTCTGCGCCTTCCCAATTTGCCACATGAATCGGTGCCGGTTGGCGCCAGCGCAGAAGATAACGTCGTGGTCAGGGTGGTGGGGGAGCCGCCGGTTTTTGATTTTGAGCCTTTGCCCCACTGGGACATCGGCAAAAACCTGGGGATTCTGGATTTCGAGCGGGCGGCCAAGATAACCGGCTCACGTTTTGCCCTTTACTTTGGGGCGGGGGCCAGGCTGGAAAGGGCGCTGATTAATTTCATGCTCGACCTTCATACGAAAGAAAGGGGTTTTAAAGAAGTGTTGCCGCCATTCATTGCGAATGAAGCCAGTCTGACCGGAACCGGAAACCTGCCCAAATTTGCCGAAGATTTGTTCAAGCTGGAAGGCTATGACTGGTACCTCATTCCCACGGCTGAAGTGCCTCTGACCAATATTTACCGCCAGGAAATCATCGATGGCGCCACCTTGCCCCAGCGCTTTGTTGCCTACACGCCGTGCTTTCGTAGCGAGGCCGGCTCATACGGCAAGGACATTCGCGGGCTCATTAGGCAGCATCAGTTTAATAAAGTCGAGATGATGATTTTTTCCTTACCGGAAAAATCGCTCGAAGAGCTGGAATTTATGACCTCCTGTGCCGAAGAAGTGCTGAAGCGATTGGGTTTGGCTTACCGGGTAGTGGCTCTGTGTACCGGTGATATGGGTTTTGCCAGCGGCAAGACCTACGACCTGGAAGTCTGGATGCCTTCCAGAAACGGCTACATGGAAATTTCTTCCTGTTCCGACTGCTTTGACTTTCAGGCTCGCCGGGCGCAGATTCGTTTCAAAAGGGAACCGAAAGCCAGGCCAGAATTTGTCCACACTCTAAACGGCTCTGGTTTGGCTGTCGGGCGTACGGTCAGCGCCATCCTGGAAAATTACCAGCAAAAAGACGGCTCGGTGCTCATTCCCGAAGCCCTGCGCCCATACCTTGACGGCCTGGAAGCCATCCGACCCTGAATCATCAAAATTTATTTCTGATAAATATATGAATAAACATTCATATATCAATTGTTTGAAACAGAAACTGCTTTTGCCTTAGCAAGATGTTTGGCTCATCTGATATTTAGGTTGGTCTCTATGGGAATAATTAAAAAAGGCACATTCAGCTTTTTTGTCGAGTTGAGGTAAAACTGCAGGTGTTAGAAGGCCGCTACTTGATCCTGAGCACTTGTCAGCCGGTATGACTCGGGTTAAAATATCAATTCCTCGGAGGGATGGCCGAGTGGTTGAAGGCGGCGGTCTTGAAAACCGCTTTCCGGTCTCCCGGAACGGGGGTTCGAATCCCTCTCCCTCCGCCATTTATGTTCATTCTAAATTTTTTTCGCCTGGAAACCGCGAGCCTGGCTCTTATGTTAAGGCAGAAAAAAAAAATCGGCTGGCCTGTGTCAGAAGGTTTTTTTCCTGCGCAAAAAATGCTAAAATAACGCTGCTTTCAGGTGCGGAGAGGTGCTGGAGTGGTCGATCAGGGTCGCCTGCTAAGCGATTGTACCAGTGAAAGCTGGTACCGCGGGTTCGAATCCCGCCCTCTCCGCCACTGATTATCCCGACCGGAAAAAGGTCAAAGAGATGGGTCCAGATTTATTCCTTCAATTTCTTTAAATGCCGCGGTTTCAGCTTTGCTTTAATTCAATCATTTCCGGTCTTTTTCAGACTTTACTTCCCGGTTGATTATAATTTTTCAGATTCACTATCAGACCGATAAAATACAGGGTCTTGTTTGGAGATGATTTGCCGGTTCAGCCCCGCCCTAAAAACCGAGCTAACTGAAGAATACTGAGATGATAAGAATTCTGGCCGGTCCGGTTCGCATAATATTTTGCTGCCCTTTTAAAAAAATAAATCAGGCCCGCTACCGCCAATTAATTCTGATTAATTTATTATTTTTTGTTTGACAGCCAGGGAGAGCCTTTTATAAATTTTAGGCAATCAGGAAAAAAGGAGTTTTCCATGCCTTCAGCCAGGATAAAGTTTAACCACAAAGGTTTAAGGAATCTAACCATTTTGCTGCTTGTTTTTTCTCTGGCCGCTGTTTTTTATGCCTGCCATCAGGAAAAGATAACCGAGGACACTCTTCGTGCAACCTACTTGCAGTTTCAGGACCCGCCCGCAGAGTATAGACCGATGCCTCTCTGGGTGTGGAATGAAGACATGACGGCAGACAAGGTCAGGCGCCAGCTTGAGTATTTGAAGGATAAAGGATTCGGCGGCGGATTTGTTCATCCGCGGCCCGGCCTGATTACGCCATATCTAACCGATGAATGGCTCTCTCTTTTCAAAGAAGCCGTGCAGCGGGGAAAAGAGCTGGGGCTAAAGGTCTGGGTTTATGATGAAAATTCTTATCCCTCAGGTTTTGCCGGCGGGCTGGTGCCGGCCGCCCTGCCCGAGGCAGCCCGTTCCGGGCTTAAAGCCACCAAGCTGAAAAAACCAGACCTTAAAAGCGCCGCTGGCCTTGTTTGTGTGCTTAAAGAGGATAACGGTCAGTTTATAGATATTACCGAGAGGATAAGAAGTGGAGAGACCGGCTGGCCAGAAGGCGAATACTGGACATTTGAGGTGGTAAAGCAGGAACCATCGCCCTGGTACGGCGGTTTCACCTACGTGGACCTGATGAGACCCGGAGTGACCCAGGCTTTTCTCCACTTAACTCATGATGCTTACAAGGGAGTGGTTGGTGAGGAATTTGGGAAAACCATCCCGGGTTCTTTCCAGGATGAGGCAGAAATTGCCCCGGCGGGCGGTGCCTGGGCCGTTAACTATACACCGGCTCTTTTTGAAGAATTCTCCAAGCGCCGCGGGTATGACTTAAAAAGTGACCTGCCTTCGCTTTTTGAGGAAAAAGGCGATTTTCTCCATGTTCGCCATGACTTTTATCTGACCTGTCTGGAACTTTTCATTGAGAACTGGGCCAGACCTTACTATGAATATTGTTCGGGCAACAACCTGCAGCTCACCGGCCATTACTGGGAACATGAATGGCCCATTCCCAGGGTTGTTCCTGACAGCCTGGCCATGAGCGCTTATGCTCACGTGCCGGGCATTGACATCCTGATGAACCAGTGGAGCACTTCGCCGCATGCTCAGTTTGGCAATGCCCGCGCGGTCAAAGAAGTCAGAAGCGTGGCCAACCAGCTTGGTCGAAAAAGGGTCCTTTCCGAAACTTACGGGGCGAGCGGCTGGGACCTGACTTTCTTTGACCAGAAAAGGATTGGCGATTGGGAATATGCTCTCGGCGTCAACCTGCTAAACCAGCACCTGGTATATTCCACCATCATCGGAGCCAGAAAGCGCGACCACCCGTTATCATTTTCTTACCATGAGCCGTGGTGGGATGATTATCGCTTGATGAACGATTATTTTGCCAGGCTTTCTGTGGCTTTAAGCTCTGGCGAACAAGTTAACCCCATCCTGGTCATCGAACCCACCACTTCCGCCTGGATGTATTATTCACCGGTTGTCAGGAACGAAAAGTTTGAGAAAATCGGGACAGATTTTCAAAATTTTGTTCACCAGCTTGAAAAATTCCAGGTGGAATACGATTTGGTCAGCGAGATGCTCATCAAGGATTGGGCCAAGGTAGAGAATAAATCGCTGGTGGTTGGCAGGAGAAAATACAGCCTGATAGTTTTACCGCCCGGTACGGAAAACCTGGAGCCCTGGACAGCCGAGCTGCTCAAGAATTACCTGAAGAGCGGCGGGAAAATCCTGTCCTGGGCTGAAGCTCAGCTGTTTTGCGGCGGACAGGCCTCGAACCTGGCGGAAGAATTTAAAAAATATGGCAACTTCATAGCCTCAAGTTCACAGGAAATTAAACCTGAGCTTTTTGCCAGATATGTTAAGCCCCGGGTGGAGTTTCTTAATTTATCAGGTGCGGACCTTCTTTTCCATCATTGCCGGCAGCTGTCAGATGGTCAGCTGGTCTTTTTGGCCAACATCAGCCCGGAAAAAGAGGCGCATGGCACATTGCTGTTAAAAGGTCGGACGGCCGAGAAATGGGATGCCTTCACCGGTGTGGCCGAGGCTTATCCAGTCAGTTCCAAGAAAGGGCGGCTGCGCCTGGAGTTCAGCCTTAAGCCAGGAGAAAGTTTATTGCTGGCGGTCTATAGCAAAAATAATAGACGCCCAGCGGTTCTTGAGAAATCCGAACCGCCGGCTGAAGCGGAGACGCTGCCGCTTAAAATCGAAACCGTAAAAAGGCTGGATGATAATGTGCTGACCATCGATTACTGTGACCTGTTTTTGAAAAATCGAGTCGAGAAAAATCTTTATTTTTACCGGGCACAACAGAAAGTTTATGAAGCTCATGGCTGGCAGCGCAATCCCTGGGATTCAGGGGTCCAGTACCTTGATTCCGTCATTTCTAAGAATAAATTCGCTCCCGGAACAGGTTTTCGGGCTGATTTCCGGTTTGTGGTGAAGCCAGGCACGGATTTGAAATCAATGAAGCTGGCAGTTGAAAGACCGTGGCTTTTCCGGGTGAAAGTCAACGGCCAGAAGGCAGAGCCTCAGCCAGGCGGATGGTGGCTTGACCGAAATTTTGGCCTCTATGTAATTGGCGACAAGGTCAAAACGGGGGAAAACGTCGTCTCTCTGGAAGTTAGCCCGTTTGACCTTCTGGCTGAGCTCGAGCCAGTCTATGTTCTCGGGAATTTTTCGGTGGAAGTGGCTGCCCGGGGTTTTACCGTTGGCCCGGCGGTTAAGCTGTCGCCCGGCTCCTGGAAACAACAGGGGCTGCCTTTCTACGCGCAGCGGGTGGCTTACGAAGCCCGGGTGGAAATTTCACCGGAGGAGCTGACCGCTTATGATTTTAGGGTAAAAACAGGCAGCTGGTCAGGCAGTGTTGCCCAGCTCTGGGTTAATGGCCGGTTAGCCGGCCGTTTACTCAGTCCTTCAGATTCGTTAAAAATCAATGAACTTATGGCGCCGGGGAGTAATGTTTTGAGCCTGGTGGTGATAGGCAGCCTGAAGAATACTCTTGGGCCCCATCACAACAACCCGCCGGCCGGGGCAGCCTGGCCTGGCAATTTTAAATCTGCTCCGGAAGGTGGACAACCGTCCGGAGCGGAGTATAATTTTCAAGATTATGGACTGCATGGACCGCTGTTTCTGCTTAAATTAAAAAAAGTTTAAAAGAATTTATAAGCAAAGATGAATAAAAAGATAGGTTTCGACAGCGAGCTGTATTTGAAGGAACAGAGTGCCGCTATTGGCAAAAGACTTTCCATGTTCCCGGACAAGCTTTACTTGGAGTTTGGCGGGAAATTGCTCAATGATTTTCATGCCGCTCGAGTCCTTCCCGGTTACGACCCAAACGTCAAGGTCAAATTGCTGCAGAAACTGAGTGACCAGCTGGATATCATTCTTTGCATCTACGCCGGGGACATAGAAAGAAGAAAGCTCAGGGCTGACTTTGGCATTACTTATGACGCCGATGCGCTTAAGCTGATAGACGACCTGGCCGAATGGGGGCTCAGAGTTTCCGCCGTGGTGATAACCAGGTACGAGGAACAGAGAGCGGCAAAGATTTTTAAGGAAAAGCTGTCAAGATTAGGGTTTAAAGTATACACCCACCGTTTTACTCGCGGATACCCCACCGACGTGGACATCATTGTCAGCGAAGAGGGCTACGGAGCCAATGAGTTCATCCTCACTGAGAAACCACTGGTGGTCGTGACCGGACCCGGCCCGGGCAGCGGTAAGCTGGCCACCTGCCTTTCTCAACTTTACCACGAGCACCACCGCGGGGTTAAAGCGGGCTACGCCAAATTTGAAACCTTTCCCATCTGGGATTTACCGCTGAAGCACCCGGTGAATGTCGCCTATGAAGCGGCCACGGCTGATTTGGGAGATTTTAACCTGGTCGACCCGTTTCATCTGGAGGCTTACGGCCAGAAGGCTATTAATTATAACCGGGATGTGGAGGCTTTTCCGCTGTTAAAAAGAATCCTGACCAGAATTTCTGGGCCCGAGTTTATCTACAAATCGCCCACCGACATGGGAGTTAATGTCGTCAGCAAGGGCATCGTAGATGATGCGGTGGTGCAGGAGGCAGCCTGCCAGGAAATTATTCGCCGTTATTTCAGGTACCAGTGCGAGTACGCGCTCGGTTTTACGGAAAAGGAAACTGTGGAGAGAGCCGAGCTTATCATGAAAGAGCTGAACCTGAAGCCCGAAGACCGTTTGGTGGTCCCCCTGGCTCGCCAGGCGGCGGTAGAGGCTCAGATAAAAGGCAAGGGAAATAAAGGCGTCTTTGTGGGGGCAGCCCTCGAGCTGAGGGATGGCCGTATGGTCAAGGGATATAACTCGCCACTGATGCATGCTGCCTCAAGTGCGATAATAAATGCTTTAAAAATGCTGGCCGGCATTCCTGACCACATTCATCTTCTGTCTCCATCCATCCTGGAGCAGGCGGCCTACCTGAAGAAGAATATTCTCGGCGGTCAGGCGCTGAGCCTCGACCTGAATGAAGTGCTGACCTGTCTGGCCATTACCGCCGGCAGCAGCCCGGCTTCCCAGTTAGCGCTGGAAAAAATAAAGGAACTGAAAGGCTGCGAGATGCATTTGACGCATATGCCCACCCCGGGAGATGAAACGGGGCTCCGAAGGTTGGGCATTAATCTTACCAGCGACCCGGTTTTCGCTTCTAAAAATCTATTTTTAACTTGAGGATTGTTCTCAGCATGAAAAAGCTTCTGGTCACTATATTTCGAGCCGTATTTAAACCCTGGGAAAATGCTCTTGTGCTGGAGAAACAAAAAACCAGCGGGGTGTGGACCGAATCTTTTCTTGGTCTGCTGACGCTGGCCCTGGGGCTGGCCATTACTTCTCTGGTCCAGGCCGCTTCCGGTAATTTCCCGGCCGCCCCGATATTTCTTCCTTTGAGCCTTGAAAATTATTTTGTGTGGCAGGCTCTGCTGGTCGTCCCCTGGATTTTGACCGGCTGGATTCTGGTTTCTTGGCTGGCCAAGATTATTCTTCCCCGGGCGAAAAACAGAAAAACCACCATCAGCCTGAGGCAGGTTTCGGCCGGCCTGGCTCTGTCTTTTTATCCTTTCTTATTCTGGCTGTTGCTTTCTCATGCTTTAACCGCCATTTTCTACAGCCTTGGTATGTCGCAAAAAGAATGGGTTGACCTGATGTCTGAACCGGGCTGGCTCCAGTTTACCTACGTTGCTTTATTTCTTTTGGCCCTAATCTGCGGGTTGATTTCTTCTATTTTTGTTTTGGCCAAGATGGCGCCGGCCAGAAAGCTGCTGTCCGGATTGCTCGGCAGCGTTATTTTCCTGGTGTGGAGTTTTACGGTATTATTTTTACTGAGGTAATGAAAAAGCCATGAAATTTAACTTTCGAAGATTCCGGATGGAAGATTACGAACGGGTCATCCAGCTCTGGCAGGAAGGAAATCTACCGCTTAAACTAAAAGGGCGGGACCGCAAAGAAGAAATTGAAAAGCAGATAAAACAGCCAAACGTCATCTTCATTGTGGCGGAATATGAGGGGGAAGTGGTCGGGACCGTTCTGGCCACCCACGATGGCCGCAAGGGCTGGATTAACCGGTTGGCCGTGGATAAAAGATTCAGACGCCGGGGGCTTGGCCAGCTTCTCGTGCGGGCGGCGGAATCTGCTCTGGAAAATCAGGGATTAGAAATGTTTGCTGCCCTGATTGAGGAAGATAACCTGCCCTCGATAGAACTTTTTCGCAAGATGGGCTATGAATACCATCCAGAAATAAAATATTTCACGCGGAAGAAACATCCTGATGTTTAATAAATTCAGTCTGTCCTGCCAGGCCGGCCATTTGTTCGAAACAGAAAGTTGATTCACGATTTAGAAAACTGACTCTTAACCTGCTGGCTGAACTGGAAAACAGTTTCCAGCACTTCCTGGTGGGTGAGGGCCGGGCCGTCTTGCGGCGAGTCAATGATGCGGTAATCAAAGAAGGGGCAATTCCCTTCGTACCATCTTTCACCTGCCGGCCTGTTGTTTTTCTCTCTTTTCTCTTTTTCCTTCAGGTTTAGCAGGGTTCCCAGCCCTTTAAGATTTACACCGGCTTCCGGGTCGACGCCAATGATGAAACGGCGACCGGCAAAGTCAGACAGCAAGAAAGAAAAACCCCGTCCCAGGGGTGAATTGAAGACATCACGCCGGCACCATTCTTTGAGTAAAAAGCTCTTGGGGTTTATGACAATCAACCCATCCACCAATCTGTAACCTGAGCCATCAGACAGCGGAAGGTTCAGCTTTACCTTCCGGCCGCGCTCCAGGTCTTCCAGGTAATTGAAATAATCGTCTTCCACCCGGTGCATGGCTTTCTCATAGCGGTCGATTCCCTGAAAAATCGGCCGGTTGGCCATGATGTCCCGGCCGAGGCTGGCCTGTTCATAGAGAAGTTTCATCATCTTCAGCCCTTCGGTCACCCTTTCCTGGTTAGCTTCTTCCTCCGGCTTCTGGATGTTGGCAAACAGAGCTCGCAGAAGCGCATAAGGGGTTGAACTCAGTTCAATATTCTTGGGCAGGGAAGCAGAATCGACCATCCTGGCATATTCTGCTATTTTTTTCATCGCTTTATCCACCTGGCGCAGTTCCAGCAGCTTCAACGTGAGAAAGATGGAACTTATGGCATCAAAATCTGGCAACCGATGGGTGATAATGGTCAGCTGATTTGGTTCTTTCTGTATGTGCTCCAGGACCAGCTCCGGGTGTTTCACCACCAGGGAAGCAGCGCATTCGGGTTCGGCCTCGGGTTGGTGATGGTCGATTACTCCCGGAACGGTTTTTAGCCCGACGTCCAAAACGATGGTGGAAGGAGCCGGGGAAAATTCTTGTCCGTAAGGTGCAAATTGAAAAATGACTTCCATTTTCCTGTTTGCCCCTTAACAAAAGGTGTTTGAATAGGCTTAATATAGGCTTAATTATACTATTTTTCAGCCAGGAATAAAGAGCTCAGGATGTTTTCTTCCAGCTCTTCTCCCGGAAGCAAGGGCCGGCCCGGGTAATGCCGGCGGTTAAGATGATTCAGCCAGTTGAGCACGACGGGCAGCTTGTACAGATTAACCGTGCTTTCACCCGTCTCGTGGTAAATGTTAATGGTTACGGTGTAAGGAATCCCGGTTGAGCGCAGGTTCTGGTGGTCCAGGATTTTGATAATTCTCTCGCGCAGACGGTTTGCCCCGGGGTGATTGGTGTGCGGCAGCAGAATCAAGAACAAATCATCTTCCAGCCTTCCGACCAGATCTACTTTCCTGGTAGTTTTTTTAAGAATGTAGCTTAAATTGGCCACTACCCGCTGTCCCGCTTCCTCCCCGAAAGTCTGAAGCAGCTTCTGGTAATAATCAATCCTGACTTCTAAAAGCGAAAGTTCCAGCCTGTATCTTTCTGCCCTGGCGATTTCTTTTTGAAAATACTTGAAGAACCCGCGCGGGTTGTAGACCCCGGTTAGCAGGTCCACCTCTTCCATTTCTTTAATTTTTTTCAGGAGAACCAAGCGTTCAACCGAGAATTCGGCCTGCTTCATCAGCGTGGCCAGCAGGTTTAAGTCTTCGGTCTGGAAGTTTTTTCCACCGGCTTTATTAACCAGATAAACCACGCCAAAAACCTTCTTTTCCAGCCGAAAGGGGACCACAATGGCCGACCTGATTTCCAGTCCTTCTATTTTTTCTACTTCCGGGTTGAAACGCGGGTCCTGTAGGCAGTCTGTGGCCAGGATATCCTGGTTAGTTTCGGCCGCCAGGCCGGCCAGTCCTTCGCCCCGGTGCACAATTTTCCCTTTAATTTCCTCTTTAAAGGCGCCCCGTATCAGGCTGTATTTGAGGTCATGAGTCGCTTCATCTCTCAGCAGGAAAGAAGCCGCCTCAGGTTCCAGCAGGGCAGTTAGACCATCCATCAGCCGGTTTAAGACTTCATCTACTGTCTGGCAGTTAGTTATATTTCTGGCAATTTCGTGAAGAAGGTTTACAGTGGAAGATTCACGGCGCAAGCCACCCCCGCCTTTTATCTGATTCATGCTTTATTAAATATCAAAATTACTTTTTATTTTCAACCGCTTTCCACTCTTCAGCTTTGGACGGCAATTCGCTCAGGAAGGAGGAATTTACCAGGAAGAGGTAGTTCAGACTGCGATTTTTGACCGGCACCATATTCTTTTCTTTAATTTCTTTACCCACCGAGAGCTGAATTTCCTCCGTCCTGTTCTCAGAAGATTTGGTCGTAATTGAGATTTCTACTTCTGCCGGTTCAAGCCCGTAATCTTTTAAGGAAGCGGGACGGTCAACAAATTCCGAGGCTTCTAAATATTCAATCTTTCTCAGAGTCGATTCCACTTTGGACTCGTCTGCCGGCTCTTTTTTCCCATCCTTTGTTTCTATGAACCATTTTTCTGTCTCGGTATCTTTTTCCTTGACTTTCTCTTTGAAAGCATGGATCTGTTCGTTTTGACGTTTGACCAGGATGGAGGTAGCTTCCCAGCTGTTAAACAGAGCCACTTTCTTTTCCCTCAGGTCGGTGACCTTTTTGCCGAGGTCATTTTCCACCTGGGTTTCTACTTCAACAATCTTGTTAGACCAGGAAGTAGTGGCCAGCAGCTTACTGTCTTTTTTGTTCAGGGAAAAGATGAGTTCCTTGCTTTCCGGCAGGCTGACCTTTACTGAATAAAGCGGCTTATCCAGTCCGTAGTTTTTTAGGTCTTCAGGCTTTTTTTCTTCAACCACAAACTCCTTAACCCGCAGCCGGGAAAGATTATCGACCAGGTTGTCAACCTGATATTTTGAAGCCAGCGCTTCCACCGGTGAAACTAATTTCCAGTTTTCTCCATCTTTTACTGCTTTCCAGCTTGTTTCGTTAGCCCTGACTTCCACCGCTTTGACCTCTTTGGGTTCGAACTTGAAGATTTCCTTGTTCCTCAGGTCAAAAAGCTTCTTATCCAGGGAGTATTTAAGATAACTCGGCAACAGGACCACCGCCGGCTGGTCGGCCCTCTTGGCGTAAAGTGTGTGGTCAAGCGGGTTTTCCTGGCCGATTAAGATTTTTACGGGCTCAGGGCGCCCCTTTATCCAGAGCGTCACCTCTCTTTTGGGTATTTCATAGACCTGCAGGTCGCGGGCTTCCTTTTCCACCAGGTGTTCGATGCGCAGGCTGGCCAGATTTTCAGCCAGGCTGTTTGCTTCATAGCTGTCAGCCTCAGCCTGAAGCGGCTCGACAATCTGCCAGTTTCCCTTTTCATCCCTGACCAGAGTTATCGTCTGCTGCTCTTCGTTTTTCAGGCTGATTTTTTCTACCTCTGAGGCCTGGAAGTCAGTAAGTTTTTCCGCTTTTTCTTTTATTTCTTTGGCCTTTTCTGATTTATTCTCGATGAAGATTATCCCGGCCAGCAGGATGATGAAAACGGCCAGAAGAATCAGAGTGGTCTTGAACTTCATAGCGACCTCCTCCTTAACCAGACGATTAAACCGCCAACCAGGATGGCCAGGGGCAAAAAGATGACGGACAGGAACATCAAAAAGCGGCCCTGGCTGGGTGTTAAATTAATCGTTCGGGGAGTCCTGGTTTTGGGCTGGATGGAAATAAGGTCAGATTCTTCGGTCAGCCAGTTAACTGTGTTAAGGAAGAGATTGCCATTACCGGAAAGGTTGTAATAACGGTTGGTGATAAAATCTGAATCGCCGAAGACAGCCAGGCGAAACTCTTTTTTCTCCTTCGGCTGATTTTCGGACTTGTTTTCCTGGTTTTCGGCCTTTGTTTCTTCGCTGATGGATTTGTTTCCGACCACCGCCAGAGTGATTGGCCCCTGCTTATCTTTGTCTTTATCAAAAGTAACTTCTTTTTTCTCCAGCTGGCGTTCTGACCAGGAATTCGGGCTGGTTTTGGCCAGAGCCGTCAGGGTCATTCCCTCTGGCTTGGTGTCAGCTATTTCCACGGAGCGGGCCAGCGGGAAGAAGGAAGCATAACGGAAATTTTTGGTGATGTCGTGGTATTCGTATTCGGTCACTACCGGCATAAAATAATCACCGCCCAGCAGGCGGGATACCGGGTCCACCACGATGTCATTTACCAGCTTAAATCCGTAACTGGCCAAAAAATTTTCCAGGCCAGAACTCGTTTCGGGGTCAATCATAAAGAAGACTCGCCCGCCACGGTTAAGATAATTCTTGATAGTTTCAAGCTCGTTCGGCAGCAACTGCTTGCGCGGTCCCGGAATAAGCAGCAAGCTGCAGTCCGTGGGGAAGTTGTCAGACAGGGCCAGGGAAAGCTTTTTTACTTCATACCCAATTTTTTCCAGCTCGCTCTTGGCCGTGCTGTAGCCGGCATCCCCTGTGTCTTCCACCGAGTTTTCTCCGTGGCCTTCCAGGAAATAGATAATTTTTTTCTTTTCCCTCGTAACTTTGATTATGGCATTGGTGATATCTTCCTCTGAAGTGGTGGTAATCCGGTTTTCTTTATCACCGCATTCAAAGACTGTTGTTCCATCCTGGGTGACGTCATATTTTTTGACCAGACCCGGATTCTTATCGGGGTCGATGAATTCATATTTTATCTTCGGAGAGTGATAGGCATAAATTTTTAGGATGTTTTCCATCGTTTGACGGCTGACGTTCCCTTCCCGGAAGAAGCATTTGATCTGCACTTCTTTTTTCAGGTTTTTGGCCACACTGATTGACTGCTCGGACAGGCTGTGGATTTTGGCCGAGGTGAAGTCAGCCCGGTAGTGATGCCGCGCCAGAAAGAAGTTGAGCAGCACCAGGATGGCCAGCACCAGGACGATAATCAGCAGCATGTTGCTGGAGTACAGGAAAGATTTTCTCTTTAACGTCTCTTTTAATTCAGCCAGGTTGAGCCCCAGGTAGACCACAATCAGGACCAGACCGGCCAAACCCAGAATCAAAGCCGTTGTCCTGTATTGTGGCCAGATGATAAGAAAAATAATGGCCAGGGCCAGAAGAAAAAGACTCAGATAATTGAGTGATTTTTTAATCAGGTTCATCATGGTCTTACCTCCAGCGCCGGGATAGAATGGTGGAATGCGTCAGGAATAATCCCAGAAAGGCAAAAGACAGATAATAAACCAGGTCACTGGTATCCAGAATGCCCTTGGTCATACCGTCAAAATGTTCGAAAAATGAAAGGTAGTTAAGCACATCCTGCCAGAGCCCGCGGGCCGAATATCCAACCCAGCTCAGCACCCAGAAAAGAAGCAACGTGCCGAAGGTCAAGACGGCCGAGACAATCTGGTTTTCTGTCAGTGAAGACCAGAACAGTCCGATGCCCAAAAAAGCCGCTCCCAGCAAGAAAAGTCCCAGATAGCCAAGAAGATAGGGAAGAAGTTCCGGGTTGCCGTAGACGAAGGTAAAAATCGTGGGCACCGCACTGAGCAGCAGCATCAGCAAGAGCATCAGCAGGGAAGCCAGGTATTTGCCGGCAATGATCTGGGTAATGGAAATCGGTGAGGTGAAAAGCAACTCTTCCGTGCCGAGTTTCTTCTCTTCAGAGAAAAGGCGCATCGAAAGCAGCGGAAGCATCAGCAGCAAAATGATGCTCAGGTTGTGAAAAAGTGGAGCAAAGACCATCTGGTTGATGTTAACCTGCTGAAAATAATAGGGGTTCTGAGCCATCTGGATGGCCTGACTGTTGAACCACCAGACCAGGCTGTAGAAGAAAAACCCTGACAGAAGCACGAATATGGCGATTACGATGTAAGCAATGGGAGAGGAAAAATACTGTATTAATTCTTTTTTGGCTATCGACCAAACGGCTTTCATTGTTCAATACCTCCTGAAACGATTCTGAGGTAAAGGTCTTCTATGTCGGCCGCCAGCGGTCGCATTTCTTTAAGCCCCAGGTCTTTTTCCAGACAAAGCCTGAGGACCTGGGGTCTGAGGTCTGTTTCCCAGCTCCATTCCAGCTTTACTTCAGAGCCTTCAATTTCAGCCTTCTTCAGGCCGCTTAACTGGCGGAACACCTTCAAAACTTCCTGGTCGGCCCGGCTGAGCTTCAGGTACACACCGTCATTCTGGCTGTAATTTTTAGCCAGTTCATCAAGGTAGCCTGAAGCCCGCAGCCGCCCTTCGTTGATGATGACCACTCCGTCGCAGACTTCTTTGACTTCGGCCAGAATGTGAGTGGAAAGAATGATGGTGTGTTCGCCCTTCAGAGATTTTATCAGCTGGCGGATTTCCACGATTTGCTTCGGGTCAAGGCCAATGGTTGGTTCGTCCAGGATGATCACCTGCGGGTTGTGAATCAAAGCCTGAGCAATGCCCACCCGCTGTTTGTAGCCGCGGGATATGTTTTTTATCAACCTTTTCCTGACCGGCTGCAAACCGGTAATTTCCACCGCCCGGTCCACGGCCGCTTTTTTCCTGGCGGCAGGTACCTTTTTTATCTCGGCCACAAAGCTCAGGTAGGCCTCCACCGTCAGGTCGTAATAAAGGGGCACAGTCTCCGGCAGATAGCCGATTATCTTTTTTACCTCGTCAGGCTGCTCAAAAACATCATAACCGGCCACCATGGCTTTTCCTTCAGTGGCCGGCAAGTACCCGGTCAGGATGCGCATGGTGGTCGTTTTGCCGGCCGCGTTTGGGCCCAGCAAGCCCCAGATTTTTCCCTTTTCTACCTTAAAGCTCAAATTGTTGATGGCTACGAGGTCGCCATATTTCTTGGTAAGTCCCTGGGTTTCGATCATCGGCTAACCTCCTTGATTTGTAATTTTTATTTATGGAACAAAAATTACATTTTTTCTGGCACCTGGATGCCCATTAAGTCCAGCGCCAGGCAGATTACCCGATGGACGAAGTTCATGGTAATGAGCCTGAAATTTCTCAGCTGCTCATTTTTTTCAGCCAGTACCGGATAATTGTGGTAATAGCTGTTGAACTTCTGACAGAGGTTAAAAGTGAACTTGGCCAGGCCGGCAAACTCCAGGGTGGCAATCGCCCTCAGAACTTCTTCGTCGAGCCCAGAAGCATAGACCAGGAGGTCCCAGAAATCGCGGCTTTCTTCGGCCGAAAGCTGGTTGAAATCAAACTCTTCTATAACTTTCGGAGAAATTATTTTTTCAGGGCGATAGCCGAATCGTTCTTCGAATTTCTTGAAGATGCTTCTCAGCCGCACGGCTGTGTACTGCAGATACGGCCCTGTTTCGCCTTCAAAATTCAGAGCTTCGTCAAAGTCAAAAACCAGGAGTGAATTCCTGGCGAACTTGAGCATGAAGTAACGAACGGCGGCGGCGGCTATCTGCCGGGCAATCTCACGCCTGGTCTCTGAGCTGAGCTCCGGGTTGCGAACCGTAACTTCGGCCAGAGCCTTCTCTTCCAGCCGGTCAAGCAGGTCATCGGCCTTAATACCTATCCCTTTCCGGCCAGAAACTTCCAGAAAAGATTTATCTTTTTCTTCTTCAGTCAGCTCAACGTTGATTTCAGAAATACTTTTTGGGGATAGAGCCACCATTTCGTAGGAGAAGTGAATCGACCGCGCGGCCTGCTCCAGATAGCCGAGTGATTTGAGGCCCTGCACCACCACTTTCTGAAGATATGATTGTCGGACGTCTATCACGTTGTAGACTTTAGAACCGGCGCCAAAATGGACGTCATAGCCGGTCGGTTCCGGTGAAGAAATCCACACCCGGTGTCCGTTTTCTTCAAGAAATGGCCGATAATAAAAATCCTGGCCTAACAGCCCAAATTTCCACAGCTGGTAGGCGATGTCCTTGCCGACGTAAGTCACCGTGCCGTCCGACCTGACAATGATTTTTTCTCGCTCTGGCTCATCTTCCAGCTTCATAACCCAGCAGCCGGCTGATTCTCCCTCTTCCGAATAGTAAATGGCCCGGTTTTCCTTGAGCATCTTAAAAGCCTTGTCCCAGAACTTCAGGCGCAGGATGCTGCTTTCACAGGGCAGGACGTCATAGGTGATGCCCAGCCTTTTCATCGTGGCCAGATGAGCCCGCACAATTTTTTTAGATATATAATCAGCGTAATCGGCTTCAGGCGAAAGGCCGTGTTCTATCTTTTTCAGGACTTCCGCTTTTCGTCGCTGCGCTTCCTCATTTTCGGCTAAATAGCGTGACACGCGGGTGTAAAGATCCCAGCAGTAATAATCGAATTTGCCTTCGATTTTATCCAGATCTTCGAGGGTTTTTTTCTCGAGTTCCAGGAAGCCGAAAACCACATCCACCACCTGCACGCCGGTATCATCAATGTAGTTTTGGACTTCGACGTTTTCTCCTTTGTATCTGAGGCATCGCACCAGCGTATCACCGAGACAGGCATTCCGCAGATGGCCGACGTGGGCCGCTTTGTTGGGGTTGATGTTGGTATGCTCGACGATGACTTTTTTTTCTTCTGGTTCGAGGCTGCTTCTTTCTTCAAAAAGCTTTCTCAGGGAAAAGCGTTTTCGGTCAAGAAAAAGGTTTATGTATCCCGCGCCGGCTACTTCCACCTTTTCTACCCCTTCCAGGCCCTGCAAAAGATCAGTCACTCTGACGGCTATGTTCCTCGGGTTGGTTTTTAATTTTTTAGCCAGGGGAAAAGCTATGGCCAGCGCCAGGTCTCCTAATCTCTGGTCCGGCGTTGGGGTCAGTTCAATCTCCTCTATGGTCAAGGGAAACTGGCCGCTCAGCCGTTCAAAAATTTTGTTTTTTAGCTCTTTTTTTGCTTTAAACATGGTTTTTCTAATTATAACAAAAATCTTAAGGCTAACAAGGTTGCACTTAAACTTGAAACAGAGTATAAATTTGTGATAGTAATTTAACATCATAATTTTTTTTTAGAAAGGATTTATTATGAAAAAAACCAGATTAAACGCCGTGCATAAAGAAGCTGGAGCCAGGATGATTGAGTTTGCCGGCTGGGAAATGCCGGTGGAATACAAAGGCCTGATCGATGAGCATCTGGCCGTAAGAACGAGGGCCGGTTTGTTCGACGTCAGTCACATGGGGGAAATCCTGGTGGAAGGCCCGGAGGCCCTGGCCTGCGTCCAGTACCTCACTCCAAACGATGTGGCGAAACTTTCAAACGGCCAGGTTCAATACACCGCTTTAACCACCCCGAAAGGCACTTTTGTGGATGACATGCTGGTCTACTGCCTGAACATGCCGGACCGCTATCTCCTGGTGGTAAATGCCGCCAACACCGATAAAGACTTTGCCTGGGTTAAAGAGAAGTCTGCTCCTTTTAAGGTTAAAGTAACCAACCTGAGCGATGAATATTCGCAGTTGGCCCTCCAGGGGCCGCTGGCCCAGGAAATATTGCAGCCGCTGACCGATATAGATTTGAGCCAGATGAAATCTTTCCATTTTGCCTACGGAAAAGTGGCCGGAATAGATTGCCTGGTCTCTCGGACAGGATATACCGGCGAAGATGGCTTTGAAATTTACACCACTTCTGACAGGCCGGAGGAAATCTGGAAAGCGATTATCACCGAAGGCTCACCCAAGGGGCTGCTGCCCGTCGGACTGGGAGCCCGGGACACGTTGCGGCTTGAAGCCAAGTTGATGCTTTATGGAAACGACATTGACGAAGAAACGACGGTGCTCGAAGCTGACCTCAAATGGATAGTAAAGTTTCAGAAAGGTGATTTCTTAGGGAAGGAAGCCCTGGAGAAACAGCTTCAGGAAGGGCTTAAAAGAAAGCTGGTTGGTTTTGAACTGGTGGATAAAGGCATAGCCCGACCACATTATCCGGCCTATATCAACGGGCAAAAAATAGCAGAAGTGAGATCGGGCACTTTTTCTCCTTTCCTGAAGAAAGCAATCGGTCTTCTTTACCTGCCGATTGAGTATACCGGAGTGGGGACGGAATTTGAAATCGGGATAAGAGATAAGATGGTCAAGGCCCGGGTGGTTCCCACACCTTTCTACAAAAGGGAAAAAAAATAGATTAACATTAAAAAAATGAGGAGGAATCATGTATCCTGAAAATTTTTATTACAGCAAAGACCATGAATGGCTAAAAGTTGAGGGGGAAGAAGCAATCATCGGCATCACTGATTATGCCCAGAAGCAGCTGGGTGATATAATTTATGTGGATTTACCTCAGGTCGGCAAGGTGCTGGAAGCCCATCAGGCGGCCGCTTCCGTCGAATCAGTGAAATCCGTCTCTGATGTTTTTTCGCCTGTCTCTGGCGAAGTGGTGGCGGTCAATGAGGCCCTCAGCCAGACTCCAGACCTGATTAACAAAGACCCGCACGGGGAAGGGTGGATTATCAGGATCAAAATCAAAAATAAAGAAGAGCTAAACCAACTGATGAAAGCAACCGATTACGAAAAATACCTGGAAGGACTCGAGCACTGAGCCAGGCCCGGCCGGGAAAAGTTTTACGAACTTTGATATTTGATAAATTAAAGACGGGGGAGAAAAATGAGTTATATTCCGATAAGCGAACAAGATAAAAAGGAGATGCTGGCCAGAATCGGCGTCAGCGCCGTAGAAGACCTGTTTCGCAGTATCCCGGAAAACGTCAGGCTGAAAAGCGAACTTAACCTTCCTTCTCCCATGTCGGAGATGGAGGTGCTCGATTATTTTGAAAAAAAGGGCCAGGAAAACTCCTTCTCTAACTACCTTCATTTCCTGGGCGGCGGAGCCTACGATCATTTTATCCCCGCCGTGGTGGATTACCTGAGTGCGAGAAGCGAGTTTGTCACGCCTTACACTCCTTATCAGCCGGAAGTCAGCCAGGGTACCCTGCAGGTGATTTTTGAATTCCAGACCCTCATCTGTCAGCTGACCGGTCTGGACATAGCCAACGCCTCTCTTTATGACGGAGCAACCGGAGCGGCGGAGGCAGTGCTCATGGGCTATCGCCTGAAGAACAAAAAGAGGATTCTGGTGGCTTCAAACCTCAACCCGCAGTACCGGGAAGTTATTTATACCTATACCAAGAACCTGGGCTTGGAAGTAGTGGAAATTCCTTACGACAAAACAGGCCGAATCGACCGCGGCGGGCTGGAGTCTTCTCTGAACAGCGAAACGTCTGTCCTGCTTTGCCAGTCGCCCAATTATTTCGGTGTGGTCGAGCAAATCAAAGACCTGGCTGAATTGGCTCACCGCCAGGGAGCCCTGCTGGCCGTGGTTATCTCTGAGCCGGTTTCTCTGGGCATCCTGGAAGCCCCGGGAAAGCTCGGCGCGGACATCGTCACCGGAGAAGCCCAATCTTTTGGCCTGCCGCTGAGCTACGGCGGCCCTTATCTCGGGTTTATGTCCTGCAAAAAAGATTTTGTCAGACAGATGCCTGGCCGGATAGCAGGGCAAACGGTCGATGTCGAGGGCAGGCGGGGATTTGTCCTGACTCTTTCGACCAGAGAACAGCATATTCGCCGCGAGAAAGCCACCTCGAACATCTGCACCAACCAGGCCCACTGCGCGCTCAGAGCCACCATTTATCTTGAAACTCTCGGTCGCGAAGGTTTGAAAAAGCTGGCCTGGTTGAATTTGCAGAAAGCGGCTTATGCGGCCGAACGGTTATCTTCGCTGCCCGGCGTTTCTCTTAAATTCAGCGGACCGGTGTTCAACGAGTTTGTCCTGGAATTTCCTGACCGCTGGGAAAAGATAGATAAAAAACTTCAGGAAAGAGGTATACTGGGCGGGCTGGCCCTTGGCCCGCACTATCCGGGGCTGGAAAACTGTGCCTTAATCACCGTGACTGAAGTTCACACCAGGCAAAAAATTGATGCTTATGCTGCCGCCCTGAAGGAGGTGTTGTCATGATCAACATCATTCGTGAACCATTAATTTTCGAAATCAGTTCACCAGGAAAAACCGCGGTCAGGTTGCCTGAACTCGATGTGCCGGAAAAAAAGGACCTCCTGGCCGGCCTGCCGCTGAGAGATGATATCGATGGATTTCCGGAGGTGTCCGAGACTGAACTGACCAGGCATTTTGTCCGGCTTTCCCAGATGAATTATTGCGTTGATTTTGGTTTTTATCCTCTCGGGTCCTGTACGATGAAGTACAACCCGAAGATAAATGAAAAAGTGGCAGCCATGCCGGCTTTTACTTCTGGCCATCCCCTTGTGCCGGAGGAGCTGGTTCAGGGCAATCTCGCTCTGATGAAAACCTTAGAGAAATTGCTCCTGGAAATAACCGGCATGGATGCGATAACCCTGCAGCCGGCGGCCGGAGCACATGGCGAACTTACCGGCATGATGCTTATCAGAGCTTATCACACCGCCCAGGGTAATCCGAGAAAATACGTGCTCATTCCGGATTCAGCCCACGGCACCAACCCTTCTTCCGCCCATCTGTGTGGCTATGTGGTCAAGGAAATAAAATCTAACGAGCGCGGGACGGTTTCTCTGGAAGACCTGGAAAGGGAAATGACGGAAGAAGTGGCCGCTCTTATGCTGACCAACCCCAACACTCTCGGTGTATTTGAGTCAGATATTTGCCAGATTGCCGATATCGTTCATGCCAGGGGCGGGTTCCTTTACATGGATGGAGCCAACCTCAATGCTATGGTCGGTGTGGCCAGGCCCGGCGACATGAAAGTCGACGTGCTCCATCTTAACTTGCACAAGACTTTCTCTACCCCGCACGGCGGAGGCGGGCCGGGTTCCGGGCCGGTGGCCGTGAAGAAAATTCTCGAACCTTTCCTGCCCGTGCCGGTAATTGAGGAAAAAGATGGGCGATACCATCTGGACTATAACCGACCTTTCTCCATCGGGCGGGTCAAGAGTTTTTACGGGCAATTTCTGGTGATGCTCAAAGCTCTGACCTACATCCTCACCCTGGGTTCCAAAGGACTGAGAGAAGTGGCGGAAGTGGCCGTTCTCAATTCCAATTATATCCGCAAGAGTCTGGAAGGAATCTACCATCTTAAGTATGAAACACCGACTTTGCATGAATGTGTTTTCTCCGATAAATTCCAGAAAGAATATGGAGTAACCAACCTGGATATTTCCAAGCGTTTGCTTGATTATGGTTTGCATCCGCCGACCATGTCCTTCCCGCTGATAGTTCACGGGGCTTTGATGATTGAACCGACGGAAACTGAAAGCCGGCGTGACCTTGACCTGTTCATCGAAGCCATGAAAGCCATAGACCGGGAAGCCAGGGAAAATCCGGAACTGCTCAAGACTGCTCCGCATGTGACCTATGTCAGAAGGCTGGATGAGGTGCAGGCGGCCCGAAATCCGATTTTGAGGTGGGAAAAGAACGGCTGAGGACCTCAGCCTGTATTCTGATAGATAGCAGGGCTTAATATTTCGATAGAGGATGATTTTCTATGAGTATGCAGCAGCTATTCTTGAAGCTTTATGACTTCTGGGCCGGGCAGGGCTGTTACATCGCGCCGACCTATGACCTGGAAGTCGGGGCGGGGACCATGACCCCGGACACTTTTTTCCGGGTGCTCGGCCGAAAACCGTGGAAGGTGGCTTACGTTCAGCCTTCTCGCCGGCCAACAGATGGCCGCTACGGTGAAAACCCACACCGGGTGCAGAAACATTTTCAGTTCCAGGTAATTGTGAAACCTTCTCCGCTTGATATTCAGAGAATTTACCTGAACAGCCTGGTTGCGCTGGGCATAAATCTGTCCGAGCACGACCTGCGGTTCGATGAAGACGACTGGGAGTCGCCAACCATCGGGGCCTGGGGAGTGGGCTGGCAGGTGCTGCTTGACGGGCTGGAAATCACCCAGTTTACCTATTTCCAGCAGGCCGGCGGGCTGGAGCTTTCACCCGTATCGGTGGAAATAACCTACGGGCTGGAAAGGCTGGAAATGTTCCTGGAACAGAAAGATAACATCTACGACCTGAACTGGTCAGATGATGTTAGCTACCGCGATTTGCGATTTCGGGAAGAGAAGGAATTTTCTGTTTACAACTTTGAGCAGGCTGACACCCAGATGCTGCAGCGCTGGTTTAACGCGGCCGAGAAAGAAGCTCAGCGGTTGATAAACCAGAATTTGCTTTTACCGGCTTATGATTACTGCCTGAAATGCTCGCATCTATTTAATTTGCTCGATGCCCGCGGGGCCATAAGCGTGACGGAAAGGGTAAAGCTGATTGGTCAAGTCAGAACCTTAGTCAACCAGATCGCCAGGAAGTTTGTTGAACAGGAAGGAGGAGAAAACTGATGGAATTCCTGCTCGAAATCATGACTGAAGAATTACCTTCCTCTCATGTGAGGTCGGCTCTGAGTCAGTTACAGGAGAAGTTCCATAAAGAATTGCAGGAAGCCCGGGTTGAAATCAAAAGCCTCCGAACCATCGGCACCTGCCGACGGTTAGTCGTTCTGGCCGACCTGGCCGCCGGGCAGCCTGATGAAGAAGAGATAGTCACCGGCCCGCCGCGCCATATCGGGCTTCTGCCAGACGGAAAGTTTTCACCGGCCGCGCTGGGCTTTGCCCGTTCTCAGGGCGTGGAGCCAGAAAAGCTGGAAGTAATCAAGACTAAAAAGGGCGAGTACCTGGGCTTCAAAAAGCTGAGAAAAGGTATAGCCACACCGCAGATAGTGGCCGAGAAGCTTCCTGCAATAATTTCCTCCCTGAGTTTTCCTAAAAGCATGAAATGGGCTGACCGGAGCTTCCGCTTTTCCCGGCCGATTAAAAACATTCTTTGTCTGTTTAACGGCCAGGTGGTGCCGCTTAAGTTTGAAGGGCTGGAATCAACCAACCGGACTTACGGTCACTTCATCCATTCTCCGGTTGCCTTCGAAGTAAATAATTTCCCCGAGTATGAAAAAAAATTAAGAGAAAATTACGTCATCATCGACCAGGAGGAAAGGAAAAGGTACATCCTCCAGCAATTTCAGGAAAAGCTGCGTGATTTGAACGCTCAGGTTTATCCGGATGAGGGATTGCTGGAGAGGTTGCTCTGGAATGTCGAACATCCTCTGGTTATCAGGGGAAGCTTTCCGGAAAAATTCCTGAAGCTGCCGATTGAGGTCCTGTCCACGGCCATGCGCGAAGGTCAGAAAGTGTTTTCTGTGGTTAAAGGTAAAAAACAGCTGCCATATTTTCTCGGCATAGCTGATGCGCCGGGCGACCCCAAAAATTTTATCCTTTCCGGTAACGAGCGCGTGCTGAAAGCCAGGCTGGAAGACGCCAGATTTTTCTGGGAAAACGACTTGAAGGTCCCCCTAACTGAGAGAGCAAACGGTTTAACCCAGGTAGTTTTCCAGGAAAAGCTTGGGACCTACTGTGATAAAGTCCAGAGGATGCAAAAGCTGGTCTCCTACCTGGCCGACCGGCTGGAACTCGGCAGCCTGAAAAAAGAGCTGGCAGAGGCGGCCAGGTTGAGTAAGGCTGATTTACTGACAGAGATGGTCAGAGAATTTCCGGAATTGCAGGGGAAGATGGGTGGCCTGTATGCCCGAGAACAGGGTTATTCTGAAGTTATCAGCCGGGCCATCTATGAACACTACCTGCCCCAGAACATTGAGGACCCGGTGCCGGAATCCGCGGGCGGAGCCATACTCTCCCTGGCCGATAAGATGGATACCGTGGTGGGCGTTCTTGGGGTGGGTTACAGCATTTCTGGCTCGAGCGACCCGTTTGCTCTTCGCAGAAATGCCCAGGCCATCTGCAAAATCATCCTGGAGAAGAAACTTTCTGTTTCTCTCGAGCGGTTCATCAAGAAAGCCATTTCTCTTTTTGAAGGAAAATTAACTGTTCCACCAGAAGAACTGTTCCGAAGCTGTCTGGAATTTTTCGAAGGGCGGGTTCGTTATATTTTTGACAGGCAGGGATACCGCTATGACCTGATTAACGCCGCTCTGGCGCCCGGGTTTGATTTCTTGGCCCAGACTGAAGCCAGGCTTAAAGCCCTTAATGAATTGAAACAGAGCAAGAATTTCGAGCCCTTCATCCTGATGGCCAAGAGGGTTAAGAATATTTTAAAGGAAGTTCCAAAGGTAAAGGTTAACTCCGCTTTATTTAAGGAAAAAGAAGAAAAGGAACTTTATTCCACCCTGCAGATTATCAAGAAAAATGTGGAAGACATGATCAGCCGGGGTGATTATCTTGGCGCCCAGAAGATAATCTTCAGGCTGCAGGCCCCGCTGAATGCCTTCTTCGATAAGGTAATGGTAATGGTCGAAGACAGAAAACTCAGGAACAATCGGCTGGCCCTGCTGGTTATGGTTCAGGACCTGATCCAGCAACTGGCCGACTATTCCCAGATTGTGGTTGAAGGGGAAAGCAGGGAACAAAAATAAAGATTTCCGGCAGAGTCAGCTTTTGGCCGGAGAAGAGTCTTCTATTTCGTAATCTTCGCCGGGGGCTGTCAAATCAATCTCCCCGTCGACAAATTTCTGCTCCAGGGAAATAATCTTTACCAGGTTTCCCGGATAATTCTGGCCCTTTTTTTCGCCATATACATTAAACTGGATGCCAGCCTGATATTTAAAAACCTCATTCTCGTGAGAAGCCGACCAGCGCACCCGACCAAGCAAAATCAGCGGGGCTCTCTCACCCGGAATTGAAAGCTGAAGTTTAAGTTTATGCCCCGGTTTTAATTTTTTCCGGGTGGCAATTTTCATTCCGCCGCGGCTGAGGTCGAGAAGGGGGCAGAATTCTTCGTCAAACCCTTTTTTCTGGAATAGCCAGCGCTTTTTCCGGTAGCAGACCGTTGCACCAGGTATTTTAAACCTGACGCTTAGCCTTTTCTCTGAGGGATAAGGTTCCATCTTCTTTTTCATTTCCCCTTTTCTTTCTTCATTATTTATACAAAAAAGAAATTGACATGTCAAAAAATTATTTTGGCTGTTGGAAAGGAAAAATTGGCAGCCCGCCTCAGGCCGGTTTATCGCTCGTACACTTCGGCCCTGGCCGGTTTGATTTTGATGGTGACTTTTGAGCGGATTTCAGGCTTTTCCGGGTTAACAAAGTTAAAAACAAGCTCGGGCCTCCGCTCATAAGTTGAAGGCGAAATTGACGGCGGCTTTTTCTTCCAGTCTTTTATGGCCTGGCTGATAGCGGTAATAGCATCCAGTATCGATACACCGTGGAATGGGTACTGTTCTTTTTGGGGAACGAGATAGGGTTTGGTGCCAGGGGGGTTAGGGGGCGGGATAGTGATCTTGAGAGGAATTTTTTTCTGCATGTATTTGGTGGCCTTATAGATAAGCTTTTGGCCTATGTAAAGGGCTACTTCACCTTGCAAATTTTTGACCGGCGGGGCTTCCTGTCTCTGGACCTGCAAATCCTGTCCGCCCAGGTTCCAGGTTTCCACGTTGAATTCCAGCTGAATCTTTTTCTTGACGGTAATTTGCTCCGTTCTTAGAAAAAGGTCGAGGTTAAGGGAAAACGCCTTCTCCAGAGAATAAGGCAGCGGAAGCTCGACCAGGTGAGGTCCTTTTTCCCACAACCCGCCCTCGAGCGGCTGGCCTTCCAGAACCAGTTTGTAATAGGCGGGTGCGCTGAGGTCAAAGCCCAGCCTGATTGCTTCGGGAATGGAATTTTCTGGGGAGCCGGTTGCTATCAGGAAATTCAGGTTGTTGATTAAGGGAAAATTTTCCAGCCAGTTACCCCAGTATTCTAGAACCTGGTGGAACAGGCTGAAATCGAGAAATTCAAGCACTGGCTGATTCTGGCCAAATTCTTCAAAGTAATCAATCAGCGCTTCCTTTTCTTCTTTCGCTTTCTGGAGTTTGTTCAGTATGAAACATCTGAGGGCCAGGGCCTCTTGTCTTTCGTTTTTTTCAAGTCCAGGAAGGTTTGTATCTAAAAGAGCGAGGGCCTCAGTGTATTCCCCGTCTTTCAATTTCTGGTTCAGGTCGCTTTTCCAGTCCGGGCTGGCAATAAGAAAGAGAGGCATAAGCAACAAAATAAAAAAGGCCAGCCTCGGATAATTTATCCTGTCATTCATGGTAAGTAAAAACCAGCGAGAACTCCAGCACTTTGCCTGGAAAATCAGAGGGCAGGGGAGGGAAAGGAGCACTTAATTTCACGGCACTCATAACGGCCTGGTCCAGGAGTTCATTGGCCGTCGAGTTGGTCATTTCCAGGGAGATGATCTGTCCATCCCGGTCAACCTGCAGCAAAAGAGCCACTGTCCGGTTTTCAGGCATGACCGAAAGCTCTGGCAGGACCCATTTTGCCTGGATGGCATTGACCACTTTCTCCGCCCAGGGATTTATATCATAACTGTAAGGAGAAACAGCTTCTCCACCGGTGGCGAAACCTCCGGGAAGTGGTTTCCCGGCAGGAGTGAACCTCAGGCCTTTCCCTGGCTGCCGGTATCCTTGAGGTCCCAGGTATTTATACATATCGCCTTTAAGCCCTTTTTGGGGTTGACCCTTTTCCGCTTCACCGGGAGTGGCCGGACGAACCGGAAGCTTCAGGCTAAAATTATATTTTCCTATGGTGCGGAAACGCCCCGTCAGGGTCAGGCTAAAACCGGAGCCGGCTTCCTTCTCACCCCGACCGGAAGCCAGGTAGCGGTCGAGGTCAAAAGGGTAATTGGCCTCTCCGCCTGAAGTTTCGCTTGCTGTTCCGGCTTCCGGTTTCTGTCCGGGTCGTCCGCGAGCACCTGTCCCAAAGCTTCCACTCCCGGCGCCCGCACCTGCGGCTTTGGGTTTCTGCGGAAACAGGTCTGAACCTGGTGGCTGGTTTATCACCTCCTGCAGATTCTTGGGCAAGTTGACATCCGGGTATTTGGCAATTGACACTTCGGTTTCGCGTCTAAAAGGAAGTATTTTTATGAATATTCTGGCCTGCCTGAGGTAGAGTATAAGACCCAGGTGGAGAAGAATGGCCACGGCCAGGCTGATGATTTTAAACCAAAATTCTGGTTCCCTGTTTTCCCAGAATCTATTTTTCCACCGGCCTATTTTCTTTATCATGGGTCTTTTTTGAGCTAACTCGCTTTACCTTGAGCAACAGCTTATTATATAGAAATTTCGGGAAGTTTATAAGGTTGCATTAAGCTTGCAAAATAATTTTGGTTAGAGAGCCTGAAAGCGGGTTTTAAGGAGGATGAAAAGCAGGCAAAAGGAATTGGCCATTAGAAGAAAAATAAACAGCAGCTTCAATCCTAATAGCGGGATGAAAAGAGAAGAAGCCAGCAAGGCTCCGAAAAATGAACCGGCCAGGTCAACAGCGTAACCGAGACCAAACCTTGTGCCGCTTTTCAGATAAAGAGAATTGCTCACGATGAAGGTCAACCCGCCCAGAAAGCCCATCAGGACAAAAAGAGCATAATAAAAATATTCCTGCCTCATCTGAAGGCTTAAGATGGTCAGCGACAGGAAAATCACCGTGGAGGTCTGACACATGACGAGGTGCCAGGGGCTGACGTATCGGAGATATTTCTTCGCCAGCCAGCTTCCCAAAAACAGGCCAAACATAAAAAGCGACAGGAGAAGCGCAATCTTGCTGTAGATGAGGCCAGAACAGACTTGAAAGGCTAACAACAGTCCGATTTCAGCCATAATCGAGGTGAAGCCGAGGAAGAAAAGAGGCCAGATAACGGGCCAGGTGGATGATTTTCGGCCTGAGATAAGAGAAATGGTTAATAGCATAATAAATAGGGCCATCGGAAGGTGAAACAGATAAAGCTTGCTGTTTCTCGAAAGAAAAATAAGCAGACCTTTTCCCCAACTCTTGAACTGCTTGCTCCAGAGAATGATGTTGAAATAATAACTGGCCGGGGTGTAATCAAAGTTGAGTTTTGGCCGGGCTGCTTCTTTGACCCTGTTTTGCAGATAATTTTTTTTGGGCTCGGTTAACCGGTAGGCAAGAATTTCCGGACGGAAATATACCGTTTCCAGCTTCAGCTCTTGCAGCCGCTGTTCATAAAAATAAAAGCTGTCGTCAATGGGCCCGGAAGAGGCCAGAAAAGTTACTGAATCGCCAGGCAGCATTTTAACTTCTTCAAAAACTCCGGTCAGAGAATAGTAGAGGGAAGCCAGGAATTCGGCCAGCTCATCTGAAAGGTAATTTTCCGAAGCCGGCACAGAAAAGGAAAATATTCCACCTTCGCTTAACCGGCTTTTCACCAAATAAAAAAATTCCACGCTGTAGAACCTGTTTAGCTGAAGAGAAACAGGTTCAGGCAGCTGGCAGATGATTACTTCATAAGAAGCTTGCGGCTGATGCCGGAGAAAGTTCCGGCCATCGGCCGTCTTGATTGACACCCGGGGGTGAGAGAAGAATGACTCTCGGTTTTGGAGATGTTTTCGGGCGAGCTTTACCAGTCCCGGGTCGAGCTCAACATAATCGATGCTCGTTTCAGGATATTTGAGCAGTTCTTCCAGGCTGCCGTTGAACCCGCCCCCCAGCAAGAGGACTTTTCTGGCTCGCGGTTTTTGCAGCATGGGAAAGTGGATAACCTGTTCGGCCGTGGCCGGGTCCGGAAAGCTGAAAGCCAGCACGTTGTTGGTGTAGAAGGAGAGCTGTTCACCGGTCTGGATGAGCTTTATTCTGGAATAAGGCGAATCGCGGGCGGTGATAAAATTAAGCGGTTTCCAGTAGATTTTTTCTGTGATTGGGTCAAGAGCCAGGAGTAAGAAGGAAACGACAAGGCTGGCGAACAGCAAGAAGCCTCTTTTTTCTCTGTTCAGGGTAAATAAAATAGCTGTTCCGCTGATGATGATTATTACGGCGGCTGAAGGCCAGCCTGATAAGAACGGGATCAGGGCCAGTGAAACCACCAGGCCGCCAGCCGCTGCCCCCAGCGACTCGGCCAGGTAGACGCGGGCCAGATTTTCCTGAAGCCAGATGACGTTGTACACAAAAAGAGCGCCCAGGGGAAAGCTGACCACCAGCGTGGTCAGCCATGAAGTCAGGATGGCCGGTATCAGCCCGACTGTTTCTGCCGGCAGAAGGTTGAAAGCAAATCTGGACAGGCGGATACCAGCCAGGCTTAAGATAAAAAAGACCATCGACAGAGAATAAAATTTTTCAGGCGTCAGGCGGGGCAGGATTTTTTGGTCTGCCAGAAAACTGCCCAGGCTGCTGCCAAGCAGCCAGAAAGACAGGATGAAGCCATAAACCAGCTCATTCCCCGAGAAGAAAGCTTCGGCTTCACGCAGCAAAATTATCTGGAAAGAAGTGGCCAGAAAACCAAGCACAAATGGTGGAAGGTTATTTTTCAGCTCCAGACGCCGGGAATTTTCTGACCGCAGAAACGACATTGGCCCTTTTTTATTTCATTTTTAGTTACAGTATATCCGTATCTGCCAATGATTAATTTACCACAATTCGGACAATAAGTATTCTCGCCCGGGTGGCCGGGCACATTACCCACATAAACATAACGAAGCCCTTCTTCCAGGGCAATCTGCCGGAGTTTTTCCAGCGTGGATACGGGGGTCGGCGGCAGGTTTTTAATTAAATACATCGGATGGAAGCGGGAGAAATGCAGCGGGTAATCCGGGCCTATTTCTGATTTGAGCCACCGGCACATGTTCCTTATCTCATCCGGGTTGTCGTTCAGAGTCGGGATGACCAGGTAGACAATTTCCAGCCAGACCGACGACCGGGCAATCTGCTTGATGGTTTCAAGGACAGGCTGAAGTTCGCCGCGCACGTACTGGCGGTAAAAATCCTGGTTGTAAGCTTTTAAATCAATCTTGATGGCATCGACAACTTTAAGAAGGTCAGCCAGCGGCTGGGGATTTATGTACCCGGCGCTGACCACCGTGTTCCTGATACCTTTTCGTCTGGCCTGCAGGCTGGTATCGTACATAAACTCGTAGAATATGACCGGTTCGGAATAAGTGTAAGCAATAACCGGGCAGGCCTGGTTTTCTGCGGCGGCCACCACGGCTTCCGGGGGCATGTTGACATTTCTGACCTGCTCGGGGCGCATCTGACTTATTTCCCAGTTCTGACAGAAGCGACAGCTGAGGTTGCAGCCGGCCGTGGCCAGGGAAAAAGCCAGTGACCCGGGCAAAAAGTGGAAGAAAGGTTTTTTCTCTATCGGGTCGACGTTCAGGCTGGCCACCTTACCATAAACCAGGGTGTAATACCGTCCGTTCTGGTTTTCCCGCACGCCGCAAAAGCCCCGTTCTTTGTCGCCCAGCTGACAGAACCTGGGGCAGAGGTTACACTTGATTTCCCGGTCAGGCAGCTTTTCGTAGTAGCGTGCTTCCACCCGGGAAAGTTCAGAGCCGGGCAGAAGCGGGGAAGCGGAAAAAAGAGATTTTGAGGCTGCCCGGCTTTGGCCAGTCAGGAGTAAACCGGTTCCTAATAAGGAACATTTTAGAAAGTTTCGCCGGTTCGTTTTGTGGCCGCTCATGTTAAACCTCTTCCTCCACCACCTCAATATTTTCCAGCCTGGCCTGACCCAGCCCCAGTCTCTCGGCTGTCCACAGATAAGCAGGCTCTCGCCCTTCTTCTTTTAAGGACGGCAGACCTTTTCTGGCTCTTAATTTTTCTATGAGCTGCCAGCCCACCGCATCGGCGGCCACCGGGTCAGTGCTGATGATGAATTTCTGCGCCTTTTCCGCCCATTGCGGATGGTAGGACGGACCGCGGTGGTACTGCACCCTGAGAGCATCTATAACCGTCAGACGGTGCTTGTTTTTTATGAGCGGGCAGTCGAACAATTCAGCCACGTACGGGTCGCAATGAGTGTCGTGGTATTTATTGGGGTTGTGGATGGCCCCGAAATAATTTTTAAGGCCGGCCGTCACCCCGGCCAACCCGTGGTCTTTAAGTATGGCCAGGCTGATCGAAGCGGTAACCATTTCCGCCTGGATGCGGGAAAAAAGGCTGCCGATGTTTCGGTGAATGACCGGTTCTGATTGGTATCCAACATTCCGGCTGTCTGTGCCAAAGACCCTAAGCGAATCGGGGCTGGCAGACAGTTTGTAACCTGTATCCTTGAGCTCTTCGTTTGTCCGGTCCCAGATTATAACCTGACCTTCCTGACCGAGAATTTTTCCGAGCCACAGGCCAAAAGCCACTGAAGTTTCAGGCAGGGTGCTCAGAGCTCTTCGACCAATGGTGTTGATTTTAATTCCAACCGTATTTCCGGGCGGTATCAGGTTGAGCAGGAAATCTTCCGCTTTAGCCCCTCCGGACAGCAGCTCTATGCCTTTCCTTAACATGCGCAAAACTGCTTTCGGGTCGGGCAGGCCATCCGGGCTTAAAGCTTCCCTGGCGGTAACTATGGCTACTTTTGCTTTGTTCATTCTTTACTTTATTTTATCGCTCTGTTTCTATTTTAGCCTATTTTAATAATGTCCTTCTAAATTCGGGTTGTCAATAGAAGAAGACTGGAGATTGCCATAATAGAAAAAACGGGTTATATTGTTTGTTGCTGGAGGTTTTAATCATGAACAGAAAAACCATCCCGGGCAAAAGATTATTATCATTTTTTGTCCTGGCTTTTCTCGTGCTAAATTCAGCAATTTTAGCGCAGGAAACGAAGCCTGTGGCCGGCTTGCAGGCCATGTTGCCTGAATTTGCCGACTGGGAATTCCAGGAGCAACCACAGACCTACCTTCCGGGCACTCTGTTTGAATACATTGATGGGGCTTCGGAAGCCTACCTGAGTTATGATTTTAAACAGCTGATTGTGGGGAATTACCAGAAAAAAGGAAGCGAAACGACCCTCACTCTTGAAATTTATGACATGGGCACACCGCTCAATGCTTTTGGTATATTCAGTTCAGAAAGGTTTCCGGAAAGCCCGGACGCAGGTATAGGTGTGGCCGGTTATTTGGAAGAGGAAGTCCTTAATTTTGTGGCTGGCCCGTACTACGTAAAATTAATCTGCTACAACGGCCAGGATAAGACAGCCGAGTATCTAAAACTGTTTGCTGCCGAGGTGGAAAAAAGAATAAAAGATAAGGGTTCTCTGCCCGAGATTTTCAGATGTTTTCCGGCCGAAGGTCGGGTAAAGAACTCGGAAAAATACATCAGAAAGGATTTCATGGGTTTTAATTTCCTGAAAAACGGCTACCTGGTGGCCTACCGGCAGGATGGAACTGAGTTTGATGGCTTTGTCATTGAGGCCTCTTCGCCGGCCGAAGCCTCAGCCCTTCTGCAAAAACTGGTTGATTATTACTCTCAGGAAAAAGCGCCTTTCAAGTTGGAGGGGCAATTTTACCATCAGGTAAATGTTCACGGACAGCATGTTTACCTCGGACAGGTTAAAAATTATCTCTACGGTTTCAGCCGGGTTCCGGAAGACCTGGTTTCTCTGGCGCTGAAGAATTTTGACTGGCTGGGAAAAGCTTTAAAAAACAAAAAATAAGTCAGAATCAGGGACGGTCTGAACAGATGGGAGAATCCAAAGCGATTAAATATTCTTTGCTGATCATAGCCTTCTTTATCATCGGCCTGGTGGTCAGGCTTACCAAACCGGTGCTGTTTCCATTTCTGCTGGCGCTTTTTATTTCTTATGCCATTGCCCCGGTCATTGACGGCCTGATTAAGTTTAAGGTTCCACGGGTGGTGGCCCTCGTGCTGGTGGTGACTTCTATCTTTGCCATCTTTTACCTGCTTGGCCTTTTGCTCTATGCCAGTGCCAGCAGCTTTCTGGAAGCCCTGCCCAACTATAACTCGAAGATAAGTTCACTGTTCCAGGATTTGACAGACAGCCTCAACCGTTTGCCTTTCAGAGTTGATGTGCCTTCGATTGTTTCACAGCTTAACGTGGATAAAATAGCCAGCCTGCTGCTGGGTACGGTTGGTTCCTTTTTCTCCTTCCTGGGCAATCTGTTGCTGGTAGTGGTCTTTATGATTTTTATCCTGGCCGGCAAGGATAAATTGAACAGGAAAATAATCATGTCCTTTCCCGAAGACCGGGCTCATCAGCTGGTACGCATCCTTGACCGGATAAACGGTCAGATTCAGAAATACCTGGCGGTGAAGACTTTTCTGAGCCTGCTTAACGGTGTTCTGGTTTTCCTGATTCTTCTGATTTTCCGGGTGGATTTTGCCCTGCTGCTTGGTTTTCTAACTTTTGTGCTTAATTTTATTCCGTCGTTTGGCTCGGTCATCGCCACCATCATTCCCACGGCAGTTGCTTTTTTGCAGTTTGGCAATTCCATGGTGCCGCTCTGGGTGCTGCTTTCGATTGCTCTGACCGACGCTGTTCTGGGGAATTTTGTTGACCCCAAGTTAATGGGGCACAGCCTTAACCTCAGCCCGCTGCTGGTTCTTTTCTCGCTTGTTTTCTGGGCCTGGCTGTGGGGCATAGCCGGTATGGTCCTGGCCGTGCCCATTCTGGCCGTGATAAAGATTATATTGGAAAACGTTCCTTCCTTAAAACCCTGGGCGGTGCTGATGAGCAAGTAAAAAGGCTTTTAGGGCAAGAAAATGTTGACCTCTGGATGAGATTGGCTTCTTGCCCGCAACTCTTCTCATCAGATAAAGTTAAGAAGCTCGCCGTCCTATTCAGGATTTTCGTCTGGACCATTCAGAATGAAAGCTTCTTCGTTAATCACGGTGAGTTTCTGCTTGAGCAATTTTTTCAGGGCTTTTTGGGCTGCTTTTTGCTCGGCGCTTTTCTTTGAATGCCCCTGAGCTCGGGCCAGCACTTTTTCTCCTGAGGAAACTTCAACGGTAAAGATTTTTTCATGTTCCGGGCCTTCTTCCGTCACGGTGCGATAGACCGGGGCAGGCAAGTTTTTCTGGTTAAAGTATTCCTGCAGGGCTGATTTGAAATTGTTGATGAGGAAGCTGTTCTTCGGCAACTTTTTAAATTGCTTTTCCACTATTTTTTGGAGGACCGCTCTTACGGTTTCAAAATTGCTGTCAACATAGATGGCCCCCATTATGGCCTCAAAGGTATCGGCCAGGATGCTTTTCTTTTTTCGGCCGCCGTTTTTTTCTTCGCCCTTGCCCAGCCTTACATACTTGTTAAGTTTAAGCTTTTTGGCCAGGCAGGAAAGAGAATTCGTCGAAACAATGGCTGACCTGAGCTTGGACAGCTGACCTTCGCCGAGTTCTGGATAACTCAACCTTAAATAATCACTCAGCACCAGACTGAGCACGGCATCACCCAGAAATTCCAGGATTTCGTTGTCTTCTATCCTCTCCGCCTGATGTTCGTGAGCGTAAGAACTGTGGGTTAAAGCCTGCTCCAGTAATTCTGGCTTTTGAAAAGTATAACCTAATTTTTTCTCTATTTCTTTCAGGTTCATCAAACAATTATACAGAAAAATCAGTCGCCAAGTGAAGAATAAACTACCCGACCAGAAACAACGGTCATCATAATTCTGGAATTAAAAGTTTTCCCTTTATAGGGAGTGTTAAAACTCTTTGAGGCAAAGGTTTCTCTCGTGATGCAGGTGGTCTTTTCCAGGCTCAGAACGGTGAGGTCAGCGTCTGCTCCCGGTTTTAAAGTACCCTTGTGGCTGAGCCCGAGTATCCGGGCCGGGTTAAGACTTAAAGCTTCAACCAGGCGATTGAGGCTTATCTCTCCCGTTTTGACCAGATTATCCAGGAGGGCCAGCACGGCTGTTTCCAGGCCGTTTATTCCAAAAGGCGCTTTCTCCAGCCCGGCCGCTTTTTCATCAGCGGCGTGAGGCGCGTGGTCGGTGGCTATGACCTCGATCAGCCCGCTTTTCAAAGCGTGGCGCAGGGCATGCACATCATCAGCCGTTCGGAGAGGGGGGTTGACCTTAAGGTCCGGGTCGCGGGTTAGCAGTTCGTCCTCGGTTAAAAGCAGGTGATGAGGCGTAACTTCGGCGGTCACCGGGGCGCCGCTGGCCTTGGCCAGCGACAGAAGCTCAACCGCGCCTCTCGTGCTAAGGTGTGCCAGGTGAACCCGGTACCCGTAGTTTTTTGCCAGGATGATGTCCCGGGCGACCATGATTTCTTCGGCCGCCGCCGGCATTCCCGCAAGCCCTAATTGCCTGGAAATTTTACCCTCGTTTATGAGGCCACCCTCGGCCAGTGATTTTTCCTCGCAATGGTCAATAATCAGGCTGTTGAGTTCGGCCGCTTTGGCCATGGCCATTTTCATCAGCCGGCTGTTCACCAGGGGTTGGCCATCGTCGGAAAAAGCCACCGCACCGGCTGCCTTTAAACCGGCCAGGTCGGTCAATTCCTGGCCTTTCTGCCCGCGGGTGATGGCCGCTATGGGGAGCACGTTGACCAGTCCTTCGGCTGAGGCTTTTTCTTTTATCCACTGCGTTATTTCCGGTCGGTCGTTGACCGGGTTGGTGTTGGGCATACAGCAGACGGTGGTGAAGCCACCTTTTGCCGCGGCGCGCGTGCCGGAGGCTATTGTTTCTTTGTGTTCATAACCGGGCTGGCGGAGGTGAGTGTGAAGGTCGATCAGGCCGGGTACGACCAGGCAGCCCGTCAGGTCATATTCCCGGTCCGCTTCCAATTCGAGCCGCTCTTTGATTTCAGCCACCCGGCCATCAACCACCAGCAAATCGTACCGGCCGTCCAGCTTGCTACCCGGGTCCAGCAACCTGGCGTTTTTAAGCAGGAGTTTCATGGTCTTCTCCCGGTGGCATTCTAAATGATTCTTTATTTGTTTGTTTTGTTCAGGCTGGTGGCCGGCTCAATAATCAGCACTTCATCAAGGCCGTCAACTTCTTTTAGATGCACTTCAACTTTTTCTCTTCTGGAAGTCGGCAGAAGCCGGCCGACATAATCAGGTCTTATCGGAAGCTCGCGGTGTCCCCGGTCTATGAGGACGGCCAGCTGAATGGTTTTCGGGCGGCCAAGGTCAAAAATGGCTTCCATGGCTGCTCTGATAGTTCTTCCGGTGAACAGCACATCATCCACCAGCAGAACATCTTTTCCGTTTAACTCAAACGGCAGGGCAGTTTGTTTGGATAAGGATTTCTGTTTCGGCTCAGACAGGTCGTCACGGTATGGAGTGATGTCCAGCGCACCCACCGGGATTTCCACCCCTTCATTATTTTTGATAATCTCAGCTATTCTTTTTCCCAAAAAAATGCCACGCGTTCTGATGCCAACAATCACCAGGTTGTTCAGGTCCCGGTTTCTTTCAGCCACTTCTGTGGCCATCCTGACCAGCGTGCGGCGCACTTTGCCGTTGTCCATGACTCTGGCTTTAACCTTGTCTTCCATTTTAAACCTCTTTCCGCCATTTTTTTGAAAAATATTATATTCAACGATAAAAGCCAAAATGTCAAGCCGTAGGAGGTTCAGGCCGGGTTCGGTGCTTCTTAAAAAATTGTTTGGCCCGTTTGACATCTTCCGCAATCTGTTCTTTAAGAGCCTCGGCGGACTTAAATTTTTTCTCCTGTCGCAGTTTATCTAACAGCCGAACCCTGAGGGCCTGGCCATAAAGGTCTTCGGAAAAGTCGATGAGCAGGGCTTCGACCGAAAGCTGCCGGGTATCAAAGGTCGGCCTGAAGCCTATGTTGACGAGCGAAGGCCACCAGTTTCCCCTGTGGAAGGTCAGAGCCAGGAAAACGCCCGTGGGCAGGATTTCATTCTCCGTTTTCAGGTTGGCCGTGGGAAAGCCGAGCTGGCGTCCTATTTTTCTGCCTTTTATCACCCGACCTGTGATTTCGTAAGGGTGACCGAGAAGCATGTTTGCCTGCTTAATTTTCCCGGCCAGCAGTAACTTTCTGACCAGGCTGGAGCTGACCGGCATGCCTCGATAGATGACCCGTTTTAAAACCCTGACTTGGAAGCCAAACTTTTGTCCGAAATTCTTTAAATCGGAAGCAGAGGATAGCCTTCGATGCCCAAACCTGAAATTTTCTCCAACCACCACCTGACTGACGTGGAGCTTTTCCGCCAGGATGTTTCGGGCAAATTCTTCACCGGTCAGGGAAGAAATATCCGCATCCAGGGAAATTATCAGGCAGTAGTCAAGACCGGCTGAAGACAGGCTGCTGAGACGCTGCTCTAAGGTTTGGATATGGGGCAGCGGACGATGGTTAAGCAGTGTTTCAGGATGGGGGTAAAAGGTCAGCACGCCGGCCCGACGTCCTGCTTTTCTGGCTTCGCCGACCACAGAATGGATAATTTTCTGGTGCCCGCGATGGAAACCATCGAAGATGCCGATGGCCAGCACGGACCCGCTGGTCAACTTTCTGGCCGCCGGGTGAAGAGCACGAAAGACCTTCATCAAAGTTTAATAGCGTTGATTTTCTGGAGGTAATGAAGTTTAAGCTGAGAAAGAATGGCTTCAAAAAACTTTTCTTCATCCGGTTCGAGATTCCCCTTGGTTCGGTCTCGGAGCAGGTCCAGTATATCTATCAGCCTCTTGGCGTATTCAAGGTTAGTCTCAACCGTGTTGGTTCTCGGGTCTTCCATCAGGCCGAGCTTAATCAACGCCTGAGTGTAAATAGGGAAAACGATGGAGCTGAAATCCAGAGGAGGCATAAATTCGGTCGTGCTTTCCTCATCCGGTTTGTTCTTGGTTTCGTCTGTCATTTTTCTCCTTCGTCAGCGGATTAAAATAGGCGGCTAAGGTTGAAAAGGGCAATGTTTTGTATTAATTTCAGCTTTATATAATAACTTTTCTCGGGTTAAAATTCAAGAAAGGTGGAAGAGGTGAAAGGCCAGATGAGTGATAAAAACGAAATGGCAGGAAAGAAATTCGCAGAGCTGGCCAGGATAATAGACATTCTGCGGTCTCCGAAAGGTTGTCCGTGGGACAGGGCCAGGACCAGAGAAGAAATAATAAATTACTTCCTGGAAGAGGTCTATGAAGCAGTAGAAGCTGTGGAGCAGGGGTCGGTGGAGGAAGTCAGGGAAGAGCTGGGAGATGTGCTGATGGAGGTGGTTTTTCTAAGCCAGTTTTATGAGGAAGCCGGGCAATTCCACCTGGCGGAAGTGGTCGAAGGCATTAACGAGAAGATGAAAAAAAGACATCCTCACGTTTTTGGTCAAAAAACTGGCCGAAAGGTCGGGGCGGAAGAAGTCAGGGAAAACTGGCTGGAAAACAAGATGAGAGAGAAAAAGAGGGCATCATTGCTCGATGGTTTACCAAAAAGCGCCCCGGCCCTTCTCTATGCTTTTTTCCTGGGCCAGAGGGCAGCGGGCGTTGGTTTTGACTGGCCATCGGCTGAGCAGGCCCTGATGAAGGTCAAAGAAGAAATAGGTGAACTGGAACAATCTTTAAAAGGTGGGCGACGGGCTGAAGTGGCGGAAGAGCTGGGGGATGTTCTGTTTTCCCTGGCCATGGTCTCCCGGCTGCTCGGCCTTAACCCCGAAATCGTGCTGCATCGGGCCAACCGGAAATTTGAGGCCAGGTTTAAAAAGTTAGAGAAAAAGCTGGCCTCGACCGGGAAAAGGCTGCAGGACTATTCTCTTGAAGAACTTGACCGGATGTGGGAACAGGTGAAAGCAGAAGACAGGATAAGGAAAAAAAAGAAATAAAAAATAAAATTAACCCGGAACAAATCAAGACTTAAAAGGTTTAAACCGGCTGATTTTTTGAATTTCTGTTTTGGCAATCTTTGGGTAAATAAAATCTTTTACTACCACCGGCATGTTTTGGTCGCGCCCGATAGCCTTGATTTGCTGGTGCGCAGTTTAAAAGGCAGTCGAGGCCGGAGTGAGGAAGCGGAATTTATGCTTAATCGACAGTAAAAGAAAGCCTTATCTGTTTTTCATAAATCATTCATCTGCCGCCGACGGCTGAGACCGGTCAGACTTTTCTCCGGCCAGAGCCTCTTTTTTTCTCATGACCAGGCTGGCCTTGATAAACTCATCCAGGTCGCCATCCAGAATGCGGTCGACGTCTCCGGTTTCCACCCTCGTTCTCAAGTCTTTAATCATCTTGTAGGGATGGAGGACATAAGAGCGAATCTGATTTCCCCAGGCGATTTCCGATTTCATATCTTCCAGTTTGTCGATTTTTTCTCTTTTCTTTTTCTTCTCAATTTCGTACAGCCGGGCTTTCAGCAATTTCATGGCCGTGGCTTTGTTCTGGTGCTGCGAGCGCTCGTTCTGGCACTGCACGACAATCCCGGTTGGCAGGTGAGTGATGCGGACGGCCGAGTCTGTCCGGTTGACGTGCTGGCCGCCCTTGCCGGAAGCCCGGTAGGTGTCAATCTTCAGGTCGTCGGGGTTGATTTCAATTTCAATGTCTTCTTCGATTTCCGGGTAGACAAACACCGCGGCAAAGGAAGTATGCCTTCTCTTGTTAGCATCAAAGGGTGAAATCCTGACCAGACGGTGTACCCCGGATTCCTGGCTCAGTAAACCAAAGGCATAATCGCCTTCAACCCTGATGGTGGCACTCTTCAGCCCGGCCTCTTCACCTGGCTGGAAATCAATCACCTCGGTTTTAAACCCTTTTCTCTCGGCGAATCTCAGGTACATGCGGAAAAGCATCTGGGCCCAGTCCTGAGATTCAGTGCCGCCGGCTCCCGGATGGATGGTCAAGATGGCGTTCCGGCTGTCATCCTCATCAAAGAAAAGGCTGCGCAGCTCGGCTTCCTGCAGTTCCTTTTCAAATTCCTCTATGTTTTTTTTGAGGTCATCAACCAGGTCTTCGCCTTCTTCAGCTAACTCCAGCAGCACTTCTATTTCTTCCTTTTTTTCCAACAGTTTTTTCTCAAACTGCAGGTCTTTTTCCAGCTGTTTCTTTTTTTGTTGCAGAACTTTGAATTTGGTCTGGTCGTTCCAGACTTCGGGCGATTCCAGTTGGGCGTTTATTTTTTCCAGCTCGGCTTTCTTATGGTCCAGGTCAAAGAAAACCTCGTACTTCCTGGAGTTTCTCAAAAAGCAGGCGAGCCTTTTCTCGGCTTTCGCTGAGCTGTTCTATCAGGCTGAGGTCGTTCATTTTTCTTTTCTCCTGAGCAAGGTCAAGATAGAGGAGAATTGGCCGGTTGTCAAGCTTTCAGAGTGCTTTTAACTTTCTTCAGCCGGTCAGCAATGGCCAGCCGGTCAGAGATTTAAAAAGCCTCTGATCAGGCCATAAGCTATTGCTGAACTATGAAATAGCCGGTCCGCCGGGTACTCGAGGCATTCAGCTCGTTAAGAACTTTCTGTGCTTCCTCCCTTGTCCTGAAACCGCCCACCCAGACCCGGTAAATTGGCTTGCGGTCCTTAGGAAAAGGGTCCTTGACCAGCGCGCTGTGGCCGAGTTTTTTGAACCTTTCCGCCGCCAGCTGGGCCGTGGTTCGGTCAGCATAAGCCCCGACCTGGATAAAAAAACTCCCGGTGCTTGTCCGTGAAGCTGAGGTTGAAGAGGCCGTTTTCGGCGTGCTTGAAGGGGAAGAAGTTTTAGCTGGCTCTGTTGTTTTGGTTTCAACCCTGGGAGTTGAAGAAGCCGGCGGGGAAGAAGAGGTGGGCCGGGCCACAGGCTGTCTCTGTGTTGTTTGGTTTTCTGCCTTTTCCGTCTGGCCTGAAGTGCCGGTTAGACTGGTGCTTTCGCCCGGCTTTTCAGCCGTGGAGGTGGCAGCGGCAGACTGGGCAGTCTGGCTTTCCTCAGCGGGCACAACCGGGGTAGGGGAAGTTACCTTTTCTTCGGTTTTTTGGCTGAACAGCGTTTTGTTCAGCAGGTCGGCCTGCTTTTTCCCCACCTGCACTCCGAGGAAGAAAATAACCGTCCCGAGGATGATCACGCCCAAAATGATAAAGATTAAAGCTGTGGTAGAAACCTGGAGTTCTCTGAAATCTCTGTTCATTTTGCTTATTGTTTCTCCTGTCCTTTACCCTGAGAAAAAGCTCTGAGAATTTCCAGAGGCAGGGGGAAGATGATGGTCGAGTTCTTTTCCGTGGCGATTTCCGTCAGTGTGCCCAGGAAACGAAGCATGATGGTTTGCGGATTCTGGGAGATGATTTCAGCCGCCTGGGCCAGCTTTTCGGCGGACTGGTATTCACCGTCGGCATGGATGACTTTAGCCCTTCTTTCTCTTTCAGCTTCGGCCTGGCGGGCGATGGCCCGGACCATGGTTTCCGGCAGGTCGATGTGCTTTATTTCCACTAACTGAACTTTGATTCCCCACGGGTCGGTGTGCTGGTCGATTATTTCCTGCAGATGAGCGTTAAGCTTTTCTCTTTCCGAGAGCAATTCATCCAGTTCCACCTGACCCAGCACGCTTCTCAGAGTGGTCTGCGAAAGCTGGGAAGTGGCATAAAGGTAATCCTGAACTTCCAGCACGGCTTTGAGCGGGTCCATCACCCTGAAATAAAGGACGGCATTCACCTTGACCGAGACGTTGTCCTTGGTTATGACGTCCTGCGGCGGGATGTCCATGACAATCAGCCTGAGGCTGATGCGGACCATCCGGTCGATGGGCGAGAAGACAAAAATCAGCCCGGGGCCTTTGGGCTTTGGTAAAACCCGGCCGAGCCTGAAAATGACTGCCCGTTCATATTCCTTCAGAATTTTTATACAATTCAGAAGATAAAGAATGATAATCGCCAGGATAATCGTTGGGAAGGTAATCATTAAACACCTCCTTTTATATTGGCGGCTTAAGAAGCACCAGTGCTTATTCTATACTTAAAACTTTTTTACCCTTAAAGTCAAATGATTCAGCACTTCCACCACCTGGATTTTATCCCCGCGCTGAATTACGTCATCAGACACAGCTTTCCATATTTCTCCATGAACCAGGACCTTTCCCTCGGGGGCAAACGAAGTCAGAGCCGTGCCGATTTCCCCAACCATGCCTTCTTTGCCGGTAAGGATTTTACGGGCATGAGCTTTTATCACCAGAAAGACCAGAAAAATAAAGACCAGCGAAACGCCCAGGGCGACCGGGATGATGAATCTGAGGCTCGGTCGAAGCTCCGGGATGGGAGCCTTGATCAGCATGATTGAACCAAGGAAAAGAGATATTATTCCGCCCATGGTTAAAGCTCCATAAGAATGTACCTTGACTTCCAGGAGAAAAAGGATTGTGCCGAGTAAAATTAAAAGAAGCCCGACCAGATTAACGGGCAGAATCTGGAAGGAAAAAAAGGCCAGGAGCAGGCTGATGCCGCCGACCACTCCGGGAATAACTGCTCCGGGGTTGGCAAATTCGAAGTAGAGCCCGAGCAAACCGAGCATCAGCAGAATGTAGGCCAGGTTGGGGTCGGCGATGGTCATCAACAGTTTCTGGCGGAAGGACAGCGATATTTCTTCCACCGGAATATTTGCCAGGTGCAATTCTTCTAACCGGCCGTCAAACCTTTTTATCTGGCGCCCATCAAGCGCCTGAATTAATTCTTCTTGGCTGTTGACCACCAGGTCTATGAGTTTGCCTTTTAAAGCTTCTTGTTCCGTGTAGCTGAGGCTTTTGCGGACCGCATCCTCAGCCATTTGTATGTTTCGGCCTCTTTTCTCGGCCAGCGTCCGGATGAAGGCGGCCGCGTCGTGAGTCACTTTTTCAGCCATGGTTTTGTCCTGGTTCTGGTCGGTAAGGGCAATGCCCACAGGATGAGCAGCTCCGGTGTTTGTGCCGGGGGCCATGGCAAAAATGTCACAGCTAATCCCGATAAAAAAGCCGGCCGAAGCGGCTCTGGCTCCGTGTGGATAAACAAAGGCGGCCACCGGAACCGGTGAGTTGACAATGCCCTCAATGATGGCGCGCATCGAACTGTCCAGACCGCCCGGAGTGTTCAGTTTGATGATCAGAAGTTCGGCTTTTTCCGTTCGGGCTCTTTCCAGGGCTTTAAGAATCAGTTCGGCGGTTACCGGATGAATGGGTGAGTTGATGGTGAGGGAAAGGATGCGGGCTTCAGCCGTGATGGTAAAGAGGAGTAAAAAAGCACTCAGAAAAACAGGAATTAATTTTTTTCGGCTCACGACACATTTATTATAAGAGCAGTGTCCGGGCAAGTCAATTTTATTTAATTCTTGGCCTGTCTTGACATTTTGTTTTTAATAATCTAATTTTAGTCTATTAATTTTGTTGAACGGTAGCAGTGAAGGAGAAACCTGATGATCAAGAACGACATTCTTCTGAGGCTTGAACAAAAAGGAAATTTCAGCAGAACCAAGGCTGTTTTGTTGGTGGAAACTATTCTTAAATCAATGAAAGAGGCTCTCCTCCGGGGAGAAAAAATAGAAATCCGCGGTTTTGGCAGTTTTCGGGTGGTGCCTAAAAAATCAGGCTATGGCCGGGATATACGTCGGAACAAACAAATTCCCATCTCTGGCGGCAAGAGAGTTAAATTCAAACCCGGCCAGGAATTTAAAATAAAACTTAAAAAACAATCGATAGAATAAGCTGGCGCGGCTGGCTTTTTTAGCGGTTGCGGTCTGGTAATTTTTCCAGCTGTCCGATTTTCTTAAGTATAGCCTCCTGGTAAAGCCGGAAATAGACTTTCTCCGTCTGTTCAACGGTTTCTTCAAGTGAACCGGAAGTATCTATCAGGTAGTGAACATAAGGTTTTTTCTTTTCTTGAGGGAGCTGGGCCTGCAGTCGGGCCAGGGCCTCCTTCTCGCTCAGGCCGTTTCGGCGCATCAGCCGTGAAAGCTGGAGTTCTGGTTTACAGTGGGTGAGAATAAGGCGGTCGTAAAAATCCTGAAATCCGGCCTCAATCACCAAAGCCGCTTCCGTCACATAGATTTCATATTTTTTTTCTTGCTCCAGCCAGCAGACAGTCTGTTTGACTTTTTCCATGACGGCCGGGTGGGTGATTTTATTAAGGTATTCACGCTCTTCTTCATCGCGAAAAACAATGGCCGCCAGCCTGGCGCGGTCAATGGAGCCGTCGTCTTTCAGGATGCCGGGGCCGAAGTGAACTACCAGGTTTTTCCAGACCGGCGTTTCCGGTTGCATCAATTCATGGGCCAGCAGGTCGGCATTCTGCACATAACAGCCCTTTTCTTTCAGAATACTGCCCACCACAGATTTGCCTGTGGCTATCCCCCCCGTTAAAGCCACCAGCAACACTTCCGCCAACCTCAGTTCAATTTAATTACCTGTTTGCTTCAGTCTTCTTCCACAAAATGAAAATCGCGTTTGAAACGGACAGCCACGCCCAGTTTTCTTGAGTTTTCCTGCTTTTTTTCTAACCGGATGATGGTTCCCTCGAGGACCAGCTTTACTTTTTTGCCCTCCGTCAGCTTGGCTGGCAGGTTTATGGCCAGGCTGACCTTGGAGCCAACCACAGGATTGGAATCCAGAGAGAAATAGGCGCCGGTGGAGGAAATGTTTTCGATAACTGTTTTCTTTTTGAATTTCTGCCCCTGAGGCAGCTGGCCCTCGATTTCGGCCGATAAGGGAAGCTCAAACCGCCATTCTCTCCTTCGGTTTACTACCACCGGAGGCTTGGTTTTCTTTTCTGCCCTCGTTTTTTTGCTCGCAGTTTTTTTTGAGCGAGGACTCATTCTTTATTCCCCCTTTCTAGAATAGAGCCGAGTTAATGGCATACAGCGCGAGCTGCAGACGGCTGTGAGTGTTGAGTTTCGAGTAAATACTCTTGATGTGAGACCTGACCGTGTTTTTGCTGATAAACAGAATCTGGGCAATTTCTTCGTTGCTTTTGCCCTGTCCGATCAGCCTTAAAACCTGAAATTCTGTCGGCGTGAGCTGGTCCAGAGTTTTTTCCTTCATGTCACGCCCGACAACCGAAATGATGCGGTCCATGATGCTGGACATTTTATCCCGTGGCAACCAGATTTCACCCTTGTTCACCACTCTGATGGCTTCCGCCAGTTGAGAGGCCGGGTCGTTGAGGTCGAAATAGCCGCGGGCCCCGGCATTAATCAGGTTGATTATTTCTTCGTGCGAAGGAATGTTGCCCAGCAGAAGGAGCTGGGTCTTGATTTGTGGTTTGATATTTTCCTTGATGGCCTTGCAGATTTCTTTTAAGTGGGGAAGCGGTTCGAGGTGGGCAAAGAGAATGACCTGCGGGGCCAGCTGCCTGATGGCTTCCATGAAGTTTTCCATGGTGCCCTTTTCCACGGTCAGAATCTCGAGGCCCCGGTCACTCTCTAAAGCTTTAAGTATCCCGGTCAGGATTAAATCTGACGGACAGTAGATTAAGAGTTTTACTTTTTCTTTGCTTTCCTGGGTAGTGCTTTTAATTTCAGTTTTAGCTTTCTTTTTCGGCATGCCCTTTTACCCCTCTCAGAAAATCTCTCATGCTAAAAACATAAATATTACAATCAGAAAAAACTGTCAAGGAATAAAATTCTTTGGGAAAAAATAAGCATTATTTGGACGGGGAGAAAAATTTCGCGAAGAAAATTGCCTTGGGCCGTAAAAATAGATAATGCCTCAGCAAGTCAGGTTTTGGCCGGTTTCTTTGGGCTCGATGCGGTATTCTGGCTTCAGTTCCAGCACTACCTGCTGGAAAGTTTTTCGGCCAGCTTTTTTCATCTCTACCTTTGCTACCTGCCCGGACAGCTCCAGCCGGATGGGTTTTCCCAGCATGACCGTGGTCGGTATGTCAACGGTCAGGTTGACCTGACTTCCCACCTGAACGGGCGTTTTAAGGAGCAGGTGAGCTTGTTCGGCGCTGATCGACTTTATTTCGGTAAGCTCTTCAAATTTCTTGCCATAGGCATTTGTGCCTTTGACCAAAGCCGGAAGAGAGAGCTCAAGAAGTCGCTCTCTCTTCCGGTCTCCGGTTACGCCTTGGATGGAGGGGTTATGGTTAAACCTTACAATTTTTTCAGGTTTCATGGCCTAATTCTATCTCACTTTTTGTAACTGACCATCCCTCATTTGGATGAATTTGAGGGTGATTTTTCCTGACCATCCTTTAATCTTTTTTGCCTGCTCTCTTATTTATTATGACGCCCCAAATTAAAAAAATTCTCATTTTTTTATTTTTATTTTTTATCAAACTTCCTCACCGATAAAGTACCGAGAATCAAGCTTCAGGTTAATTTTATGAGGGGCCCGGTTGCCAGACAGAGGATTGACCGCCTTGACCGTTCCTTTAAGGACCAGGTAAAGTTTTTTTCCATCGCTCAGTTTGGGCGGCAGCGGCATGACCAGTCTTAGCATGGACTCCGGCTGTACCAGAGTGTTCAGCATAAATGAGGCCTCCTGGCTGCTTATGCTCAGCAGGACCGATTTTTCGCTGAATTCCCGACCCCGCTGGTCGAGACCCGAGACCGTCAGCGGCAGGGACATGTAAAATTCCTTCTCCTCGGAGGTCTTTTCTTTTCTGACCGCCTCGGGTATTTCAGCCTGCAGTTTTGCCTTAGATTTCATGGCCCGCGCTTCCTTTTCCATGTTTTTTAATTGTTTTTTAATTTTTTAGACGGTTAAAATTTATCTGAATAAAAACGGCTGGCAATCATCTTTGTGGATGAAAAAAAGGGTTATTTTTTCTTCACCCCTTTCTCCACTCGCGGATTAGACAACGGGTGGTTTCCTTGACAAAAAATGGGGGGCTGGATAGAATTAGCCAAGTACTGGAGGTTGTGCAAAGTGAGTGAAGATAGAGAAGAAAGGTTGGTTACTCAAATTACGCCCAAGAGCGAAGATTTTTCCCGCTGGTACATTGATTTAATTCGCCGGGCCGAGCTGGCTGACTATGCCCCGATGAAAGGCATGATGGTTATCAGGCCGTATGGTTATGCTATCTGGGAAAACATCCAGAGGCTGCTGGACCGGCGCATTAAAGCCACCGGCCATGTCAATGCTTATTTTCCGGTTTTTATCCCGGAAAGCTTTCTGCGCAAGGAAATGGAACATCTGAAAGGGTTTGCGCCCGAAGTGGCCTGGGTGACGCACGGCGGGGATGATGAGCTGGAAGAAAGGCTGGCCGTCAGGCCCACCTCGGAAGCCATCATCGGGTTTATGTATTCCAAGTGGATTAAATCGTGGCGCGACCTGCCGGTGCTCATCAATCAGTGGGCAAACGTGGTCCGCTGGGAAAAGGTCACCAGGCCGTTCTTGCGCACCACCGAATTCTTATGGCAGGAAGGTCATACGGCCCACGAGACTTACGAACAGGCGCAGGAAGAAACACTGCTTATCTTGAACATGTACAAAGAATTTGTCGAAAGCGAGCTGGCTATCCCTGTCCTTCACGGCCGAAAAACTGAACGAGAAAAGTTCGCCGGCGCGCTGGCCACCTATGCCATCGAAGGCCTGATGTCGGACGGCAAGGCTCTGCAGATGGGCACCTCTCACAACCTGGGACAGCACTTCGCCAGAGTTTTTAACATCAGGTTTGAAGACCGGAACCAGAACCTCCAGTATGTCTGGCAGACTTCCTGGGGAGTGTCAACCAGGTTAATCGGAGCCCTGGTCATGGCCCACGGGGATGACTCTGGCCTGGTCTTCCCGCCGCAGGTGGCCCCCATCCAGGTGGTCATCGTGCCCATTTCCATCGGCCACTGGCGCGAGACTGTCCTGCCGGTGGCCGTCATGATGAAGGAAAAGCTGGAAAAAGCCGGCCTGAGAGTTTTTCTGGATGACCGAGCGGAATATACGCCGGGCTGGAAGTTCGCCGAATGGGAAATGAGGGGCGTACCGTTGAGGCTGGAAATAGGTCCCAGAGATGTGAAAAACAACCAGACGGTGGCCGTCAGAAGAGAAACCAAAGAAAAGCTGACGGTCAGCCTGGATGGCCTGGAAGAAAAAGTAAAAGAGCTTCTGGCGCTCGTTCAGAAGACCATGTTTGAAAAAGCCCTGGCCTTCCAGCAGGCCAATACCAGGGAAGTGGAGAGTTACCAGGAATTTAAATCCACGCTGGAAGAGAAAAAGGGATTTATCAGGGCCTGCTGGTGTGGCTCGGAAGAATGCGAGGCAAAAATAAAAGAAGAGACGATGGCTACCATCCGGGTTATCCCGATGGATGAAGAAAAAGGGCCAAAGGGAAAGTGCCTGTACTGCGGTAAAGAAGCCAGCACGATAGCTGTTTTTGCCCGTTCTTATTGAACGAACAGAGCGAATTTTTCTGTGCCCATCGGGCAAGGAGCAAGGGGTGGCGGATAAGATTAACTTTGAGGCCGAACGCCGGGAAATGGTCGAAGTCCAGATAAAAGGAAGGGGAGTCCGAGATAAAAGAGTGCTGGAAGCCATGCTGAAGGTTCCGCGGCATCTTTTTGTCCCGGAACAGATGAAAGAACTCGCATACGGGGATGAACCTTTACCAATCGGAGAAGGTCAAACCATTTCCCAGCCTTACATCGTGGCCTACATGACCGAAGCTCTTAAACTGACGGGCCGGGAAAAAGTCCTGGAAATTGGCACCGGGTCGGGCTATCAGACAGCCATCCTGGCCGAGCTGGCGCATGAAGTATACACGGTCGAGCTGATTCCTGAGCTTTCTCGCCGGGCTCAGAAGGTGCTCGGGGAGCTTGGTTATCAGAATATCCATTTCCTGATTGGTGACGGCACGCTGGGCTGGCCCGAACACGCCCCCTATGATGCCATCCTGGTATCTGCCGCTCCGGCCTCCATCCCGCGCCGCCTGGTCGAGCAGCTCAGAGAAAACGGCCGGATGATCATCCCGGTTGGCACTGATTATCAGGAGCTGGTGCTGGTCAGAAAACTGGAAGAAGGCTGGGAAGAACAGAGGCTGATTGGCGTAAGGTTTGTTCCTCTGGTTACCGTTCATTAAATGATTGAGGAGGGGATTAAGGTTATGAAAAAAAATTGCCTTAAAGAGATAAAAGGAATAAGAAGCTGGCTTTGCCTGGGAATCATGCTGCTGCTGGTTCTGCCTTTTCTTTATTGTCAGAGCCAGGTGCGGGATAAATTCATCAAGGTGTATCTGCCAAACGGCCGGGCTATCACGGCGGAACTGGCCGTTACTCCGAGAGAAAGAGAGCGCGGGTTGATGTTTCGGGAAAGGTTGGAGCCGGACCAGGGCATGCTGTTTGTCTTCGAAGAGGAAGACCTGTATTCATTCTGGATGAAAAACACGCTGATACCGCTGGACATTATCTGGCTTAATTCACACAAGCAAATAGTGCATCTGGAAAAAAACGTTCCTCCCTGCCAGGCCGACCCCTGCCCGAGCTATATGCCGCGCTATCCGGCTCTTTACGTGCTCGAGCTTAAAGCCGGTGAAGCTGACCGGAACGGGTTAAAGCTTTACGACCGGCTGTCTTTTGTGCTGCCGGATTGGGTTAACAGGAGATAAAAGAGATAGCCCTAACCTGATTGAATGTCCCTCTATTCAAGCTGGTAGATTAGCTGGGGTTTTTTCCCGGGTGTCTGTCCGTAATAAAAAAGCCATTGATGGTAATACTCGGCCTCCTGGTAAACTTTGATGGCTTTTTCCTGGCAGGAACTGACCACGCCGACAATTTGCGGATTCCTTATCTTCTTTAAAACAGCGGGGGAAACAACCAGCAATCTGTCTGAGGCGCTTTCGGGTGCAGCCTGGCTGCCCATGGCTCTCTGGCCCGGCGTGAGGGATGAAGGCAGAAGGAGAATATTCCATTGTCCGTCCTTGGACATCGGGTCCGGAAACAATTTTCGCAAACATTTTTCTTTGACCAGCTCTTCCAGCGAATTGGGGAAGCTTCCGGGCTTTTTCTGCTGGTAAAGCCGAATGGCCTCTACGTATTGCAGACCGCGAAAAATCAGCTCCTCTTCTTTTTCTCGTTTGAGCTGGGTTTCTAAAACCGGTACGGCCAGCAGGAGGCCCAGAGACATGATGAACAGAGCCAGCAGAACTAAAAGCAGAACATATCCGCGCCTCGAAGTTACGTGAAAGAAGTTAAAGGTTTTCATTCCGGCGGGCTGTCTATCCTTACTTTCTTTTCTTTTTAATTTTACGCGCCCAGAGACCAAAAAACCCTCTTTTTTATTTTTATAATTTCTGTCTTTTTACCAGGTATTGTACAGCGTGCCATCGAGAGCTTTTGCTTCGGAGCCGGATTTGACATCGACCACGCCCGCCCCTTCTGGCGGCAGCGGCTCGTCAGGGTTAAAAGGCTGTCGCACTTCAACCCAGGTTTCACTGGAACCGGTGATGGGGTCAATCGGAATGGCTTTTAAGTATTTTTCATCGACCAGGGCCTGGAGCGATGGAGGATACCTATGTTTATCCTGGTAATACTGGTCAATCATCTTGCGCATGATAAAGAGGTTTTCCTTAAGGACAGCTTCTCGCGCTCTTTTGATGGACATCTGGTATTGCGGGACAGCCAGCCCGAGCAAAATACCTATTATTCCCAGGACGATCAGTATCTCGATCAGAGTGAAACCTTTCGGTCGGTTCGTTTTCTTCATGAGCTCACCAGTCCCGGTATTTTGTGCCATCGAGCGCGGTGGCCTGACTGCGGGTGTAGACATCATAAACGTTCTGCCCGCCCCAGGTGTCAGAATCGGGTTCATCCTGATAGCTGCGCAGCCCCCAGTCATACGTCCCCGTCATCGGGTCAAGCGGTATCTTGCGCAGGAACCTGACCAGCACTTTCCTGGTGGTTTTCCCGCCGGCAGGCAGGCTGACTTCTTCCTCCACTTCAACGCCTTTTACCAGGGTTTCCAGGTCCGGGGGGTAACCATAAGAATCCTGGTCCACTTTTATCTTTTTCTGGTCGGCCAGCCTCTTGTATTCATCGATGGCCTGACGAAGCTGACGCAGGCTTTCGCGCAGGGCAAATTCCTTTTCCCTTTTGACTGTGGTTTCGATGAAAGGAACGGCCACAGCAGTCAGAAGGGCCAGGATGGTAAGAGTCACCACCATTTCCAGCAGGGTAAAACCCTTCTTTCTGCTCGAGGAAAAAATGTTAATTTTTCCCCTCATTATATTTTGCTGTCAGAAGCGATTGCGGTCAGGGCGAGGCCTGTGTCCCTGGTAACTGTGCGGTCTGCGGTCAGAGTTGTGCGGCCGACTACTTCCCCCGAAAGCAGGTTTGTGGCCATCCTGTTCAAGGGCTTTAATGCTCAGCCGGATGCGGTTGTTCTCTTCATCCACATCTATGACTTTCACCGTCAGCGTTTGTCCAAGAGAAATAAGGTCTTTGATGTTCTTAACCCGGTAGGGTGCCACTTCAGAGATGTGCAGCAGACCGACGATGTTGGGCAGGATTTCCACAAAAGCTCCGTAATCTTCCAGGCGGACCACTTTGCCGGTGTAGACCTGACCCATTTCCACTTCCACCGTAATTTCTCGAATCATCTGCTTGGCTTTCTCGGCCGATTCCATGTCAGAGGCGGCAATGGTCACCTTACCGTTCTCTTCTATATCGATTTTGGCATTGGTCTGAGAAACAATTTTTTTAATCATCTTACCGGCCGGTCCGATGACGTCACCCACTTTTTCCGGGTTGATGAACAGGGTGATGATTCTCGGAGCGTAAGGAGAAAGTTCCGGCCTCGGGGCGGGCAGGACCGCTTTCATTTTTTCCAGAACTTCCAGCCTGGCTTTGCGGGACTGCTGTAAGGCTTCTCGTAAAATCTGCGGAGTTAAGTAGGGGATTTTGAGGTCGAGCTGGATGGCCGTGATGCCTTTTTCCGAGCCCGTCACCTTGAAATCCATATCGCCGTAGTGGTCTTCCAGACCGGCGATGTCGGTCAGAATGGCATAACGGTCACCTTCTTTGACCAGGCCGGTGGCAATGCCTGCCACGATGAACTTGAGCGGCACGCCGGCATCCATCAGGGCGAGCACGCCACCACAGACGGTGGCCATCGAAGAGGAACCGTTTGATTCCAGGATGTCGGAAACAATTCTTATGGTGTAGGGGAAAGTCTCTTCGTCGGGAATGGCCGGTAAAATACCCTTTTCGGCCAGCGCTCCGTGCCCGATTTCCCGGCGGCCAGGGGCTCTCATGAAGGAAACTTCGCCAACGCAGAAGGGAGGGAAATTGTAGTGCAGCATGAAGCGCTTTTCGGCTTCTTCACCCAAGCCATCGAGCCTTTGGACATCTTCAAAGGTGCCCAGGGTCACGGTGGCCAGGCTCTGGGTTTCACCCCTGGTAAACAGGGCCGAACCGTGCGTTCTGGGCAGCAGGCCAACTTCAATGCTGATTGGCCGGAGTTCATCAAAAGCCCGGCCGTCGGCTCTTTTACCCTGATTGAGGACCAGGTCCCTTACCAGCTTTTTCTGCAGCTGGTAGAAAATTTCTTTGGTTTCAGCTATCTCTTCCGTGTTTTCTTTCGGAATGCGCGCCAGCAAGCGGTTTAATATTTCCTCGCTGGCTTTTTCGCTGGCTTTTTTCTGTTTGATTTGAATGGCCTGCAGAAGTTCCTGAGATATTTCTTCCTCTATTTTCTTGACTTTTTCTGGGTCAAACTGCCTGGGCTGAACCTCTATCTTCTTTATGTTCAGCTGGGAAAACAGCTCTTTCTGAGCGGCCACAATTTTTTTAATTTCTTCCTGGGCGAGAATCAGGCCTTCCAGCACTTTTTCTTCTTCCACCTCGTGGGCGCCGGCTTCAATCATGCAGATGCCGTCTTCATTTCCGGCGACCACCATGTTGAGGGTTGATTTTTCCAGCTGAGATGAGGTCGGGTTGATGATGAACTGGTCGTCAACCAGACCGACCTTGACCGCACCAACAGGGGTGGTAAAAGGAATTTCTGAAAAATAAAGAGCGGCGGAAGCTCCGATGATGCCCAGGGTATCGGGTTCATTTTCCAGGTCGGCCGAGAGAAGCAGAGCCACGATTTGTGTGTCGAGAAAATAACCATCGGGGAAAAGAGGCCTGATTGGCCGGTCAATCAGCCGGGCCACCAAAATTTCTCTTTCTGAGGGCTTGCCTTCTCTTTTGAAGAACCCGCCGGGAATTTTTCCGGCAGCGTAGGTATTTTCCCGGTAATCGACGATCAGGGGCAAAAAATTTTTTTCCCCGGAGGCTTCTTTTTTACAGGTGGCGGTGACCAGCATGATGGTATCACCGTAACGCACCAGCGCTGAACCGTCAGCCTGTTTGCCAACCTTCCCGATTTCAATGGATAAAGTTCGGCCGCTTAATTCAAGATTGATGGTATTAGACATTTTTTGACTCGATTTCTTTTTTTATGGCTTTTAAAGCCTATTTTCTTAAATTTAATTTATGGATCAGGTTCTCGTAACGGCTCCGGTCATTTTTCTTTAGGTATTCCAGCAGCCTTTTCCTCTGCCCAACCAGTTTCATCAACCCACGGCGGGAATGGAAATCCTTTTTATGAGTTTGAAAATGGTTGATCAGCTGGTTAATTCTTTCGGTCAGAAGAGCTATCTGGACTTCCGGAGAGCCAGAATCCTGGGGATGAACCTGATTTTCCTGAATAATTTTCGTTTTTAATTCCTTGGTTAACACGCTAATCTCCTTATTTTCTTATTGATATTACCAGAAAACGAAGAAAATGTAAAACCTTTTAGCCTTTAATTAGTTAAAATTGGCGTTAAAAGGTTATTTTTGTCCCGTGAGCTCAGCCTTACGGGCCAGCAGGTGCTGGGCGTACTTTGACTGATATCCGCCCATGGTTTGCTTGATTTCTTGAAGCTTGGCTTCAATTTCGGCCAGGGTCATGCGTTTGATTTTCTTGTTTTTCTTGCTTTTTTCAGCCTCAGCCATGAATGGTCCTCCGTCAAGAGGTGAAAATTAGTCAATATAAATAGCAGAAAAATCCTGATTTGACAAGAGTTGGCTGTTTTCTCCAGGTATAAATTGGCTTATTTGATCTCTAAATTAATACATACAGCAATAAAGCCAGGGCCGAATGACGGGAAAAAGCGAATTCCACCATGGGGGAGAGGCCGGTCTGTCCTTCCTGGAGACGCAATTTTCTTGCCAATGAAATACCCAAGCAAGCTGCCCAGCAGGACATCAGATGGGTAGTGCTGGTCAAGGATTAACCTTGATATGGAAATAGCTGAAGCCAGCATAAAAGCAGAAGTACCGAGCAGCGAGCCGGGCCTGGCGGTGGAAAGGGACCCGGCCAGAGCCCAGGCGGCCGCGGCGTGGCCCGACGGGAAAGAATGCCATTTTTCTTTAAAATTTAAGGGGTAAAAGCGAAACGGCCCTTCTTCCGTATAAGGGCGAGCCCGGCCAACGCCAGTTTTCAAAAATTGGACATAAACTTCGGTCACGAAAAGACTTTCCGCCAGGAGAAGAAAAGTCTGTCTCGTACTGGATGAATGGGCAACCTCGCCGGCCAAGTATCCGCCCGTGACCAGGCCGAGCAAGGCCAGCGGGCTTCCTGCTCTTGAAAAAAATTTGCCCGCTTTGATAAGTCCTGAGTTTGATGGCTGAAGGTCTCGCATCCAGAGATGAAATGAGTTATCAACAGGTAAAAGGCTTCCACCGGCCACCAAACACAGGCTAAAATTTTGCCAGTCAGCTCCCCGCCAGCTGAAAGGGGCAGCAGCCAGGCCGGCCAGGTCCGCGGCCGTTTTCTGGAAAAACTTTTGGTCGGGTCGGTCGGGAAAGGGAGGGGTGGAATTTTGCTCAGCCTGAAGAAAAAAATTTGTCAGGTCAGCAGCCGGAGTGGCCGGCGGCCTGAATAAGATAGCTAAGATTAAAGCGAAAGCTAAAATAAAACTTAATATCGGTTTCAGACCAAAGGGACTGTTTTGTTTATGACTCAATATAAAACGGAAATTTAATTGTGATAAATTCATTTTATCAAGAGCCTGCCGGACAGAGTTAATGGCCTTAATTTCACAGCAAGATAAGCTTATCATCTTTAATAAGATTATCAGCCTGTAGCCCGGTTTGGCAACAAAAATTATATTGGGTTTTGAGTTTTCTGGCAGGAAGTGTTTTATATGGAATAAATTAATTATGGAATAAATTAGATTGAATTGACTTCCGCCGGGCGAAGAGGAGAGCCCTCTGGCCGAATTAAGACAGACTGAAATAAGACGGGCGGGCAAATAGGGGCGTTAGGATTTTGAACGGAGTAACAGCGTTTGACCGCCGGTTAGCCCGGACTTTTAGTTTAGATACCTATCAATTCTTAGCGCATCTGTTGGAAGGTCAGTTAAAGAAGAAGATGGAACAGGATGAGTATAAATTTTTTATTTCTTCTCCTGGCTGATAGTTATATAATTTATGCCATAAAAGGTTGATATTCGGGTCCCAATCTATTATTTTTGGAAAAATGGAAGGAAAAAACATGGGGAAAAAACTCAGCCGACGGCAGTTCTTAACTCAGGCCGGGCAAACTGTACTGACCGGCAGCCTGCTGACCATCATTACCGGTCACAGTGCCTGTTCGTCCCGTTACGATGTGATTATCAGGGAAGCCCTGGTGGTCGACGGGAGCGGCCGGCCGCCCTTTCCGGCTGATGTTGGGCTCAGAGGAAATAATATAGTAACTATCGGAAAAATAGGAAATAGCCGGGCCGGCCGGATAATCAGGGCGGACGGCCTGTGCTTGGCCCCCGGCTTTATAGATGCTCACAATCACACCGACGTGCAGCTTCTGGTGTGCCCGACGGCGGACAGCCTGGTACACCAGGGGGTAACCACGATCGTGGCCGGCAACTGTGGCTCCTCCCGTTTCCCTCTGACGGAAGAAATGCTGGCGGACGAGAAAAAATACCTGAAAGAAGAATATGACATTGAAGTTGACTGGTCAGACCTGAACGGCTTTTTACGGCGGCTGGAAGAAGCCAGGCCGGCCATCAACTATGCCACTCTTGTCGGTCAGGGGACCATCAGAGCAGCCGTGGTCGGCTACGACAACCGACGAGCATCAGCTGAAGAGCTTCAGAAGATGAAAACACTTCTGGAATCAGCTTTAAAACAGGGCGCGGTGGGCCTGTCTTCCGGCCTTGAATACTCACCGGGAAGCTTTGCTTCCACCGAGGAGCTTATTGAGCTCAGCCGGGTGTTAAAAGGTTATTCTGGCCTTTATGCCACCCACATGAGAGATGAGGAAGACCAGGTGCTGGAAGCCCTGGATGAGGCCGTCACCATTGCGGAAAAGGCCGGTGTAAAATTAGAAATATCCCATCTGAAGGTTGGTTACCCGCGCAACTGGCCAAAAATAGATGCTCTGCTGCAGAAAATAGATGAGGCTTCGAACCGCCGCCTGCAAATTTCTGCTGACGTCTATCCCTACACGGCTTTTTCCACCGGGCTGAGTATTTTCTTCCCCTTATGGGTCAGGGAAGGGAAGAAGGAAGATTTCTTGGCCCGTCTGAAAAACCCCGAACTTGAGCCAAAACTGCGGCAGGCTTTTGCTGAAGCGGAAGCCAATGTCGGAAGCTGGGAAAACGTGCTGATAGCCGCGGTGAAGACGGACAGGAATCGGAAGCTGGAAGGCCTTAACCTGAAGCAAGCCAGCGAGCAGCGGGGAAAAGATGTCTTCAGTTTTGTCCGCGAGCTGTTGCTGGAAGAAGACGGCCAGGTGTCCATGGTCTGCTTTGCCATGAGCGAAGAAAACCTGAAGAAGATAATTCAGCATCCTCTGACCTGCATCGGAAGCGATGGCGAGCTGGCTTCCACTTCCGGGCCGCTTCATCGGGGTAAGCCTCACCCCCGCTATTACGGCACCTTTCCCAGAGTGCTGGCCAGGTACGTGCGAGAAAAACCGGTGCTGAAGCTCGAACAGGCGGTGAGAAAAATGACTTCCTGGCCGGCCCGGATTTTTGGTCTGAGCCGGAGGGGGTTGATAAAAGAAGGATATAAAGCTGACCTGGTGCTTTTCGACCTGGAAAAGCTTGAAGATAAAGCCACCTGGTCAGAGCCGCATCAGTATCCAGAAGGCATTAACTATGTGCTGGTTGAAGGTCAGGTCGTCCTGGAAAACGGCCAGATTACGGGAAAAAGGCCCGGGCGTGTCCTCAGAAACCGGGGCGATGGCCAGGTGCTTTGATTTTGTTCAACCGGGGTCAGCCAGACCTTATTCAGCTTAGAGAAACGAGAAAAATGAGGGAAAAAATGCAGGCTGAAAAAAGTTTTAAAATCGACTTCCTGATTAAAAGCAAGAAGATTAAAAGCAGGGAAGAAAGCAAAAAGACAGTTAACAAATTTTTATTTTTTCTGAATTTTATTGGCTTTTTCTTAATTCTGCTCTCCGCCGGGGGACCCGCTTTTTCGGCCGAAACGAAAACTGTTTCCCTGGCCACCGGTGATGTTCTGGAGCTGAGGTACAGAGAAATCAAACCCGGAGAACCGCTCGTTTTGGTGTGGAAAGAAAAGAAATCCGATTTCCTCGACATAAATTTTTTAAAAGAAAAGAGACGCCTGGAAAGCGGGTCAGCTCAGCAACCATTTTTGTTCCTCGGTGTGGACCTGGCCACCAGCCCGGGAGTTTATGCGCTGGAAGTTTCCGCCTGGCAGAAGAAGCAAATTTCAGGCCGGGCGGAAATTCAGTTAGAAGTCAGGGCGAGAGAGTTTCCGAAGAAGGAACTAAAAGTCGACCAGAAATACGTGACCCCGCCAAAGCAGGTCCAGGAAAGAATCAGAAGAGAAGCTGAATTGCTGGCCGAGATTTACAGCCTGAGCACTCCGGAGTGGCTGGCGGGAAGCCATTTCATACTGCCCTGCGATGGAAAATTATTCCCGAACTTCGGGCAGCAGAGAATTTATAACCGGGTGCCAAGGTCGGTGCATGCTGGAATTGATATTGCCGTGCCTGTCGGTCACCCGATAAAAGCCACTAACGGCGGCCGGGTGGTCCTGGCTTCTGACCTCTATTTTTCAGGGAAAACCGTCATCGTTGACCACGGGCTCGGGCTTTTTTCCACGTACTGTCATCTCTCGCGAATTCTGGTGAAAAGGGGTGAAAAGGTTGAAGCCGGGCAGGTCATCGGCCTGGCCGGTTCGACCGGGCTTTCGACCGGCCCGCACCTGCACTGGGCGGTCAGAATAAATGAGGCCCGGGTGGACCCTCTCTCTCTTCTCGAGCTTGAATTTTAACCCCGGGGTTTGTATTTATCGGCCGCTTCCGGCTTTTTCAGTTTTATGAATTACTTTAATCAGTTATTTTAAATATTTATCAAGCCAGTCCAGGACGGTCTTCCACCACAGCTGGGCATTGAGCGGTTTCTGCACAAAATGGTCTTCATCGGGGAAATAGAGCAACCGGCTGGGAACGCCCATCCGCTGCAGTGAGGTGAAGAATTGCAGCCCCTGCTCCAGCGGTACGCGGAAATCGTTGGCGCTGTGAACCACCAGGGTCGGAGTTTTAAAATTCTGCACGTAGGAGCTGGGCGAGAATTTCTGGTACATTTCCGGGTTGGTCCAGGGGGTACCCCGGTATTCCCATTCCGGGAACCAGAGCTCCTCGGTGGCCCCGTACTCAGAGCGCAGGTCGAACACGCCGGAGTGGCTTACCAGGCAGTCAAAAATATCCGTCTGCCCGGCAATCCAGTCAATCATATAGCCGCCGTATGATGCTCCGGCCGCGCCGAGCTTTTCCCGGTCAATAAACGGGTAATTATCCTGCAGGTAATGGACCGCCTTGATAATGTCCCGGTAGGGCTTTCCGCCCCAGTCGCCGCTGATGGAATCGGTGAAGGCCTGGCCGTAACCGGTGCTGCCGTGGAAATTGACCATGGCCACCACGTATCCGCGGGCAGCAAACATCTGAGCGTTCCATCGGTAATGGAAGTTGTCCGACCAGGCATTCTGCGGACCGCCGTGTATGAGCATTACCAGAGGATACTTTTTGCTCGGGTCAAAGAATGGCGGCTTAAGCAGCAGCCCGTGAACCTTATCCCCCTCGGATTCAAACCAGAAATCTTCGGCCGGGTTCATTTCCAGACCGGCCAGCAGTTCAGCATTCACGTCAGTTATTTGTCTGAGTTTCTTGGTCGTCAGGTCAAGGGCATAAAGGTCGCTGGGATGGTTTAATGATTGTCTGAGAGCATACATGGTTCGGCCATCGGGTGCCAGCCTGAGGCTGCTCAGGAAATGACCGTCAAGAATCTTTTCAATTTTTCCGGTGGCTACCGTCAATTTGAAAAGAGCCGTCCGGGCTTTTTCCTCACAGAGAAAATAGATAGATTTGCTGTCGGGAGACCACAGAAACTCACTCAGAGAATAATCCAGGTTTTCCGTCAGGTTGCGGAAGGTTTTTTTCTGCCGGTCGTAGATGATGAGGGCGAGTTTGTCGGCTTCGAAACCAGGCCTGGCCATCGCCCGGTAGGCCAGATAACGACCATCAGGGGAGTATTTGGGGTCGATGTCATTGGCCCGGCTTTCGGTTAGCTTTTCAATTTTTTGCCCGCCGGGTGTTGTCAGAAAGATGTCGTTGTTCGTGCCGAGGCCGAGTTTGAACTCCGGGTCGATGTTGCGAACAAAAGCAATTTCTTGTTCGTCCGGAGAAATGGCAAAATCAAGTTCTCCGCCCAGAGCAATGGGAGGAGTGTCGTAATCTCCGGGGGTCAGGTCAACCGGCCGTCCGCCATCGAGCGGAAAAAGAAAAAGGTGACTTCTTGTTCCATCGAACCAGGCGTTCCAGTGGCGAAAAAGCAGATGGTCATAAATTCGGGCCTTAACCTTGCTTTTTTCCTGTTCTTCGAATTTTTTCCGGTTGGCTTCAAGGTCGGGGCAGTCGGGAAAGACCGGGCTGGTGACCAGAAGATATTTTCCCGATTTTGACCAGCTGAAAGAATTTATACCGCCCGGGAAATCCGTCAGCTGGCGAGGCTGGCCACCGCTTGCTGGCATTAACCAGACCTGAGCTGAACCGCTCCTGCTTGAAATAAAAGCCAGCTGATTTCCGTCGGGCGACCAGCGGGGAAAGAAATCGGCGGCCGGACTGACAGCTAAAGGTTTAACTTCACCCCGGTCGGCCGTCACCAGGTAAATGTCACTCTGCCCGCGGTTGGCTTCCAGGTCCATCGTGGTGATGACCAGGGCCAGCTTTTTCCCGTCGGGGGAAAGTTGCGGGTCGGAAAGCCTTTTAATTTTTATGAAATCATCAAAAGTCAAGGCTTTTTTACCCTGCCCGAAAAGCGGGTTCAGGACGAGAAAAAGCCCGATGATCAGGATTGAAAACGTCTTGATTTTTTTAAGACCCATTTTTCCTCCTTTTACTTTCCTTTTTATCATTATCAAAACCTGATTGGCATCTCCATTATAACCGAATTGAATTTTTTTCTTAAAAAGAAAAGTTCTTCCTTTTTCAGAATGCCCAAAAATTGATTCGGTGTACAAAATGACCTTTACCCGGAGAACAGAAGATTTTCTGGAGACTGTTTGGCTGGCCGGCGAAGGGGCTTTTTCTGTGGCTCAGGCGACGACCAAACTTCAGGTTTTGGCTTTTTGATGAATAATAATCTAAAATAATGAGGTAAATTAACAGGAAGTTAAACCAGACGGACGGAATTTTCGTAAAATATTATGTTGATTGTGCGGGTAATCAATGTCCATTGAGCTGACTAACATCCATTTTTCATACGGCCCGGTCAGGGCTTTAAACGGCATCAGTTTGAAGCTTGAGGCGGGAGCCATTGGCCTGCTCGGCCCGAATGGCGCGGGTAAAAGCACTTTGCTTAAAATAATGCTCGGTTTTTTAACTCCGGATGAAGGCGAAGGTAAGGTGCTGGGCTATGACATAAAAAGAGAGCAGAAGCTGATCAGGCAGGCCGTCGGTTACATGCCAGAAGATGAATGTTACATCCCGGGGATGGACGGCGTGAGCTTTACCGCTTACCTGGGCGAGCTGTCGGGCATGCCCCGGCCGGATGCCATGAAAAGGGCCCATGAAGTGCTTTTTTACGTTGGACTCGGTGAATCGCGTTATCGTCTGATAGACACCTATTCTTCCGGAATGAGGCAACGTTTAAAGCTGGCTCAGGCGCTGGTCCATGACCCGAAACTTCTTTTTCTGGACGAGCCCACTTCCAACCTTGACCCCACCGGCCGTCAGGAAATTCTCGAACTCATCGGCGAGATTGCTTCAGACAGGGGAATTTCCGTGCTTCTTTCCTCTCACATTCTCTCTGACATAGAATCCATTTGCGACCAGGTGGTGATTATCAACAAGGGCGAGATTGCTGCCTCCGGCCTGCTCTCGGACCTTAAGATGGTAAATTACCGGCTTTACGAGTTGAAGATAAAAGGCCCGCTTGATGGCTTTCGAAAAGAACTTGAGCAGAAATCCTGTCATTTTGAAGAAACCGAAGACAGGATTGTAAAAATCTTTGCCCCGCCGGATTTTGACCACATGGAAATTTTCCGGGCGGCGGCCAGGCAGGGAGTCCAGGTTCGGCACTTTGTTCGCAGCCAGACCTCACTTGAAGAACTTTTTGCCAGGGTGGTAGGAGTGGATTGATGGCCACCATCAGGGAAAAAGGATACCATCACTGGGATGGCCAGTTTAAAGAAAATTTTAAGCCGGCCTGGCCCATCATGAGAACGGGCATTAAGCTGGCTTTTCAGCGGAAAAAATTCAAACCGCTTTTTGCCGCCGCTTACATTCCGGCTTTTGTCTACGCGGCGGGCATCTACATTTCTGAACGGCTGGAAGATTTCAAATCCCTCGGCGGCGGTTTTGAAAAATTCTTGCACATCGACCCCGGCTTTTTTAAATCCTACCTGACTCTGGATTATATCTTTTTCATGATTCTCCTGCTGATGTCAGTCGGTGGTGCCGGTTTGATTGCCGATGATTTTCGACACCGAGCGATTCAACTTTATTTTTCCAGGCCGCTTCGGAAAAAAGATTACCTCCTGGGAAAGGCCGGCGTGGTATCTTTTTTTGTGGGCTGCCTGACTCTGGTGCCGGCCCTGATTTTGTTCATCCTGAAGCTTCTTTTTTCCGGCAGCTTCAGGTTACTGGTTGATTACCCCTGGCTTGTTTTATCCATTGTTCTGTATTCAATTTTTATCATGGTTTTTTTCACGGCTTTTATTCTTCTCTGTTCTTCGCTGACCAACAACCGCAATCAGGCGGTCGCCCTGATGTTTGGCATTTATTTACTTTCGAGCATTCTGAGCGGTGTCTTTTTTCTCATTTTCCGCTCGCCCTATGCCGGGCTGCTTTCGCTCAAATTAAACCTGGACCAGGTTGCGGCCGGATTTTTCCTGACCAAACCGGCCCAGTCCACGCCCTGGACTCTGTCTCTGGCCGTGCTGGTTCTGTTTGTGCTCCTCTGTTATGCGTTGGTCAGCAGAAAAGTGCGCGGGGTGGAGGTCATAAAGTGAGCGCGGTGATCGAAGCCAGGAACCTGTCCCGCTGGTACGGAAACGTCCTGGGCATTAGCGAAGTAACCCTGGAAATAGAGCCGGGGATTACCGCCCTGCTCGGGCCGAACGGCGCCGGCAAATCAACTTTTATGAAAATCGTTACCGGACAGCTCAAGCCAAATATCGGCGAGGTCAGAATCTTTGGCCAAAAGGTCTGGAATAACCGGGAAATTTTCCGCCGGCTCGGTTTTTGCCCGGAGGTTGATTCTTTTTATGAAGGTTTGAACGGCTGGAAGTTCCTGACCGGACTGCTTTCCCTTTACGGCTTTGAGCCGAACGAAAAAGAGCGGCGCGCCAAACAGGCCCTGGAAATGGTTGACCTTCAGGATGTGGCAAAACGGCCGATTAAAAGTTACAGCCGGGGGATGAGGCAGAGGATAAAGATTGCCCAGGCGCTGGCCCACGACCCGGAAATTCTTATCCTGGATGAGCCGCTGAGCGGACTCGACCCGCTGAGTAAAAGGCGCATCATCAAGCTGATCAAAGAGCTGAGGAGTGCCGGAAAAACCATCGTGGTTTCCAGCCACGTCCTGCCCGAGGTGGAAGCCATAACCTCGGAAATCGTTTTGATACATCAGGGGAAAATTCTGGCCCGCGGCGACCTGCATTTTATTCGGGAACTTCTGGACCGGCATCCTCATATGATTAGGGTCAAATCTCCTCATTACCGGGAACTGGCCCGGCAGCTGGCGGCTGAAAACTACATTCTCAACATAACCTTCGAGCCCGAACAGGCAGCCGTGACCTTCGAAACTCACCAGCGCGACCTGTTCTTCGAGCGACTTAATCAGCTGGTGCTGGAATCCAGCCTTTTGATTGACGAAATCACTTCGCCCGACGACAACCTGCAGGCCGTGTTTGATTATCTGGTAGGGAAATGACATGAAGCACGAAATTTTAAGAGTGTTTGCCCTGTATTTTTATCAGGCCAGAAAAACTTCCCGGACCAGGACCTTTTTCTGGCTGAGCGTGGCTTCCATCGTGATGGCTCTGGTGATAAAAATTTACAGGCTGGCGGGTCACTGGACTGAAAGCGGGCAGATCATTTTCCAAAATTTCCTGATGACCTTCTTTTTGCAATTTCTGGTCGTGCTGCTGGCGCTGTTTTTTGGCACGGCCATCGTTGGTGAAGAGCTGGATAACCGAACTTTACCGTACTTAACCTCCCGGCCGGTAAGACGCTCGGCCATCATCCTGGGAAAGTATCTGGCCTATTTTTCGCTCAGCGGGCTGATGCTGTTTTTCTCGGTCGTTATTTCTTATTTAATCCTGAACCTGGACCCTGAGTTTTCAGCCTCGAGCCTGTTGACCGTATTAAGCTATTCTCTCGTCTTGCTGCTCGGGCTGGCCGCCTATCTTTCTTTTTTCAACTTTCTCGGCGTGTGGCTTAAAAAGCCGGTGCTGGTCGGTCTGGCCTTTGGTTTTGGCTGGGAAAGTATCATTCAGTATTTCCCCGGCACCACCCAGAAGCTGTCCATCGTTCACTACCTGAAATCGCTTCTGCCAAAGTACACCACCAGCACGGGCAAGCTCAGCTTCCTGTTTATCAGGCTGGAGCCAACCAGGCCCGGGGTGGCCATTCTGGTTCTTCTGGGAGTGGTGGCCGTTTTTCTGATTATGTCGTGTGTTCTCTTCAGCTATAAAGAATACCTTTTTGAAGATTAGACTATCTTCCCAAAGCTGCTGATCAATAAATTCTTTGTCGGGGCAGCCGATTTTCGGAAGGCTGGCTTTTTGTTCGTTTGTTTATAATTTTTCTTTCGACAGAGTTTTCGCCTTTTCTTTCAGAGCCTTTCTCAGCTGGTCAACGGTTTCCTGCTTCAGGCTCAGGTAGACCTTGACATACTTTTCAGTCGAGGTAATTTCCAGCGCATTGAGCACCTGAGTAATCTCCGGCATCTGGCCGGCCAGACCCAGGCCGAGAGCTTTAAGCCCGGCCAGGGTTTCAGCCATTTTCTCGTGCTGGTTTTTATCCTGGGCATAGAGCTTGATTTCTAACGAATAAAGCTGATTACGGTAATCAGAAAAGGCGGATAAATAGCGCAGATTTTCCCACATTTTAAATTGAGGATTCTGGGCGGCGGCCTGGTTGATGAGTTCCGGAGGGATGGAGAAAAAGCTGAAGGTCAGTGCTCCGGTGTTTAAATCTTTCAGAAAAGATTTCATGTCCTTTCGCGTTAGAAGGTTGGGCGTTTTCTTTTTGTAAACGTCAATAACCTTTTTGACGCTTTTTTCCGTGCCCACGGCCATGTTAGAGGAATCAAGAAAAGCCACGCAGATGACGGCTGAGCCCTCGATTTCCACCATCGGGAAGTATGGAATGCCTTCGTAATATTCAACGGTTGAATCTTTTTCCGTCGAAGCAGGAAGGAATTTTTCTTTCTGATACTTCAGGTTAACCAGCATGACGGCGTTTTCTCCCGGTTTCTTCAGTTCACCGGCCAGGGCCACAGCCAGAAAATAAACATCTTTATTCAGGTCAGCCAGAGATGATAGTTTTTTCTGGTAAGGCTGCAGTTCCGGCTGTTCTTCCAGCATGGCCCGTAGATGGGGCAGATTGACCGCTTTGTTCCAGTCTATGACCATAAAAGCCGAAGTGTCGGCCGGTAACAGGGTGAGCATATCCTGGCCGGTGGCATTCCCGGCCACCGGAATCTTGGCTTCCGGTGCGCAGCTTAAAAGCATAAAAGCCGCAGCCAGAATTAAAATGAATAAGTTCAAAGCTCTTGCTTTCATTTATTTCTCCTTTTTTATATTTACGTAAAAGAATCCCTCGTGGTTTAACCTGTTTTTATGATAACAAAAATTAACTTGTGGAGGAAAGCAAAATTTTTGTTGAAAGTCTAAAGCCTGATGAGTTTAAATAGTTAAAATGAATTTCTCAGGCGAGGTCGACAGATGAAAAAACGCATTACCATCTGGCTGGGATTGTTTTTTATTCTCGGCTTTTTTACTTTGAACTTAAAATCAGCCGCGGGGGACTATTCTCAAATTCTGCCGCTTAGAGAGCAGGCCCGGGTGTTTAACACCTGGCTCGAGAAAAGGCTGGAAACCATCCTGCCCGAGTTGATGAGGCGAGAGGGAATTGACATGTGGTTAATCATCTGCCAGGAATACAATGAAGACCCGGTTTACCTCACCCTGGTGCCGTTTGAAAGTCTGTCCGCCCGGCGCCTTTCCATGCTGGTGTTTTTTGACCGCGGGTCAGAGAAGGGGCTGGAAAAATTTAACGTCGGCCGCTACTCCATAGGCCATCTTTATCCTGCCCTCTGGGACCCGGCCAGGCAACCTGACCAGTGGAAAGCCCTGGCCGAACTGGTCAAAGCGCGAAACCCGAAGAAAATTGCCGTCAATGAATCCGGCACATTTGCCTTTGCTGACGGGCTGACCTACACCAACCATCAGCTTCTTACACGTTACCTCGGCCCTGAGCTCAGCCGGAGACTTTGTTCAGGAGAAAAACTGGCTGTGGGCTGGCTGGAGAGAAGGCTTCCCGAAGAGATTGAAGTTTACCACCATCTGGCCGGCCTGGCCCATCAGATTATCAAAGAAGCCTTTTCTGCCGCGGCCATTACTCCGGGAATAACCACGACAGACGACTTGGAATGGTGGTTTTGGGAAAAGATACGTTCGCTCGGGCTTCAGACGTGGTTTAACCCTTCAGTCGAAATTCAAAGGCCAAAATCTTCACCGTACCGGGACAATGTCATACGGCACGGCGACCTGCTGCACTGCGACGTGGGCCTGACTTACCTGAAACTCAATACCGACCACCAGGAGTTAGCCTATGTGCTCAAACCGGGGGAAGAGGATGCTCCGGCCGGTTTGAAGGAAGCTCTGGGGCGGGCCAATCGGGTTCAGGATATACTCACGTCTGAATTTGTGGTTGGCCGAACCGGAAACCAGATACTGGCCGCCGCGCTGAAAAAGGCCAGGGAGGAAGGCCTCAAGGCAAGCATCTACACTCATCCGCTCGGCTTTCACGGCCATGCCGCCGGACCGACCATCGGACTCTGGGATAAGCAGGAGGGTGTGCCCGGTCAGGGCGATTATCCCCTCTATTATGACACCTGTTATTCCATTGAACTCAACTGTCGCTCGGTGGTGCCCGAATGGGATAACCAGGAAGTGGTCATGGGAGTGGAGCAGGACGCGGCCTTTACCAGGCAGGGCGTGACCTACCTTGATGGACGTCAGACCAGACTGCATCTTATACGCTGAAATTTTTGGCCTCAAGGTTTCACAGCCTGAAGGCGGGAGCAGGGTTAATTTTGAAATTGACGGGTTTTAAGCTTAAAGAGGGCCAAGAATCAGACAGGTAATATGGTCAGGGTGACAGACATTTTTCTAAGGGTTTTTCTGCCACCAACGCTTTAGGATGAATTATGAGTTTAATTTGTTACAGAATGAGACCGAGAATAATTATTACCTGAAATTGTCATGGCGAAAAAAGAAAATATTGGCAGGCAAGATGATAAATTTACTTAGGACGTGAAGCAAAAGAATGCAGGATAAAAAAAGGAGGAAAATATGAAGTCAGCATTATCCTCAGCCTCAAAAAGCCGCCCGGGAATCACTCTTAACCTTCTGCTGATGGTGGCTTTATTAAGCTCGGTGCTCGCGGCCAGCCCGGAGAAGGCCAACTATGAGCTGGCCGCCCGCTGGACACCGGCCAAAGTGGCCAGATTAGTCTTTGATTTGAACGTGGAAGCTAACTGGCTAAAAAATGGCGACCGTTTCTGGTATACCTACGAAACTCCGGCCGGCAAGAGCTGGTATCTGGTCGACCCGGCTAACCGGCAGAAAAAACCGCTGTTTGATAATGCGCGAATGGCCGCCGAACTGACCAAAATATTGCTGACCCCTTATGATGCCCAGCACCTGCCGGTAAAGAATATCAAGTTCGTTAAAGATGAAAAAGCCATTCAGTTCGAAATAGAAGTTCCTCTTGATAACGACATCCAGGTGGAAGGGCAGGTAATGAAGGTGCGAGAACTGGAAAAGAGATTTCTGGACAGGGAAAAAGAAAAGGAAAAAGAGCAGGATACTGAAGTTAACAAGACCAGGGAAGAAAAACCTAAAGAACCGGAAAAGAAGACCAGAATCCTCGGCTTTGAGTACGAGCTGGTAAGCGGTCGGCTAAGTCTGATAAAAGATTATCAGCCCGAGCCCAAAAGACCCCGCTGGGCTTCAATTTCACCCGACGGGAAGTGGGTGGTTTTTGCCCGGGGACATAATCTTTTCCTGATGGACGCAGAAAATTATGCCAGAGCTTTGAAAAAAGCTGATGATAAAAACATCCAGGAAATCCAGCTGACGCAGGATGGCGAAGAATATTACAGCTTTGCCCGGCGTCTGCGCGACGATGAGAAAAAGGAGCTGCAGAAGGAAGAGAAAGACCGAAAAGATTTTCGGGTGCCGGCCATCATGATTTTCTGGTCCAAAGATTCTAAAAAGTTCGCCTGTATACGGCAGGACGAAAGAAAGGTGGGCAACCTGTGGGTGATTAACAGCCTGGCCAACCCCAGACCGACCCTGGAAACTTACAAATACGGTATGCCGGGCGAAGAAAACCAGCCCCAGCCAGAAATCCTGGTGTTCGATATCGGGACAAAACAGAGGGTGAAGATAAAAGCCGAAAAGTTTAAGGACCCAACTTACAACATCTTCACCGCGCCAAGGAAAGCCACGGATAACGACCCGGACAACCCGCCGCCGGCCAGCTGGGTTTCTGACACATCAGACAGGCTTTACTTCGGACGTCAGACCCGTGACCTCCACGGCTATGAAGTCTGCCTGGCAGATACCAGCACCGGTGAGGTCAAAGTGCTGATAACGGAACGCCTGAACACCTACGTTGATTACCAGCCGCTGCGACTGATTAACGGCGGCCAGGAATTACTCTGGTGGTCAGAAAGAGACGGCTGGGGCCATTACTACCTGTATGACGGACAGGGACACCTTAAAACTCAGGTGACGAAAGGCGAATTCAACTGTCAGGGCGTCGTGCAGGTAGATGAAAAGAACAGGGTGCTCTATTTTCTGGCCTGCGGCCGGGAAAAAGGGGAAGACCCTTACTATACCCATCTTTACCGGGTTGGGCTTGATGGAAGCGGCCTGAAAAACCTCACCCCGGGGAATTTTAACCATTCCGTTTCCATGAGTGATTCCGCCAGGTATTTTGTGGTCAATTATTCTCGGGTGGATACCGCGCCGAAATCCGAACTGTATGACTCGGCCGGGCAGAAACTTCTCGACCTGGAAGCCACGGACGTTTCCCGGCTGCTCGAGGCCGGCTTTAAATTTCCCGAACCGTTTACCGTGAAAGCGGCCGACGGCCTGACCGACCTTTATGGTGTGATGTACAAGCCGTTCGATTTTGACCCAAACCGCAAATACCCGATTATTGCCTATGTTTACCCGGGTCCGCAGACGGAAAGCGTTTCCAAGAGTTTTTCGCCGCGAAACCAGAATATTGCCCTGGCCCAGCTCGGGTTCATTGTCATTGAAGTCGGGAATAGAGGGGGCAGCCCCATGCGCTCGAAGTGGTACCACAATTATGGCTATGGCAATCTGCGGGATTACGGGCTGGCCGATAAGAAATATGCCATCGAACAGCTGGCCGCCAGGCACTCTTTTATCGACCTGAACCGGGTTGGCATTTACGGCCATTCAGGCGGAGGGTTTATGACGGCGGCCGCTCTTCTGGTTTATCCCGATTTCTTCAAGGTGGGAGTGGCCTCTTCCGGAAATCACGAGAACAACATCTACAACCGCTGGTGGAGCGAAAAGCACCACGGAGTGAAGGAAGTGGTGGATAAGGATGGAAACATAAAGTTCGAGTACAGCATTGACAGGAATTCAGAGCTGGCCAGAAACCTTAAAGGACATCTCCTCCTGACCACCGGTGATATGGACGATAACGTCCACCCGGCCAACACCTTCCGGCTGGCCGCCGCCCTGATAAAAGCGGGCAAGAGGTTTGATTTCTTCATTTTCCCCGGACAGAGACACGGCTACGGTGACATGAATGATTACTGGTTCTGGATAAGAGCTGATTATTTTGCCCGTTATCTGCTCGGTGATTTTTCCCAGACAGTTGACCTGGTTGAACTCCAACGAGAATGGGAACAGAGCGGGGAGAAAAAGAAAAATTAACTCGGCCGGAAAAAATGAAAAGCCCCGAAAAGAAGGGGCCAGGCCGCTCGGCGACAGGAGCTGCGAAAAAATGTTTTTCTGCTAAAATTAAATAGATATAACAGCCTCAAAGAGCGGCAAAAATTTTTGCAGGAGAAAGAAAGATGCCAATGACCCTTGATGAAATAATCAGAAGCCGGCGGAGCATCAGACGCTATCTTGACCGTCCGGTCGAACGAGAAAAAATTCTGGCCTGTCTGGAAGCGGCCCGGCTGGCCCCTTCAGCGGAAAATTCTCAGCCGTGGCGTTTCCTGGTCATAGACGACCCGGAGCTTAAAAATCGGGTGGCCGAGAAGGCTTTTTCGGGCATTTATTCTCCCTGCCGGTTTGCTGCTCAGGCCCCTGTGCTCGTTTTGCTGATGGCCAGGCTCGACCTGCTGGCCAATGTGCTGGGCCGGGTCATCCAGGGCACGCAGTTTTACCTGCTCGACCTGGGGATTGCCGGCGAGCATTTTGTGCTCAAGGCGGAGGAACAGGGATTGAGTACCTGCTGGATAGGCTGGTTTGACCACCGGGCCGTCAGGCGGTTTCTGAAGATTCCCCGCACGTACAAACTGGTGGCCATGTTTTCCCTGGGATACGCGGCCAGCCGTCCTTCCGGCGACCACAGAAGGAAACCTCTGGAAGAAATCGCCTGGTTTAATAAAATTAATGAGCCGCTCGAAACGGAAAAGAAAACTTGAAAAAAGTTTAAAAGTTTAGATTTTTCTCGGTGAAATTTTAGAGCATGAGGAGAAAAGACTTGGTGATTTTCCTGGTTATTGTCCTGCTCATCTACGGCACAGTCAACGGCTACATCATCTGGCGCTTGATGCAGGCTTTTTCTTCTCAGCCATTGCTCAGAATTTTATTCCTGCTGGCTTTCCTGATTTCCATGCTGGCTTTCCCGCTCGGCCGAATGTTTAACAGTCATTTTCAGCATCAGGTTTCCGAGAGGCTGGTGGCCTTTGGCGTTTACCATCTGGCCCTGATGGTTTATCTTTTACTACTTCTGCTCGCCAGAGACCTGCTCCGGGGAATTTTCCGCCTGAGCCATCTTTCCCGGCCGGCCGAATGGTGTTCGGTCAACCAGCCGGCCGGTTTTATGGTTGTGGCGGTCCTTTCCCTTCTGATAGTCTTTTTGGGACACTTAAATGCTATAAACCCCAGGCTTAAAACCTTAAACCTGACGGTGGAAAAAGAAGTGCCCGGGGCAGGTGACATAAAAGCAGTTCTTATTTCAGACATTCATCTCGGTGTTGTAAACCGCTCGGAACGGCTTTCCCGGCTGGTGGAAAAAGTAAACCAGCTAAAGCCGGATGTGGTCTTTTTTGCCGGGGACATCGTTGATGAAGCGGTCTCGGCCGAAGAAGAGGAAAAGATGGTCGGTTGCCTTAAGAAAATGGAAGCCAGGCTGGGCCTCTATGCCTGCCCCGGCAATCATGAATACTACGGCGGATTTAGCCGCAACATACCTTACCTGGAAAAAGCCGGCGTGGTGGTTTTGCTCGACCAGGCGGTTATAGTAAAAGATTATTTTTACGTCATCGGCCGAAAAGACTGGACGGCGGTCAGGCTGGGAGAGAAAAGACTGTCACTCAGAGAAATCATGGAGAAAAATCAAGTTGACCTCTCGCGACCGGTAATCGTGCTTGACCATCAACCGCTTTATCTGAATGAAGCGGCTGAAGCCGGGGTGGACCTCCAGCTGTCCGGACACACGCACGCCGGGCAGCTTTTCCCTTTGAACCTGATCAATAAGCTGGTTTATGAAAAAAACTGGGGTTATTTACGGAAGAACCGAACTCATATTTATGTTTCTTCCGGGAGCGGAACCTGGGGCCCGCCGGTCAGAACCGGGAGTTATTCCGAACTGGTGCTCATCAACCTGTCATTCAGGAAGTGATTTTAATTTACTCAGGCCAAGATTCGTACGGAGCGGGAAATCATTTTTTCGGGTTTTTCTTCTGGTCATAGCGTTTGATTATTTCATCGGTGATGTCAAAGGCAGGCTGAAAATATATAAGACCGGAAGAGTTCAGGTCAAAAACCAGGTCATAACCTTTTTCCCTGACCAGCTCATCCACCACGGCGAGCATTTCCTCGCGGATTCTTTTGATTTGCTGGTTTTTAAACTGCTCGAACTCACTTGACGCTTCCTGCTCGTATTTCTGACGGGCCGCTTCTTTCTGGTCAATTTCCAGCTGAAGCTGGCTCAGGGCTTCCTGCGTTAGAGTCAGTTTCTGACTGGCCAGTTTATCTTTTAGTTTCTGAATTTCCTCGGTCTGTTTTTTGATTTTGTCCTTTATTTCCTGTTCTTTTTCCTGCAAAATGGACACCACTTTTTTACCTTCAGCCGATTGCTCAAAGGCCTTCTGGGAGTTAATCACGGCCACTTTCAGGATGTTCTGGGCAGAAGCCGGCAACCACAGGAATAATGCCACCAGTAAAATGAAAGGCAGGCCATAAACTTTTCCCCCGGCAGTGGAATTTGTCCGTCTCATGGTGTTCCTCCTCACTTTTGTGCGATGCTGTGTTGCTTAATTTTATCGCCCGAGCAGGCGGTGCAGGACTTCTGAAACTCTTTCCAGTGCGGCTTTTATATATTCAGGCCTGGCTCCGTAGCCGAAACGCAGGTGTTTCCTGACCTGAAAATGTTCGCCTGGCACCAGAAGGACGCTCTTTTCCCGTCTGACGGTTTCCACCAGTTCTAAAGCTTCCACCGACAAGTCGTATCCGGCAAAAAGTATGGCTCCCGCCTGGGGTGGGTGATAGTGAAAAAGAGAGCCAAAGCTTTTAAGCCATTCTTCCAGCACGGGCAGGTTTTCCCGGAGAATCGAGCGTGTTCGGCTGAGCAGTTTTATCCTTCTTTCGGGTTGAAGGGCCAGAGTGCCCAGGAAATCGGTCATGGCAGAAACGGAAATTGTGGTGTAGTCGTGGTAGGTCCAGACCTTTTTTACCAGGTCTTCCGGAGCCACCAGCCAGCCCAGCCGTAACCCCGGCAGGCCATAGGCTTTCGACAGCCCGCCCACGACTATTACTTTTTCATACTCACCCCAGAATGACGGGGTTTCGCGGCCGTCTCTTTCTGCTCCGCGGTAAACTTCATCCACCTGGAGCCAGGCCCCGGCCTGAGCGGCCAGTTTTATGATTTCTTTTCTAATTTCTTCAGAAAGTATCGACCCGGTCGGATTGTTGGGGTTAGTCAGGATAATCAGCCTCGTCCTGGAAGTAATCAGCTTTTTGAGTTCATCCGGGTCTGGCTGCCATTTAAGTTCCTCTCTCAGCCAGAGCGGTTTGACCTCAGCCCCGAAGGCCCGGGCGAGTCCCCACATCTGCATGTAGTTGGGCAGTTCAAAGATAACTTCTTGCCCGGGTTCGATGAGGCTCCACATAAGAAGAAAGTTTGCTTCTGACGAACCGGCACTGACCATGACCTGCTCCGGATTAACTCCACCGTACAGGCGAGAGATGTTTTCTCGTAAAGGTAGGGTACCGTTTGTCTGGGTGTAGCCGAGTTCAAGCTGTCGCAGCTGCTGCTCTTCATCCGGGGTCAGGAGTTCGGTTAGCGTCAGAGGATGCACGCCTGATTCGGAAAGGTTGTAATCGACCACATTCTCCCACAGCGATTGCATCCTTTCCATTTCAAAGGTTTCAATTTTCATCGGACTCTCCTTTCCAGCCTGTTTGGGGCTCAGCTATATTTCTACTTTGAAAGCTCGCCTGAAGGCAAGAGCAAAAATAACAGTCAGGATAAAATAAGCCACCAACCAGTGCCACCTGAGGCCCAGAAGGCTCAGCCGGTTTTCAGGCCAGGTTATTTCAATTTTTTCCAGATAAGAGCCGGGGGGCAGCGGTTTTTCGCCCGGATAAATCAGCCGGAGCCAGAGGTTTTTCCCGGGGCGAATCGGGGAAATTTTTTTAAGCTGCTTAAAACCGGCCACGATTTCCTTCCGGTACCTTTCTCCGTTGACCGTAATCACCAAAGGAGACTCAACTCGGTCCCTGACTCTGATTCTCCAGTCGGCTTCGTTTTCATCTATTATCCTCAACACCGGGGTTTCTACCTCCAAACCTGGCGGTGTTTCCAGGTCGAGCGCAGCCCGGTCAACTTCAACCGCTGAGTTTAACTTTATTTTCAGCAAAAAGGTTTCATCGGGCTTTAAATTCCGGTAACCAAACCAGAGGTTCAGCTGGGCCAGCAGCAGAAAAAGCGGTACCATCATTACCAGCAAGGGCTTAAAATTAAGGGTCAGATAGCGCAAATTGGCCAGCAGCAAATTCTTCTGGGTTTGCAGCAGAACCCGGTAGTCGTGCTGAAAAAGCCTCATCTCTAACAGGTAGGCTTTGATGAGGTTTTTGGTTCTCCTGATTTTCTCTTGGTCAGAGGTCTTCTTGTAGATAAAAAGCATCAGCAGGGAAGTCAGCAGAGAAACAAACAGCAGCCCGAACCAGGGGTTAAAATGAGAAAAAGGCCAGATCAGCCACCGCACGATAACTCCCACCGCCTGCATCAACCACCACATTGACTGCCCCAAAGCTGGCTCAGGATATGTATCCGAGTCCTTTTAACCTTTTTTTGACCTCTTCCTCTGAATCGGCTCCTTCAAACTTGGCCACTTCTTTTTCCAGCAGGTGAATGATGAATTCCTCGGTTGAGCTGTAACCGGCCACCTCGGCAATTTTTTTGATTTTCTCGTAAAGTTCCTTTTCCAGCTTGACTTTGGCTTTGCCCATATTTTCTCCTTTTTTCTTCTTTTATAATTTTCGCAAAAAGCAAGCTATCTGTCCTTCCTGTCTCTAAAAAATATTCCGGCCGGTTATCTCGGGCGGAATATTCAGGCCAAAGAGGGAAAGAATTCCGGCCGTCACGTCTTCCAGCTTCGGGTTTTCTATTCTAACCGGCCGATTGGCCAGCAGTATTCCCGGTATGACGTCGGGTGAAGACATGTGGTCTCCGCTCCATTTCTGCTTGTTGTCTTCCAGCAGCTCTTGCGGAAAACTGCCCAGGGGGGAGTTCCAGGAAATCCGGTAGTTGCGGTTAAAACCAAGGATGATGTCAGGAGCTTCGGCCACGTACGGCCCGCGAAAAACCTCCTGACTCAGGTAAGCTTTGAGGATGATTTTTTGACCGGTTTTCGGGTCGACCAATTGTTCGAGCTTGTGAGCAATTTCTCTCAGCAGGGGTTCTTTTTCTTCCGGCCGGACCACTCCATACTTTTCCCGGCCTTTTAAGTTTAGATAAAGGGCGTTTAATCCGACGCCATAGGCTTTCGTTCTTGACCAGTCTGTTCCCTGAAAGAGGCTTACTTCCTCCGGTTTAACACCTGGTTGAAGGAAATGGTAGCCATTCTGCAGCAACCAGGTATTCAGGTTGAAGCCGCGGCGGAAGGGGTTAAAACCGTGGTCGGACATTACGATAACCACCGTATTCCTATCTGCCCGGTCGAGGGCTAACTGCAGCGCCCGGTCCATCTGCTGGTAGGTGCTGGCAATAACCTGTCCAAACTCCGCCGCCAGCTTTTCATCGTAGGCCGGGTGTTCTCGGTCTATCAGGCGGAAGAACATATGCTGGCGCTGGTCGGTGTTAGAAAAATAGAAAAACAGCACACCGGAGTGAAAATTTCTGAGCTCGTGCTCGAGCATGGCCATCGATTCCTGGTAGACCAGTTCATCCTGCTCGAGGAATTCTTTTTCATCCAGCACGTCGTTTTCCAGAGCGGCCGTGTCGGCTGGCAGGCCCTTGGTAAAGAAGGGGCCAAATTTTTCGGCCAGTTCCCGGGCATATTTTTCCGGGGTGGAAATCGGCAGGGCAGGGTCTTCCGGGTCGATGTTGATGGGGCTGACGTAAAGCTTGAACTTGGGCCTTACTTCCTTGAGGTAAAAGAGGCAGATTCCGGTAACGCTCTGGCCCGGAATGAATTCAAACTTTATCTTTTTCCAGCCACTCCATTCTTTTTCGCGTAAAATAAATTCCTGGTCCTGGTAGGCGATCTTGGCCACCGGGTTAACCGGGTCTATAAAAACTTTGAAATCCACATAGGTCTCCGGGTGGCCGGCACGGAACGGGTTGTCGGGCCCCGGAATCCTGGCTTCCACCCGGTTGCCGATCACGTAAACATCGTGCACCCGACCCCCGCCGCCGTATTCTTCGGTCACGGATTTATATTCGTTGGTGTAGTAATTGAACAGGCCGTAGTAACCTTTTAGGTCCGGGGTGCCCATGCCGGAAAAGGTTCTTTGCCTGGTCTTGACCGGCGGATAGTTGGAAGGGATTTTAAAAATGGTGGCTGGGATGTCGTAATCTTCCAGTATCTGCCAGAAAGCCCGACCTTTCCTGAGGTTCCTGACCTGGCCGCCTGAAAGCGGCAATACCAAACGGCCGAGCTTCAGGTTGTGGCGGCCGGGCAGGCTTTCGGAGGCGGAAAAAACGGGCAGGTAATTTTCAGGGTTGCGGTGGACGAAATCAAAGATGGCGTGTCCGCCCGGGTTGGTGCCGGTTATAAAATTGGCCCAGGCTACCGGGCTCTGAGGCGGAATGCTGGAACCGAGCGGCATAAAGCTTCCCGAGCTGGCCAGCGCCTTGAAGGCGGGCAGCCGGCCATCTTCCAGGAGTTTTCTGGTAAGCACAGGGTCCATGCCGTCAAAACCGAGAACGATCACCTTGAAGCCGGTGTCCCTGGTGCCCCTGGTTCTTAATACAGCTTCGGACGGGCTGAGCAGAAGACCGGCCGAAAGTCCGAGCACCCGCTGGAGAAACTCTCTCCGGTCGATGGTATCATTTTTTCTTTCTCTGGCCATCTTTGCCCTCCGTGCGGTCTTCTGGCCCCTGCTCTAACAGGCTCTGCCCGTCCAGGTAAGAAGGTCTTCTGACACCGAACAGCTCCAGTACGGTGGGTGCCACATCCATTATAGACGGGTTTTTTACTTTAAGTTTTAAGTTGGTGAAAAAAACTCCGGGCACCAGGCTGGGGTCAAGGCAGTGGTCGGCGCTCCAGGCTTTCTGGTTATCTTCAAAAAGCCGGCTGTTAACTTTGCCGGTGACCGAATCCCAGGACACCCGGTAACCCGAATTGTAGGCTATGATCAAATCAGGTGCCTGGTCGAGGTAGGGCCCGTCATATATACTGGACGTATCTATGACCCGGTTGATGGCTACCTGGTTTTTTTCCTCGTCTTTAAGGCCGGTCAGTTTTTTTATCAGTTCTTCCTTGAGCGCCCTGGCCTCTTCTCCGGGTTGTACCACACCCTGGGCTTCGCGACCTTTAAGGTTAAGGTAGAGGCCGGCCAGACCCAGGCCATACGCCCTGGTGCGGCTCCAGTCTACCTGTTTGAACCACTCCTCGCTTTCTGTCGCCCCTTCTTTGAGCGCCAGGTAGCCGTTGAGATAAAGCCAGGAGTTAAGGTTGAAACCGCGGCGGAATGGCTTGAAACCGTGGTCGGACATGATCATCAGCACATCATTCGGCCTCATTTGACTCATGACCCGACCGACCAGGTTATCCATTTTCTGGTAAAGCTCTTCGATAACTTTATGGCCGTCAGCCATTTTTCCGGTTGCCCGGAAAGCCGGATGAGTGCGGTCCAGATAGCGCCAGAACATGTGCTGGATGCTGTCGGTGGTTTCAAACACACAGGTCACCAGCCCGCGTCTGGTTTTTTTCAGGGCGTTAAAGAACATCTTTTCCCAGTCCTGGTGAAAAGAGTAAGCCAGCTCCAGAAAAGCTTCATCCGGCAGGACTCCTTCGTTCAGCGCCCAGGTATCGTTGGCTTCACCCAGGGTGACAAAATTTCCCAGAAGCCGCGCTAAATAGGCCGAGTAAACAAAGGGATGCGAAACAGGCAGGGCCGGTTTTTCCGGGTCGATGTTCAGTGGAGTCAGGTAAAGCTCAAAATGCGGTTCGGTGCTCAGAAGATAAAACCTGGTCAGGCCATAAACTTTCAGGCCGAGCCCGGCCGGAAAAGTCAACCTGACCCAGGGAGAGAATTTGTTTTTCTCTAAAATTAAACTTTGACCGGATACCTCAACCGTCACTCGGTCCGGCGCGTCAGAGAACTTTATGGTCATGGGAATTTTTATGGGTTCCGGTTTTTTCAGCAGTGAATTTTCCGGTCCGACAATATGAGTTTTGATAACGTTACCTTCCTTCTTAACCAGATAGCTTTCCCCGCCTTCTTTTTTTGAAATGCGGTCCGGGTTGGTGGTGTAGAAGATAAAAGTTCCCTGGCTTCCCTTGAGGTCCGGAAGGCACATGCCCGACAGCAGATGTCCGGAAAATTTTTCGGGGGGAAAGGTGATTGGCACTCGCAGCACGGTGGAGAAAATTCCTTCTTTTCCCAGCAACTTCCAGAACGGCTGGCTTTTGCGCAGCAGACGCATTTCGGGCCGGCTCAGTGGAATGCGGTATTTGCCCAGGCTGAAAAATCTTGCCGGCGGGCCAATTCTGGCCGAAGAGAGGTCAGGCAGGTAGGTTTTCGGGTTCCGGCTGAGGAAATCAAAAATGTTGTGCTTGGAAGGGTTGACCCCGGTCATAAAAGATGACCAGGCTACCGGAGATATGGCCGGGGTGGTGGTCTGCAGCTTGCTGAAGGTTCCTTCTTTTTTCAGCCGGGTGAGATTTGGTAGTTTCCCTTCAGCCATGAATTTCTCAGCCAGTTCCGGGTCCATACCGTCAAAGCCGATGATGATAACCCGGTTAACCAGGCTGTTCTTGTAAGCTTTCTGCCCGCGGAGCAGCCTCAGCAGCAAGCGGAAAGGCCAGGAAAAAAGCGAAAAAAGCGCCAGAAAAAAGGTCAGGAAAAATACCAGAAAAGAAGACAGGAAGGCAAACCCGGCTCCCGGCCCGATGTAGGCTTCAGCCGGTGCGATTAAAAAAAATAGCAGAAACAGGAAAGCAAAAAGTGCAGTTTTCAGAGAAATTTTTTCAGCCGGCGGCCGGTTATTTTTTGAAAAAGGTTTGGGCTTGAAGTTCATTTAAGCTTTTTCAGGATTATCTCGGCCAGGTTTTCAATGGCCAAGTCATCTCCATAATCTTCGGCAGCCCAGAAGAAAGCGTCATCCCAGGTATGCATGCCCTGCAAGTAGCTGCGCCCGAAAATTTCTTTTTTCTTGATGGAACCTTTGAGGTCAAAACCCGGTTCAGAAACCACAACCAGGTCGGGACCCCGGGAAGTGTATTTGCCTTTATAAATTTCTTCTGCTTTAAAAACCCGTCTGATAACTTTCTTCCCGTTGTATTCCAGTTTCATCAATTTTTCGGCAATTTCTTCCTTGAGTTCTTTTTTGTCTTCTTTTTTAACCTTCCCCTTTGGAAATTTTTTCTCGAGATTCAGGTAGATGCGGCTGGGGTCGAGGGCAAAGGCGACAGTCTTGGGAGAAATATCCTGCAGGGAACGGGGGTTGGGGGTGGTAAAGGACAGGTAACCTTCTTTTTCCAGCCAGGCATTCAAGTAAACTTCCTGCACGATGCCGGTGAAACCGTGGTCGGACAGGAGGAAAAAGCTTTCTTCCTCTTCTTCCATCTTTTTCATTGAATTCAGAATTTTGGAGATGATGCGGTCAATCTGCTGGTAGAAATCAAGGAAAGCCTGGTGGTAGGGATGTGATTTATCCTGGTAAGCAGACCAGAGAAAATGATGCAGGCGGTCCGTACCGGTTATGACAAATTCAAAGAAATCCCATTCCTGTTCCCAGAAGTAATTCAAAGCTTTCTGGTGGCTGGCCAGGCTTTTAGAAAGTTCCTGCCAGAGCAGGGAAGGGTTGTCAATGACTTTGGCGGTATCCACGTCAATCTGGTAGCCCATCCGCTCCAGCTCGCCAAAATAACTCTGGGGAAAGACCGAGCGGCTGAGGTCGACCGCCACAAAACCGGAAATCATCACGCCATTGATGCGGCGCGCCGGGTAGGTGGAGGGCTGGTTGATGACGATGCTTTTCAGCCCTCTGTGACCGAGAACATCCCATATGGTGTCAACTTTCAGGTCGAGGAAGTTTGGTATCTTCAGGTCGTAGCTTCCGGGCTTAAAATCTGTGAAGCCAAAGATACCGTGGGTTCCCGGGTTGGTCCCGGTCATAAAATTGGTCCAGGAGACAGCGGATATTTCGGGCAGGCTGGCTTTCATCTGATGGAGCTTACCACTGTCCATCAGGCGGCCCACCGTGCTCATCACGCCGCTTTTGGCCAGGTCGATAAGCATAGAATAGGGCACCCCATCCAGCCCGACGACCACCACTCTTTTCCGGCGTTTACTTTTCTTAAACAGCGTCATTACTCTGATAATTATAACATCAGGGTGCTGACTGTCAATTTAGGCAGACCGATTTTTTTTGTAATTTATTGAAATAGAATGGATTAGGGGTAAAGCCGGTTGCTCGACTCAGTTCTTGGCGCCGGCTGCTTTCAGCAGGTGCTCCAGGAACATTTCCTCTGGAACGGCCCCTTCTAACGAGATATTCTCGTTGAAGATGGTTTTGGGAACCCCAAAAACTTCGTATTTCTGAGCCAGGTCCGGAAATTCAGTGGCTTCAACCATGGCCCCCTTGACCATCGGTGATTCGAGGGACATCTGGTGCGCCAGACGCACGGCCATCGGACAGTAGGGGCAGGTCGGGGTGACAAAAACCTGGATGTTCACTTCTTTATCGAGTTTTTTCAGGGCTTCCTTGGTTTCCTGAGAGAGTTCAGTTTCGCCGCGGCTGACATCAACAATAGCCTCCAGCAGGCTCATGAATTCATAGCCGGAAGGAATGCCGAAAAACCTGATGCCAGCGTCTTTTTCTCCCATGACCACGATAGCCGGGACCTTATCTATGCTGAACTCGGCTGCCCGGGCCGGTTCTTTGTCCACATCATAAACCACAAGCTTCAGCTTATCGGACAGGCCGGAAAGTTCTTCCAACAGCTGTTTCGTTTCCGGGCAGTAGGTGCAATCTTCCTGGGGTGCCTGGCCGGGAACAATCAGCGGGCTTTTCTCCTTCATGAAAAAGACCAGGTTGACAGGGTTGACCAGTTCGCTGTCAAATTTCTTTTTGGTGAAGTCTCTGACTTCCTGGTTTAACAAAACCATTTTTCAACTCCTTAATAAGCTTTAAATAATTCCTATATTTCCTATAAGTTTAATATAGATTGGCCAAAATTTCAAGACCCGCTTCGGCTTAATTTCCCTCCTTTGATTGACAACGGCGGGAGATTAGGCTTAAATTTCACTTTTATGATACGCTAAAAAAGAGAATTTGTAAAATGAAAAAATTGCTGGCTTACCTGGAAGAAGAGTACCGGAAGAAAACCAGAAAGAGCTATGAACTTTTTCAGAAGGCCTCGCGCCTGATGGTCAGGGGAGGCAGCCATTCCTTGAGGCTGTGGCGGCCCTATCCCTTTTTCCTGGCTTCCGCCGCAGGCAGCCTGGTGGAGGATGTCGACGGGCAGTCCTACCTGGATTATTGGCAGGGACATTACGCCAACATACTCGGACATAATCCTGAAATCATCAAGAAGGGTTTGCTGCCATACGTCAGACGCGGAACCCTGCATACCGGCTTTGAAGGCCAGGCCCAGCTCGAGCTGGCCGAAAAAATACTTTCCCGGCTCGGTGGTTCCGGCCTGAAAATCAGATTCACCACTTCTGGCACTCTGGCCAGCACCTACGCCGTCATGCTGGCCATGGGCTATACCGGACGGGACTACGTAATGAAAGTGGGTGGCGGCTGGCACGGTGCTTCTCCCTATCTCCTTAAGGGGGTAAAGTATCATCCGGGACGGGGGTTTAACGCTCCGGATTCCGCCGGTCTGCCCCGGGAATTCAGTAAAAAAATAATCATCACCAGGTTTAATGACACCGAGCAACTGGTCGAAAGGTTTAAAAAATACGGTTCAAAACTGGCCTGTTTCATTGTTGAGCCATTTATTGGAGTGGGTGGGTTTATGTTTTGTTCCAGGGAATACCTGGAGACAGCCAGGGCTCTTTGCCACAAATATGGTGTCGTCCTGATATTCGATGAGATAATTTCCGGTTTTCGCTTTGCCGCCGGCGGATTGCAGAACCTTTACGATGTCTCGCCGGACCTTTCCCTGTTTGGGAAGCTGATTGGCGGAGGGCAGGCGGTGGCCGCCGTGGTGGGCCGGTCCGAAATCATGGAAGGCTGTGAAAAATCAGGAAAGGAGAACGGAAGGGTTCACTTTGAAGGCGGCACCTTCTCGGCTCACGAAGAATACCTGCGGGCCGGGCTCATCATGCTTGACTACCTGGAAAAAAATGAAGAAAAAATCTATCCCGAGCTGGGGCAACTGGCCGAGCGGCTGCGCCAGGGGATTGAAAAAGTTTTCAGCCAGGAAGGGCTGGAAGTGGTCTGTACCGGTCGGCCAAATCAGGCAGTGCGCTTCAGTTCGTTTTTCATGGTGAACTTCCCGAAAAAAAAGATTGAATACAAATACCCGGAAGATGTCTGGAACCCGGAGCGCTCCGACGTGGTTCTGCGGGAACAGGCGTTGAAGCTTGGCCTTTTACTTCATGGCGTGCACGTGGTTCATGGTGGCGGCTGCCTGTCTACCGCCCATACCGGTCGGCAGATAGAGCAAACGGTTGAAGCCTACGCCGAAGTAGCCCGCCTTTTTAAGAAGTTCCTCAGGGGTTGACCTCCGCCGGCCTCATCCGGAAATGATAGTCTCCCGACTCGACCCAGAAGGCCGGGAGCTTCTGGCTTTCAGCCAAACTTATCTCAGGCCTGTTTTCAGGCTGGAGGAAATTCTGGCCATCCCACAGCCGGCTTTCCGCTTCTTCAATGATGACTTCAGGCCACAGGCCGGGGAAACAGATTCTGGCTCTGGCACCAACGGGAATGGTAACTTTAAGCTGGTATTCATCCGGCCTTTTTTCCCAGAAAACACGGGTCGGGCCAGCGGGGGTTTTCAGCTCAGCTTTGACCCAGTTTATTTTCCCTTCAGCAAAAGGCTTTATCTCGAAAACCTGCCAGCCAGGTTCGACCGGTGAGAGACCGGCCAGCCTTTTGTAAAACCAGGCGTCCACGCTGCCGAACATGACATGATTGTGAGAATTCATGCCCCGGTCGGTCAATTTTTCCCATCTTTCCCAAAGGGTGGTGGCTCCTTCCTTTATCATATAACCCCAGCCGGGATAGCTTTCCTGCAAGACGATATCCAGGGCCAGGTCGGAGCGGTTAAACTTATCCAGCACGTCCAGCAGGTACCTCGTGCCGATAAGGCCGGTATCGAGGTGGCGGTCATGAATCACCTCAATCGCGTAGCACAGACTTTGCCAGACTTTTTCCACCGCTTCCTCCGGCACCAGGTCAAAAGCCAGCGGGAGAAGGTTTGACGTTTGGTCCGGCAGGCGGTCGACCGGGCTTTGCCTTAAGGCTTTGTATTGCTTATCTTCGAGGAAAACCTGGTTAAAAGCTTTCTTAATTTGCCCGGCCAGCTCGCGGTATTCTGCCGCATCATCATGCCGGCCAACCAGCTGGCAGATGTCCGAGAAGAGCTTTGTGTTGTGGTAATAAAAAGAAGTGCTCACCAGGTCTAAAGGAGTTTTTTTCGGCACGATCGAGCCTGGCTGACACCAGTCTCCGTACTTTCCACAGGCAAGCTGGATGTGTCCGGTGGCTTTCTTGCGCAGGAACTCTATGTACTTTTTTAAATTTTGAAAATGCTTCCTCAGGATTTCACGGTCGCCATAAAACCTGAACATATGCCAGCACAGTTCAAGATAAGCAGAGCCCCAGGCCGGGTCAGCCGGATAGGTTTTTTTGTTATAGGGAGGTACAAAGTCCGGCAGGCTGCCGTCTTCTTTCTGGGCCTGGCGGATGAGGTTCAGGAAATGCTGGTAGAAAGCGGCCAGGTCAAAGTTGTAGCTTGCGGCTTCGGCCGTTACCCAGGCATCAGCCAGCCAGCCGTGCCTTTCGTCGCGCTGCGGACAATCGGTCGGGATGCTCATCAGGTTGGCTCTAATGGTCCTGACCACCATCTGGTGAATCTGGTTGAGCAGCCGTTCTGAGCATTCAAACTGCCCCGTTCTTTCAGCCCCGAGGTGAACAAAGCAGCCTTCAAGAGAATTTTCATCCGGCCGTGATGGAAGGCCATTTACTTCTACATACCTGAAACCGTGATAGGTAAAAGATGGTTCATAGGTTTCCTGGCCTTCGCCTTTTAGAACGTAGACATCGGCCGACCGCGCCCGGTCATTGGTGGCGGTGTTTAAATTTCCCTCCTGGTCGAGCAGCTCTCCGTAGCGTAGCACCACGGTCGTTCCGGGCGGCCCCTGAACTCTGAGCCTGGCCCATCCCGCTATGTTCTGACCGAAGTCGAAAATGTATTTGGAGGGAGACGGGGAAAAAATGTTAACCGGCTTTATGATTTCGTTTATGGTCACCGGCGGAATGTTTTCTCCGGCCAGCAGGGCAGGCCCGCCGCTTAAAACAACCGCCTTTTTCCACAGACTGTCATCAAAACCGGGTTGATCCCAGCCGGGGAATTCCAGCCGGGCATCATAATATTCACCGTAATATAACCCGTTTTCCTGAAGGGGCCCATGACTGGCTTTCCAGCTTTCATCCGAAGCGATGATTTCGAAACCTCCGTTTTCATAGTAAATTTCCAGCCGGAAAAGAAGCCTTGGCTGGTCGTAGCCATATTTTTTAAGATATCGCCCGTTTCCCAGAATAACTCCAACGGCATTGTTCTCAGAAATTAATTCTGTAACATCGTACGCCGAGTAAAAAGCGGACTGATGATAGTCAGACCAGGCCGGGTCGAGGACCTTCTGTCCTATTCTCTGGCCATTAAGGTAGAGAAGGTAATGGCCGAGCCCGCAGATGTAGACGGTGGCTTTGCCGGCGCGGCCTTTTCCCCGAAATTCTTTTCTGAGGTAGATAGCTTTATAGTGAATATTTTCCGGCTCCTCTTCGCCCAGAAGAACAGTCTTTTCGGCCAGAAAATGTTCAGGCTCGGGCAGGCTTATCCAGTTGGCTTTAAATTTAGAATTTCCCATAAACCCGGTCTTAAATTCTGCGGTCTCACTAAAAGGGCTGGCTTCATCTGCGGCATTCCACCACCTCACTCTCCAGTAATAAGTCTGGCAGCTCAGCAGTTCTTCACCAAGGTAGGGAATCTGGATGGTGCTGCTGCCCCTGACTTTTCCGCTGTCCCAGAAATCGCCTATTTCCTTTTCGGCAAATTCTTTTTCCGACGAGACGATGACCTGGTAAGCTGTCTGGTGGTCGCCGCGCCGGTCACTCAGGAGCTTCCAGGAAAACCTTGGCCGCGGCAGGTCGATGGCTTCCGGTTGTCTGAGGTATTCAACTTTCAAATCATAAGGGGGGTGGACCATGACTGTTTACCTTCTCCCAAATTTTTTTGATTTATTTTATCGCGCGCGCTTTGTTGCATTTTGCCTGGCCTTCTTAACCCTTTGTGTTTTAAGGCTTTAATCTGAAGCCTGGGACAGAAAATAATCAGCCGGGTTGAGGCCGTATTCATCCGGGTTTATCTCTTTAACAATCGTGCGCTTGTATTTTTTTGTCTGGGGGTCCGCCTCTGTAAGGTCTACCACCTCTCCATCTACCTTCTGGCCCTGACTGTCGACAATTATCTTGACCTTTGGCCTCAGCATGAACCGGAGTTCCTGGTTGGTTTCCACCACCAGCCCTATTTCACCGGTGTTCAGAAGAACCAGGCTGCCCACCGGAAAAACGCCCATCATCTGAACGAATGTTTTCAGGATGACCGGGTTAAATTCGGTGCCGATGTGTTCGAGCATCAGGCTGAGGGCTTCACTCCTGGTAAAAGCCTTTTTTCGGTAAACTCTCTTGGTGGTGATGGCATCAAAGACATCGCACACCTTGACGATCCGGCTGTACAGGTTGATGTCATTTTTCATCTTGAACCTGGGATAGCCGCTCATATCTTCCTTGATATGATGCTCCATCGCCACATGAATGGCGCTTATCGGCAGTTTTTTGAATTCTTTAAGCTGGACCAGCTTTTCAGCTCCCAGATGGGGATGCAATTCCATGATTTTTCGCTCTTCTTCGTTAAGCTGCCCCGGCTTATTAAGTATTTCCAGGGGAGTTTCTGTTTTACCCAGGTCATGGAAGAAGGCGGCCAGCCCGAGGTCCACTAACTCGGCCCTGGACAGCCCGAGCCGGCGCCCCAGGGCTACCGCCAGCAGGCTGACGTTAACTGAATGATTGAGCGTGTATTCATCGTAATTTTTAATGTTGGTCAATCCAATCAGAAATGATTCGTTATCCACCATGTGGTTAAAAATGGACTGGATCAGGCGTCGGGTAGTGCTCAACCGGATTTTTTCGTTCTCTTTGTTCCTTTCGGATATTTCCCGAAGATGAAGGATACTCAGGAAGAAGAGACGGACCGAACTCTTCTCGGGTGAGATAAATTTTTCGCTGGCCTGAAGTTTCTCCAAGGAGATGCCGGTAATGTTTTTCTGGTTCAGGTCGGCCTGGATGTCCTCAAATGGGGTAGAACCGGTTCTTCTTTGGCCGATGATGGCCACCGCGCTTTTCAGGTTTTCGCGCTCCAGGTCAGGTGACAGGGAAATGAGGCCAATTTCTTTTTTCCTCAGCTCTTCCAGCAGGGCTTTGAAAATATGGTAGTTGGCCAGAGAGAATTTCAACCTGGTCTGGTTGAAGAAGATGGATTCCTGCTTTATCCGAAAAGAGATGTCTTCACTCAGGGCCTTTAATTTCTCAAATTCTTCAAAAAGCAATTTGGTTTGTTCTTCGATGAGCTCGTTGTTCTCGGCATACAGTTTTAGTATTTTGAGCAGGATGTAGAACCTCACCAGAAAATTAACGGCCTGCTTGTGAGTGGAAACCGCGTCTTCTTTTTGTTCTTCTTTTTTTACTTTTTCTGCCAGCAGGTCGTTCATCTTCGGTTCCTATTTTCCCCTGATGCTTAATTTTACCAGAGCTTCCACCGCGGCTTCTCGCACACGACGGTTGAAAAAGTTTTCACCACGTTTTAAGAGAGATATGGCTTCCTTGGTGCCCATGGCGGCCAGCCCAGAAACGGCACAGACCCTTAGCTCGGTGACGTGGGGCCAGGGAGATTTTTTCAGGTAGATTTTCTTGAGGAAGTTAAAGGCTTCTGGTTGCCTGGTCCGGCCGAGAAATTCGAATAGGGCTTTCTTTTCCTCGAGGCTTTTCTGCCTGAATTTTCGGGTAAAGACTTCTTTCATCAGTTGTTTGAGCCTGGTGGTGTCGCTCAGAAATTTTATGGAAGCGGTGGCCTTAATCCTCACTTCCGGGTCAGCATCGTTCATAAACCCGAACAGCAGCCGGCTGGCCAGCTCATCATTAAAAGACCCCAGGGCTTCGATGGCTTTTAATTTCAGGTCCCGGCTGGAAAAACTCAAGAAATGGCTGAAATGCGGGATAATTTTTTTGGCCGGCTGCTGCCGCATAAGGTCGATTATCATCTCGCTAAACTTTGGTCTCTGGTCATCAGCCAGCACCACTATATTTTGCGGTCCGAGCGTGATTTTTTCAGCAAAAAATTCCCTCAGCCGCAGACGAAAATTTTCATCTTCAACCTTCTCGTAGAGTTCTGCCATGAAGGGAACGGCTTTTTCCCCGAACTGCACCAGATAGTCAAAGAGAGCTTCGAAATTAAGCTCCGCCTTGGCTTCCACCAGCCGGGCGATTTCATCCAGGATCTTCAGGTCTGAAGTTTTTTCCAGAAATTCATCAACCGGGCGGATTTTTTGCAGGTTATCGGAATTAATCAGGCTTTTAAATTTTCTCAATTTTTCATTGATTATGATGGGAATGGCAAACCGCCCGCTCTTGATGTTTTCCACGTAAAAGTCATGAAGGATGTCGAGGTTGACCTGGAACTGCTGGATATCCTGCTCCTGGGCCAGTATTTCTATCATCAGGTTGATGAATTCCTCTTCCGGAGAAAGCTGTCGGTTCTTTTCGATGAGCCTGTTTAGTTGCTCAAGGTCCTCTGGTTCGAGCTTTACTTCCAAAAAAAGAGAAGAATGTTCTGCCGGCGGAACATTTTCCTTATCTCCGGCCTGCTGATGAGCACCAGCCTCATCCAGAATTTCTTCGCCGGAAAAATCAAACGGTTGCTGCCAGTTTTCTGGAAGTTCAGCCGTTTCTTCCGCCTGGAAAGAACTGAGTGCCTGCCGGTCTTCCTGTCGGAGTTCCAGCTTTCCGCTGAACAGCTGCTGGCGGTCCACCTGAACGTTAATCACCCGGTTGCTCAATTCCTTCGGAATGATTTTCAGTCCTCTGCGGGCCAGGGTCTCAGACCTTTCTTCCAGAATCCTGTTTTCCAGGAATTCTTCCGGGGCGTAGTACTGGACATTGGGCAAATCCTTCAGCCACAGGGCGTTGACCACATCGGATTCTTCGGCCGGCTTGGCGGATTCAGTGCGGACCAGTTCCAGGAATTCCTGGATTTCTTCTTCGCTCATTCCCTGATAAAAAGCCAGAACCCGCAATCCATCTTTGTAGAAGAAAAAGGGAAGGCTCTTGCTTGAAATCTCGTCCTGATAAACCTGCTTTCCCCTGTAAAAAAAAGCAAATTCCCCGATTTCCAGCTCAAGCTGCCCGTATTCGTCCAGAAATTTTTTGAGTTTGCTGGTAAATTCTTTCTTAAAATGAACCGCAGATTCGTGGTGTTTGGGAAAAATTTTTAAGGCAGAAATGGTGTTGGCCAGCGTCAGGATTAGGTCCTTGACCTTCAAAAAAACCTGCGGGTCAACCTTTTCTTCCGTTCCGGTCAGGTCGCTGGTCAGGCCTTTGTCCACCATGATATGTGCCGAGCATAGTTTAGACACAAACGGTGCTTCAAGTCAAATAGACTATTCCCGGTGACTGAGAACAGAGGTTTCGTAAGCTTTAATTTCCGCCAGCCAGGCCTTTTCTTCCGGAACGTTGTTTTTAAGGCAGTAAAAATCCCAGACTGCTCCGGCTGGCAGGTCGCGGGCTATCTGCCTCCAGGTGAGCTTGGCCAGGCTGTCGCCCTGCCATTCAGCTTCTTTAATCCTGGCCCACGGAAGAAGAAGCGCCCGGAGGAGCCCGCGCAGGACGGCCCTGGCTCCCAGAACCCAGGCCCCGACGCGGTTGAGTGAAGCATCAAAGTAATCGAGAGCTAAATGAACTTTTTCCGGGTTGGGCAGGTTGACAATTTCTTCGCACAGAGTTTCTATTTCATCATTCAGGATGACCACGTGGTCGCTGTCCCAGCGTAAACCCCGGCTGATATGCAGCAGAACTTCGTCAGAAACCTGAAGAATGGCCGAAAGTTTATCGGCCACCAGCTCGGTCGGGTGAAAATGTCCCAGGTCGAGGCAGACCATTTTCCCTTTCTTTATGGCATAACTCAGGTAGAATTCATGCGAGCCGACGACAAAAGCTTCACTGCCCAGGCCAAAAAGTTTGCTTTCCAGTGAATCTTTGAGCTGAGTCTGACTGAAATCAATTTCAAAAATTTCTTCGAGCGACTGGTAAAGAAGATGACGGTAGTGCCAGCGGTCGGAAGGCAAATCCTTGAGACCGTCCGGTATCCACAGGTTATGAATCGAATAAGCTTTCTGCTCCCGACCGAAGTAAGAGGCAATTTTGCGGCAGCATTTCACATGTTCGACCCAGAATTTGCGGATTTCTTTTTTGGGATGGCTTAAGGTCAGACCGTCTCTCGCTTTTGGATGGGCGAAGCAGGTGGCGTTGAAATCGAGTTTGAGGTCATGGGATTTAGCCCATTCTACCCAGCCGCGGAAATGGTCGGGTTCATACTCGTTACGCTCGACCGGCCCGTTGAACTCACCGTAAATGGAGTGCAAATTCAGGCGATGCCGCCCGGGAATCAGGGAAAAGGCTTTTTCCAGGTCCTGTCGCAATTCATGGACATTGCGCGCCCGCCCCGGATAACTCCCGGTAACCTGCAGCCCTGAATCCGAGAGATATGTAGAGTTCTGCTCAAAACCGCGGACGTCATCTCCCTGCCAGCAGTGCAGAGAAATGGAAAAGCTCTTTAATCTGTTAAGAGCTTCATCTGTGCTAACGCCGATTTCCAGGTATTTTTCTCTGGCTTCCAGATATTGCTTTTCAACCTTAGCCGGGTCCATCTTCAACCCTCCTGTTACTTTAACTTTTTATAATTTGCCGGGTTTTTTGTCAAGAAGCGCGTTTTCTTGGTCGGTGCTTTGATGTGCCCGAGATTTAAGATGCTGGAAGCATTACTCTGCACTGGCTGAAGTAGATTTTTAAAGTTATATTTTACCGAGTGCATAAGCCCTTTTTAATCTTAACCACTCGACGAACAGTTGACCTTATTGTCATTGATATTTTTAAGTATCTTATATTTTCTGCCACATCTTTTGATACCGCCGGGATTTTTTTTATTGGCCGAGCGTTTTGGCCAGCGTTGTGAGCTGATTTACAGAAGTTAGGAAATTTTTATTGAAGTTAAGAAATTTACCACCATGACTGCAGGTAAAACCGCGCTCAGGATGCCGCCAGAAAAAACTAACAAGGATAAACTCAGGCCAAAATATAATTTCTTTCCTGACCGGGCGATAAAATTGATTTGTTTTTTGTAATTACCAGGGCGCCTGATATAAAGCACCCAAAAATTGTCAGCCGGTTATTTAATCAATCTGTCAGAGCGTTCCAGAATTTCTCTGAACCTGGAATAAGCTTTATCCCAGCCGGCAGTATCTTCCGGCTGAAATTCTTTTATTTCGAACGAGTTCCTGATGGTTTTTCTGATAGCCGCGGGGTTTTCCAGAAGGCCCACGGCCAGGGCCTGAGTCAGGATATTTCCGACCGAGGTGGCTTCATCAGGCCCGGCCAGCACCACTTTGCCGGTAGCGCTGGCTGTAAACTGATTGAGCAGGTAGTTTCTGGAACCACCGCCGATGATATGAATCCGGTTGTACTTTTTTCTGGTAATTTTTTCCAGGTCTTCCACCACCAGCCGGTATTTAAGGGCCAGGCTTTCCAGCAGGCTTCGGGCGACCGAGCCTATGTCTTCGACCATCTTCTGACCGGTTTTATGGGCGTATAGGCGGAGCGCAGCGGTCATATCTTCCGGGTTGAGAAATTCCGGGGCATCGGGGTCGACCAGGAATTGGAAAGGTGCGGCCTGCGCGGCCAGCTCGACGATTTTTTCATAGGAAAGGTCCTGCTTTTTTGTCCAGACTTTCCGACATTGTTGCAGCAGCCAGAGCCCGCTGACGTTTTTCAGAAAACGAATTGTCCGGTTAAGCCCGCTTTCGTTGGTAAAGTTAGCCAGAAAGGATTCACGGTTGACCACGGGTTCGGCCAGTTCCACTCCCACCAGCGACCAGGTGCCCGAGCTGATGTAAACCCAGTCCTGGCCCTCGCCGGGTGCGGCTGCCACGGCCGAGGCCGTGTCGTGACTGGCCACCTGGATGACCGGAACTTCGGGCAGGCCGTCTTCTGCCAGCCAACCTGACAGCCGGCCAAGAACCGAAGCGGTCGGCCTTAGATCAGGCAAAATTTCAGGTGACAGGCCAATTTCTTCCAGAAGGGCTGACTGCCATTTCCGGTCAAAGGGCGATAAAATCTGAGAAGTTGAGGCAATGGTTATTTCAGAAGCTTTTTCTCCGGTCAGCAAATAATTCAGCAGGTCTGGGATAAACAGCAGATGTCGGGCAAGGCGCACAAGGTCCGGACTGTTTTCCAGGTAAGCGTAAAGCTGGAATAAAGAATTGAAAGGCATGAACTGGATGCCGGTCAGTTGATAGAGTTTTTCCGCCGAATGTTTTTCGAAGTATTTTTTCATGGCGGGCGGAAAGGAACGGTCACGGTAGCAGTAGGGGAGAGTTAAAACATGTCCTTCTCGGTCAAGCAGTCCAAAATCCACTCCCCAGGTGTCAATGCCCAGACCCGACAGGTTGAGCTTTTCCTGCCGGGCCTTTCTCAGGGCAAGGCGGATCTGTTCAAAAAGGTAGAACAAATTCCAGTGCAGCCGGCCGTTGATTTGCACCCACAGGTTGGGAAACCTGTGCCATTCCGAGATTTTCAGTTGCCCGTTCTCATCTACCTGACCGAGCATCGCCCGCCCGCTTTCTGCTCCAAGGTCGAAAGCCAAGAAGTTCTTTGTTTCCATCTTATTTTCAGCCCTTTATGTTTTTTTAAAAGTATATCCACCGGCCCGATTATTTCAAGCTTTCCTTTGAAACCGGTTCATCCATGGATTATATTAAATTTAGAGGATGGTTGATAAACCTGATTAACTGAAAGAGGTGACACGATGAAGGTCATCAATGACTCGCTCACTCTGTCGACACGCGGTTTTAACGACATCAAAGACCTGACCGAGATTTTAAACGAAAAACTGCGAAACTCCGGGCTCAGACAGGGGCAGCTGACGGTCTTTGTCCAGGGGTCGACCGCAGGTGTCACGACCATCGAGTATGAACCGGGTCTGGTCAAGGACCTGGCTGAATTGATGGAAAAGATTATCCCCTCGAGTCGAAGCTACCACCATGATGAACGCTGGGGCGACGCCAACGGCTTTTCTCACCTGCGGGCCAGCCTGCTCGGACCTTCCCTGGTCATTCCTTTTGCAGACGGGAAATTACGCCTCGGAGTCTGGCAGCAGGTCGTGCTGGTTGATTTTGACAACCGGCCACGCAACCGGCAGGTTTTCCTCCAGCTTATTGGCGAATGAGATACCGGAAGGCCGAGAGACGCGAACAGCAGAAAATAGAAAGGGGAAAACTCTTTGACCGCGTCTGACCTTGAACTTGCCGCCACGGTGGTATAATCTGGAAGTGAAAATAAACTTGAAAAGAAAAATATAACTTAAGAAAAATTGAAACGGGGTTGACCATGGATATAGATGATATAAGAGATGCCATCCGGAAGAAAAAACTTCGCCAGCCCGCCGATGAGGTAAAAGAACTGTGGAAAAACATTGAATCCCAGAAGAACCTGACCACCAGAGAAAAATTGGAGAAACTGCTTGAGTTCTCACGCCGCAAAAAAGAAGAGAAATCTTCAGTGCGCGGTCTGCCGGTGGAAGAGTTAAGGAATAAAAGAACCCGCACGCCCTATCTAATAGTGGAAAACAGCTATCATCTGGAAGCCCGATATGGACAGATTCCCATCTCGCTTGGCCTGGACATACCGGGCAGAGTGCTGGCCGTCCTCGGCCGCGATGAGTCGTTTGAAAACCTTTCTCTGAATGGGGCTCTTCTTCTCGACCTGGAAACTACCGGGCTGGCGGGTGGAACGGGCACGGTGCCCTTCTTGATCGGCCTCGGGTATTTTGAAGAGGGCAGCTTCAAGGTGCAGCAGTTTTTCCTGCAGGACCTGGCGGCTGAAGCAAGCATGCTGGAAGAATTTCGTTCTCTTTGTGCTGAAAAAAAATTCCATTCAGTCATTTCCTACAACGGCAAGGGGTTTGACCTGCCCCTGCTGGAAACCAGGTTTGCCCTTAACCGCCTGCGGTTTCCTCTGGCCGAGCTTCCGCATCTTGATTTCCTTTATTCGGCGCGCCAGCTGTGGAAGCATAAGTATGAAAGTTGCCGGCTTTACCACCTGGCGCTCGAACATCTCGGGGCAAGTCGTTCAGAGGATATACCATCTGAAGAAATACCCTGGCGGTATTTTCAATTTTTGCGCACGGGAGATTTCTCTCTGGTTGAGCCCATCATCTACCATAATCAGGAGGACATCCTGTCTCTGTATGGCGTGGTGGTGGCCGGCGCGGTGATGGTTGCTCAGGCGATAGAAAACCAGGGCCTGGAAGCGGACGGCCTTGACCTGCTTGGTGTGGGGAAAGTTCTGGAAAAGGCCGGTGAGGTGGACCGGTCGATAACTTTTTACGAGAGAGCTTTAAACAATCAGCTGCCCGGAGAGCTTTCCGTCAAGCTGAAGAAGAATTTAGCCGGTCATTTTAAAAGATGCGGCGATTTTTCCCGGGCGGTTGAGCTGTGGCTTGACCTGGTGGAAAACAGCGAAGACCTGGAGTGTTTCCGGGAACTGGCCATTTATTACGAACACCGGGCCAAAAATCCTGAAGAAGCCCTGAAATATGCTCTTGATGGCCTGGCCCTGGCCCGGGGCTTCCATCAGTCTTATGAACAGGATTTCCAGAAGAGGGTGGAAAGGTTGAGCCGAAAACTTGAGATTATAAAGTCCGGGAAAAAATAAGGAGGAATGCGGGATGAAAGCCATGGTCCTCAGGGAATTTAAACCGGCCGAAGAAAAGCCTCTGAAGCTTGAAGAAGTGCAACTCCCGGTGCCCGGGCCTAATGAGATTCTGGTGAAAGTTGAATACTGCGGGGTTTGCCATACTGACCTTCATACGGTTGAGGGTGAACTTCCGGCGGTGAAGCTGCCGAGAATTCCCGGCCATCAGGTGGTTGGCACGGTCGAACAGCTTGGGGAGGAAGCTTCGCTTTTCCGCCGGGGAGACCGGGTCGGGGTCGCCTGGCTTTATTCCTCATGCGGTCATTGTCGTTTTTGTCGTTCCGGAAAGGAAAATCTGTGTCTGGAAGCGAGGTTTACCGGTTATCATGTGGACGGGGGTTATGCGGAATACCTGGTTGTGCCGGAAGAATATGCCTACGAGTTGCCAGAGGAGTTTCCGCCCGAGCAGGCGGCGCCTCTTCTTTGTGCCGGGATAATCGGCTACCGCGCGCTGAGACTGAGCCGGGTTAAACCGGGGGAAAAGCTCGGGCTTTTTGGCTTTGGTGCCTCGGCTCACGTGACCATCCAGGTTGCCCGCCACTGGGGGTGCGAGGTTTATGTCTTTTCCAGGTCAAAAGAACACCGCCAGCATGCGGCTGACCTCGGGGCGCGCTGGGTCGGGCGCCCAGATGAGGTGCCGCCTGAGAAGCTTCAGGGGGCCATAGTTTTTTCTCCGGCGGGTGAAGCGGCCAGGCAGGCTTTGCGGGTGGTTGACCGCGGCGGTAACGTGGCGCTGGCCGGAATTTACATGACGCCCATTCCCGAGCTCGATTATGAAAAAGAGCTGTATTATGAGAAAAGCCTGAAGAGCGTGGCCAATGCCACCAGACAGGATGGGGTGGAATTTATAAAGATTGCCTCTGAAGTTCCGGTCAGGACCGACGTTCATGTTTATCCACTCGAACAGGCCAACCAGGCCCTGCTGGATGTCAAACACAGCCGGATTAACGGCGCGGCCGTCCTGAAAATAAGTTAAAAAAGTTTTTTGGTCGGCTCACCAGGTTGAAAAAATCTTTCTTCTAAGTTAATATTAAAAAGCTTTTGAGCGCGCCCGTAGCTCAGTTGGATAGAGCGTCTGACTACGAATCAGAAGGCCGCAGGTTCGAGCCCTGCCGGGCGCATTCTTCATTTTTCCCTCAGCCAGTCAAGTCTGTCAGGCCACAGATGAATAAAATAAGGGCAATTCTTTTGCTCGGCCCGCCGGGTTCAGGCAAGACGCCGCTTGGAGAATACCTGGCCGGCCAGAAATTCGGTCAAAGCCGGGTTTTCCATTTCGATTTTGGCCAGCAGCTGAGGGAACTTCTTAAAAAAGGTGCGGAAGAAGGCTTCAGCCAGGAAGAAATAAAACGGATTGAGCAGGCTGTATCCCGGGCCAGACTTTTTGAAAGGGAAGACCGGCACCTGGTCATAAAAATCCTTGACCATTTCATAAAAAGTTGTCAGCTCGTCCAGGAAGACTGGATGGTACTCAACGGACTGCCCAGGCATGAAGAACAGGTGAAATGGCTTTGTCCGATAGTGGACATAAAACTGGTGGTCAGCCTGGCCTGCCCGCCGGAAGTTTCAATTAAAAGAATTCTTTCGACTGAGGTCGAAGACCGTTCGGGCCGGAAAGATGATTCCTTAGAAATTATTTCCGCCAGATACAGAATTTACCGGGAAAGAACCAGGCCGCTTTTAGATTATTTTGCAGACCATAAAACACCGGTGGTTGAGCTTCAGGTGGGGGAAACCACCGGGCCGGCTGACCTCTGGCACCGACTGATGGCCAGCCAGTCTTTTAGAAAAATTATCTCCAATTAAAATGGTTGTTTCTGACTAAGGAATTAATTTCCGGCCTTCAAGGTAGAAACGCTTTTCCCAGGCTTCACCCATGGAGAAAGTCTTTCGCGGCAGGGCACCATCCAGGATGACCGACGGGAACAGCTCATTTTTATCCATGGCCGGAAGGTAAATACCCAGGTTGTCTTCTTTCTTACGGCTCAGGTTGAGCACCGCCTCGTCCCCGTGGACGTAATCAATTCCTTCTGCCTGCTTTTCTTTAAGGAATTCGTCAAGGAATTTTTGCACCGTACCGACTGTCAGGTTGGAAGATGGCCGCAGAAAGTGGATGGTGGCCAGCAAGCGGCCGGTTACCAGTCCGGCCACCTGTTCTTCACCTCGGTGTTTGTTAACCTCATCCTTCACAGCCTGGTAGGTGGGCTGAGGCCTGATTTCTACCTGGCCAGAAAAATAATTCTTTAAGGCTTTTTCAAAATCCTCAACTTTTTTAACCCCGAAGAGCACGCGGTGGATGGGTTCAAAAACCAGCGATTCGTCGTGCAGGTTGACAATTTCCACCAGGGCGTACCTTAGCGGAGAAGTCATCAGCCGGGCCGGGTCAGCCGCCTGAGCCTTGGCTTTTTCCCAGATGGCCTTGGCTGTCGCCAGCGAGTGATTACCGTCCCCCATGGCAAACAGCAAAAGGGGAGTGTCTTCAGGCAGGCTGTATTTTTCACAGAACCTGGCCGGGTCAGCCAGCTTCTCCAGCCCCTGAATAATCATCTTTTCCACTTCCGGTTTCTGGACCAGATAGCCCCGCAGGTGTCCGGAGTCAAACATCAGGTCGAAATCATAAAGGAGGGGAAATTCATTCTTATGGTCAGTGGCCGGCCCGATGACCTGGTTTTCGGGGTCGTCAATCAGGATCATGATGTGGGGGAATTCCAGGCTGGCCCCTTCCCGAATTTTAACCCGGGGCGGGATTCTTTCCAAGATGGTTCCTTCGGTGGCCCGGATGAGGCTTGAGGCTTTCGGGTTATAGTCGTATTTTTCCAGGTCAACGGCAGCCAGCAGGCCTTTTCTCCAGCCGTGAGCCGTCTCGCGCTCCACATAAACCAGTCCGGAAACCTGGCGGAAAAGGCCGCGCGACAAATAGTCTTTCATGGTAGCCTGGATGCGGGCAATGCGCTCCTCTTTATCAGAGGCGTTAAGGTAAACTTCCGGATAAATCATCCTCAGGGTAGATGGAGCCTCACCGACAAATTCTTCAACTTTTTTCCAGTATTCCGGCTCGGAGGTATACTGGTCGCAGGCGATAACCGCCCATCTGGTAAGGTCCACCTCCTCTTTTGGCAGTAAAATTTCTGGTATACCCAGGGCTAAAGATTCATAAACCTTCATGTTATTAATCCTTTTTTTAAAATTAAAAATTATGAGTATATTCTTATATAACATCGTGACTTTATTTTCAATCAGTCCGGAGCCTGATTGAAAACAACCCACTTCCGGGGCGGCTCACAGCCCCCGGTCTAATCTTTGGGGCACGACCTGAGGGGCGGGCACCGGCAGATTGACAAAAGCCGGCAAATTCATTATAAAAGCTTCAATGTTTTTGGCGGATTTATCAAAAATTTAAAAATTTTTTTGAGAGGTGCGTCGTGATTTCATTTGAACTGACTGAAGAACTAAAAGCACTCCAGGAGATGGCCCATTCTTTTGCCGAAAAAGAAATGAGGCCGAAGGCTGCCTATTATGACCGGGAAGATAAGTTCCCGGAAGAGGTGATGAAAAAAGCTTTTGAAGCCGGTTTTCTGACCTGCAACGTTCCAGTGGAGTACGGAGGAGGCGGGCTGAGCGATTTAGAAATGGCCATCATTTCGGAAGAGCTGGCCTGGGGATGTGCCGGCATGTACACCACCATGATGGCCAATTCCTTAGCTTTTACCCCCATTATCCTTTTTGGAAATGAAGAACAGAAAAAAAGGTTTCTGACGCCATTTACTCAGAAGATGGGCTTTGCTTCTTATTGCCTGACGGAAAGGGAAGCCGGGTCCGATACTTCGGCAATCAAGACGGTCGCCCGAAAAGACGGTTCAGAATATGTCATCAACGGTTCAAAATGTTTTATCACCAACGGCGGAGTGGCCAGCCTGTATGTGGTCTTTGCCAATGCTGCGCCGGAAAAAGGAGCCCGGGGGCTGACTGCTTTTGTTGTGCCGAGAGAAACGCCAGGCATTACCATCGGCAAGATAGAAGACAAAATGGGACACCGGGCTTCTAACACGGCGGAGATATTTTTTGAAGATGTGCGCGTGCCGGAAGAAAATATCCTTGGCCGGGTAGGCTATGGTTTTCTGATTGCCATGAGGACCTTTGACCGGACAAGGGCGGCGGTGGGAGCGGCCGGCGTCGGAGTGGCCCGGGCGGCTTTGGAATATGCGGTTGATTATGCCAAGACCAGGGTTCAGTTTGGTAAGCCGATTGCCACTTTTCAGGCCATAGCCTTTAAGATTGCCCAGATGGCCATGGAAATTGAAGCGGCCAGGTTGCTGGTCTGGAAAGCGGCCTGGACGGTCGACCAGGGAAAACCGTGCGGGCTTAACTCGGCCATGGCCAAGTGTTTTGGTTCGGACATTGCCATGAAAGCTACGCTGGAAGCACTGCAGATATTCGGTGGCTACGGCTACATGAAAGATTACCCGATAGAGAAACTGGTCAGGGACGCCAAGCTGCTGCAGATTTATGAAGGAACCAATGAAATTCAGAGGCTGGTTATTTCCCGAGAAATCATCGGGCCTATTATCCAGAAATAAACCAATAAATCAAAGAATATCAAAAATTAATCCTACTGAAAAAAATAATTTTCAGCACTGCTTTGGGGGGAAACAGGGGAAGCTGAAGGAGAGTGTTTTAATCTACGAAAGCAGACATAAAAAAAGGGACTGCCCGGCAGTCCCTTTTGTCTTCCGCTTGAGTTAGGTATCAGAATAAAGGGCTATTATTCTTCAAACAGCTCGGGGATGATGGCCAGCGTTTCGACACCGGCACCTTTGCAGATGTCCATAACTTCCATAACTTTGCTGAACGGAACTTTGGCATCGGCTCTGATGAAGATGGTTTTATCCTGACGAGCAGAATAAAGACGACGAAGTTCTTCCATAAGCATTCTCAGTTCAATGGGGTTTCTCTGTATTTCTAACTGGTCATTTTTCTTAATGGTCAGAACGATAACGTTGGGGTCTTGGCCACCCTTGGAATCAGCCTGAACTTCGGGGAGCTTAGCGTCAATACCCATCTGGACCATCGGGGTGATAACCATGAAGATGATTAATAACACCAGTAAGACGTCGCACAACGGGACGACATTAGGTTCAGCTTTCGCCATACTCTCCTCCTTAATTAGGTTAGATTAAGATTTTATTTCAAAGCCTCTTTTTTGTCAAACAGATAGCCAAATTTTATAAAAATATTTTTAAGAATGAATATTCTCATTTTCTTCTGAAAAAATCAAATAAAAAGTTGCTTAATCTGCCTGTTAGGTTATATTTATATTGAAGGGAGGGAATAACCCATGAAAGAATTAAAGGTTGAAGTGCAAGAAATCAAGGAGCGCTGCGGCGCCCGGCTTAAAGTTGGCGACTGTTTTTACATAAGGGGGGAGGGGTTGCTCGAAGTGCCGCCCGGGAAAAAAGTTTGCCTCTATGCCCTCAATAGTCTTTTCCCCTTCCTGGCGGCCAAACAAAGGCAGGACGAGCTGCCTGAAGATGACTGGATAGCCGAAACGGAAATACTCAGCTGCCCCGACCCAAAAGGCGTTAATTTTAAAATAACAGTCATAAGCTGAATGTTGTCTGCAGCTTTATCTGCTGCTTTATTGTAATGTTTTCAGAGCTTTCTTGTTGTTGCTGGTTTTAAACACCAGAAGAGTTCGGCCTGCTCCGGCCGAAGAACCGTAAGAATATTTTATGTCAATTACGGCGCTGCCCAGCAGGGCACCGATTTCGGCTCCCACACCTATTCGGTCAGTCACTTCCACCGTGATTATCTTGTTGACCTTGATCTTAAAACCCAGGGATTTTAAGGCTTTTTCTGCCTTCTTATTGTCTGCCGTAACCAGGTAGAAGTGCCCCTTGTCCTTTTCTGAAATTACCGCATAGGCACGCAGGTTGATGCCAGCGTTAGCCAGTGTGCCCAGCACCCGGCCAAATATGCCGGGTTCATTCGGGGTGATAACATGCAGTTCTGTTTCTTCTTTTACAATATTCACTCCTACACTCCTTTTGACCTTAATAATTATTTTTAATTACGGCAGATTTTCGATTATTATAACCAAAAAAGCAGAATAAAATCTACTATTATTTTATCCTGGCCTTTTATAAATAAATCATTTATAATCTGATAAATTTTATCAAAAAAAGGCGAGCAGATGAAGAAGTTAGCCATTTTAGACAATTCACTCTGGCCAGAAATTTACGACCCGGTCAGCCACTGGACAGAATTTTTAAGACTTCCTTACCAGGTTTTCAGGGCCGAGGATGATGAATTTCCCGAGCTGAATGAAGGTTTTACTCACCTGGTCCTGACCGGTTCAGAAGCTTCCATCGTCAACCCGCCGGCCTGGGTGGCTAAGGAAGTGGAGGTGGTGCAGAAAGCCGTGGAAAAGGGCCTGGTCATCCTTGGAAGCTGTTTTGGCCATCAACTGCTGGCCCTGGCTCTGGCCGGCCGTCGTCATGTGCGCCGGTCAACACATCCTGAAATTGGCTGGCTGGAAGTAGAAATTTTAAAATCTGACCCGCTGCTTGGAGATAGAGGGAAAGTGTGGGTTTTTTCTTCTCATTACGATGAAGTTTGTGACCTGGATGAAAGCCGTTTTGAAATTCTGGCCAGGAGCCAGGATTGTCAGGTTCAGGCCTTTCGCCTGAAAGGCCACCGGGTCTGGGGCCTGCAGGCCCATCCGGAAATTAATCCGGCCAACGCCAGGAAATTACTGAAGGGCATGCTGGACAGAAATTTTTCTGGCCAGGAGCTGATTGCCCGGGCTCTGGCTTCCACGCCGAAAGATTCCGGCTGGATTGAGCTCATCAGCCGAAATTTTACCGGGATGATTTAAATCTAATGTTTGTCAAAAAAATAAAAGTACATACTTATTTCTTGACAATTTGGCAGGGTTATTGTTTAATTTCAAAGATGAATTTTTATAATTAATCCTGGAAGGAGGAAATTAGATGAATAAAAAACACGTAGTGGTCATCATGCTTGTGCTTCTTATGCTGGGCACAGTGCTTCAGGCGTCCGCTGAAGTTAAGAAAATTAAATCGCTCGGACAGTATACATTTGCCAGAGTTCGGGGTAAGATCCCCACGCCTGAAGTTATGAAGATGCTGGTCGACCGCTATGCTCAGGACATCAAGCTGGGTTTTGAGCAGGCGGGCATGGCCGATATTTATCAGCCATTCATCGAGCAGCTGAAGACCGCTGAATTTGAAGACACCGTTTGGAACATTGGCGACCAGGTGCAGTGGATGCTGTTCCGGGCGCGCGGCAAGGTCAAAGTAAGCGGGCCGCTGGAATGGGCCGGTAAAAAGCCGGTTGAGGTTTTTGCCGTTAAGGTGAAGGTTGGCTTTAAGACCTATACCTTCATCATCCCCAAGCCCTGCGGAAACATTGCTTACAAGAGCATGGTGGAAGAGATTCCTGAAGCTGTTTGCAGTCTGACGGTCAGCCCGGCTAAAGCCAACATCGGTGACCCGATAACCGTTGATATGAGCGGAAGCCAGTATGCGAAGGCCCTGAAGGTGGAAGTTTTCGACAGCAAAGGTAATAAAATTGATTCCAAAGACCTCACTCCGCAGAACGCCAAATGGCAGACCAAGCTGAATGCTTCGGGCGAATATACCTTCAAAGGCACGGCCATCAATTTTGCCGATAAACCGTCTTCCAACCCCTGCCAGGCGAAGGTTTACATCAATTTCCCGCCTGTGGCCAAGGTTGTTCCCAACTGCACTGATTGTAAATACTATTATGGCCATCCGCTGACCTTTGACGCTTCCGGCTCCACCGACCAGGATGGTGAGGTGACCAAGGTTACGTTTGAACTCAGAGATAAAAACGGGCAGGTGATAGATTCCTACGTTGATACTGAAAAGCCGTTCGTATGGGAAAAGACCCTTTATCAGGAAGGCACTTTCGCCGTTTCCGTCACCGCTCAGGACAATGATGGTGCTACCTCAGCCTCAACGCCCGACTCCAGCAAGTCCTTCACTGTTACCCGGAAGAAATTCTTCGGCATGTTTGAAGTTGTTCCGATGATTGCCCACGGTTCGTCTCATTTCTACGTGGCCGGCCGGGTTGGTATTTTTACCTGGCTCAAACCTGATAAATTCAGTCTGACGGTGGACACTGGTGGTCTCCTGATTTCTAAGGAGAGCAATGACTGGAAGGCGGCCTGGTCGATATCAGCTCTGACCAACGTTCACTTCGGCAAGTTCTATTTCGGACTCGGACCTGGCTTCCTGACGAAGCAGAGAAGCACCAGGAAAGATTCCTTTATGGGTGTTGGTCAGCTCGGCTACACCATCTTTGATGATTATCGCAAAATGGCTCATGTGTTTGTGGAATTCAGCTCACCGCTCAACAGCCATTTTGACGAGTACTACAACATCGGACTTGGCTTCCGGTATTGCTTCTGATTCTGAAGAGAAGAGAAAAATAAAAGGGGGCGAATTTTTTCGCCCCCCTTTTTTTTATCCGCTCATGCGGCATTTCTTTTAATTCGCGATGGCAATTATACAGGTTAAAGCGGGTTGACAGGATATGCCGATTTGAAGTTAAAAGATTAATCTGCGGGTTGCTCACGAAAAGGATTTCAAAGAGACAATCAGATTGTTGCCCAGTCTGATATGGTAAGCCCCCTAATATAAATTTCTTTCAGAAAATTTTCTCTGACTTTTTCGGTAAAAATTTAGAGCAATCAGATTCTAAAAATTAGCGAGTGGCAAGCAGCCAGAAAATAATTAAGCTTCGTATGAAAGCGAAAGGCGAACGGGATGATAAGTCAGGGGCAGATGAGGCTTTAGAAAAAACCGATTTACCGCTTTGGCTCGATGGCCCCTTTGCTCAAGCTTCAGCCGGCTGGTAGAAACGCCTCACTCCGACAGTTTGGTCAGCTTGGAGAGCTCTTCATTGTAATATTTTCTGTACAGGATTTCCCATTCCTGGGAACCTTCTTCAATGTGTCTTTTCTGGGATTCTATCTTTTCCCGGGCTTTCCGGTCAATCTGGTCGTACAGCTTCATCTCTTCGTCTATGGCTTTGACAATGGTGAGGCGGATTTCGTTTGGCTCGTCCAGAAATTCCACCTGGTCATTCTTAAACAGGGCGTTGAGTATTAATTTTGATAAATGATGGATTTTTTCTCTCGATAGCTTGCTCATCAGAGGACAATGTTCCTTTCTTTGGCCAGTTTGGTTTTAATCATCTTGAACATGGTCTGGTATTCTATGTTGCCCTTGCGGATTTCATCCATGTGCTTGTTGAGAATTTCCCGGACTTCCTGGTCGAGTCTGTCTTCTTTCATGAACTCTTCCGTGATGAGGTTGATGATTTCTTCTAACACTTTGGCTTTGTCATCAACCAGAATCTTACCCTCTTTGATAAGAGTTCTTAAGATGGTAAAAGATAGATGTTCGATTTGGTTCTTATTTAGCCTCATTTCTTATTTAAAATACAATATAAAAGGTCAAAATTCAAGGATAAGGGTTAAATTTTTGATAGAAAGAGGCTAAAAATTTACAGATATTCAGGGATTTTGCCTGAAAACCAGCTCGGGCTGGAAAATTCTGCCGGCCGGCTGAAAGAGGGCCAGGCCTAAAAGCCGGCCTTTTTCGGAAAAAACACGGTATAAAAACTGCTTCCCGGCCGAGCGGCGCCCCAGGGTCACTCTGCTTACCCTGTCTAACTCAATAATTTGACCGTGAGAAAAAATTTTTTCACCCTGTGTATCCAGATAGATGGCCGGATAATCAGGCAGCAGGTAGTCCAGGGGGATGAGCAGCTGTTCTTTATGCCCGGAAGCCACCAGTTCCTGGATTTTATCCAGAGAGAAGGCTTCCTGTTCGGTGTAAGTTCCTACGGCCAGCCTTCTGAGCTGGGAAAGGTGAGCTCCGCAGCCAACTCTCTGACCCAGGTCATGGGCTAAGGTCCTCACGTAAGTTCCCGAAGAGCACTCGACCAGAAACCTGACCAGCGGCGGCTGGTAATCAAGAAGCATAAACCTGTAAACGTTTACTTTTACAGGCTTAAGTTCCGGAGTTTTCCCCTCACGGGCCAGCTTGAAGGCGGGCTGACCGTTAATTTTCTTGGCTGAATAGGGTGGGGGAAGCTGGCTGATTTCTCCTTCAAATTCTGACATGGCCAGCCTCAACGTATCTTCAGATGGATATTCATCACATAACGGCCCGACCGGTCTCCCTTCCGCATCGTAGGTATCTGTCGCCTGACCGAGCCGGATTTCTCCAGAATAGGTCTTGTCCATCTTGGACAGGTAGGGGAATAGCCTGGTGGCCTGGCCAAGCGTGATGATCAGCACGCCGGTCGCCATGGGGTCAAGAGTTCCCGTATGACCGGCTTTTTTGATTTTCAGCCATTTTCTGATTTTCAAGACCACATCATGGGAAGTTAACCCGGCGGGCTTATCCACGATGATCAAGCCATCCATTTCCAAGTTCCGGCTGTCAGCGGTCAATGGTTATCCTGGTTGTTTTCCATATTATTCAGAAGTTCCTCTATTTTTTTCGGAATTTCTCTGATGAGCAGCTCATAGGGTCCTCTGACGGTAAAGCCAGCGGCATGCTGGTGCCCGCCCCCGCCAAAAAATTCAGCCACCAGAGCAGAATTGGCCGAGCCCTTCGAGCGCAGGCTAACGCGGAACACTTCCGGTTCCATCTCCTTGAAGAATATAACCATCCTTACCCCTTTTATCGACCGGGCGATGGTGGTTATGTCTTCCACTTCCACCTGCTCCAGGCCGGTTTCTTCCAAATCTTTTTTGAGCATGGTCAGGATGGCTATATTACCTTTTTGATTAAGCTGCAGGGAGTTGAGCACCCGCGCCAGAAGTCTGACCTTGGCCGGTGTGTTGTTGGCCGTCAATTTTTCTGCCACCCGATAGGGGTCAGCCCCGGCTTCCACCAGGCGATAACAAACATAAAGCGCCCTGCCGGTCGTGTTGGAAAATTGAAAAGAACCCGTGTCGGAGAAGATGGCAGCATAGAGGTATTCAGCAATCCTGGGAGTTATGGTAATTCCGAGCGGTTCCGCCAGCTCGAAGACCATCTCTCCCACGGCGGAAGCCTCCGGGTCAATCCAGTTGAGGTCGGCGTAAGGAGAGTTGGAGTAATGATGGTCAATGTTTATTTTTGGCAGGTGATTTATCCGGGTTTGCCCGGACCGGGAAACATCGGCACATTCGAGCAGAATAACCAGGTCAATATTTTCTGGATCAATCTGCCCGATTCTAATTCTTTTTGTTTCCGGAAACTCGCAAAGCGGGAAGGGGAGCGGGTCGTGGTTTACTATCTGGACTTTCTTGCCCAGCAGCTCGAGCATTTCGGCCAGGGCTAGGCTGGTGTAAATTGAGTCACCGTCCGGCCTGAGGTGGGAAGTGATAGCTATATTTTTAGCCTGGAAGATTTTTTGAGCGATTTCATTTTTTATCTTCTGGCTCATTTTTCTTAATTAAATCCAGTAACCGGTCAATCCTTTCCACCTGGTCAATCGTGGTGTCCAAAACAAAAATTAGCTCTGGATTATATCTTAAATTTAGCCTGGCGGCAAGAAGTTTACGGAAGTAAGGGGCCTTTTTTTCCAGCAGCTTCAGCACGGCTTCCCGCCGATTTTTTTCCAGCACAGAAACCGAGATGGTGGCCGTCTTGAGGTCAGCCGGCATTTCCACTTTGGTGACGGTCAGGAAACCCACCATTTCCGGCAGTTCATTGATCAGGTATTTACTGATTTCCATCTGGATGAGGTGGCTGACTCGCTTCGGCCGGAAGGAACCTTCTTTAATCATCTTTTTTATCAAGAAAAATAATTTATCTCGTGCCCGGAAAGGATGGCTTCGGCACAGCAGCTGGCTTCTTCCAGTATTTTATCCAGCACCTGCTGAACCATTGACATCTGGCTGTTCACCATGGCCACCGCAATTTTCGACCTCTGCCAGCTGTCCTGGAAGTCGATTTCCGAGACTGAAACATTAAACCTGTGCTGCACCCGGTCGGTAAAGCTGTTGATGAACCTTCTTTTCTCCTTGAGAGAATGAGAGTATTCCAGGAAAAATTCCAGGGTCAGGACGCCAACCACCATTTTTTAAACGCCTTATTCTGGCGACACTTTTTCCTTGATGAAGGCTTCCAGCACGTCTCCGGGCTGGATATCCTGCACTTTTTCCAGACCGATGCCGCATTCCATCCCCTGCTTTACTTCCGTCACGTTGTCCTTAAGGTGCTTGAGAGAGGTAATCCTGGTCTGGTAAAGAAGCTGATTGTTGCGCAGGACTTTGACTTCGGCGTTGCGAACCACTTTCCCATCGATGACCTGACAGCCAAGGACGGTGCCCACCTTCGGTATCTGAAAGATTTTCTTGACGCCGGCTCTTCCCAGGTAAGTTTCCTTGATAACCGGTTCCAGCATGCCGGCCACGGCTTTTTTAATGTCGTCGGTCAGCTGGTAGATAATTTTATAAAGTCGAATCTCAACTTTTTCGTTATTGGCCAGCTCCTGGATCTTGGACGGTACCTTGACGTTGTAGCCAATGATGATGGCTTTGGAAGCCGAGGCCAGCAGCACATCAGCTTCAGTTACGTTTCCGGTTGAGGCCTGAAGCACGTTTATTTTGACCTTATCAGTGCTTAAAGTCGGCAGAAGCCCTTTGAGCACTTCAACCGAGCCATGCACGTCCGCTTTCACGATGACCGGAAGTTCTTTGGTCTGGCCTTTTTCGATTTTCTTGAACAGGTCCTCGAGGGTCAGGGGGACTTCTTTTTCCGTGGTTTCTTTTTTAATTCGGGACTTTCTGAATTCGCTGATGCGCCGGGCAATTTCGAGGTCGGGCACCACCTGGAAATAATTTCCGGCTTCAGGCACATCATCGAAGCCCAGGACCTCAACCGGCACGGAGGGGCCGGCGCTCTTGACCGGTTTTCCGAACTCATCAAACATGGCCCTGGCTTTGCCGTAAGTCGTGCCGGAGATGAAGGCCTGGCCGGGTTCCAGCGTGCCGAGCTGAACGATGACCGTTCCCACGGGTCCTTTCTGCGGGTCAAGCCTTGACTCAAGGATGACCCCCTGGGCAGGCACATAAGGGTTCGATTTTAATTCCAGAATGTCACCCAGCAGGATGATCATTTCCAGAAGTTCATCGATGTTTTTCTTCGCCTTGGCGGAAATTTCCACGCAGATGGTTTTCCCGCCCCACTCTTCCACAATCAGGCCTTCCTTGGCCAGCTGCTGCTTTACCCTTTCCGGGTTGGCTTCTGGCTTATCGATTTTGTTGATGGCCACGATAATCGGCACGTTGGCCGCCTGGGCATGGCTGATGGCCTCTTTCGTCTGGGGCATTACCCCGTCATCGGCCGCCACCACCAGAACAACTATATCGGTGACCTGGGCGCCGCGGGCTCTCAGCTGGGTGAAAGCCTCATGACCGGGCGTGTCAATAAAAGTAATATAGCGGTTTTTGTAGTTAACGCGGTAAGCACCGATATGCTGCGTGATACCGCCCGCTTCTCTTTCGGCGATGTTGGAAGAGCGAATGGCGTCCAGCAGAGTGGTCTTGCCGTGGTCAACGTGCCCCATGATGGTCACCACGGGCGGCCTGGGCTCCAGGTAATCCGTCATCTTGAAGGCATGCTTTCTGATGTCCTGCTCCAGGGATACCATTTCCAGGTCGACTTTGATGATTTTGGAAATGGCTTGCAGCAGAACTTCATCCACCAGGTCAGAAGCCGAGACGTCATAGCCTGCGGCCTGCAAATGATCGAGCAGGTCTTTGGGCTTAATCTTAAAACGCTCGGCCAGGTCTTTTACGGTCGACCCTTCCTGGATTTGGATTTTAATCCTGGGTTTGGCCGCCCCCTCTTTGGCTGTCTTCTTTTTGGCAGCCGCCGCTTTTTGTTCCTGTGGTTTATTGGTATTTTTGTCCATCATGCTCTCTTAAAATTTATTCTTGAAAATTTATTCTTGCTTTATAGAAATTTTCCAGCCGACCAGCTTGCTGGCCAGCCTGACGTTTATGCCCTTCTTGCCGATGGCCAGGGAAAACTGGCTCTTATCAACCCGGGCCTCCATTTCTTTTTCCTGTTTGTTGGTAATGACAATCTTGCTTACCCGCGCCGGGCTCAGAGCAGCCTTGGCATAAGCCACCGGGTCAGATGACCACTCGATGATGTCGATTTTTTCGCCCTGAAGCTCCTTGGAGATGGCCAGAATCCTGTTGCCTTTAACTCCGATACAGGCCCCGACCGGGTCAACATCCTTGTCCTGACTGAAAACGGCCACTTTGGCCCTTTCTCCCGGCAGGCGAACCGCATCTTTCACCTTGATGGTGCCGGAGGCAATTTCCGGGATTTCCAGCTCGAGAAGTTTGATCAGGAAGCGGGGTGAAGTTCGGCTCAGGATGACCTGAGGTCCGCGGGCATTTTTCTGAACCTGAAGAATCAGAGCTTTAACCAGGTCCCCCGGCTTGAATTCATCGCTGGGCAGTTTATCTTTATTGGCCAAAAAGGTCTCGGTTCTGTTCACTTCGAGGATTGTACCGCCATTTTCAAAGCGGCGCACCACGCCGGTGACAATCTCTCCCACGCGCGGGGCGAATTCTTCGTAAACCTTTTCCAGCTCGGCGTCGCGAACTTTCTGGAAAATAACCTGCTTGGCGGCCTGGGCAGCAATTCGGCCGAGTGTTTCTGAAGGCAGCTCAATCTCGATGTTTTCTCCCAGCCTGGCCTCAGGATTGTGGTGGAGGGCTTCATCGAGGGAAATTTCGGTAGCCGGGTCGTCTACCTCTTCCACCACCTTTTTAATCACGTAAACTCGCAGCTCGCTTTTTTCCGGTTTGAAGTCAACATATATTTCCTCGCCATCCTTAAAAAACTTGGTGGCGGCGATGCGCAAAGATTCTTCTATGGCTTTGACTATAACCCGTGGTTCAACACCGCGCTCCTTGCTGAGCTGGTTGATGGTGCTCCAAACGTTGACTTTCATGCTAAGGCTTATCCTTCCTCGCGTTAAAACGGATAAGAATTATATCTTAAATGGGCAAATGTTGCAATTAACCCGCAGTGAATCGCTCAGGAAATTTCCCCGTGCAGGCTGTAAGGACCGCAATCGGTTACCAGCACGTCGACCAGCTGTCCGCGACAGTCAACCGGGCTTTTGAAGTTTACCACCTGGTAGCCTTCGTTCCGCCCCTGGTAAAGCTGACCTTTTTTGCTCTGTCCGAGGCAGAGGACTTTTATCTTCCGGCCAACAAATTGCCGATTCAGCTCGAGCTGAATTTCCTTCTGCCGCTTCTGCAGCCTCATCAGCCGGTCGATTTTAATTTCCTCCGGAACATCATCTTTCATCCGGCTGGCCGCCGAGTAAGGTCGCGGCGAGTAGCGAAAAGAAAAGATGTTGGCAAATTTTATTCTCTCGAGCATGTCCATCGTCTGCTCGAAATCTTCTTCCGTCTCGGTCGGAAAACCGACGATAATGTCCGTCGACAGGCTGAGGTCGGGCATAAGGGATTTTAACAGGTCTATTTTTTCTAAATAATCTTCCCTGGTGTAATTGCGGTTCATCAACTGCAGGATTCGGTTTGAACCTGATTGAAGCGGCAGATGAAGCTGGTGACAGACTTTATCCAGTGAAGCCATGGCTCTGGCCATATCCGAAGTGAAATTTTTCGGGTGAGAAGTGAGAAACCTGATCCACCTGAGGCCTTCCACCCGAGAGGCTTTCTCCAGCAGCTCGACCAGGCTGGCACCGGTCTCGGGGTCGCGGTAGGAGTTGACATTCTGACCAAGGAAATGAATTTCTAAATAACCGCGGCCGGCCAGTTCCCGAACTTCTTCCATGATGGCTCTGAGCGGCCGGTATTTTTCACGGCCGCGGGTAAAAGGCACCACGCAAAAGGTGCAGAAGTTGTTGCATCCTTCCATGATGGTTACATAGGCGGAAACCGAACTTTCCCTTGCTTCCGGCAGTATTGGAAGCTCCACCCAGTTCTTTCTCCAGGCGGTGCGCACCGCTTTTTCTGTTACAGAATTTCGCAGAAGTTCAGGAATGGCTTCATACTGGGGCGGACCGATGACCAGGTCCAGATGGGGAAATTTTTTCAACAATTTGTCTCGATAGAGCTGGGCCACGCAGCCGAGGCAGGCCACAACGGCCGAGCGGGTCTCTTTCTGCTTTTTCAGGCGCCCCAGATAAGAAAACAGCTTTTCAACTGATTTTTCACGCACCGCACAGGTGTTAACCAGGATAAAGTCGCTTTTATCCGGAGAATCCGACCGGACCGCTCCTTCAGCCAGAAGCAGGCTGGCCACGTGCTCGGAGTCGTTTTCATTCATCTGGCAACCGAAGGTGTGGATGTAAAAGGATTTTCCGTCCAGCATTCTTAATTTCTCTAATTTCCTGGCTTTTTCCTGTTTTTAGATATTTTTGAGATCGCAACTTAATGGCTCTCGGCTATTAGCCAGAGCCAGTTTAATTATAGCTGAAATCGCCTGCTTCAGGTAGGAAGGCTTCAAGAAGATTTGATTTCCCGGCCCGGCCGGCCGGCAGAATTTTGCTGAAGAAGTTCCGTGGCCATTTTCAGGCTGGCTTCAGTCAGCCTGCTGCCGGATATCAGCCGGGCAATTTCTTCCGGACGTTCTTTATCCTGGAGCTTTTTCACCAGGGTATAAGTCCGGTCTTTTTCTGTTTTCTTTTCCACTCGAAAATGAGAAGCGGCCGCTGAAGCAATCTGGGGCAGGTGAGTGATGCACAGAACCTGATGGTACCTGGAAAGCTGCTGAAGTTTTCTGGCCACCGAGGTGGCCGTCTGCCCCCCGATGCCGGCATCGATTTCATCAAAAATGAGCGTTTTTCCTGTTTCCTTTTCTTTGCCCAGGGCTTTAAAAGCCAGCATCAGCCGGGACAGCTCTCCGCCGGAGGCAATCTTTCTGAGCGGCCTCAGGTCTTCCCCGGGGTTGGGCGAGAAGAGAAATTCAACTTCTTCCATTCCGGTTTCGCGAATGCTACCCGCATCTTCCAGAGCAGGGGTAAGAGGATGAAACTCGGCCGACAGCCGAACCTTAGGCATGGCCAGCTGGGCAAGTTCCTTTTCCAGCATTTTTTCCAGCAGCCGGGCTTTTTCGCGCCTGATTGAAGAAAGCTCGGCCGAAAGCTTAAGGTAAAGATCAAACTCGCGGGTAATTTCCCTGTCCAGCTCAGCCAGTTTTTCTTCGCTCTTTTCCAGCGCTTCTTTCTCGGCTTTTATTTTTCCCAGATACTCGAGCACCTCTTCCACCGATGAACCATATTTTCTTTTGAGTTTTTCCAGCAAACTCAGCCGGCTTTCGATTTCTTCCAGCCTTTCCGGGGAAGGGGCGTACCTGTCTCTGAGGTCCATCAGGTTGTTGACCAGCTCTTTAAGGTAAATGGTGAATTCGTTTATCTCGGAAGTGGCGTTTTCCAGTTCCGGAAAATAACGGCTTAATTCAGAAAGCAGCCCCTGGGCTCTTTTTAACCCGGCAATCAGCGAATCTTCACTTTCGTAAGCAAAATCAATCAGGCTGTTTACCGAAATGGCTATTTTTTCCGCGTTCTTGAGTATGGAGCGCTCCTGCTGAAGCTCTTCTTCTTCGCCCGGCCTGAGCTCGGCCGCTTCTATCTCTTTTACCTGGAAATCGATGAAATCAAGACGCTGCAGCCTTTCTTTTTTTCTGGTTTCCAGCTCGGACTTTTCCCGCAGAAGCGAGCGCACTTTCTGCGCCTGCAGCCTGACTTTTTCCCGTAGTTCCAGCGCCTCGGCAAAAGCATCGAGAAATTTCAGGTGATTGCCGGTGTCCAGCAAAAAGATGTGGTCGTTCTGCCCGTAGATATCTACCAGCTGGTCTCCGATTTCTTTCATTTTTTTGAGCGGCATCAGAAGGCCGTTGAGGTAGGATTTGCTGACCCCGCCGGCCGAAATGACTCTCTGGACCAGAAGTTCTGTTCCCAGTTCATCTCTTATTTCTTCAGGAAAGACTCTCTGGTCTTCAACGGTGAAAACAGCTTCGATCGAGGCTTCCGGCTTTCCGGTCCTGACCAGGTCCGGGGAAGCTTTTTCTCCCAGCAGGAGCTTTATGGCGTCGATGATGATGGATTTCCCTGCGCCCGTTTCTCCGGTCAGGACAGTAAACCCCGGTTCAAGTTCCAGTTCTAAATCTTCTATGGTGGCCAGGTTCTTGATTCTGAGGTACCTGAGCATTTTTCTTCTACCTGCTCCGGGCTTTTAATTTTTTCATCATATCACTTTTTTAAGTCAATTCTTTTTTTTAATCACTCTAATCTTTGATTTTTGGCAGAGCAGTTTTTTAATATTTTTTTTCTGGTTGCTTTTGCTTACTTCAGCCGGTAGGGTTTCAGAGCCCTTTCGCAGTTAATCCGGCCATAGCCAGCATAATCGTCCCGGCCAGGGGTACCGATATCATCGGCCGTATATTTTATGACTTTCATGACTTCTGCCGGTGACAGCCAGGGCTTTTTTGATTTGATCAGGGCGGCCAGCCCGGAAACATGAGGAGCAGCCATGGAAGTCCCTGTAGCATAGGCATATGGCAGATGTCCGGGGGCGGTCAGCGCCAAAGGATAAGTGCTTAAAATCCATATTCCAGGAGCTACCACATCCACTTCCGGCCCGTAGTTCGAAAAATCAGCCACCTGGTCGTTGTAGTCGCTGGCACCAACAGCCAGGCAATACTGGTCATAAGCGGCCGGATAGAGGACTTGCGAAGATTCATTGCCCGTAGCTGCAACTAAAACTATTCCCTTGTTGTATGCATATTTAAGGGCTTCCTCCAAAGCGTTGGAAGGTTCAGACCCACCAAGACTCATGTTAATGACAGAAACTTTTAAGTTATTCTGTTCGAAATCAGCAGCCCAGATCAGAGCCTGAATCAGCCAGTCGTAATCGCCCTCACCGTCGGCGGTAATGACCTTGGCCGGTAAAATCTTGCAGTACCAGGCCACCCCGGCCACTCCTTCGGCGTTGTTGGTTTCGGCCGCGATGATGCCCGCAACGTGGGTGCCATGCCAGTGGTCGTCGAAAGCATCGTCGTCGTTGTTGGCAAAGTCTTTCCCCTTGGAAACAACCTTGTTTTTAAGGTCGGGATGAGTGTAATCAACGCCCGTATCGAGCACGGCCACCAGCAGGTTTTCCGACCCTTTGCCGTAGTCCCAGCCCGAGGTGGCTTTGATGTCAGCCCGGCTGGTGCCGGAAGGACTGCCCGGAATCTGCAGCACGCCGCCCGGGTTGTAAAGGGCATACTGACTGCGGAAAAGAGGGTCGTTCGGTGTGTCGCACAGCCTGAGCTTATAAACCGGCTCGGCATACAGGACGTCGGGATTTTTCTGCAAAGCCGATAGGGTATCTTCGACCGTTGTTTCTTTGCTCACCCTGACCACATGCACGTTAACCCGGGGAATCAGCCTTTCCGACCTGGCCTGGTAGGCGCTGAGGATGGAGTTTACCGATTGAATGCTCATTTGAGGTCTGAACTTGACCAGGATTTTCTCATCTGAATATTTTTTCCCGAAATTAGAATTCGGAACAAACTCGACGGTTTTGACCCTGAAAGAGCGGGCCGAAACGTAGCCCTGAGGTTCGGCCGGCAGCTTTTGAATTCTTTTATCCGCCTGCAGGCGGAGGCGGTCAATCTTTTTGTCAGCTGACAGGCCAGAGCTTGAACCGAGGAAGCCCACCAACAGGAGAACGGCTGAGATTATTAAAACCAGGCTCTTGTTGCTTTCCCTGAAAATTTTCTTTTTCATCGTTTTTCTCCTGTTTTAATTTAGAATGAATAAAGCAGCCCCAGTCCGCCGGCCAGGGCCGTCCGGCTGGCCGGGTAAATGGTCAGCTGTGGGATTAAACACAGATTTCCGGCCAGCTTCACATTGCTGCCCACTGTTAAAATTAAAATGCCCGACCCTTTTAGTTTTAACGACTGCGAACCGTTGAGGTCAGCTATGGTTTCCGAGGCTTTAAAGGTGCCCCAGAAAAATGACACTCCGGCCACCACATAGGGTTGAAAATATTCAAAACCGTCATACAGGAAGAAAATTCCGCTGGAGGCCTGGTTCCAGGCAGGCTGCATTCTGGCTTCACCGGGTTCGGCAAAACCTTCCAGAGCGAATTTTCTTTTCTGGCCGAAAAAGGTGAAAAAGTCAGCAGTTAAACCGAAGGTGTAATCCCCCCTGCCGTAAACGGGCCAGTCGGCTTTTACCCCAAACAGCGGACCGCCAATTCCGCCGGCCTGGTAGTCGAGCGAAACAGGCAGGGTCTCGAAGAGAAGTCCGTTAAGCCTGGAGCTTCCATAACCGGCATAAAAGGTCAGGTCAACCGTGCCGCCCAAATTTTTGCCCCTGACCATCAGCAGGCCGGCCGGCGTGTTGGTGGTGATAACCTGGGTATCAGCCTTTAAGCCTCGAGCAAAAACCCCGGCCATCAACCCGGCCGACCAGCCGGAAGTTTTGTCCTGAAAGCTTCTCTGAGCAAAAAGCCCGTTAATGCTCAATCCAAAACACAAAAAGCAGACAAGCAACCTAAGTATTTTATGATTACCCATTTGCCCTCCTGCAAACCGCCATTCTTTTTCTTTTTTATTTATTTCTTGCTTTTTTTATTTTTTACTTTTTATCCGTTTTCTTTTTTCTGCTCTTTGGTGTTCTCTTTACTTTTCTTAATTTCTTCTATGGCTTTCAGCCTTTCCTGGGCTTTTTTAACGAATTTGCTCTTTGGGAAATCGCTCAGCAGTTTGGTAAAATACGGGAAAGCAGCTTCATGGTTTCGGCTCTGAAAATAACTGTCGGCCATGTAGAAGTAAACGGCATCCATTTTTTTAAAATCGGGATATTTGGTAAGGATATCCTGCAAGCGGCCGATGGCCGCTCTGTAGGCCTTCGCTTTGTAATAAAACTCTCCGATAAGAAATTCGTGTTCGGCCAGACGCTGTTCGCAGTCTTTAATTTTTTCTTCAGCCTGGCGGGCGTATTCGCTGCTGGGATAATTGGTCACCACTTTCCTGAATTCCTGCAGCGCCTGAATGGTTTTGGTCTGGTCGCGCCCCGGTTTCAGGGCATTTTTGTAATAGGTCATGGCGATCTGATACTGGCAGTAGGGAACGGAAGGGCTGGTCGGGTAGAGGCTGATGAATTCCCGGTACTCGGCCGCCGCCAGAATCAGGTTGGCCTCGTCGCCCTTTTTAAAATAAGTATCCGCGATGAGAATTTTTGCCCGCTGGGCGTAAAAGCTCTTGGGAAAGGAGTCAATCACCTGTCTGAGGAACAGGATTCCTTTTTCCGTATCTTTTTTCAGGTATTCTTCGCCCAGCTTGAACAGGGCTTCATCTGAAGAGGCCGTTTCTTCTGGCAGCGTTTCCGGAGTAAGCCCTTTGCTTCGACAGGAAACAGAAATAAGCGAAAGAGTTGTTAACGTCAAGGTCAGAACGAGAGTCATCCATTTTTTCATCATGCGCACCTCATTTGTTTTCAGGAAATCGGAGGTTGAAATCCCGGGCAATCAGTTTCATCTTTTTTATGACTTCAACCGGTTCTTTGGCATCATAGACTGAAGAACCGCAGATGGCGATGTTCATACCGAGAGAGAAAAGCTCGGACAGGTTGTCGAGTTTTACCCCGCCGTCAACGGCAATCAGCGTCGGTAAATTTTTCTCTTTTATCCACTGGCTCAGCCGGCGAATTTTTTCCCTGGTGGCCGGTATGAATTTCTGGCCGCCCCAGCCCGGATTGACCGTCATCACGACGACAAAATCAAGCTCAGACAGGACCTCGCTCAGCAGAGACAGAGGAGTAGCCGGATTCAGGGCCAGCCCGGCTTTCCGGCCGGCTTCTTTGATGGTCTCCAGGTCCTTGTGCAAGTGCCTGGAAGCTTCCAGATGGAATGATAACCAGTCGGCTCCGGCCTGGATGAACAGAGGAATCATCTCTTTCGGGTTGTCCACCATCAGATGGACGTTTAGCGGCAGGGTGGTTTTCTCACGCAGAGCGGCTACCAGCTGATGCCCGAAGGTAATGCTGGGCACGAAATGGCCATCCATGACGTCCACGTGAACCATATCCGCCCCGCCGGCTTCGGCCAGCTTCACCGCGTCAGCCAGCCGGGAAAAGTCAGCCGAAAGAATGGAAGGGGCAATTAAATACATGCTAACGACTTACCTCCAGATGAATTGGGTTTCTTTTCTGGATAGGGTAGCCGCTCAACGGGGATTGCTTGACAATCAGACCTTTTTCCAGCCCGGGATAATAGACATACCTGATGTCCTCCACCTTGAAACCGGCATTTTTCAGAAACAGCAACACCCGGTCGATTTTTTTGCCGATGAGGTCAGGCATCAAGAAAACGGGCTCCTCTTCTCCCTGGCTTACCAGAAAATTAACCTGGCCATTGCGTTCTACCTCAGTTTCCGGCGGCGGCTGCTGGGCGATGATTCGGCCCGCCGGATAGCTCGGGGTGTGTATCTGACTGAGCAGTCCGCGGTTAAGACCGACCTGCCGCATGAGAGAAACCGCTTCTTCCAAGCTTTTTCCCAAAAGGTTGGGCACTTTAACGGATTCGCTGCCGCTGCTGACGATAACCGACACCTGGCGGTTGACCTTGATGCGGGAACCGGCGGCCGGGTCCTGCGTGATAACTCGACCCTTTGGCACATCATTGGAAAATTGAACTCCGGAAACGACCAGGTTCAGGTCTCTTTTCTGCAGCTCGGCGCGGGCCTGGTCTACCGTCTTTCCCGTCAGGTCCGGCACGTAAACAATTTCATCGTTGAGAATTATCTGAGAGGAAATCACCGCTCCGCTAAAGAAGAAGATTAGAATGAGCAGAAGAATGTTTGCCGCGTCCAGGTACCAATAGCTTTTATTATTATCCATGAGCTGCAGTTCTTCTTTTTACGAAATTTAACAGGTTTATTAATATCACAGATTGATAACCAAGTAAACACGAATTGAGTTGCCCGGAGAATTGCTCAGGTTTTAACGCCCCGGAAATTTTTTGATGATTTTTAGGGTTGTTAACCCGAGTGATAAATTTTATAATAATTCACCTTGCAGATTGTTTATAAATTTGAAAGCGGGCCATAACTGCTTTTAATGGCGCCGGGCTGTTTTAGGCTGAGATAATAAAACCAATTTTGAAATTTTAAAAGGATAAAAATAAGTTAAAAGGAGAAGCCAATGGACAGATACTCGGATTTTAGAAGCGATACAGTAACCAGGCCGACAGAAGAAATGCGCCGGGCCATGTATGAAGCCGAAGTCGGCGACGATGTGCTCGGCGACGACCCGACCGTGCAAAAGCTGGAAGAGCTGGCCGCCTCTATCATGGGAAAAGAAGCCGGCCTGTTCGTGCCCTCGGGCACCATGGGAAACTCCATAGCGGTCAAGATGTGGACCAGGGAGCTGGAAGAGGTCATCGTGGAAGAAAAATCCCACATCTACAACATGGAATCAACCCATATGACCTTTATTTCCCGGGTGACGCCCAGGCCGCTGCCCTCAAAGCGCGGGGCCCTTGACCCGGAGCTGGTCCGCCAGCATGTTCGGCTGCCTTCGGTTCACACTCCGAGAACTTCGCTTGTTTGCCTGGAAAACACGCATAACAACTGGGGTGGAGCGGTGATTCCGCTGGAAACCTTCCAGGGAATAAGAAAAGTGGCGGATGAGTTCGGGCTCAAAGTTCACCTCGACGGAGCGAGAATTTTTAACGCCTCGATAGCCTCGGGCGTTCCGGTCAAAGAATATGCCAGGTACTGCGATTCGGTGATGTTCTGCCTGAGCAAAGGGCTGTCTTCACCGGTGGGGTCGATGCTGGTGGCTGACCGGCAGACCATCGATTATGCGCGCCGCCTCAGAAAAGCTCTGGGCGGCGGGCTGAGGCAGGTGGGTGTGCTGGCCGCCTGCGGGATAATTTCGCTCACCAAGATGGTGGACAGGCTGAAGGAAGACCATGCGCGGGCTAAAAGGCTGGCCGAAGCCATCTATGACCTGCCCGGGATTAGCCTGAATCCAGAAGAGGTGCAGACAAACATCATCATTTTTTACTTCAGGCACCCGCGCCTGACCATACCGGAGCTTCTTGACAGGTTAAAGGAAAAGGGTATCCTGGCACTCGGCGTGTTCGGCGGAGTGCGGCTGGTGACTCACAAGGACGTCAACGATGAAGATGTCGAGCGAGCCATCAAAGCCTTCCGGGAAATCCTGGCCTGAGCGAGCAAAGCAGGAGCTCATAGAGAAAGGATGATAAAAAATTAGATTTGAAGTTCGCCCGCTAATTTTAAAATTTTTCTTGGCAATTAGAGTAGAGCTGGCCGGCTCAGTCCGGAAATGAGTTGAGTCCAATTATATGAAAAATCTTTCATATATCAGGCAGAGAGAAATTTCTCAGAAATGCAGGCCCTGGCCTGACCTTCTGTATAATGACTTTGAACCTGGATTATAATTATAAAAATGGTAATAAGGAGAAGACAATGAACGGCAACAAGCTGGTCATCATCGGCGGGGGACCCGGAGGCTATCTGGCTGCTCTGAGAGCGGCTCAGCTGGGTCTTGAAGTGACCGTGGTTGAAGAAAATAAGGTCGGTGGTATCTGCATAAACGTTGGCTGCATTCCAACTAAATACCTGCTTCACCAGACGGCCATCTACCATCAAATAAAGAACAATAAAAACCTGGAAGGCCCCCTGTCTGAATTAAAGCTCAACTGGACGAAGGTACAGCAGGGGCGACAGGCGGTGGTTGACCGGCTGGTCAGGGGCCTTGAGTTTCTGATGACGCGCAACAGAATAAAGATTATAAAAGGTAATGGTAAGCTGGTGGCTCCCGGTCAGGTCCTGGTCAAAACCGAGAAGGAAGAAACCATCCTCCGGGCAGATAAAGTTATTTTGGCCACCGGCAGCCGGCCGGCCGATTTTCCTTTCCTGAAATTTGACGGTCAGAAAATAATTTCCAGCACAGAGGCGCTTTCCCTGGATGAGGTGCCGAAAAGCCTGCTGGTGGTCGGGGCCGGGGCCATCGGGCTGGAGCTCGGTTCGGTCTACCAGCGGCTCGGGACGGAAGTAACCATTCTGGAAATTATGCCAGCCATTTTGCCCGGGACAGACAGAACTGCGGCCCAGCGCCTGGAAAGAATTTTGAAGAAGCAGGGGCTCAAAATATTTACCCAGATGAAAATTGAAGCGGCCGAAGCTGACGGAGGGCTGGTTAAATTAAAAGGAGTTTCCCTAACTGATGGCAAGCCGTTTGAGTTTGCGGCAGAAAAAGTGCTGATTGCGGCCGGGCGACGTCCGAACGTGGAAGACCTGGTCTGGGACGAATCGCTTCTCAAAAAGCAGAAGGGCAATTTTGTTGAAGTAAACCACAGGGGTGAAACTTCCATTCCTGGAGTTTATGCCATTGGTGACCTGGTCGGGGGAAAGCTTCTGGCCCACAAGGCTTACCACGACGGCCTGGTCGCCGCGGAAAATGCCGCCGGCCACGAGGCCAGGGTGGATTACCGGGCTGTTCCGGCCGCCATTTTTACCGAACCCGAGCTGGCCACGGTCGGGCTTTCTCAGGAAGAAGCTGAAGCACAGGGGCTTGAAATCAAAGTCGGAGAGTTTCCGCTTCAGGCAAGCGGCCGGGCTCTCACCATGGAGGCGACCGACGGGTTCGTGCGAATAATTGCTGATAAGAAAACCGATGAAGTCCTGGGCGCTCATCTTCTGGCGCCCCATGCCAGCGAGATGATTCCCGTGCTGACCATGGCTGTATCCCGGCGTCTGAAACTCAAAGATGTCGATTCCATCATTTACATCCATCCCACTTTATCTGAATCCATTCCGGAAGCCGCCCTCAAGGCGAACGGTCTGGCCTTGCACATCCTGAATCAGTAATAGAGGTTGCCACCCGGGACTGCTGTTATAAAAAATTGGAGGCCAGCTTTCTACAGCCATCTTTTCTCTATGGATAATTTCTTTTTTGGTTGAAGCCAAAACTGAATTTTTCCGGTCAGGCAGAAGGAGAACAATCTGGTTCGGGGTGGAAAGTCCTGCCGGCGCTTTTTGTTTTTCTGCTTGGTGCCGGGGAGGCTTTAAGCAGATTTTTATTGACTAAAAGCGGCGATTATTTTATTATCACCTCTCAAAAATTTTTTTGGGAGGAAATAATGGAGAAAAAAGTTACCGTGGAAGAACTGTTGGCCAAAGCCCAACAGCCATCAAAGGATGCTATGCGTCTTCATCCGTTTTACAAAGGAAAGGTTGGGGTGACGCTCAAATGTCGCATTCGTAGTTTTGATGATTTTGCCATCTGGTACACACCCGGTGTGGCTGCTCCCTGTATGGAAATCCACAAGGACCCGGAAAAAGCCTATGAAATGACCAACAAGGGCAACTTCGTGGCCGTCATTTCCGATGGCACCCGGGTTCTGGGACTGGGCGACATCGGGCCGGAAGCCGCCCTGCCCGTTATGGAAGGCAAGGCGCTGCTGTACAAGTATCTCGGCGGGGTGGATGCTTTTCCGATTTGCCTCAGGGAGAAAGACCCGGACAAATTCATTTACATTGTTAAAGCTCTGCAGCCAACTTTCGGCGGTGTCAACCTGGAAGATATTTCTCATCCGAAGTGTTTTCACATCCTGGACACCTTAAGAGCCGAGTGCGAAATCCCGGTCTGGCATGACGACCAGCAGGGAACGGCCTGCGTCACCGTGGCTGGGTTGATCAACGCTCTAAAGATTGTCAATAAAAAAATTGATGAAGTGAGGGTAACGGTCATCGGTTCCGGAGCTTCCGGTATTGCCATTGCCAGATTGCTGATGGCTGCCGGCGTTAACCCGGAAAACATGCTGTCGGTTGATTCCAAAGGAATTCTGTCGAGAGACCGTGAAGACCGCGATGTGCTTCAGACCAAGTACAAAGAAAAATGGGACCTCTGCCTGAAGACCAACCCCAAGTGCATCAAAGGCGGTATTCCCGAGGCCATAAAAGGCGCCGATGTTCTGATCAGCGTTTCCACCCCGGGACCTGGCGTGATCAAGCCCGAGTGGGTTAAGACCATGGCCAAGGATGCCATCGTCTTTGCCGAAGCCAACCCCATCCCGGAAATCTGGCCCTGGGAAGCCAAGGAAGCCGGCGCCCGAATCGTGGCCACCGGCCGTTCAGACTTCCCCAACCAGATCAACAACTCGCTGGGCTTCCCCGGCATTTTCCGCGGCACGCTTGACGTCAGGGCGAAAACCATCACCGACGAGATGTGTATTGCCGCCGCCTACGAGCTGGCCAAGGTGGCTGAAGACAACGGCCTGAGCGAAGACTACATCATCCCCAACATGGACCAGTGGGAAGTCTTCCCCAGAGAAGCGGTGGCCGTCGGCCGCAAAGCGATCGAGCAGGGTGTGGCCCGCAAGGACATCCCGGCCGATGAACTCTACAAGATGGCTGAAAGCACCATCCGCAAAGCGAGAGAAGAAGTTCAGTTCCTGATGAAAGAAGGGTTCATCCTCGACCCCGATAAATAACACGAACTATAAAATTCGTAACACGAGGCCCGGGCCGGCTATCCGGTCCGGGCTTTTTTATTTGGATTTCCCGTGCGCCGGCTGCTTTTAAAATTTTAATCTTTCTCCCGCGGTCAGGGCCTGATTTCAATAACTAAAAATAAAGCCAAAACGAAATTTTTATACCCTCAAAAACGGGTTCCGAGACTAATTTCGGGCCATGTATTCAGGCTCAAATTTATGTAAATAAATTCCTTACGGTCCGACCACATTAAAAACAATCATTTTGGAATAGGAAACAAAGGAAGAGAGGCGGGACAAATCATACAATTTGCTTACCCAGCTTTTGTATTTGACAACGAGTTAACTTTGTGCTAATAATCTTGATAATCTCTGCCCGGAAGGGTGGAGGGAAGAAGGTTATTACCATGAGCACAGATGGAGGAAATTCTCTGTCGGACTTTTTAAGCCCACCATAGTTTTTAACGCCGAGCAGATTCTATTCCCAGCCCTTTGAAGATTAAAAAGGAGCTGGGGATAGGGGGGAAATCGAAAAATATGCAAAACATAAGCTTTTGAAAGGTATAAGGCCATATAGTAAAAATCATCAGAAAGGAGGTAAAAACCATGAAAAATCTGATGAAACTCTCAGTCCTGGGCCTTTTAGTGGTTTTCTTGTTTACCAGCTGCGCCAAGCAGCCGACCCAACAGATAGACGAAGCTAAGGCTGCGATCAGCGCAGTGGAAGCTGCCGGCGGCAATATCTATGCTAAGGAAGAACTCAAGAAGCTTAACGATGATTTTAATGCCGCCATGGACGAAGTGAACGCTCAGAGCAAGAAGCTGTTCAAGAAGTACGGCAAAGCCAAAGAAATGCTGGCTAAAGTGAAAGCCGATGCTGAAGCGGTAAAAGCTTTAATCCCGGCCAGAAAAGAGGAAGCCAAGAAAAATGCTCTGAACGCTCAGAATGAAGCCAAAGCTGCTTTCGACGAAGCCAAGGCTCTGCTGGAAAAGGCTCCCAAGGGCAAAGGCACCAAAGCTGATATCGAAGCCATGAAAGCCGACCTGGCCGGACTCGAAGCTCAGCTGGCTGAAGTCCAGGCTTCTATCGACAAGGAAGACTATTTTGGCGCCAAGGACAAGGCTGTTTCCATAAAGGAAAAAGCCAACGCCATCGCCGAACAGGTTAAAGCGGCCATCGAAAAAGTTAAGGGCAAAGGCAAGAAGTAATTCAGAACGGAATCTTATTCCAGCGGGAGTCGAGTTGAGTAGTGAAATCAAAAGGCGGACTGGTAGTTGTCCTGTTAAGCCTGCTTAGCCTGAGTTTAATCGTTCAAAGCTGCAAAACGCCACCGGCTCCTCCAGAGGTGAAAGAAGCTCTGGCTCAAGAGCAAGACCTCTGGAGGGCCGGTGCTTCTGTTTTTGCCCCCCGTGAATACGAGATTTACCGGCAGCACTTAGACGAAGCCAGGAAGTTCTTAAAGCAGGAAGAGCTTAAAATCGGTTATTTCCGGAATTATAATAAGGTCAAGAAAATGTTCGGTCAGGTGCTGGAAGAAGGGCAGAATCTTAAAAATTTAATAGAAACGAGAAAAGCCAGAGAAGCGGATGAAATCAGGTCGGTCAGAGAAAGTCTTTATGAGCGATACAAGATTTTCGATGGCTTCAGTCTGGAGCTGACCATGCGCAATTTTTCCCGCCAGCACCTGGCTCAGGCCGATGTTATGTTCAAAGAAGTGGACCGGTTGCTGGCGCAGGGCAAATACGACCAGGCGCGGGCCAAACTCAAATCGGTAGAAAGCCTTTTGAACCAGGCGGAGAACATTCTGCGGAAACAGTTAGAGCGGTACATGGACCCGGCGCAGATTGCTGCCTGGAAAAAGATGGCCGAAAAAGCTCGGCAGAGGTCAGAAGAGACCAATTCTTTGCTGATCATAGTCAGCAAGCTCGACCGTAAACTGACTGTTTATAAAGGCGGAAAACCGGTAAAAACCTACGAAGTTGGCCTTGGGTTTAACGGGCTGGCCGATAAGCTTCATGCGGGCGATGATGCCACGCCGGAGGGAGAGTATAAAGTTGTAAAAAAGGTGGCGGCCAGCAAATACGCCCGAGGTTTATTGCTGAACTATCCCAACGAAGAAGACATTAAGAAGTTCAACGAAGCGAAAAAAAGGGGTATCATAACTCCTGCGACCAAAATCGGCGGTCTGATTGAAATCCACGGAGGCGGCAAGGATGGCCTGACCAAAGGATGTGTCGCTCTGGATGACGGGGAGATGGAAGAGCTTTTCAAAATGATTCCAGTTGGCACGCCGGTGGTCATAGTGGGTACCACTGACCTGAACAATAAAATAATATCGGTTTTTAAAAACGGGAAAGAAGAGTGAAGCTCATATGAAAGCCTGGAAGTTTTTGCTGGTATTCACGGCCGTCGTCTACACGGCAGCCCTGTTTATTTTTATTTTGGCCCTGGTAAAAGACCTCAGGCAGGTGGATTCTTGGAATAAAGTTTATGCTTTCAGGCTTGACCCGAAAGAAAAACAAACCCCGGAAGCGAAAAATGCTGCCCTGAAGAAAAAAATCAAAGAGCTTCAACCGAAGGGCGTTTACATAATGGTCGACTCAGCTGAAAACCGGTATTACCTGAAAAAGGACGGGGAGACCATAAAGGAAGGGCTGGTGTCAACCGGAAGCGGAGTCATCCTGGTTGACCCCTCGGGAAAAAGGAGCTGGGTGTTTGACACCCCGAAGGGCGAGTTTTTTGTCAAATCAAAAATCCAGAACCCCTACTGGGTTAAGCCTGACTGGGCTTTCATCGAGGAAGGGGAACCGATTCCCAAGCGGATGGAAGACCGGGTGGAAGCCGGCGTGCTGGGCGACTATGCTCTGGGCTTCGGCAATGGATACTTTATCCACGGCACTCTTTACACCCGGCTGCTTGGCCGAAACGTGACTCACGGCTGTGTCAGGATGGCCGATAAAGACCTGGAAGAGGTTTTTAAAGCTTCAAAGATCGGGACGAGAATTTACATCTACTGAGGAGGGAAACTCGAAAGGGCATTCGGGAAAAGGCTGAGGCCGAACACGGGTTCAAAACGGACGCTGGCAGAACAGAACGGCAGAGGAAGAAAAAACATGGAAGTGGCTAAAACAATAAGACAGGAGAGAGAGAAGCAGGCCGGTCTGCCGGTCACTCCGGGACTTCTGTTTCTGTTTGTGGTGATGATTGGTTTCTGGCTTTCTGTTCAGGCCGGAACTATTAAAGAAAACAGAAAAGAGACAGCCACCGGCGGGAAAAACTATGCTGTTCTGCAGAACCGAAAAGCTGTCAGTCAGGAAAACCAGAAGGCTGCCACCAGACCGACGGCAAATGACAGAGCGGCCAGGGTGGAGAGCGGGGAAGTGGTCAGGGATAAAGCCAGGCTGGCCATCCTGAAAGAAAATAAATTTCTCGAACAGGAGCTGCTGCTGGCCAAAAACCCGCAGTATTACTTTGTGATTAACCTGAAGGAAAAAAAGATAGAGCTCAGGGCCAGGGGAATGGTGCTGAAAAGCTGGACGGCCAGGGATATCAAATACCTGGGGCCGGCCGTACCAATTGAAATTGTCACCCTGACTCAAAAGACCGCCCTGAAGCCCCCGAAGCGGCTGCTCATCAACCCGGCTGAAAACCAGAATAAGAGTGAAGCCGCGGCCAGGTCAGAAGAGAATAAGGACAAAAAGAAGGAGAGCGAGAAAGCCGGGGCAACTTCCGGTTCAAACCCGAGTGATAATTTCGAACTCCAGGCGCTGGAGATAACGGACATGCCCAGTTCCTACGAGTTAGTCCTGAGCAATGGTTTGGAGGTGGCTGTCAGAACGCTCGGAAAAGAAACTGCCCGGCAGAGAAAAGAACTTGTTTCCTGGTATATCTTGAGGCCGGTCAGAAATCTTTTTTCCGGGGGAAAAACGGAAAAGCCAAGATTGATAATTTATTTTGACAAGGAAAGGGATGCCCAGGGCATTTACTGGGCTTTTATCGACGGTCTGAAAGGCCTCATCTGGCTTCCCTGAAAAACACGGACAGAAAAGGGGCACGCAAAAAAGGGGACACAAACAATATTTCCTATTTTCTTTTTTTCCTCTGTTTTCTATAAACATTTCTCCCGCCCATTATAAACGCGACCCCTTAAAGGAAACAGCAGAATCAAGCCGGAGTCCTAAAAATTTTGTAACATATTGATTATAAATAAAATAAAATTTATCAAAAAACTTGACAAAATCATACTCAAATTTTATATTAATATCAAGCTAAATCAGAAAAAGAAACAGGAGGACTCAAATGGGTAAAATAATAGGAATTGACCTCGGCACTACCAACTCGGTTGTTGCCGTCATGGAAGGTGACAAGGTCACGGTCATCCCGAACGAAGAAGGTGGCCGGACTACACCTTCTGTGGTCGGTTTCACCAACAAGGGTGAAATTCTCGTTGGTCAGGTTGCCAAGCGTCAGCGGGTCACCAACCCGGAAAACACCATCTATTCGATCAAGCGGTTTATGGGACGCCGTTACAGCGAGGTGCTGAACGAAATCAAGCAGGTTCCTTACCGGGTGGTTGAAGCTCCCAACGGTGATGTTCGGGTGGTAGCGCAGGGCAAGGAATACTCGCCGCCGCAGATTTCGGCTTTCATCCTGCAGAAGCTGAAAAAAGCAGCTGAAGATTACCTGGGAGAGAAAGTGGAAAAGGCGGTCATCACCGTTCCGGCCTACTTCAACGATGCCCAGAGGAAGGCGACCAAAGACGCCGGCACGATAGCCGGTCTGGAAGTGGTGCGCATCATCAACGAGCCGACGGCCGCCGCTCTGGCTTACGGTATGGACAAGAAGAAGGATGAAATCATCGCTGTTTACGACTTCGGCGGCGGTACCTTTGATATCTCCATCCTGGAAGTGGGCGAGGGCGTGGTTGAGGTTAAGGCCACCAACGGTGATACTCACCTCGGCGGTGATGACATCGACCAGAGAATTCAGGACTGGATCGTCAGCGAGTTCAAGAAAGAAACCGGAATTGACCTCACCCAGGACAAGATGGCTCTGCAGCGGCTAAAAGAAGCGGCCGAGAAAGCGAAAATCGAACTTTCCACCATGATGGAAACCGAAATCAACCTGCCGTTCATCACGGCCGATGCCACCGGACCGAAGCACCTGCTGATGAAACTCACCAGGGCGAAACTGGAGCAGCTGGCGGAAGACATCGTCAAGCGTTCCATCCCGCCGGTGGAGCAGGCTCTCAAGGATGCCGGCCTCAGACCGGAAGATATAGATGAGGTCATCCTGGTGGGCGGTCAGACCAGAATGCCGATGATTCAGAAACTGGTGCGCGATTTCTTCGGCAAGGAACCGCACAAGGGCGTTAACCCGGACGAAGTGGTGGCTGTTGGGGCGGCCATCCAGGGTGCCGTGCTGGCCGGTGAGGTCAAGGATGTGCTGCTGCTTGACGTGACTCCGCTCAGCCTCGGTATTGAAACGCTGGGCGGCGTGTTCACCAAGATGATTCCGCGCAACACGACCATCCCGACCAGAAAAACCGAAATCTTCACCACGGCGGCTGACAACCAGACCTCGGTGGAAATTCACGTCCTGCAGGGTGAACGTGAAATGGCTGCCTACAACAAGAGTCTCGGTCGGTTCCATCTCGACGGTATCCCACCGGCCCCGCGTGGAGTGCCAAAAATCGAGGTTACTTTTGACATAGATGCCAACGGTATCCTGCACGTCTCGGCCAAGGACCTGGCCACCGGCAAACAGCAGGCCATTACCATCACGGGTCACAGCGGCCTCGATGAGAAGGAAATTGAGCGCATGGTGAAGGAAGCGGAAGCTCATGCGGCCGAAGACCGCCGGCGCCGCGAAGTGATTGAAGCCCGCAACCAGGCTGACCAGCTGATTTACAGCGTGGAGAAGCTGCTCAACGAAAATCGCGACAAAATCCCGGCCGACGAAGTGAGCCGTATCGAGCAGGAAATTGCCAACACGAAGAAGGCAATGGAAAGCGACAACCTCGAGACCATCCGCGGCGCGATGGATGCCCTGTCGCGGGCTTCTCACCGCATCAGCGAGATACTCTACCGTCAGGCCGCTGGCAGCCAGCAGGCCCAGGGCCAGCCGGGCGGCTACCAGAGCTACACTCAGAGCGGACCGGGAGACCGTGGAGGCAAAGGCGACGGCCGGGGCGAGGACGAGGTCATCGACGCCGAAGTGGTTGACGACGACAAGAAGCATTAAGAAAATATTGAGCTGAAACGAATTGAGACGGAGCAGATAGCTTACCGCGACCGAGGTAAGCGTCTTAAGGATGGCTGTTCTGCCGGCCAGGGATCGGGACCGGCGGAACAGCCTTCCCTGAGCATTAGCAATCGGTTTGATCGAGGGCAGAAATGGCCAAGAAAGATTATTACGAGGTTCTGGGGGTTCCGCGGACAGCCACCCAGGCCGAGATTAAAAAGGCCTACCGCAAGCTGGCCCGCAAGTACCACCCGGACCTCAACCCCGGCGACAAATCGGCGGAAGCCAAGTTCAAGGAGATTCAGGAAGCCTATTCTGTCCTGAGTGACCCGAAAAAACGAGCCCAGTACGACCAGTTTGGCTTTGTGGGCGATTTTGCCGGCGCGGGCGCCGGGGCCGAGGCCGGAGCGTCAGGTGCCGGCCCGTTTACCGGCGGTTTTGAAGGATTTGATTTTTCTGAATACGGGACCTCTTCCTTCCGTGATTTCTTTGAAAACCTGTTCGGCAGTTTCCGTGAGGAGCAAAGAGCCCGCCGGCCGGAACGCGGTGAGGACCTTAATTATTCGATGACCATCAGCTTCGCCGATGCGGTCAACGGCCTGCAGACCAGAATCAGGGTGACTCGCCTGGTGCACTGCCCGGTGTGCGGTGGAAGCGGTTACAGCAGCCTCGGCGGACAGAAGACCTGCCCCGACTGCGGCGGAACAGGCCGGACTTACGTCCAGAAAGGTTTTATGAAGTTTTCCAGCACCTGCCCGACCTGCCTCGGCACAGGCAAGGTGAGCGGCCAGGTCTGTGCCAACTGCCGCGGTGAAGGGCGGGTGCCGAACACCGAAACCATCACGGTGAGAATTCCAAAAGGGGTGGACAGCGGCTCAAAAGTGCGCGTGCCGGGCAAGGGCAACGTCGGTCCGAACGGAGGGCCACCGGGCGACCTTTACATAAACCTCGAAGTCACACCACACCCGTTCTTTAAACGGGAAGGCTCCAATATTTACATAAAAGTTCCCATCACGGTGCCGGAAGCCACCCTCGGTGCGAAGATTGAGGTACCGACCATCTACGGCGAGAAGAAAACCATCCGCATCCCGCCCGGCACAAAATCGGGACAGAAATTCCGCATCAAGGGGGAGGGCGCGCCGTACTGCGGCAGAAACGGGCGGGGCGATATGTACGTGGAGGTGACGATCGTTCCTCCGCCACACGTCGACCAGCGGGTGCGCGAGCTGATGAAGGAACTCGAGAAGTTTTATGAGGAAAACCCCCGGAAGGACCTTACCTGAACGGCAGGTTAGTGCCCGAGGAAAGGAGGTGAGACGATGCCCAGGAGAAAGAGAAAACCCGAAGAGGCCACCCAGAAATCACCCTGCGGTTATTATCACATCAGCGCGGTGGCCAGGATGTTCAACATCCATCCGCAGACGCTGAGGCTTTATGAACGGGAAGGATTGCTCAAGCCATCAAGAAGCGAAGGCAATACCCGCCTCTACACCGATGAAGACCTCGAGCGCCTGAACGTCATCCTCAACCTGATTCGCGACCTGGGCGTCAACCTGGCCGGGGTGGAAGTTATCCTGAACATGCGGGAGCGGATGAAGGAAATAGAAAAGCAGGTCAACGAACTTCTGGAGTACATCAAGACGGAGTTTTTCCAGGGGCGGGAAGAAGAGTTTGAGGCCCGCCGCCGCACCATGCGGAGCATTGTTCCGGTAACGGTGAGCAAGCCGATGCCGGTCGAGCCGACCGGAGAAGAAGCGGGCGAGAGGGAAAAAGCGGAAAAACACAAATAATAAAAAAATAACCCGACAAAAAAGCAAGACCTTAAAATGGTTAGCTCAAAAAAGGGTCAGCTTTGAGCAAATCTTAACGGCCAGCTTAATCGAACTTCATAGTTTCCAAGTTGTGATTTTTTTACCGGATCGATTTTCGCTTAAATTTTGTTGCCAGCTCGGCCAGATTTGCTTTTTTTCTGTTTACTACCGGGCACTCTGAATAACCGAATTTTATTCAGTGGAAAAAAAGTGAGAAAAATATTAGAATTCTACTGCTGTCAGCGACTATAATTATAAAGGTTAAAAAAGGCGCTCATGTCTTATCTGGACCATCTCGAATCAAGAAATCTCAAGCTCTATCTGGAGGAGATCTCTAAAATCCCACCCATTACTGAGGAGGAAGAAAAACGTCTGGCCGAGAAGATCAAAAAAGGTGACCCGCAGGCCATCAAGCGGCTGATTGAAGGAAACCTGCGTTTTGTTGTCTCTTATGTCAAAAAATATCAGGGCATGGGCCTGAGCCTGCTTGACCTGATTAACGAGGGAAACCTCGGGCTGGTGGAAGCGGCCCGGCGTTTTGACCCCGACCGCCACGTGAAGTTTATTTCCTACGCCGTGTGGTGGATAAGGCAGGCCATCGTGCATGCCCTGTCGCAGTCTTCCCGCTCGTTCAACCTGCCGCAGAAAATCTCGGATAAGATTACCAGGATGAACCGCGAGTACGAGGCCCTGAGAAAGGAGCTCGGCCGCGAGCCAACGCGGGAGGAGGTGGCCGAGAAGCTTCATCTGACGCCGGAAGAGGTGGCTGACCTGGAACTCATCCAGGAAAAAGGCCTGTCGCTCAGCGATAAAGTAAGCGAGGATGAGGACCTTGAGGTCGGCGACCGGGTGTCGGACGAAGTGACTCCTTCGGTGGAGTATCAGATTATCAAGAATTCAATAGAGCAGCAGATTCGCGAGGTGCTGAACGAGCTGGATGAGCGGGAAGCCCTTGTGCTAAAATTACGCTTCGGAATCGAAAGCGATGAGCCGATGACCCTTCAGGAAATAGGCGACCGGCTGGGCTTAACGCGCGAGAGAATACGGCAGATCGAACAGAAAGCCATGCGCAAGCTGGCCAGGTCGCACACTCTGAAACAATTGAGAGGATACCTCAACTGATGGCTGAAGAAATTAAAAACGCTTACCAGAATGGCCAGAAGATGAAAACGGAAAATAAAAGCGTTGAAGAGAGGGGTTGCCCGGTGTGCCAGGGCACCGGCTGGGTGCTGGAAAACACTCCGCGGGGTCCGGTGGCCAGGCGCTGCAGGTGCTTCACCGAAAAGCAGGCGCTTCTCCTGCTGCGGCAGGCCCGCATTCCCCGGCGCTATGAAAATTGCACGCTCGACAACTACGAGGTTCATCATCCGTCGCAGGGTGATGCCCTGAAGATTGCCAGGAAGTTCGTGAAAAATTATCCGGCCCAGGAAGTCGGGCTGCTGTTTATCGGCCCGTGCGGCGTGGGGAAGACCCATCTGGCCGTGGCGGTCATCCGGGAACTCATCATCAAGAAGGGGGCCAACTGCCTGTTTTATGATTTCAGGGAGCTCATCCGCGACATCCAGAATTCCTACACGCCGGACAGCGAGGTGAGCGAGACCGACATCCTGTCGCCGGTTTTTAACGCCGAGGTGCTGGTGCTCGATGAACTCGGGGCGAAGCGTCCAACCGCCTGGGTGGAAGAAACGATTTTTTACATCATCAACTACCGCTACAACCACAAGCGGGTGACCATCTTCACCACAAATTATCTCGACCTGGAGGAAGAGCCTGACCGGCGCGAGGCATTTTACAAAAAGGGCGAAGAGACCCTGGTGGACCGGGTGGGCGTTAGATTGAGAAGCCGGCTTTACGAGATGTGCAAGGTGGTGAATATTGCCGGTGAAGATTACAGGAAGGTGGCCAAGCAGGCCAGCTACCGTTTCTGATAAAAGACCTGAAAAGGCAATTTGCCTTTTTGGAATTGGGGCTGAGCAGCTAAAGGTTGCCAGTTTTGCCGACGGCCTGCCATTGCCATTAATGTCAGGGTAAGAAATTTTTTCCAATTTTTCCAATTACTGAGTTTTTTTAATTTTTGGAAGGTTCACTGAGAACAGATTTTATAACATATTTTATATCCTGGAATTCGTCGGAAATTGCATTTTTGCCCTGTGTTTTACCATTTCTTTTTGATTAAAAATTTTATTAATAAATTCCCTAATTTAGGTATTGCCAAACAAAGGAATTTTTGCTATAAGAATTAAAGCCTGCTCCTCGGTAGCTCAATCGGCAGAGCGGGTGGCTGTGGCTATCGCAGCTTCCACGGGAAACCGTGGTTGAAAAACCGGGTGAATTCAGGGAAGCCTGCCCCTCGCCGGTGGCGAGGAATGGTAACCCTGAGCCAAGCCCCGGGCAGCGATGCTCGGGGAAGGTGCAGAGACTAGGGCACGGCCCGTACTCCGGGGATGACCCGGGGGAAGCGCCCGGCACCCTCCCGCCAGATAGCTGGCGCGGGTGATGAGATAGTCCAAGCCCAGGAGAAATTCTGGGGCACTTGTAACCACTAGGTTGCAGGTTCGAGTCCTGCCCGAGGAGCCATTTTTATTTTTTAGTTGGGAAGCAAAAAAACACTTGTTTGGCCTTTAATATCGCTTTGTATACAATTCGACTTTTTTAAATAATTCAACACTAAATTAAAATTTATAAACACACCATCGTTTGAAAACTAAATTAACAGAAGGGGGGCATGAAAGAGAAAAGAAGGTATAAAGATCGAAGGCAATATCTTATCCAGGCTGTTCAAAAGAGAAGGAAGAAAATTAGACAGATGGCTATCGCTTACAAAGGCGGGCGTTGTCAGATTTGTGGATATGATAAGTGCTTAGAAGCTCTGGAGTTTCATCACCTTGAATCAGTTGGGAAGGATTTTGGCATTTCTGATAAGGGATATACCAGGAGTTGGGATAAGATAAAAGCAGAGTTGGATAAATGTATTTTGCTCTGTGCTAATTGTCATAGGGAAATTCATCAGAAATATTAAATTTTATATCTATTACTTCTAAAGGCAAAAGAATTTTTAATATTTGAGATGATTCGACTTTTTTATGGAAATGCTCTTGTATTCCTATAACATATCGGACCTTGGAGGATTCCATCATACCTGCTAACCACTTCAACCATCGGACTTTCCGCCATGGACATAGCCTGGCTTCTTCCTCTCTTCTACCACCAGTGCTTCTATTATTGCCAGGTTCTCTGAATGAGTACGCTTGGGTTGGCGATCTAGATTCTTCGGCCCTGTCTCCCCCCTTTTCTTTTAACATTTACCATGCCTTTCATTTCATCTTAGGTATGGCCCGAAGCACTATAACTACATCAGAAATGCTTTTTGGTACCTTCATATTATCTGATAACGAACTCCTTGGCAAGAATTGATGCGCTCTGTCCCAGTTCATGGTAGCTTGAATTATATTATTTGTAGCCTCGGCTTGTTTATGCTTTCTTTAATAAGCTTAAGCAAAATTGATAATAAATTGAATACTGCTTTTTCAAGTGTTAATTTGAGAAGAATCCTCTTTTCTCAAGGTATGGCTCCTGTTGTTTGACTATCATTGCATCGTCCCAAAATACACCCCTTCGTTGGGTAAAATATCCTGACCTAAAGAATAATTTTCTTGACATCTTTAGAAATGTATTTTAGTTTTATATCTAAAAAAGATGCTTATTACGGGGCAAAAATATAGTTGTGCCCTTTCAAAAAAGAGTCAAAAGTATATATATCATATGTCGGCCGATTCAAAAGAATTTGCTGATCAAATAAAAATAAAAAATAGGGTAGGCCAATGAGCATTTTTCAACTTCATAATGCTGTTATTAACGATTACAGCAAATATATTCAGAGCTTTTTTTCCATTTTGGATGATAGAATTAGGCAGTTTGTTGAAGAAGCCATTCTTAAAAAGAATGAACTTTGGCCAGATGTATTAATTCAGTTGAACCCATCATTTCAATATGCAGAAACAATTGAAGAACTCGTCAATAAAGGAAAATTGCATAAATTATGTGCTGAGGTATTCAGAAATAAAGATGGTACATCTATCAGGCTTTTCCGTCATCAGCAAGAAGCTATTGAAAAGGCCTTAAACTCTAAACATTTTATAATTACAAGTGGTACAGGTTCTGGAAAAACGCTCACTTATTTAATCCCCATTATTAATAAAATAGCATCTGACTACCTAGATAGTCATAAAGTCATAGCAATAATTATTTACCCGATGAATGCTCTTGTAAATTCTCAATACGACGCATTGGTTTCTTTGGCTAACCAGTATAAAGCTCGAACAGGAGAGGATCTTCAAATTCGTTTCGCAAAATATACTGGGCAGGAAACCCTGGAAGAAAAGACAAAGATTCAAACTGATCCACCCCACATATTGCTTACCAATTATGTGATGGCAGAGCTGATGCTTGTTCGACCTGAAGAACACAATCTGGTTGATAAAGCTACTTCTGCTCTCGAATTTCTTGTAATTGATGAGATTCATACCTATAGGGGGCGTCAGGGAGCAGATGTTGGGCTGCTTATTCGGCGACTGAGACAACGAAGCGGAAATAAGAACCTTTTGTGTATTGGAACGAGCGCTACTATGGTAGCCGGCAAAGCAACATCAAAGATAGAAAGACAGGAAGAAGTAGCCCGTTTTGCTGAGCGGTTATTCGGCATTGATATCGACCCCCATAATGTGATTGAAGAAACTCTTACGCGGATTACTAATCCAGCGAATCCTGTGACTCCAGAAATATTAAAAAAATCACTCACAGACTTTCTTCCGGCTGATCGTGATTCATTTGTTGAGAATCCAATTACAATCTGGATCGAAGAAAATTTTGGAATTATTGTGGAAGCTGATGGTACCTTGCGCCGAAGAACACCTATAAGCCTGGATCAAGGTGCTAAAAAACTTAGTGAGCTCACCGGCATCAAAGAAGAAATCTGCAGGCAACGACTCCAGGAATTTTTCTTACTTGGTGCACAACTTAAAACTGATGAGGGGTTTCCGCTTTTTGCTTTTAAGCTCCATCAATTTTTCGGTCAAGGCCGCACAGTATATTCAACTCTAGAAGTGTCATCAAAGAGAATTCTAAGCCTTGAAGGAGCTTATTATGCACCAGGAAAAGATTCAGATCTTATCCTTTTTCCCTTGCAATTCTGCAGGGTATGCGGCCAAGAATATTATGCTGTTTTTAGGAATTTAGAGCAAAATTCGTTTAGTCCATATGATCCAAGCCAAGAAATTGATTCTGTTGGTGAAGTTATATCAGGTTACCTTATGATAGCACCTGACGATGGAAGAACAACATGGGATGCTGAACATCTTCCGCCTGAATGGTTCGATCATAATGGTAGACTTAAGCGCGATTATAAGAAGCATGTCCCCGAAGTTCTTTATGTTCGTCCAAATGCAACTTATTCATTTTCGCCAGAGCCTCAAACCTTGCGCGTTTGGTTCCAGCCGAAACCATTTTTACTTTGCCTTAATTGTGGAGAATATTATACCAGAAGAGATAAATTTGATTTCAAAAAGCTTGTCGGGCTCGCCACAGAAGGGAGAAGTACCTCGACCACTATTCTTTCTATATCTGCTTTGAAAAATGCGCATGAAGGCGGAATACCTGAAAGCCGACAAAAAATACTGAGTTTTACTGATAACAGACAAGATGCTTCTTTACAAGCTGGACATTTCAATGATTTTGTCATGGTTTCTGTTCTTCGCGCTGGAATTCTCTCTGCTCTGGAGAAATATCAGCGGCTTCAATTTGATAGGATAGCAAAGGAAGTGGCAAGTTGTCTTGGTGTTGAGCTCGCAGACATAGCTATAAATAAATCATTACGCAAAGATTCACCGCAAGGTCGAGAGGCCTGGCAGACTTTTGAAGATCTAATCGAATACCGGATCTATGAAGACCTTCGAAGAGGTTGGCGGGTTATACAGCCAAACCTCGAGCAATGTGGGTTACTTTCAATTGAATACAAAGGATTAGATGAACTTTGTGGTAACGACACAAATTGGACAGAGATCGATGCTCTTAGAGAATTAAGTTCTAATAAAAGAAAAGAAATATTGTCAACAATGCTTGACCATTTTCGTCGGAAACTAGCTATATCAGCACGATGTCTGGAAGACACGTATCAATCTCAATTAAGAAAAAGAGTAGATCAATATATCAGCGAAAGATGGGGCTTTGATGAAACAGATTATCTGCGAAAGGCAACGCGTTTTGTCTTACCTGGAGGTGAAAAATTTAAGGATGATGATTTAAGTTTATCTGAAACAACTCTAATCGCGAGGTATATAAGAAGAAATTTAACGCTTGATAAAGATTATGATAAATTTATAGAAAAATTATTAGAGCTCCTTAATTCTTTTGGCATAATTAAAATAACGAAAGAAAAACAAACAAAATATGCTCAAATTGATTCATCATGCTTAATTTGGTGTGCATGTGATAGAGAAAGTCTACCTCCTGATCCAATATATTCAGGTCGAGTTAATAATCCACAATTTCAGGAGGCGGCAAAAAAGGCTAATAAATATTTTAGAGAATTTTATAGGCAACAAGCACTTTTTCTTAAAAGATTTGAAGGCCAACCTCATTCAGCTCAAGTTAGATATGAAGATCGATTGGAAAGAGAACATAGGTTTAGAGAAGGAAAGCTCTCATGTTTATTCTGTTCTCCTACAATGGAGCTTGGCATAGATATTTCTGACCTACAGCTTCTACATTTACGAAACGTTCCTCCAACCCCTGCTAACTATGCCCAGAGAAGTGGCCGTTCAGGCCGCCGAGGTGATCCGGCTTTGGTAATGACATATTGTGCTGCAGGAAGTGGCCATGACCAGTATTTTTTCCGACACCGAGAAGAAATGGTTGCAGGTGTTGTCCGACCGCCTCGGATAGATTTAAACAATGAAGATCTAGTCCGTGCTCATGTCCATGCCATATGGCTGGCCCATGTTGGATTAAGTTTGAAGAATTCAATTGCCGATATATTAGAGATAGCCTTACCTGGATATCCCTTAAGAGACAGCATAAAAACCCAGCTTCGGCTTTCTCAGAGCAGGTTAGAAGCCTGCATTGCCGAGGCTGAGACTATAATAAAGGACTCTGGGATTGATGAAGCTAATTCTGATTGGTATTCGAAGGATTGGCTTAGAAATATTATAATAAGAGCCCCAGAGGAATTTGATCGCGCTTTTGATCGGTGGAGAGAATTATACAAAGCTGCAGATGTGCAATGGCAGGAGGCTTCGGAAAAGCTACGCCATCCAATCAGAGATAAAGCGGAAAAAAGCAAACTGGAGGCACAGAGGCGAGAAGCTGAGCGTCAAAAAAGCCTTCTTTGTAATTATGAAACAACTCGTGAAGAATCAGATTTCTATCCTTATAGATATCTTGCAAGTGAAGGATTCTTACCTGGATATAATTTCCCTCGCTTGCCAGTAAGGGCTTATATCCCGAGGGGGCAAGGTGAGTTTATATCGCGTCCTCGTTTTCTTGCTATTACAGAATTTGGGCCGAAGAATATAATATATCATGAAGGGGCCAAATACGAAAGTGGGCGGCTTGTTATTCCTCCCGGCGGATTGGAATCAAGAATTTTAACTGCAAAAATTTGCAAGGCCTGCGGCTATTTTCAAAGTAACATACTTTTAGATCTTTGTGAAAATTGTAATAGCCAGCTTGATGCTTCCAGCAGTGAGATTGTCAATCTCTTGGAAATGCCAAATGTGAAAACCTGGAAAAGGGAACGAATTTCTTGTGATGAAGAGGAAAGAAGGCGTCTCGGCTATGAAATAACAACACATTTTCGGTTTGCTCCCGCTCCCGGCGGCCAAAAGAGAAGCTATGAGGCATTTGTTAAGGATGAATCTGGCGAGTTATTATTACACCTTATTTATGCTCCGGCGGCTGAGGTATTTCGAATTAACCATGGCTGGCTGAATCGAAGGGACAAGGGGTTCCTGATCAACTTAATGACAGGGGAATGGGAGCCTCAGGTTGAAGATGAAGAACTCGGACCAAGTGGGCCCAGCGATAGCAATAGGCGCGTATCTATTTATGTGCGAGATACACATAACATATTATTAGTTTATCTTTCACCTGAAGTTGGGAAGAAGGAGGCGGATTTTTATGCTTCACTTCAATATTGTCTTCAGCGCGGCATAGAACAGATATTTCAGGTAGAAGAAATAGAAATTTCGTCACAAAGAATAGGGAGTGGTGACCACAAGGCTATTCTATTCTATGAAGCTTCAGAGGGCGGTGTTGGTGTGCTAAGACGAGTAATTCAAGAACGAGATATATTGAGCCAGGTGGCGGCTGCTGCTCTCGAGCGATGTCATTTTAATCTAAAAACATTCGAAGATCAAAAGCCAAACTGCTCTCATGCTTGTTTTGAATGTTTACTTACTTATAACAATCAAAAAGATCATTCTTTTCTAAACAGACATATAGTCAAATCTTTTCTAATCAAGATGTTGAAGTGTACTACTGAATTGGTTAGGAAAGGACGCGATTACCATGAACATTACAGATGGCTTAGGTCATTGACAGACTCAAGGTCTGAACTTGAAAGAAAATTTATAGATTATCTTTATAAGAAAAATCGACGTCTGCCTGATGATGCACAGAAGAATCTAGCTGATTACGATTATTGTATTCCTGACTTTTTTTACGAACCTAATTGTTGCATTTTTTGTGATGGTAGTGTACATGATGATCCTGAACAAAAATCCAAAGATGATATTAAGAGAAACGAATTAAAGCAGCTTGGCTACAGGGTTATAGTAATTAGATATGATCAGGATTTAGAAGAGCAAATCCAAAAATATCCAGATATTTTTGGCGAAAGCAAAAAGTAAGGAGAAACAATGAGCGATTTAGCTGTTGGTTCCATCGTTCGTTGTCGAAATAGAGAATGGGTAGTTTTGCCTTCTTCGAATGAGAATTTATATTTGCTTCGCCCTTTAACTGGAAGTGAGAATGAAATCTGCGGTATAGACAAACGCCTTTGTGAGCTTGGAATTGACCCTGTTGAACCAGCCACTTTTCCGCTTCCAAAACCTGAAGACGTTGGGGATTTTGTAGCCACCGAATTGCTCTGGAATGCAGCCCGCCTTTCATTACGGGAAGGAGCCGGGCCTTTCCGTTCATTTGGAAAGATATCTGTTCGCCCCCGGGCCTATCAGCTTGTGCCTCTTATAATGTCATTGAGGCTTAACCCAGTACGCCTTTTTATCGCTGACGATGTTGGGATTGGAAAGACTATAGAAGCTCTTCTTATCGCGCGAGAACTATTAGACCGTGGTGAAATTCGTCGATTCTGTGTGCTCTGCCCACCTTATCTATGTGATCAATGGCAGGCAGAATTAAAAGAAAAATTTCATATAGATGCAGTGGTAATAAGATCAGGGACTGTGAGCCAACTTGAACGAGAATTACCATCACAAGATCAAAGCATTTTTGGTTATTTTCCCTTTACAGTCGTGAGCATCGACTATGCCAAAGCAGATGCTCACAAAGCAAACTTTTTATCACATTGCCCCGAGCTCGTCATTGTTGATGAAATTCATGGAGCGGCGAAGCCATCAGGGGATATAAGAGGGCAACAGCAGAGGCATGAATTGGTTAAAGCTATAGCCAGTGACCCGGCGCGTTCACTTATATTGTTATCAGCTACGCCCCACAGTGGAATTGAAGAGGCATTCCTTTCTTTATTAGGTCTGATTAACCCTGATTTTGCAAAGCTTGACCTGAGCAATATCTCTGATAAAGATCGCGATCGGCTCGCTATGCATTTCATCCAGCGAAGGCGAGCTGATGTTGCTAACTGGATAGGGGAAGAAACTCCATTTCCAGAACGCGATTCTTCAGAAGAAACGTATGAGCTATCGCCGGCTTACAGAAAATTGTTTGATCATGTTTATTCATTCAGCTCAGAGCTTATCCGAACCGTAGAAAATTTAACCGGATGGAGAAAAAGAATTAGATTCTGGACCGCTCTTGCTTTGCTTCGGTGTGTTATGTCTAGCCCCGCGGCTGCAGTTAAAGCCCTTCAAATTAGAGGTAAGGATATAGGAATAGATATGGAATCAGAAGATGAGGCCTACTCCTCGTATATCTATGAGGATTCTGAAAATGAAACGATAGATGTTTTGCCGACTAATATAGTTGAGGAAAGCGAAAAAGAATTTCAAGAATCCGAAAAAAGAAAGTTGCGTGATTTATTACACCTGGCCAAGGACTTAAAAAATTCTGCCGATACAAAACTGCTTAGATGTTTAGAAATAGTAAGAAAATTACTTAAGGATGGATTCCAGCCGATTATCTGGTGTCGCTATATAGCTACGAGTGATTATGTCGCTCAAGAATTGAATAAGCAATTGGAGAAGGAATTTAAAGAAATTAGAGTTATTTCGGTTAACGGAGCTCTAGCCGAGGAAGAGCGAAAAGAGAAAATAATAGAATTAACAAACTTTAAGCATAGAATTCTGGTAGCCACAGATTGTCTAAGTGAGGGCATTAATCTTCAAGATTATTTTACCGCTGTCATCCATTATGACCTTCCCTGGAATCCAAATAGGTTAGAACAAAGAGAAGGTAGAGTGGACAGATTTGGCCAGAAATCGAAATTGGTTAAATCAATTCTTTTTTATGGGCGGGATAATCCGGTTGATGGAGCTGTTTTGGATGTCCTTCTAAGAAAGGCAAAAAAGATACGGAACGAGCTCGGTATTTCTGTACCGGTGCCCATCGATAGCGAGACCATAATGGAGGCCGTCTTAAATTCGCTTTTTAAGAAGGTCACTCAGCCTGGCCAGCTATTATTATTTGAAGAAGAGGATTATGTAAAGAATTTACATACGGCGTGGGAAAAAGTTAAAGAAAGAGAAAAGATGAACCGGAGCAAATTTGCACAGCGAGCCATCAAGCCGGATGAAGTTAAAAAAGAGCTTGAAGAGGTGGATTCAGTTCTCGGTGATCCGGGTGCAGTCCAGAAATTTGTCCTCAATGCTTGTCAGCGCCTTGGAGTCTCTGTAGATAAAAGAGGGGATAGCCAGTATGTTTTAACTGGATTAGAAAATCTGCCCAATTCGATAAAAATGGCGATACCGAATGCTAAAGAAGCCTGGATGGTATCCTTTTCATCTCCGCCGCCAGAAAACACGTGTTTTCTTGGCAGAAATCATCCTTTTGTAGCTGCTTTGGCACAATTTTTATTAGAAGAGGCTTTAGTAAAGAATGGTTCTGCTACAGCTCCCAGATGCGGTATAGTCCGCACCAATATTATCACCCGGAAAACGAATGTTTTGTTATTAAGGATAAGATATAGCTTACAAGAGCCAGGCAAAACACCATTATTGGCTGAAGAGGCAATGATATGTGGATTTATGTGGAACACATCAGGGCAGCTGGAGTGGCTTTCTGAGGATAGTGTTTTATCGTTGCTTCCGGCCATTTCCCCAGTTAGTAACATTGGCCACGAAGAGCGAAAAGAATTAATTGCTGAATTACTAAATTCTTGGGAAATGATAAAAGATCAATTAGAACCACTTATCATCCAGCGAGCACAGAGAGTTGCAGATTCTCACCGTCGTGTTCGCTCTGCTGTTCAACTCAAGATTCGAGGCCTTTCCGTTTCGCCTTATTTCCCTCCAGATCTAATAGGAGTCCTGATCTTGTTACCGGTACCAAAAGGGGTTGTCAAATGAAATCGACGTTCACTACTTTAACAATCGAAGGGGGACTTATAGGATATGATATTATAGAAAGGATTGCTTCAGGCGAGGAATGTGGACAGAAACCGTCAGATTTTGGATTCGATTCTAAAACTCGTTTAAGTGATGAAATAGCTGCTGCTTGGAGTGATGCTCGAGACTTCTGGCATGCTTTTAAACATCGCCTTGACAGGATGTCTGAGAATGACCCGGCTACTTCAATAACTAGAGACCAGTGGATAATTCCCTTACTTAGCTCTCTAGGTTATGAGTTGATATATCAGCCAAAAGCATCCGAAGTTGATGGTCTTACCTTTGCGATATCACATAGAGCAGGTAAAGATGAAAGTGCACCTCCTGTTCATATTGTTGGGGCCCGTCAATCCCTTGACCGAAGACCCGACTCTGGAAGGCCACGGCTTGCTCCCCATTCTTTAGTTCAGGAATATCTTAATCGCACTGAGCATGTTTGGGGCATAGTTACCAATGGCAGGCTCCTCAGGATTTTGCGTGATTCTCAAAGAATGAGAAAGCAGTCTTATATTGAGTTCGATTTAGAACAAATGATGGAAAGCGAAAAGTTTGCCGATTTTGCCCTTTTATATAGAATTTTACATAGAACTCGTCTTCCCAAATCTTATACTGATTCCGCTGAATGCTTTCTTGAAAAATATTATTTACTAACCGTTGAGCAAGGAGGTCGGGTTAGAGACCGACTTCGTGACGGAGTTGAGAAAGCGATCAAAATATTTGCTAATGGATTTATAAAGAACCCTAATAATGAAAGCTTACGCCACAAAATATTGGCAGGCAACCTAAATGCCAATGAATATTATCGCCAGATTCTCCGCTTAATTTACAGATTACTTTTCCTTATGGTTGCTGAAGAAAGGAAACTAATAACTGATAATCCCATCTATCTTGATTATTACAGTGTAACGCGACTGAGAGGATTATTAGAACAACGTTCATGCTGGAATGATTATATGGACCTCTGGCAAGGCCTAAGAACCACTTTTATGCTTTTTCGTGATGAGGAAATTGGTAAATATCTTGGGGTATCTCCTTTAAACGGCGCTCTATTTAATGACCCCGACCTGGTATATTTAGAAAGTTTGTGTCTATTAAACAGAGAACTTTTAAGCGCTCTTTGGCACATAAGCATGTACCGACCAGATGAACGATCACCATGGCACCGGATTAATTATGCCTATATAGATGTAGAAGAGCTCGGTAGTGTTTATGAAAGTTTGCTTGAATTTTATCCAGTCTTTATCGAAAGATCTGGTGATAAAGAATTTGAATTAGTTTATGGGACAGAGAGAAAGTCAACTGGCTCCTATTATACGCCGCCCGAACTGGTTCAAGAATTAATAAAGAGCGCTTTAGTCCCTGTAATTGAAGAACGCTTAAAAGAATCTGAATTAAAGGAATCCGCGCTTCTTTCAATAAAGGTTCTGGACCCTGCCTGCGGATCAGGACATTTCCTGTTGGCTGCAGCTCGCAGACTGGGGAAAGAATTGGCGAAGATTAGAACCGGAGAAGATGAGCCCGCTCCTGAACCATACCGACTTGCAGTGAGAGATGTCATAACTCATTGTATTTATGGCGTAGATAAAAATCCGCTCGCCGTTGACTTGTGTCAAGTTGCGCTCTGGATAGAAGGGCATGCTAAAGGCAAGCCCTTGACTTTTCTAGATCATCGAATTCGCTGTGGAGATTCTCTTGTGGGTGTTGTTGATCTGAATGTCCTGAAAGAGGGAATTCCTGATGATGCTTTTAATCCAGTTGAAGGCGACGATAAGGCTGTCGCCAGAAGAATAAAAAACCGGAATAGAGAGGAAAGAAGGGGTAATAGGCTAATCTCATTTATCCCCGAGACAGAACTGCAAGAAATAGAATCTCAGGTCAAACCTCTATACCAGCTTCCCGATGATACTCCAAAAACTATAAGAGAAAAACAGGAAACATACGGAAAATTACGCTCTGAAAATACAAAGTGGTACAGAGATTTTATAGCCTGCGATCTTTGGACGGCGGCTTTCTTTACAGAACTTTCTTGTGAGAATGAAATAGAGAATAAGATACCTACCAGTGGAACCTTGATGACTTATCTTGATAGGAGCATTATTGACCTCAAGACAGTTGAACATGCCTCAAATCTTGCAAAGAAACAAGCCTATTTTCATTGGCCTTTGGAATTTCCCGAGGTCTTCAAACAGGGAGGGTTTGACATTGTAATTGGGAATCCCCCGTGGGAGAGGATTAAGTTGCAAGAAGAGGAATTTTTTTCCTCAAGAGACCCAGAAATTTCAACAGCACCCAACAAAGCCGTTAGATCGAGACTAATTAACGATCTTAAACAGAAGAATCCAGATCTATGGAAAGAATATAAGGAAGCCCTTCACCGAGCAGACGCTTTGAGCAAATTCATTCGGGTAAGTGGCCGGTTTCCTTTAACCGGTTGTGGTGATATTAATATTTATTCTATTTTTTCTGAGCTTGCTCTCCGGCTTATAAAACCAAATGGCCGTGCTGGGATAGTCATTCCCACAGGAATAGCAACGGATTACTTCAATAAATGCTTTTTTTTACACATTGTCGAGGGAGAAAAGCTGGTAAGTCTTTACGATTTTGAAAATAGAGAAAAGCTATTTCCTGCTGTCGATAGCCGTCAAAAATTTTGTTTATTGACTATAAGTAATAGACCCGTTGCTAAAAGCGATTTTGCCTTCTTTCTTTTACGAGCTGAGCAATTAAACGATGACAAGCGCCGTTTTAATCTCACTCCGCAAGATTTTATTCGTCTTAATCCAAACACCAAAACCTGCCCTATTTTTCGGACTAAAATTGATGCCGAAATTACAAAAAAGATATATGAACGTGTTCCGGTTCTCATAAACGAGCAAACGGGAGAGAATCCCTGGGGAATAAGCTTTTTAAGAATGTTTGATATGGCGAATGATTCCCATCTTTTTCGCACCAGAGACCAGCTTGAAAAAGAGGGCTATCGATTATTTGGCAACCGTTTTGTAAAAGGAGATGATATCTGGCTTCCTCTTTATGAAGCTAAAATGATCTGGCAATACGACCATCGCTTCGGCACATTTGAAGAAGTATCTAAGCGTTCTAATACTCATCTTCCGACTCCAGATATAGAAAGTCATAAAAACCCATCTTATGTTGTAATACCCTGGTACTGGGTCAATTTAAAAGAAGTTGCAAAAAAAAATGATTTAAGCAAAAAAAAATGGATGATAGGTTGGCGTGATGTTACTAATGCTACGAACGAAAGAACAACAATAGTAAGTGCTTTTCCTATTTCAGCTGTATCTGGAAAACTGCCTATAATATTATCCGATGATGAAAAGAAATATTTGCCCATCTTAATTGCAAATTTGAATTCTATTGTATTGGACTATATAAGTCGGCAGAAAGTTGGAGGCATTTCTTTTAGTATGTTCATAATGGAGCAATTACCGATCCTTGAGCCTAATGGATATTCTTCTGGGGATCTGATAAAAATTATTTCATGTGTAATTGAAATGATATATACAGCATGGGATATTAAACCATTCGCTGATGATATCTGGAAACATTCAGATGATGAAATAAGAGATGCCATTAAAAAGCAATGGGAAGAAAATAAATCGATAACCGGAGGGCATTCGTGGAACCCTCCAGAATGGGCCGAAATAGACCCAGAGGGCATCCCTTTACCGCCGTTCAAATGGGATGAGGACAGAAGGGCAAAACTAAAAGCAGAACTGGATGCATATTATGCAAAGCTCTATGGTCTTACCCGAGATGAATTACTATATATACTTGACCCACAGGAAGTATATGGCCCAGATTTCCCGGGAGAGACTTTTCGCGTGCTAAAAGAAAAGGAAGTCCGAGTATTTAGAGAATACAGGACAAAACGTCTGATTTTAGAAGCATGGGATAGACAGAATTCATGAGGGCTGTTAAAGTGAGGAATGGAGAATATATTAAACAGAGAGGAGTTATAAATGGCTATACCTGATTACCAATCCATTATGCTTCCATTATTAAAATATGTTGGAGACCGGAAGGAGCATAATATAAGAGAAATAATTGAAGCTCTGGCTCAGCAATTTAAGCTTACCTCTGAGGAAAGGAAGATGTTGCTGCCAAGCGGCCAGCAATATATTTTTGATAATCGCGTTGGCTGGGCGCGAACTTATTTGAAGAAGGCCGGTTTAGTTGATTCGCCTAAAAGAAGCTATGTGATAATAACGGAAAGAGGAGAAAGCGTTTTGAAAGAAAATCCCCCACGAATAACTGTAGAATACTTGATGAAATTTCCTGAATTTGTTGAATTTAGATCTATTAAAAAAGACAGGGAAGTCGAAGAAGTGGAAGTTAAAGAAACTGATTTAACACCTGAAGAGATCATAGAATCTGCTTATCAAAAATGGAGACAGAATTTGGCGAACGATATAATACAACAGATAAAAAATTGTTCACCTTCTTTTTTTGAAAAGTTAGTGGTTGACCTATTGGTTGGTATGGGCTATGGGGGAACGAGAAAAGATGCTGGGGAAGCCATTGGGAGGACCGGAGATGAAGGAATAGATGGCGTTATAAAAGAAGATAAGCTTGGTCTCGATGTTGTTTATATTCAAGCTAAGAGATGGGAAAATCCAGTCAGCCGACCAGAGATTCAAAAATTTGCGGGCGCTCTGCAAGGGCAGAAAGCAAAAAAAGGCATTTTCATAACAACATCGAGTTTTACAAAGGAAGCGAGGGATTATGCGGAGAAGATCGAAAGCAAGATTGTCCTAATTGATGGGGAGACGCTTGCTCAACTAATGATTGACCATGATATTGGAGTTACTGCAATAGCAACATATACATTAAAAAGAATTGACAATGATTATTTTTCTGAAGAATAGATAAATTGGAGATATTTATTAGGTGAGTTAGTGTACAAAAATATTCACGATTTGATCTAGGAGAACGAGCCATCGTAATACCTCCTTTTAAAGAGTTCAACCTTAAGAAAGGAAGGGTTTAATTACGAAGGCTCAAAGAAATTATAAGGGAATGCTGAAGAGATGGCTTATAGTGTTTTTCGTGAGGAAGGATTTACGGAAAGCAATACTGGATTGGCTGGCAGATTAGCTGATTCGGGTGGCGGCATTAGGTTGGAGCTCCGGAAGATAAACTCAATTAGGAGAAGAAGAAACATTTATATTGCTACCGAGTGGGGAGATTTAATTATCAATTGGGGCTATATCTTATAATGTTTAAGATGAGAGGAGAATTTATATTCCGCCTTTTTTATAGGGATTGTAAAAGCGTATGGAAGTAGGCTAGGCTTCTCATCAAGGGATATGGGAACAAATGTACAGAAATGTATGGAAGACATATGCCATTTTAAAGAATGTCTGGAAGACTCACTTCACCTCTGTAACTATCAAGAGGTAAACAAACGGCACATCTCTTCTATCTACTTGCTGAAAAAGATAAATCGGGAGACGAGTAATCAGAACTGGGTGGTAGGCTTTTTTCCCTTATGTTAGCCCATATCTTCGGCTCATCGCGTCTTGGCTTACGGTGTATTCCGAAGACCGAGTGAATAGTTAAGTCTAATTAAAAGTCTAATTAAGCCGGGGAGATTAGGCCAGGTGTTAGAACATTTGCTGGCCCAGCCAGTTACCTGAGGCTTAGCATCGAGAAATTATGATGGCCAATTGGCAAATGGAACTTGATACGGCCTATAAATTTTAATGGCATAATCTTCCAGTGATTTCCGCATTTATCATAATATTAAGGTTTTGGAAACCATTGGCCTAAATCTATTTGACCTATGTACAGGTATTTAAGCCCATCTGCAGTATTTTTGGGAGCAAAAATAGCATGAAATTCGTTTACATAAAAGCGACCACCTGAAAACCCCTTAACACTTCTTATCATATGTGCTACCTGGGTTGCTCGCTCTTTTCCGATTGCCTGGCTAAGTCTTACTCTTTTCTCAACGAATGGACGAGGACGGTATTCATAGCGAATATCATCTCCACCAGCTTCAAGGATGTAAGGTATTCCAGCTCGAGGTCCCACCCAAACATCTCCAGGTTTGAGAGGACGGCCATCGAAATCTATAGGCTCACCACTTATTATTTTCCCTTCAAACTCAAATCTAATATGTTCTGAATATTCGCCAACTAAAAAATAATCGGATGTACCTACAGCCGGAATGATTACCTGATGATATTCATTGATATAGAAACTGCCAAAAGGTTTTCCGGTAATTTCGATTTTAGCGTTATTGACCATTTCAACTAGTTTCGGATGAGCATCAGTTGATGGATACCAGCGTTCACCATCAGCAGTCTCATATACGATTGTAACCATGGGTTTGTTGTTAACAAGTCTGACACTATATTTAGCATCTTTACTAACGGACTGAGGACGATTTCCATTAAAAATTTGTAGTTTGGCCATGTATTATTCCTCCTTTTTAAACCATTTTTGATAATTTATCCTTCCAATATAACAGGGGACATAGTCGCTTTCGTCAATAAATATATCGCTAGAGCCAAAATGCTTTTGCTCTTTGGCTGGTTTTTTTGTTAAGACGATACCATACGGGTTTACTAAGAATCTTACAGCTCCATATGGTCGGACCATTCTGATTTTTTTTATGAGACTTTCGTCCATCACTGGAGCAAAGATAGCGTAGCTTTCATCTTCATTTTCTTCTTTATAGTAGATTCTGTCATTAGCGCTTAACCTGTAAACAACACCTAGATATGGAAATGGCCAGGGATCACCACACTTAAAGCCAGAATCATCAGAAATATCAATCCACTTATTATCTTGATTGTTTGAAAATGGATTTTTAAGAAGAATGGGACCTTTTATCTCTCCTACCAATATTCTTTTACCATTTCCATCAGCGGAAGGAACAATAACTTGGCCAAACTCGTTTATGGAGAAAGTACCGCCTCCATAGCTTCCCATAATTTTTTTTGCATCGTTTACCGCCTCGGCTAGTTTCTTTATTTCTGGAGAATGTTTAGCTTGGAGAACAACTTTAGTATCTGAATTAATATTCCATATCACCAGGATTTCGTTATTCAGGGCGACTTTCCAGTAACTTCCACCAATCAATCTGCCATATCTACCAAACCACCAGCGAAATGTTTGTCTAATAAACTTGAATTTTTTATCCATAATAAAATCAGAGATTATTCAGGGAATTCAAGCCCGCATGAAAGGGGCATTATAAAATACTGAACTCCATTTTTTATATATAAAACATGATTAAGTTCATTTATTTCGAGCCGAGTAATAAACTCTCCTTGGTTTCTAAGAGAGAGAATGCGTTTTATTAAATTTTCTGCTTCCAAACCTTTGTTCTTATCAATGGCATTATCACTTTGACGGGCATATACTTCTCCAGTTGATACTTTTTTGACAATTACGCCCCCTCGCTTCATGCTAAATATCAATCCTGATTTTTTAAGGGGAATAAAAATAAATGGATATTTGTCACCGGGTGAAGCAGATTTCAGCCAATTTTCTATTTCTTTTTGGTCTGGGGTGGTACTATCAACTGGCACTTTGGTTAATGAGGGCGTAGGCAGAGCGTCCAGTTTTGTTATGTAAATAGTATCCCAGCTTTCTTCAGACTTTTTCTGTACCAGAACAAAATGTTTTTTAGGCGTTATTTTAAATTTTCCGGCTGTCCCCTTTATTTTAATTATTTTTTCAGCCAGATCACCCATTCCTAAAATATAATTTCCGTGCATATCTTTAATGTTATGAGAATTATCACATGAATAATCTAAGCCTTCGTATTCGCCTGGGTATTCGGCTCCGGGCTTGAGTTGATTTTCATCAATTTCATCTTCTGTTGGAGGAGGTTGCTTTGGCGGGCGCCCGATCTCAACAGGCTCTTTATGAACATCCCAGTGATAATAAATATTCCTGTCCAAACCCGTAAACTTATCCCAATTATATTTGGCGTATATCTCTTCATCTACTGTGTTTCGGGCATATAGGATATGAATTAAAGAGGTTTTTTCTTTGCCGGTCGAATCTTTGTAAGCTCTCATCACTCGACCCATGCTCTGAATTCTTTGCCTAACCGCTGTTGAACTGGCCACTATGATTCCCACATCTACGGCCGGAACATTAAACCCTTCAATTAAGGATTTAACGGAAACCAGTACCTTGCATATGCCCTGTCTAAATAGCTCAATATTTTTAAGACGCATCTGTTCTGGTAATTCGCTATGCTCAAGAAGTACCGGAAATCCCTGGGAATAAAGGATTAGAAATAAGTAAGTTGCTTCTTTTATTGATTCATGAAAAAGAAGAATTCTTGCTTCTGAATTTCTTTTTAATTCCTGATTGATTAGTTTTATTACGGCATCTTTTCGGGCATTCATTCTGTAGAGTAGCATTTTTCTTTTGGCCACATTAGCTACATATTTTTTGGCCAACTGGCTGATTTCACCTTTATCTTGCTGGGCCATTCTTTGTGCCCAGCGATAAAAAATAGAACCACCATACTTATCTCTATTTACATAATTCAGAAGATTAGATTTCGTATCTTTTATTGACCGGGTCAATTCGTCGTATTCATATTGTTCTTCTGGTGTTAATGGCAGCGCATAATGCTTGATGGTAAAGGGAGGAATAAGACCAAATTTTAGCGCATCTTCATAGGTTAGTTCTAACAGAACAGGTCCAATGTTTTTCCCAAGTAAAGTATTTTCATAATCTAACCAGCTGCCCGATTCATCTACTTCATCCTCTCGTTCTGGAGTTGCAGACAGCCCCATGATAAAGGCTCTCTCAACTTCAAATACCCGAGACATCTCTTCTGCCCCAGCCCTATGGCATTCGTCAACAATTAAAAATAGCTTGGATCCTATACCAGCCTTATTAACAATGTCCGCAAGTTTTTTACTGGCCGAAGCCAATACAGCAACAATGATTCTCTTGTCAGTAAAATTATCTTGATATCTACCTCCCAATCTTCCGACAAATTTAGGCGGGATATTACCTTTTTCTAATATTTCTTTATACCATTGTTCCATCAGAATAATAGTTGGAACTATAATAGCAACTCTGAGATTTCTTTCTTCTTCGTTTTGCAGTTTTTCAATCGCGGCAAGGGCCAGAATAGTTTTCCCGGCACCCGTTACCACCTTGAATGTGCCCTTTTTACCAGCCTCAAACCATTTTTTTAGTGCGTCTTTTTGCCAGTCGTATAGCTTAATACCCTTGGTGAATTGCCAGTTATTAGGCAAATTAATATCTGAAGGATAGAGAGAAATAGGTTTTGATTGAACATTTTGAATTTCGCCACTTTCTAACAGGTAATTCTCAAGAAAGGCTCTAATTTCAAGTTGTTGGAGTGTTAACTTTTCCTTATCAGATAAGGAAAATTTTATTTTGCTATCGTTTTCGTTCATATTTGCAGATTAATTATAGCAAAGCCCACTATTAAAAATTAGGAAAAATTTTATAAAAAAACAGATAAAATTTGTCAAGTAAACTGCATTCTTTGCGAAAAGTAGAAAAGGTGGAAGCTGGTGTCCATGTCAAGTTTTCTTCACATTTTGGCCTTCAATATTTATTCATTCTTTGTCCTCATTTATTATCAATTAATTAAGTTTTTAATAATCGTGGCTATCTGGGAGTTCAGGCTGGCTGGCGTCACTTCCTGGTAGAGCAAAAAAGGCATGAGTTCCACCGGCAGTTGCCGACACGCATAGAGCTCCGGCCAGGACAGCCCCCGGGCGCCATTGCCCGAGGGCTGCTGGCGGGCTGGCCGGACCCCAGCGGTTTTATCTTTTTTATTCCCGCTGGCCATCAACCCCACCTTCAGTCTTTTTCAAACAGGTAGTTTCTTCGGACGCTCAACCGGGGGAAAGGTTCGTCAGAGCTCTCCCTTTTCTGGCTCTTTCCGTTTTCCGTGGAAAAGAAGGCCAGGTGCGGTATCGAGCCGTCAACTTCCAGGGCTGCGCCAACCACCTCATCCCCGAGATAGCGACAGGAGTATCCCATGCCAACGCTCTTGTATCTCTTTTCCTGGCAGCTGGCGACCGCTTCGACAAAAGCCAGAGCTCTCTCCAGGCCCGGGACTTCCGCTGGTTTTTCTTTTATTTCGGATTTGTCTTCCGATTTCTTACCGCGATGCGGCCTCCGGCCCCTCATTTCTTCGTATTTGAGACTGACCGCTTCGAGCACGTAGCTTTTGAGGAGCTTCTGATAAAGACGTTCAAAAGCTGCCTCACGGGAAATAAATTCCAGCCCAATCGGCTGGCCCTTGATAAACACCAGCAGTCCTTTCTGACCTTCTACCAGCCTAAATGCCTTGAGGTAATCTTCCAGGTCGTGCGCTCTGGCTTCGTAAATGTCGCTCATGGCTTCGGTCGGAGAATCAACCTCGAGCTTGTAAGCTAAAATGTTAATGTCATCCCAGATTTCGCCCTGGTCGGCCCGATAAGAACCGCTGGTTTCGAGGTTTCGGTGGACCTGTTCCATCTTTTTGCGGCGGATCTCATGCGCCATGACGTGGTCAGACCTTTCCATGCTCAGGGTATGACCGTGCCAGCGATGGGCTTCGACGCAGCTTACCGGAATCACCACGGTGGTCCCCGGAGCGACCATGATGGTGGTGTTAAGCACACGGTTTTGCTTTGCACCCCGCAACTCTTCACCATCGAGCATCAGCACGGCTTTTTCTCCATGGTTGGTGGCTTTAAGCTCGGGCACTGAACCACCGGGCCCCACTTCAGTTACTTCCAGGACGTGCTTCTCAATGGCTTCAGACAGCGTGATGTAGTCCGGCCCGGGGTTGAGTTTCGACCTGACAGGGAAAAGGACCATTTCCTCATGAACCTGAGGCTGGTCAAATTCCATTCCCCGAAGATAAAGATTGACAGTCCTTTCCATTGTGTTTTCTCCTTAAAATGTGTAAGTTTAAAAATTAAAGATAACCGCTCAGGTCTGTTTCACAGTCCTAAGGCGGAATTTTGATTTGATGGATTGAAGTTCCCATCATCAACCTCCCGTTCGCATATTGCTGTAGCACACCTTTTTAACCGGGTGGTTCCCAGCCCGGGCTAAAAAATCTCTCCCATTTCCTTTTTAAGTTCCTCGGGCGTTATTTCAGCCATGGAAGCCGCCTTGTTCAGGTCGAGAATTTCCGACGAGACGGCGTAATGGAGCAACCGCCTGAACCTGGTCGGGTTTTCCTCGCCCGCGTATTCGACCGGCTCTTTCCACAGCCAGCCCTTTTCGTTCATCATTTCGCGGAAAGAACGGAAGCGTCGCTCGGTTACCAGTCCGAGGTCGAGCGCCCGATGCATTATTGCCTGGAGCGAAACACCGTACCGCAGCTTAAGTTCGGCCAGCTCGCTGAAGGCGATTTTACGCCCGGCCGGGAGGAAGTATTCCTCCAGGACTTTCGCCGGCAGGAGAAAAGCCGCGGCAAACCGGTTGTACAGCCTGATGGTTTGCGGCTCGCTGCTCAGGCCAAAAATAACCTGAGCCAGTTCGGCGGCCGTTTTAAACCTGAGCCTGTCGACTGGCAGGTTCTTTTCCACCGCGATAAAAGGCTGTTCACGGTAGAAGCCGGATATGCTCTCGAATTTATCTGGCCCGTCAAGCTTGAAGGTCTTCAGGCCGCGCTCTTCCAGGAAAGTCAGCAGGTTAACCACCGTGCCGGTGCCCAGGTCCCAGCGCTGGCGAAGGATTTCTGCCGCCTTCTCGGCATCATTTTCATTTCGCAGATCAAGTTTAAGGGCAGGGGATGGTTTGAATTGCTTTTCCTGGCGAAGGAGCTTTTCCAACCAGATGTAATTTTTCATTTTCTCCGAGAGGGTAACCTTGAGTGAAAGGACCAGCTTGCGGGGCAGGCGGGGGTCGGGACGGAGCTCTATCTGTTTTTCCGGGAAGAGCTGTTCTATATCGCGCCGAAGTATGTCGATTCTTTCTTCCGGACTGAGGAATAATTTTTCTTTATGGGCCGAAGATTTATAAATTTTACCTGATTTAATAGCAATGGATTCCATGAATTCTATCGAATCATTCTGTTTGGGCGGGGGAGAACAGGCAATTAAGCTCGGTGGCGGCAATTCATCTTCCTCGGGAATTTCCTCAGGAATGTCAGGTGTGGGAGGAAGCTCGAGGACCTGGAGGAGGTGTTCCAGAACTTCAGGGGAGGGACTTATTAGGCCTTTCTCGTACTTGGCGATGGCCTGTCTGGTGACTATACCCCCGAGTTTCTGCGCCAGGTCCTCGAGGCTCAGGCCGGCCTTCAAGCGGGCTGCTCTCAACCTTATGGGGAAGGTTGGGTCTAACCCGGGTTTTGTGCTGCTTTCGCCCATCTTTCCTTCTTTCGGTTTACAATATAAGCCTATAAATGCCATTTGTCAACTATTTTTTAAAAAATTTTTTAATTTTTTTGGGGGCTGCGATGGGCCCAAAAATCGGGACCCACAAAAATCGGGACACAATATATTTTCCCTATTTTCCTACTATAAAATTCGGGACACGCTATATTTTTCCTATTTTTTTTTCCATTTTCGCTCTTGGGGAGAAATTCGGGACAGGAGAAATTCGGGACAGGGAGAAATTCGGGACAGGGAGAAATTCGGGACACAATAGATTTTTCCTATTTTTTTGTTTCTTCAATTGGAATGACCTGATATGCTAATTTTGCTGATAAAAAATCAGAAAATTATTGTATGGTTCGATCTATTTGTCTGGATTTATTTGTATCCCGTTCTTTCTCCGGCTTTCTCCTTTACGAAAAATCGGAAAATTATACTGTGTCCCGATTTTTTATGTCCCGATTTTTGTGAAAACTATTGTATGTGCCGCTTTATTTCTATACCAGTTTTTCCCCAGGTTTTTCCCTGACGGAAAATCGGAAAATTATATTGTGTCCCGATTTATTTCCCCGATTTATTTCCTGAGTTATTCCCCTAGATTTCCTCTTACGGAAAATCGGAAAATTGTATTGTGTCCCGATTTATTGCCGATTTATTGCGAAAGAGGGGCTCCCACCGCGCCTCCTCCAAATACTCCCTTTATCCTGGATAACCTGTCTTAACCTGAATGAAAAATTTTTATTGATTTTATTTTTTAAAATAAATTACCATAATCCAGAAAGGAAAAGATAATTAAACCGCCGATTAATTTAAGGAAACCTCAAAAAAACACCTGCCACCACTTTTAAAAGGGGAGGCACCCGTGTTAAAAAAACTAAAAATATTTATCGCCTGTCTTCTTTTTTTAGGCGTTATTTTCGGTAAGGCGAACTATTTAAACCAGCCTCGTGAAATTGAATCCGTGATTGCTGAACCCAGGCCTGCCGCATCTGCCATCGATGACGAATCGGCTAATGTGCCCCCCGGACAGCAAATTCCTGAGCCTAAAAAAGCAGACTGTGATTTAACTCAGGTCAAGACAGATACGGGGTTAGTTAATATAAAAAAAGGTGAAGTGGCCTACGTGGTCATAAACGGAGTGAGATACAGGTGTGTCGGGTGTGAGGGATGCCTGCCCGTGGCCGGCGGAGGGCAAACCTCCAGCCTGTCCCTTTCCCAGCAGATGGCCATGGGCCTGGTTGAAACGATGATTAATAGCGTTTTTGCCGGTATGTTTGATAATTTGTTTGGCTCACCCAGGTCAGCCCAGCAGGAAGCTCTTATCCGGCAGCAGCAGGAACTGCAATGGCAGAGAGAACAGGAAGAGAAAAAGGCTGCTTATAATCAGTGGCTGTTTATGCAGCAGCAGGCCGAGCAGAAAAGGCTGGAAGAAGCCAGAAAAAATAAGCAAATCGGAGAAGAGATACTGGCCAAAATTTCTCTGAGCGGGGAGGTCAAGAAAGATTCACTCGGCGGTGGCAAGCTGGCTCCGATTAACTGGGATGCGCCAAGGGTTCAAGGCGGCTCCGTTCCTCCCGGCCAGTACGACACCTCCAAAATGTCAGAAGTAGAAAGGCTTTTATGCGCTTCGTTTTTCTCCAGGATGGCTGAAAGTGCTGCCAGCCGCGGCGATATAGAAGCGGCCATGTTTTACGGAGCACAGATGGACAACGTGATGCAGGGCCTGCCCATATCCGTGGAATGCCAGCTGCCCAAGGATTTGGCCGGGATGACCGCAGCCCCGGGCAAATTGCAGGAAATGAATCAAAAATATGCCCGAATGGCTGTTTTATACCAGGAAGTAATGCCCCGCGTTGAAAAATTGCGAGATATTGAGTTCAAACTCAACGATGCCGCTAAGAAAAAAGAGGAAAACCAGCAGAGGATTCAAGAATTAGACCTGCAGATTGAAGAAATAAAAGCGCGGCTGAACGCTGCCGATACACCGCAGAAAAAGGCGGAAGAAGAAAACCTTTTAGCGCAGGCCCTGGCGCTCAGAACCGATGCCGAGCAGCAGTGCCGGGAAGTAATTAAGACCGAAGAGCAGCTACTGAAGGAGAAAGAGTATATAGAGAAAGACTTAAACAAAATAAAAGAATTAATTCAAAAAGGAGGCCTAAAATGAAAAAGGCCGCGATTTTTATTTTTTGTTTCTTAATTTTGTTCACGACCCTGGTCAGAGCGGAAGCCCTCGTTCCCTACGAAGATGGAATTAAAGCTTTAAACAATAAAAATTACAACCAGGCGCTGGAAATATTTAAAAAAGCGGTGCAGAAGGAGGGCGAGACAGGGAAAAATGCTACTTTCTGTTCCTTTTTCCTGGGAATGACCTATTACGAAATGGGGCAGACGGAGGAAGCTATCAAGTATTTTAAGCGGGCCATAGATATTTATAGACAGGGCATGACCGTCTTTCATCTGGAGGCAGCCTGGTACTTTTGGTTGGGCCGTTCCTATTACAGGATGGGAAATTATAAAGAAGCCATAGACAACTTTAAGCAGTCAATTCCCCTGGCCTATGAAGTTCCGGAAAGAGCTTTTGATAATTATTATAAGATGTTCTTCAAGGGCGTGGCTGACCGGATAAAAAATGCTATTCTGCCTCAAATGCCGCCCCTGGACTCCTGCTATTTCTGGCTCGGAAACGGATACTTATCAGATGGTCAGTATGCCGAGGCCGTAGACGCTTTTAACAAAGCCATTCAACTTAAACCGAATATCAGTTCATTTTATTCTCAGCTGGGCCGGGCCTATCTCGGGTTGAATGAATTTGAAAAAGCCCTGCAGGCTACCGCCAGGTCTTTGCAGATAGATGAAAACAATTCTTATGCGTATTGGGTATTGTCAAAAATTTACAGCGCCATGGGGAAGCAGGCCGAGGCCATTGGAGCCCTGAAAAAGTCGGTGGAGCTTGACCCGAAAGACCTTGATGGTTATATCAATCTGGCCAACCTTTACCGTGAAGCCGGGAATTACGATGAGTCCATAAATACTATGAAAAAGGCGGTAGAGGTTTTTCCCAAGAACAATAGAGCCAATTATTATTTAGTTTATGATTACCTGGCGGCCGGACGGTATGATGATGCACTCAGTGCCATAAACAATTTTATCGAAACTAATACCATAGGCGGTATTGGCACTTATTTTACCTGGGACAAAGATTTTCCGACCGTCGTGCTGGTGGAAGGTACGGTTCCCTTTAATCCGGCCGGCCTGGAAAACGGAGACGAGATTATAAAAATTAACGGTCAGCCGACCAAAGGAAACAAAGACAGGTTCTTTAAGATTTTGCAGTCAGAGCCTGGCACAAAAGTGACCCTGACCATAAAGAGAAAGAATCTGAAGGACCCGCTTGAAAAGACGGTTACCATTGAAAAAGTGTTGATGAAATCGGCAGCCGTGCCTTTTGCTTTGAGAAGCCTTATCTATAGCCTGAAAGGCAATTTGGAAGAAGCCAGAAAAGATGCGGAGAAAGCCTATTCAATCAACCCGGATGATGCCTGGACCTGGAGTGCCATCAGTTTGGTCTATATTACGGAAGCGCCGGCGCTTACCAGGAGCGAAAAGATAGATGAGGCCTTAAAAATATTATCCAGGTCTAAGGATAATCTTGACCGTTTGCTTGAGGTGCTGGCCTATGCGAAGGCGGGAGATTTTAAGCAAGCACTTCAGACCTACGGGGCGATACCCAGGCAGTACCTGGAATCAAATGACATGTTGCGTAATAGTCTCAGGGATGCAGCGCTTGAGGCTCTGTCGCCTTACATTGAAAGCAAAAAGGAATCAGCCAAATCTTTCGTTTTAAAGGGTGAATACCAGGAAGCGCTTAAAGTCTATGAAGAGCTGCTTATGATTTCAGGCGAGCAGGAAGCTAAGGAGATAAGGAGTGAAGTAGCCAAGATTATTAAGGCCAGGCCGGATGTTGTCCAGTTGCCCGAGGAAGCTCGCCGGTATGCTATGAGGGCTGAGATGGCCATAAAGGAAGGCCGGTTTGCCGAGGCTTTGAAGGAATATCAGCAGGCTTTGAAGATTTCGCCGTTTTTCCCCCAGCTTTATAAAGCCATAGCCTTGACTTTTGAGCCAATGAAGGAATACCGGCAGGCGATCAAGAGCATGAACATTTACCTGGAGCTATATCCGGATGCGCCCGATGCGAGGGAAGCTAAAGACCAGATTTACAAGTGAGAATTCATGGTGGAGAAAGAGGGGAAATAGGGAATTCGGGACAGGAAACAGAAAATCGGGACACAATATATTTTTCCTATTTTTTTCTTTTTTTGATATGGGAATGACCTGATATGCTAATATCACTGGAAACCTAAAATTCGAGACATAATATAAAATTTGGGACATATAAAATTCGGGACACACTATATTTTTCCTATTTTTCCCGCTTTTGCTCTGGGAATGATCCGATAAAATAACATCGCTGATGGGTCATGAAAATTTGGAAAATTATATTGTGTCCCGATTTATTTGGTGTCCCGATTTATTTGCCGATTTATTCGTGATCAGTGGCAGTTCCAAGCTATTATATTTTGAGACAAAAAAGGTCAAAATATTATCAAAAAATAGAAAAAAAACAATAAAAATTTACTTGACTTTAACATCAAATTTCATTTTAGAATAATATCTTATTAATTACAAAGCAATCATAATTCTATTTTAAATGGATTATTGGAAAGAAATATTTGTCTTTGTGGTGGGGACCTCGCCACAGATTATAACAGAGACTATCTATGCCCTGGGCACGGCAACCCCGCCTGTCTATCCTGACGAAATTTATGTGATTACCACAGCCGCGGGCAAAAGATTGGTCATTGAAACCTTGCTTGGCAAAAATATATTGGATGAATTGATAAATAATTATAGTTTTCCCAAAGTAGAGCTGCCGGAAAAAAATATTCTGGTCCCGAAGGACCGGCAGGGGAAAGAAATTGAAGACATCTGTTCATATGAGGAAAATGAACTGATTGGCGACCTGATAACCTCTTTCATAAAAGAAAAATGTCAGGACCCCAAAAACCGGCTTCACTGCTCCTTAGCCGGCGGCCGAAAAACTATGAGTTTTTATCTTGGTGCCGCACTTCAGCTCTTCGGACGCCCGTGGGACAGACTTTATCATGTTATAGTTTCCCCCGAGTTTGAATCAAACCCCGAATTTTTCTACAAGCCAAGAAAGGACAGGGAGCTGCAGATTCGTACCAGAGACGGTCAGCTCAAATCGGTTAACACCAGAGAGGCCAGGATTATGTTGGCTGATTTACCTTTTATCAGGCTTGGTCCAAAAATTAATCTCAAATCGAAAACGTTTCGGGAACTGGTCCAGGAAGGCCAGAGCGAAATCGACTTGTTCATCAGGCAGCCCGCCCTGTCGGTTGATTTAAGAAACAGGTCCATCAGCGTCGATGGACACATTTTGACCTTTTCCCCGACGCTTATGTTCTTTTACGTGTCCTTCCTCAACCTGAAAAAAGAAGGTTGTCTTTACCAGGACCGCGCTTATTGCGGGGAGTGCAAAGATTGTTTTCGGGAGCTAAGCGAACTGTTTAGCGCCGACAGCCTCAGGGCAAATTTGGATAAATTTTCTGGACTGTTCGGGGCCAGGAATTGGAAAAAGCAGGAAATGCTAAATAAATGGAAACACGGGATTCCGGTTGAGGTCTGTCGCCAGTATATAAGCAAGCTGAACCGGGAAATAAGGGAACTCCTCAGAGAAGATATTTTGGCTTCTCTGGTAGAAATCAGCACTGTCAAAATCTATGCCAGCAGTCGCTATGGGGTAAAATTGGAGAAAAGCAAGATAAACATAAATTGAAACGTTTCTGAAACGTTTCTTTTTTTGCTTTTCGGGCAGAAGGAACTAAAAATAAAGATAGAGGTAATAAAAAATGAAAAGTTACCGAAATGAATTACAGGAAATATTATTAGCCGGTCTTTTACATGATATTGGCAAGTTTTATCAACGGGCAGGTTATTCGTTTGATTTGATATTACAAGGAGATAGTTATGATTATCATGAATTTACCAGGATGGTAAAAGATGGACTTAAAGAAAAATATTATTACCAGCATGCTGCTCTAACCGCCAAATTCTTCAGACAATATCTTCCTGAATATGATTCGGCTGGGGTTTTAGCTGCCTATCATCATGTCCCGGAAAAAGCAAGTCCCGGGTCACAGCGGCTGATGGCTAAAATAATTTCCCTGGCTGACCGGATGTCTTCAGGGGAGAGAATTAAGAGAGAGGAAGATGAGGAGACCGGGGAAGCGCACAGGGATCCTCTTATCTCCATATTTTGTCGCCTGAAAGCTGGCGACCAGGGTCAACAGGGGAAAAAAGATTACTTCGTTCCTTTGTTAAGTTTAAATGATGACCTGTCTTCAATGTTCCCGGTAGAGAAAAAAAATAAAGCCTTCCTGGAAGGAAATGGTCAAAAAGCTTACAAACATTTATGGGATGGCTTTGTTTCCGAACTGAAAAAACTGGAAAAAGGCGAAATTTTAATCCAGCTTTACTATCTCCTGCAGAAATACACGCTGACCGTACCGGCGGCCGTTTATAAAGATGAGCCGGACATTTCGCTTTTTCATCACTTGAAGAGCACGGCGGCGATTTCGGCTGCTTTATATCAATTAACGCATGATGCACGGAGAGAAAGCTTTGATGAAAATTACCTAAATAAAATATTTGAAGAATTAAGAAATTTAAAACAGGAATCTAAAAAAGACAGTTTTAATTATTTATCAAGGCCGGACTTCCTTTTGATTGGAGGAGATATCTCCGGCATCCAGGAGTTTATTTACCAGGTTACTTCCGAGAATGCTCTGAAGGGTTTGAAAGCCCGTTCTTTCTATCTGCAGCTGATTTCTGAAATTTTGGCCAGGAAAATCCTGCTGGCCTTTGACCTTAATGAAATAAACATTCTCTACTGTGGCGGTGGGAATTTCTACCTGCTGCTGCCCAATTTATCTACCAGTGAACAGAAGCTCAGAGAAATCCAGAGCGAAATAGATAAAGTGATGCTCAGGGCGCATAAGGGCAAACTGGCCGCCGTTTTGAGCTGGGTTCCTCTTTCTTACTATGACTTTTTCCAGGATTTTGCCGGTGTGTGGCAGGAGGTGGGCAAAAAGCTGGCCCTGAACAAGAAGAAAAAATTTTCTTCTTTAATATGGCAGGGCGATAAAAAAGATTTTGTGGAAAATGTGCTGGGCCCTTATGATGAGGGAGGAAAAAGCAAGGGCTGTAATATCTGCGGCGACGAAATAGCAGAAAATGCTCCTGATATATGCGGTTTGTGCAACAGTTTTATTGACCTGGCTAAAGATTTAAATCGGGCAAAATACCTGGTTTTTCAGCCGATAGAAAAAGTTACCCTGCCGGCCAAATTACAAAACTGGTGGGAAGTTACGAAGGCTTTGGGCTATGAATGCCGGTTCCTTAGCGCTCAGGAGAGCCGTCCTGGCTACAAACGCCATTCGTATTTGATTAATTCAGTTGATTTTGCCGGCCAGGCTGATGGCTTTATGTTTATTGCCCGAAAAACGCCTGCTTCTGAAAGCGGGCAGCTCTTAACACTTGAAGACCTGGCCGAGGCGGCTACCGGCATAAAGAAGTGGGGTGTCATCAGGGCGGATGTTGATAGACTGGGAGAGCTCTTTCAGAATGGCCTGGAGAATAATAAGACAATATCAAGAGTAAGCATGCTGAGCACCATGCTATCCCTATATTTTAGCGCCAGGATGAGCCAGGTCGATAAATGGGCCGCCCCCTACAGCTCAGATCTAAATCTGGCGAATGTTATTTACCTCGCTTATTCTGGAGGAGATGATTTATTCTTAATTGGCCCCTGGTCAGTACTGATAGGCCTGGCCGCCTGTATCAGGGACGATTTCAGCAGATTTACCTGTGAGCGACTGACTATTTCTGCAGGTGTATTTTATGCGCCTGGCAAAAAATTTCCCGTCTACCAGGCGGCCAGTATGTCTGGAGAGGCGGAAGAGCAGGCAAAACATGACGGTCGCAATCGAATTAATGTGTTTGGTGAATCACTGGACTGGAAATGTCTGCCCGTCGTGGAAGAAATAACAAATATTATTAAAGATTTGTTGCACGGCAAAAACGGAAAAGCGGTTCCTCGTTCTCTGTTGGATGTCCTTTATAACATCTATCACGAAAAGCAATTGAAAAGAGAGAATAAAATAAAAATGGAAAGAGTCTGGCGTTTGCATTATTCCTTAAGAAAATTAAAGGCCAATCTGAACGAAAAACAAAACCAAGAGCTCCATAAGTTAATGGAACTTATTCTGGTCAATTATGAAATATATCCTTATTTAAACATAGCCACCAGAGTGGCAGATTATTTAACCAGGTAATAAAAGGAGGAGAAAAATGAATAATCAAAGAAACTTTATTAATCAGGGACAGAGAAAAGATCCAAGCTATGATGTTCCCATTGATGAAGCCCGGATAAAAAAAATCTTAGCCGGCGACGCGGCAGAAATGAACAAATATGCTGATCAGCTCGGTCGATATTATACTGGATCAAAAAATGAAAGGGACAACCTTTCAACTTCCCAGATAAGAAATGTACTGGATGAAATTCATAAGATGAAGGAATTCAGCTCCACTAAACTCGAGCTTTTACGTCCGAAGTTGGTTTATGCCGCTGGCAAGCATAATAAGGTAGTTAGATTGAGGCAGTTTGTTGATCTTATGAATAAGACCATTAATCATGTTAATAAAGATAATTTTGAACAGTTTAAGAACTTTGTTGAAGCGATCGTTGCCTATCATAGATTTTATGGTGGCAAATAAATTTATAAAAAGATAACGAAAAGGAGGATGAAATGGAACATTATTTAATAGGGAAAGCAATTATCAGGGGCCAGATCCGGGTAAAAACGGGAATGAGAATCGGGGGAGCAAGCAGTGGCTTGAAGATCGGCGGTCTGGACTTAAACGTAATCACCGACCCGGAAGGCAAACCTTATATTCCTGGTTCTTCCTTGAAAGGGAAGTTAAGGTCTCTGATTGAGAAAAAAGAAGCAGCTAACAACCCGAATTTTTGGAACAGAGATAAGGATAATAATTTTACTGGGCAGCATAAATGTGAAAGCGATGATGCATATAAAAAATGCCCTGTTTGCAAAATTTGGGGTATAGCTGTCTCAAATAAAATAACGGTTCCGACGCCTACCAGATTAATCGTTTGCGATGCTTATTTGGACGAGGAAAGTATCAAACCGTTAAGAGATAATCTCGAACTGGATTACACTGAAGTTAAGTTTGAAACTGCCATTAATCGCCTTACCGGCACGGCTCTGCACGGAAGCCTGAGGCAGGTCGAGCGTGTCCCGGCTGGTGCCAGGTTTAAAGATGTTGAGCTGATATTTAGTGTCTATGAAAATGAAGATAAGGAATTACTGAAACACGTTTTTGTCGCTCTGGAGCTTTTGGAACATGATTACCTTGGAGGTATGGGCTCACGCGGTTACGGTCGGGTAGCTTTTGAAGATATCAAGGTATTCTGGAACAGGCGCGAGGACTATGAAAACGGTCAGGTGGAGCTGACGCCGGAGCGCATCATCAATAAAGAAATCGGCTCCACGGCCGCCGAGCTGGTGAAAAATTTTGACCGTCTTAAAGAAAAGTTGGCTTAAAAGACCATGAGATACTTAGTCATCAAGCTAAAACCGAGAAGCTTCATCCACCTCGGAGAGAGAGAGGGGTGGCTTGAAAGCAGTCGCATCTGTATATCTTCTGATACCCTGTTTTCTGCCCTCTGCCACGTACATCTTATGATGTACGGGGAAGTGGATTCATTTATATCGGCCTTTAAAGAGCCTGAACCGCCATTTCTTTTCAGCTCAGCCTTTCCTTTCTGGGGAAAAGACCTTTATTTTCCATTGCCGAAAAATCAGCTGGTCAGAACCAAAGATCTTAAAAAAATTAAGTTTGTAAACTTGCCGGTTCTCCAGCGCCTTTTGAACGGGGAAACGCTTGAAGATTTAGGCGATGAGATTAAAACCAATGTTGAATTTGATGTTTTGCCCAGGCTGGAAGGGAAAAAAATATCTACCCGGCGAAAGGAAAGACTTTTACCCTGGGAAATTGAAAACGTCCCCCGTGTTTCTTTAAACCGCTTTAATAATCATCCGGGAGAAAATTTCTTCTATTTTGGTCAGGTCAAGTTTGCTGATGAGGCAGGCTTATTTATCCTGGTCAGGGAAATAAAAAAAGACTGGCAAAAGAAAATCAAAGCTCTCTTCAGGTTACTGTGCGATGAGGGCATAGGCGGAGACCGCTCTTCGGGCAGAGGATTGTTTCATCAGCCAGAATTTGCTGAGGTTGATTTTCCCGAAGTTGCCGGGGCCAATGCCTGTTATGCTGTCTCTTCTTATTTTCCTTCAGAGGCAGAGCTGGATGGCCTGGCCGAAGCCTTTTATGAATTAGAAGAAAGGAAAGGCTATATATTTTCACCGGCCAATCGTTCTCTGCGCCGGCGGTCGTTGAGGTTATTTTCTGAAGGTTCTGTTTTTCCTGGGCTGGGCCGAAAGGGAACGATTCAGGATATTACCCCTGATGCCTTTAAGGCTCACCGTATTTATCGTTATGGATTATTAATGTCATTTCCCTGCAAGCTGGAGGAAACATGAAAGTCAGGATTAAGCTTATTACTCCAGTCCATATTGGCTCAGGAGAAAATATTTCTCCAATTGAGTATTTTATCGACCGGGAAAGAGGATTTTTTAATGTTCTCAACATGGAGAGTTTATTTTTAGACCAGGCATTCGGGAAGTATCGTGAAAACTTCCTTAAGGAAGCCAGCAGTTCACGCTATATCGGGAAAATAATCTCCGACCAGACTCTGTTAAAAAAGCACATAAAGTATTCGATTCCTATTAGCCTCGAGGCCAGGCAAAATAACCCGATTGAAGTCAAAAGCTTTATAAAAAGTGGCGGGCGACCATATCTTCCTGGAAGCTCAATAAAAGGAGCAATGATTTCTGCCCTCATTTATTATGCCTTGAAAGAGAGAAGCCAGGCGTTAAAAGAAAGGGATTTAATTATCACTTTGATGGATGCAAGTGACAAAACAGATAGTGAATATAGAAAACTTCTGGATTTAGCCTATGGCTTCTTATCAAAGGCAGAGCGAAAAATTGAAAAAGGCCCCGGTGACCGCTTTCTCAATTTATTGGATGTTTCTGATTCTGCTTATCTGGACAGCGCAAAAACTCTAAAAGTGGAACTCGTTAAGGTGGAAGGAGGGGGAAAGAAGGAAAGCGTACCCATAATGTGCGAGACCATGAAAGAATCTACAGAAACAGAGATTGATATAAGATGTAAAAAATGCCGGTTAAAAGAAGAAGAAATATTTCAGATTTGCCATGATTTTTACCTCAAAGTGGCAAAAAAGGATGGTTTAAACTTCCAGAATCAGCCTTATCTTTTGAGGCTGGGGCAGGGTGCTTCCGCTTTTAGCACATCTCTGTTAATACTGGCTGAAGAATTGGGCATCAATGATTATCCGGTAAAACCACCGCGAACCAGAAAACGTATCATGGCCGGGCCCGAAAAGAAACCATTGGGATTTGTTCAGCTAATTCGGTTGGGTAATTAAAATCATGGCTCAGGGACAAAAAAAGCGAATATTGATAGGTTTTATAGGAAAAGGCGCCTATCAGGAGGTTGAATACAGGCTTAACGGTTTTGTTTGTAGAAGCAGCTTGGCCATTATGCCGATCAGAGCGGAGTTTAAACCGGACAAAATTTATATAATCGGAACTTCAGAATCTCAGTGGGAACTTCTGCAAGGGATTGATTATAAAAAAATATTAATTCCGGCTGGCAATTCTGAACAAGATTTCTGGGAAATGATGGATATCCTCTCTAAGGAAATTGACCTCAGCCATTCCGAAGTTGCTTTTGACATAACCCATTGTTTTAGAACCATTCCTTTTTTTGTCGTCATATTTATCAGGTTTATGAAGTTTTTTGATGAAACGGCTGAGATAAAACACATTTTTTATGCCAATATCGAGAGTAAAGAGATAATAGATTTGAAGCCCCTGCTTGATTTGCTGGATTGGATTGATGCCACCTCAATCTTTTTAAACAGCGGGGAGCTGGAAAACCTGTGTTCTTTGGTCGCCAAAGCAGAACGAGAGACTGGTGCAAAAGAAAAAAAAGAGAAGCCCAACCATCTAAAAAATCTGAGAAGAATTATGAAAGAACTGGCGGCCATAACCCAGATGACTTATGTGCCTCAATTTGGTGAAATATCAAAGTCACTGGCTGATTTGCTGTCAGATGAAAATTTCGAGCTTGAAGCCCGGAATCAGTTAAAACCCCTCTATTATTTGATGCCCAAAATCCGAGAAATGCTGGATAAATTTAAAGCCGAATCAGAATGGGAAACGCAGTTAAAGATTGCTTCCTGGTATCTGGAAAATAAAAAGCCATCTCAGGCCTTAATTGTTTTAAGAGAAGCCATCATTACCCAGCAGTGCCTGAAAGCCAACAAGGATCCGTATGATACCAAACAGAGGAGTCAAATAGAAGAAGAGCTCAACAAAGCAGTTAAAGCAGAATCAAAAATGGAAATACATAAGCTGTGGGATAAAGTAAGCCAGCATCGCAACAAGGTCGCTCACGCCTTGATGAGGCGGCGAGAAAATATAGATCCAGAAAAGGCCATAAGAACCACCTGGAATTACCTGAAGGAAGCATTTGAGGTTATGACAGGTATGACGGAAAGGTCTCACCATGAGAATTGAAATAGACGTGTCTTCTTTGTATGATGAAACCGCCAAAATAAAAGACCTGGACCTCTATTTAAAAAAGGTTCGGGAAATGGCCGGTGAGGGGAATGAGGTTGTCTTGCAGGGACGGGGTCCCGTCTGGCTTTATTTAAAAATTGCCCACGAGCTTCATGGCCATGCCCGCCGGTTGGTATATCACTCTCCTGTCATTGGGGAACTGATTATTTTTGATCACGATCCTTACTGATATTTTTATAACTGTATAATTAATTTTGGAGAGCCAGGTGATGCAATTTAAATACCAGAAATATTCATTTACTCTTAAGGCCAGGGAAACCATAGAAATGCCCCCTTACAAGGGTTCCACTCTGCGCGGTGGATTTGGGACTTCATTCAAACGTATTGTCTGTTTGTTTCGAAATAAACAGTGTCGCGAATGTCAGCTGAATGGCGAGTGCGCTTATTCCTATATTTTTGAAACACCAGCCATTAACACCAGCAGCGCCTTCCGGATCGAAAGTTCCGAAGCGGTGCCACATCCTTTCATAATTGAGCCGCCGCTGGAAAGAACTCAAGTTTATGAAGCTGGGAGTGAGTTCAGCTTTAACCTTATTTTAATTGGTAAGGCAACTAAATATTTGCTGTATTTTATAATGGCTTTTGAGCAGCTGGGGGAACTGGGAATCGGGAAGGGACGCGGCCGGTATGAATTAGTTAAAGTTGAGGTCGGGGACAGTTTGGTTTATTCCGGAAGCGACCGAATAACCACCCCGGTTGAGTTAAAAAGTATTGAAGTTCCGGAAGAAATTATTCCGGCAGAAGAAGGTTCTCTAATGATTAATTTTTTGACGCCAACCAGAATCAAGTTTAACAGGGAATATGTGAATAAAATAGAGTTTTTTGTTTTAATCACAAGCCTAATGCGCAGGCTGGCGTTGCTATACATTTTCCACTGTGATGGTAATCCTCCTTCCTGGGACCACCGTTTAATCATCGAACAGGCAAAAAAAATCGATTTAATTGAAAATGATACAGGATGGTACGATTGGGAAAGATATTCTCACAGACAGAGAACAAGAATGAAATTAGGGGGTGTGGTTGGCCGGGCAGTTTATAAAGGAGAGGTTAAAGGATTTCTGCCAATTTTAAAGGCGGGAGAGCTATTTCATGTCGGGAAGGGCACTTCATTCGGGCTTGGGATGTTTAGGTGGGAATTTGAAGACAGGCGGCAGGGTTCTGATGGAGAAATTTAGTTATATTATGGATAAATGGAGCTATATTAATATTTTTTTCGACGGAGGTGAAGAAAAAGAAACGTTTCAGAAACGTTTCTGTTATAACGTGCGAAAAAGTGAAAAAGTT
>JBNARJ010000007.1:0-184514 GCA_049719515.1 Candidatus Saccharicenans sp.
GTTTCAATCCTTGTTTTACTGGAAGCTCCTCTAAAACCGCATTTTCATGTTTATTGATTAATTTGCAATAGGTTAAATAATTTTTACTGGAATTAATTTTTGACAATTTTAAGCCAAAGAAAACGCATTTTTCCATAAGTTTTTGTACATTTAACATCAAACGTTCAAGGTTATTTGATTTATTATCATTGATATATAGAACACAAGTAAAATTTTGACAATAAATTTTTCTCATTAGTCTTTCTCTATACATAAAACCCAACTTCTTTTTTTGCTAGCCCATAATATCATATGTTTTCCATGTCTCTGTATCATATTTATTATCAATAGATTAAAAACAGATATTGCGATAACAACAATCGATGCATCGGTTTGGCCATGGAGTCTTTTTTGGGTAATACCCTTTTATTATTATATCAAAGATCTCGGTAATAATCTCCCTAACAAAATTAAAATCATTTTGGCTATAAATAATCTCTTTAATTTGATTCTTTCCCTTAACGTAGCATATAAAGCCTTTCTTAACTGTTTGCCCATAATTCTCCATTATAAGCAAGGCATAAACTGTTGACTGGACTCGATGAGTCTTAAAAATAAAGTCATTGTACTCTGCATATTTATAATCAAGGGGCGCTAAAGTGCCATCGGATAAATAAAGAACCTCATCGATTATTCCTCTTACACCTAACCTTTTCGAAGCGATATAAACTGAAATTTCTTTTTTGATGCAGCCAAGCCTTTTTCTGAGATAGTCAGCGTTAGTCTTTTCCTTATTCTCGTGCAGTTCTCTCCCCTTTAAAACTTTGTACCTTAACTCTTCGTGCTGAGGAATATTCAAACAGTGCATAAAATAAGTATACCTGGGGCAAAAAATGTGTTCTATTATTTCTGAAGTAGTAATCATAGGAGTCGCTTCAGAATCTAACTCAAAATCCATGTCAGATAAAACCGAGCAAGGATCTCCCTCCAGGATTGCTTTCTGCTCTCCAGCTTGCTGATTTCCTTCTTTTTGATCTCTTATAATGTTCATTGATTTTTTTCAGATTAACAGGGCCTTCACTTCGTCTGAAACAAGGTCTTCGTCGAAAGCTTGTCCAAGCAAGATTACACTTTTAAAATCGTCTTCACACATGGGAAAAATATAGACTGAATCTTTTTCTGGATTGATCAAGTCTTTGCATATAATTCTCAATTCATCTATCTGATTTCTATTTAGCGTACCAAGAAAAGCAGATTTCTGGACTCGATAAAGTCCCTTATTTTTACAAGCTTTAGAGATTTTTGTTCTCGTCTTATTATCGCCGATATCATAAATAATCCATACCAGTTTATCGCCAGATTTCATTCTGCTTTTCCTATTAGTTGATTGGCAATTCTATGACAATCAAACTGGATGATGTTATTTCTTTTTATGTTTCTGCCCTTGTACCTTATAGATTCATCCATGAAGGAATTGAATTCTGTAAGAAGAACAGCCTTACCTTCTTTGTTCAGAGTCAGGCCATTTGGAATTTTATCGAAATACTCCAATTTGACTTTCCTGGCGGCAAACAAATTAACCACCACTTCGTCAGCCCAAATGCGATAGTTTTCAATAAGGTCAAAAACCAAAGATTTCTTATTGTAGTGGTCTGTATGTATAAATCCCAAATAAGGATCAAGTCCGGCAATTATGCAGGCTTTTTCTACAAGTGAATAAAGAATGCCATAAGCATAATTGAGAAGAGTGTTGAACTCATCTTTGGCCGGATTTCTGCTCCGGCCATTAAATTTAAATCTATCGGGCATCAGAAAACTTAGTGCCTCAAAATAGGTGCGGCCCCCTGCGCCTTCTATCCCCATGATGGTAGCTCGGCATTCATCCAGCGTCCCGGTCAGATTATCGAGCCCTGCGGCTATTTGCTGAAGTTTTTCTATGAATGCGGTAATTTCCGCGGACTTGTGTGGTCTGGTTGTTCTGAGGCGTTTTAAAAAATCTATCTGATTACTGAACTTATTTTTTATCCAATCCAGTGCAAGTCTGAATCCCTCTTCTGTTTCTGCTATCTCCAGCTGCCTCCTCCTTATAAGTGTCGTGCTACCAAGCTTGGGATGCCAGACCCGGCCGTAAGGGTGGCCAAGTTCATCTATAAACACTATGTCAATGTTGTTTTCCATAGCCATCTTGATGGCATCTGTTGTTATGTAGGCTGCGGTAGAAATAAGAATTGATGATACTTTTTTGCAAGAGATTTCAAAGACCCTGTCATCAGTTTTAATTTTAAAACAATCTCCACTCTTTTGGAGATAAGAACCATAAGTATTTATCACTAACTGCATTTTTTATTAATCAATCCTTTTAATTGTACCGAAACCTCTGGAAACGGATTTGCCTATTCCCCAATAATCTGGAATCTCAAAATTAACAGCAAATGTGCCCAGAAAGCCGATCATCGGAACTTCCTTTAGTTTTGTGCGAACCTCCTTGAAATTTTTGATTTCTGCTCTAATGGGTTCAGTGACTGTATATCCAAGACTTTTGGACATGGAGAGGATGTTGCCAACAAGAATGCTTTCCAGCAGTTCTTTTCTTTTGGACCAGCTCCCGAACTTCTGGTATTTTTCATAATTCTTTTCATTCAAAGCCAGCCAGGGAGTTAGGAAGGAATATGATTTAAACTCTTGAGTGACAGATACATCGTCTGTTCTTATAATAATTGTTTTTTCAGCTATCTGATATTCCCGGCGTCCTATCCGTATATGGCTTAGCTCCGGATAGATTCTTTGTAGAATTTCTGCTCCTTCATTTATGCCAACGACCAACGGTTTCCCATCCATAACCTTGTATTGAATAAGTGGAAAAGAATAATACAACCTGTTATCCTCAAGATGATGGTGAAGTAGGGTGTATTCTCTAAAATGTTCAGCGAAAAAACCCCTAAACCATTCGGCTTTGCCTTCTACAGGCTCACTGCATTCAAAGGAAAATATTAGAGTTTTTGCCTTCACTCTTGAAAAACCTAAAATACTACTTTTCCAATGTCTTTTATTTCCAATACTTTTTCGCTGGTTATTTTAATTCTTAAATATGAAGGTTTTAATATGCCTTGTTCCTCTTTGACTGGCACCAGAAAAGCTATGAGGGGGAAATTATTGCCTTTTTTCTGACATCTTTCATGCATTAAATAAACCCTTCCGTTGCCTTCAATTATCTTGGTTTCTTTTTTAAAAGGAATCGGAAATTCAGTGATTACTTCATCTTCACTAATTTCTAAGGCTTCAGTGATTAAAATATCTCCTTCTAAAGAAACAGGCGATTCACTATCTCCACAGGTAAGCGGTGTCTTCTTTAATGAATCTGCGATATCTCCTGTTAGAAATTCGCTTTTTAAAATAGCCAATACCTGCAGCATTTTAGAATAAGCAAATTCTCTTCCAAGGGCATTGGTGAATTTTCCCCCAGGATAATAATCCTGCCACTTTATAATAGCCGAGGTAATGTAGCTTTTGGTAACAGCTGGTCCTTTTAGTCTTGATCCTGCCCACAACAACTCTTCTTCTATCAATTCAAGGTAATATAAAGGAGGTCTATTATTTTTGCAGCGTTGGAGGGCATTAGCCAGCATACCAATAACGGCTGAAGGTGGTAATACAGGATAAGTAAGCGCAGATTGCCAGGTAAATGGAATTCTTATTGAATACAGTGAGTTTAAGCGAATATCAAAAGCCAGAGCTTTCATCTTTAAACTTTACTCAAAAGTTCATCAAATATTTCATTAATATTATTCTTCTTTTGAATGTTTTCGGGGGAGCCGGTACCCCAATATAAAAACACAGTGCCATTTGGCATAAGTCCTATCGTTTTGGTTAGATAATCTGAATACATTGGTGAGACAGGAAAAGGCAAAGGCCCTTCCTCAGAATAAGCAACCAGAATTTCAACCGGATTCTGATGGGGAAGAGCGTGAGAGAGACTTGCACCCAGCTGTCCAGAAAGCATTAAACGATAGGCCTCAATCGCTACCTTAATCCTATCCTTTCGTCCATTGCTGTCATCAACAGCGTAAGGATTATTATCTCTAAGGTTTAACTCAACAAGCCCAATTCTCTCCACATCAAGGGCCGAAACGAAGGCATAAATACCAGAGGCATATGATTTATTGAAAATCATCTGAGCCGCCCCCTCTCCTTTCGCCATCTCTTGTTGTTGAGATACCCTTGTGTGAACAACCTGCTTCTGAGCTGTATCAGCATTTAAGATCGGCATAAGCCATGAGAACATCGCCCTGGAGGTCCTTCTTGAAGATACACCTTTCGATTCACCCTCAGCTCCTTGGGCTATTAAAAATCCATGAATATCACAAACAGCACAAGAAAGAATTGCTTCTGATTCAGGTTTGGCTACCTGGACCAACGTTCCATTTTTTAATTCTCCAGGTCTAATTGGTTCTCCCACTTTGCACCCGTCACATAAAGGGACATTAGAAAATGAACCTCTCAAGATTAAATTATTCATCGCTTCAACATGCCAGTGCTTAAGCATCCTTCCCGAGACTGCCGGTGCCTCTATTCTTTTTCCATCTTCATCAAGAAATTCCATAATCCTTATGTCCGTTACGTTTCCAGCTCCCGTTTCATTATTGAGGTCATGAACATTTAATTGGGTTTTTACGGCAAAGGTTAAAAATTTAATCATTTTTCCCTCCTACCATTAAATTTCAAAAGATTTTTTTGAGTTTCATCTAATAAATGAGAACAGTTTTGTTTATACATATTTAGCCTCGCATTAGATGTTTTCCCTAATCTCTTCTTTTAAGAGCTTTTTTGCTAGTAAAACCATTTTCTTTTTGAATATCTTTTCTAGATAAAACTTGAGTTCCATAAAGTTATTAAAGGTTTCCCCCTCTTTTTCAAACTCAATAACGATATCACTATCACTTTTTTTATTTGCCGTCCCATTTATTTTAGAACTGAACTCACCTATTTCTTTGTCCATAAATCTAATCTTAAATTCAAAAGGGTATGTTTTTATCAATTCAGTTTTATCCATATCAATTATTCACCTCTGCTTTTTCTCCTTTATCGCCAGTCGTAGGGAACGAAAAGGCAAGCATAACAAGGGCCAATTTTGTTGATTCAAAATCATTATTCGCAAGCCGAAAAACTTCTTTGACATCGTCTTCATTAGGCATGTGTATCCAATTATCTATTCTCTTTCCTGATTTTTTATCCTGTTCTTGTTGAACTCTTCTCAGCTCACCTTCTCTTAGCATTTTCGCTATTGTTTCTTCAAAATCTCTTGAATCTTTGCGGGCATTTCTGATGTCGTCAGCATAACCATATTTTCTTTCTTTTATAAAGTATCTTAAAGTTCTTGCCAAACTCAAAATTGCTTTGTTTTCAATAAACTCATTCTTTATCATAGCTACCTCCTTTAAAAGATATTTTGCTGTTTCAGGATATAATAAATTTATGTAGTTGTTATCCGATGTCTCTTTTACATAAAGACGGGAAAAGTTTAACAAAGCATCTCTATCAAAAAGATATATACTTTTATTTAATTCAATTAAAGAGGCATATAATTCTTTCCTGATTAATTTATCAACAATAGCTATATTAAAAGGCGTCTTATGTAAATAATCTAAATATCTCTCAATAGGTATCAGAAATAATCCATCAACATGATATCCCTGCTGGCGACCTAAAACTCCGATAAATAAATCAAAATTTTTTAATATATCTGCAGAAGATGGGAGCTTAGACAAGAATATAAGTGGGATTAAAGTTTGTGGTACTTTTAGACTTAAATGATCCTTTCTTATTTGGTGTTGTAAAGAGAATATTTCCTGAAGCCTATTCCCGTTTAGATCCCCCTTGGGAATCGGAATAACTATTACTTCCTTATCATATAAATTAAAGATAAATGTCGCATACCAAGTGCCAAGAAGCGATAATAAAGCGCACGTTTTACAGATATTTTTTGGGTTTGTTGGTCTTCTTGGCATATTTTGCTGAATAGATACATCAACTCCATCTCTGGTATGATGATAAGATGTTGAGGTAGTAAATCCTATAATATTTCCTACTGAAAGTCCTTCATGGCCACATACATTCTCTGGTTTTCTGTTTTCTCTTAAAACTGCTATCTTATTATATTTGTTTAAATTGAAAGTTTCTTCCGGGGCTATAGGTATGCTTTCAGCACTTCGGCCAGTAATTCCCGGGGTGGAAAAAGGGATATATTTGGAAGAAAGAACTTTTCTACAAATCAGGTTAAAAGCTCCATTAAGTTTTTCAATCTTATCATCATTAATCTTGATTGAATAAAAACCCCCTTCATTATTTAATGATACCTTATCCAACCCAGCAGCTTCAATCCCCACCCTGGCTAATCCGTAAGCAATCTTTACTTCCAAATCAGGAAAACCGGTTGCAGGAGTGTAAAGAGTTATGCTCATTTTTAAACTCTCTTAATGAGGCTGTTGACATAGTTTTTAATGTTTTCCACCATTAGCCAGCCGCCAAAATAATCATCCTTGCTTTGGTTTTCTTTTCTGGCCGCAGCCGCCGAGATATCGCACAGCTTCAATATATGATGAGCAAGACAGGCCTGCACTCTTCTTTGATGTTGTTCTAATAATCCACAACCCTTAGCCCAAATCCTCAATCCTCTGGCCATAGTCTTTAAGTCTGTAATATCAAGATTACGTGCTTCTTCAGGAAAATAATCACCCTCTAAATCCTCTGTTCGCTTGTCCCACAATAAATTTCCATTATTGTCAGCGATCCCCTCCAATATTGCTTGAACATCAGGTTTTTCAATGTTATCACCGAGAAGTCCTCTGTCAGTGTGATGAATGGCAATAGCAAAGGCGATGGCATTCTTCAAGTTTTCATGAGCACATTCGGAATTATAGATTTTATAGAACACAGCAGCTCCTATGGGGGCGTGATTTGGAAGTTTCTTGCCAGCTCCTAAGGTTTCTTGCCATCGTTTTGTAAGTTTACCAAGATCATGAAAAATGACCATTCTCTGAAAATATTGTTCTAATTCGTTTTCCTTCAACGACCCGCCAAAGACTCTTTTGATGGTGCTGAAAAAAATTGGCATTATAAGTCCAAGCTTCTCCAAACATTTATCAGTGTGGTCCAAATATCTTTCTCCGGGAGCACTAAATAATCCAGATGTCATCTATTTCTATCCCCCTCTCTGGTTTATAATGTTTTTCATCTATTATAAATGTTTTAAAAGGCGCTATCCTCGAATCTTCTTGCTCTGGACTCTTCTTGCTTTTCAACAAATCTATCACAGAAAGTTCATTAGATTTCTTTTCAGAGTTATATCTCCATTGGATTTCCCATTGAATTGGCCTGTTCTCATTTTTAAAAAGGCCCCAAACAACACCTATATCTACATCAATTGAAATATCTCCAAGGGTATCTGCGCTCATTTTCCTTAAGGTATCTTCTATACTCTTTCTCGTTTTCTCAGCGCTTCCCTCTGGGATATTTAATACCACTAATCTAACAGGTTTGCTTTTTCTGATCTGAATATTTGATGGGGCAATATCTGCATATAGAACACATTCATATAAATCGATCAACGTATCAGCTGCTTCGAAATCGTTAGCCTTATAATCCAGGGTCTCATTCGCAAACTTGCAGACTTCTTTGAAATTTTTTATATCGAATTCTCTATTATTTTGAAGCCAATAAAGAGCATTTGTTAGGTGTTCCTTCTTATATGGCAAATAACCCTTTTCCTGTTCCACAGGGAAAATAATCATTTCACCTTCTTCTCCTTCGTATCTGGCACATCTTCCAGCCCTCTGGATTAAAGAATCAGCGGGTGCCAGCTCAGTCAATAATAATTCGGCAGAAAAATCTATGCCGGCCTCAAGAACCTGGGTGGTTATAACTATGCCGGTATCTTTTGGAATAACTAATCTTCCGTTTTTTTTATGAGGTAATAACGAAATCGCCTTTTCTTCATGCTTTTTTCTGTCTATTCGCCTGAATCGAGAATGGAGCAGCACTATGTTTGAATCATTGAGATTAAGCGAGTCCTTTATATAGCTATAAATTTTCTGAGCGCGTTTTACTTGGTTTACAACTATCAGAGTTTTTTTGTGTTTAATTTTATCCAATAATTCATCTTTAATATGAACATTGCCATTTTCATATAAGGCAGTTTGCTCTATAAAAGCCAGGACTTTTCCCCCTATTTTAATATCTCCAATTATCTTTTGATTTTCTGGGAGAGGGATGTTTTCGAAAAGGCTCTTTTCGAGGCTATCCGGAATTGTAGCACTCATCAAAATAAATGGTACTTTGCTCTGATTCAGGATTTCCATCAAAGCTCTCATAATAGAAAAGGTGAACTCATCTCGGTACATATGAGCTTCATCGAAGACCACAAGAGCAGAGGCTATTGAACCGGCAGGAATATCTATATGATGGCCTACTTGATGGCTGGCTCGGGCAAAGCCATATAAAAACTGGTCAAGAGTGGTAACGACAATATCGGACAAGAAAAATGGAGAGTCTGGAACGTCGCCATGTTGGATCTTAACAGAAATATGTGGAGAAATCTGCTGGGCATAATTCTGAATTCTTTCAGCGATATTGTTTACAAGAACCCTCATAGGCAAGACATAAATTAATCTTGGAGCAATAAAAAAATTACTTTCGATAAATTGTGATAAAAATGGAGCAAGAACGGCCTCTGTTTTTCCCGAGCCGGCAGGAGCTTTTAATAAGATTGGAAACTCTAAATCTCTGATTTTTTCCCACAGGTCAAGTTGATGCTTATAAGGAGAATCGATTTTAAAATAGCGTTTATAAAAATCATATACAAGGATACTTCGGCTTTCGTTTTTCATTTTCTCCCTTCTGCTTCACATCATTTAAATTTAGTGAATATTTATTTGCTTAGGTTAAATTTTTAAAACAAATTGATTTTATATGTCAAGATTTTAATTAATTTAAGCTAAAAGCTTCTGCGCAATGAATAACTATCACGACTGCCCAGAAAAGAATAATCACCCCGGCGGCCAGCCACCCCAGCATTTTGCTCATGACCTGCCCTTCCTTCATCCGAGCCCGGCAGTCATCCAGCACCTCCCTGGGGATAAGCTTGATGGAAAGGGCCACAAGAGCAGGCAGAATAATCAGGTCGTCAACATAGCCCAGGACGGGGATAAAATCGGGGATGAGGTCAATCGGGCTCAGGGCGTAGCTTACCGTGAGGCCAATGAGTATTTTAGCGATAAGAGGCGTTCTCCGGTCCTTGAGGGCCAGGCTCAAAGCCAGGACTTCATTCTTCAGCCTCTCTGCCCGCGCTTTTAGTTTCTCAAAGTGAGTCATAATACTTTGATATTTTCTAAACTTTTTAGCCATTATAGCAGATGGCCATAAATTGAAGTAAACGGACAAAAAATTGATTTTTGGCTCTCCCCACGACCGCACTACATACATGATCAATGAGTTGTATGAGATTTATCTGTTAATCAGCGCCGGGAATTCTGATAGCCCAACATCCGGCCGAAGACTCTGATTTTCAGCAAGATAATTTATCAAGATAATCTTTTATCAAGCTTCTATTTTCCACCTCCTGATCGTTCTTGGCATAAATTTCAATGAATTCAATCCATGGTGCGGATTCGCAGAAGGCATAGATTATCCTCAGGGAATCACCTTTAAGATAGCGGCAGAACAGCCGGGCCTTGATGATTTTAATCCCGGCTTTTTCAGTCAACACAGCAAAATGCTTGCCCCGTCCCAGGGGAAAAACTGAAATGACTTTTTTAAATTCTGCTAAATCCTCATCCAGAGATAGGAATTTCTTTTTAAGGCGCTTAAAACATCTCTGGAATTCTGGAGTTTCCTTAAAGTTCATCCTGGTAGTTTCTAACAGAATGCTCGAGGTCGCGGTAGAACACGGTCTCGTAACTTATGATTTCGCCGTCTTTGTGAACAAGCCAGGGTGTGTCGCTATGGGCGTATTCGGTTAGCTCCCTGGCATTTTTGTCTGCCAGTCTGGCAATGACTTCGTCTATATGCTTTATTTCCCGGGCGGAAAGCAAGCTCAGGTCCGGTTCACGGAGCGGCAGGTATTTTTTCTGGGGATACTGAAAATATGTGCTTTTTACTCTTTCAATTTCTTTGTTCTTTTCCATTTCTTCAATTATTTTTTTGAATTCAACGGGAGTGGGACCATAGTGGTTTTTCTGATAGCGGGCTCCTGTGAGCTGTTCCTCGTATTTCTCGTAGTAATCAAAATCGATAAAATACAGAATCTTATAAAGGGCGGTTTCGCCGATATTTGGCCGGGCTCCAATTTTACTCAGCACATAAAGCAGGACCTCTTTAAATTTTTTAACGTTGGCGCGGTCCATGATAATCCTTATTCCTCGGGTTCCAGGGCCTCCGTAAGTTTCTGGTTTTTCCAGGATAACCTTCGGGCCCGAATAATCATCCTGCAAAAGCTGGTCAACAGTCATTCCAAACAGGGAAGCCAGTTTACTGGCCTCTTGAAGTGATAACTCTCTTTTGCCCTGCTCGATCAGCACATAGGTTGGCCGGGAAAGGCCGAGATAAGAAGCCAGGTAGGCCTGGCTCAAATTATTTTTTTCTCTCAATTCCCTTATTTTCCTGGCCAGTGGATTCATTTTATAACCCCGATTTATCTAATTTTGAAGTGGAAGCAGATATGAGATTTATCTTCTTTTTAATTCCCATACTGATAATAATTGAGGTCAATTAATTTGTCAACAAGAATGTTAAATAAACTGACATTTATTTTAGGCAATTTTTTTTGGATTGATCCAAAGGCTGGGCTGCGGCAAAATTAAGTTGAGCTGATGGTTGGTAATTAAGACGGTGCGGAAAAATTACAACTTCAGCTTGAATTTGTTAAGGAAAATGCGGTGAAATTAATAAAAGAAGGAGGACGCGATGATATCCTTAAAAGCCGTTTACTGGGTTTCGGGAGCCCTGATTTTAACTTCGCTGGCGCTGATGTTGTTCGGGCTGGTTTTCGGGCAGGAAAAGACGGAAAAACCTGTGCTTCACGGCAAGCACTGGGTAGCCATAACCGGAAAGCCAATGGCTGCCACGGCCGGTGCCATGATGTACATGAAGGGCGGAAATGCCGTTGATGCCGCCTGCGCCATGCTGGCCGCCGTCTGCACCATGCACGATGTCCTTAGCTGGGGTGGAGAAACCCAGGGGCTTGTCTACAACCCAAAAACCAAAAAAGTCATCGCCATAAACGGGCTCGGCGTTGCTCCGACCGGTGCCACACCCGAGTTTTATAAATCAAAAGGCTACAAATACCCGCCGGCTGATGGACCGCTATCAGCCATCACGCCGGGAACGCCGGGGGCACTTATTGTCATGCTGGCCGAGTTTGGGCGGCTGCGGCTTAAAGATGTGCTGGAGCCGGCCATCCAGATGGCCGAAGGCTATCCGATGGAAAAGGAAACTTCCGAGCGCATAGAAAAAAACAAAGACAAGCTCAAGCAGTGGCCCTACTCGCGGGCGCTTTTTCTGACTCATCCCGGCCAGGAAAAAGAAGCACCGCAGCCGGGCGAAGTTTTTAGACAGCCCGACCTGGCTGCCACTCTGAGAAAGATGGTCGAAGCCGAGGAGAAGGCGCTTCGAGCCGGAAAAAGCCGCAAAGAGGCTCTTTATGCCGCTTACGACTGTTTCTACAAGGGCGATATCGCCCGGGATTTTGTCGCGGCCTGCCAGGAAGTCGGGTCGCTCATCACGCTTGAAGACCTGGCCCGCTGGAAAGTTCTTCTGGAAGACCCGGTCATGACCACCTACCGGGGAATTGAAGTTTACAAGCTCAACACCTGGGTGCAGGGACCGGTCATGCTCCAGGCTTTAAACATGCTGGAAAATTTTGACCTGAAGGCGATGGGCTACAACAGCGCCAAATACATCCACACTCTTTACCAGGTGATGAACCTGGCCTTTGCCGACCGCGATTTTTATTACGGCGACCCTTATTTTCCGCCGGAAGAACCGATCAAGGGCCTGCTCTCCAAGGAATATGCCCGCGACCGCATCAAGCTTATCAACTGGGAAGAGAACGACCCGGACGTAAAGCCTGGCGACCCTTATCCTTACGAAGGCAAGACCAATCCCTTCAAGCATTACTTAGAAAAATGGAGCAACAAGAACTGGACGGTTAAAGAAGAAGACGTCGCCAGGCTGGAACGCAGTTTTTTCCAGGGAACAACCTCCATTGAAGCAGCGGATGAAGAAGGGTGGGTTGTGTCGCTTACCCCGAGCGGCGCCTGGATACCGTGCGTCATCGCCGGCAAGACGGGAATTGCCCTGAGCCAGAGGGCGCAGAGCTTTGTGCTGGATGAAGCGGATAATCCATTTAACGTAATAGCGCCGGGGAAAAGACCTCGGGCGACGTTAACTCCAGGACTGGCCATGAAAGACGGCAAGCCCTTTCTGTCATTTGCCGTCCAGGGCGGAGACACCCAGGACCAGAACCTGCTGCAGTTTTTCCTCAACGTGGTGGAATTCGGGATGAACGTGCAGGAAGCCTGCGAAGCGGCCAACATCACCAGCTACCAGATGCGAAACTCCTTTGACAACCACGATTGCTCGCCCGGAAAGCTCGAGCTCAACGAGAAAACCCCGCCTGAAGTGCGCGAGCAGCTCAAGCGAATGGGCTACCGCCTGTCTTTCAAGAAATACACTTCCGGCCCCATCAACGCCATCTACTTTGACCACCGGCACGGCACCTTCTGGGGCGGCTCCAGCAACTACGGCGACGACTACGGTGTTGTATGGTAAATCCTGCTGAGATGAAAGGCATTCTTGATAGCCTGAAAAAACAGAAAATTGATAGAAAGCCAACGCGCGAATATTAAATCATTTTAAAAAAAGATTTCCGGACGATCTATCAATTACTTTTTTTCTTTCTGAAGTGTCTTTAAACCTTTCTTGGTTGTAAGGCAGTGTCAGCGGATATCATAGATTTAAATATCCACGAGCTGTTTCATTTTATTTTCTCTTAATCTTATTATTTGCTCTTAATCCTGTCCTGGCCAGAAGGAAAAAAATTTATTTGACACGAATGCCGGCAGTTTAATATTGTGGAGTCAGACCGGGGGAAGGAGGGCTCCCATGCTAAAACCCGCTCTAAAGATACCCATCATTATCCTTCTTTGTCTGGGCATGATTCTGCCAGCAGGCGCCCAGCTTAATAAACTTAAAGACAAAATAAAAATTCCGGTCAAAGCGCCCCAGGTCCCCGACCTGGACAAACTGCTGCAGGAAGAACCGCCGGTCAGCACCACCCTGACCGATGCTGTCTATGACATCGCCTTTCTGGATGGTTACAACCCGAAGCGGGGAGCCTCAATGATTTTTTTGCCCGTAACCCCGCAAGCTTTCATCCCGCTTGTCCCCGGTCTGTGGGAAGGTCAGTTCCAGAGCTATTGTCTTAAACCCGGCACTTACGCCCCCGGTGAGGGGGATGGCTACGCTTATGCTCCGCTTAAAGGAAAACAGGCCGACATCGTTTCCAACGTTTTGAAAAATTCCGTTTTTCATCCGGAGATTAACCAGAAGGATATTCAGTTTCTGCTGTGGGCCATAATCGCCCGTAGCAAGCTTTCTGATTGCAGCAAAGAAATCCAGAAAACGGCCAGGGTTCTAATGAGGCCGAAAGAATATGACCGGCTCAACGGCGGGGCTTTAGGAAAAATCCCGCAGCCCGTCCTGAATGCGGCCATGCAGAAGCTTCCCCCTCTGGCTCGCGATGCCCTGCAGGCTGAAACCAGGCTGCGGGAGATGTTCCTCAGCCCGGTCCTGGCTCCTTACCATGAAGTGGAAAGTGTGGCCATCCGGGTGGGAGAGGTTCTGCCGCCACCAGACAGCCGGGAGATTGCCTGGGGCAGGTGGAGCTACGACCCCGACGGCTATTTTATCCGCTATTTTCCTTATGGCTACAGGACTACCAGGACTCAAATTTATTATCCCGAAAACTTCATCCTGGCCACCGATGAAAGCGGTCTCCTCACGGCCATTGTTGACCGGCAGGGAACGGGAATTCAGATAATTTATGACCAGAGCGTTGCCCCGCTTTTATTCGATGGTGATGACCGGGTGGTTGGTCTGGCTTTTAAGGAATTGATACTGACCTGGTCCGGTCCGGACGGAGTTACCAGCACGAGGTCCATCAGGAATACCGGCTGGGTGCTGGCCGGAGTACCGGCTGGAGGTGGAAAGCCCGGGGCCGCGGCTGAACCGCGTTTTGCGGATGCTTCTAACCGCTACAAATTCGCCCTAAACCACCGGGATGAAGTTCTGGAATTAAAAAATAAATTGGCCAAAGTGATCCCGGAACTTAAGGCTTTGCCCGACAGCGCCGCCTCGAGTGTTATTTTTCTCGGGAATTATTGCGAAGCCATCAGGCAGGCTGTCCTGGCCGCGGCCAAGGTCCCTTCAAACCAGCTTGATGAAATGTCTGCCAACCTGATTGGGTTGCCCTACCGCGTTTGGATGAAGGGGCTGGCCCTCCTGGCCAACGGAGAGCTTGAAGGGGAAGCCGGCGGGGAAGAGGCTGCAGTTGGAGCTCGAGCCGGTAGCTTAAAGGGATTTTCCCCCGAAAGCTTCAGTCCGCCTCAAACTGTGATGGCTCTTTCCAGTCCGGTGGGTATGGGGTCGGGTCCGGTGGAAGCTGGGAGCAGCCTCGGCGATGAGCTTTCCTCGGAAAACTCTTATAACCAGCAGTTGAGCGGGCGGCGTGAACTGCCGAAGTTTGTCTGGGTGAAAAGAGAAGCACCAAAATGGGAAAGAGAAACCAGACCGAAAAAGTTGGGTCCTTCCGGATTACCTTTGTTTGAGCCCGATAAAAAGGTGGCCCAGCCCGGAAACACTGGCAAGCAACGCCTGGGGCAGTCGGCTCGCAAAACAGACTCAGGCAACGGACGGGAAGCGGCCGAGAACACCCGCAAGATGATCAAATGGTTTTCCCGGGGAACTTCGGCCGGCTCTTTTGCCGTCGGCAAGCTGGTCGGTCCCGGCGCGGCGACACCTTATGGGATTCCCAAGGCTGTGGCCGGATACACCATCGGGCGCACCGTCGGTCTGTGGGGTGAGTGCATTGACGCCATCTCGATGGACCCGCCGCGGACTGACTATACCGTTCTTGCCCGGCCTGAGCCTGGAACCTTTACTCCGGTCGAGCCGGGAAGTGGTGTGACCGGGGTCAGGGCCGAAGCAATTAACGCCGTGCTGGCCGCAGCGGTGGACCTGACGGCCAGGATAAGGGCCGCCCGTTTTTCGGTCGAGCGCTATTCTGGAGCAGCTCGGGCCGGCGATGAAGAATGGGCCAGGCGTCAGTTAGAGAATGCCATCAGGTATGAACGCGAATCGGGACTGGCCATGCTGACCATGGCTGATAGATTGGAGGCACTGAACAAAGTGGACCAATCGGAGGGCGTGCCCGATATGTTGATAACGCCTGATTTAATAGACAGTTACCGGAACGCCATAAGGCAGGAAGGATTCAGTCCAGAAGAGCTTGAAGCCTGCCGGGCTTTGAACCTGACGGCTGAAGAAATTGAGGAAATGAAGGCGGCCATCCTGAGCGATGAGCCCTTAGAAGGGCCGGCCAGCCTTTATCAATCTACTAAAAAATTGGCCGCTACTCTCCGGGAATTCGCCCAACTCCTCGTGGCCCTCCCGGCCATTTAGCCCGGCGTTCTCAGGGTTCAGGATGTCAGAATTTAAACATGTACCCGACCTTGAAAATCACTCCACTCAGATTGATATCGGCTTTTCGGCCAGCCCAGCCTGAGGTTACTGGAATTCTGAGGTAATTCAAAGGAACCTGGCCAAAGTACTGCTATGGCCCATAATGAAACTGGTCTTCGATAGTTTCCCCTGCCACGTTGGCACTCACAATCAGGTGATTCATCTCTCCTTTCCGGTTGCTGTATAATCTAAAATCAAAAAAAGCAGTTACTAAGCTCGTAAAGATAACACTCTGGACTGCTTTCTTTTTATCCCCACCCGCGCCAACCGGGTTTATTCTGGGCATTTTTGAGTGCCTCAGCAGAGGTAATCGCTTTCTTTACCTCGCACAAAATCTCCATGCCGGAAAAAATTTTCCTTGACAGCTCCGGGCATTTAAATTCTAATTCCGAACAGAGGGGCAAAATAACGGCCAATCCATTTTAACCCCAACTATTTCCCGCTCAGCCATTATTCCGCCCTTTAGCGTTTTCTCTACGGAGGGAAAATATGCCGGAAAAAAGACTGTTCCACCAAGGCCAGGCGAAGCCGCCACTTTCTGTGAATAATCTCCCGGAGCGATTACGCCGGATGACGGCGATAATCTGTGTCTTCCTTTTTATCCAGTTAATTTACCAGCCGCTCCAGGCCCGGCCGGCCCGCGGGCAGATTCAGCCGCTTAAAAAATTCACGCCAATTGAACAGAAAGCTGTTTCCCGGACGATGGATTTCGAACTGAAAAGTACCGGAGAGGCCGAGTTCAGCCTGATTATCGGGGCCGCAGGTAAGATTAGAGCCACGGCCAGCTGGACCGGAACGGCCACATCGCTGGCGCTAATCCTGAATGGACCGGGACAGACCCAGTACTATGCCCGCCGTGACGGCGGAAGCCCCCTGACGCTGGAGTTTGACTTAACACCCGAGCTTCTGAATAAAGGAAATAGCTGGAAATTGACCCTGACCGGCTTTCAAAACGGAGTTACTGCCCGGGGAAAAGTAGCCTTCCAGTTACCGTCCGGTTCCTCAGTCGTTCAGCGCTCGGGGCAGCCGGCGGCCGCAACCGAAGATAAATCTATCTCAGCGGTCACCCAGGCTCAGCCCAAGACCACCACGGCTACCGTTCCGGAGGAGAAAACCGGCACCACCGCTTCCAAGACCGGGCTGGCCACAAAAAAGCCGAGTCTCAAGGACCTGCTCGGCGGCCGCAAAACAGAAGAAAAACAGGCGGTTCAGGCCATCGCCACTACGGAAGACCTGGCCCCTCTGCAGAAAAGCCTCGAATCTGGAATCCAGCAGTTAAACCGCCAGTCGCCCCTGGCCGGAATGGCCGTGCCACTTTTCTTCAAGTACCTGGAGGAAGCGGCCGACAATCCGCGGTTGATACGGGAATTTTATCAAAATTCAACTCACACCAGGGACCAGAACCAGGCCGACCTGGCTCGCCTCCTGCAGAGACCGGCCCAGGCCTACAGGCAAATACCCCGGGAGTTTAAAGCCCGCTATCTCCATCCGGCCTATGTGGATTTAAAAAAAGGCGACCGGGTTAACCTGAAGCAGCTGGGCCGCGAAGTGGTCCAGAGTGTAAACCCCGGCCTGGAGCGCCAGGTTAAACAGATTGTCAGGGAATCATTTTCGGGTCGTTATTTGCTCACCCAGGAACAGGTACTGGCCGGACAGAAGATAGCTCCGGTGGCCGGCCTGAGAAAAATTCCGGGGCAGCAACGAACAACGCCGGCCAAGATCCAGGCCAGCCGCCCCGCCGTCCAGGCCGCCTCTGCCATTGTGCCCCGCCTGTCGGCCAGGCCGTCTGAGACGGAACTCAGCGGCCTTAAGCAGGCCTTGCAGCAGGCCGGTGTTCAGATTCCTGAAGGCCTGACCCGGGGTTCGCTGGTTCATGACCTGATGCAGGTGGCCGATGCCGGCAACTCTCTCCGCCAGATAGACGGGCGCCGGTTTGAGACTGATTATTATCGCTACCTGGTCACCCTGGACTGGTTCCACTGCCTGGATAAGAACGAACGAAGCAACGACGAGCCCTATTTTGGAATCCTGACCAACCTGCCGCAGTTTGACCCGGGGGACACCAATTATTTCAAGCACCTGAAAGACGGCTGCTTTAACCGGACCGATTCTTACATCACCAGAACGTATGGCGGCGTCAAGAAAAATACCGACCACGGGATTAAGGGAGAGGACCGGATAGTCTTTGATTACCTGACCTTCAACAGCCCGGCCTCTTTCACCATCGACCTCTGGGAAGAGGATTACAGCAAGGGCTCGGTGGCCGATGGCCTGCGGAATGCCGCCCTGGACATCATGCTGCGGGTCAAGGATGATATCAGGGCGGCCGTCATCAGCCAGGTCCAGGCCTACATCGCCGATGCCATCCTCAGCTCCAGCGGAATAAGTTCCTCCGGAGCCATGCAGTTGCTCGACCAGATTTTCAGCGGCAATTTGAGCCCGGCAGATTTTCAGCGTCTGCTCTTTAACCTTTACTCGGGCCGGGCGTTTGATGCCAGCTGGTATTTAGTTTATTTTCTGTTCTCTGGCGGCGACTTGATGCAGACCCTGGCCATGATCGGCGGCGGGTCAACCGTGGTCGGGGCGGTTATTCTGGGGCTGGCCATTGTCGGCCCGGCCTTTTCCGATATGGTCAACGCCTTCTCGGCCGGAGACGTCAATACAGGCCTGGTCAACCTGTTCAAAATAATAACCGTGGTGCCCCTGCTGGTTGATTTCTTCGGAAAGATAGTTGAATCGCTGGTTGATTTATTTTACATGATCATGGCCCTGATTGACCCCGATGACCATCTGGGGCAGAGGACCGTGGTCATTCAGCAGACCTCAGCCAGCTGGCATAACGACGCTAAGGACGGGGAATGGGCTTCCGGCCGTTTGATGGGAGCGGTGGCCCTCAGCGAAGCTGACGCCAATTTTGCCAGGCGCGGCTACGGCCCGACCGCGGCCAACTCTTCGCTCATCGAAAACAACCTGTTCTGGGTGCCCGGTTTCACCATTAAGGGCGGAGACGCTGAGTATGCGGTCTACTACGAAGTTTTCCGGGAAAAAGCCGGCGGCCGCACCACGCTGGGTTTTTATTTTCCTGAATCGCCGGCGCTCAATGCCAGGCAGTTCCTCTACCGGAGTAAATCTTCAGCCAACGCCTGGTGGCGAAATGTGTTGCGCCTCTCGGTCATGAGCCTTAACACCCAGGAAACGCCGCTCATTTTTGTGACCGACAAAAAGGCCGGGAAAACTTATACCAACGCCGACCTGGGTAACTCCTTTGAGATAGAAGAGAACCCGGGAGCCGATTATGAAATCTGGGTGATGAAGCTCAGCGCGGGAGAGCTGGCCGGCTATGTTTCTATCTACGAGGGACCGTCGGTGGAGGTTGTCTGCCCGAAAGCTAAGGCCAACGGCGGGCCCGGAGCAGGAACACCACCGGGTGCGAGAAGGACCCAGATTAAATAAAAATATAAAAATAAATGTAAATTTAGAACATAGCTTATTTCGCTATGCTTCTATTCATATTCCCTGAGTTCATCCTCTGGCCGCAATTAAACTGGCCCAGGAAAAATTCTTATTCAGCCGTGTGGGCATAACACTCCGGATGCGCAATATTGTTTTTAACAAGGGAAAGGTACTTATCCGCTGAATTCATCGCGGGCAGAATTCAGGCCCCTTGTCTTCAGATGAAGCGAATCAGCTTGTCCCGGTTTCAGGTAGAAATAGCTTACTTCACCTTCTTGTAACCGGCCGGAATATCATAAGCCCCGGCCGGTGGAGTTTTTTCCTCAAATTCTACCAGTTCGGTGCTGGATTTAACTTCGGTGCCCATGGCTTTTGTGACATTAACCTGCAGCACGATAGCACCCTTTATCTTGGACATCTCTTTGTAAATTTTATCTATCATCTTTTCAAAGCCGGGACTTCCGGCCATCATGGCATTGCTCAGCATGAGATAGTTTTTCCAGTCGATTTTAAGGTCGGGCGTGGCCCAGACTTCCGAGCTGGTCTCACCCATGGGCATTTTGGTTTCCAGGATGTACTTCTGGCAGTTCCAGTTTCCGACTTTCTTTTTCTCCGGAGTTTCAGTCACTTTAACTTCCATGCTCTCGGCGAAGGCCTCAGCCATTTCCTGGGCCAGGGCGGCAAATTCTTTGGCCTCCTCGCCCTGTTCGGCCACGTTTTCGTCAATCATCTGCTTGATGTTGAGCGGCATTTCTTTGTAGGTTTTTTTCTGATGGTCAATCTGGTAAAGAAGTCCTTTGTCCAATCTTAAAATGGTAGTGCTTTTTTCTCCATTATCTGTCCGCGCTTTGTCTTTGGCCATCCAGTTGACCACCATTTCATCCTTGGCCGGCTGGTTATGGCCCATCATGCTGATAGCATCGGTATGATTTTTCTGCTTCATGTAAACATCGGCCTGAAGGTTCAGCCCGGCAAAGAACACTAAGAAACAGATCGTCAGCAGACCGGCTAACAGGTTTTTCTTTTTCATCGATGATTCCTCCTCTTTAATTTTTTGATTTATCCTTTTAAAACCTTTGAAACCTGGTTTTATATTTTTTGGGATTCATTTAATTCTGAACCAGGTTTTGCTGAAGGTTTTTTTGTCCGAATTTTCGTCATGGACCGTGGTGATGATTTGGTACCTGCCCGCGGATATTCCGCTGAAGTTGAAATTGAAAGTGATGGCCACTTCTTTATTCGGATGCCACGACTTGAAATTTAAGGTGGCGAAATTTTCCTGGCTGCCGAGAACTTCACCGTTTTCGCTCACAAGCTGAAAATCAGCTTTAAACCCAAACTCATAGAAGCCATCTTCATTTTTGATAATTTTGTACCCGACGGGTTCCGCATAAAGGTAAATGGTTTCTCCATCGGCGAAAATGTCATCCTCGGCCGGCTCGTACACTCCGTAAGTGTTATCAGGCCCTTTTACATACTTGATATTTTGCAGGCTGAGGGGCACCTTTTCCCAGAGCTCATCTTTCAGACTATTTATGATTTCCAGGGCGTTTTTGTAGTCGCTGTTCTCCAGAGATGCTTTCAGGGAATCGCAGAGAGAATAATAAGAGGCGGGTGAAGCTTTGGCTGTTATTTCCCCTGAAGTTACAGCCTCGGTACTTTTGCCAGAAGTTTTCTCTGTTTTTGAGCAACCTGCGGCCAGTAAAATGAGAAGAATCCATATTATTCTTTTCAATTACCCTCCTTCCCCCAGGCGAGAAGACTTTTATTCATTTAATAACAGAATACATTCCCAAGTCAAATTTTTTTTCTTGAGCTGACAGAAAATATGTAATAAAAATTAAGAAGTAACAGTTATTGAAGGGGAAGAAAATGCGAACTAACCCGGTCAGAAAAATTCTCAGCCGGAGCTTAAGGTTTAGGTTGGCGGTCATTTTTATTGTTCTGGCGCCGCTCATGGTGAAAAATATTACCTTCGGCATGATAGCAGGTGGTCAGGAAGTTAAAAAATCGGGGGCCACAGCTCAGGTTCAGGAAATATTAAGGGTACCAATTGGTTCGGGCCAAACTGAACTCGGGGTGGTCACCCCGGAAGAAGCCAACCCCGAAGGTCCGATGAGCTTTGCGGTCAGCCCGGCCGGAGAGCTATATATCCTTGACCAGACAAACAGCCGCATCCAGGTTTATGAAGGCGGGCAGTGGAAAAAAACCATACCTATCCCGTCGGCCACCTATTCTGACCTGGAGCTTCTTCCCGAGGGCAGGATTGCCCTGCTCGATAGTGCGGTTAAGAAGGAAGTCACGGTTATTGACCGGGAGGGCAAGGTGGTTGTGTCCTATACGCTGGTCAAACCTGAAATTCCTGAGCCGGAAGAAATTGTAGGCGTTTACTACATGGGCGGCGGAAACTGGCCCGGGCTGTGGGTCCGGGCTGACAACCGGTCATTTCTGGTAGCGGAAAAAGATTTGAGGCCGGTTTCCAGTTTCATCAAAATTCCCGGCCTTCTCACGCCGGATGGACGCCGCCTGCTCAAAGTGGAAATCGTCGATGAGAAGGAGGCGGTGGTTTCGCTTTCCAATGAAGCCTTTAGCAAATGGAAAGATTTCAGCATTTCTTTTCCGCTGCCGCTGGGAGTGATTTACGGGGTGTGGCAGGATGCCAGAAATAACATATATTTGGTGGCCAACGTTTATAACTTCCGCCAAGAACGGAATCAGGCGGTAATCCTCAACGCCGAAGGCAGGGAAATCGGTCGGGTGGATTTGTTTGTCTCAAAAGTTCCCAATGAAATCTTTTATCCCGTAAGAGTAACGGCCAGCGGTGAGATTTTTCAGCTGGCCATAGAAGAAAAAGAGGTGGTGGTCAGGAAATACAGCCATTGAAGAAACACCCGGCTGTTTGAGAGCCCTGGCTCAGGAGCAGCGGGTCCAGCCACAGTTGGGGCAGACCGGGCATTTCTCATCAGGCAGAGAAGCACCGCAGACCGGACAGACATCGCGCAGCAGGTCTCTCCCGTTTTCTTTTACTTCGCCGAGGTGACGCTCGAGCACTTTGGCAATGGCGTCCGGTATTGATTGAACAAGCCCGCCTTCAGTAAAGACCGGTTCGCTGCCGCCTATGCCTTTCAGCTGCAGGATGACTTCCTTCGGGTCGACGCCGCTTCTCAGGGCGAGAGAAATCAGCCGGCCGAGAGCTTCCGCGTCAGCCATGGTCGAGTAGCCGCTTTTGCCGATTGAAGCGAAGACTTCAAACGGCTTGCCGTCAAGAAAAGTTATGGTCACATAGAGGTTGCCCAGTCCGGTTTTAATTTTATCCGTGATGGAAGGCAGGCTGACCGGCCTTTCCCGCGGAATAAGTTTCGGCTTATCTTTGGCCGCTGCGTAGAGCACCTGTTCGGCTTTTGAACCGTCACGGTAGACGGTTATGCCCTTGGTCCCCATTTCATAGGCCAGGAGAAAAGCCTTCTCGACATCTTCAACCGAAGCTTTGTTCGGCAGGTTGATGGTTTTGGAAACCGAGTTGTCAACGTATTTCTGGAAGGCCGCCTGCATGCGGATGTGGCCTTCGTATGAAATTTCGTGGGCCGTGACGAAATAATCGGGCAGGGGGTCTTCGGGGTGTTCTTTTTTCCAGGCCTGGTAGAGCGGGTGAACGTCGCGCAGCTCGCCATCCAGGATTTTGCTGACGAATTCAAAGGCAAAAACCGGTTCGATTGAGCTCGAACAGCCGGCGATACGGGAAATCGTGCCGGTCGGGGCAATGGTCAGCACGGTGGCGTTGCGGCGTTTTTTACCCTTGTAGATGGATTTGTCTATGTTGGGGAAACTGCCCTTGAGCTCTCCCAGCTTTTCGCTTTCGGCCTCGGCTTTCTGCCGCATGAAGGCCGCTAATTTCTCGGCGAAGTCCAGAGCTTCGGGTGAATCGTAACGCAGTCTTTTTTTAATCAGCAGGTCGGCCCAGCCCATTATTCCCAGGCCGATGCGACGGTTGGCCCTGGTCATCTCAGCAATCTGGGGCAGGGGGTATTTATTTACATCGATGACGTTGTCCAGAAAACGCACGGCCATCTCGACCGTCTCGGCAAACCTTTCCCAGTCGAATTCCTCGGGCTTTTCCGGGTCATAAAAATTGGAGACGTTAATCGAGCCGAGGTTGCAGGATTCGTAAGGATGGAGCGGCTGTTCTCCGCAGGGGTTGGTGGCCGTGATCGGGCCGAGTTCGCGGGTCGGGTTGTACTGGTTGATGCGGTCGATGAAAATCAGTCCCGGGTCACCTGAGGCCCAGGCCGATTCGATGATCAGCCGGAATATGTCGCGGGCTTTTTTCCTGGCGGTTTTTTTCTTCAAATAAGGGTTGTAGAGCCAGTAGTAACCGTCGTGCTTCAGTGCGTGCATGAACTCATCAGTGATGGCCACCGAGATGTTGAAATTGCTCAGCGTTTTCCCGTCGCGCTTCATGGTGATGAATTCTTCTATGTCCGGGTGGTCAACCCGCAGGATGCCGATGTTGGCCCCGCGCCTGGTTCCACCCTGCTTGACCGCTTCAGTGGCCGCATCAATCACCTTGAGGAAAGAAACCGGCCCGGAAGCCACTCCCTGGGTCTTGTGCACGAAACTTCCCTTGGGCCGGAGCTGGCTGAAATCAAACCCGGTACCTCCACCTTCTTTGTGCACCAGGGCGGCATTCTTGACCGTTTCGAAAATGGATTCCATCGAATCTTCAATCGGCAGAACGAAGCAGGCGCTGAGACACATATCGCGCCCGGCTCCGGTCAGGGTCGGGCTGTTGGGCAGAAAGTCCCGGCGCATCATCATCTCAAAAAATTTATCGGCCCATTTCTTCCGTTCGGCCGGGGTTTTTTCGGCAGAAGCAATGTAATCAGCCACCCGGCGAAAAAGGTCGGAAGGCTTTTTGTCTATCAGTTCACCCTTTTCATTCTTCATGAAATAGCGGGTTTTCAGGATTTTCAGGGCATTGGGTGAGAAACCTTCATCCTTTATGGAAACCATTGGGACCTCCCTTCGGTTTTATAACAAAAATTTATTTTAAGTTCACACCGGAACTTTTTCTGGCCAGGATGTTCCAAAAAATCCCTCGTTACCTTTTTCCGAAAATTATCTTTTACCCACCGCTTTAAGTTTGCTCTCGATGGTGGCTTCTTTGTCCAGCCGATGGTCAACGCGTAAATCTATATGAATTCTCCTGACGCCAAGCTCCAGTAATTTTTTATGGCAATCAGCGACCACTTTCAGGATGGCTTCCAGGTCAGGTGCTTCTATGGTGGTGGCCATGGCGCCGGTTTCCGCTCGCAGGCCAGAATTTTCGATCACCTTGAGCACTTCCCTGACATAACGGCTGACCGATGGCCCTTCAGAAGTGGGGAAGATAGCCAGCTCGGCGATGACCATGGATTATCTCCTACTAAAATGGTATGATTTCTGATTAAATTATAGCTCAAAGTAAGAAAAAAGAGAATAACCGGGCTGCAATTTTTATTTATTGTTTATCAGAGATTTATGTTATTCGCTGTCCGGACTGAAAATTACAGGCCGGAAAATAAGTTGCTGTCAGGCCTTGAAGGCAGCCAGGTTTTGTAAAAGAATATGGTTTAAGATGAGAAGACGGATTTGAGGAAAATGGAACTTGACCGAACAAGAAAATTTATTCTGATAGCCTCCACCCTCGCTTCTTTTTTAACTCCTTTTACCGGTGCGGCTCTGAACCTGGCTCTGCCGGCGGTGGCCAGAGAGTTCAACCTCAGTTCTATAACCCTGGGCTGGACCGTAACGGCTTACCTTTTAACCACGGCGGTTTTTCTCCTGCCGGTGGGCAGGCTGGCCGACCTGCTCGGCCGAAAAAAAATATTTATCGCTGGTCTGATTACCTTTATTCTGGGCAGTTTGCTCAGCGGACTTTCTTTCTCCGGCATTTCTCTGATCGTCTTTCGCCTGGTGCAGGGCTTAGGGGGAGCCATGATCTTTGCCACCAGTGTGGCCCTGCTGACCTCAGCCTTCCCGGCGGAGAAAAGAGGGCAGGTCCTGGGCATCAACACGGCGGCGGTCTATACCGGTCTTTCCCTCGGTCCGGTGGCCGGCGGTTTTCTGGTGCAGCAGTTCGGCTGGAGAAGCGTATTTTTTACCGCCCTGATTGTTGGTCTGGCTGCCCTGGTGCTGGTCAGCCGGGCCTTTGAAGATGATGACCGGGCAGGTAACGGTGGCCGGGAAAAATTTGATTGGGCGGGCACACTCCTTTACGGGAGCGGCCTGGTCAGCTTCATGGTTGGCTTTTCCAGGTTACCGGCTTCCTATGCCTTTTGTTTGGCTGCAGCCGGAGCGGTGTTGCTGGTCATCTTCTTCTTTTTTGAGAGCAAACGGCCGGCTCCTGTGTTCAACACTTCTCTTTTTCGCCATAACCGGGTCTTTGCCTTTTCCAACCTGGCCGCTCTGATAAACTACAGTTCGACATCAGCCGTGGCTTACCTGCTGAGCCTTTACCTCCAGTATATTCACGGTCTGTCCCCGAGGACGGCCGGTCTCGTGCTGATTGCTCAGCCGGTCTTCCAGGCGCTGATTTCGCCCGTTTCCGGGAAAGCATCGGACCGGATTGACCCGCGGCTTCTGGCTTCAGGCGGGATGGAGATTACGGTGGTAGGGCTGCTCTCCCTGGTTTTTATCCGGGCGGACACCGGGCTGACCTGGATTATCCTGGCTCTGATTTTCCTGGGGGTTGGTTTTGGGCTCTTTTCTTCGCCCAACACCAATTCAATAATGGGCTCGGTCAGCCCCCGCCATTATGGCGTGGCTTCGGCCACGCTGGCCACCATGCGCATGGTCGGACAGATGTTCAGCTTGGGACTCACCATGATGATTATGTCCGTGGTCATGGGCAACGTCAAAATAACACCCGAGAATTTTCCCCTCTTCCTGCAGAGCCTGCGGCTGACGTTTGTCGTGTTTGCCTTCCTGAATTTCCTTGGTATTTTTGCTTCCTTGGCCCGCGGGAAAAAAGGGGACACAGATTATATTTCCTAATTTTTTTCCTCGGTATCTTCTTCCCGGTCGGTATCTTCTTCCCGGTAAACAACCCGGCCGCCGACCACGGTCAGCAGTGACCTCGTTTCTGAGATTTTATGGGCCGGAATTTTAAAAATATCCTGCGATAGCAGAATCAGGTCAGCCAGTTTACCGGGTTCGACCGAACCGCGAAGTTCTTCTTCATCCACCGCGTAAGCTCCACCCAGAGTGTAGGCTCTTATTACTTCTTCCAGGGTTAGCTTTTCAGAAGGAATCCAGCCACCTTCGGGATATCCCTGTAAACTCTGCCTGGTGACGGCAACCTGAACTCCCGGCCAGGGGTTGATGGTGACCACCGGCCAGTCGCTGCCAAAAGCGAGCTGCCCTCCATTATTTAAGATAGACTTCCAGGGAAAAGCTCGCTGCTCGCGCTCCGGGCCGACGTTCTTAATCCAGGCTGACATCCAGACCGGGTCTGGGTCAGCATGCAGCGGCTGGAAGCTGGCGATTATGCCCGGGTTGGCAAACCGCGCAAAATCTTCCGCGGCGACACACTCGACGTGCTCAATCTTATGGCGGAGTTCGGGATGGCTGCTCTCCTTGAGAGCCTTTTCGTAAGCTTCAAGCGACAGCCTTATGGCCCGGTCGCCGATGGAATGAGTGGAGACAGGAATGCCCCGGCGGCTGAATTCCATCACCGCCCTGATATAATCAGCCGGCTCCCAAAAAAGCTTGCCCTGGTTGCCCTTCATCTCTTCGTAGGGGTCAAGCATGGCAGCCGTGCCGGAATCAATGACTCCGTCAAGCATCAATTTCACGCCGCGGACGGCCAGCCAGTGGTCGTTGTATTTGGTTCTGGCTTCTTCGTAGGCCTTAAAATCATTTTCCGTGGGGCCCGGCTCTTCTACCCACATAGAAATGATTAAGCGAATCAGGAGCTGGTCTTCTTTCTTCAATCGTTCAAACAGCGCCAGCTCTTCAAATTCTCCCCCGAGGCCGTGAACGACGGTCACGCCCCATTTCACCGCTTCCCGCATGCCCAGCTTCAACGCTTGATACTTGTCTTCCGCCGTGGGCTCTGGCAGGTACCGGCTTACCAGACGGCTCGCCCCTTCGAGCAGAGCACCCGTTGGTTCCCCCTTTTCATCGCGGACGATTTTTCCATCCGGGGGGTCTGGAGTCTGACGGGTAAGGCCGGCCAGTCTAAGAGCCTGGCTGTTAACCCAGCTGGTGTGGCCGTCAGCACACCGCATGATGGCCGGCCGGTCGGGCACCACCTCATCCAGGTATTTTTTGTGGGGCATGTTTCCGGGAAAAGCCGAGTACATCCAGCCCCGACCCTGCACCCACGTCAGGCCCGGATGCTCGGCTAAAAATTTTTTTATCCGCTCCTGGATTTCAGCCACATTCCTGGTGCCGGACAGGTCAACCTGATTGAGGTTAAGCGAACCGCTGACAAAGTGCACGTGGCTGTCCTGGAAACCCGGAAGCAGCAGATGTCCTCGAGCATCAATAAGGCGTGTTTCCGGTTGCAGGAAGCGTCGGGCTTCTTTATTGGACCCGACGTATACTATCTTTTCTCCTTTTATCGCAACAGCTTCTGCCCAGGGCCGGGCCGGGTTAACAGTGTAAACTCTGGCATTCAATATAACCAGGTCGGCCGGCTCCGGTTTCCTGGCGCAGTAAGATGAAAAAAGCAGCGCGGTGGCCGCAATCAGCGAAACAAATAAAAACGATTTTAAGCTTAATCTGTGATTTTTAGCCGACATTTTTCCCCCGTGTTAATTTGAGCTTCATTTAAGCCAATTCCATGGCTGTTGTCTTTTAAAGGTACTATCCTAACATAATTTGAGCGGAGACATTAAAAAATTTTTTAATTAAGGAAAATTAGATTAACCCGAGCTTCAAACCATTGATATCCATGATATTTTTGTGGTTTGAGAGACCGTTGGTTTGGTGAAGCCCGCCTGGTTTTTTATGGAGAAGAAAAAAAGAAGAAAGTGTTCTCGGGAAGAGGGTGCTTTCGTCCTGACTTTAGATAGAGCTGGATTAATAAAAAACTATTCCTTAAAATTTGCCGGGCGGTATTCTAAGTTAATTAAAACCCTTTTGCCTCAGATTCCACCTGTGGTCTTAAGATTTTGGTCAGCGGCCGAACTGACCGATGAGCTTTAATTACCAGTCTACAGTTAAGAAGTTCTGCTATCATTTTTTGCGTCTTCTCCCAGCCTGGAAGCCGGTGTGTGATGAAGCAGAATTTACCGAATGGGGCGAAAATCTCAGCCATGTTTAAGGACGGGGCATTGGTCAAAAAATTTATAAAATCCCTGTTAAATCAGCATTTTCGGTAAGATTAAGTCTTGACCTTAGAAAAATTCTCCGGTAAGCTGGAAGCCAAAGGAGGACAGAAATGAAGAAATCTGCCCTGAACCGTCGCGATTTTTTAAAAGTCGGCCTGACCGGTCTGGTGGCTACCGGTGCCACGTCGCTGCTTTTGGGCGATGATAAAAAGACGCAGAAAACAGCCCAGGCAAAATCTCAAAACCAGAAGGCAAACGAGCCTCAGCCGCCAGGTGGCAGGAGGGAAGGCTTTATCTACCGCACTCTCGGACGAACCGGCGTGGTTTTGCCTGTTGTCTCCATGGGTGTGATGAATGCCGATAATCCAGAGCTGGTGCGGGCCGCCCTCGATTCCGGGCTGGTTCACCTGGACACGGCTAATGTCTATCAGCGCGGCCGCAATGAAGAAATGATTGGTCAGGTGATAAAAGGACGCCCGCGGGACAGCTTTTTTATCGCGACCAAAGTCAAAGAAGATGAAAAATTTATGGAATTGCTTGATATAAGCCTGCAGCGCCTCGGACTGGAATACGTGGACATTCTGTATCTGCACAACCTGACCAAGAGGGAAAATGTCCTCAAGCCGGAAAACCTTGAGGTCATGGAAAAAGCCAAGAAGTCAGGCAAAGCTCGTTTTATCGGCGTTTCCACCCACGCCAACGAGCCCGAGGTAATCAGAGCGGCCATCGAAGCCAAAATTTATGATGTGGTCCTGAGCGGCTACAATTTCAGGAAGGATTATATCAAAGACCTCGATGCGGCCATAGCTGAAGCCACGGCCGTCGGGGTCGGCATCATTGCCATGAAAACCATGGCCGGAGCCTACTGGGATAAACAGAGAACCCAGCCGATCAACACGAAGGCTGCCCTGAAATGGGCTCTGAATAATCCCAACATCACAACGGCCATTCCCGGCATGACTACTTTTGACCAGCTGAAGAGCAATCTGGAGGTGGTCAGGGACCTGAAGCTCACTCCGGAAGAATTGTACGACCTGAAGCTTGGAGAAACGCAGAATACGGCCGGTCTCTACTGTCAGGGGTGCCAGCGCTGTGTGCCGCAGTGCCCGAAAGGGCTGCCCATTCCGGACATGATGAGGGCTTATATGTACGCTTACGGGTACAGAAACCTGGGCGCGGCCCATGAGCTGGTCAGCTCGCTCAACCTGCCCGATAACCCCTGTGCCGACTGCGAAGAGTGTTCGGTGCAATGTGCTTTTAGGTTCGATGTAAGAGAAAGAATGATGGACATCAACCGGCTGAAAGCTGTCCCGACTGAATTCTTTGCCTGAGGCGCTGGCGGTTAAGTTCATAATTAAGTATGAAAAAAATTTAGGCTGCTTCCGATTATTTTGAAGGGCATAATGCCCAAGTAAAAAGCAATTTCTGCTTCTGGCGCGGACATTTTAAAGGAAAAGCTCTCTGCTTTTTCTGGAATCATATCTTCTGTTATGAGGGAAGGTCCTGACGGGTAAAGAATTTTTTTGGACTTGACCTCAGCCTTTAAAAAACGCTTTTCTCCGGCCATTCTGGGCTGCTGCGATGAATTGGTGTGCTCAGAAAAGATTTATGTTTCGGGCGGCGGAAGGCCTGTGAATGAAGTGTAAAGCGCAAAACTGAAAGGTAGCGCGGAAAAAATAAAAATAAAAGCAATTGTCATACTCCGGTTTCGTCCGGCAGGTTTTATTTTTTCTGGATTTTAGAGGGCGGGAAAAGTAAAATCAGAGTGGTCTGGGAAATTCTCTCAGGCAAAAATGACAATGAAGGCAATCTTAGTTGCCCTTAAATCGGTCAGAAAAAATTGGTTCCTAATTGAGCCATAAGGAGTTTAAAAATGAGTCAGCTTAAAAGCCGTCATAAAGTTTTCTGGGTATTGATGGTCTGGCTTTTTGCTTCCATAAACTTTCTGCCGGCCCAGGATTTGAAGACCCCTTCTTTGCCGAGCGGTCTTAAAGTTTATCAGGGAGACAGGTATTTCCTGGTCACTCCAAAGATAGTGCCGGCTGACCGGCAGATGACCGTTAAAATCATCTCCCGTTTTGAAACATTTCCCAAGCCCGGCTGCACCTACCGATTAACTTACACTCCGGTTGGCAGGTATGCGCTCAAAACCGGCTGGAAAAAAGCGGTGGCCGAGGAAATAGTCCCCAGAGATAATACGTTTGAAATCACCAGGTATTTTGAGGGAGAGCAGGAACACATCCTGAAGATTGAAGAAGTGGATTCGGAAAACAGAGTGCGGCTGGTGGGAACCTTTCACGTTTATTCGCTTTGGCCCGACCTGTTTGCCCTCCGTCCCTACAAAGGAGATTTTCATATGCACAGCTTCCGGTCGGATGGTCAGGAATCACCGGCTTACGTGGCCGGAGCCTGCCGCCGGGTGGGGCTTGATTTCATGGCTCTGACCGACCACCGCAGTTATGCCGGTTCGCTTGAAGCCATTGCGGCTTTTAAAGATTTGCCCGTTGATTTGCGTCTCTATCCCGGAGAAGAGGTTCACCCGCCGGAAAATCCCGTGCATTTTGTAAGCTTCGGCGCTCGAGAAAGCATTTCCGAACTTATCAAAAAGGATGAGCCGGCCTACCGTAAAGAAGTTCAGGCTATTATGGATAAGCTGAAGGCTGTTCCGGAATACGTTGACAGGTATCAGTATGCCTCCTCGGTGTGGACATTCCAGAAAATCCGTGAAAAGGGAGGCCTCGGGATTTTTGCCCATCCTTATTGGCGGCCGGGAAATGCCAACTATATTTCCTATGCCCTGGTGGATTATATTTTTGAAAACCGGATTTTTGACGCTCTCGAGCTGATAAGCGGGTTCGGCTGGAATGAACTGCAGGAGGTCGACGTCAACAATCTTCAGGTGAACAGATACCTCGAAGCTCGGGCCAGAGGGCTCAAGGTTCCGGTGGTCGGCATCAGCGACAGCCACGGTTGCGAGAACAGTGATCAGTTCGGCCGTTATTACACCATCGTCTTTTCACCCAGCGTAGAACTTTCTGACCTGATTGAGGCCATAAAAAATGAAATGTCCGTGGCCGTGGAAACTCCGGGCGGAGAGCTTCCCCGAGTTTACGGGCCATTTCGGCTGGTTAATTACGCTCATTTTCTGCTCCGCTACGTTTTTCCCCTTCATGATGAGATGTGCTTCGAAGAAGGGCGGATGATGATTGAATACGCCGGCGGCCGGAAGGAGGCAGTGGAGCGGCTGAAGCTCATGCAAGGCCAGGTGCAGAAGTATTACGAAACGGTCTGGGCCCGGGAAAACAGATAAAATTTTTTCAGTTTGCTTTTTTCAGCGGGCACCTGTTTTTATCTGCTGTAAGGCTCTGTCTATAACCTGGGCGTTTCCGTATGAATCTTTAAAATCCAGAAGGAGCTCGGCCCGGCCGGTGATAGCCTCCCCGAAATGTTCAATCATCAGCTGGAACTGGTCAACCGGCTGGAATCTGAGCTGTTCGGTCTTATCTCTTCGAGTCAGCAGAAGCTCGGTTTCAAAGTGTTTGGCCGAGAATGCGCGGTCGAGAAAAATTCTTCCCTCGCTGCCGGATATTTCCAGAGTGCTCTGGAACTGAAGCTCAAAGCTGCAGGTCAGAAGAGCCTGACCGTTTTCGGGAAAAGAGCAGAGCAGAGAAGTGGTCAGGTCGATTCCGGTCCGGTCATCCAGGTGAGCGATGGCTTCGATTTTTTCCGGCGCGGCCTGGAAGACCAGCCGGGCGGCATTGATGGCATAACAGCCGACATCGTAAAGAGCCCCGCCGCCCATTTCCGGGAACCAGCGATAATTGCTGAGGTCGCGATTGAAAACAAAGGCAAAAACGGCCCGCACCAGCCGCGGCTGGCCGATGGCTCCGGAGCGAATCAGTTCAACGGTCTTCTCGAGTCGCGGATGGAACCGGTACATGAAACCTTCCATCAGGAGCCGGTTGTTCTTCCGGGCTTCAGCAAACATTTCCTCGACCTGAGCCGCCGTCAGAGCAAGTGGCTTTTCACACAGGACATGCTTTCCCGCCCGCAGGGCGGCCAGGGTCAGGGGATGATGGAGATGGTTGGGCAGCGGGTTGTAGACGGCTTCTATTTCGGGGTCGGACAGTAGGTCCTCATAGGAACCGTAAGCCCGCTTCAGCTCAAATTTCTCGGCCCAGGCCCTGGCCTTGTTCAGATCTCTGGAGGCGATGGCCAGGAGCTCGGCATTCCGGGCCTTTTTGATAGCCGGGATGAAAGTTGTTTCCGCTATGGACGCACCACCCAGAATTCCCCATCTTATTTTTTCCTTCATTTTCCTCTCTCCATCCAGTAACCTTAAATAAAAGAGAAGAGCAAAAAGGTAGCGAACCTCTTCACTTCCTGGCCGGTAATCCGTCCTCCCATATTATCAGATTATAAGCCGGCCGATGAAGATTTCTTTTTTCACTGCTTTATGACCTGCCGCTGACCGGATTTTCTCCCCATACATTCTTTCCAACCCGGTGATGATGGCGGCCGGCTTAAAGTTCGAAGGAAAATTCTATTCGGGCTTGTTCTTCGGGGCAACATTTTAGCCCGGGGCTTAATATATGAATGAATTTTCATATATTTTTGACCGCCAGCCCTGACCGGCATCAGTTGACCGCACATCTTTCAGAAAAATCGTAAAGCGGGTCCGGACTTACCCTTTTAAAATGATTTCATTTTTTTCAAAAAGTCGCCATCCACCTCGCAGCCCAGCCCCGGTTTGTCCGGCAGGTAGATGGTTCCCCTGTCCACTTTAATCCCGCCGATTATCGGGTCAATTTTATGCTCTGAATTACCGTCCAGGTCAGCGAAGACGATGTTTTTCTGGCTGGCCACCAGGTGAGCAGCGGCCGTCAGACCAAGCCTGGTCTCCAGCATGCAGCCCACCATGCATTTGATGTTGGCCGCGGCCGCCACGTGGGCAATCTTGAGCGAATTCAGAATACCGCCGGCCTTCATCAGCTTGATGTTGAAATAATCGCAGGCTTCTTCCTTTATTAATTTAATGGCATCGGCCGGGCCGAAAAGCGATTCATCGGCCATGATGGGCACCGGCGACTGGGCGCGGACCTGTCTCAGCCCGTAAATATCCGAATCCTTGACCGGCTGTTCGCAGAATTCAATCTGGTAGGGTTCCATCCGCTTCAGGGCGGAGATGGCCTGAGTGACTGACCAGCCCTGGTTGGCATCAAGTCGAAGTTTGATGTTGGGCCCGATGGCCTCGCGCACGGCGGCCACTCTTTTTACATCAAGGTCCGGGTCTTCGCCGACTTTAATCTTGACCTGCCGATAGCCCTGGGCCAGGCTTTCCTTCACACTGGCCACCATCTTCTCCGGCGTGTTGAGCCCGGTGGTCATGTCCGTTTCAAAGCTTGACCGGTAGCCTCCTAACAGCTGGTAAAGGGGCAGGTTGGCCGCTTTACCCAGCAAGTCATAAAGGGCCATATCAAAGGCAGCCACGGCGCTCGGATTAGAGTGAACGATGTTACCGATACTGTCAATCAGAGCTTCTATGGTCAGGGGGTCCTTGTCGAGCAGGATGTCTCTTATGGCTTTGGCCGCCGCAATGTTGCTTTCCTGCGTTTCGCCGGTAATCGGCGGAAAGGGGCAGGCTTCACCAAGCCCGTAAAGTCCGCTGTCGGTGATAATTTTCACCAGCACATCGTTGGCCGCATACATCGTGCCGATGGCGATGCGAAACGGTTCGATGAGCGGGATGTCAAAAGTGTAAATCTCGATTTTTTTAATCTTCATCTTCCTGATTTCATCGCGGGCGGTGGCCAGCCGGGGCGAGGCGGCTGAAAATTTTTCGGCAAAAACGGTGGTCAAAAAACCGAGACCACAGTATTTCAGGAATTGCTGGCGGCTTATTTTCATTATGTCCTCCTTAAATGGCTTGCGGCTCAAGATGATTTTATTAAAATAGGCAGGTTGTCTCAACAGGATAAATATGAAGAACGCTTTTTTCTTCTGTTATTCAGCCTAAAAAATTCTTTAAAATTTAAACAGGTTCATTCGGATTAAAAAGAAGCAGTTCTGAGGTTTGACCGGGCGAACGCCGGGCAGGGAAAAAGATTGTAGCCGATCAATATGCTTTATGAGCTTAAAGAGCTGAATAAAAGAAAAGTTCCGAGCCCGTTGGAATTAAATTGAACCGGGGAAAAAAGACAAAATTAATTGATTAGATTAAAATAAACGATGTATTCTCAAACAGGATAGAGGATTTGTACAAATGTCAGAGGTGAACAAGGAAAAAGAGACAGGCCGGATGAAAAAATGGTTGATAGCGGCCAGACCGTGGGCCCTTCCGGCTTCCGTCATACCGGTGTTGTTCGGAAGTTCTCTGGCCGCCACGGTGGGCTGGGTAAAACTTAATCTCTGGTTGCTCCTGTTATCGCTTTTCGCCATGGCGACGCTGCACACGGCGGCCAACATGCTGTCTGATGTGATTGACTGGCGGCGCCGCCTTGACCGGGAAGCTACGCCGGTTAGCGGTGCTATCGTGCGCGGGCTTCTCACCGACAGACAGGTTCTGGGTGGTTCACTCCTGCTGTTTGTGGTCGGAGTGGCGGTTGGGCTGTGGCTGGTTTATCTCAGGGGAATTTTGCTGCTTTATGTGGGAGCCGTCGGACTGATTCTTGGAGCGGCCTATCCCTGGCTGAAGGGGGTGGCTCTAGGCGACCTGGTCGTCTTTGTAAATTTCGGGATTTTGGGTTCGCTCGGAGCCTGGGTGGTGCAGACGGGTCAGTTTTCCTGGCTTCCGATTATGTGGGCGGTGCCCCAGGGAATGCTGGTGGTGGCCATCCTGCACGCCAATAACTGGCGGGATACTATCTCCGACCGCGAACGAAAGGTCGTAACCGTGGCCGGGCTGCTGGGAGACCGGCTGAGTAAAGTTTATTACGGGAAACTTATCTTTGGCTCGTTCTTGCTGATGGTCGGGTTTGTCCTGGTGCCGCGCCTGTTCCGGCTGGATTTCCCCTCGCTGCCATGGACCATGCTGGTGGTGGTTTTAGCCTTGCCCGAAAGCCTGAAGCTGTGGAAAACAGCCACCACAAGACATGAACCCGGGCAGGAGATGAATTTTATCACTCTGGACGGGGCCACCGCCAGGTATAACCTGCTTTTTGGCCTGCTTTCAATTTTAGGTTTGTGGTTGAGCCGCTGGTTCGGTTGATTTTTTCCGAATGGAAGAAGGATGAGCGCTTTATCGGAAAACAGGATTTATTTGGCGACTTTACTCTCGGCTATTTTGTTCTTCTTAATTTTTTCAGGTTTAATTTCCGGTCTGTTTGATTTCTGGTCGCTTTTTTCGGCCATTTTACTGGTTTTGCTCACCGCCGGTCTGAAAATTGACCCGCTTTTTAGCTATTCGGTTTTCGGGGATTTTAAGGATAATCCTCGGCGTGGCCTGATGCTTGGCCTGATTTCTGCCGCGGCTCTTTATGTAATTTTCTGGCTGGGACACCGGCTGGTCCTGATCTGGTTCCCGGGACTCTCCGTTCAGTTAAGCTCAGTTTACGCTTTGAAGGCCGGCAGCAGCCGCTGGAGAATTGGCCTTTTTCTCGCGCTGATAATCGGTCCGGGTGAAGAGCTGTGGTGGAGGGGCTTTCTGCAGCGGCACTGGATGGCCAGGCTGGGAAGACTGCCGGGGATGCTGGTAGTGTCTGTTCTCTATGCGGCCGTTCACCTCGGCTCGGGAAATCTGCTGCTGGTGCTGGCCGCTCTGGTGGGCGGTCTGTGGTGGGGCTTCCAGTATGTTAGGTTCAATTCTTTGCTTGCCAACGTCATAAGCCATACCTTGTGGGACCTGCTTGTTTTTCTGGTCATTCCTTTTGGTTGAAAAGAAAGAAAAATCAGTTGAGCGGATTGTTAATTTTGTGAAAAAAAGTTGAGGGGAGTTTTCTCTCCGCAGAATTTCAGCTCAATTTAAGACCAGCGTTCGTAGCACACCAGCTCAGACAAGTCTTTGCGTTTCTTGGGCTGCGGCGAGTCAGCCGGGTAGCCGAGCGGGGTAAAAGCCACCGGCTCGACCTCATCGGGCAAGGCGAAAATTTCCCGGGCCACCGCCGGGTCAAAGGCACCAATCCAGCAGGTGCCCAGCCCTTCGTTGGCCGCGGCCAGGATAAGATGGTCCATCACGATGGCCGCATCAACTTCGGCGTAGTTTTTGCCGTCCCGCCGCTTCCAGGCTGCCTCCTTCAGTGCCACGATGCCGATTATTATCGGTGCCTGGATGAACCATTCGCGGTGGTAAAGGCGCCTTAATTCTTCTTCCCGACCTTTAGTGCGAACCACAATCAGTTTAAAAGGCTGACGGTTGGCTGCGGTGGGTGCCAGGCGGGCTGCCTCCAGTATGCGGTTTAGCGTGTCTTCACTTACCGGGTCAGGCCGATACGCTCTGACGCTGTAACGCGCTTTTATCAAATCATAAAATTCCATCTTTTCCTCCTTTCTCGATTTCCTGTTTTATACAAAATTTTTAGCAAAATTTGCCTTCAGTCAAGACCGACCAGAAGTCCGCGGACATACCCGACTGACTCGGCCAGGCCGGGCAGCGGGTCTTTTTCGTCCTTTTCAAATTCAAAGGAAAGAGTGCCGCGGTAGTTCAATTTGATGATGGTCCGCAGAAATTCCTTGATGTCAATCACTCCACGTCCGATTTCCACCGTCTGGCCTTCAGCGCTGGCCGAGCTGACATCTTTGAGGTGGACATCAAGCAGGCGGTCGGAGAAGCGTGCCGCTTGAGCCGCCGGGTCAAGGCCGGCTCGGGCGGCATGCCCGATGTCCAGGCACAGGCCGACCCGGTGGTCAAGATTTTTTATCCGGTCAAAGGCTTCGGCCGGCGTCGGGTAGAATCTATCACCCGGCCCGTGGTTGTGGATGGCCACCTGGATGTTGTTCTTTATAACCTGTTTTTCAATTAGGGGCAAAAGAGAAGGAGCGGGAGAGGCAATTATCATCCTCAGCCCGGAAGTTCGGGCGAAACTAAAGACTTTTTCCACCTCTTCCGGCTTTTCCAGGTAGACCACACCTGCGCCGTAAAGGTCCAGGCCGGCTTCCCGCACTTTTTTCGTTCGGGCCGCTATTTCTTCAGGCGTGGCGTTTAGCGGGAGGTGAAAATCCTTGAGGGTGATTTTCTCCAGCTGAAGCCGTCCGGTCATGTTTATGGTCTGCTCCAGGTTGAAAGCGCGAAAAGTGTAGGAGGCCAGGCCGAGCGAAAAACCAAATTTTTTTTCCGGTTTCGGCCGGGCCACTGACCGGGCCAGGGTGCCGGCTGGCGCCTGACCCGACGGCCAGCCGGACAGATTCAGGAGAGGAGTTAAACCGGCCGCCAGGGCCGTCATCAGAAACTTTCTCCGGTTAAGTGACATTTGCTCCTCCTTAAAACTCCCGGCTCTTCTGAATTATTTATCGATGCCCGCTCTCCATACCCTGGGTTAACAGCCGCTCCGGGAAGAATGTTTCTCTGGGCGTTTCGCCCGGAATCAGGTCAGCCGCCCTGAGGTTATTTTGGGGCCTGGCCATCTTTATCGGGATTTTCAGGCTTATCATGATTTACAGCACGCTCGATAAAAGGAGTTGATAAATTCAGATGAATTTTTGAACAGAAAAATCAGCGGGATAAAAATTTCCGGCTCAGGTTTCGGTTTTAAAAATAAAAAACAAAACCGCATTTTACTCCGCCAAACTCAGACCTGCCAGGGCTTTCGGTGCGGGAAATCCAGCAGCCGGTTGGCTTCCGCATCATCAAGGAAGATTTCTTTTTCCGGGTCCCAGCGCAGCTTCCGGCCGAGTTTCATGGCAATGTGGGTAATCACCGAAATACTGTTGGTGCGGTGTCCGACTTCCACCGGGGCGACAGGTTCCTGATGATTTCTTACGCATTCCAGAAAATTTTTCATGTGGTTAGAACTCTGGTAGAGTGTCACCCGGCCAGAACCGACCTGATAACCAAGGATTCCCGGGGGCGAAGCCTCAAGCCCTTCTCTTCTGACAAAAACCCAGCCTTCAGAGCCGTCAAAACGAACGCCGGCCGGGTCGCCCGTTTCCATGACCAGAGTCAGACCATCCGCATAAACTGCCCGGGCCTTAAATTTGGTATGAACGTTGAACAGCCCGCGGTCGGGAAATTCAGCCTGAGCTTCTATGGATACAGGTCCGGTCAGCTCAGTTCCGTGCCCCCACTGAGCAATGTCAATCATGTGCGCTCCCCAGTTGGCAATCATGCCACGGTCATAGGTTTCAATCTGCATCCAGCCCGGCCGTTCATAACTCATCTGCGGGTGAACCCGGTCTTCACTGTAAGGCACTTCCGGCGTTGGCCCGAGCCAGAAATCATAGTCTAAGTTTGGCGGCACAGGCACCGGCCTGGGGTCGCCATAACCCGTATCTTCGGGCAACCAGACGGTTATTTTTTCAAGTTGCCCGATCAGCCCGTTGCGCACCATTTCGCAGGCTTTCAGGAAATAAACTGATGAACGTTGCTGGGAACCAACCTGAAGGATAACTTTTGAATTTCTCAAGGCCTTTACCAGTTTCTGCCCTTCAACCAGGGAATAGGTCAACGGCTTTTCTAAATAAATGTGCTTCCCGGCTCGAGCGGCCAGTATGGCTATCACCCCGTGCCAGAAATCCGGCGTGGCGATGAGCACTGCATCCACATCTTTTCTGGCCAGAAGCTCACGAAAATCATGATAAATTTTTACTCCGCGGTAGCGGTTCAGGCCGAGTTCCTGAGCGTAAGTTTTTTCGGCCAGCCAGGCCGCTTTTTCTGCCCGGTGCCGGTCGACATCGCACACGGCGACCACTCTGGCTCCAACTTCCAGCCCGCGGTACAGGAGCTCCATCATGTCTGCTTGCCCCTGGCGTCCAACGCCAATACAGCCTACCTGGATATAATCATTAGGAGCTGGCCTGGAGAAAATGCGGGAAGAAGCCAGCACCGGAGTGGCCAGACCCACGGCTGTGCTTTTTATAAAGTCCCTTCTTTTCATAAGCTTATTTTAATATTTTTATTCTTCTGTTTCATTCAGTTTTTTGGCTTTTGTCCTCCTGAAAACAGAAGCCTGAAGTATCTCTGCCAGATAAATTGGCCTGGGAGTATATTTTTAGCCCGGCTTTTTTACTGTTTGACTTTTTACTTCAAATTAAGTTGTTTTTGGAAAATGAGAAATTAGTTCTGAAAGCGCCGGGATATCTATTCATCGATGAATTTTTTTTGTGGATGGCGGCGGAAATTTGGCCGGAGATAATGGTCTCGTGAAAAGTGTTGAATATTTTTGGCCGGGAAAATATGGAATTTTTAAGGCCAGAATCTGTTGGCGGGAAAATCATCATTTGTCCAGAAGCTGATAAAAGTTTTTCATCAAGATGAGATTTAATTTTATCGATGATGGTTGTAGTATAATTCTTAAAAAGGAAGATGGCATGGAATCGATTAAAGAACTTTACCGGGTCGGTCGAGGGCCTTCAAGCAGCCACACCATGGCTCCGTCCAGCGCGGCCAGGATTTTTATGGAAAAGCATCCGGAAGCTCAGAGCTACCGCGTGACGCTTTTTGGCAGCCTGGCCGCCACAGGAAAAGGGCATCTGACGGAAGAAGCTCTTAAGGAAATTCTTCCGGCTGAGAAAACCACCATCCTGTGGCGCCGGGACCAGTATCTGCCGCAGCACCCGAATGCCATGCTGTTCGAAGCCGTTAAACCTGATGGAACAGTGGCCTCCTGGTTAGTTTTTTCGGTTGGCGGTGGGGCCATCCGCGACCTGGAATCCCTCAACCGGGTGGAAAACCTTTATCCTCACCGGACTCTTACCGAAATAATCAACTACTGTGAAGAAAACGGGTTGAGCCTGAGTGAATACGTTTTCAAGTTTGACCGTCCCGACCTTAAAGAACACTTGCGACTGGTCTGGAAAGTCATGCAGCAGGCCATAAAAAGAGGGTTAAACACCGAGGGGTTTCTGCCGGGTCCGTTAAGATTGCAGAGGAAGGCCAGTTCTTTTTACCTGAAATCTCGAAACAGCAAGGGTAGCATCCAGAAAATTACCCGAAATTTCGCCTATGCTCTGGCCGTTTCTGAGGAAAATGCGGCCGGGGGGATAATTGTTACTGCTCCGACCTGCGGTTCGAGCGGAGTGGTTCCGGCCGCGGTGAAAAGCCTGAACGATAGTTACAGGTTTGGTGAAGAAAGGATAATAAACGCTCTGGCCATAGCCGGATTAATAGGAAATCTGGTCAAGCACAATGCTTCAATCTCCGGCGCTGAGGTGGGCTGCCAGGGTGAAATTGGCACCGCTTGCTCGATGGCCGCGGCCGCCGCCGTTTATCTCCTGGGCGGGAGTTCACGACAGATAGAATACGCGGCCGAGATGGGCATGGAACATCACCTGGGCCTGACCTGCGACCCGGTGGCCGGTCTGGTCCAGGTTCCGTGCATTGAAAGAAATGCCATGGCGGCTGAAAGAGCCCTTGATACGGCGGTCTATGCCCTGATGACCGATGGGTCGCACAAGATTTCTTTCGATGAAGTCGTTCGCATAATGAAACAGACCGGACTGGACATGAAGAAAGAATATCGGGAAACAGCGGAAGGATGTCTGGCCACCACCTTTAAAGAAAAAGAAGGTGAAAAATAGCAGAAGTTAGAGCGGCAGTTATGGCAGTTATGATGGCTTTTTCAGTCCGGGTAATGCAGAAAGAGAAACGCTGACTGAAAAAAATTGACGGACGAAATGCTCTTAAACCTCAGGATATTGGGCAGGCTGTCTTATGGCCGTGAACATTCATAAAGCGGTTTATCTTTTCAGAAGCATGAAAGAAATATATCGGGCTGAAATTATGAGGTAAAAAGATGATGTCAAAAGAAAGAGAGCTTAAATATTCCGCTCAGTATGAAATCCTGAGCTTCGACACCGATTACCTCGTGCGAGCTCATCTGTCGGCCCTGATGAATTATCTCCAGGATGCCGCCCGGCTCCATTCTATTCGGGAGGGATTTTCTGTTTTTGATTTGTTCAAAAAAGGTGTAACCTGGGTGGTCTCGCGCTACCATGTAAAAATTAATCGCTACCCGGGGCTTTCTGAAAAAATACATATTAAAACGTGGGCCTCCGGTAAAAACGGCTACTTTGCCCTGAGGGATTTTGAAGTGGCGGATGAAAGACTGAAGCCCATCCTGGTGGCCACCAGCTCCTGGATGATCATTGACCTGCAGAGCAGACGTCCGGTTAAAGTTGAAGACTTGTTCCCGGATGAGCTGGTTCTGGAGGAAAGAGCCCTGGAAGATGATTTCCCGTCTCTTCCCATAGTGGAAAAGCTGGACCACAAGGCTACTTTTCGGGTGCTTTTTGAAGACCTGGACTATAACCGCCACGTTAATAATGTGATCTATTCCCGCTGGGCCCTCGAGGCTATGCCAAAAGAAATGCTGTTTTCAGCCCGTCCGGAAGAGGTCGAAATTAATTACCGGGCCGAAGCTTTTTACGGCGACGAAATTGAGGTGGTCAGTCAGACTCCTTCCACGCCGGACGGTTATTGGGTTCAGCAGGTGTTCAACCTGGCTACCGGCAAGGAGGTGGCCAGGTTGCGTTCTCTCTGGAAAAGGTATGAATATTTTAACCGGTAAGCCATAAAAAAATAACAGGTAAGGCGGAAATGGAAATTTGCCCGGTCCGGTAGCTGGAACTCATCTGGTATTCCTTTAGTTATATCGCTTCTAACCATTTGGTGGCAGTCGCGTGAAATTTTCCATGAGCTTTTTAACTTTTAGGAAAACCTGCCAGCCTGATTGTTACGTTAAACCTGGTTGATGCTTTTTTTCTTCAAGCCGGAAGCCCCGGGACAGCTAAATCGAAAACATATTTTCGATTATGGGTAAGGCTCTGACAGGGGAAGAAGTTTACAAAAACAAAGACAGCCTTCCGATTAATCAGCCCAGGCCTCTTAATCAGCCTGAAGCCTGGTAAATTTCGGCGAGCATTTTTGCCTGAAAAGTTGTAAACTAACTTTAACGAATAAAGTTGAAGAAAGTTAGAGCAGAAAAAATTAAAGAAATTTAAGAGGGAAACTCATGACAACTGCGGGCAAAAAACCTGAGCAAAATAATAAAAATCAAGCCGAGTGGGGACTGGTCTTGATGGGTGGCGGGGCACGCGGTTTGGCCCATATCGGCGTGCTGGAAGTCCTGCTGGAGCATGACCTGGTGCCGCCTGTTATCACGGGCACTTCCATGGGAGCGATTGTCGGCGGGCTTTTTGCCGCCGGATACCTGCCGCGGGAAATCGAAGAGATAAGCAGCGAATTGAGTTACAGCCGGCTGGCCAAGCTGAGGAAGGCCAAATTCCCCATCCCGGATAAGCTGATGCATTACCTGCTGCTTGAATCTTACCAGAAAAAGTTGATTCGCCGGCTGGGCGAAGAAGGCGACGTCCTGGAAAAAACTTTCAAAGAGCTGGTGGGTGAGGTGCTGATTGAGGATTTGAGCATCAGGTTTGGTTGCAATGCAGTCGACCTGGTCAGCGGTAAAGAAGTGAGTTTTACCAGTGGACCTTTGTTTCGGGCGATGCGAGCCAGCATGGCTTACCCGTTTATCATCGAGCCAGCCCGGTTTAACGGGATGTTCCTGGTTGATGGCGGATTGCTCAACAATGTTCCAGTAAAATTGGCCAGGGAACTCGGAGCGAAGAAAGTATTTGTTCCGGATGTTCACCGGCCTCTCAAAAGAATGCCAGCCAGGCAGATAAACTCCAGTTTTATGATGGTCCATCGCCTGGTGCAGGTGGTGCTGGCTGATTCGACCGAAAGCAAGCTTCCCGAAGCCGACCTTGTTATTACCATCAACCCCGCGGTGGAAACTTTTGATTTTACCAGAGTGAAGCAGGTAGTCCGGTTGGGGAAGAAGATGACCGAGCAAAATATAGATAAGGTCAGAAAGCTGATAGAGAAAGAAGCCCGCTTTTAAAAATACCGGCCATCTTGTCACACCCGTTCCCGGTGATTGTGATTTTTTGAGCCGGCGGACGCGGCTGGCGGCTTGCAGTGTGAAACAAAAAGGCCAGGCTGATGGTTTATCATTAAAAGCGAATGTACGGCAAGGCTGAAGTTCTGAAGGAGTGGATGGAAGTATCCGACCCCTGTTGTTCGGTGGAAGAAGCATTCCGATAATGAGCCCCGGGCACTACTTAAGATTGGGGAAATATACGAATGATAAATAAAATTATCGAGCTAAAAATGTTATAATCTAACGTAATGCTCAACAGCTCAGGAGATGTTTAAATGTCCGGACCAGGAAGAACAGCTAAGATAATTTTCAGGATCGTTTTCGTCCTGTTTTTTTTAAGCCTGTCGGTTAGCATCAATTTTTTAAACGCCGGCGCCTTTAAAAATTTATCTTCTGAAAATTATTCCGGCCAAAAGGCCGGCCAGGCGAAAGCTCAGGACAAGAAAAAAGAGAAATTGCCACCCCTGCCTGAAAAATACCGGAAATGGCTGGAAGAAGAAGTGGGTTACATTATCACCCCGGTTGAAAAAGAGATCTTTTTGAAATTAAAAAACGACCGGGAAAGGGAGATGTTCATCGAAGCTTTCTGGAAACATCGCGACCCCGTTCCGGAAACTGAAGAGAACGAGTTTAAAATCGAGCATTACAAAAGGCTGGATTATGTCAACAAGTATTTTGGACGAGAAAGCGGCAAGCCGGGCTGGAAAACCGACCGGGGACGAATCTACATCATCCTCGGTCCGCCAAATGATATTCAGCACATCGACGGGAAATCTGAAATCTATAACTGCGAGATATGGTTTTACCAGGGGAAAACCGACCTGGGTTTGCCGGCCGGCTTTAACCTGCTGTTTTTCCAGGAGAAAGGCACGGGAGAAATGCGGCTTTACAGCCCGGTTAACGACGGACCGCAATCCCTGTTAACCGGATACTGGGGAGACCAGGTTGACTACATGAGAGCTTACGAGCAGTTGCGTCAGGTTGACCCCACTCTGGCCAACATTTCTCTTTCTTTAATTCCGGGAGAAGAAAACCAGAACCTGGGGCGACCGAGCCTGTCTTCAGACCTTTTGCTCCGCCAGATTGAGCTGACACCAAGAAAAATGGTTGAGGATAAATATGCCCGCAAGTTTTTTGAATACAAAGATATCGTGGAAGTGGAGTACACGGCTAATTATTTGGACAGCAATTACCTGGTGAAAATTTCCAAAGTCCCGCAGGGCTTTTACCTTGTAAATTATGTGCTGGAACCAAAGCGGCTTTCTGTTAACCAGTATGATAATCGCTTTATGACCAACCTCAAGTTAAACGGAACTCTTACCACTCTTGATGGTCGGCTGGTGTATCAGTACGAGAAAACTTACCCCGTTGAGATGACCGAACAGCAGATGAAGGAGAGAGCCAGTCAACCGGTGGCCATTTACGACGTCTTTCCCTGTCTGCCTGGTGATTATAAACTTTCAGTGCTGTTGAAGAACGAGGCTTCCAAGGAATTTACCAGCCTGGAACAAACTATCAGGATCCCGGGCCGGCCCGGGGTGGAAATGTCCAGCCCGATTCTGGCCTACAAGGTCTCTCAGGTTGACTCCGGCGGCCGGGTTAAAGCTTTTTTGCTCGGTCAGTACCAGCTCTATCTTCAGGCCAGCAGGGTATTTACGGCCAAGGAAGAGCTGGCCGTGGTGCTCCAGCTTCACGGGGTGAGCGAGGAGCTTAAGTCGAAGGGCAGCCTGAGGTTTCGGATTACCAGAGAACAGGAGCAGCAGCCTTTCAAGGAAAGAGTGGTTCCGCTGGCAGAAATAAACACCCTGCCTGACGTGGTCCAAATCTTTCCTCTGAATGATTTTCAGCCAGCCCACTATTTTCTGAGTGTTACCTTGCTGGTTGACGGTCAGGAGCAAATTTCTGCCAGGGAAGAATTTGACGTGAGTTATCTGGAAACTTTGCCCCGACCGTGGGTGCTGTCAAGAGTGTTACCCCCGCTCGATAATTCATATTACGGCTACATCATAGGCACGCAGCTTTATAATCTCGGGCGTTTAGCTGAAGCCAGGTCAACGCTGGAAAAAGCGGTGGCGGCCTCTCCCGGCACGGAAGAGCTGGCCATGGCTCTGGCCAAGGTCTATGTCGCTCAGAAAGAATTTGAAAGGGCCGCTTCTATTCTGGAAAGCTTTGTTAACCGGGAAAAACCGGCTAATTACGACACCTATTTTACCGCCGGCCAGGCCCTGTTCGAAGCGGGCAGGTATGAGCAGGCGATTGATGTTTTGGATAAAGCGGTCAACCATTACGGGACGAACATCAGCCTGCTGAATCTGATCGGCGACTGTTATTTTAAGCTGGGTCGAAAAGAAGAAGCCATGGCTGTCTGGCAGAAGTCTCTTGACCTGAATCCCGAACAACCCGAGCTGAGAAAGAAACTGGAAGCGGCGAAGAAAAGATAAAAATGGATGTTGCGGCTTTCCTGCGGCAGGCGCATAAGGGTATTTTCAGAAAGTAGAAATAATCCAGACTGATGATGTCGGTCAGAGCAAGCCAGATTTTATCATACGCGTCTGTTTGAAATTTAATCTGTGGCTTCCCTAAATAACTTACTGACCAATCATACTCATTTTTCAGCCATCTTTTTTTTTCACTCTCCACAGCGACTGCAGTAAAGTCGCAAGAGTCCTAAAAATGTAAAAATGTAGAAAGTTTGCAGTCACGGACAGGCTGATATTGACCGACCGGCGCGGCTCAGATGCCGGGCGTAGTTGGCCAGTTGTTTTTGTCAGCTTTTTTTGCTATTTATATATGCCTTAAAAATCAGTCAATTAGACGGAGAAGAAGAATGAAGTTTGAAGAAAAAATCGTGGCCGAATTAGCCGGTTGTCCGGTAAAGATTTTCACCCTGGAAAACAGCCAGCATCTGAAGGCCGTTTTGATGAATTATGGCGCCACGCTGGTGTCTCTCTTTACGCCGGACCGCAAAGGAAACCTGGCCGACATCACGCTTGGCTATGATTCTTTCGAGAGTTATCTGGGGCCACACCCGTATTTCGGGGCAACCATAGGCCGCTATGCGAACCGAATTGCCGGTGGAAAATTTAAGCTCGAAGGGAAAGAATACTCTCTGGCCACGAATGAAGGCCCCAACCACCTGCACGGCGGTCGAAAAGGTTTTGACAAAGTTATCTGGGAAGCAGAGCAGGTCGGAAATTCTCATTCAATTGGGGTACAGTTCAAATATCTGAGCCCGGATGGAGAAGAAGGTTATCCGGGAAACCTCAACTGCCAGGTTACCTATTTACTGACTGAAAACAACGAGCTGCATATTTCTTATTTAGCTTCCACCGACCGGCCGACTCACATAAATCTTACTCATCACAGTTATTTTAACCTGGCCGGCCAGGGTGAAGGTGATATCCTGGGCCATGAGCTGCAGATTTTGGCTTCTCGTTACCTGCCGGTCGGGGAAGGGCTAATCCCGACCGGCGAACTTCTGTCAGTTGAGGGAACGCCCTTCGATTTCCGCCAGCCGGTAAAAATCGGAGAAAGAATAAGCCAGGTCCCCGGGGGTTATGACCACAATTACGTCCTGGACCACCAGGGAATTTTAAACCTGGCGGCCAGGGTGTTTGAGCCTGAATCCGGTCGGTTGCTTGAACTTTATACCACAGAACCGGGGCTGCAGTTTTATTCCGGTAATTTTCTTGACGGCTCAATAAAGGGCAAAGCGGGAAAAATTTACGGAAAACATGCTGCTTTTTGTTTGGAACCCCAGCATTTTCCTGATTCACCGAACAAACCTCATTTCCCGACCACCATCCTCAGGCCGGGGGAAGTTTACCGGAGCCTGACCATTTTCAAATTTTCTGTTAAGTAAAATATATTTTTGGGCCGACCGGTGAGACACCTGTCATAGCTCGCCTGCCCAATCTGCTCCCTTTAGGAACTTAAACAGCAAAGCCTGTCAGGTCAGCACGACGGGTTTAGCGGATTTTTGAGCTGGCCAAACAGAAATACCACCTGCACTGACTTTTAAAAGGCTGAGGGGGATAAAATACTTCCATCTGCGTTAACGTTGACGCAAAACGGCTTTTAATGAGGGTTTCAAGTAACATTTTTTGTCAATAAATCGTTTGATAAAACCTGGCCTGGCCGGGATGATACAATTGGGGAGTGCCACCTAAAGGGGTAATTAAATGGGGTAATTAATACGAGCGGTTCATCAATTTACCCCGGAAGGCTATCTGCAAATCGAGCTAACATTTGGTAGCTCCCAATATATGCTTGACAGGCCTTCTGATATGTGATATATCAGATGAGGAAGTGTAATGACATGAAAGGAATGATTTTCGACCTTAAGCACTATGCAGTGCACGACGGGCCGGGTATAAGAGTTACGGTTTTTTTTAAAGGTTGTCCGCTGCACTGTCTCTGGTGCCACAACCCGGAAAGCATTGCTCCGGGAAAAGAGTTGATGCTCCTTCCCAACCGCTGTGCTCGCTGCGGAGATTGTGTTAAAGCCTGCTCTTATGGCGCTCTTTCTCAAAATAATCTCGGTGAGGTGGTGGCTGACCGTTCTCGCTGTACCCTCTGCGGTGATTGCCAGCGTGCCTGTTCACGTGAAGCCATCCAGCTGGTTGGCAGAGAGACTGCTCTGACAGAAATTTTGGATGAAATTGAAAAAGACCGGGCTTTTTTTGACCAATCAGGCGGAGGGGTAACCCTGACCGGCGGTGAGCCTCTCTTCCAGCCAGAATTTGCCGACGCTCTGCTCGATGAGTTGAAAAAGCGCCGCTTCCATGTGGCTCTCGACACCTCAGGTTATGCCCCGGAAATCACATTTTTAAGGATTGCCGGGAAATCGGATTTGGTGCTCTTTGACCTCAAATTGATGGATGAAGAAAAACACAGGGAATTTACCGGAGTTTCCAACAGGCTGATTTTGCAAAACCTGAAGGCTCTTGATTCTTCTACCGAGGTGCCCGTCTGGATTCGTTTTCCGCTTATCCCCGGTGTGAATGACGACGTAAACCTCGAACAGATGGCTGATTTTCTTCGCCCCTTAAAGAATGTAAAGTTGATAAACGTTCTTCCCTATCACAAAGGCGGGGTGGACAAATTTCATCGGCTGGGGCGGGAGAAAGAATTCAGAGTTTTTGAACCTCCGGCGGAAGAAAAAATCAACCGGGTAATTGAATTTTTTAAAGCAAAAGGATTTCAGGCCAAAAAGGGAGGATAAATATGAACGACAGGATAAGAAAACTGAGAGAGCAATCACTTAGCATTAAGCCCTCGATTACACCGGAACGAGCGCGGATTGTCACAGAGGTTTATCGGAGTCAGGAAGCTCAGGCCTCTTCCTTCGCCAAACAGAGGGCTCTCGTTTTTAAAGCCCTGATGGAAAAGAAGAAAATTTTCATAGATGAAGGCGAATTGATTGTCGGTGAGAGGGGACCGGCCCACAAAGCCACGCCCACCTACCCTGAGGTTTGCTGCCACAGCCTGGAAGACCTGGAAACCCTTAACTCGCGGCCCAAAACCAGTTATGCGGTTGATGAGGAAACCCTGAGAATTTACCACGAGGAAATCATCCCCTTCTGGCGCGGCCGGGCCATGCGTGACCGAATTTTTTCTCAAATGACCCCGGAATGGAAAGAAGCTTACGAGGCAGGAATTTTTACCGAATTTATGGAACAGAGGGCACCGGGACACACGGTACTCGGTGACAAAATCTACCGGAAGGGTTTGCTGGATATCAAAAAGGATATTGAAGAGTCGCTGAGCAAACTCGATTTTTATAACGACCCCGAAGCGCTTGATAAGAAAGAAGAGCTGGAAGCCATGGCCATCTGTGCGGAAGCTCTTATTCATTATGCCCGCCGGCATGCCGAGCTGGCCCGGCAGATGGCGGAAAAGGAAAAGGACCCGCAGAGGAAAAAAGAGCTGGAAAAAATTGCCGCCACCTGCGAATGGGTTCCGGCCCATGCTCCGCGGGATTTCTGGGAAGCGCTGCAGTACTACTGGTTTGTCCATGTTGGAGTAACCACCGAGTACAATACCTGGGATTCATTTAACCCGGGTCGTCTTGACCAGCACCTTTATCCCTTTTACAGGAAGGGGTTGGAAGAAGGCACTCTGACCAGAGAACAGGCGAAGGAGCTGCTGGAGGCTTTCTGGGTCAAATTCAACAATCAACCGGCTCCGCCCAAGGTTGGAGTAACAGCCGAAGAGAGTGGCACCTACACGGATTTTGCCCTGATCAACGTTGGCGGTCTCACGCCGGATGGCCGCGATGCGGTCAATGAATTATCTTTTCTGATTCTCGATGTGATTGAAGAAATGCGCATTCTTCAGCCGAGTTCGATGGTGCAGGTAAGCGCCAAAAACCCGGATTCACTCCTCCTGCGAGCCCTGAAAATCGTCCGCACCGGTTTTGGGCAGCCCTCAATTTTTAACACGGATGCCATTGTGCAGGAGCTGGTCAGACAGGGGAAGAAAGTAGAAGATGCCCGTCAGGGAGGGGCCAGCGGCTGCGTGGAAGCCGGCGCATTTGGCACGGAAGCTTACATCCTGACCGGCTACTTCAACATTCCGAAAGTTTTCGAGATTACCCTGAACAACGGGACAGACCCGAGAACCGGAAAGAAGATCGGGCTGGAAACAGGCGACCCGCGGAATTTCAAAACTTTCGATGAACTGATGCAGGCCTTCGAAAAGCAGATGCGATATTTCATAGACATAAAAATACGCGGCAACAACGTCATCGAAAAGCTTTATGCCACCTATTTGCCGGCTCCCTTCCTGTCGCTGTTCATCGATGATTGCGTGGCTAAGGGTAAGGATTATCATAACGGCGGGGCCAGGTATAACACCCGTTATATCCAGGGTGTGGGGCTTGGCTCAATAACGGATATCCTGTCTTCTATCAAATACAATATCTACGACCAAAAGCTCGTCTCCTGGGAAGAAATGCTTGAAGCTTTGAGCAAGAATTTTGTCGGATACGAGCGCCTGCGGGACCGCCTGATTAACCGGACGCCAAAGTTCGGCAACGACGACGATTACGCTGATGACCTGGCCAGGAGAGTTTTTGACATGTATTTTAACCTGATTGATGGCCGACCTACGGTCTGCGGCGGTACCTACCGGATTAACCTTTTGCCCACCACGGTTCATGTTTATTTTGGCAAAGTCACCGGAGCAACGCCGGACGGACGCCTGGCCGGAGAGCCTCTTTCTGAAGGCATCTCGCCGGTGCAGGGTATGGACCGCAAGGGCCCGACGGCCGTCATTAAATCTGAAGGAAAATTGGACCATATCAAGACCGGCGGCACGCTTTTAAACCAGAAATTCACGCCCCAGCTTCTGGCCGATGAAGAAGGGCTGGTCAAACTCAAAGATTTAATCAGAACTTATTTTAAATTCATGGGACATCACATCCAGTTCAACGTGGTGACGGCCGAAACGCTGCGCGATGCCCAAAAACATCCGGAAAAATACCGCGACCTGATTGTGCGGGTGGCCGGTTACAGCGATTACTTTGTCGACTGCGCCAAGGAACTTCAGGAGGAAATCATCCGCCGCACCGAACACGAGGGCTTTTGAGAAGCAGCTTCGGAGTTGCCTTCGGCAATAAGACCTGATGACGGGCCGGCCGGGTGAGGGAAGGATAGTCTACCTCAGAAGATTTTGAGCGGGAAGGTTCGGCTTAAAGCCTCAAATTTTTCTGTTATGACCGGGCTCAAATTCAGCGTTTAAGTGGCGAATTATTTTTGGAAAAGCCCGGGAAGTAACTACTGGCGGTTTTTAAAAGTCGGCTTAACCGGAAAAATTCTTGCCTCGAATTACAGTTATGACCGGGAAAGCATTGAGTCGGACGGTCGCGGTTAAAAATCCCTTTTGAGGAGCAGCCGCTGACCTGTTCTTCTGGCCGAATCACCAGAACTGAAGACCGATAATCTTTTACCCCGCAACTTCCTGGTCTGAGTTCCGTTGTGTTGAGTGAAGATTTTTAAAAGAGAGGCAGTCCAGGCGTCTTGGCCTGAAGAGATTCACTGAGCGGTCAGTCGGTCGGCCGCCCGGGCAGAGAAAAAGTCAATTAATGTTAAGGGAGGAATTCTGTTATACTACAAATGATGTTCTTTCCGGGAGGAAGGGATGAAAATTGAAGATCTTCTGCTCGAAGCCCGCAGGTGGTCTTTTACCACTGGACTTAAAATTTTACTCATAGTTGGCATAGCTCTCGTTTTGATGTTTCTGAGCCGGGCGCTGGCCAGACGCCTGCGCACCTTTTTCCTTAAAGAACGCAAAGATGAAGAAGCCATCAAAAGAGCCAGGACGCTGTCGACTCTTGTCCGGCAGATACTGTATGCGATTATCATCATCATCTCGGGCATAACCATCCTGGCCGCTCTGGGCATCCAGATAGGCCCGCTGCTGGCCACGGCCGGAGTGGCCGGCGTGGCTTTAAGCTTTGCCGCTCAGAGCCTGGTTAAAGATTTGATCAATGGGTTTTTTCTCATCTTGTGGGACCAAATTCGGGTGGGGGATGTGGTGGAAATAGCGGGAAAATCAGGCGTGGTGGAAAGCATTAATTTCAAGATGGTGGTGCTGCGTGACCTGGCCGGCAACGTTCATTACATTCCCAACAGCAAGATTGAAGTGGTGACCAACATGAGCAAGGAATATTCCGGGTTTGTTTTTGATGTGCCGGTAAGTTACTTCGATGATGCTGACCGGGCCATGGAGGTGATGAAAAAAGTTGATGAAGAAATTCGCCAGGACCCGGCCTTTGCCGCCGACATCCTTGCCCCGCTGGAAATATTTGGCGTCGACCGTTTTGACCGGTCGGCGGTAATCATCAGGGCCAGAACCCGGACCAAACCGCTTCAGCAGTGGCGGGTGGCCAGGGAATTCAACCGCCGGTTGAAGTTAGCTTTTGAAAATCACGGGATAACCATACCTTTTTCTACCATGACGCTGTTTATGGGAGAAAAGAAGCCCGGCCAGCCGGAACCGATAACGGTCAAACTGGTCAGCCAGAAGGAAGAAGAAAATTGAAGATGAAATTGGCTGAAAACAGATGAGAGAAAAAATAGAGCATGCCTGTTCAGGAGTCTGACCGGAGGAAAACGGTGGATGTTTAAAGAAGGGGTAGGCAGCAAATATGAAGCGATTGAAACAACCCGGCCGTAAATTTTATGGCGAGGTTTGAGTAATATGTGCAAGATTTTACGGCTGACGGCAGAAGAAAGGTGCGGTATTAAAATTTGCTTCGGCCTAAAAGAAAATCAGTGCTCGGTTTAATTTTTTCAACTATGAATTTATGCCAAATCAAAAAAGAACTTTAGTAAAGGGGAACGGCTGATGAAGATTTTTTATGAAACGCAGATAAAAGCCACGGTTGACATAGACGTGGCCATTCAGGAAGTAGAAAAAGCCCTGGCTGCCTACAGCGCTGGACGGGCGGTATTGCCCGGTGTTATCAACCTGGACTTGCCGGAGGTCGAGGGTGAGGTTCATGTCAAGGCAGCCTATGTTAAAGGTGAAAAGTATTATGTTGTCAAGGTAGCTTCAGGCTTTTACCGAAATCCAGAATTAGGCCTGCCGGTGGGCAACGGGTTGATGCTGGCCTTCCTGGCTAACACCGGAGAACCGGCAGCCATTCTGCTTGATAACGGTTTCCTGACCGAGCTCAGGACGGCGGCGGCCGGGGCGGTTGCGGCTAAGTATTTGGCCAGGAAAGACTTGGAAAAGGTGGCGGTTATCGGCTCGGGCGTACAGGCGCGGTTCCAGCTCGAGGCTCTGGCCAGAGTAAGAAGCTTCAAGAAAGTGGCCGTCTGGAGTCGCAACCCGCAAAATGTCAGAAAGTACGTTGAAGAAATGAAAAACGTTTTCCCCGGAGTTGAGTTTATTCCCGAAAATTCGGCCGAGCAGGCGGTTCGTGGTGCAGATTTGCTCATCACGGCCACCCCCAGCAGGCAGCCAATAGTCCGGGCAGACTGGCTGAAACCCGGGGTGCATATCACCGCCATGGGTTCGGATGGGCCGGAAAAGCAGGAACTTTATCCTGAAGTTCTGGCCCGGGCGGACAAGGTTTACTGCGATTCTACCGTCCAGTGCGGCCGGCTGGGCGAAGTCCATCATGCTCTGGAAGCCGGGTTGGTGGATGAAGGAAAAATTACCGGAGAGCTCGGCGAGATAATTCTCGGACGAAAGCCGGCTCGCGAAACCGAGCGGGAAATCACGGTGGCCGACCTGACCGGCCTGGGAGTGCAGGATGCCGCCGTGGCCTGCCTTTTCCTGCACCTGGCCGGGTAATTGACGGGAGAAAACCCTCGTCTGAAAAATTGCCAAAAGCGGAGATTGTGTTATAATAATTCCTATTATTTTAGTAGTATTTATAAAAAAGGAGTCATAACATGAAAGCAACCGCAATCTGGCAGAAAAAATTTCAATCAGTTGTCACCGACAACCGGGGACATCAGGTGGTGGTGGACCTGCCGCCGGCCAAAAACGGTGATGATGCCGGTCCCACCGCCTTTGAGCTTTCTCTCATGGCGCTGGCCGGGTGTTACTCCACCATCTTTGCCCTGGTGGCCGGCAAAAGCCGTGTGGAAATTAATTCACTTAAAGTGGAATGCCAGGCCAGAACGACAGAAGACGGCATGCGATTTACCGAAATAACAACCACGGTGGAAGTTTCATCACCGGCTGATGAAGCCACTCTCCAGAGGGTTTTAAGACAGACCGAACAGATTTGCCCGGTTGGTTCCATTTTCCAGCAGGCGCAGATTCCGAACAAAAGCCTCCTGGTAAAGAAATAAACAGGATAAACTGAGAAGTAAAGGTTTGTTTTTTCTCTTCCGGACGGCAGAAAGTACCTTCCGGTCCTCTCAGCGAGTGAACAGCAGGGCATCTGCGGCGAGAGTCCCTTTTTACTGAAAGAAAACCGGTCGTTGACCGCGGGAAGCAATATTTTATAAACTAAAGATTCCGGAACACTGCGGTGGTGGATGGTACAGAGTCTGTTTTCTTGAAGCTGCGCCCATTAGAGCGAGTCAGGATTCCGGTATGCTGCCTTTCGACCCATCCGACATTCCTGTTGAAGTTAACGGGATGATAAGAGCAGGTGTGAGAGCCAACTTTAAACCGTTCAGTAAGGAGATTATCCGGAGGTGGATTCGGAGGTGAGTGGCAAAACGTTATTCAGCCCGCGACCACTTAAATCTGTCACCGAGGCTGACGCTGCCTTCAAAAAGAATTTCATGTTCCCTTTTCCTCGAGAAAACCGGAAGTGGCGCTTTTTATTTATGGCCAGGCTTTTTGCCGGAGAATCAGGGCCAGGCCAGGCGAAGCTTTACAAGGTTAATTTAACTTAATTCCTAAAAAAGGAGGAATCAATGACCCTGCAGGTTGGCGGCCAAAAATTTACGAAATTTATTGAACTAATCAGACCGGTTAAAAAATTTAAACAAAAATTAATATTCTTATTAATTCTGACTGTTGTTGCTAACCTCGGTCTCAGGCTGTCAGCTGATGAAGGCATGTATCCGCTGAGTGAGGTGCCGCGCCTCGACCTGACAGCCAAAGGGCTGAAGATTGACCCGGCCTTAATCTTCGACCCGACCAGAAACAGCCTGCTTTATGCGGTCGTTCAGCTGGGGGCCACCGGCTCTTTTATTTCTCCCGACGGGCTGATCATTACCAACCATCATGTGGCTTTTGGGGCGGTGCAGGCGGTGAGCACCCCGGAAAAAGATTACCTTAAAAATGGCTTCCTGGCCCGCAGCCGGGCTGAAGAAATTCCGGCGCCCGGCCGGACAGCCCGCATCACCGAATCATTTCGCGACGTATCTTCAGAAGTGCTCGGTGTACTGAAGAAAAATATGAGCAACGCCGAACGGGCCAAAGCCATCGAAAGACAGATAAAAAAGATAGTGGCCGAGGTGGAAAAAGCCAACCCGGGCAAAAGAGCCGAAGTGGCCGAGATGTTCCCCGGCAAGTCCTACTGGCTGTTCATCTACACCGACCTTAAGGACATCCGGCTGGTTTACGTGCCGCCGCTGGGGGTGGGCAATTTCGGCGGGGAAGATGACAACTGGATGTGGCCGCGCCACACCGGTGACTTTACCCTGCTTCGCGCCTACGTCGCGCCGGATGGTTCACCGGCTGAGTACAGTGACAGGAATGTGCCTTTCAGGCCAAAAACTTACCTTAAGGTAAATCCGGCCGGCGTGCGTGAGGGTGATTTCGTTTTCCTGCTTGGATATCCGGCTCGCACCTACCGTCATCTGCCAGCCAGCTACTTGGCCTTTGAACAGAATGTCCGGATGCCCCTGGTGGCCGATTGGTATGAATGGCAGATAAAGCTGATGGAGCAGATGGGCAAAACCAGTCGGGAGGTGGCTTTGAAACATGATGCCCGGGTCAAAGGGCTGGCCAATACCATGAAAAACTACCGGGGGAAGCTGGCCGGCCTCAAAAAGCTTAACTTCCTGGCCGAGAAGCAAAGCGAGGAGAAAAAGCTGCAAGAATTTATCAGCCGCGACCCGCAAAGGCTGAAAATGTACGGCCAGGTTCTGCCGGAGCTGGAAAAAATCTATGATGAGATGAGCGCTGAATACCCCCGCACTTTTATCCTGGACCAGCTCAGACGCTCTGTCCTGCTGTTTCAGAACGCCATGGCCGTGGTTGAGGCCACCCATGAAAGACAGAAGCCGGACCTGGAACGAAACTCGGCCTACATGGACAGAAACTTCAGGCAGACCAAACAGAGAATTGCCCTGACCATGAAATCCAGTTTCTACCTGCCGACAGACGTGGCAGTTTTCAAAGAGCTGCTCCGGCGGGCGGCCGCCTTACCCGAAGGGCAAAAGATTGAACCACTATCTCGGCTGGCAAACAGCCCGCAACAAATGGATGAGGCGGTCGAGCGGTTGTTTAAATCGACCAAGATGGCGGAGGCCGATTATGTGGTGGAACTGATGGATAAGAAACCGGAAGAGATCAAAGAACTTAGCGACCCGCTGTTACAGCTCGCCCTGAATCTTTATCCTGAATACAAGAAAATCGAAGAAGCTAACCAGGCCAGGAAAGGTCGGCTGGATGAGCTTCAGGCCAGGCTGGTTGATGTGCGCCAGGCTTTCCTGGGAAAACAGTTCATTCCGGATGCCAACGGCACCCTCCGCCTGACCTACGGACGGGTGGAAGGTTATTCGCCGAAAGATGCGGTTTATTACCGTCCGTTTACAACAGTCAGGGGCATAGAAGAAAAGACCACGGGAGAACCACCTTTTGATACACCGGCCGGAATCCTGGAGTTAATCAGGCAGAAAAAGTTTGGCCAGCTAATCAACCCTGACCTCAAAACCATTTCGGTCTGCTTTCTCTACAGCACCGACACCACCGGCGGCAATTCCGGCAGCCCGGTGCTCAACGCTGACGGCGAGCTGGTAGGTGTTAATTTTGACCGGGTGTGGGAAGCAACCATCAACGATTTTACCTGGAGTCACGAATTCAGTCGTTCAATTGGCGTGGATATCAGGTATGTGCTGTGGATACTTAAAGAACTGGCCGGGGCCGATCACCTTCTGGCAGAGATGGGTGTGCACTGAGTTCAGGTCGGGACTTTTCTCGGGCAGAGGCCTGCCCAGATAATTTGACCCGGGCTGTTAATTTTCTTATGCTAAAGAAGGAGGGCAAGGAAGGTGCTGACTTCATCAAAGCCATGTCAGATGTCGCTCATATTCTTGATTTTTCTGACCTTCGGAGCAACCTTCCTGGCAGGTCAGGAGAAGATTAGCGGCCAGCAAGTAGATCAGTCAGAGGTCTCGGCCGCCAACCTGCAGGCCGCACGAGAAAAAGCAGAATATTATGACCGGCAGGGGGATTACACCAAAGCGCTTCAGTACTACCTTGAATGTATCAGGCAGGCTGATGGCTTGAAGAAAAAGGAGGCGGCCGCCTGGGCCAGGAATAATGCCGCTTACATGCTAATCAAACAACACTGGAAAGACCCGACTGCCGACCTGCGACCGGCCAAACAGCTTCTGGAAGAAGCCCTGGCCATGGAAGATATCAGTGCCGAGTGCCGGCAGAAACTGCAGAGCAACCTTCAGTACGTGTCAAAAATCGTCAGGGATTAACGGCCGCGGCCATCATTAATGGTCGCGGTAAATGTTTGCCTCCAGCCCGAAGGAAAAAATTATTAAAAATGAGCCACCGTGCCCATGTATTTATCGCCCACCTTGGTGGCATCACCTTTATCTCTTTTGAAGGTGCTTTTGACTGAAAGGTCGCGTTCTATATGGAATTTTCCGGTTTCGGGATTGAACAGCAGCACAAGCTCGAAATACGGGCCCTCGCTTTTACTCACTCGGATAAAAGCCCTTTTATCCTGCACTTTTTGCCTAAAGTTTTTCGGTGGCCTGACGGTAAAAAATACGTTGATATCCGGGCCCATGGTTTGAATGGAATTGATGTCAGAAAAATAGAGACCGAAATGACCATCATCTCCCGTCTGACACTTCACTTCTTTGTTGTTGATTTTTACCTGAACTTCCGCTCTGGCCACGGGAAGAGACTGGTTTTTGGAGCCGGAATAAGTAAGAGTGGTAAGCACAAACACAACCACAATAATTAAAGTCAGAATTCTTCTGTTTTTCATGAGACCTCCTGCCTTTTTTTTGCCCTTCTGATTGGTCCTGAATCTTTCATTAAGAAAACCCAGGTAACTGTAAATTTTTAATGATAAATTATAGATTTTTAGAAAAAACTGTCAACAAACAATTTGGCAAAAGGTTGAAATTTATCCCGGACTATTGCTACGGGACCTGAAGATGGCTAAAATGTCATTTTCAAAACGCGGTCGTTTAAATGAATTTTTATCATCCGATTCTGATTTTGGAAGCTGAGCGAATTTCTTTCGTCTAAAGAAAAAAATATTTTTTATTGTCAACAGCGACCAATTAACTGAGGTAGGCTGAGTACTATGACTGTATTGAGAACAAAAAGAAATTTCTGGCTTATCCTGATTTCAACTTTCATCCTGGCCAATTTTATCAGGGCGGCTCAGCAAACGGGCCCGGGAGTTAAACTGCTGGCCGTAAGGGTGGAAAATCCTCCGAGCATTGACGGGTTGCTGACCGACGCCGCATGGCAGCAGGCCGTTTCTTTTTCTGATTTTAAAATGGTTGAGCCTACGCCCGGAGCTCCGCCGAGTGAAAAAACCGAACTCCGGGTCCTCTATGATGAAAATAACCTTTATATAGGAATACACTGCTACGATAGCGAACCGCAGAAGATTGCTGCCAACTCCCTGGCTCACGACCAGACCGGGCAGAGCACGGGTATGTATGGAAGCCGGCAGTCAGCCAGCCAGGCCAACGATGTCGTCCGGGTTTTGATTGACCCTTTCCTGAACAAGAGAACGGCCTATGTTTTTTACATTAATCCAAAAGGGGCGCGAAGCGAGGGGCTGGTCTCGGGCGGGGAAGCCAGCCTGAACTGGGATGGAATCTGGGAAGGAAAAGCTAAAATTCTGGCGGACGGCTGGTCGGCCGAAATAAAAATTCCCTTCAAAACCATTTCTTTCAGGAAAGACCTGCCTGCCTGGGGACTCAATGTTGAGCGCTACATCGCGCGCAAGCAGGAAACTGACCGGCTGTCCGGACATTCGCTTGACGCCAACTTTAACAACCCGATGATGGCCGCCGAGCTCAGCGGTATTTCCGGAATCAAGCAGGGTCTGGGCATTACTGTACGCCCCTACGGATTAATTTCCGCCCAGAATGACCACCAGCCTGAAAGCCAGTACGCCTGGAAAACTCAGGGCGGGGTCGATATTTACAAGAATATTACTCCAAACCTGGTGGCCGCCGTAACTTACAAGACAGATTTTGCCGAAACCGAAGTGGATGACCGCCGTCTGAATCTGACCCGTTTTCCACTTTTTTACCCAGAAAAACGAATGTTTTTCCTGGAAGGCTCTGAGACGTTTAATTTCAGCTCCAGCGTAAGTTTTTTCCCCTTCTTCAGCCGACGCATCGGGCTTTACCAGGGGCAGCAGGTGCCGATTGAATTCGGGGCGAAATTATACGGAAAAATCGGTAAATTTAACCTGTCGGTTCTCGACATGGAAACCGAAGCCTTTGGGCCGCTGCCAAGAACCAACATGTTTGCCGGAAGAGTAACCTACGATTTTCTGTCCGAAAGCAAAATCGGCCTTATTGTGACCAACGGCAGCCCGACCGGTGACCGGAACAGCCTGGTCGGTTTTGACGTAAATTATGCCAGCTCCCGGTTCGCCGGGAATAAGAACATCTGGCTGGCGGCCTGGTTTGCCTATAACTGGAATGACGAGCCCGGCCGTCACCATGGATTTGGACTGCGGGCCAATTATCCCAACGACCTGATTAACATTGAATCAACCTATGCCTATTACGGAGAAGCGCTCGACCCCGGCCTCGGTTATATGATGAGGCCGGCCATTCAAACCTTCTACTTGAAGTTTGGTTATAACCCGCGTCCGACCAGGGGCTGGCTCGACCGGGTGGTAAGGCAATTCTTTTTTGAGGGCAGCGGGGATTTTTACTGGAAGCTAGATGGTACTCTGGAGACCAGCCGTCTGACCTTTACCCCGTTAAGCTTCCGCACCGAAAGCGGAGAAAGGTTCAGCGCCAACGTGGTGGTCAATCACGATGTTCTGCCCTATGACTTTGCCGTTGCGCCGGGGGTGATTCTGCCGGCCGGTCCGTATGATTTTACCAACCTGCGGCTGAGCCTGAACACGGCCTCCTTCCGTCCGCTTTCCTTCTCCACCAATTACACCGCTGGCGGTTTTTACTCCGGACATTATGGGGATTTCACGGCTGGCTTGACCTACCATTTTCGCGGAAACCTGGACCTTTCCTTCAACACGGAAATTGTTCGGGGCACTCTGCCGCAGGGCAAAATTAACGAAAATGTCTACCAGTTAAAACTGGATTTCTACTTTTCTCCGGACCTGGGTTTTATGAACTACATTCAGTATGACAGCGTTTCTCGCCTGCTGGGCTGGAGTGCTCGTTTTCGCTGGGAAGTTAAACCGGGGAATTTTATTTATTTGATCTACAATTCCAACTGGGCCAGAAGCTGGGACCCGGCCAGCCGCTTCTATGCGGTTGGCGACCGCGGGGTGTTCAAAATTACCCTCTCCATCAGGCCCTGAGCAGGGACTCTCTTTGGTTAAAATTTTTGAAACAGACAGAACCCTTGGGCGGCCACCAGTTTTGATAACGGGTAACATTCGTCACCGGAGACAAAGTTTAAGAAGGCAAAGCCCCAGTCTGGTAAAATAGCGTTCGTTCTGCAGAATCTCCTGCCTAGGTCAGGAACCAGAAAGAGGTTTGTTTCTTCGAACGTCAGTGGAGCTTGTTTTTGTTAAATGAAGCGGGCGGCCGGGTGGCCATAACGCTGGGCTTGACTTCCTTGACCATGCTCTTTTTCAGCATGTTTATGGTGGCCATGATTTCGGGCAGATAATCATTTTCAATGAGCCCGATGGCCGCCTCAAATGATCCCTGGAGCAGGGCGGTCAGAGTGGCCTCGTCGGGCACGGGTAGACCAAAAGCGGTGAGGTAGACCGTGGCCAGGTTTTTGAATTCAGCAATGACATTTTCCAGGATAATGGATTCATCCTGCTGGAGTAGGTAACCGTAGGCGATGCAGGAAGTGCGGAATTCGTTTTCTGTGGCCCGGATGAATTGTTCGGCTTCAGCGTAGGTCAGCGGAGCGGCTGTGGTCTGGGAAAAATCGGACAGGCCCTGGGCGTAGGCCCTGGCCATCAGGTTTTGCATGTTGGTCTTGGGCCGGGCGGCAATTTGAATTATTTTAGCTCCGAGTGAGCGGTCAAACTTAACCAGGACTATATCTCCGGCAGCTTCGATGATGTTGTGACAGATTTCCAGGGCGACCTGCGGGTAATCTTTTAACAGGTTGAAGTAGTCAGGTGAAACGCTCTTCAGATATTCGTCCAGCATTTTAGCTTTGGTGATGACATAGCCTTCGTTTGGGTCGAGTGTAAGTGAGGCGTGATGGGCGGTGGAATCGGCTCCCCAGTTGTCGTTGTGGCTGATAAACCCGTAAGAACTGGCTTTTTCGTAGCCGTATTTAACAGCATACTGAACCTTGAGGAAATTGTGGTGAGTCTGGTCATAGAGGTAGTCGCGGTAGAGAATACCGGGCGCGGTGAACAGGTAGTTGAAAGCATCCGGGGCCATCGCGCCGTACATCTCTTCGATGTCGTAAGGGCCATTAGCCTTTTTCAGGTGGTGGGCGATGAAAGCGTGGGTGCCCCTTTCCCAGGCTGGAGATGAAGTTACCAGCAAGGTAATGGCCAGAATGAAAAAAAGACCTCCCCCTAAAATCCTTTTCGTATCCATGGAAACCTCCTTCCTCGCTTAAAAGTACTTTAACTTAGATGACCTTGTCAACAGCTAAATTTTCCGCTTTGGAAATGGCTTTTTTCCGGAAATAGATAGAAGATTATTGTTGGGCCCGGAGGAAATTTGGCCAAAAAAAGGGGGGCACTAAAACGTGCCCCCCTGAATTTCAGATGAATGATTCTTCAGAACGGATTTTCCGTCGGATAGGGCAGGCCGGCTGGCAGGTTGTAGTAAATTTCTTTAAGCCCCAGCATCCGCAGCAGGGCAAACAAAGTCCTTCCCGCATGCTTGAAGCCAACAGCCGTGTGGTGGGGGAACCTTTTTTCAATCAACACGTGGCGGTAAAAGCGCCCCATTTCCCTGATGCCGAAAACGCCTATGCTGCCAAAAGATTGCGGGTCGACGTCCAGCACTTCACCCTGGGCCAGGTAGGACCTCAGTTCGGTCTCCGCCGTTCCCTGCAGCCGGAAAATGGTTACTTCTCCCGGTCTGATTCGCCCTTCAAGTGTTCCGCGCGTTATCTCCGGTTCTTTCTCCGGCTCCATCAGACGGTGCATGATGAGCTGGTATTTCAGGGATGGGCCAAGCAGGCAGCAAGAAGCAGTGTTGCCGCAGTGAAAACCCATAAACAGGTCAGTCGGTTTATAATCTCCAATTCTGTCCCTGTTTTTCTCATACATATCAGCCGGAACAGTATTGTTGATGTCAAGCAGGGTGGCGGGCAGTTCGGTGGCACAGGTCAGCAGATACTCGCTCAGCGCACCGTAGATATCAACTTCGCAGGCCACCGGTATACCGCGCGAAGCCAGGCGGGCATTAACATAGCAAGGCACAAACCCAAAATAAGGCTCAAATGAGGGCCAGCACTTGTTGGCAAACACGCCGAATTTAGAAGCACCAAGGTTTTTCTCCATAAACCCGGTCAGGGCCACTTCATACTGAGCGAGCTTTTCCAGCAGTTCAGGATAGGTGTTGCCGGCCCCGAGTTCTTTCTGCATATCAGCCACCACGGCTTTTATTTCCGGTGAGCCGGCCGCCTTGAGGAAGAGGTCGTAGAGGTCGAGTTCTGAGTTTTCCATGACCTCAACCCCCAGGTCGAACAGAGGTTTAATCGGGGCGTTACAGGCGTAGAAGTCCTGAGGTCTTGGTCCGAAGCTGAAAATCTTCAGGTTCTTAAGCCCGAGCCAGGCCCTGGCCACCGGCACGAATTCCTCAATCATCCTGGCGATTTCTGGAGCGGTGCCCACCGGATATTCAGGTATGTGGACCTTTAACTGACGCAGCCCGACGTTGTAGGAAGAATTCAGCAGCCCGCAGTAGGCATCCCCACGACCGTTAAAAAGGTCGGCCGCTGTCTCTTCCGCCGCGGCGGCCAGCATGACCGGTCCGTTGAATCTCTGAGCCAGGATGGTGGTCGGTCCCTCAGGGCCGAAGTTTCCGAGGAAAATAGCCAGGGAGTTAACTTTTTGTTCTTCAATTTCTTTCAGCGCCTTCAGCACATCATTTTCGTTCTCGATTATCGTTTCAAGTTCAATTACCGGCAGATTGAGTCTGGCACACTCAGCGGCGACCGCCCGTCTTCTTCTCCGGGAAAGCTCAAGGGGAAAACAGTCGCGGCTGACGGCCAGCAAACCAATTTTTACCTGTGGCATGTTACCGATGTTCACCATTTTATTTCTCCTTTCTTTGTCCGTAATAGGCTTTTGGCCCGTGTTTTCTTTCGAAGTGTTTTTTTATTAAATAAGAATTTAACTCGCCGGCCGAGGGGTTGATGAGCCCGGTCAGCAAGGCCATCCTGGCCAGATGTTCCAGGATGAGAAGGTTCTCGACCGCCGCCCTGGCGGAGGTTCCCCAGGCAAAAGGACCGTGACCGGCCACCAGGCAGGCCGGGTACTGGAGCGGGTCCAGCCCAGAAAACCTTTCCACCATAACCTTGCCGGTGTTTAATTCGTAATCGCTGAAAACTTCCTCTTCAGAAAGCTCGCGGGTGACCGGAATCGGCCCGGGGGCAAAATCAGCATGGGTCGTGCCCAAAACGGGAATCTCTGTCCGGGCCTGAGCGTAGGCGGTGGCGTATACACTGTGAGCATGAGCGATACCCTGGATGCCGGGGAATGAGCGGTAAAGGTGGAGGTGGGTGGGAGTGTCGGAAGATGGTTTCCAGTGTCCCTCAACTAACCGGCCCTGCAGGTCTACCACCACCATATCCTCGGGGGTCATTCGGTCATAGTCGAGACCGCTGGGTTTTATGGCCACCACGCCTTTTTCCCGGTCGATTTCGCTGGCATTGCCAAACGTCAGGATGACCAGCCGGTATTCAACCAGTTTCAGGTTGGCCTGAAAAGCGCGCTTTTTAAGTTCTTCAAACATACCTTATTCCTCTTTTAAAAAATTAATCGGCCAAAGAGCGCCGGTTTTGGCCTGGCGGAATTGGCTTCGAGTGCCGATGAATGACCCGGTTGAGAGAAAGCCGGGATAGGTGAGATGTCCCGGAAGTGCATTTTGAGAATAAGCAGCCGGGGAGATTTTTTGATGGAGGCCTGGCTCCCGTCCATTCATCTTTCGGTTAATATATGAATAAATATTCATATATTGCCAACCCTTCACCAAAACTCCGCCGGTTATTTTTTAACTCTTTTCTTTTTGGCCATCAGCTGTCGGGCTTTTTCCAGCTGCCGGTCTCTTATTTCGAGCAGGTCTTTCATCACATGGTAGAGGTTGCCCTGCCAGATTCTGGTGCCGAAAGCGTCGTGTAATTCACGGTACAGGCGATAAAGTTCCCGGTAAACCTGGTGGTATTCAGGCCGGGGTTTGAAAGTTTTTGGCTTGACCCCGCACATGGCGGCCTGGGCTTCTTCAAAAGTGTCATGCCCGCCGGCCGTCCGGCCGGCCACCACCGCTCCGGCCATGGCTGAGCCCAGGGCACAGGTCTGAGAGGAGCGGGCTATTTTCATTTCCAGGCCGAAAACGTCGGCGTAGATTTGCATCACCAGGGGGTTTTTCTCGGCGATACCACCGCAGTTTATGACTTCATTTATCTCGACGCCATATTCCTGGAAACGCTTTATGATGGTCAGCGCGCCGAAAGCCGTGGCCTCTATCAGTGCCAGATAAATTTCTTCCGGCCTGGTATGCAGGGTCTGACCGAGCAGCAGGCCGGTCAGCCTCTGGTCAACCAGGATGGTGCGGTTGCCGTTGTTCCAGTCAAGAGCCAGAAGGCCGGATTCGCCGGGCAGGAGAGCGGAGGCCTTTTTGGTCAATTCTTCATGGTTGCCTTTCCTTGGCCCGCCGGGCTGCAGGTAATTCACGAACCAGTTGAAGATATCGCCCACGGCTGACTGACCGGCTTCCAGGCCAAAATAACCGGGCAGAACCGAGCCATCGACTATCCCGCAAAGACCCGGGATATCAGCCAGAGGCCGGTTGTTCGGCCAGACGCAGATATCGCAGGTGCTCGTGCCGATGATTTTGACAAATTTACCCGGAGCAACACCGGCCCCCACCGCACCCAGGTGGGCGTCAAAAGCTCCGACAGCCACCGGGAGGCCGGGCTTGAGCCCAAGAACTTTAGCCCAGGAGTTTGTCAGAAAACCGGCCGGCTGGTCGGAAGTGTATGTCCTGTTATAAAGACGGTCCCGAAGCTCTCCGAGTTTTGGGTCGAGTTTCGCCAGGAACTCTTTGGCCGGCAGTCCGCCCCAGGCCTCGTTAAACATCGCTTTGTGTCCGGCGGCACAACGGCTTCTTTTAATTTTATTTGGGGCCAGCGTGCCGGTAATTAAGGCCGGTATGAAATCTGCACATTCCACCCAGGTGTAAGCGGCCTCGAACACTTCGGGAGCAACCCTCAAACAGTGCAGAATTTTGCTGAAAAACCACTCTGAGGAATAAACTCCACCGCACTTGGCCAGATATTCTGGATGTTCCTTGGCGCCCAGCTCGGTGATTTCCTGGGCTTCAGCAAAAGAAGTGTGGTCCTTCCACAGCCAGGCCTGAGCATTGAGGTTGTTCTTAAATTCGTCGTGAAAGGCTAAGGGCAGGCCGTTCCGGTCAACCGGTATCGGTGTTGAGCCGGTGGTATCTACGCCCAGGCCAATTATCTGGTCAGGGGAGAATCCTTTTTTGCTCTTCTTGGCTCTGTTAAGAGCCTGTCTCACGGCTCTGACCATTGATTCGACGTAGTCAGCCGGGTTCTGGCGGGCCAGGTTGGGGTCTTTCGGGTCGAGAAGGATGCCGGCTTCACCTGAAGGATAATTCACCACGGCCGTGCTGATTTCCTCACCGGTGGCCGTGTCCACGACCAGAGCCCGAACCGAATTGGTCCCGAAGTCAAGCCCGAGGCTGTAAGCTTTTGTTTTTCTTTTCATCTTTCCTCCTGAAGGTTAATAGGAGTTTGGAAGAATCTATGGAAAATATAAAGAGAGGCAAGGTTCTTCCTGCTGTCAGAATCACAGAAAGATAATTCTTTCGGCTTTCTGACAAAAATCACCTTCATCTGCCCTTCCTCAGCATAATACAACAGCCGGCCCTTATTTTTAAAGTGAAAGGTGTTAATGGCAGGTCTGGCGGTCGGGCCTGAGTTACCCGCTCTTTTATCTGAAAAAAAGTTCTTGACATCATTTTCAGGTCTATTATATAAAAAATATGTGTTAACGATAACATTTTTTAAAAATTTTTTTAACCTTAAGTGTTATCGTTAACACAGCGAGAAATATTATGAAAACCGAGCGACGAACAGGATGGAAAAAGAAAATTCAGGGAAATGACTGGCCGGCCTGTTCTGGCAGACGGACCAGCCCTCATCTTTGCTTTTTAGCTCTCACCTGCTTAAGCTCGCTGGTTAATCTTTCTTTTGTCAAGCCTTTAAAATTAATCTAAATAGGAGGAGTTTTATGCGCAAAGGGAAGAGTATTCTCTTTCTCGGTCTTGTTGTCCTTCTTTCCTTCAGCATCCTCCAGGCTCAAATTACCCGTCAGACCGGTACGGTCCGCGGTCTGGTCAAGGATACCGATGGTAATCCCTTACCCGGTGTTAACCTGACCCTGGCCGGGCCGAGCATGATGGGTAAGGCTACCGACGTGAGCCGAGAGGATGGCACCTTCCGTTTTCCGGCCATTCCCCCGGGTACCTATACCCTGACGGCCGAACTTCCGGGATTCAAAAAGGTAACCCTGAATGAAGTAATCGTTCGGGTGGGACTGACTGTTACCCTGGAAGTGAAAATGGAGCCGGCCGCCGTAGAAGAACAGGTTACGGTCGTGGCCAAGGCGCCGGAAATTGACGTGCAGAAAACCAAGGTGACGGTGGCCGTGACCTCTGAAGTGATTTCCCGTTTGCCCCTGAACCGCAGTCTGACCAGCGTTCTTAATCTGGTGCCTGCAACCGTTGGCACGATTGCCACTTACTCTGGCAGCATTCATGGCACGGACTGGAATGGCGTGACTTATGAAGTTGACGGAATCAATGCCAACTGTCCGACCACCGGCGGTGCTTTCGGCACACCCCAGTTTGATGCCATAGAAGAAATCGAAGTCGTCACCGGTGCCTTGCCGGCTCAGGTGGGAACAACCGGCGGTGCTTTTGTTAACATCGTAACCAAGTCCGGCGGCAATAATTTTTCAGGTCAGGCTCAGGTTTATTACACCAACAAGCACCTGGCTCAGGTGCTTTTCCCCGATGAGCAGTTGAAGGCCATGCGCATCGGCAAACCATCCTTCAGTCTTTATAATGTTGACTCCTCGGCCATGTTGGGCGGTCCAATTATAAAGGACAAAATCTGGTTCTTCGCCGATGCGGCTTTCACCAAGTCCAGCAACTGGAGCCCCTTCCGGCCGACGACCATCCTGGGCACCTATTATGACCAGTACAAAGTTCCGAGCCAGAACATCAGGGGCAACTTAAAGCTCACCACGGAATTTTCCAAGAAGCTGCGTTTCTACACCTATTTTTCTGTAAGTGCCAACAGGAATATGTATGAAGCCTGGTCGAATAAAACCGAAGACAGCACCTTCACCGCCCGGGCCAAACAGTATGTGGGCACGGCCAACCTGACCTGGATTCCCACTTCTGATTCTTTCATCGATTTCAGGTTGAACGTCAACCACCTGGATTATCCGATTACCGCCACCAATGGCTCGGACAAGATTTCCTACCAGGATGGTTACACTGGTTATATCTGGAATGGTATCCAGTCCTGGGAAAGTTTTATCACCCGGCATACCAGCCAGGCTTCCATCCGGGGTACTCATTTCCAGGATGATTTTCTCGGCGGCGACCATGAAATGGGAGCCGGTGTCGAGGTTCAGTTCGGCTGGGACAGGTATGCTTATGCCAGACAGCAGCCAATGAACTGGTATTATTATAACGGCAACCCGTACTACTGGAGAGGCTATTTTGGTGTGGACGAGCCGACCATCTACGGTGATGGCCGCCTGTCATTTACCAATTGCGGTGGCGGGCGCAGTGACAGCGTAAAGGACCTCTATGAGTACAGGTTCGGTGCTTATTTGCAGGATAACTGGACGATTAAAAATCGCCTGACCTTTAACCTCGGTTTAAGGCTTGACTACTACAACGGTTGGGGCGGTAAGGCGCGGTCAACCGGTACGACCGGTCTGGCCTATCAGATTGGCCAGGTACTGGAGTCGGAGCTTGGTTTTAACCCGTTTGGCCCGTTCGAAGTCCCGGCCATTAAAAACGTGCTCAAGTTCACGAGCATTTCTCCTCGTGTCGGTGTAAGTTATGACCTTTTTGGTAACGGCAGGACAGCCCTGAAACTTTCTTATGCTCGCTATGCAGAACAGGTTCCGGTCATGTGGTTCTCTGAAGTTTCGCCGGCCGTCATGGCCCAGTATGAATTTAACTGGTGGGATAACAACCAGAATGGTATACCTGATTCTCCGGGCGTTGATTACTATGAATATCGCTGGGGCATGGGTGATTTTAAGCGCCCGGACCCTGAATACCTGCGCAAGCTGGTCGACCCGGACCTGCATTCTCCGATTCACAATGAAATAACAGCCGGAATCGAACACCAGCTGTTCAAGGACCTGGCTGTTAAGTTAACCTACATCCACAAGAAGAAGACGGATTTCTTTGGTTGGGGCAAGTATGATTTTGAAACCGGAAAATACTGGTACACTCTGGAACAGGCCCCCGAATGGTATGTGCCCTTTACCACGACGGTTCCGGCTTACGGTGCTTTCCCCGAACAGACTGTCACCGTGTATTTCATGACGCTCGATTCGCCCTATGACCGGGCCGTCTACATCAAGAGGAATTTCCCCGAGGCCTTCACCAAGTATGATGGATTAGAAATTACAGTTGACAAGAGGTTTACCAACGGCTGGTCCCTGGGTGGTTCGCTGGTCTTTTCTAAGACGACCACTTTTACCTGCGGCGACAGCCCGAACGATTTTGTTAATGCTCCCGGGCGTGACAGCTATGATGTCCCGTTCATGGCCAAAATTTATGGTACGTTCAACCTGCCCTACGGCTTTGTGGCTTCGTTCTTTTTCAACTACCGGCTCGGCTATCCCTGGGGCCGCAGTGTAGAAATAGTGCCGCCTGATGACTGGGCTGAAGCTCATAACGTGGTTCCCTGGTCAGTCTGGGTGATGCTCGAACCGAACGGCACCCGCCGCGAGCAGGATTATGCCAACCTCGATTTTCATCTGGAAAAAGAATTCAAGCTTCCTTACGGAAAGATTGCCGCTTTTGCTGATGTTTACAACCTGATGGGCAACAAGTACGTTAACTACGGCCTGAACCCGATCAGCACCTGGTTCCCCGCAGCTGAAGGTACCAGTGTCGGAACCTATACTCTTGATTACAACTATGGCCGGGTGACCAGCATTTCGGCCACGAGAGTGGTTAAGCTGTCCATCCGGTACAAGTTCTAAGATTGCCCGTTAAACTGAGATTAAAAAAGGGGAAGAGCGAAGGCTCTTCCCCTTTTTCATTTTGCTCAAAAAAGATGGCTTAAAGCTGAATTTTTTCAAGCGGACCAGCAGATGGTTTTAGCCGCGAGGCAGAAAAGATTGTGGCAGGAAGATATCCGGTTGTAATTGACGTCTTGATAAATGTGATATTTCTATGCTCCCGACAGCATGGAGTGATGATGAGATTATTTAAAAAATAAAAATAGCGCTTAAAACAGAGTTATATTAATTTTCTGAGCCTGAACTTAAGCCATAAATGGTGGGACTTCTCTTAGGAAAAGGCTCGAATTACGGATGAATAAAAAAGAAAGGGATGAAAATAAACACGGGCGGTGTAAAGCCTGAAAACGGCCAGTCGGCAGACCAAAAACAGGGCCGGGTTTGAGATGATTAACGGAGATGAAATATCTTACCTGCCGAGATAAACAGGGAAAGAATAAATAAATTAAAATGATTGGGAAAATAGAGAAAAAAGTTTTTTGAATGGGAAAAACAAGCAATTTCAAATAATATATAAACAAGACTGAAATAATCTTCAAGGAGGCCAGGATGCCCGGCAAAGCCATGATTCACTGCATGCAAAAAAATTTAACGGTGCAAAAAAATATAAAGGCCGGCTTATTAGCGCTTCTTGTTTTGTTTTCTGTGGCTTCGCTGACTGCCCAGCAGCTGGCGCCTGAAGGTATTCTGAAGCTGTTTACTTTCAGGAACATCGGCCCTTTTCGAGCCGGTTCATGGGTGACCTGCTTCGCCGTGCCGGAGTTTCCCGAGCAGGCTCACCTTTACACCTTTTATGTGGGCACCAGAAACGGCGGCGTGTGGAAAACCACCAACAACGGCACCACTTTCGAACCGATTTTCGACGGGCAGAGCCATCTGTCAATCGGAGCCATAGCTGTTGCTCCTTCTGACCCGGAAATAATCTGGGTCGGAACGGGAGAAGCCTACTGTGCCCGCAGTTCACACAGCGGAGACGGAGTTTATAAATCAAGCGATGGCGGGAAAAGCTGGCAGAAGGTGGGGCTGTCAGACTCGCATCATATTTCGAAGATAATCATTCACCCATCCAACCCGGATATCGTTTACGTAGCTTCGATGGGACATCTTTTCACTCCCAACCGTGAGAGAGGGGTATTTAAGACGACGGACGGGGGAAAAACCTGGGAAAAAGTTCTTTATGTCAGCGATAAAATTGGGGTTATTGATTTGGCCATCGACCCTTCTAACCCGGAAGTTCTCTACGCTGTCACCTATGATAAGGTCAGGCTTCCCTGGCATTATGAGGCAGGTGGTCCGGAAAGCGGCATTTACAAGACGGTTGATAGCGGGCGGACCTGGAAAAGGCTTTCGGGCGGGTTGCCTTCCGGTTATGTCGGCCGGATTGGAATAGATGTCTACCGTAAAAACCCCAGAATACTTTATGCCGTGGTAGAAAACTTCCGCCAGCCAACGGCCGAAGAAAAAGCTGCGGCTGAACATGCTGGCCGTCCGGCTTATCCGGTGGCCGTGGGTGAAGTATACCGGTCTGAGGATGCCGGAGAAACCTGGACCAGGGTCAACAGCGGAAAAGAACCGCTGGCCAGTAAAGCCCCGTATTCCTTTAACCAGATTTACATAAATCCGGAAAATGACCAGAATCTGTTTATTACGGGGGTAACTCTGGCCAGCTCGGTTGACGGAGGGAAAACCTGGCGAGATGCCGACTGGCCGCCCACAGCTTTATTTAAGTCGGCTTTTGGCGATGTGCGGACCTTATGGATTGACCACAAGAATCCGCAGAGGATGCTTTTTGGCAGTGATGGTGGTGTGTATGTCACCTATGACGGCGGGAAGACCTGTCACCATTTTTACAACCTGCCGCTCGGCGAAATATACGATTTAGACGTCGACCTGGAAGAACCCTATAACGTTTACGCCGGTCTTCAGGACCATGATTCCTGGAAAGGGCCGTCTAATTCCTGGTCCGGCTCGGTAAACTTAAGCGATTGGGTGACGGTTGGCGGAGGTGATGGGATGTACAATGTGGTGGACCCCAACGACAGCCGCTGGGTTTATAATTGCCGGGAATTTGGCGGTTTTGGCCGGCTTGACCAAAAAACCGGGCTAAGGCAGAATATTCAACCGAAAAGACAGCCAGGACAAGAGCCCTATCGGTTTAACTGGACCCCGCCGATTCACCTTTCGCCGCACAACAGCTCGATTGTTTACATTGGAGCTCAGTGTGTGTTGAGGTCACTCGACCGCGGTGAACACTGGGAAGAAATCAGTCCGGACCTGACCACCAATGACAAGAGCAGGCAAAAGGGAGCCGGCAACATTACTTTTTGCACCATTACCACGATTTCAGAGTCGCCGGTAAAGCCGGGAGTTATCTGGGTTGGCACAGACGACGGCAAGGTTCAAGTGACCACCAATGGTGGAGCAACCTGGACCGATTGCACAGCCGCTCTGGCCAGGGCAGGCGCGCCGGCCGGGACCTGGGTGAGCCGGGTTTTTGCTTCACCGCATGAAGCCGGTACGGCTTTTGTGGCCAAGAGCGGTTTCCGTCAGGATGATTTTAAACCTTACCTGTTCAAGACAGCAGATTTTGGCCGGACCTGGATACCGCTAACTTCCGGCCTGCCAGATTATCCGATTAATGTGGTGGTTCAGAGCCAGAAAAACCCTGATTTGTTGTTTGTCGGTACTGACCACGGCCTGTTTGTCTCATTTGACGGCGGCAGAAATTGGACCTCTTTTCAGAACAATCTGCCGCGGGTAAAAATCACCGATCTGGTCATCCATCCCAGGGAAAAAGACCTGGTGGTCGGCTCCTACGGCCGGGGAATCTGGATTACCAACATCTGGCCGCTTGAAGAAATTAATACAGAGGTGCTGAAGGACCCCGTTCATCTGTTCTCAATCAGGCCGGCCATCCAGAAACAGTATCCGGTTTTTGGTAATTATGAACTCCTGGGAGACAGTCATTTGATGACTCCGAACGAGCCGGATGAAGTGGTGATTTTTTATTATGTGAAAGAAAGCCTGCCAGAGGAAGTGAGGCTTAAAATATATGACCAGCAGGGGAGTTTGTTCAGGGAAATCAGGGCTGATGGACAGGCCGGTTTCCACAGGGTGGCCTGGGATATGAGAAAAGAAGCTGCTTCAGGGCAATGGTCACCACAGGTGGAGCCAGGTAAGTACAGAGTAGTGCTGGAATACGGAAATAACAGGCTGATAACAACAGCCTTGATTAAAAAAAGAATAAGCTGGTCTCTCCAGGAAAAAACCGTGGTGCTTAAAAGCGCCGGCGACGAAACCATATCAGACCGCTAAAGGGAAATGGCCTCTGTGAAAAGCCAGGAAAAAGTTAGAAAAGAAAAAAACCAGGGCCCCCGGGATTGGGTGCCCTGTTTGTTCAGGGGGATTGTGAGGGGAAAGAGGTTTATGATTGAGGGAGGGTTAGATCCTTTTTCTGGCTTTTCATGGTCATTTCTTAAGCCAGAAAATAAATAGCATAAAATTCATGAAATGTCAAATGAAATATATTAGATATTTGAAAAAAATATTTAGATGCGATAAAGATTTTGGTGGAAGTAATTTTTGTTGTTTTCACCTTAACCCGAAAGGTTGATAATGTAATTTGGTGGATTAAGAAAAGCTAATTTAATAAAAAGATGATAAAAACGCATTCTCGGCCAAGAAAAATAACAAAGGAGGTTAAATAATGCCAAATTTAAGGAGTTTAAAGAGTAGAAGAATCATTCCGGCCATGATGGTTTTCTTGCTTGTTTTTATTTTGTCGGTCAGCTGCCGTGGCCAGAAGAAAGATTACCCGATAAAGAGCGGAAAGCTAACGGATGTGAAATTTAACGATAATTTCTGGGATAAAAGAATAGAAACTGATATCAAAGTGACCATCCCCCACGTTTTTAAAGAAGAGGAACAAACCGGAAGGATAAAAAATTTTGAGATAGCCGCACCCGGCGGCAGCGGCAATTTCTGCTCAAATTATCCTTTTGATGATTCTGATGTCTACAAGACGATTGAAGCGGCTTCCTATGCTTTGATGCTCCGCTATGACCCCGAGCTTGACCGGTATGTCGACAGCCTGATAGCTAAAATAACAGCCGCTCAGGAAAAAGACGGTTATCTTTACACCGCCAGAAGCATAAAAGACAAGGGCGGGAAAATTCCGCTGGAAAACTGGGTGGCCAGCAGGCGGTGGGAAAGAGAAGAGGAAGCACACGAGCTTTACAATGCGGGACATCTTTATGAAGCGGCGGTGGCTCATTACCAGGCCACCAAGAAGAGAACACTGCTGGATGTTGCCCTGAAAAACGCAGAACTCATCCTTAAAGACTTTGGCCCGGGGAAAATAATGCTCCCGCCGGGTCACCAGGAAATTGAAATCGGCCTGGTCAAGCTGTACAGACTTACCGGCGAGAAAAAATACCTGGACCTGGCTAAATTTTTCCTCGACCAGCGCGGTAATGCCCAGGGACATAAACTTTATGGTTTTTATTCCCAGGACCACCAGCCGGTAAAGCAGCAAATCGAAGCCGTTGGCCATGCGGTGAGGGCGGCTTATATGTATTCAGCCATGGCTGATGTGGCTGCCCTGACCGGTGACATGGAATATGTCAGGGCGCTGGATAAGCTTTGGGAAGATGTGGTCTTCAGGAAGATTTACCTGACGGGCGGCATTGGCGCCACCGGCGCCTGGGAAGGCTTTGGGCCGGCCTATGAGCTGCCCAATGCTTCAGCTTATGCCGAAACCTGCGCTTCCATTGCCAACGCTTTCTGGAACTACCGCATGTTTTTGCTCCACGGAGAAGCTAAGTACCTGGATGTCTTCGAGCGCATCATCTACAACGGGGTTCTCTCAGGTGTTTCTCTCTCGGGCGACAGGTTTTTCTACGCCAACCCGCTCGCTTCTTTCGGCCAGCATGAAAGAACGCCCTGGTTTGGATGTGCCTGCTGTCCGCCAAACATAGCCCGGTTCTTACCCCAGATCGGACAGTATGTTTACGCCACCTCGGGGGAAAAACTTTACATCAACCTTTTTGCCCGCAGCCAGGCGCAGGTCACCATGGATGACCTTAAAGTGGATGTTGAGCAGGAAACCGAGTATCCCTGGGACGGCGAGATTAAGATTAAAGTCAAACCGGAAAAGCCGGATGACTTTACCGTTTACCTGAGAATACCCGGCTGGGCCATGGGACAGCCCATTCCGGGAGACCTTTATTACTTTGCCGATAAGTTAGAGACAAAGCCCGTGGTCAGGGTAAACGGTCAGGAAGTGTCTTTAAACCTCGAAAACGGATTTTTACCGATTGCCAGGAAATGGCAGGCGGGTGATGTGATTGAAATCAGCCTGCCGATGGAACCAAGGCGCGTGCTGGCCAACGAGAAGGTAAAAGCAGACCAGGGACTGGTGGCCATTCAGAGGGGGCCGATCGTTTACTGTGCTGAATGGCCGGATAACAACGGGCGGGTGAGCAATTTACTGCTTCCGGATAAAGCCGAATTGAAAGCGGAATTCAAGCCGGACCTTCTGGGCGGCCTCACAATGGTAAAGGCCAAAGGCCGGGCTTTTATGGTAGAAAAGGGCCAGGTGGTAAGTCAGGAACAGGAAATCACGCTCATTCCTTATTATGCCTGGGCCCATCGCGGGCGCGGTGAGATGGCGGTTTGGATAGCCAGGGAAGAATCAAAAGTCAGGCCAAAACCGGAGCCAGCTCTCTACGCTAAGGCCAAGGTTCAGGCTTCCGAAGGGGCCAGGGGAGCCAGGTTTATCAATGACCAGTATGAGCCGCAGAATTCTAATGACCATTCCGTCGGTTATCTCCACTGGTGGCCCAAGAAAGGAACCACGGAATGGGTTGTCTATGAATTTGACTCGCCTGTCCGGCTGTCGGAAGCGGCCGTTTACTGGTTTGATGACACCGGTGAAGGTGAGTGCCGGGTGCCACAGAGCTGGAAACTTTATTATCTCAAAGGAAAAGATTGGCTGCCGGTTAAAAACATTGATGAGTATAGAGCGGAAAAAGACAGATACAACACGGTCAGGTTTTCCCCTGTGATAACCAGGGCGCTTAAGCTTGAAATCAAATCTCAACCAGAGTTTTCTTCTGGCATACAGGAGTGGGTGGTTAAGTAAGTTGAGAAAAGATTGCTGAACAGAAAATGGTGTGAAGAGAATAAGGAAAAGAAAGGAACTCAGAAAAAGAGTATTGGAAGAGAAAAAAAAAATTTTAAAAAGCTTGAGGTAATATTCAGGAGCTGAGATGAAATCAGACTGGCCCGGAAAGGGTCAGCCGGAGAAAGTTTTATCATAAATTAACCGGAGGACAGGATGTTTTGGTCAGTTTATTTACGAAGAGAGAAACCGGGAAATCATCGCCTTAGCAAAACCAGATTGGTCTGGTTGTTACTTTTTCTGTTTTTCAGTCTTAACCTGGCATTTTTCGCTCAGGGAAAAGAAGAAAAACAGGTCATCCAGAACTCTTCTTTTGAAGATATAAAGAATGAAAGGCCCGTGGGCTGGCGCCCTGTAACTTATCAGGGTGAAGCTAAGTTTCAGGTTGACAGCCTGTCTCGTTCGGGAGAGAAAAGCGTGAAGATATCCTCCACCGCCGGGGCGGATGCTTCCTGGTCGACAGTGGTCAGGGTAAAACCTTTTTCCAGGTACAGGCTTTCCGGCTGGATTAAAACCAGGGAGGTAAAAGCTGCGGGCGGGAAAGGTGTTCTGCTGAACATCCACGGGCAGGATAAACTGCAGACGAGGGCTCTCGTTGGCACGAATGACTGGACTAAAGTGGAGCTGGTTTTTGATACCGAGCTGAATGATGCTCTTCAAATAAACTGTCTTTTTGGCGGCTGGGGAAAGGCCACCGGCGAGGCCTGGTTTGACGACCTCAGCCTTGAATATCTCTCCGGCCGCACTCTCAAGCCAGAGGTCACCATCGAGGCCAACCAGAAATTGCCGCCGGTCTCCAAGTATATTTACGGCCAGTTTATTGAGCATCTCGGCCGGTGCATTTATCAGGGTATCTGGGCTGAGATGCTTGAAGACAGAAAATTTTACTATCCGGTAGGCTCAACCGAATCGCCCTGGAAGCCCTGCGGGCAGCCTCATTCGCTTCACATGAACCCGCTCCTGACCTATGCCGGGGTTCCCGTCCCCGAGGTCAGGTTAAAGGGAAACGGTGAAGAAGCCGGCCTGGTTCAGTCCAATCTGGCTCTGCGAGCCGGGCGTAAATACACCGGCCGGATAGTGCTGGCGGGAGACCCCGGAGTGTTACCCGTAGAAATAAGGCTGGTCTGGGGAGAGGGCGAAAATGACCGCCAGGCTTTTATCGTAGATAAAATTGGACCTGATTATGAAAAATATTATTTTTCTTTTGAAGCAGCCAAAAACACGGACTGCGGACGGTTAGAGATTGTCAGCCGGGGCAGCGAAGCTTTTCGGGTGGCGGCGGTTTCTTTGATGCCGGCCGATAACGTAGAGGGCTTCCGGCCGGAGGTCATTCGCCTTCTGCGCGAGCTTAACTCTCCCGTTTATCGCTGGCCGGGTGGAAACTTTGTCTCCGGATATAACTGGAAAGACGGAATCGGAGACCCCGACCGACGGCCACCACGCAAGAACCCGGCCTGGGAAGGAATAGAACTCAACGATGTTGGAATTCATGAGTTCATGACCTTCTGCAGATTGGTGGGGGCCGAGCCATACATCGCGGTCAACAGCGGGCAGGGAAATGAAACTCTGGCGGCGGAAGAAGTAGAATATGTCAACGGCTCGGCCGATACCCCGGTGGGGCGGCTCAGAGCGCAGAACGGTCATCCGGAGCCTTTTAACTGTCGCTTCTGGTCCATCGGTAATGAAATGTACGGTGACTGGCAGCTCGGTCATATGCCGCTCCGGGATTATGTTAAGCGACACAACCGGTTCGCCGAGGCCATGAAAGCCAGAGACCCGAACATCGTCCTTATCGGAGTTGGAGCCGTGGGAGAATGGAGCGAAGGCATGCTCAGGAACTGCTCTGATCACATGCAGCTGATAAGTGAGCATTTTTACGTGCAGGAAAGGCCGGGCTTGCTCAGCCATGTCTACCAGGTTCCTCGGGCCATCAGGAGAATAGCCGAGGCTCACCGGCAGTACCGGAAGACCCTGCCCGAACTTAAAGGCAAGGATATAAAGATTGCCCTTGACGAGTGGAATTACTGGTACGGTCCTTACCTTTACGGAGAGCTCGGAACTCAGTATTTCCTGAAAGATGCTCTGGGAATTGCGGCCGGTTTGCATGAATATTATCGGCAGGCCGATATTATTTTTATGGCCAATTATGCCCAGACAGTAAACGTCATCGGGGCTATCAAGACTTCTAAGACAGATGCGGTTTTCGACACCACCGGCCTGGTGCTAAAACTTTACCGGCAGGAGTTTGGTACCGTCCCGGTTAAAATTTCCGGTCATCCGGAACCTCTGGATATAATGGCCGCCTGGAAAGAAGACGGGAAAACTCTGACCCTGGCCGTGGTCAATCCCACCCGCGAAAAGCAGAGTGTTTCCGTGAAGCTTCACGGGATTAACCTGGCCGGCCTGCCAAAAATCTGGCGGCTGACCGGAGCAGACGAAAAAGCCTGCAACGTCCCGGGACAGGAGCCGGGAGTAAGGATTGAAGAAGTGAAGGAGGAATTCAAACCCAACCTTTTACAGGTCCCCCCGTTAAGCGTCACCATATACCAGCTAAAAAGTCGTTAACAGCAGAAAGGCTCTCCGCTGCCCAAGCCCTTGAAAAGCAAAAGCCTGGTGATGTCAGGTTAGGGAGTAGAGAAAGGCAGGCAGAAAAAACTGTGGCTTCAATCAAGTTCAAATTTGGTTGATGTCTCAAGATAAGAGATGGGCTTGCCATTTTATTTTATATCGGCCGGATGAAGTCATAATTTTGTATAATGTTAACAAAGGAAATGATTGAGGGAAAAAAACACGGGAGAAAGCAATGAAACACGGGCCAAAAAAACAAAATAACAGTATCAAGTTAACATCTATTTTTCTGTGCTTGCTTCTGTTCGGCGCTCTGTTGCTTGGAGCTTCAGATGAAAAAACTAAACCAAATCAGGCGCCTGATTACCCGATAAAACCGGTAAATTTCTGGGAAGTAAAAGTGACCGATGATTTCTGGGCGCCGCGCCTGGAAATTAACCGGCTGGTGACTGTGCCTTATCTGTTCAGGATGAACGAAGAAACAGGCCGTGTGGATAATTTCCGGATTGCGGCCGGCTTAAAAAAGGGCAAGCATACCGGTAAGAGGTACAATGATTCCGATGTCTTTAAAGCGATTGAAGCGGCTGCTTACACTCTTAAAACCAACCCGGAGGCAGAGCTCAAGAAAAAGATAGATGAGCTGGCTTCGATTATTGCCCGCGCCCAGGAACCCGATGGTTATCTGTATACCGCCAGGACGATTGACCCCAAAAATCCGGCACCGGGGGCCGGCCCGGAACGCTGGTCAAACCTCAGGGTGAGCCATGAGCTCTACAACCTCGGACATCTTTACGAAGCGGCTGTGGCTTATTACCAGGCCACGGGTGAAAAAAATCTTCTTGAGGTGGCGCTCAAGAGCGCTGACCTTCTGGTTCGCACCTTTGGCCCCGGAAAGCGGCGGGGCTTTCCCGGTCACCAGGAGGTGGAAATAGGTTTGATAAAGCTTTATCGAGTCACGGGGAAGGAAGATTATCTGAAACTGGCCAAATTTTTCCTGGACGAGCGCGGCCACTACCATGGGGGGGAAGTTTATCCGAAAACTTCCCCATTTTATATCTACAATTCTGAAGAATATCTGCAAAATCACCGGCCGGTGCTGGAGCAGACCGAAGCTGTTGGACATGCCGTCAGGGCCACCTACATGTACATGGCTATGACCGACGTGGCTGCCCTGATGGGGTTACCCGAATATGCCAGTGCCAGTCGGAAACTCTGGGAAAATGTGGTGGGCAGGAAGATGTACCTGACTGGCGGAATCGGTTCCACCGGCGAGTATGAAGCCTTTGGAGCGGATTATGAACTCCCCAACCTGACCGCTTACGCTGAGACCTGTGCCGCCGTGGGGAATGCTTTCTGGAATCAGAGGCTTTTCCAGCTTGAGGGAGACGGCCGGTACGTGGATGTGCTGGAAAGAATTATTTATAACGGGCTTCTTTCCGGCGTGGGATTTACGGGGGACAAGTTTTTCTACCAGAATCCCCTGGCCTCAAAGGGGAATTATGAAAGAAGCAGCTGGTTTGAAGTGGCTTGCTGCCCGGCCAATGCCGCACGCTTCCTGGCCACTTTTCCCGGATATATTTATGCTTATTCTGATAATGAAGTTTTTGTCAACCTGTATGTTGGCTCGACCGCCAATTTTGAGTACAAAGGAGCCAGGCTGGAAATTATCCAGGAAACCAAATATCCCTGGCTGGGGTCGGTTAAGCTGGGGATTAATCCATCGCGAGTAAGAGAATTTGCTTTATGTTTGAGGATTCCGGGGTGGACACAGGGGAAACCGGTGCCCAGCGATTTGTACAGATATCTCGAATCAGGCCAGGGGCAGGTCATGGTTAAACTCAACCGCAAGAACATTCCGGTGGAGATTGACCGTGGATACCTGAAAATTAAAAGAAAATGGAGAAGAGGCGACGTGGTAGAAATTATTTTTCCCATGGAGATAAAGAGAGTTATCGCTCACGAGAAAGTGGTCGAGGACCAGGGGCGGGTGGCTGTCGAACGCGGCCCGATTGTTTTCTGCGCTGAAGGGATTGACAACGGCGGCACGGCCATGAATTTAGCTCTGCCTGATTCCAGCAAGCTCCAGCAGTGGTTCCGAAACGACCTGATCGGCGGAGTGGGAGTGATTACGGGAAGCGGGCTCGTGGTGGATGAAAAAGGAAAAGAAATAAGAAAACAGAACCTTTTCCTGATTCCTTACTATGCCTGGGCCAACCGCGGTGCCTGGGAAATGGCCGTTTGGCTTCTGAGGAAGAAGGATTAAAAGCAGTACCAGCTCACACAAAAGTACCAGATGGAGCAGGAAGATTTTAGCTTTTGAAAAAGCAGTATTTTCTACCTGCGCAATTTACTGTCGGTTTGTTCTGTTTCTGAGCAAAATTAGCTTTTGTCAGAATTAAATTTTCATTTTTTGGGGTAGCCAACCGTCTGAGCCAGCATGATGTGCTGTTCTGGCCGGAGTTTCATGGCTTTGGCCAATTCTTCTTTGTTGATTGAGGCGCGCACAACGGTGGCCAGGCCTTCAGAAGCGCAAAACAGATAAACATTCTGAGAAATAAAGCCGGTATGGGCAGCAGAATAAAACCTCTTGTCTTCATCTGTGCCCCGCGGGATGCGGGCATAATCTCCCACATAGACCAGATTAACCGGCGCCGTCTTTACAAAATCCTGAGTTCCGGTCAGGGCTCTTATATCCTGGTCGAGCACCTGCAGTAAAGCATGCTCCTTTGCTTCGTACAGAAATAACCCGTCAGCCGTGGCCACATAAAGGTCAATGTTTTGCCAGTTAACGGCTGAAGGAGCGGTTCTCTTGCCCGAGTCCGGTCGGTTTATGCCGTAGGCGGCCCACAGAAGGTTGGACAGCACCTGGAGCGGTAGTTTCTCAGGGCTGAATTCTCGGGAGCTCTGGCGGAGTTTGAGGCACTGCATCAGGGGCTTTCCGCCAGAAGTATCTGGGGCCGGTAGTTTTATTATTTTGGCATCCTGATTGGCAGAAAAGACCGGTGAAATTAAAGCCAGATTAATTAAGAAAATCAGGAAGGTAAAAACCGAACCGACTTTCATTTTATCCTCCTTTTTAAACCACATTGTCTGACTGATAAATTTTATAAAATAGGCTTCACTTTAACAATCAATTTAAAAATTGTAAAAGGTCTGGCCCAATAAGGATGTGGCAGAAAAGTGTGTAATATCGGCCCTGGCAAAGGAGCCATCACCCACCCTAATTCTTCTCAAGCTTTAAGGCTTTATCGGTGGCCCAAGAAATTTAAACCTGGCCGGAATCTGAAAAGAGCGTTTTTGCCTTCAAGGCCAGCCTTATTTAAAAGCTGTCTTCTTTCCCGGCTGACTCCAGGGTAAAGCACCCGTTTATTTTTGACAAATATTTGTCCCTGTGCTATTAGAGAGTTTCAACGATATTCAACGGGGAAAGCACATGGCGACAGCCGTAGAAAAGTGGGTGGAAAAACAGGCTGAGTTGCTTCAGCCTAAGAACATCTATTGGTGCGATGGCTCGGAAGGTGAAGCCAGGCGCATCATCGAGATGGGCATGCGCGAGGAAAAGATCGAACAGCACGATATTTTCCTCGAGCTCAACCAGAGCCTCTGGCCAAAAGCTTACCTGCACCGCAGCCATCCGACCGACGTGGCCAGAACGGAACACCTAACTTATGTTTGTCATTCAGACCGCGAAACAACCGGCCCGAACAACAACTGGATGCACCCGGAGGAAGCCAAGAAGCTCCTGACCAGGCTTTCGCGCGGAGCGATGCGCGGCCGGACCATGTATGTGTTGCCCTACATGATGGGGCATCCAGATTCTCCTTATGCCAAGGCCTGCGTCCAGATAACGGATGTTTCCTACGTGGCCGTTAGCATGAGAATCATGACCAGGCTGGGCAAGAGAATCCTGGAGAAAATCGGCAATTCGGAAAATTTTGTCAAAGGCATCCACACGGTGGGTGATTTTGACCCCAACAAACGGTACATCATGCACTTTCCGGAAGAAAACTTGGTCTGGAGCATAGGTTCGGGTTACGGTGGTAATGCTCTTTTGGGCAAAAAATGTTTTTCCCTGCGCATTGCTTCCTGGCTTGGCCGCAAATACGGCTGGCTGGCCGAACACATGATGATTATCGGTGTGGAAGATATTCATGGAAATGTCACTTATATTGCGGGTGCCTTCCCTTCAGCCTGCGGCAAGACCAATTTCGCCATGCTGGAGTCGGCTTTACCGGAATATAGGGTCTGGACCATCGGAGACGACATTGCCTGGTTAAACATCGGCCCCGACGGCCGCCTTTATGCCATAAACCCGGAATCCGGTTTTTTTGGCGTGGCCCCCGGCACCTCAATGAAGACCAACCCCAACATGATCCGCACCCTGCACAATTCAAAATTTTATCCCACGCTTTTTACCAACGTGGGGCTTGACCTGGATACCATGTCGCCCTGGTGGGAAGGCCTGGATGGCCCAATTCCCGGCAACATGGTTGACTGGCAGGGCCGTCCCTGGAAGCCCGGACAGGGGACACCGGCCGCTCACCCGAATTCTCGATTCACGGTTTCAATCTATAATTGCCCGACGTTATCGAAAGAGTATGACAATCCGATGGGCGTGCCCATTTCGGCCATCTTGTTTGGCGGCCGGCGCAGCCGGTTGATACCGCTGGTGACTGAAGCTTACAGCTGGGAACACGGTGTTTTCATGGGGGCCAGGATGGGTTCGGAAACCACGGCGGCCGCCGCCGGTAAAGTCGGTGTTCTGCGGCGTGACCCGATGGCCATGCTGCCTTTCTGCGGCTATAACATGGGGGATTATTTCCGCCACTGGATAAACATGGGTCGGCTGATGAGCAAGCCACCCCGAATTTATTCAATAAATGCTTTTCGCCGCAACGAGCGGGGAGAATTCCTCTGGCCCGGATTTGGTGAGAATATCAGGATACTTAAATGGATTATAGAAAGGGTTAACGGCCGGGCGGGGGCCAGGGAAACACCGCTTGGCCTGGTGCCAGATAAAAAAGACCTGGACCTGACCGGGCTGAACATTCCAGAAGAGAATCTGGAAGAACTGTTCAGGATAGACCCTCAGGAATGGGAGACAGAGCTTAAAGAAATAAAAGATTTTTTGAGTAAATTTGGGCGTCATATTCCTTATGAAATCTGGCAGGAATACGACCGCTTAAAAAAGAACCTCGGCTACTGAGCCGCACCTGACAAGTTCAGTTGCCCTTTTCTCCAGGGCTCAAATAGTCAAAAAGCAAGCAGGTCTGTTTCCGGCCTGCTTTAAGTTTAAGTTTTAATATTTTGCTGAAAACAAAAAATTTCATAAAAAATATTGTATTTTCTGCCATAATTTGATAGAAAATTTTCTTAGAAACTTGGGAAGAGGGCGAGCCATCGTCACCATAAAAGACATTGCCAGAAAAGCCAGAGTTTCCATCGGAACGGTCGACCGGGTTCTGCATAATCGGGGACGGGTGCATCCTGAGACGGAAAAAAGGGTGCTGGAGGTAATAAAAAAGCTAAATTACCGGACCAATATCTTTGCCAAGAATTTGAAGCTGAGAAAGATTTTTCGCTTTGGCGTGCTGATGCCCAGGCCACAGCAGGACAGTGGTTATTGGACGCTACCTTTGCAGGGCATAGAGAGAGCCTTGCAGGAACTTGCCTCTCACCGCGTTCAGGTTAGCTACTTTTTCTTTGACCGTTACCAGGAAAAGTCGGTGGCCCTGGCCGGCCAGAAGATTATGAAAGAGAACCTGGACGGGTTGCTGGCCGCTCCGGTCTTGCCCAAAAGTTTCGGCGACCTAGTGCAGCGGTTGCCCGAGGACCTGCCGCTGGTCTTTTTTGATTCTCATGTGCCGGGCATTAAACCTCTGGCTTACATCGGGCAGGATGCTCTGCAGAGCGGCCTCCTGGCTTCGAAGTTGATGAAAAAAACGATGTCCGCGGTTGAAGGCAAAGTGCTGGTGATTAAGGTCCTGCCAGAGGATTACCACATTGCCGAAAGAATCGAGGGGTTCATCAAAGGTATAGACGGACAGTCTGGCGTGGGAACAATAGTGGTGGAAATGGATGGCCGCTGGCTGTCTGAAAGAACCAAGAAATTCCTTGATGATGTCTACCGGCATAACCGGGACATTGTCGGGATTTTTGTGACCAACGCCATGACTCACAAGGTGGCTGAGTGGTGGAAAACTCATGCCGGCAAGAAGAAGGTGGTGTTGATCGGCTATGACCCAATTCCCCAGAATGTCAGGCTGTTAAAAAACGGGGTGGTCGATTTTCTAATCAGCCAGCAGTCAGAACGTCAGGGCTATGAAGGCCTATATGCCCTGTTCAGGCGGGTGGTCATGGGGGAAGACGTAAAAGACAGGGTCATGATGCAGATTGATATTATCATGGCGGAAAATGTGGATTATTACAATAGTTAAGCAATTTTGGGAAGGGAGATATGAACATGAACGATAAACCGGTTCTGAATGTCAAATCTTTAAAAGAACAGGTCTATGATTTTCTCCGGGAGCAGATGCGGCGGGGTGAGATACTGCCCGGCTCGGTTATTGATATGGAAGAGACATCCCGCAAGCTCGGCGTGAGCCGGACTCCCCTGCGTGATGCGCTGCTCCAGCTGGAAAGTGAAGATTTTGTCACCATCCTCCCGCGGCGTAAAGTGGTGGTCAATTTGCTGACGGTCCAGGATATCAGGAATTATTATGAAATTATTGGCGCGCTGGAAAGCATTGCTATCATCAAAGCCATGGACATCATGGGGAAGAAAGAAATCGAATACATGGAACAGATGAACCGGGAAATGAAAGAGGCCATTGAAGCCGATGACTTCGACCTTTACTACGAGAAAAACCTGAATTTCCACAACACTTACCTCAACCTCTGCGGCAACGAAAAATTGATGAGAATTGTCAACAACCTGAAGAAAAGACTTTATGACTTCCCTCGTCCGGAAGGTTTTGTTAAGGAATGGGAGGAAGCTTCCATTGGCGAACATGCTCAGCTTATTCAGTATGTGAAGGAAGGAAACAAGGAAGAAGCGGCCCGCTTCATCAGAGATGTGCACTGGTCTTATAAGGTGCAGGAAAAATACATCCTAAAATATTACCGACACATTGCTGCCGGCTGATGGCTGAAGGCTCGGGCCGGACATTATTTTTTGAAAATAAAAAAGCCGGCCAGCACGATGAAGAAAAAACCCACCAAATAATTCCAGCGAAATTCTTCTTTTAAGTAAAGTATGGAAAAAACCGAAAAAATGCTCAGGGTGACGATTTCCTGGATGGTTTTCAGCTGAGCGGCGCTTAGCCTGCCGTAGCCAAGGCGGTTGGCCGGCACCTGAAAGCAATATTCCAGAAAGGCAATAAGCCAGCTGAAAATAATGGCTTTGGTTAGCGGCAAATTTTTGTATTTAAGATGGCCATACCAGGCAAAGGTCATGAAAACGTTGGAGATGACCAGCAACAGAACTGTTATCCAGGGCATTTGGCAGACTGTCTCTTTCTCAGATATTTAGCCATATATCATAGACTCTATTTTTCTCTTGTCAAGTGATGGAAGCCAGTCAGAAACGCGCAGGAAACAAAATCACAAAACCTTAGAGGTTCAATCGATAAGTTATCTTCAGCAGAAAAACGTTATCCCCGGGAGCGGTAAACAGGTGGCCCAGGTCCCGGCCCAAGGAAAAGTCCCCCGGGTTGGAATAATCGGCCCGGTTCTGGGTCCACACCAGGTAGAGCAGAGACCCCAGACGATATTCCCAGCGCAGGACAATAGTTCCGCGAAGCGATTTATAGTTAAAATCCGGGTTATAAATAGAAAACGGATTGGCCGGACCGCTTCCGTCCGGGTCGATGAGGTAAACTCCATCCTGGTAATCGATGGTCGAAGGGAACTCTCCAAAAACAAGATAATCATAGGCCCGGGGACGGTTGAGCTGCTTTATCCGGTCATATTTGCCAACCGCCAGATAAGGCTGCAGGTAGACCTGCAGGCTCAACCGGGGATTAAAAATCCAGTTCAGGCGCAATTCAGAAGCTATTAGAGTCTGGTCCAAGCGTCCAAAAATGTAACGCCGGCCGAAAGTTTCGGTCATGAGGGGGTCAGATACGGAAGTTAACCACTGTGTTTCATTCAGGTCATGACCGAAAGTCGGACCCAGGCTCAAATTGAAATTCGGTGCCGGCTTCCATCTGAGCCCCAGGGAAACGTTCCATCCTTTTTGTTTATCCGGTACGCGACTTAGATCCACCGTGGTGTAAAAAACAAATTTTTTCCTGGAGTCAGAATCGACCTCCAACGACAGAGAATAACCTTTTGGGATTAAAGCCAGAGGGCCGCCTCTGGTCAGAGTGCTGCTGTAACAGGGTGGATAATACAAAAACATACCGTTTACTGACCACCAGTTTTTGAACACTCCCTGCAGGTTGGCGAACCAGGCTTCATAGGTTTTGTTCCAGCCAAAGTCTCGGGTTTGTTCTACTCCGCCCACCAGAAGAGACTGGCGGAAAACCCGACCGGGCTTTGTCCACTGGTATCCGTACAAAACCTGAAAATTTATCTTGTCAGAGTTGGTCCTCTGATAACCGGCATCGTTGGGGTCAAAACCGGGAGAAAGGGCTCCGGCCGAGATAAGGGCAATGGTGTGTCCCTGCTGTTTGGCTATGCTCAACCGAGAAGCCCAGCCGCTTAAAGCGGTGGCTTCCGGGTCCAGAGAAACATGGGTTACATCCGGTCTCTGAAAATAGTGGAGGGAAGAACGCTGCAGGCGGTAGATGGCGGCCTGGCTTCCCTGGATGAGAGTGCCGCCGGCCCAGCCTCCCAGCACCCAATTTCTTTTCTTATCAAGAAAACTCCAACCGTCAACCGCCAGGGAAAAAGCCCTTTCCGCCAGCAAACCGGAAAGGCTTTCTGCCCTCAGGTCACGGAGGACAGAAGTGAACATAAAACCCAGACCCTGCTGGCCGCGGTTGAATTCTTTAAGCGCTCGGATGACGCCAAAATAAGTAAAGGGAGCCACTTCGTCCTGGAAGCGCGTTCCGTCCTGGTCAACCGTGGCGTATTCGCGGGCGGTAAGGGCATTGATTATTCCGATATTCCAGCCCGCTCCCAGCTTTCCGGTCAATTTAAAAGCGCCGAGTATGGTTGAACGGTCAGGGATGTCAGCATATCCTTCGTGAACCGGATATCCCTGAGGAGCGCGACCTATTCTCCGGCTGTAGAATAAACTGGGGTTGGGCCAGTTTAAATTGGCGTTGATGTAAATACCTCCTCGGCCAAAGTTGTTGAAGATGGATGAGCCTTCGATGAAGAAGGGCCTTTTTTCTTCGTAATAGGTTTCAAAGGCAGTCAGGTTGATGACCGCCGGGTCAACTTCAACTTGACCAAAGTCAGGGTTGACCGTCAGGTCCAGGTTCAGGTTACTCTTGAGGCCAGCCTTAAGGTCAAAGCCCACATTTCCCCGGTAGCGGTGCCCCGTCTCGAAAGGATTACCCGGCTCTTCGGGCCGGAACTGAGCCTGACCGACGGAATAGGGAAATACTTCTAACCGCCGTCCCGGATTTATGTTTTCTATCCCCTGAAGCAAGGCAAAGCGGGAGACAAAGGCATTATCTTCCTTGGGCACCCAGGCAAAAGAGACTTTTTCATTTTTCCTCTTTATGATGCGCTGAAAGTTCACGCCCCAAAGATATTTATCTTTTTTGGGAAAACGAAGCTGGTTAAGTGGAATCCTGATTTCCAAGCTCCAGCCTTTTTCATTAATCTGGGCCCTGGCTTCCCAGATGCCATCCCAGTTTTTATCTTCGCTGATGTCGTTGTAGAGGGCCTTATCTATCATTGAACCGGACGGGTTAACCCAGAAGGAATAGCCGCTGCGCCGGTCAAGGTATGGGTCCACACAGAAGATGAACCAGTCTGAATCAACCAGATAATCCCTGCGGCCAACCTGGCTGATTATTTTTTCTGGCTCACGGTCAAAGCAGAGAGCTCCGACATAAAGGTTGGCTTTATCATAAGCCACCCACACCCAGGTCTTCTCCGAGGCCGGACTTCCGTCCAGCGGGTCGGTCTGAATGAAGTCCTCGGCCGGCGGATTTTTGTAGACTTCTTCTTCCAGGCGACCATCAAGCACCAGTGGCTGGGTCAGGCGGTAAGCGGTGACGACTTTATTTTCCTGCGCCTTTTTCAGGGCTTCCTTGTCAACGGCCGATTGCGGATAAGCCAGCAACTGAAGCGGCGGTGATAAAAAAGAACAGACGATAAAGAATATCAGAATATATCCGAGATTGATTTTACCTTCCCCCATACTTATTCCCTTCCAGTTTAAAATTCAGCTTATTTTTAGTCGTTTTAACCGGTCACTTTTTGAAAAAAAAATTTAAAAAGCCCGCCGGGTTTATCTTCCCGGCGGGCTTAATTATTCTACTGAAATTAAATTTAAGAAAAAAGGTTTATTTGATCGGCTGACCGTCAGCGTCCAGGTAGGCAATTTCCCCGAGCCCGAGTTCGCGCAGAGATTTTTCAATTTTGGCTCGGTCTCCCACAACTACCCAGATCAGGCTCTCCGGATGAAGAACTTTCCTGGCCGCCCGGGAAAGGTCCTCTATTTTGAGCTGGGCGATTTTTTGCGGATATTTCTGGTAGTAATCCTCGGGCAAGTTGAAATTGACCATTTCCACCAGGGAGCCGGCCACGGCCGACATCGTTTCCCACTGTCCGGGCAATTTATTTATCTTGCTGTTTTTGGTGTTCAGGTATTCTTCCTGGGTAATCGGTTTCTGACCGAGCAGGCCGTTAATCTCACCCAGAAGTTCCTGGATGGTTTCTTTAGTCTTATCCTGCTGGACGGGAGCAACCATGATAAACGGGCCCTGACCGCGAGCCGCGAGGTAGGCGGAGAAAACGCCGTAGCTCCAGTGTTTGTTTTCTCTGATGTTCATGTTAATCCGGGAAACAAAATCTCCGCCGAAAATCTGGTTCATCAGCTCTATGGCCAGACGGTCCGGGTCTGAAGCAGGGGGAGCGGGCAGGGCCGCCAGAATCATTGACTGGGGAGCGCCTGGCTTGTCTATAACATAAAGAGCAGGCTTCTGGCGCAAAGGAACCGGTTTGATGTTCTTCTTTGGTATGTCCCCTGGCTTCCAGGAAGCAAATATTTTTTCCAGCCGGGGCTTTATCTCGGCCAGATTGGTATCGCCCACGACAATCAGGGTGCTGTGGTTTGGCTTGAACCAGCTTTGGTGGAACTTCACCAGGTCCTCTCTGGTTATCTTGGCCACGGTGTCTTCGTATCCGCTCCCGGTGAAGGGAAGGCTGTAAGCATGATTTTCGCCAAAAACCAGCTTGGGCAGTACTCTGAGGGCCATGGAGATGGGAGAAAATTTTTCCTGCTGGATCCTGTCCAGCTGAATTTTTTTAACCCGCTCAAAATCCTTCTCCGGAAAAGCGGGGTTTAAAATTACGTCAGCGTAGATGTCGAGAGCCTGGTCGAGCTTTTCTTTAATGGTACCAAGGGTGACCAGAGAATAATCAAGGCCTGAGCCGGTGCTGAGGCTGGCGCCTAACATGGCCAGTTCTTCGCTTATTTCTAAGGAGCTCCGGCGAGCCGTACCTTCATCCAGCATTTGCATGGCCAGGGAAGCCGTCCCCGGACGGGCAAATTGGTCGGCCGCATAACCGGCATCCACTACCAGAGCAAAGTTAACGTAGGGAATAGTATGTCTTTCGGCCAGGATTACTTTAAGCCCGTTGCTCAGAGTGGTGGTCTGGAGCTCTGGGAACCTGGCCGGGGGCGCCGCCTGGGGCTCCGGCATCCGGCTGCGGTCGACCTCAGTTTTGATGGTAGTTAGCTGGGGATAGGGATGGATTTCCAGCACGTAAACCCCGTCAGCCAGCCAGCGATTGCTTGCTTCTTTTATGTCCTGAACGGAAGTTTCCCTTATTATTCTCAGGTTTTCTTTGTAATAATCAGGACGGCCGGTGAAGGTTTCAGCTCGGGCCAGGAGGTCACATTTTCCTGAAAAGCCGCCAACTTTTTCGATGCCCCTGAGGAAATCTGCCAGATAGGTGGTCCTGACCCTTTCCAATTCTTTCGGCTGAGGTCCTTCTTTGAGGAACCTGCCCAGCTCTTCCTTTATGATTTTTTCAACTCTGGAAATTTCCACGCCGGGTTTAACGTCAGCCATGATGTAGAAAATGCCAGCAATTTCTCTCAGGTCAGCAAAAGCCGAAACGGAGGAAGCAATCTGTTCGTCGTAAACCAGTCGCTTGTACAGGCGAGAGTTTTTGTCACCGCCGAGAATAGCGGCGGCCAGGTCCAGCCGGTTTCCATCAACGGTTCCCCACTGGGGTATGTTCCAGGCCAGGTAAAGCCGCGGTTGAGAAACTCTGTCCTGGACAACCTGGCGAGATTCTCCGGTTCTTTTGGCTATCCAGGCAGTATAGCGAGCAACAGGCGGCGAAGGGGGAATGTCGCCGAAATATTTTTTTACCTTTTCCAGAACTTCTTTCGGGTTGATGTCGCCGGCTATGACTACCACGGCGTTGTTCGGCCCGTAGTAAGTTGAGAACCAATCATGAACATCCTGAAGCGTGGCCCGGTCAAGGTCCTCTATGGAACCGCCGACCGTCCAGGAATAAGGATGGCCAGCCGGGAAGAGTGCCTTGGCCATAAGCTCTTCTGCCACGGAATACGGTTCGTTAGCATATTGCCGGAGCTCATTCTGCACGACGCCGCGCTGCTCATCGAGCTTGGCCTGGTCAATGGCTCCTTTCAGATGACCCATTCGGTCCGACTCAAGCCACAGAACCAGGTCGAGCGCTGAAACGGGGACGGTTTCAAAGTAGTTGGTGCGGTCCTCATTGGTGGTGCCGTTCAGGTCAGTAGCCCCGATTTTCTGCAGAGGCTTGAAAAAGTCATCATTGTAATGTTCGCTTCCGTTGAACATCAGGTGCTCAAAAAGGTGAGCGAAGCCGGTCTTGCCCGGTTTTTCATTCTTCGAACCCACATGGTACCAAACGTTAAAGGCCACAATCGGTGCCTTGTGGTCTTCGTGCAGGATGACCGTCAGTCCATTTGGCAGAACGTGCTTTTCATACTTAATTTCAACCACATCTTTTGTTTGAGCCGGAAGAAAGTTGCTGAAAACCAAAAGGCTCAGGAATAAAAGAGCCGAAAAAGAAAAAATCAGCCGACAGACATTTTTTGATAAGGATTTCATAAAAACCTCCTGATTTTATTTATACGTTGAGGGGAAGAAGAAAGTTCAACCCCCGGCTGTATCTGATAATCACGAAGAACCTCTTTCTTAACTTTTCCAGGCCAGGCCAAACTTTTAACGGAAAGATTTCTCAAGAGACAATTTGTTTGCCCAGCTCAAAGGCTTCTTTTAGCGCCTGCCGGTTTGTTCTTGCAGAACCTTTTTCCGGTGTGCTGACATAAACGAAACCGCTGATTTCCGCTCCCAGATAGTTAAACATGTCCTGATAAGAACGCAGGGCATTCACTCCACCCGAGCTGAAAATGTCCACGTCAGCGTAAGTCAGGATGAGGCCGAATTTTTTCTTTTTAAAGCAGCCATATTCATCTGCGCCAAGGGCGTACCAGCGGTCAATAAACAATTTCATCTGAGCGTTTATCGAAAACCAGTAAACCGGATGGGCCAGAATAACAGGGCCGGGCTGCAGCAGCAGCGGGTAGAGCTGTTTCATGTCATCTTCCTGAACGCAGAGGCCAGGGCGACGGTGGCGGCAGCGGTCACAGGCACGGCAGGGGCTGATTTTAAGTTGAGCCAGGTTGACCATTTCCACCCGGGCCCCGGCCGACCTGGCTCCCCGGGCAGCTTCCCTGGCCAATATTGTGCTGTTGCCTAATGGCCTTGGACTGCCGGTAAAAATGACCAGCCTCTCGTCTGGTCTGGTTTCTGGCTTGGCCGCCATGTTTTTAATCCTCCCTTTTTTCGGTCTTTCTTCCTTTTATGATAGTAAAAAGAGCGATGCCAATCCACACTGAATTTACCCCGACTGAAGGTAGAGCACCAAAGTGGTAAGCATTGAGCAGCAGGAAGAGACTGCCGGCCAGGTTCAGGAGCTGATAGATAAGTGAATCTCCGGCCAGTTTCCTGCTGGAAACGAGAAGGTAGGCTAAGAGCAAAAGAAGGGCGCCGGTCCAGCCGGCCACATTGACCAGAAAATCTGCCTTCATCAAGAAACTCCTGTTGGTTAGAGTTTTAAAGATGATTATACAGGAAAAAAGGTTGAGCCGGATAAAGGGGGAAAAATTTTTAAAAAAGGCAAATAGATGAGCAAACTCAGCACTCATTTTCGTCTTTAGAGTAGAATAAAAAGGAGGTTGAAGATGGTGGAACGCCTTCACTCTGAAAACAAAAAAGAGAAACTTTCTGTGGAAGAGTTTGTTTGTCTGGCCATTAAAACACTCCGCATTGGCGATTTCAAGGGGATTCATTCAGTTTACAGCGGTTTTAATGAGGCCTTCAAAAAGTATTTTGGCCAGGACCCGGTCCAGGCTACCAACCGGCTGGCCGAGCAGAAGAAAATTGAAATCAGGCCGATAAAAGGTGGGGTGCTGCTTTACCTGCCAGGGGAAGCGCCCTCTCAATCGAGAGGAGACGAAGCCCTGAAAAAAATGGGCCTGGACACTCCTGCTTCCGGCAGCAGCCGCAGTTGAATGCTTCGGTTAACCCTGTTGTTGCGGGTTTTGTGAATCGGAGAATGATTTTAACTTGTCCCTTAAAGTTGATTCGGCCAGTTTGCGCAGGGCTTTCGTTTCAATCTGGCGGACGCGTTCCCTGGTGACCTTTAGCTTCTGCCCGATTTCTTCCAGGGTATGCTCCTGACCGTCACCGATGCCGAAACGCATCTTGATGACCGTGGCTTCTCTTTCAGTCAGGGTGTTGAGAGCCTTGGTAATTTGTTCTTTGAGGTTGGCTCTGATGACGATGTCAGCCGGCGAGGGGTTGTAGATATCCTGGACAAAATCTCTCAAGAAGCTTTCCTCATCATCACCGATGGGTGAATCGAGCGATAGAAGCTCCTGGCTGTCCTGCAGGATTTTAGTCACTTTCTGCACGGGCATTTTTACCGCTTCGGCAATTTCCTGCACGGTCGGCTCACGGCCGGTTTTCTGCACCAGCTCCTGGTGAATTTTTTTCAGCCGGTTGATGGTTTCCACCATGTGCACCGGGATGCGGATCGTCCTGGCCTGGTCGGCGATAGCCCTGGTAATCGATTGCTTTATCCACCACGTGGCGTAAGTGGAGAATTTAAAGCCGCGATGATAATCAAATTTCTGAACCGCTCTCATCAGCCCGAGGTTTCCTTCCTGAATCAGGTCGGAGAGGCTTAGGCCGCGGTTTATGTAATTCTTGGCGATGGAAACGACCAGGCGCAGGTTTGCTTCAATCAGCTTGTTTTCGGCGTGCTTCTGGATTTTTTCCCCCCGGCTGATATCCCGGAGCACCCGGCGCAGTTCATCGGCGTTTAGACCTGTCTCTTGACGGTAAATCTTCTCTTCAGCCACATATTTTTTTAGCTTTTGTTTAAGGGCTTCGACTGTTGATTTGTTTTTGGATTTCTCGATGGACAGCTGAAGCTCTTCCTTTTTCTCTTCAATTTCATTCATGATGTGGAGTATTTCCCGCAGCCGGTTGATGGTGCTGGCCATTTTTTCTGGGGAAAGATGCAGCTCTTCCAGAATTTGATACATCTGGATGATAAGCCGACCCCGGATAAAAGCATTCCTGGAGGTGGGCTTTACGGAGTTGAACCTGGCAGCCAGCTGATAAAATTTTTCCAGGGTTTGCCTGATTTCTTTAACTTTTTTTCTGGCGGCGTCATCTTCAAAATCTTCTGTTTCATCAAAAAAGCGCAAAAACTTTTCCGGTTCGGCTTCGGCCATTTCTCTCAGGGAAACGATATCTTTGATGGCCAGCCTGGTTTTCAGCAGAGCCCGGAGTTGAATTTTCTTACCCCGCTCCATCTGCCGGGCCAGGTCAATTTCATCTTGCTGAGACAGAAGGGAAATTTTGCCCATTTCCCTGAAGTAAATCTTTATCGGGTCGTGGTCTGATTCCAGAACTTCAGTCGCTGGTGAGCTTTCAGCCTTGGATGTTTTTGGCAGTATATCTTGGAGTTCAAAATCTTCAAAATCGTCCGATAAACTTTTCATCTGGTTAGATACAGAAAGTTCTGTCTCTATGGCTTTACCCAGTAGTATTGGGTCAAGGGTTTGTTCAAAGAGTTCCTGGGAAATAGTCTGTTCTGGCGTCATAAACTCTGTCTGGACTTTAGCGGACTTGCTTTTCTCCGCCTTTTTTTTAGAAATAGTCTTTTCTTTTTTATCCTTTTTACTCATGGGACCCCTGTATTCCTCGACCTTTAGACGAGCTAAAGGAGAGATGTCTCAACTATCTGAAATTCCTTATTATAAATAAGCCAGCCGGGCTGGTTTGTCAAGCTGTTTTTGTGAATCCAAGCCTTGAAGGATAGGGTTTAATAATATATCATTAGTAAAGGAGAAAGTATGAAGAAAAGTTATTGGTCCGTATCAATTGCCCTGGCGGTTATTTTATCTTTTTCTTTTTTGGCTTCCCCTTTTACCCCTTTGTATTCCCAGGGAAAGCTTGATAAAAAAACAACCAGGGAGCTGATTAAGAATTTACCGGAAAAATACCGCCGCTGGTTGGAAGAAGAAGTGGTTTACATAATCTCTCAGAAAGAAAAAGAAGTCTTCCTTAGCCTGGAAAACGACCGGCAGCGGGATATGTTTATAGAAGCTTTCTGGAAACAGCGGGACCCCAATCCCAACACTCCCGAGAACGAGTTTAAAGAAGAACATTATCGCCGGATTAAATATGCTAACGACCATTTTGGCAAAGAATCGCCGGAGCCGGGCTGGAAAACCGACATGGGCCGAATATACATCATTTTAGGAGAGCCCAAGTACATTGAAAAGTATGAAAACCTTTATGACCTTTACCCGACTATAATCTGGTTTTATGAAGGCATGGCTGAGTACGGGTTGCCCAATGCTTTCAACGTGGTTTTCTACAAGCCAGACAGCACCAATGAATACAAGCTCTATTCCCCCATCAAAGATGGTCCTCAAAAACTTATGCCGCATTACAGCGGAGACATGACTGATTACGCTCAAGCCTTCCAGGCTCTATCGCAGATAGAACCTAATGTGGCTGATGTGTCATTAAGCCTGATTGAAGGCGAGCCGGTCTATGACCTCAAGCCGACTATTTCTTCTGATGTGTTGCTTAACCAGAAAATACCCAACGCCCCCGTCTACAAAGTTAAGGATACCTATGCGGAAAAATTATTGAAATACAAAGACATAATTGAAGTGGAATATTCGGCCAATTACATAGATAGCGATACTCTGGTGAGTGTTTACAAATCACCGGCTGGAGTCAATTATGTACATTATCTGATAGAACCCAAAAAGCTTTCCCTCGAGAGAAATGGCGATAATTACCAGACGACCATCGTGGTTAACGGAATTTTGACTGACCTGAATAACCGTCAGGTCTATCAGTTTGACCGGCGGATTCCGCTTAATTTGACTGAAGACCAGGTGGCCCGGATCAAGGACCGGTTGATGAGCTTTCAGGATGTCTTTCCCATAATTCCTGGACGCTACCGGCTCAGCCTGCTGCTGAAAAATTATGTCTCCAAGGAGTTTACCTCCTTTGAAACCACGTTGAACATTCCAGAAAAGGGCCTGCAGTTTAGCCCGATTTGTCTGGCTAATCGTCTAACTCGCAGTTCTCAATACCGCGGCCTGAATAAAGCTTTCCTGCTGGATGATCTGCAATTCGTTCCATCTCCGCGAAATGATTTTATTCCCGGTGATAATCTTTACGTTTTCTTTCAAATCTGGGACCTGCCGGCTGAGCTGCGCCTGAACGGTGTTCTGAATTACGAAATCAGCAAGGATACCGGAGAGATTGTCAAATCGTTTTCCAGGAAGATTTCTGAATATCAGGAACAAAAAGTTTTTTATGAACAGGTCAGCCTGGAAAACTGGCCTCCGGCTAACTACCAGATAAAAGTAAGTTTGCTGGATGGACAGGGAAATGTCCTGGGCTCACAGAAAGCTAATTTCTTCATCAGCCATCTTAACGCTATTTCCAGGTCCTGGGTTATGACTCAGCCTCTTGATGGAGATGCTTCGGCCGGCATCCTGCATGCGCTTGGCCTGCAATACTGGAATTCCGAAGCCTATGAAAAAGCCGCAAAGTTGCTTGAATCTGCCTTCCGGAAAGAGCCGGACAATGCCCTTTATGCCCTTGATTATGGCCGTTTGCTTTTAAAGAGAAATAAGCCCCAGGAATTTCTGGCCATCGCCCGACCTTTTATTGAGAAACAGCAGAATTACGATTTTCTGGAACCAGCGGGCGAAGCTTTGGAGGCTCTCGGCCGGTACGAAGAAGCGATCGATTATTACAAAAGATACCTGAGCCATTTTGGCACAAGCATCAAGGTTTTAAATTCAATAGGAGAATGTTATTTTAAGCTTGGCAACAGGAATGAAGCTCTTTATGCCTGGGAAAAGTCTTTACAAATTGAGCCAAATCAGGAGAAAATAAAAGAGAAGGTAAAAGCTCTAAGAGAAAAAAAGAATTGAATGAATTTTGGCGGCAGGAAGTTAATTTCTCCAGAACGGGGATTTTGAAGAAATGGAGGTAAATAATGCGCAATAATCTTCGGGGCTTTAAGTGTTTAATCTTTATGGCCGCTGCACTGCTGATGCTTCAAGGATTGTCCCTGGCTCAGGCCGGGAGAGGAGTTGGACGGCTGGGCGGCGTCGTCCTTGATGAAAAAGACAATCCTATTCAGGGAGCTAAGGTGGTCATCACTTATTTGCAGGATGTCGGCGGCGGTTTGAAAATGGATGCCACCACCAATAAAAAAGGCGAATGGTCATTCATTGGCCTGGGGTCGGGAAAATGGTCGATTATGGTTACGGCCGAAGGGTATTCGCCCGTTACGCAGGAAGTTACGGTCAGCCAGCTGGAGAAAAACCCAAAAATAACCATAAAACTTAAAAAGGCTACGGGCGGTACTTCCATCATTCAGGATGAATCGTCGCTCGAGTTGCTGGACCAGGGTAATCAGTTTTTTAAAGATGGGAAATATGATACCGCCCTGGCCATGTACGAACAGTTTTATGAAAAGAATCCGGCCGCCTACCAGATTCTGCTAAACATTGGCGATTGTTACCGGGAAAAAGGCGAGTTTGACAAGGCTATGGAAAATTACAACAAAGTTATGGAACTGGCCAAAGGAGACCAGGTCATGGGCGTAACCATGACGGCTAAAACCTTGGCGGCCATTGGTTTGATTTACCTGAAACAGAACAACCTGGAAGAAGCCACCAAATATTTTAAGCAATCGGTTGACACGGCTCCCCAGGATGAAGTGGTGGCCTTTAATGTTGGAGAGGTATTCTTTACCAATCAGCAGCTTGATGAAGCTCAAAAATATTTTGAGCTGGCTTCCAAGATAAAACCTGATTGGCCGGAGCCCTATCTTAAACTTGGTTATGTTTTTCTTAACAAGAATGATATTCCAAAGGCCATTGAAAACTTTGAAAAGTTCCTGAAAGTTGAACCGCAGGATTCACCCCGGGTAGCCATGGTGCAGCAGATTCTGCAGGCCATAAAAAAATAAAAATAGTTTTTGAGTCGTTCAACCGAAAAAAGCCAAGAGAAGGCTGGTTTTCAAAAAAATCAGATGAGTCCTAAGCAGAGCTAATTAAAAATTCTTGTATAAATCGGGACAACTGTGAGCAAGAGAAAAAACAAGAAAAAGAGACCGGCAGCGAGGAAAAATTTATCTTCTGTCGCCGGCCAGGTCCAGGCACCAGACGTGTCCTCTGCTTCTTCTGAAACAGAGCCAAAACAGAAAGTCAGAAGGAAAACCATACTGTTACTCCTCGGGCTGGCCCTGGCGTTTCTGGCCGGAATTCTGATTTTCAGGCCATTCGGTCACAAGGTGAACCTGAAACCGGCCGCTGACTGTAACATTCTTCTTATCACCCTCGACACCACCAGGGCAGACCACCTTGGATGCTACGGTTATAAAAAAGCTAAAACTCCCAACCTGGACCGCCTGGCAGCCGAAGGATTGAGATTTGTCAACGCTTATTGTCCCGCTCCTCTGACGCTGCCTTCTCATACTTCTATCTTTACCGGTCTTGAACCAGTAAAACACGGGGTTAGAAACAACGGTCGCTATCTGGCTGAAGGCATCAGAACCATAACCGAATATCTGCATGATAAAGGATATAAAACGGCGGCTTTTGTTTCTTCTTATTCGGTAGATTCTCGTTTTGGGCTTGACCGCGGCTTTGACACCTATGATGACGGTTACCAGGCTAACCTGCCCTTCAAAACGCTGAACGCCGAAAGACGGGCCGAGGATACTTTCGCCAGCTTTGCCGGCTGGTTGGAAAACAACTCCAGACAAAAATTTTTTTGCTGGGTCCACTATTACGACCCGCACCTGCCTTACACTCCGCCATCACCCTACCGGGAAGAATTTGCTGACAGTCCCTATGACGGCGAAATTGCCTACATGGATAATTATGTCGGCAGGATATTGGACGTGCTGAAGGCCAAAGGTTTGCTCGACAAAACTATCATCGTGGTGGCCGGTGACCATGGCGAAGGATTGGGCGAAAAAATAGAGCAGGGGCATGGCATTTACCTTTACGAAGAAACCTTGAGGGTACCCCTGATTTTCTGGAATAAAAGTATCTGGCCCAGGGCGGCAGCCATCAACACCCGAGTTCGGTTGATTGATATTGCCCCTACCCTGGCCGAGATGCTGGGGCTGAAAGCTGAAGCTTCCCTGATGCAGGGGCAGAGCCTCTTGCCCGTTATGGCCGGAAGAGAAAAGAAGGACCGAGAAGTTCTGGCTGAAACAGTTTATCCAAGAGAAAATTTTGGCTGGTCAGAGCTGGTGGCCCTTATCTCTGGAAACTGGAAGTACATTCAGGCGCCGAGGCCGGAGCTTTATGATTTGAAAAACGACCCGAAGGAAAGAAAAAATCTTTCAGAGTATGAGAAGGAAAGGTCCGAAAAATTAAAAGCCAGGCTGGAACAATTGCTCCTGGTGAGCGGAGGAGGGGCAACAGGTTCAGGTGCCGGCCAGACTGCCAGGAGCGAAGACCTGGAGCGGTTGCGTTCCCTCGGCTACATAAGTTTTGCTCCGGCCAGGCCAGGTTCTTCTGTCCTTGACCCCAAAGACCCTGAGGCTGTTGAATTGCTGACCATGGTACAGAAAGCCCAGATGTACGAATATCAGAATACTTATGAAGAAGCAGAGAAGCTTTATGAGAAAATTCTGGAAAAAACGCCGGATTCTCCGGCCAGTTATATTAGCCTGGCTCTCGCTCAGGCCAGGTTGAAGAAAATGGACCAGGTGCTGGAAACTTTAAAAGCAGGTTTAAAACGCCTGCCAGATAATGAACTTCTGTTGGTCAGGCTGGGGCATACTTATCTGGTGATGAATAGACCGCAGGAAGCCTATGACACCATGACACAGGTGCTGAAGCTGAACCCAAGGAATATTGACGCCCTAACGGCCTGCGGCGGGCTGATGGAAGCGGCCGGTCAGCGGGAAGAAGCTACCAGATTTTATAAGATGGCTCTGGACCTTGAGCCGGAAAGCAAGTTTCTGCGTATGGCGCTGGCTAACAACCTGGCGGCCAGCGGTCATCTTCAGGAAGCCATTGAAATTTATAAAAAATTAATCGAAGATTTTCCGCAGGACCAGGCTTTTTACCAGTATGCGGGCATTGCCTATTCTTACCTCGGTGATTTTTCCCAGGCAATTTTTTACCTGCGCCAGGCTGTGGCCATAAAGCCGACGCCGGTGGGTTACTTCAACCTGGCGGTGGCTTACGAAAAAAGCGGTGACCTGAAAAACGCCATAAAATACTTCGAAAGCTACTTAGAAATCGCGACCAACGATGACCCGAGAAGCATCGCTCAGGCCAGAGCCGAGCTGGAAAAACTGAAAAAGCAGGTCGGGGAATAGCATCGCCTTTTCATAATCTCACTCAACCATCATTTGAATAGAATAGAAATTCTGAATTCATGTGGGCAGGCGCGGGAAAATTAGCCGGGAAGGAATATTTTTTGGCAATTAACTGGTTGATAATTGATTAAAAGATTATCAGATGAAGTATTGGAAGGAAAATTATGTTTGATGAGAACCCTTGCTATTTTAACCTGGCCCCGGAGCGGCCTGCTTGGCCTGATTTGAATTTAAATTTAAGGGAAAAATGAGGAGATTCTTTAATTTTCCACTATGCAACATTTTTGGCCAGAATGATTGTCAGAGTTGGCCGAAATAAGGCCGGTCATAATGCCCGTTAATCTTATAAGATTTTATATGGTTTAAACTTATTTAGACAAAATGGTTAAATTTTAACCCCTATCGGGAAATCCAACTCTCCTTAATTCATTTGAGAATATTGGGCCTGAGGTCAAAATCAGTCTTGGTTATTAGAGCCTTATTTTTTAATTAAATCAGAAGATATTTTATTTTTGAACAAAAAGTCTGGCTGTGAAGGACTATCATCTGTTAATAAGCAATGTCATTCAGTCATATAAGCCAATAAGGGGAAAAATTAAGAAATATAATTAAGGAAAAGCAACAGAACGCGGGGAAATTAATCTTAAAATAAAAAACCCACCCTCCCCCGAAGGGGAGAGTGGGTTCGAATTAGCTCAGCTGCGTCTATTAGAACGTGAACTTGAAGCCGAGTCTTACGGAGTAGGAACCGTTTCTTCCGGACCACCACATGAAGGCCGGGTGCGGATCACCTTCACTCTGGATTCTTTCAGTGAGAGTCTGAGCCAGTGAGCCGTTCAGGAACTCCCAGTCGTCAGCCCACAAGGAGGTTCTGTTGAGAGTGGTGACTTTGCCGGTGATGAACTTGCTGTTGGTTACGTTGTTAATCTGAACATTGATGGCCGCGTTGTACTTACCACCGAAGCGCAGGTTGTATTCGAGGTAAATATCAGCCCAGGCACCCCAGGGCAGACGGCCGAGGTCGCCATAACCGTAGGGATACATGTAGGTGTTGTTGATGTTCAGCCAGCTGCTGAGCGGGAGTCCGCTTCTGGCATAAGCGGTGATACCAACCGTCAAACCGAAGGGGAACACATAAGAGCCGTAGGCCTTGATGTAGTGGGTTCTATCCTGCGGCAGAGGTCCATCAAGCTCCTTGCCATCGATTTGATACTGCATGAACCAGTAATCCCAGTATCTTTCCACGTTCGGTGAATTACGTCCGCCTTCATCGGGAGAGCTCAAACCGCCGTAGTTTCCTTGAACCCGGCTCAGGGTGTAGTTAATACCGCCCTGCCAGTTGTTGCTGAACCGTTTTTCCAGAGAGATGTTCAGACCATAGTATTCTCTCTTGGCTTTCGGCTCTGGCCAGTAGGTGTAGGTCTGTCCGGTATTGGGGTCGGTAACGGTGTCAGCAAATTTTCCGCCCTTGGATTCAGGCAGTGACCAGCCGAAGCCGGGGTTGCAGATGTAGTAAACTTCGGAAGCCGCGTGAGTTTCCGGGTCAATAACATAAACGCCCACGTCTTCGATGGTTCTGATCAGGTGCTTCTGAACCAGGCGAACAGACAGAGAGAGGTTTTCCATCAGCTTCTTTTCAGCGCCGAAGGAAATTTCTCTCTGGGCGACCGGCTTCAGGTTGGGGTCAACCGTGTCAAAGGAGACTTCACGGTAGTTGATTGAACCGGCATAGGTACCGCCGGCTGCCTGGCTGGCCGCGTCATCCAACAGGCCGCTGGCCGCGATTTTGGTCCAGTCGGGGTCCTGAAGAGCATAATAGTCGGAGATCCACTTGAACCCGCCGAAAGCACCTTCCGCCATGTACAGCTTCATGACGTCATAGTAAATACCGTAGCTGGCAAACAGCTTCAGGCTGGAGTCGCCAAATACGTCATAAACCACACCAAGGCGCGGAGCCAGCTTGTCCTGGAACTTGAAATGGATGGGTTTAACTTTGGACAGAACCGGGTCGCTGGAAGCAAAAGATGGGATGTACTCGTCTTCGGTTCTTACACCAAAGTTGATGGTCAGCTTATTGTTAATGGTCCAGGAATCCTGTACGTAGAAAGCCCAGTTGTTGGAGTGGATGTTCCAGACCCAGCCGTAGGGTGAAGTAAAGGAGCTTCTGACCATGTAATAGCCGTATTTACCGTAGTACGGGCTGGACGGGTCAGCGCCCACGCCAACGGGGAATCCCAGACCGGTGAAAGTACGGCCGAAGTAAAGGTTGACATGCGGATAAGGAGCACCGTTGAACACGTCTTCATGCAGGTAGATGAACTGACCGCCGGCTTTGATGGCATGTTCGCCCATGAAATTGGCATAGTAGGTCACGTCAAGGTTGGTGCTGACCTTATCGTAAATAGTTCTCAGCCTCTGCAACCAGGTGGTATAGTTAGCCCAGCCGGTATAATGCAGGAGTTCTGGATGCGCTACGTAGAACGGGTCGTTGGAATAACCGGCATTGATGTTACCGACGCTGAAATAGTAGGTGGTGTATGGGGGAGGAGCCACCTGCTGGTTGTTCTGGTCCTGGCGGTGCCAGCCACTTCTTAAGCTCAACAGCAGGTTGTTGCTGGCCGTCCAGTCAACGGTTAATGTGGTCGTCCAGTTGGGATAATCATAACCATCTTTGTACCACTCAGAAGTAGCACTGCTGGTACCGTCGATGCTCGGGATGGCGCCACGATACTTGTAGAAGTTGTTGACGTAGCTGGCCGACACACGAACACCGGTAATCGGGGCAGCCGTCAACTTTATGGAGCCATTATAGTAGTAATTCTTGTTGAGGAACTGGTACCATGGCCCCTGTCTGTGGTTGAAGTCTCTCAGCGCTTCAGTCTGAGAATAAATCGGGTTGATGGAGCCGAAGAACCACAGCCTGTCTTTAAGGATGTAACCACCAAGGCTGAAAACGCCTTCTATTCTGTACCACCTGTCGCGGTTCTTGCCGCCGTTGAAATACAGGTCATCATTATTGACATATTCGAACTGGTTGTAGACATAGGGGTTTTCTCTTAAGTAATCCCTTGTCTTACCCTGCATCCACAGCTTGTTGTTTTCGTAGAAGGCCATCACATCGCCATGGTAGGTGTTACCGCCGGACCGAGTGATGACGTTGACCACGCCACCCATCGAGCCACCGAATTCGGCGTTGTAACCGGAAGCGGTGACCTTCACTTCATCCACCAGTTCGAGGACCACGTTCTGGCCCCTGGTTCCGATGTGGATGTTGGTGACGTCAGCGCCGTCCACGTACCACATATTTTCTGTTCCGGTGGCTCCGTCAACCGACAGACCGCCGGTGATGCCTTCGTTCTGCACGCCAGGCAGGGTGCTGATCAGAGAGTCGAACGAACGGCCGCGGGGCAGGCTCAGGAAGGTTTCCTTCGTCATGGTCTGGCCCTTGACCGTGCTCTTAACGTCAATCAACGGGCTCTGACCAACAACCGTCACCTGCTCTTCAATGGCCGCCGGTTCCATGGTGACATTCAGCACCAGGGTCTGTGACAGCTGCAGGACGATGTCTTTCCTGACCAGCGTCTTAAAGCCGGGCAGGCTGAAAGTAATTTCATAAGTACCGGAAGGAAGAGCCATCAAACGGAAGGTACCGGTAGCATCAGTTACCGTCGCGGCTTTTCCGACCAGCTTCGGGCTGGTGGCTTCAACCGTCACGCCCGGAAGGGGGTTACCCTGGTCATCAACGACCTTTCCGGTAATCTTGCCTTCGGGCATGATCTGGGCAAAAGCCGTTCCACCAGCGATCAGCATAAGAATCAAAGCGAGAACGACTAATTTGTTTCTCATTCGAATCATTTCTCCTTTCGAATGATTTTTTTACCCTTCACCCTGGAATGCGTTAGCATTCCAACCCATAAGACCATTAAACTTTCTGGCTACCTCTTTCTGCTCTCACCTCCTAATTATAAATTTTTTAAAAAATTCCATATGTAAACCTCTTAAATTCTAGCAATTATCATGCCAAACTTATTTTTATGTAACTTATTGATAATGAATAAGATTAACGAAATGACCGTAGAAGTAAATACAAAAATTTGAATATAATTCAAATCTTTGGATTGTGTACCCTTCTTTTCCTTGGATGAGAAAATATGGTGGGCGATAGAGGATTTGAACCTCTGACTTCTACCGTGTGAAGGTAGCACTCTGCCACTGAGTTAATCGCCCACTCAGCTTCGCTATTTCTTATTTTATTTAAAAAGTGACGGGTGTCAATAAAGATGTAAAATTGGGTGTAAAATTGCCGCGGAAAAGTTGCCAGCACCTTATGCCCGGAAAAATCTGGTTGACAGATTATTTTATAAGATTTATAAATAGGTTAGAAAAAGATGGGCATTAAACGCTGTCCTTACTGTCGGGCTTTAATCAGCGAAGAAGACCAGTATTGCCGGAATTGTGGAACGCAACTTCTTTTCCCGGAAGATGAAAAATTAGAAGAAGAAATCCCGGGTGATAAAATAATTGAGGTCGAAGAAGCAGAAGAAGCCACGACCAGGACCGGCTTTTTATCAGAAGAAGGCGAATCGAAAGCCCGGATAGAAGAAACTGAGGAGCAGACAAATAGCTGGGCAGAACTGGATGAAGAAACCTTTGAGGAAGATGAACAGGATGAGCAGGAAGAAGAAATAGAAGAAGAGCAGGTTATATTAGTGGATGAAGAAGAATTTGAGCCAACCGGTGAGACAAAAATGATGGATGATTCTAATAAAGAAGAAAGGAAAAAGCAAAAAGAAAAGACCCCGGCGGAATTACTCTTTGAAGATGTTAAGACCCCGTTATTGTTTCCGGAAGAGAACCTGACTTCTACTGCAGAAACTGAGTTAGAGACAGGACAGTCATCAAAGACTCAGAAGGAATCAAACATCACGGAAAAAGTTGAAGAACTTGAAAAAGAACTTCTGAATAGAGAAGCGGATCAGGTTCCACCACAACAGACAAGGCCCGGTTTTGTGACCATGGCAGTGGAAGGCCTGAAGAGAGAAATAGAAAGTCATGGAGTTGAAGAAAAAAAGGCCGAACCCGGAGAGAAAAAAGGTCCGGGGCCGGTCACCGAACTAATCCAGGAGCTCACCTTTTCGCCGGAAGAGGAAGCAAAAAAACAAACGACGGCGTCCGATGAAGCCCTGAAACCATCTGAAGCTGAGGAAAATTTTCCCACCTTTTCCACAGCCGAGCTGGATAACCTGGGCCCCACGGTAGACCTGGGTCGGCATCAGGTAGAAGAATTTTTAGAGTTGCTGGAAAACAAGGAGAAGCAAGCGGGAGAGGGGCTTCTTCAGAAAGATAAAGATACGGCTTCTACCGAAACCGGAGACATTCCCGGCTGGTTAAAGGAAGTCAAAAACGAAACGTTGGAAAACCTGCCCATGGAAGAGGGCGGTACCGTGGCGGAGATAGAAATGGGTGAAGAGACAACCGAAGAAGAATGGGAAGAAGAAAAACCGGTCAACCCGACCATCGGTTTTCCGGAAAGGCTGACTCGCGATTCTTCTGAATTTGATAATTTAGGCCAAGAAACAGCCGAAGAGCTCGAAATGGTTGAAGAGGAGGAAGAAGAAACAGAAATAAGCGAAATAGAAGCCAGCCAGGAAGATGTTTCTGCGGCTGAAGTGTCGGTTTCTGAAGCGGCGGGTTATCAGGGCGTGGAGACGGAAAGCATAATTTCCAGCCTGGGCTTTAAAAATTACATCAAAGCCAAGATTTTTGACCTTCTTTTTGTCGGCCTTTTCTGGCTGATTTCTATCTGGCTGGCGGCCAGGTCCATGGATTCGACTATCTTCCGTTTGTTGGAAATAGCCTCCACCGGTCTGCTGGTCTATCTTTTAATCCTTATAGCCACTTACTTTTTCCTGTTTTATTTCTTCATCGGAGAAACGCTGGGAGACAGGCTGTTCAAGGAAGAAGGGGAATCAGACTCCTGACTTTCGCGTTAAAGTGTGCTTTTCTGAGAATGAATAAAATCCGAACCTGTTTTTAGAAAATCCCTGAGTGAAAAACCAAAGGCCTTAATCAGGTGAGTTGATGGAGTAATGTGCTGGAAGAAATTAAGATTAAAATAAGAAAAAAAATATTTAGAGCGATATCCCTGGAAATTCAGACAGGAGGAAATTAAGCAGGTAAAAGCAAGAATTAAAAATGAACAAAAATAAGCTAAAAGCCATCTTAACGGGCTTTAATTTGCTTGATAAATTTTGGTTAACTTTGAATTACCCGGTAAATGAGTTGGGTTAAGGCCAGTAACGTCTGCGGCCGATGTTTAGAGTTTTTTGTATTTTTTTGTTTAAGCGTATTTAACTGCTTTTAAGTCATGAAAAAAATCATAAGTGCTTCCCGCCGCACTGACCTGGTTGCTTATTATCCGGGTTGGCTGGCCAGGGCTCTGGCCGAAGAAAAAACCCTGGTGCTCGGGCCTGGCCGAAAAAAAGCGCAGCTGGTTGACCTCAGCCCGAACTCGGTGCACACCTTGGTCTTGTGGTCGAAAAATTTCAGGCCGCTTTTGGAAAATCAGCATGGCCTGGCAGACCTCCTCAGAAAATATGACCAGGTTTACCTGCATTTCACCATTACCGGACTGGGTGCCAGTTTCCTGGAAAGAATGGTTCCTCCACCGGAGCAGGCACTGGAACAGCTGGCCCCTCTGGTAGAATTGGCTGGCTCTCCGGAAAGAATTTCCATCAGGTTTGACCCGATAATTTTCTGGTTTGAAGGAAATAAGCGTAAACTCCGAACCAATTTCTATTTCTTCGAACAGCTGGCAGACAGAATGAACCGGCTGGGGCTGCGCACCGTCAGGTTTAGCTTTGTCCAATGGTACAAGAAGGCCCGAGACAGAGCCAGCCGGGTGAAGTTAAATTATTACGACCCAACAGATGAAGAGAAGGCCAAGCTCGTTAAGGAAATGATGGAGGTGGCTAAACATTTCCAGCTTGAACTATGGAGCTGCAGCCAGAAAAACATCGTTAGCCTAACAGGCGTCAGGCCTTCAGCCTGCATTGACGGGGCCAGACTGTCAGCCCTTCATCCAAATCGGGAGCCGGCTTCTCTCATCAAGGATAAAACTCAGCGGCCGGATTGTTTTTGCACTGAATCTGTGGACATCGGCAGCTACACTCAATCCTGTCCTTCAGCCTGTCTGTACTGTTATGCTAACCCAAAGGTTAAAGACTCAAATACCGAGGGCTAATCTTTCGGCCAGAGCTGAAGGCAGCCCTGCTTCCAGAATTTTTTTCTGGGCCTGCTTTACGTCGTACTCCACGCGATAAAATTTTATTTTTTGGGCTTTGCTGTCCAGGATGGCGTAAGCGGCTCTTGGGTCGCGGTCGCGGGGTTGACCTACCGAGCCGGGATTAATCAGGTAGCGTGCCCCTTTTTCCAGCCTGAGCTCGAAAGGCGCTTCCTGAATGAAGGTCCCTTCCACCATTTGGTCCTTTTCCACATAAACAAACGGGAAATGCGTATGGCCGAAAAAACTCAGGGATGTTTCGGTAAAGCCGAAAGCTTCCACCGCGTCGAATTCACCGAATATGTAATAATCCTCGTCAAAAGGAGCGCCGTGGCAGATGGAGATATCCTGGTGGACAGTCAGCGGGCTCTTGGGCAGCCCGTGCAAGAAGGAGATGTATTTCTGCTGGAGGTGTTTTCTGGTCCATTCGATGGCCGCCGCAGCAATCGGGTTAAAAGTTTGGATGGAGTCCAGTCCGCAGACAGCCTTGTCATGGTTGCCCCGAACCAAAAAAATTTTTTTCAGGGAAAGAATCCGTTTAATAACCTCATTCGGGGAAGCTCCGTAACCGACCAGGTCACCCAAGAATATAAAATAGTCAATTTTCTTGCGCCTGACGTCATTCAGCACTGCTTCCAGGGCTTCCAGGTTTCCGTGGATGTCTGAAAAAATCAAGTAACGCATCAGGAAGTTTTCTCCACTGAACGATAAAGCCTGTCGGCCAGGTAAGAACTCCTGACCAGAGGCCCGGAAACAACTTCCAGAAAACCGAGTTCCAGGGCCATCTTTCTCAGCTGTTCAAATTCTTCGGTTGTATAGTAACGGTCGACCGGCCGGTGTTTCAAAGAAGGCTGCAGGTACTGGCCGATAGTCAGCAGGTCGCAGCCGTGTTCTCTCAGGTCGGTCATGGCCTGCTTAAGCTGGTCCAGGGTTTCCCCCAGCCCGACCATCAAGCCAGATTTGGTGGTGGCTCCATAGTCCTTGGCCATTCTTATCACCTGTAAAGACCTTCGATAATTGGACAGAGGGCGGTTGATGAGAGGGTAAATTTTCTCCACCGTTTCCAGGTTGTGATTGAGAACGTCAGGACCGGAAGAAAGGACCTGGTATAATGGTTCCCTTTTTCCTTGAAAATCGGGTATCAAAACCTCAACCCTGATTTCAGGGTTGTAGTCTTTGATTAACCGCGTTGTCCGGGCAAAAATATCTGCACCCCCGTCTGGCAGGTCATCCCTGGTGACCGAAGTGATAACCACGTATTTAAGCCCCATGACTTTCACCGCTTCCAGCACGGCTTCGGGCTCATGCTCGTCAAGCGGCTGTGGTTTTCCTTTGGGCACAGCGCAGAAGCCGCAGTTCCTGGTACAGATGTTACCCAGGATGAGAAACGTCGCGGTACGCCTCTGCCAGCATTCGCCAAGGTTCGGGCAGCGAGCGCTTTCGCAGACAGTATGGAGCTTTTGGGACTTAAGCAGCTCGGCCACTTGAAAACAGGCAGAATGGGAAGGCAGCTTACTTTTTAACCAGTAAGGCTTTTTTTGATAGTTCAACCCGCTTTTCTCTTAATTCTCTGGAACCAGACAGGAAGACTTTCCAAAAGATAAGGATCAGTATTCGAAATCGCGCTCTCTTTTCAGGCGACGGCGCATGCGCTTTCTTGCCTGAGCTTCTTTCAGTCTTCTTCTTTCACCTGGCTTCAGGTAAACAGAGTGCTTCTTGATCTCTTTGATGATGGCTTCTTGTTGAACTTTTCTCTTAAACCGCCGGAGTGCTGATTCTAAGCTTTCTCCTTCTTCAACGACGACAAAGGCCACGCTTTTCACCTCCTTACATCTGGAAAGTCATTGATTTTATACTTGATTATCAGCGATTTGTCAAGAAATCAGGCTTCTTCAGCCGGCCGCCGGCTTTTTTTATTAAAGCTCGAGCGCCAAGGGTCATCGGGTCAACAAGAGGTACGTTCAGGTCTTTTTCTTTTAAGGCGAGGGGAACTTCCGTGCAGCCGGCGATGATGACCTGGGCTCCGCGTCTTAAGAACCGATGAGCTACTTCGAGCAGCAGGTTTTTTGACCTGCCCTCGGTAAAGCCCGCTTTTATTCCATCCGGGCCGTAGATGGCTTCCATCACCAGGTCAAGCTCTTTTTCCTGCGGACTGATTATCTCAAACCCTTTTTGGCTGAGTGGCCGATGAAAAATACCCGTGGCGAAGGTCCCCCGCGTGGCCAGAAGGCCGATGGTTTTCAGGCGTGGATAAGCCCTTTTCAGATAATTTGCTGTCTCTTCTATCAGGTGTATCAGCTCGAGTTTGGTTTTCTTGTCCAGCCGGGGGAAAAAATAGTGAGCGGTCAGACAGGGGATGGCGCAGAGCTCAGCTCCCATCTTTTCCAATATTTTCAGGCCTTCAAGCAGATAAGGGACGGGGTCTTCTCCGCCATAGAGAATGGCCTGGGTTCGGTCCGGAATTTGCGGGTAGTTATAGACAATGATTTTTAGATGGTCCTGGTCTCTTTTTACCGCCGTGTTTTTTATAATCAACTCAAAAAATCGAGCGGTGGCTTCCGGACCCATTCCGCCGAGTATTCCGATAGTTTTGGTCTTCTTTCTACTCATCTTTCACTTTCTCCAGCCACGGTTTTAATTTTTCGAGAGGCAGCGGTTCGGCCGTATGCCCGTCTCTGCCTTTCACCCTGGTGGCTTTAAACAGAGAATTCAAGATGGCTTCTTCGGTCGCTTCCACCGCGGCCTGGAAAAGGGGGGACATGGCTTCATTTTTTAAAACCTCGATTTGCTGGGTTAATGATTTATCTCCGCTTTTATAGCGCAAAGCGGGAGTGGTGGAAAAGGCGATGGCATAATCACCGCTTCCGTTGGCATAATAGCCGCCGGTGCGGGCTAGGCCGAGCAGCGCCCGTTTGGCCAGGCGTTTTAGGTTTCGTGAGTCAAGCGGCGCATCCGTGGCCACAATTATCATACAGGAACCATCTTCCTGTGTGGCAAGAGGAGCTTTTTCAGTCTCAGCCTGCTTTTTGAGCCACTCTTCCACCAGCAATCCCTTGACCTGCAGCACGCCGCCAAAGTTGGTCTGCACGAGGACGCCAACCGTGTATCCGCCCTGAGCCTGAGGTAACTTTCTGGAGGCGGTGCCAATTCCGCCCTTAAAACTAAAGCAGGTGGTGCCCGTGCCGGCGCCAACCGCGCCCTCTTCCACCGGGCCGGATGAAGCTTTCCGTATAGCCTCCAGGACATCCTGCTTGGTTATTACCCTGGCCCTGATATCGTTAAGCCAACCGTCATTGGTTTCCCCGACTATCGGATTGACGGAGAGGACACGTTCATTACCTGGCCAGGAGAGTATGTAGTCAATCACTGCCTCGGCTGCTACCGGGACGCTGAGAGTGTTGGTCAGGATAATTGGGGTCTCCAGGTAACCGAGCTCTTCGACCTGGGTTGAGCCGGTCAGTTTGCCAAAGCCGTTAGCGACATAAACTGCTGCCGGCACTTTTTCCTGGAATATGTTTCCTTCGTGAGGAATTATGGCCGTGACTCCGGTCCTGATGCTATCGCCCCTGATAATGGTTTTGTGACCAACTTTAACTCCGGCCACATCGGTTATGGCGTTAAGTGGCCCTGGCTCGAGCACACCAATTTTTAGCCCCCATTCGCGAGCTCTTGGCCGTATGTCTTGCGGAGCGGCATAGGAGAAAAGAAAAAAGGGAATAAGAATGGCTGAAAGGAGAAGTTTCATCTTTTGCTCCTTTTTAATCATTTAAGAAAAGCCTGATGATTGTCATCAGTACCCTTTTTGTAGGTCTTTAATTATTTCCTTATCATTATCATTTTATCCAAATATTCATCTAAATAATTTTATCTCATTTGGTAATAACTTTGACCTATTTTTTCAGGGCTCCTTAGAATTTTTTTGTAAAAACACGGGAGAGAAGAGAAATCTCGAAAGTCGGCAGAGCCTTGTTCGTCGCTTTTACCCGGGTCGAGCTGGGCAGAACTTTATTAACTTGCCTGGGACATTTATGCTCGAATATCTTATTGATTATTCATTTGCTTTGAGGTTTCCATCCCTTTCGCAATGCGGGTTGATTCAAGAAAGAGATTGAAAAAACATTGAAGCCGTGATTGGTCTTAATAATAATAAAATGAATGGTCAGAAAATTTATAGACTGTCTGGCTTTGAAAATCTTGATTAATCGAGCCAGGCCGGCTATAAGATAAAGCATGGAAGCAGAAAACAAATATTATCAAATCAGGCTCTTGTCCAGTTTACCGTGGCTGGTGCATGGTTTTGGCCAGGCTGGTTTTGAGGCGAACAGCCTGAAGCGAGAATTTCCTTTATTTTCCCCGGTTGAGATGAAGCAGCAGCATTCCAACCGGGTCATTTTTCTTGACGGAAAGCCTGAAACTGAAATTGAGGCCGACGGCCTGGTGACGGCCACACCGGGACTTTTACTGCTGGTAAAGACCGCTGACTGCTTACCCGTTTTTTTAGTTGACCCCAAAAAACATATCGTGGCGGCAGTCCACTGTGGGTGGAGGGGAACCAAAGAAAAGATTATCCTTAGAGCGGTGGAGATAATGCAAAAAAAAGCCGGTTCTGACCCTCATGAGCTGCTGGCCGGGTTTGGCCCCTGCATAGAAAGGGGCTGCTATGAAGTCGGCCGGGAAGTTTTTGATGAATTCCGCCGGAACGGTTTTAAAACAGAAGAAATCTTCCAACCGGCAGAAAAGTCCGGGAAGTTTTACCTGGACCTCCGGCTGGCCAATTTGTTGCTTCTCACGCGGGAAGCTGAACTGTCTCAGATTAACATAAGTCAGGTTGAAGAATGCACTTTCTGCCGGAAGAATCTTCACTCCTACAGAAGAGACAGGCAGACTCAGGCCCGGTTGTTCAATTTTATAGGCCTGGTCAATTACAAGGCTTAAAGCTAATTTGATTTTATATTTCTTTTTAATTAATATATTTAAGAAAATTTCAGCTGATGCTGGATTATTATTTTTTGGAGAAAAGCAAAAATGACAGAAAAAGCAATTGGCGAAGTAGAAATCCCTGGGATTCCAGTGTTCAAAAGAGGGAAGGTCCGAAATGTCTTTGACCTGGGAGACAAATTATTAATCGTGGCTACCGACCGCATTTCGGCTTTCGATTTTGTCTTGCCTTCCCTCATACCGCACAAGGGAAAAGTTTTAACCCAGCTTTCTCGATTCTGGTTTGATTACACGGCTTTGATCTGCCCTAACCACATGATTTCCACGGAAATAGCGGATTTTCCGGATGAGCTTAAACCTTATGCCGATATCCTGGAAAAGAGGTCCATGCTGGTGAAAAAGACAAAAGTAATTCCGGTTGAGTGTGTCGTCAGGGGTTACCTGTCCGGTTCAGGTTGGAAAGAATACCAGGAAACTGGCAAAGTATGCGGGATAAAGCTGCCCAAGGGCTTGCAGGAATCATCCCGGCTGGAAGAGCCAATTTTTACTCCTTCAACCAAGGCTGATGTTGGACACGATGAAAACATAACTTTTAAAGAGATGGAAAAGATAACCGGAGAAGAGCTGGCGGAAAAAATTCGCAGGATAAGCCTTGAGCTTTATAAAAAGGCAGCACTTTATGCCATCTCTAAGGGCATAATCATTGCCGATACCAAGTTTGAATTCGGGCTGGATGAGAACGGGAATCTCATCCTGATAGATGAACTGTTTACGCCGGATTCTTCCAGATTTTGGCCCCTGGCCACTTATGCGCCCGGTAAATCTCAGCCGAGCCTTGATAAGCAGTTTGTTAGGGATTATCTCATAAGCACTGGCTGGGACCGGAAGACGCCTCCGCCTCCGCCGCTGCCGGAGGAAATCATCGAGCAGACTTCAAAAAGATATTTAGAGATTTACCAGTTGTTAACCGGGAAAAACGACCTGCCATAGTTTTAATTTTGATAGATTTGGGCAATTTTAATGGAAAATGGCTGCATAGACCTTCATCTTCATTCCCATTTCAGCTGCGATGGCGATTTTTCGCCCGAAGAACTAATCATCATGGCGAAAGCCAGCGGCTTCCGGGCGATAGCCATTGCCGACCATGACACGGTTTCTGCCTATCCAGAGGCCCTGGAAATTGGCCGCAGCCACGGGGTGGAAGTAATTCCCAGCATTGAGGTTACCACCCTATATGACGGTCGTGAATTCCATCTGCAGCTTCCGTTTGTTGACTGGGAAAGCCGGGCCATTCGCCACATCATCCAGAAAATGGAGCATTCCCGGATGGAAGAGGCGCAGGCAAGGGTAGCCAGGCTGAGAGAGCTGGGGATTAACATAGACTGGAATGAAGTGTGGCGGGAGTGCCAGGGTGTTCCTCCTCTTGGTGTTAAGATTGCCCAGGTGTTGCTGAGCAAGCCGGAGAGTCGTGAGCATCCGCTGCTGGAAAAGTATTATGATGAAAATAATCAGCCGGTGGCTCCCTACCTTTTTTACCAGGATTATTTTGCCGAAGATGGACTGGCCTATGTCTCCAAGAAACACCTTAGCCTGGAAGAGGTCTTAAGCCTGGCGCCTGAAACCGGGGGTGTCCCTGTGCTTTCCCACCCAGGGGCCTATTTCCAGAGGACTACCCGGGAAGACCTGGCCCGGTTGAAGGAACTCGGTCTGCAGGGGCTCGAGGTTTTTACCTCCTACCACACGCCTGAACAGACGAGCTATTATCTTACCTTATGCCAGGAGTTTGACCTGGTAGCCACCGCCGGTTCCGATTTTCACGGGAAAATAAAGCCCAGGGTTAAATTTGGTCAAATAAGAGATGGCCATTATGACATGGTGCTGCGACTAAAAGAAAGGATGAGCCGATGAACCTGAACTGGCTGGATGTAATCTTAATAATCATCTTTCTGGTTACTTTCTTACTTGGGTTGATTAAGGGCCTGGTCAGGCAAGTCATAGGCATCCTGGCCGTCATCGGGGGAATTGTGCTGGCTTCCAGATACTATGTCTGGGTTTCCTGGAAGCTATTAAGGTTCATAAGTTCTGATTTCTGGCGGAATTGTCTTTCTTTTATGGTCGTTTTTATTGGTGTCCTGCTGCTTGGCTGGCTAATTTCCTTTATCCTGACTAAACTGATGAAAGGTTCACTCAGCCTGACCAACCATATTCTCGGCGGCCTTTTTGGACTCCTGAAAGGTGTGCTCATTGGCGCCGTGTTAGTTTTTGGGCTTTTGGTTTTTAATTTCGAACGTCAGGCGCTGATCAATTCCAAGCTGGCACCGGTATGTATGAAGGTGGCAAGGAGTTTTTCAGTGTTGATTCCGGACAGCCTGAAGACCCGTTTCGAAGAGGCCTGGAAAAAATTTGAAGGCAAGGGAGGGTGGAATGAGCAAAAAATTTGAAGAAATGACCATTCATCAAAAATTGGAAAACCTAATTCAGGACATGATTGATAAAGAAATTCACCTTAAGGAAGCCCTGGCTGAGTTCGAAAAAATTTACATAGAGACAGCCCTGGGAAAGTATCAGGGAAATAAGAGCAAGGTAGCGCAGGCCTTAGGCGTCCACAGGAATACCCTCCATAACCGATTCAAGGCGCTTAAAATAAAGCGTAAAAAATAGCACTCACCGGGATAAACTGCTAATTTTCGGTTGGAAATAACTTGACAGGATTTTTGTCATATTTTATAATTAGCACTCGATAAAAGAGACTGCTAAAATAATCTTAAAAGGAGGTAATCATGAAGATTCAACCCTTGTATGACCGAGTTCTTCTCAAAAGAATTGAGGAACAGGAAGTAAAGAGGGGAAGCATCATTATCCCGGATACGGCAAAGGAGAAGCCTCAGGAGGCTGAGGTAATCGAAGTCGGCCAGGGCCGGGTCACTGAAGACGGCAAGGTTATTCCGCTGACCGTCAAAAAGGGTGACCGGGTGCTCATCGGCAAGTACAGCGGAACGGAAGTAACTATTGACGGTGTTGAGCACGTCATCGTCCGCGAGGACGAAATTCTGGCCATCATTAGCAAATAAACGAAAGAAAAGGAGGTAGACTATGGCAAAACAAATTCTTCTTGGAGACGAAGCCAGACAGGCCTTGTTAAGGGGTGTTAATATCCTGAGCAACGTGGTTAAAGCCACCCTTGGCCCGAGGGGACGGAACATCATCCTGGACAAGAAGTTCGGCTCCCCGACCAGCACCAAGGATGGAGTGACCGTGGCCAAGGAAATCGAACTTAAGGACCCGTGGGAAAATATGGGTGCTCAGCTGGTTAAGGAAGTGGCTTCCAAGACCTCTGACGTCGCTGGCGATGGTACCACCACGGCTACCGTTCTGGCTCAGATAATCTACACTGAAGGCATTAAGCATGTTACTGCCGGTCGCAACCCGAGCTTAATCAAGAAGGGAATCGACCGGGCGGTGGAAGAGGTGGTTAAAGAACTCAGGAGCATGAGCCGTGAAGTTACCGGCGACATGATTGCTCAGGTTGGTGCCATTTCCGCTAACAATGATGAAAGCATCGGCAAAATCATCGCCGAGGCTATGGAAAAGGTTGGGAAAGACGGCGTTATCACCGTTGAGGAAGCCAAGGGCTTGGAAACCACGCTGGAATTTGTCGAAGGTATGCAGTTTGACCGCGGCTACCTTTCTCCTTATTTCATTACTGACCCGGAAAGAATGGAATGCGTGCTGGAGAACCCATTAATCCTGCTGCATGAAAAGAAGATCTCCAACCTGAGAGAATTCCTGCCGCTCCTGGAAAGCGTGGCCCGGATGGGTCGTTCCCTCCTGGTCGTGGCGGAAGAAGTTGAAGGCGAGGCTCTGGCCACCCTGGTGGTCAACAAGCTAAAAGGTACCCTGCAGTGCTGCGCGGTCAAGGCCCCCGGTTTTGGAGACAGACGTAAAGCCATGCTGGAAGACATCGCCATCCTGACCGGCGGCAAGGTTATTACTGAAGATATCGGCGTTAAGCTTGAAAACGTGACCGTTGATTGGCTCGGCGAAGCGGCCAAAGTCGTGGTTGATAAGGACAACACCACCATCGTCGAAGGTAAAGGCAAACAGAGTGACATTCAGGCCAGGATTAAGCAGATCAGAACTCAGATTGAAGAAACCACCTCTGATTATGACCGGGAAAAACTGCAGGAAAGACTGGCCAAGATGGTCGGCGGCGTGGCCGTGATTAAAGTCGGTGCGGCTACCGAAACCGAACTCAAAGAAAAGAAAGCCAGGGTGGAAGACGCCATGCATGCCACCAAGGCGGCGGTGGAAGAAGGCATTGTGCCCGGTGGTGGAGTGGCTCTCCTGCGCTGCCAGAAAGCTCTGGACAAGCTCAACCTGGAAGGTGACATGCAGATTGGTGTCCAGATAATTCGCCGCGCGCTCGAGGAACCTCTCCGTCAGATAGCCGAAAATGCCGGCTTTGAAGGTTCCATTGTGGTAGAAAAGGTCAGGGAAATGAAACAGGATTTTGGTTTCAATGCTCTGACTGAAAAGTATGAAGACATGGTCAAGGCCGGTATTGTAGACCCGACCAAGGTGGTGCGTTCGGCTCTGCAGAATGCGGCCAGCATCGCCGGCTTGCTGCTCACCACTGAAGGTTGCGTGACTGAAATTCCGGAAGAAGAGAAGAAATCTTCCTATCCCACCCCGCCCAGCGACATGTATTGAGAATTAAACAGACGCTGGCCAATAAGGCCGCCCTCGAGCCAAAGCGAGGGCGGCCTTTCTTTTTTTATGGCAATTAAGTAAAATCCAGAAGAAAGCGATTCTTTTAGTTGTTTCCATAAAGCTGCAGGTGCAGATGAAGGTCCTTGACCGCTATCTGGCGAAAGAAATCCTTCCCTCCTGCCTGGTGGCCCTGGGGTTTATAGTTTTTCTGCTGTTGATGGGACAGCTGTTTTACCTGGCGGATGTCCTGCTGGTAAAAAAAGTGTCCTTAGCCGTGGCTTTTAAGATAATATCTTATCTTATACCTTCGGTCATAGCCCTGGCCCTGCCGCTGGCCTTCATGGCCGGCGTTCTGGGCGGCCTGGCCAGGCTTTCCTCCGACGGGGAAATTGATGCCCTGAAATTTTTGGGAGGCAGTCCGGCAAAAATATTCAAAACAGTTTTTATTCTCGGCTTGATTTTCTGCTTGACGACAGCGGTTTTCACTTTCTGGCTGGCCCCGGCGGCCAATTATAGCTGGCTCAGGACGATGGTCAGCTCGGTGCTGAGCCGGGTAACGGTTGAGATAGAACCCGGACATTTCATTGAGTCACTGCCTGGCCGGGTTTTGTTTATCGGGGCGGAGCAAAACGATGCCTGGCAGGACGTTTTCATTTACCAGCAGACTGAACCGGACATAGCCGAGTTAATTTTGGCCAGGTCAGGGAACCTTGTCCTGAAGGCAGAAAATAAAGAAGCCCGAATTTTTCTGGAAGAGGGAAAAAGATACGTTCTGAACTTTAAATCGCCGGAAATCATATCAGTCAACAATTTTCAAAAGATGCTTCAGGTGGTGGACCTGGCGCGGCTGGGCCAGAAATTTGAGTTCGAGAAAAAGGGAAGAGAAAAAAATATCAGGGAACTTTTTGAAGACAGGAGCAGGTTTAAAAATTCACAGAAGGACAGGGTGCGGGAACTCAGACTGGTGGAGATTGAAATTCACAAAAGGCTCAGCCTGCCCGTGGCCTGTCTGGTATTTGCCTTCCTGGGAGTTGGACTCGGCTGGAAAAAGTGGCGCGGTGGAAGATTAGCCGGTTATCTGGTAAGCCTGGCCATACTCTTTGGCTATTATGGGATGCTGGTTTTTGGTGAAGAGGCAGCCATAGAAGGAAAAATTTCACCCGCGGCAGCCATGTGGTTTCCAGACTTTCTCTTACTGGCAGCAGGGCTTGTTTTTTATGTTTCTGGCTATCGAGCAGGGGCCTGGAGAAAAAACTTTTTAAGGTTAGTTAGACAAAGGCCTGCAAGCCAATTATTGAATAAAAAATTGAGGAAGAAAAAACCCGGGCTGGAAAGGGCAGAGAAAAAAAAGGAAGCACCTGCCTCCTTATGGCCGAATATTCTCGACCGTTATTTGCTGAAAAAAAATTTGACTGCTTTCCTGCTGATTTTCGGTGCCTTCTTGCTTATTCTTCTGCTGATAACCTTTCTCCAGAATCTGGAAACGATCCAGGGGCCGCAGAAGCCGGTAAAATTGCTTTTTACCTATCTGTGGTTCAAACTTCCGGAATTTATCCTGCTGGCGAGCCTGGTGGCCGGCCTGGTTTCTTGCTCACTGGTTTTCAGCCTTCTTTACAGAAAAGGCGAAATAACCGCCTTGGTGGTTTCGGGCCTCAGCTATTACCGGATAATCATTCCCCTGCTGCTGCTGGCTCTGGCCCTGGTCTGGCCAGCCTATCTGTGGCAGGACCGGCTGGTCACTAAAAGCAACGCCCGGGCCGAACAATTAATCAGTCTTTTATCTGACCGGCCAACCCGCGCCTTTTCCTATTTCAGCCACTACTGGATGCGCGGTGACCAGAAAAATTGTTTTTATCATTATGATTTGCTTGAGCCAGAGACCAGGCGGCTGTCAAATTTCCTGCTGCTGCAACCTGATGAAAACGGCAGCTTTCAGTTTAAGAAAATCATTTTTGCCCGCCAGGCAAAGATTGATAAAAACAGCCTGCGGCTTTTAACCGGCTGGGTCAGGGAATTTAACGGCCTCGGTCCAGGCTATCGGGCTTTTGAGTCTTCAGACCTTGAATTCAACCAGGCGGAAAAATATTTTCTTAAAGAGTGGCGAGAACCATCATTTATGACCGTTTCAGAGCTTGAGCTTTACAGTCAGGACCTGGCCCGGCTTGGTGCCTCCAACACCAGGTTCAGGCTTGAAGCCGAATTTCGGAGGGCTTTTTCCCTGGCCTTCCTCATCCTGCCTTTAATCTCTCTGGTAAGTGTTAACCTGCTCGCTAACAAATCATTTCTCTTTCCCCTGGCCGCCAGTTTGACCGCTGGCTTTGTTTACTGGCAATCGATGGTCTTCTTTAGAAGTCTGGGCCTCGCAAGTCTGCTAACACCATTTTATGCTGCCTGGACCCCTCAAATTATTTTTATTCTTCTCGGAGGATATTTCTTGCTGAAGGTCAGAACTTAGACCTATTAGTTGAGGTTTTTCTTTTTGCTACATCTTGTATTTGCCGAGGTCTTCCGGCCTGAGGTTTTCCAGCCACTGCTTGAGTTTTTCAGAATCTTCCAGACTTTCTTCGGATTTCAGCCCGTGAGCTTTCTTCAGAACTTCCTCATTCACGTAGATGGGAGCCTGGACGCGCAGGGCCAGGGCGATGGCATCGGAGGGTCTGGAGTCAATCTGGTAGGAAATTTCATTCTGAGACAGGTAGATAATGGCGTAGAAGGTATTATCCCTCACATCGTTCACCACGACCTTTTCCACCTTGATGTTAAGCTCGTCGAGGAAATTTTTCATCAGGTCGTGAGTCATCGGGCGCGGGGTGAGAATGCCTTCCAGGCTCAGGGCGATTGCGTTGGCTTCAAAAACACCAATCCAGATGGGGAGGATTTGCTCCGACAGGGGGTCTTCCAGCACGACGATGGGCATCTTGGAAATCGGGTCTACTACCAGCCCTTTAATTTTCATCAAAATGTCCATGAATTCCTCCCGGACGTTCAATTTTAATATAGGGTCGGGGACGAACATTGTCAAGGAAAAGCTGGCCGGGAGAGGGGACCATCTTCAGCGGAAAAACACCTTCTTTTGGCGAGCGGAGCTTCTATTTTAACCAGAAATCCGGTCATTGGGAATGATATCACACACGGTCATTTTTAAATCTTTAATCCTGGCCCATGTGACCGGTTTATTGAAAGTTATGCCTCTAAAAGCGGGCCCGGTAAATCTGAAATCAAAGCGCATTGAAATGAAGGTCAACCAGAAATCTCATCCTGGCCTTTTACTGATTCCTGTGCTAAAACAGCTTTATTGTTCGCTTATTTTTCTCAGATTAGAATCGAGGCGAGCCGGGGTCAACGTGAATTAAGCAACTTCTGGCCCTGGCGAGCGTATTCATCCGAGAGAGCATAATCTCCGAGTCGGTTATACAGGTCGGCTAACAGAAAGTAACCCAGCGGAGCGTTTTCTTTATCCGGTTTCAGCTCCAGACCCTTTTTGGTCAGTCGAATGGCTTCCTCGTAATTCTGCCCGCGCCTCAGGTATATTCTCGCGATGTAAAAATAAGTCAGAGGAAAATCAGGGGCAGCTGACAGGGCCTGCCTGAGCGTTTCCAGCTCTTCCTCTTCTCTTCCCTGAATCCGGTAGAGGCGAGCCAGGTTGAAAAGTGCTTTAAAATGATTGGGAGAATCGGCTATTTCCTGCCGGTAAAGTGAGATGGCTTCCTCCAGTCTGTTCTGTTTCTCGCGCAACTGGGCCAAGTTGTAGCGCAGGTTCAGAAGTATCGGGTTAATGGCCATGGCGGCTGACAGATGATTTTCGGCGCAGGCCAGGTCATTCTGGTTGAGGCAGATGGCCGCCAAGGCATTGTGCGCCGAGGCAGAACGGGGATTTTTGGCCAGGCACTTTTCAAAATAGGGTATGGCTTTTTCATAATTATTTCTCAGTGCATAGAGGCTTCCCAGCACGTGGTAAAATTGCGGGTCTTCAAACCCCCGGTTAACCTGTTCTTGGATGAATTCTTCAGCCCGGTCTAACTGGTTGAGCGCGGCGTAACAGTTGGCGATGTTGATGACCGCAAATGAATCATCAGGCTTCAGGTCAAGAGACTTTTTAAAAGCCTCCAGGGCTTCAGCAAATTTTCGAGCTTTAAAATAAACATTTCCAAGGGCGAAAAAGCCGTCGCTTATGGTTGGGTCCTCTTTTAAAATCTGGTTTAGAATGCTTACGGCTTCTTCTAACTGTCCGGACAGGCCGATTTCCCTGGCGCGGGAAATCTGGTTGAACACTTCGATTTTTTCCTTGGGGTCAGCCAGCTTTTTACCTTTGAGTCTGGCCGGGTCAACAAATGAACCAAGGTAACCGAGGGCGGCCAGCTTTTCTCGGGTTTCCTCATCTACCGTAGAAAAATCAGGCGAGATGGCTTTCTCCCCGTATTTTTTTTCAAACTCTTCTGCCAGTTTGGACAGCTTTTCATAAGTGGCTTTTTCCAGGTAAACCAGGTTTTTCTGCTCTTCCGGGTCCTTTTGTAAATCATAAAGCTCCGGGACGGGAGCCAGGATCAATTTATACCTGTTGTTTTGGAAACTTTTCAGTTCTGACCAGCCATAATGGAAACGGGGGTAAAAAGTCTCGGAATAGGCCAGACGGTCCTCGGGTTTTTTGCTTCCGTTAAAGAAGCGCACAAGGCTGATACCCTGGACTTCAGGCGGAATGCCAAGCCCGACCAGATCGAGGATGGTGGGCATGATATCGGCCAGGGTGACCACACCGGCATAAGTTTTGCCGGCAAATTTTTCAGAAGGCAGCACAAATATCAGCGGAACGTGGATGGCTTCCTGGTAAACGAAAAATCCGTGCGTGCTTTCCTTGTGTTGGCCGAGGCTTTCTCCGTGGTCAGAGGTTAGGACAAATAAAGTATTTCCCTGCAGACCGGATTTTTCCAGGTATTCTTCAAGCCGGGCTAACTGGCTGTCGGTGTAGGCAATTTCTCCGAGGTAAGGATGTTCAGCATACTGGCTGCGGAATGGTTCCGGCGGGTCATAGGGCGTGTGTGGGTCATAAAGATGAACCCACAGGAAAAACGGCTTCTGAGAGTTTTTGTCCAGCCAGGACAGAGTTTCATTAATTGTTTCTTCGGCCCGGCGCTGCACTTCCCCCAGGGAAATTTTTTCAAAGCGGCCAAGGTCAAAGCGGTCAAAGTAGTAGTCAAAGCCCTGGTTTAAGCCCCACTTGGAATCGAGGACATAAGCAGAAACAAAAGCCGCTGTCGTATAGCCTGCCGATTTAAAAACTTCGGCTATCGTTTGGAGCTCCGGGGGGACGACAAACCCGCCATTATCGCGGACGCCGTGGAATAAAGGAAGCGTGCCGGTCAGGATGGTGGTATGAGAAGGAAAAGTTAGAGGGGTCTGAGAAATGCAGTTTTCAAAGCGTATGCCGCGGGCGGCCCAGCTGTCCATGGTCTGGGTGACATCGGGCGTAAATCCGTAGCAACCAAGCCGGTCAGCCCGCAGAGTGTCGACGGTGATCAGCATGACGTTGAGCTTTTTCTGATGGCTGTCGTAATAGAAATTTGGCCTGGAGCTTTTTAAATGAAAAAGAAAATAACTTCCGCCGGCCACGGCCAGCAGAATAATAACCAGAGCTATTATATTTTTTTTCTTGAGCTTCATTAATAAAAATTATACCACAGTTTAATGCTTCTGGGATAAAGGTTGGCTGACAGGATTAGGGGAAAATAAATGGCAAAAATATTTAAAAAAGCTGATATTTCAAAGGCAGGTGAAAAATTTTTTTGGCCAGGCGCATAAAAGCCTACTATATTAGTAGGAATTAAGGAAAGCGGAAAGAAAAGTTTTTATCTCGTCTGGCAGGTTGCGGGCTGGGCAGCGAAAATGGTTGAGTTGTTAAGGCTTCGCGGCAAGCAAAAAGGTCAAGTTTGACCTTTTTGAAAATTGTTTTTTCTGTTCTTACCCAAAAAGCTGGCGAGCGGCGTGATTAGTTTCAGGTAATAAAAAATATTTTCGCCTTGTTTGTCGCGGGGAAGTGGAAAGACGGGCACTTTTTTTAATTAACCAGTTAACTTCAGATTAGGGCAATTTTCTTTTTATTCCCTTCAGAATTAGAGAGGACGCTTGGGGAACAGCGGCTTTTATTAAAGAAGTTAAGATATCTGAAAAATATTTCGAAACTTTCCATAAACTTGTTGCCCTGAATTTTTTTATGAAAGGAGAAAATGGCGAAAAAAAAGGGCGGCGGAAACCTCCGCCGCCCCTGATGAGGTTCAAAAGATTAGAAAATCAACCGGATGCCAACTCTGGCCTGTCTCGGGTTGACAATGCCGTACAGCTGATGGCCACTCGTGGATGGCCATGTATCCGGATACCAGTCATACATCCAGCGGGTACCCCAGGAAGTAATGGTATCAACGTTGAGCAGGTTAAAGACATCCAGCATCAGACCGAGGCGGTATTTGTTGGCGAAAGTGAAGATTTTTTCCAGTCGAATATCGATTTGATGGTCCATCGGATAATGATGTGAGCCTCTCGGTTCGATGAAGAAAGTTACCCGGCCCTGGTTAAACCTGGATGTCCTGTACCTGGCCGTCCAGGCATTCCCGGTGACACCGTGATAATACACATTCACGCTCAATTCAATTTTGGGAATGATGTAAGTGCCCTGAATTTTGATCATGTGGGTTGGGTCGTAGGTTGAATGCCCGTCGGCGTTAATCCAGAAATTCGGGTCATCAACCGCACCGCCGTAGCCAATGTCATCGGCGAACCCGTTATCCGTGGTACCCACCGCCTTGCCGTAGGTATAGGAAGCCAGCATTTGCCACCGGTTGGAAAAACGTTTATTGAACAGGAATTCCACACCCTGATAACGTCTGTAAGGTTTAAGCAATATCCAGGGGTGCCCGTCTTTCCAGGCGGTATAAAGATTAGTAATCAGATAATCGTGAGTGTTAACAGTGTCGATGGTTCTTTCGTAAAGGGTAAAGGTACCATAGTCGGGAACATCAACGGTTCTGGTAGTATAATCTCCCGCCCGGTCAATAGGCCCTATGATATTTTTCCATTCCCGCCAGATATAGGTCACGCTGAAAGAAGAATCCTTAAAAAGTTCTCTCTCCAGGCTGACGGTAAACTGGTTCATGTAGGGGTGCTTGATGTTCGGGTCCATGTGGTAGAGCTGCTCATGGACGGTCCTCAGCCATTCCACCCATTCTCCCGTGTCATAATCATAGTAATAACCAATGTAATCGCTGTAAGCCGAGGCCGGGTTCATGCGGTCATGGTAGCTGGAGAGCATGGCTTCCGAGAACTGACCGTAGTGAGCTTTTAACACGGTTGTTTTGTCGCCCAACACGTCAAAAGTGAAGCCGATACGCGGGGCAATTCTGCTGTTGGTGTAAACATTCCCGGACACACCTTTCACCTGGCCCCAGTACCAGCTAAAACGCAGACCGGCGCTGATGTTTAACCTCTTGGTAACCTGCCAGGAATCCTGGGCAAAAGCTTCTAACCTGGTATACCTGGTGTTGGTGTCATAACCGGCATACTGATAGGCCAGGTAAGGATAACCGTAATAATCGTAATACTGAACATGGTCACCAAGCTCGCCACCCTGACCGGTAAACCCGTAGCGGTTGCGAACAGTTGACCTTTCAAACTCGGCACCAAATTTAAAATCGTGAGAACCATAGAAATCATCAACGTAATGGCTCAGGCTGGCGTTGGTCTGGAAACGGGTTCTGTCAGCATAGAAGTAATAACCGGAGCTGTAACGCTGGAAATTTTCATCCAGGCTGAAATGCATGTAAGGGGCCATACCTACTTCTGGGTCTAAGTAGTAATAACCCCAGAAATAAGCGGCTTTTAAATCAAAGAAGGTTTTAGAGGTCAGGATTTTGGTCAAGCTGAAATTGCCAACCACTTCCGGTGATTTCTGGGTGACAGTGGCTTCTGGAGAGACATTTGCGGCCGCGCCACGGTTAACGCCGTTGTAGGTGTCAATTTGGACGGACAGGTTCATGTTTACCGAGGGTGTAACCTGTGAGGTTAATTTGAAGAAAGACCTGGGCTGTTTGTAGTCGACTGCTTCCGGGAAACCGGTGGGATAACGCCACGTTTCATAGTACTGCAGGCCAACGTAAAACCAAAGTTTATCGCGGATGATAGGACCGCCGAGGTGAGCGTTGGCATCCATTAACTTCAGCAGGGGAGAAGTTATGTTGGGAAAATCACTGGCATAGGCGCTGTTATTTGTGGTAACCCATAAGCCCTTCGGAAAGTCATCTTTCCTGCCCTGAAAATCAAATTCCATGTGGCCGGAAAACTGGTTGCCGCCGGACTTGGTGATCAGGTTAAAAATAACCCCGGTGAAGTTTCCGTATTCAGCCGGAAGACCTATACCCATGACCTTGGCTTCCTCCACGATGTTGTGGTCAGAGAAGACCCAGGCTGAACCTGCTTCCGGGTCAGCCACATTCACGCCGTCCATCGTGTAGGCAATACCCGTGTTCTGCGAAGCTCCGTAGGCCACGTTATTGGTTACACCAGGAGCCATGTTGACGATATCGGCCGTGAACTGGCTGTAAGGAATGTTTCTCAGGATTTCGTTGCTCAGCGAGACCGAAGCGGTTTCAGTGGATTTGACGTCAACTGTCGGTGCTTTAGCCACGACCGTCAACTCTTCAGCTACGGCAGCCTGTTTCATGGTGATGTCGATGGTCAGGGTAGTGGTAGTGGTTAAACGAACATTTTCCTGCACAACGGTGGCAAATCCTTGCAGCTCAGCTTTGATGGTGTAGGTCCCGGGGGGAAGAGCCGGGAACCTGTAGACACCTCTGGCGTCCGTAATGTAAGTCCTGGTGCCCATCAGGCTCGGCCCGGAAATCGTCACCGTTACTCCGGGCAGGGGAGCGCCCGATTCATCGGTTACCGTACCGGTGACCGCACCAGTTTCTCTTGACTGACCGATAGCCAGAGGAGCCAGTAAAAGCATCAGGCAAATCAAAATTAAAAACCTGTTTTTCAATTTTCACTCCTCCTTTTCTTTTTCACTTTGCCTTGGTTTTTTGTTTTTTGGGCCTTTTTTGGTGATTTCCTTAAGCTTTCTTCTAATCACCTCCCTTCCTTCAATTTACATAATATTAATCGCTTAACTAAGAGCAAATTATGTGCCAGAATCATTATTAATTCTAACTGCTTTTAAATCAAATAAATAGAAATTATTATGGGTTTTTAGTTAGGAAAAATTCAATAAAATGAACCGAGAAAATTCAATTTATTGAATTGACTGAGTCTGAGGGGAAAATTTCTGAGAATTACATTTGCTAATTTTGAAAAGGGGACTTGAATTGAAGGGGTTCAGTCTTTTTAGATTTAAGCCGTGACAAATAGAAGCGTGACAAATAATTGATTAAAAAACCATAACTTTCTGCTAAAATTAGATCTGCAAAAAGAAGTAAGCACATATGGCAGACAATAAAATAAGCAACCAGTTCGGCGCCAGCATGGTTTTTATTTTATAGGTGAAGCAGATTCAGCATAAAAAGTATCATAGTGGCTAAAGAAGGTAAAATATGACTAAGAAAAAAAACCAAAACGAAAGCGTAAGATTGAAGAAATTGAAGAAAATGAAAGCACGCAATATTTGTCCCAGAGGCAGCCGGCCTGTTTTATTTTGCCTAATCCTGATTTTAACCTGGACAGGCTTGATAAATCCATTGTATTCCCAGTCAGAGAAGGATCTGCTCAAAACCCTGACGCCAGCTCAGAAGGAATGGCTGGAAATCGTTACGCCCATAATTACCGAGGCAGAAAAACAGGTTTTCCTAAAATTAAAAACTGAGCAGGAGAGGGACAGGTTCATTAACCTGTTTTGGAAAATAAGAGACCCTAACCCGGAAACCAACGAAAATGAATTTTATCGGGAATACTTGGAAAGAGTTCATTATGCTGATAATTATTTTAGCATTGGCTCTTCCAAGCGCGGTTGCCTGACAGAAAGGGGGTATTATTATCTTCTTTTGGGGAAACCACTGGAAAGGCAGGTTTTTGCCACTTACTCTGATATCTGGCCGATGGAGTTATGGTTTTACAAAGGCGACCCGAAGTATGGGCTGCCCGGCTATTTTTATTTGCTTTTCTACCAGCCGCAGGGAGTTGGCGACTACCGCCTTTATTACCCCGGAGTGGAGGGACCTGAAAAGTTAGTTATACCGGCCCTGACGAGAGAAACTCTGACCAGAAGCAAAGCCCTGGAAATAATAAAAACCATAAACAGCGAGCTGGCCAAGGCGGCGGTCAGCCTCCTGCCTGAAGACCGGGCGGATACCTTCAGTTCACTTTCCTCCCAGTCTATTATCGCGGCCATAAAATCTTTGCCGGAAAAGCAGTTTGCCACCGATTATGCCCGCCACTACCTGAGCTTTAAAGACCTGGTGGAAGTGGATTATTCTCACAATTATCTCCCATGTCAGGGGATGGCTAAGGTTTTAAAAAACGGAGATAATTTTTTTATACACTGGTCAATAGAACCAGAAAAAATCAACTTGGCAGAGAACAACGGAATTTATTCCGCCTATTTTGAGCTGGTCATAAGAGTCGAAGACAATGCCGGGCATCTGGTTCTTAGCCGGACAGAAGAAATACCACTGCGCTTTAATCAAAAACAATTTGAAGAACACAGCCGCCAGAGATTCGCCTTGCAAGACCTGTTGCCAATTCTACCGGGGGATTACAAGCTTTTAATATTGCTTAAAAATAAAACGGGAAAAGATTTTACTTCCTGGGAGACAAACCTGCAGGTTCCTCAGGTAAATGATAAAAGGTCTCTCGGAACCATAATTCTTTATCACAGCCGCGCCGATTTGCCTGCTGGGAAGATGAAGGCTTTTTCCGCTGGCCGGTCAGAACTTCTGGTCAGTGCGCGAAATGAATTTTCCCCGTCAGAAAAGCTTCAAGTGTTTGGCCAGCTTCTCAGCAGTGATAGCAGCCTGCTGGCCGAAGGTCGGGTCCAGCTTTGTATTAAGAGCCTTGAATCTCCTGACTGGAAACAGTACCAGGAAAGAGCTTTGAAAGACGTATTAAATTCCGACTTTGGTATGTTTTTTGACTCAATAGACCTGTCTCAGGTTAAACCTGGTTACTACCAGGTGGAGCTAACTCTGAGCAGACAGGGAAGAGTTCTTGATAGGCAGAAAGAAAATTTCATCGTCCTGAATGTTCCGGTTCTGACTGCCCCCTGGGTTTACAGTCGCCTTTATAATCAGGGAGCGGCAATTAATTTTAGTAAGATGCTTGCCTCCCAGTATTTTTTAAAGGGAGAATATAAGAAAGCGGCAGATTTGTGTGAGCTGATTCTGAAAAGCCAGGAAGATACGGAAACACGCCTTCTCCTCGGTAAGGCACTTTATGGTGCGGGGGAATATTATAAATCCATTGAGATGGTGCGGCCCGTTTACGAGAGCTCTAAAAACCGTGAAGCCGGAAAAGTACTGGCTCTTGATTATGCCGCTTTAAAAGATTGGTCAACGACCTTATATTACCTGGAGCAGCTGTTATCAGAAGCCACGGAAATCGGAGTGTTGAATTTGGCCGGTCAGGCTTATGAGAACCTGGGAGATAAAGAAAAAGCCATCAAAGCTTATGAACGGTCGCTGTCTCTACTGCCCGATCAAACAGATATAAAGAGAAGGCTGGAAAGTTTAAAAAAATAAGGTTTTAAAAAAGGTTTAAAAAATAGGAAATTTTAAAGTTAAAAAAATTATACAGGATAAAGCTGACAATATAACGATAGCGCCTTTCGGTATTTAGGGGAAAGATGGATGAAATGGCGGCTAAAAAAAAAATATAAACTCCGGGAAGCATTCCTTGCCTTATCGGTAGTAAATTAAAGAAAGCTGGATAGCAACCTGGCGGTTATTTTTTAAAACTTGAGTTTGAGCGCCTTTTTAATAAACCGTTTTACCAGGGAGGCCATTGCCCCACTTATCATTCTTGAGGCATCCGTGGCGGTGCCAGATAGGCCAGTTAGCCACATTATTGCCTGACAGAAACTTGATTAATTATTTAAAAAGCACAGAAAAAGTTATAAAAACGAAAAAATATCAGGGATGGTAAGTTTTCTGTGGTCAAATTAAGAAAAACTTTCAGCTGGGACATGTTGGTGGTAAAAATGTTTGGATATTAAGCAAAAAGCCGATTGTTTAAAGATGTGCTTGAATATGTTTAAAAAGGGAGCAGAAAATAATATAATAAACACAGCGGGGTCATGTTAGATTTGATGCTTTGAAAATTTATTTTGACCGGCAGGAGATGAAAAATGCAGTCAGGTAAAATCAAAAAATGTTTTATGTTTTTCATTTTAGCTCTGGTTTTGGCCGGAAGCCTGATGGCTCAGGTCCAGGGAAAGGTGCGTGGATTGGTTACGGATTCCCAGGGGCAGCCTCTGGAAAAAGTTACTGTTTCGATAATTTCTGTTCGCACTTCTGCCCAGCGTTACGAAACCTCTACCGGGAAAGATGGCAAATTTTCTCAGATTGGCATTCAGCCGGGATATTATCAGGTGGTGTTCAAAAAAGACGGTTACATTATGAAGACAACCGAAATCCACGTGGAAATAGCCTCAGATACCGTGCTGGAAGCCAAGCTGGAAACGGCTGACCAGATGGCCATAAAAAGTCTTTCGGCGGCCGATAAAGCCTTCATTAACGGGACAAACGCCTATAACAAACAAAATTATGCTGAAGCCATTAAAGAATTTGAAGAGGCCATTAAACTCAACTCAAACAACTGGGCTTATTATTTCAACTACGGTCTTGCCCTGAAAAAGCTTAACAAGCTGGACGAGGCCAAGGAAGCCTTTAAGAAAGCGGTGGAGCTAAATCCGGAAAGCTTTAGCGCCAACAAAGAGCTCGGAGAAATACTGGCCAGACAGGATAATTTTGCCGAGGCTCTGGAGTATTACAAAAAGGCTGTGAGCCTCAGCCCGAGCGACCCCGATGCCCATTACAATTTAGGTGTTTGCCTGGTGAATCTCGGTCAGGGAGATGAAGCTTATGCTCATTTCCAGAAAACGGTCGAGCTCAAGCCAGATTACCCTGAGGCTTATTTCCAGCTTGGTTCTCTGTGCATCAGCCAGAATAAAAAAGAAGAAGCCATAAATTACCTTCAAAAATTTGTCGAGCTGGCTCCCCAGCATGAAAAAACCCCTCTGGCAAAACAGTTGCTTGAATACCTGAAAAAATAAAAAGACGCCAGGCAGTGCTAAAAATTTCAATATTATGAATCAAATTCAAAAAATTGAATTTTCTATTCGTCTATTCTGATATTTTTCATATTAGTTAAAAGCCAAAAATAGTCGCCGGTGCACATTTAATTAATTGAAAATAAAAAAGATAATTATTTACATGGCATTATAAATAAAATTTTCCATATTTGGCATGCATATTGCTATCTACCAAAAAGAAGAAGGGTGCGCTTTTAGCTGGTTTTAAAAGAAGGAAGTAAGGAAAGGAGGTGATAAAAGGGCCGTAAGCTCGAAGATAGTTCCCCTCGTATGGTTTATCGGGGTGGAGTGAATTTTCACTCCAGGGCAAAGGGCATTGATTGGTTATGCCAATCAATCTTTTAAAGGAGGAAACATTGAGAAAAATCTGGTTGCCTTTGTTAATCATTCTGCTTTCTGTTTCTATGGCCGCTCAGGTTCGAACGGGTAATATTTATGGTAAGGTGGTCGATGCTGAGGGGAATCCTCTCCCCGGGGTTACTGTCACCCTGTCCAGCTCGATGTATCCAGCTCAGACTACAGTGACCGGGCCTGAGGGGCAATTCAGGTTTTTGTCATTACCACCTGCCAAGGATTACACCATTAAATGCGAGCTCCAGGGATTTAAGACCAAGATTGAAAGCGGGATAATTGTGGTCATTGGTGGTAACACCAACCTGTCCATTACCATGGAGCAGGGCGTCCTGGAAGAACAGGTAACCGTTACGGCTGTGACGCCCATGGTGGATACCAAGAAGACCACGGTTGGCAAGAACGTTACCCAGGAAGTCCTGCAGTCTCTGCCAACAGCCAGAGACCCGTGGAACGTCATGGCGCTGGCACCTTCGGTTATCATGGACCGGGAAAACGTTGGTGGCAGCGAATCTGGGCAGCAGGCCAGCTACTATGCTCGCGGCGATGTTAGCGGCGGTGCGAATAATGTTTGGGCGCTGGATGGAGTCGTGGTCACCGACCCGGCGGCTATCGGCGCTTCACCGATTTATTGGGACTTCGATTCCTTTGAAGAAATGAACGTCGTGGTTGGCGGAGCCGACGTTACCGTCCAGACCGGTGGTGTTGGCCTGAACATGGTTACCCGCCGTGGCGGTAATAAAGTCAGTCTGACCGGTCGTTTTTATTTGACTGACAATTATTTCCAGGCCAAGTATACCGGCAAAGCATACAACAAAATTAATCAGATTAAGGACTACGGTTTCAGCCTGGGCGGTCCTTTAATCAGGGATAAGGCCTGGTTGTGGATGTCCTATGGTGTTCAGGATATCAATGCCCTGACCATTATCGGTACTCCCCAGAAACCAACTCTGGAAGATTATAACTTCAAGCTCAACCTGCAGCCTTTAAAGAACAACAGGTTCGAAGCTCTGTTTACCGCCGGTCAGAAAAAATTCATCGGTCGTTCCTCCAGCCCGTCTTTCCCTGAAGGTTATGACCAGGGCTGTCCGTTCCACTGGGGCTCTCCTATCATCAAAATCCAGGACGAGCAGATGTTCGGGACCAACCTGCTGCTGTCTTTCAAGTTTGCCTACATGAACGCCGCTTTCTCTTTGATTCCCCACAGCGACCCCGATATGAATGACCTGGTTATGTATGATGCCACAAAGGATGTTACCTATGATAACTGGTACTATATTACTAAGAGACCGATGTATGATTACACCCTGAACGGTCAGTACTTCAACGACAATTTCCTGAACCTGAGCCATGAAATAAAGTTTGGCGTAGAGTATATCACCAGAAGAGTTACCACCGATTCAGCGGCTCCCGGCAACCTCTACATGAGGTTCAATTTGAACTACCCGGACATCGACTGGGAAGGAACCGGAAATCCGGGCTTCACCCCGGGTATGAGACAGATGTCTGTTTACAGCGCCTACAACCTGGATTGGAGTGTTGACCAGTATACAGCTTACATTCAGGATACAATTACCAAGGGGAGATTAACCGTCCTGCTCGGTCTCCGTTTTGACCGTCAACAGCCAAAAATCAATTCCAGCTGGTACTACACGATTAACGACAATCCCGTCTGGGATAAATACGCCGAACCAGATGTGAAAGCTGCTCTTAAAGCTTTTATGCCCGGAATGATTGTTCCCAACATCAAGCCCGATTATCGTTGGGATGTGCTGTCTCCAAGAATCGGTATAACTTATGATATTTTCGGCACTGGCAAGACTATCTTCAAGCTCAGCGGGGCGAAGTACGGTGACTTTATGGGCACTGGCTCTTCCAACTACCTGTTCAACCCGTACGGTGCGGCGGGCTGCTGGCTGGATTTCTGGTGGCTGGATGCTAACGAAGATATGAAGATGCAGGCCGATGAACTCTACTGGAACGACCCCGATACTTATGCTCCAATACCTTTGATTGTTGGCGGAGCCATCAATCCGGATAAATATGCTGATTTGGAAGGGTATTCCTGGGGTGGTTTTACGCCCGGTAGCCAGACTGCTGGTCCGTCTCCTTATTTCGTCAACAAGAAGGCCACTTCTTCCTACACCTATGAACTTCTGGCCACGCTGGAACATGAACTCAGGAAGAACCTGAGCGTCGGCCTGAACTTTATCTACAGGAAATATTCGCATTTCAGCTGGGATGTGCCTTATTACACCAACGGACCTTATGGAGATTACAGAATTAACGGTCAGGATGTAATCCGCGACTACAATGTTTATGACGTGGCCGGACAGATTCCCACCAGTCTGTCAGGTGTTCCCGGTGCTGATGGCGTTGACCTCGGAGAAGGTGCCGGAAAATCTTATTATCTGATGAGGCCGGGCTACGGTTATACTCCGTATACTTACCACACGCTGAACAACAACTATGCCACTTACTGGGGCATTGACCTGCTGTTTAACAAACGTTTGTCTGATAAGTGGATGCTGAATGGTTCCGTATCTTATATGGACCAGAGATATCACTACCGCAATGGTGTGGGCAACCCAACCAACCTGTGGGCTATTGATAATCAGCTCTATGCTCCTTACATCGGCGGTGCTTCGGGTAAGATCAGCCAGTATGTCTTCTCCCACTGGATGGTAAAGCTCGAAGGCCTGTATCAGCTGCCGTATGGATTCGACATTTCCTTTACTTTCAATGCGAGACAGGGTTACGTCATCCCGCATTACATGACGGTGGTTGACTATCGCTGGCCAAATTCCTACAACCGTTCCACTTCTGTTTATCTGGACATCTTCGGCAAAGATACGCTGCCGGTGTTCTATCAGTTGAACCTGAGGCTGGAGAAGGAAATCCGGCTCGGAGATACCGGGCGCATCTATCTGATGGCGGATGGGTTTAATGTGTTCAATAAAGCGATCATTAACAGAAGATATCCCAAGAACGAAGGCACGCTTTACATTTATTCAGACGGCTCGATGCGGTTCAGCAAGTATGCTAACTATTACAAAATCAACGAGTACCTCAACCCGTTCATCATGAGGTTGGGTGTCCGCTTCACCTTCTGATGGTTTGTGGCAAATAGCTGAGAGGCTGAAAGCCCCTCTCCCCTAAAGGGAGAGGGGCTTTTTTATTTAAAGCTTCATTTATGGTAAAATAAATAAAGTTCAAGTGAATATAAAAAGCGGAAGATCAGAAGAAAAAAATTGAAATAATCAATGCAAAAAATATTTGCCGACCCTGAAAAGCAATAATAAAATGCTTGAGAAAAAATTCTGGTCGTTATTTTTGCTTTTTTCGTGCCTTCTGGTCGTTCCGTCAGCTTTTGGTTTCTCAGCCGAAAAGAGCATAAGATTTCCGGGCGAGCAAACAAAGAAAAACTTTAATGTGCTGTTGATTACCATCGATACTTTAAGACCTGACCGTTTAGGCTGCTATGGCTCACCGTATCTTAAGACACCTACCATAGATGACCTGGCCAAGGATTCCGTTCTTTTTGAGCGGGCCTTTGCTCACACGCCGCTGACCCTGCCTTCTCATGCTAACATCCTTCTCGGCCTGACACCGCTTGAGCACGGAGTGCATGATAATGGTTTTTTCCGCGTTCCCGAGACTTACCCGACCATGGCTACTGTATTGAAGGAGTCGGGATACAGTTGCGGCGCTTTCATCGGTGCCTTTCCCCTCGATGCCCGGTTCGGGCTGAATCGAGGTTTCGACATCTATGACCATGGCTACCGTTCTGATTCTGGCCTTGATTTTAAGTTTGCCGAGAGAAAAGCTGAAGAAGTTATCAGCAGCGCGCTTGATTGGCTTAAAAAGCAGGGGGCTCCCTGGTTTTTATGGGTTCATTGCTTTGACCCGCACCAGCCTTACGAGCCACCGCCGCCTTTTTCAGAAAAATATAAAACTGACCTTTATAGCGGCGAGGTGGCTTATACTGACTTTGCCCTGACTCCGCTTTTTGATTATCTCAAAAATAGCGGGCAGTATGAGAACACGGTAATCGTCCTTACCGGCGACCACGGTCAATCCCTGGGGGAGCACGGTGAAGCGACCCACGGTTATTTTGCCTATAATTCAACCCTCTGGGTCCCTCTGATCATTAAAGCCCCGGGTTTTAAACCGGCTAAAATAAATACCAGTGTTTGTCATGCCGACCTGCTTCCCACACTCTGCGAGATTTTAAACAAACCCTCTCCAGCCCAGCTGGCCGGACAATCTCTGGTCCCTTTAATGAAAGGGAAAAAGCTTGCTCCGCGAAAAATTTATTTCGAATCTTTGTATGCTTATTACCGCCGCGGTTGGGCGCCGCTCCGGGGGTTTATAGAGGATAACAGGAAATTCATAGATTCGCCCATCCCTGAACTGTATGACCTCAAGAAGGATTTTGGCGAGACAAAAAATCTGGCCACCGCCAGCATCAGCCGGGAAAAGGAAGAACTTAACCGGCTGCTCAAAGAAGCCAGAACGGTGGCCGGTCGCCCATCTTTAAAATTTGATGCCCTGAGCCGGGAAAAGTTGGCCAGCCTCGGTTACCTGGGAGGTTACACCCCGCCGGAAAAACAGACCTTTGGTCCGGAAGATGATTTAAAAACGCTGCTGCCGTTCAACCAGAAGTTTGAAATGGCGCAGGAACTCTATTATACGGGAAAAGTGGAAGAAAGCCTCAAGATTTTAAAAGAGATAATCTCCGTTCGGCCAGACTTTGATAATCCCTACCTTTTTCTGACCACCATCCTGGAAAAGTCGAACCGGTTACCTGAGGCTGAGAACATTTTAAAGTCTGGTATAAAAGCCAACCCGAGAAACTATAAACTGTGGATGGAAGCGGGCATTGTTCAGGTGGAACTGGGTAACTACGAGGAGGCCATAAACAGCTTAAAACAGGCCCTGACGCTAATTGATTGGGACCCTGACCTGTGGAATTACCTTGGCGTAGCTTATTGGAAAAAAGGCGAACTTGAACAGGCCAGGGAAATTTATGACCGCGCACTGAAAATTGACCCCAATTATGCCGTAACACTGACCAACCTGGGCATGACCGAAATTTCTCTGGCGATGAAAAATAGAGAAGCCGTTTATCTGGCCAGGGCGGCCGAGCATTTGGAGAAAGCTCTGGAAAATGACCCGCAGCATGCTGAAGCCTATAACGGGCTTGGTGTGATTTTGAGGTTGAAGGGAGATATAAACGGTTCGATTGCCATGTGGAAAAAGGTTCTGGAACTTAATCCAAGACACCGCTTCGCCCTGTTCAACCTGGGGCAGGCTTACTTGAACCTTGGTGATAAACAGAACGCACTGTCATATTTCGAAAAATATAAACTGTTTTATTATCTGGGAATGACCCCCGCGGAAAAAGAGGAAATAGATAATTTAATAACAAAATGCCGGAGATGAATTGGTGCCGGGAGACAGATTGGCGGGAAAGTAATTATTATGGCAGATTATAAAAAATCTAACTGAAAAACTTTTATTAAGGTAAAAAGGAATAGAAAAATGTCAAGAATGGGAAAAAAGCAAAAGGGGATGAGTTTTATTTTTATATTTTTGCTGCTGCTACCGATGCTGGGCAGTCTGACAGCCCAGATTAATTCCACTCAGACTGCCCTGAAGGTCAGGGTTTTCGGCCCGCATGGTTTTTACGGCGGCCTGAAAGCTGGAGATTTTGAGCTGAATATAGAAAACAAGGTTTGCCCAGTAGAAGGATTGCTGGAAATACATGGCAAGGATATAGTAAGCATGAACGGCAGCTTGAAGAATCTTCCCAGCCTTAACCGCTATTATTTCTTGCTGTTTCAAATGTATGATTATTTGCCGGAGCTTAATGAAGTTTTGCTCGATTTTTTTAAAACGGCTTATCTTCCCGGTGACGGTATTGAAGTTCAAACTCCGGCTCACCGCTATGATTTGAACCCTGCCGCCCTGGCCAATACCACGGCTGAAACAGCCGCGAGGCAGATGTCCGATTTTTTGAAAAAGGATATATTACAGGGCAATGCTTATTATACGAGTCTGGTTAGGGACCTGCGCCGAATAGTGCAAGCCATAGAAGGCATAAATCCGATGTCAGGAATGGGTGACCAGGGAAGCGCCGAGCTTTCTTTAATGGGACTGGAGAGATTAATGAGTCAGTATCGAGACACCCTGCAGAAAGTAGAGTCTTTGAGAATGATTGACGAACAGAAATTGGCAGCTTTTGCCGGCAGCCTGGCCAGGATGGAAGGTCAGAAAATCCTGTATTTTATTTATCAGCAGGAATACCGGCCAGAATTGAGTCAGGCAATGCTTAACCTCCTGATTGCCAACAATCAGGATAACCAGCAAATTCTGTCCGACCTTCAGGACCTTTTTCAGGTTTACCGGCGGGAATTGAAGCTTAATTTAAACAAAGTGGCCGAAATTTTCAGCCGGGCGGGAATCGAGGTGAATTTTATTTTTCTGGAAAGGATCCCGGAAAGGTTTGGCGGATTGGTGATGAGAGAACAGTCGGAAGACATTTACAAGTTGTTCTATTACCTGGCCACGGCCACCGGAGGACAGGTGACCACCGGAAACAGATTGAGACCGCTGATGGAAAAGATGCTGGCCGATACCCGGTCTTATTACTTGCTGTTTTTTGATCCCTCAGCCACTGGGCATCCGGCCGGTTATCACGGGTTGAAAGTCACCGTGGCTGACCGAAGCCTTAAAGTAATCGCTCCTCTGGGTTTTTTCTGGACTGCTAATTAATGGAGGGAAAGACTTGGTTTTTAAGTCTCCGTAATGGAGCCTGAGAATTTGTTCGCCGTAAAATCCTAATAATGATATAATTATAACCTATCGTTGTTTGCTTGAAAGGCTAAAGTTAAAGGAAAAGTTGATTTGATAAGGAGGAACAGATGAGAGATTTATTCCCCAAGGTTTTTAAGACGGCTGGAATATTTATTCTGTTTGTTTTTTTATTCTCATTTGCCCAGCAGGCCCTGGCTCAGGCATATTCAGGTACCTCAAGGATTAAAGGCCTGGTCACCGATGAAAACGGTCAACCTCTGTCTGAGGTTAAGGTTACTCTTTATCATGTTCAGACCGACTCCGGCTTTGAAACCAAAACGAACGCCAAGGGAGAATGGCAGGCAAATATGATTCGAGGAGGAGATTGGTACATAGATTTCAGCAAGGCCGGTTATGAAGTTAAGAAAATAAGCGTTCGGGTAACTGAGGGCCAGACCAGAGGACCGGTTATAGAGACCAAGCTAAAAAAACTGGAAGGATTGGTCATTACCAAAGAAGTCCTCGACCAGCTGGAAAAAGGTAATAAACTTTTTGATGAAGGTAAAATAGACGAAGCCATGGCGGTTTACAGTGATTTGCTGGCCAAAAATCCTGAGGCTTATGTCATCAATTACAGCATCGGTAACTGCTTTTTTGCCAGGGAAGATTATGATAAAGCCATAGAGTATTACGAGAAGGTTATCGAAAAGAACGCTCAGTTTGTCCCGGCCCTGATTGCCATCGGTAATGCTTACATAAACAAAAAGGATGTGGACAAGGCCATGGAATGGTACAGCCGGATCGATATCAACAAAATCGATGATGCGGTGGTTCTTTACAACATCGGGACAATTTACTTTAACCATTCCCGGCACGACCAGGCTCTCAAGTATTATCAGAAAGCCGTGGCTATTCAGCCTGATTTTACCGACGCCCTTTATCAGTTAGGTCTGACCCAGCTTACCCTGGGACATTTTAAAGAGGCCATGGAAGCTTTTCAGAATTATCTTAAAATTGATGCCGAATCAGACCGGGCCGTCCAGGTAAAGAATTTCATTGAATTTTTGAAGACCAAAATTTAAAAATTGCTCGGTTAAAAATTAACGGTTGTAACTAAAAGGAAGGTCAGGCTGTTAATTAATTAAGAAGGGTGGCCATGGTGCGCAAAAAAAGATTATCAACTCTCTCCTTGGTCTTTATTACTTTTTTCCTTGTTAGCTTAGCTTTTTTGACAGCGGGGCAGGCAGCCTCGGCCGATGAAAAAGAGCTGGCTCCAAAGTACAGGGACTGGCTGAAACTGGTCAGTTATATAATCACCGACCAGGAAAGGGATGTTTTTTTAAAACTTAAGAGAGATTCAGACCGGGAGGCTTTTATTGAAGCCTTCTGGAAAATGAGAGACCCCACCCCGGGGACGCCTGAAAATGAGTTTAAAGAAGAAATTATAAAAAGGTTTGAGTACGCCAACATAAATTTTAAAAGGGGGTCTTCCCGGGAAGGCTGGCAGACTGATATGGGGCGTATCTATATTATTCTGGGGCCGCCGGCCAGCATAGAAAGACTTGAAGGCAAGACCGGCATTGTTCCCTGTCAGATTTGGACTTATTATGGCGATGTGAACAAAGGTCTGCCGGCTCATTTCGAGCTTATCTTTTTCCAAAAATCGGGCGTGGGAGAGTTCAAGCTTTATGACCCGCTGGCGGATGGTCCGATCAGTCTGTTAGAAAATAAACGAGAAGTGGACTGGGAAGATTATGAAGGTATATACGAGACGATAAAAAAAATCGCGCCAACCCTGGCCGTCCCCGCCCTGACCATCGTTCCCGGCGAATACAGTCCAACCTTTTATCAGCCTTCACCGCGCAATGCCATCATCATGCAGAAAATCCTTGATTCTCCCAAGAAGAATATCAATCCCGTCTATGCCACCAATTTTCTGAAATATTCAGGCCTGGTCTCCACCGAATATCTGACAAACTACATAGAAAGCGATGCCCTGTTGGAAGTTTTACCCGAGCCCGAAACCGGGGTGAATTTCGTCCACTTTATAATTTCTCCCAAGTCTCTGTCTGTTGATTATTACGAACCGAAGAATCAGTATTATTGTAATTTTAGCCTGAATGTCAGCGTTAGGTCAGGAGAAAAAATAATCTTCCAGTATAACCGGGAAATTCCCTTCTATTTTCCTGAATCAGAATTAAACAAGGTTAAAAGCAACGGCCTGGCAGTTGAGGACAGTTTTCCGATTGCCGAGGGGCAGTACCAGGTGACAATCTTACTCCAGAACACGGTCGGGAAAGAATTCTCAACCATGGAAAAAAATATCAGAGTTCTCCCGGCAGCCAATAAAGCCGGGCTGTTCGGTCCTTTTATGGGTTACAAGAAGCAGAAATTTAATCGTGACCAGTTCCTGCCCTTTAAACTGGGAGAAAACAAGCTGATTATTGACCCAAAGATGACCTTTTCCGCTGCTGACCAGATGGTGGTCATGGTCGGCCTGCAAAATCTTGACCAGCAGCTCTGGCAGAACGGATGGGTGGAATTTTTTATAAAAGGGCTGAAGCCAGGCAGCCAGGTTGCTCAAACTTTCAAAGTTCCGCTCCATCAAGCTGTTTTTTCCCGCCTGACGGGGCTTTTTGAAGACCTCAAGGTTTCGGAGTGGCCGCCGGATTATTATGAAATTACGGCCCGGTTAGTTGATGGGGAAGGAAAAGTGGTTGATGAGAAGAAGGGCAATTTTATTGTCTCTGCTGAAACAGCCATTGGACATCCTTTAAGCCAGGTCAGGGTAGTCCCGTTAACCCTTCAGCATTTGTTCTATTTTATTTTGGCCCGTCAGTATGATGAAATGAGGCAGGATGAAAAGGCTGATTATTTTTACCGTACCACCCTCTCCCTCAAGCCGGATTACCAGGATGGTCAGATTAGCTATGGTCAGTTCCTGCTCCGGACGGGAAAGTATGACCAGGTTATTGCTTTAACTGACCTTCTGAAAGATGACCCGAAACATAATTTTATTTATCATTCTTTAAGAGGCCGGGCTTTTCTGGGGCTCAAGGAATATCAGAAAGCAATTGATGAGCTGAATCTGGCCAATCAAATATATGACAGCGATACCTCAGTTATTAACGCTCTTGGATTTGCCTTTATGGGTAAGGGAGAAAAGAATAAAGCGCGCGAAGCCTTTAAGGCTTCCCTGAAGCTAAATCCAGACCAGCCAGAAATCAGGAAAGCATTGTCCGCGGTCGAAAAAGATAGTGTGGAAAAATAAATTATAAACACTCCCCGCTTAATCCAGATTTTTGTGACGGAAAATAAAAAAAGGCAACGGGCCTTGAAGCCTGTTGCCTTCATGAAATTCTTTTTATCTTATAATCTTACTGCTGCGTCACCAGCTCGAAGGGGATCCTCTTTTCCAGGGTGAGACCGCTGACATTGTCCTTGATGTTAATGACCAGCTCATATTGTCCGGCTTCCACCGGGCGGTCTTCAATTCTCTCGCCCTTGTCATCCTTAATCTGAACTTTCTTGGTGGTTGGTATTGGAATGGGCTGCTCGATGAAGGGGCTATCATATTTCATCGGGGTAAAGGCCACGATTTTGTTGTTATCTTTCCTGATGTCATAATTGATCTCGATATCGAACTTCTGGCTGTCATTTGGCTTCGTTCCGTAAATCATGAACATCAGGGTGGGCTGGTCTCCGGGTTTTAGGACCTTTTCGGCATACGGATAAGCTTTAAAGATTATCCAGCTGAAATAATCTTTATGGAAATTCGGGTAGTTTTCCTGGGTGTCCATCTGCTGAATGTCTTTTAACAGAAACAGGCTGCTGGTCACCAGCTTTCCTTCCTGAACCTCTTTTTCGAAATTGGGGATTTCAAATTCATAATAGGTAGTGCCAAGCTTCTTGGTGGCGGGGTTCCCAAGGGCGCAGGCCAGCAAATATTTTCCTGAGGGTAACGGATAACCAAGATAATATGTCGCTTCCTCTTCGGGATTATAATTGGCAGCCGGTACGGAGAAGCTGCCGGATGTTCTGTGCTCGGCCACCAGCTTTAGGTTGCTGTCCTGCATCTGGTAAATATCGAAGAAAACCTCAACGCTGGTCTTCAGATTTTCCTGGTCAGCCGGTGAGGCGGTGTATTCCAGGTCAGCATTCTTTATCCTGCTACTCAGGATGGCGATGTAAGTACCTTTGGCCGGCAATACGATGACGTCATTAAACTGGAAGGGGATGTCCATCTTGCCCTGTCTGGTGGTCAGCCCCTGGTCCAACAGAGCCTTTATATCCTTGGGAATGACGGACGCTTTTTGGTCTTTCTTTTGGTCCTTCTTCTGATCTTTCTTCTGCGGAGTGGCTTCAGAGAGAGAAACTACCAAAGAGAAGACCAGAATCATGATCAGCGATAAGGTGAAAACTCTTTTAAATCTCATTTTTCCTCCTGTATAGTCTTTTCACCGGCTTCTTAACTGCAATTTTTATGCCAGCTAAGAAGGGGGTTGTTATCAAGGTAATATAGCCTTTTTTGCCTCGAATGTAAAATTTATTTACATTCTCCTGAATTCATTGCCAAATTAATTTTCAGCCTTTTTTATTTTTAAGATTAATTTTTCAGTAATATTACCTCAATTTTGGCTTTGATTTCAACTGAAATTTTTGAACTGCTTTCAGGTGTTCGGCAAAAGACCGGTTGAAAACATGTGTGCCGTCGTTTCGGGCGACAAAATAAAGATAATCTACCGGCGCCGGGTTCAGAGCGGCCTGGAGAGAATCTTTGCCGGGGTTGCAGATTGGCCCGGGCGGTAAACCGCGGTATAAATAGGTGTTATAGGGCGAATCCAGATTTTTATCTTCTTTTCGGATGTTACCGTCGTAGCGGTTTTCCAGTTTTAAAGCGTAAATAATGGTCGGGTCGCAGTCAAGCTTCATACCCAATTTCAGGCGGTTGTGGAAGACGGCTGACACCAGCGGTTTTTCTTCTGCTACGGCCGTTTCTTTTTCAATGAGAGAAGCCAGGATAACTATCTCTCTCAGCTTAAGGCCAGATTTCTGAATGCGTTCCGCTTCTTTTTCCAGAAAAGATTTTCTGAACTGCCCGACCATGGCTTCGGCCATTTCTTCGGCCTGAACATCCCGGGGGAAATGGTAGGTCTCGGGAAAAAGGTAGCCTTCCAGATTCTTGGCTTGAGGGTCGAGGTCAGCGATCAGGCTGGTTTTCCGGCAGGCAGCCTCAAACGAGCCCTGATAGGGATATTTCTTTTCATTCAGCAGAGCCTCGATTTCTCTGCAAGTCAGGCCCTCCGGAATGGTAATCAGGTGGAGCAGGATGCGGCCTTTAATCAAATCGTGGATGATGGCCTTCGGCCTGGCCGGCAACTGGAACTGATACTCTCCGGCTTTGAGAAAAGCGGGAAAGTAAAAGATGGAGTAAGACAGGTAAAAGGGAATGGCTTTCCCTATTAACCCGTTTCTTTCGAGCTGGTGAGCGATTTTCTTGGGAGTTGTACCCTTATCTATCAAAACGGTGATTTTATCCTTTTTAGTCCCAAAAGGAGTATTCATGAAGCTGGAAAGATAAGAAGTCAGGGCCAAAATTATTATGAGGAGAAAGACTAAGAAAAACTTAATTAATTTATAAAAAAGGCTCAGCATCGTGTCTTTTCTTTTCCAGATAAGCCTCCAGGATGATAACTGCCGCCAGTTCATCTTCTCTTTTTTTCTTTTCTTTAAAATTTCCCTTGAAACCATCCATTTTCTTCAGGGCTTCTTTGGTGGTAAGTCTTTCATCCCAGAGGATGACTTTCTTGCCGGTCACTTCTTCCAACCAGCGGGCAAACTCCCGGCTGAGGTCGGCCCGCGAACCCTCGGTGCCGTCCATTCTCAGGGGCAACCCCAGCACTATTTCTTCCACTTTCTTTTCTTCAACCAGGTTTTTGAAAAATCGGGCATTTTCTTCCGGTTTTTCTTTCAGGGTGTAGCTGCCGAATGGCTGGGCAGTAATCTGGAGCGGGTCGCTCAGAGCCAGCCCGAGATGCCGGTCACCGTAATCGATGGCTAAGATCCTGGCCATAACTTAAGACCTTTCCACGCAGGTTTTCTTACTTTTAAACCGTTCCAGGGCCAGCTCGATCAGTCTGTCCAAAAGAGCCGGAAAGCTCAGACCGGAAGCCTGCCACAATCTCGGATACATGCTGATTTCGGTGAAGCCGGGCATAGTGTTGATTTCGTTGATGTATACCCGACCCGTCTCTTTTTCCAGGAAAAAATCGACCCGGGCCAGGCCGCTGGCGTCGATGGCCTTGAAAGAGGCGATGGCCAGACGCCTGATTTCCTCTGTTTTCTCATCCGGCAGCTCAGCCGGAATTTTAAAGCGGGTTTTACCTTCGAGGTATTTGTCGGCATAATCATAGAACTCGCGATAGGGAATAACTTCGCCTGGCAGAGAAGCTTCCGGTTCATCGTTGCCCAGGATGCTGCATTCTATTTCCCGGGCATTGATTCCTTTTTCAACCAATATCTTTCGGTCATAACGAAAAGCCAGCTCTATGGCCGGTCTCAGGGATTTGCGGTTTTTAACCTTCGAGATGCCGACTGATGACCCCAGGTTAGCCGGCTTGACGAAAACCGGGAACTCAAATCTGTCAAGAATCTCTTTCTCCACTGCTTTCCGATTTTTGAGCCAGTCGCTTTCAAGCAGCACCAGGTAAGGGACAACAGGCAGGTTAGCCGATGACAGTATGTTTTTGAAAATTACTTTATCCATCCCGGCCGCTGAAGCCAGCACTCCCGCTCCCACATAAGGCACGCCGGCCATTTCCAGAAGTCCCTGAATGGTACCATCCTCGCCATAAGGTCCGTGAAGAACAGGAAAGTAGAGGTCAGCTTTGAGCTCGGGACGGGCTCCGGCTTCTTTCCAGGGAAGGAAAGGAAAGAAAGGGGGTTTTTTTAATTCCCTGACGGGCAGGCCGGGGTCACTGACAATTTTCCAGAAACCATTCTTGTTGATGTAAATCGATTTGATATCGTACCGCTGGCGGTCGAGGTTTTTGTATATGGCCCGGGCGGAGATGATAGAAATTTCATGTTCAGCCGAGCGTCCGCCGAAAAGAAGAGCTACCCTGAGCCTGTTTTTCATGCCAAAAAATTTTAACTGATTTCTGCCCAAAAAGAAAGAGTATATCCTGTCAGAAAAGCTTCTTCAGGCTGGCTCCAACCTGAAAGAAAAATATTGTTGACACGACCAGAAAATCAAAATTATAATACTCGCAGGGTGGAACAAAATCGCCAAGAGGTGTCAAGATGAAAAATGTTTATTTTAAACCCGGGTGGGCTTTTCTGATGTTTTTCCTGGGAGCGTCATTTTTAATTTTTCCGTACTGCTTGATGGCCCAGGAAAATCAGGTTCAGAAGGCAAAAATATTTGCTGAAGAATATCCGATGATTTCTGAATCTGATATGTATTGCACTTTTTTAATCTGGCAGGATAAGTTCCCGGATTTGAGGATAATAGGGTCTGAAAGAGAAGATGAAAGAGCCATGATGGTCGATTCAGATACCTTTTATATCAATAAAGGGCGTGAGGAAGGTCTTGAGATTGGCCAGATGTTCCTGGCTCTGGACATCGGCGAAAAAGTAGGGAATCTCGGCTTTTTAGGCCAGAAAAAGGGCAAAGTCAGGGTGGTCCGTCTGGAAGACCACATGAGCGTGGCCAAGGTGGAGAAAGCCTGTGGAGATGTGCGGGTGGGCAACTATCTAATACCATACGAAGAGAAGGCCACGGTCATTGGTAAAGACCTGGGATATGACAATAATCTTAAACCGGGAGAAAGCCTCGAAGGAAAGGTCATTTACCTTGACACTGATTTTAATATCGTGGCTTCCGGTCACTGGGCTTTGATTAACATCGGCCAGGAGCAGGGCTTAAAAGTTGGACAGCAGATGACCATTTTCCGGCAGAAAAAGCCCAATTTTCCAAGGGAAGCCATCGGCAACCTGGTGGTGATCGATGTCCAGAAAAATACCTCTACGGTAAAAATTCTTTCTTGCCGTGAAGCGGTGGAAAAGGGAGACATAGTCCAGGTCAGGTAGAATTTTTTGATTTTTTCTGATTTCCTCTTTGTTTCAGTTGACAGAAATGAATAATTTTGTTAGTTTTTCTATACTCACTACGGCTGTGAGCGGGCGTAGTTCAGTGGTAGAACGTCTGCTTGCCAAGCAGAAGGCCGTGGGTTCAAGTCCCATCGCCCGCTCCATTTTTTCCTGCCAGGTTGGTTGGATGAGAAAGATGGCGCGGTACCCAAGCGGCTAAGGGAGAGGTCTGCAAAACCTCGATTCGTCGGTTCGAGTCCGACCCGCGCCTCCATAAATTCTCCTTAAAAATCCCTCCTGAGGCAAAAATTACCTTAAAACGCCAGAGTTTCTTCAAAGCAGCTTTCTTTAATTTTGACATCTTTTTGCCTTTAAAAGATATTTGTTGACTTGGGGGTATGGGGTTTAATATATTTGAGGAAAATGAGAAGGAGGAAAATATGGATTTAGGCGCAAGAATTCAGGGCCTGATTTTAAAGCCGCAAGAAGAATGGAAAAAAATTAAAGAAGAACAAACTACCGTTGCTGAGCTATTTAAATCCTACATCATGGTTGTGGCGGCCATTCCGGCCGTGTCTCAGTTCATCGGTTACTGGTTAATAGGTGTTTCTTTGCCCGTGCGCGGTCATTTCCGGGCGGGCTTCGGTTTTTCTCTTGGTCGAGCTGCTGTTTCTTATATATTGACCCTGGCTTCTATTTTCGTGGCCGGCCTGATCATAGATGCCCTGGCTCCCACCTTTTCTTCTAAGTCTAACCAGCTAAATGCCTTAAAATTGGCCGGTTACAGCCTGACACCCTATTTTGTGGCCGGGGTTCTTTTTATTTTTCCGATGCTCGGAGTGATAGTCCTGCTGGCCGGCTTTTACAGCCTGTACGTATTCTACCTCGGTTTTAAAGCTGGCCTGATGGACACTCCGCCAGAGAAAGTCATGGGATATTTTGTGGTGACCATCCTGGCTGAAATCGTCCTTGGCCTGGTGGTCAGCCTGGTGGTGGGTGCCGTTTTTTCCTTAGGCGCGATTTACCGCGGTCTGTAATTCTTCCACCACGCGGGCAAAAGCTTCAGCCGGTTGAGGAGCCTGAGTGATGGGGCGCCCGATGACCAGAAAATCCGCACCTTTCTGAATAGCTTCTGCCGGGGTCATGATTCTTTTCTGGTCTTGAGCCTCGGCCCAGGCCGGACGAATCCCTGGGGTGACGATTTTAAGGTCAGGACCGAGTTCTTTTCGAAGCAGTTCTATCTCCTGCGGGGAACAGACAATCCCCCCGATTCCGGTTTCCCTGGCCAGCCTGGCCAGGCGCAGCACCTGCTCTGCCGCTCCGGTGGAGAAACCAATCTCTTTTAAGTCATCGTCCTTAAGGCTGGTCAGCACGGTAACGCCCAGTATCATTGGCAGGGGTTTGTTTTCTTTCTCCGCCGTTTCCCGGGCGGTTTCCACCGCTTTTTTCATCATTTCTCGTCCGCCCGAAGTATGAAGTGTTAACATGGTCACCTCATGCTTCACCGCTGCCCTGATGGCCCCGGCTACAGTGTTGGGTATGTCGTGCAGCTTGAGGTCGAGAAATACTTCTTTACCGTAACTTTTGACCAAATCCAGCATGTGCGGGCCTTCCGCCGTGAACAGCTCCAGCCCCACCTTGAAGATTCTGGCCTCGGGCAGAGATTCCAGAACCTGGCGTGCCTGCTCTTTATTCTTGACATCCAGGGCAATGATTATTTTTCTGGCTGATTCGTTTTTCTTCACTTTCCACCTCTTAAGTTTTTATTGATTTTTAAATTTTACCATTTCTATGAATTTTTAAATTTGCCTGCCATCTCGTGGCCGGTTTTTTCTGCGGGATAATTCATAACAGGTTGAACGATTCAAATCTTAACGCACCCGACCAGGCTGGATATTTTTTCGACCTGATGTTCTTCGGCCCATTTTTCCATCCCGCGTATGATTTTAAGGCAGGCGTCAGGGTCGACAAAGTTGGCCGTGCCCACCTGCACGGCCGAGGCTCCGGCCATCATAAATTCTAACGCATCCTCCGCCGAGAAAATTCCGCCCATCCCTATCACCGGCACGGAAACGGACCTGGCCACCTGGAAAACCATCCTGACGGCCACGGGCTTTATGGCTGGCCCGCTCAGGCCGCCAAAAATATTGCTCAGGCGTGGCTTTCTGGTTTCCAGGTCGATGGCCATGGCCAGCAGCGTGTTGATTAGGGAAATGGCCTGGCTGCCCGCTTCTTCAGCTGCCTTAGCCACGGTTACTATATCCGTGACATTCGGGCTGAGCTTGGTGACCAGGGGCACGGCTGAAACTTCCTTTACTTTTTTTACCGTGCGGTAAGTGGCTTCCGGGTTCTGGGCCGGGCATCTTCCGCCTTCTCTCACGTTTGGGCAGGAAATGTTCAGCTCAAAGGCGGCGACGCCCTCATGATGGCTCAGGTATTCCGCCACCCTGGCATATTCGTCTTCATCTTCGCCGCAGACATTCACCATGACGGCCGTATCAAATTCTCTAAGCTGAGGCAGAATTTCCCGGCAGAATTTTTCCACACCGACCCCCTGAAGTCCGATGGAATTTATCAGCCCGCAGGGCGTTTCCACCAGGCGCGGGGGTTTATTACCCTCCCTCGGGTTAAAATAGAGCCCTTTGACCACAAATCCGCCAAGCTGATTCAGGTCATAGAAAGGCTTGAACTCCAACCCGTAACCGAACGTGCCGCTGGCCGCGATGACCGGGTTTTTTAGCTTTAAAAATCCAAGGTCCACCGACAGGTCAACCATTTCTATTCTCCTGCCAGATGATTTCTTCCAAACTAAAAACCGGACCTTCCTGGCAGATTTTCAGGTAGCCAACCTGGCCGTTTCTTTTTATTCTTTTCACACAGCCAAAACAGGCGCCAAAACCGCATCCCATGATTGATTCCAAGGAAAATTCAGCCGGCAGCCCTTTTTCCTGGCAGAGCAGAGCCAGATTTTCCATCATGGCTTCCGGCCCGCAGCCATAAAGATAGGCTGGAGTGCGATTTTCCAGGGCTTTTTTTACCAGTTCAGTTACCAGGCCGTGGAACCCCAGGCTTCCATCATCAGTCGAAAACAGGACTTCTAAACCGGCCTGCCTGAATTTCTCAACAAGCGGCAGGTCATCTGCCGTCCGTCCTCCGTAGAATATGGTCGGCTTGAGGCCGGCTTCCAGAAGTTTTCGAGCGAGAAAATATAAGGGAGCAATCCCGCGGCCCCCGCCAACGCAGAATACTTCCCGGCCATTAAGCTTATGCTGGACGGTAAATCCGCGTCCGAGGGGCCCCAGGAGGTCAAGGAGAGAGCCGACCTGTTTTTCAGCCAGCAGCCTGGTGCCCAGCCCGGCAACCTGAAAAAAAATTTCTAAGGCTCCGTCCCGTGCATCATGCAGGCTAATGGGCCGCCGCAAAAGCGGTTGCTGTGTTTCAGACACCCTGACCATCAAAAACTGGCCGGGTGCCGCTTCCCTGGCAATTTCCGGGGAATTGATTTTAATCAGGTGATAGTTTCCCCAGCTTTTTTTTTCTGCAATCCGGGCATCTCTGTCTATCAGCATTTTTTCAGTCCTTAATGCCTTTCAAGAATAAATATCAGAAAATTGTAGCTATGGCAAATAAAACTTGTGCCAGGGGAAAGAACCAGTTTCTCTGGTTGGGTAATAACGTTTTTAAGCTCGAGTTGTATTAACTTTTTCATTATTTTATAATTCTAAATCAGATAATTATTTATAATCGGGAGGACTAATAAATGTTTATTTCCAGAAGAGCCCAGGATATCCAGGCTTCTCCCATCCGCAAGCTAAAACCTTTTGCGGATGAGGCGAAAAAAAGAGGAATCCATATTTTCCACCTGAACATCGGCGACCCGGACATTCCCACCCCGCGGCCGATTATCGAGGCTTTCCACCGGTACGATGGCCCAATTCTTGGCTATGGGCCATCCCAGGGGTTTGAAGAACTGCGGCAGGCCATTGCTGATTATTTTGCCGGGTATGGTATCAAGCTCACGGCTGATAATGTTTTAATTACCATTGGCGGTTCGGAGGCCATTCATTTTTCTTTTTCGGTGGTGGCCGACCCTGGTGATGAAATTATCATTCCTGAACCTTTCTATACCAATTACAACGGCTATGCCACTTTTGCTGATGTTAAGATTGTGCCTTTGCCACTGAAAGTGGAGGATGGGTTCAGGCTCCCGCCGGCCGAGCAAATTGAGGCTCTGATTACTCCAAGGACCAGAGCCATTCTTCTCTGTTCGCCCAACAACCCGACCGGCACGGTCTATACTGAAGAAGAGCTGCGGCGGGTGGTGCAAATAGTCAAAAAACACCGGCTGTTCCTGATCGGCGATGAGGTTTACAAGGAATTTGTTTACGACGGCCTCCAGCACAAGAGCATCCTGGAGTTTGAGGAAATTGCCGACCAGGTAATTGTGGTTGACAGTATTTCCAAGAGGTTCAGTTCTTGTGGCGCGAGGATTGGAGCCATCATTACCCGAAATCAGGACGTTTATCAGGCCGTGTTGAAGTTTGCTCAGGCCCGGCTCTGTCCGCCTTCAGTTGAGCAATATGCCGCGCTGGCCGCCTATCGGATGGGTATGGATTATTTTGAGCCAATCCGTCAGGAGTATCAGAGAAGGCGAGATGTGCTTTTTGAAGGTCTGACTTCCATCCCCGGCGTTGTTTTAAAGAAACCCCAGGGTGCTTTTTACATGATTTGCCGGTTGCCGGTTAAAGGGGCCGAGCATTTTGTGCAGTGGATGCTGACAGATTTTTCGGTCGACCATAAAACAGTCATGGTGGCTCCCGGACCCGGTTTTTATGCCACGCCGGGCCGCGGCCTGGACGAAGTGAGAATCGCCTACGTCCTTAAAGAGGAGGACCTGAAACAGTCCGTTGAAATTTTAAAACAGGGGTTGGCCCGCTACCAGAAACTGTTCGGCTGAACGCAAAGCTTATCCCTGCCCGAAAATTATAAATGATGAAGTTAAGGGAAATTTTAACTGACCGAGAGACGTGGCTTGGTATCGGCATCATCCTTACCATATCAATTTTTCTGGCTGTAATTACCCAGTTCGGCCTGATCAAAAGATTCTGGCAGGGTGAGTTTCAACTGGCTTTTATCAGCCGTGATGAATTTCCGGGCCTGGTTTTTATTTCCCTGGCGGAAGCCGAGAATTTATGGGCCACTAAAGAAGCTGTTATAGTTGACAGCCGCTCTCGAGAAGAGTTTGCCTCCGGACATATTCCGGGAGCCATAAATCTTCCTCTGCCGATGGTCAGGAGCGACCAGGAAAGTTTGCCGCTGCTTCTGCCGAGAGACAAACAGCTTCTGGTCTACTGCGAGGGCGGAAGCTGCCAGACCAGCCTGGCTCTGGCTAAAATTCTTTACAATCAAGGTTATAAAAACATCAAGGTTTTTTCCGGCGGCTGGGAAGAATGGCTCAAGGCCGGTCTTCCGGTTGAAAAATGACCATGGTGTTACGAAATAAAATATTTTTATTACTGCTCAGGCTGATCGTTGGCGGAGTATTCATCTGGGCGGCAGTGACCAAAATTGCTGACCCGCTGACTTTTGCCCAGGATGTCAGTAATTACCGGCTGGTCGGCCGGACTCTTTCTTTCCTGACGGCGATAATCCTGCCCTATGTCGAGTTGATAGCCGGGGTATTCTTGATTGTGGGCGTCTTTCCCCGGGCCAGCGCTCTTTTAATCAGCGGATTGCTTATGTTTTTCATCGTTTTAGTGGCGGTCACCATCCTCCGCGGTATCGATGTGGAATGCGGCTGCTTTGGCACCTTCAGCCGTAAGGCAGACATCTGGCTTATCCTTGAAGATACAGTCTGGTTCATTATGGCCCTGATCCTTCTATTTTCCCCCGAGAATGATTTTTGTCTGCTGAAGCCCAAAGCCAGGGTATCTGACTGATATTTTAGATATTTAATCCGGCCCTCACTTGAAATTTTGCCTCTTAAAGTGTATATTTTCATGAACAAATTTCGCATGTAGAAGGAGACAGACCATGGCAAAAAAATACGTGTTTTTCTTCGGAGACGGAGGAGCCGAAGGCAACAAGGATATGAGGGATATCCTTGGTGGTAAAGGTGCCAACCTGGCTGAAATGGCCAGCATTGGCTTGCCCGTGCCTCCCGGTTTCACCATTTCGACTGAAGTTTGTGCCCTGTTTTTCAAGGCTGGAAATAAGCTTCCCAAGGAAGTTGAACAGCAGGTACTGGCCGGTCTAAAAAAGCTGGAAAAGGTTTCCGGTCAGAAGTTTGGAGACCAGAAGAATCCTTTGCTGGTGTCTGTTCGTTCGGGAGCCAAGTTTTCTATGCCTGGAATGATGGATACCATTTTGAACCTGGGACTCAACGACCAGACGGTGGAAGGACTGGCCCGGAAAACCAGCAACAGAAGATTTGCCCTCGATTGCTACCGTCGCCTGATACACATGTTTGGTGACGTCGTGCTGGGCATTCCAAAGAAAAAGTTTGAAGAAATTCTCAGAGCCAGGAAAGAAGCCAACGGCCTTCAATTTGACCATGAACTGACCGAAAATATCCTGGAAGAAGTCATTTCTGAATACAAAAAGCTGGTCAGGGCAGAAACCGGCCGGGAATTTCCCCAGAATGTTATGGACCAGTTGAAAATGGCCATTGCTGCTGTTTTCAAATCCTGGAATAACCCCAGGGCGATTACTTACAGACGCCAGTACCACATCCCGGATGACCTGGGCACGGCAGTTAACATACAGCAGATGGTCTTCGGCAACTACGGACCAACCTCAGCCACCGGCGTCGGCTTTACCCGCAACCCGGCCACCGGGGAAAAAGAACTTTATGGCGAATATCTGGTGAATGCCCAGGGTGAGGACGTGGTGGCCGGCATAAGGACACCATCGCCTCTTAAGAACCTGGAAAAGGAAATGCCCCAGGTATTCAAGCAGCTGGTGACGGTTGTCAAAAGACTCGAGAAACACTACGGTGATGTGCAGGACTTTGAGTTTACCATTCAGGAAGGCAAGCTCTACATGCTCCAGACGCGAAACGGAAAACGCACCGGCATGGCTGCGGTCAAAATTGCAGTCGACCTGGTGGAAGAGGGTTTGACGACCAAAGAACAGGCTCTGCTGAAGGTCGAGCCCGAAGCTTTGAATCAGCTCCTTCACCCGATTTTTGATGCGGACGAAAAGAAGAAACACACCGTGCTGGCCAAGGGGCTGGCCGCTTCTCCCGGTGCGGCTACCGGCCAGATAGTTTTCAATGCCAACGAGGCCGTCGCCTGGAAAGAGCAGGGTAAGAAAGTCATCCTGGTTCGCGAGGAAACATCACCCGATGACATTCACGGCATGAGCGCCGCTCAGGGTATTCTGACGGCCACCGGCGGCATGACCTCGCATGCGGCCGTCGTCGGGCGTCAGATGGGTAAACCGGCGGTGGTGGGCTGCGGGGCCATTAAAGTTCATGAAGAAGAAAAATGTTTCTACGTTGGCAGCCGGAAGTTCGTGGAAGGTGACTGGATTTCCATAGACGGCTCAACCGGTGAAGTCCTCGAAGGTGAAATTCCGACCAAACCCTCAGAGATTATTCAGGTTATAAAGGGGGAGAAGAAGCCGGAAGAATCCACCATTTATCAATATTTTGCCAAGTTGCTGTCCTGGGCCGATAAATACCGGAAGCTTAAAGTGAGAGCCAATTCTGACACTCCTCCGGACGCCAGAGTGGCCTTTGCTTTCGGCGCCGAGGGTATCGGCCTGGCCAGGACCGAGCACATGTTCTTTGGGCCAGAACGGCTGCCCATCGTCAAGGAAATGATTCTGGCCGATACGGAAGAAGCCAGGAAAGAAGCTCTGGCCAAGTTGCTGCCGTTCCAGAAACAGGATTTTTATGAATTCTTCAAGGAAATGAAAGGAAATCCGGTCACCATCAGAACGATTGACCCGCCGCTCCATGAATTCTTACCCAGGAAAGAAGATTTGATGGTGGAAGTGGCTGTGCTTAAAGCGACCAACGGTGACCCGGAAAAAATCGCCGAGCTTGAAAAGTTGCTGGCCAGAGTGAAGGCCCTGTCTGAATTCAACCCGATGCTCGGTCATCGCGGTTGCCGCCTCGGTATTACCTACCCGGAAATCACTGAAATGCAGGCGCAGGCCATCTTCGAGGCTGCCTGTGAACTGGCCAGAGAAGGTGAGAAAGTCTTTCCGGAAATCATGATTCCTCTGGTGGGCAACGTGAGGGAGCTGGCCAACCAAAAAGAAATCGTTAACAGGGTGGCAGAGGAAGTGATGAAAAAATATGGCGTGAAGATTAAGTACACGGTTGGCACGATGGTGGAAATTCCCCGGGCGGCCCTGACGGCTGATGAAGTGGCCCAGGAAGCTGAATTCTTCTCTTTTGGCACGAACGACCTGACCCAGACCACTTTTGGCATTTCCCGCGATGACAGTGCCAAGTTCCTGAATTACTACCTTAACCATGGCATCTGGACGGACGACCCGTTCGAAACCTTAGACCAGAAAGGCGTGGGGTTGCTGATGAAATGGGCGGTGGAAAAGGGACGCCAGACCAGGCCCGAGCTTAAAGTTGGTATCTGCGGCGTGCACGGCGGCGACCCGAGGTCGATTGAGTTCTGCCATAAAGTTGGGCTGAACTACGTTAGCTGCTCTGCCTACCAGATTCCGATTGCTCGTCTGGCCGCTGCTCAAGTGGCCATCAAAGAGAAAATGACCGAAGCAGAAAGCAAAAAAGCCGCCAAGCCTGCAGTCAGGAAGGCAGCGGTTAAGAAGCCGGCCACCAGGAAAAGCGCAAAAGCCAGCAAAAAGACGAGTAGGGGACGCAAGTAATTTTCAAGGAAAATAGTACTCAGGGCCCTCGACCGGGAAAGGTCGGGGGCCTTTTTTATTCTGAAAATTCTCTTTCATTGGATAGAGGTTCTTCTTCAGATGATGGAAAATTTTCTGAATGAAAAATCTAAAATCAAAGCTTTTGCTGGGACCGGATTTTTGGTATGTTAGAAAGTGCCTATGACTGATATTCTCGGCTCTCTCCTTTCCCTTCTCGGCTGGAAGCTGCCGTTTAAATTTGTCTTCAGCAACCAGTACTGGATGGTGGACCTCGGGCGCCACGTTTTTGCGGTCAAGAAATACCGCTTGCTGTTTGAAAGAGTGGTCGGGCTCGGTGCCGGCCCCAGAGATTTCATAGAACCGAAACCGGCCACCGAGGATGATTTACTCCTGGTGCATACTCCAAAGTACGTAAAAAAGGTCATGTCCGGTACGTTATCTTCTCTTGAACTTCAGGCCCTGGAATTACCCTTTTCTGAGGAGGTGGTCCGTTTTTTCACCCTGATGACCGGCGGGACCATGGCCACCCTGGAAGAGGCTCTGAAAAACCGCCTGGCCTTTCATATCGGAGGAGGTTTCCATCATGCTTTCCCGGACCACGGTGAGGGGTTTTGTTTGTTTAACGATGTGGCCATCGCCATTGAAAAGGCAAAACGTGAAGGCAAAATAAACAGGGCGATGATCGTTGATGCTGACCTCCACCAGGGCAACGGCACCGCTTTTATCTTCAGGAAAAAAGATTATGTCTTTACCTTTTCAATTCACCAGATGGATATTTATCCTTCAGAAAAGCCGGAAAGCGACCTGGATGTCGGGCTGTGGTCAGGTGATGATGATGCCGCCTACCTGGCGGCTCTTAAAGCTCATATTCCCAGGATTTATGAAGAGTTCAGGCCTGATGTGGTGGTTTATATCGCCGGAGCTGACCCTTTCCGCCACGACAGGCTGAGCGGGCTTGATATTTCCAAAGAAGGCTTAAAAAAGCGAGACCAGATTGTCCTGGATCACGCCCTGAGGTTAAACATTCCGGTGGCCGTCGTCCTGGGTGGCGGGTACGCCTCAGAAATTGAAGACACGGTCGATATTCATTTCAACACGGTGCGGGCGGCCGTGCGGGCCTGGAAAAAAAATCCTCAGTCTCTGGTCACTTCGCTGATCCAGTCTAAATAGGACTGAAAACCGGCGGCTACCGGCCAGGCAATGATTTCTGGTACCCGGTATGGATGCAGCTGCCTGATTCTGTTTTCCAGGGTGGGGTAAAGCCTGGCCGCGGTCTTTATCAGCACGACGACTTCCTCATCCTCGTTAATTTTGTTTTCCCACCGGTAAAGAGATTTGGCTTTGAAAAAGGTGCAGCAGGCGGCTAATTTTTCTTCCAGCAAGTGCCGGATGAGTTCCTCCGCCGCCTTTTCTTCCGGCAAAGTAGTAAGGACTACCAGGTAGCCCTCCATCTCCCGGCCTCCTTCATTCCTGGATGAAGACGTGAGCGAAAACCTTGGCGTCACCCACCATGTTGTCAATTATACAGTACTCGTTGGGCATATGAGCTGTTTCGTCCAGCCTGGACCAGCAGGCAGCCGGGAAACCGGCCCGGCGGAAGAGAGCGGCCACCGTTCCGCCGCCAATGCCCACTGGTTTGGCCTCTTTGTGGTAAACATCTTTGATGGCTTTTTTCAGAGCTTGAATTACAGGAGCCTTGGTGGAGGTAGGCGGGGCGGCCGGGGCTTTTTGCACAGCTTCGATTTCAATCTTTACTTTAAATTTCTTTTCTATACCTCTGGCTATTCTGGCGATAGTTTTTTCAACTTCTTCCACAGAATAGGCGGGAAGAATGCGGCAATCCATGTAGAAAATGTCTTCCGCCGGGATGGTGTTGATGTTTGGTACGTTAGCTTCTTTTTTGGTCGGCTCGAAAGTGGAAATGGGCGGTGTAAACAGCCTGTCTCTTTTGTTATAAATTTTATAAAGCTGCTGCAGCTCGCACACCAAATAGCTGGCCGCTTTGAAACTGTTTATACCTTTTTCCGGCGTGGAGCCGTGAGCCTGCTTGCCGAGTGTCCTGATTTTCAGCCACAGGATGGATTTTTCAGCCACTTCTATCATCGTGCCGTTAGCGTTTCCAGCGTCGGGCACGATGATAAGGTCATCTTTCCGGAAAAATTCTGAGTTATTAAGCACGTATTCAATGCCCAGCTTGCTGCCCGTTTCTTCGTCAGCCACCAGAGCCAGGCCGACATCGTAAGCGGGTTTGATGTTCTCCGCCATCAGGGCTTTGATGGCAAAAATCGAAGCCACCATGTCCTGCTGGTTATCCTCCACGCCCCGGCCATAAATGCGGCCTTTTTCCACCCAGGCTTTAAACGGGTCTCCGCGCCAGAGAGCCAGGTCGCCGGGCGGGACAACGTCCATGTGAGTCATAACCCAGACCGTCCTGCTGGAATTTTTGCCAGGATAGATGGCAATAATGTTCGGGCGATAACCTGCCGGTGCTTCCACGTCCGGTGCCTTGATGACTTTTATTTCCGTCAGGCCAATTTTTTTCAGGTAACCTTCCAGGAATTCAGCCTTCCTGGCTTCTCCTTCGCCCCCGCTGGATGGAGCAATGGCCGGGATGGCGCAGAGTTTCATCTGCAGGTCAACCATCTCATCCCGGAAAGATTCTATTCTTCTGGCTAATTTAGAAAAGGCTTTGGTGTCGATCATTTTTAGACTCCTCTCTTGTTTGACCTGATGATAACATCTGGAAGAAGATTTTTTCAAGATAAAATATTTTTAAAAGTTTAAGATTTGCCTTTTTAAACGGGTAACCTGCTTTTGAAACCCTGATAGGAATCAAAGCAATGCGGGCTGGACCTCCCGGCTGAATAGCTAATTAATAAAAATTCAAAGGCAAAAACATAAAAGATATTCGACCTCATAGCCTTTGGCTCTTTTTATCGGACCTGAGCCGGCCAGCCTATCTGTATTCTTTGATGATTTTTTATCTTCCGGGGAAACCAGCCAGAAGAATCTTTCGAGGAAAGCGGTGGAGTGGAAAAACAGGTCATAAGTTTATTTTTGGCCTTTATCCGGCCGGCTTTAATAGAATCCGGACTGAACGAAAGCGTAATAAAATCATTTAAATAGGTGGAAGAAACGCTGGCTGCCTTAAACTGCTGATTGCAATAAAAGGCTTGCCTTCAAACAAAACATTTTTTATTTAAAGCAAAATCCTTTGGCTATTAAGAATCCAGGCACTGATTGTTTTCCCGCAAAAAGGCATAGGTTCGTCACTCTTTTCTCCAGTCTTGACTTTGCGTAAGGGGAGAATAAAATCTGAGAATAAATGAATTTATTATCAGATTGAAGGATAAGGCCAGAGATTAGATGGATAAACCGGTAGTGCTCTTTGTCGCCGGAAGCGGTTCCTTCGGCAGCGGAGAAATGCTTCTGCTGGATTACCTGAATCAGGAAAAGGACCCGGGCTTCCATCCTCTACTGGTCTTCCCTTCACCCGGCCCGTTAACAGACCTGGCTGAAAAGCTTGGCCTGGAGTGCCAGGTGATAGAGAGCCGGGATTACCTGACAGATTTCCGCAACCTTTTTCATCAACCATTTTCCTGGGTTTTCAATCTTTTCAGTTTCATTAAGATTTCGAGCCTTATCAGAAAAAGAAGGGTCCGGCTGGTAGTCAGTCTATCTTTCATGAACTGGACGGGAGCCCTGGCTGCCCGTCAAGAAGGAATCGGGCACCTCTGGCTGATCAGAGAAACCCTGACGGCCGGTCAAAGCCGGCCGCGCTTTTTCTGGGGAAGATGGCTGGCCAGCCGATTGGCCAATGACCTGTCGAGCAAAGTAATTTTGGAATCTGCTGCCGCCGCTTCTCTTTTCCAAAGAAAGAGGACGAGAGAAAAAGCCCGAATCATTTTGCCCGGAATTGATGCAATTTCTTTTAAATCCCGGCTTTCAGAAGCGGCCACCGGGAAAGACCAGGCTAAAAACATAGCCGTTTTCTGGGGCAGCTGGAACCTGAAGCGTTTCAGCCTGCTGGTTTCCCTCCTCGAGCAAGCACAGAAGACCAGGCTGAAGAAAAAACACCCTGAAAGCAAAATAGAATTCTTCTTTCCGGGTCTTCCGGAAAACCTGGTTTCTAAGCTGCAGAAAATCCTGGCGGGGGCTGAGCTGGACGGCGAAGTTAAAGATGGCAGCTCTTGCCTTGAACCGGGCAAATGGAACTCCATTGTTTTGGCTTTCATCTTTCCCGGATTTGACCCGTTCAGCCGTTTCGTGCTGGAAGCGGGATTGGCCGGTAAACCAGTCCTGGTTGACAGAATGGTACCGGAAGAATTGTTTGTAGAGTTTCGGACGGGATTTGTTTGTGATGAAGACCGCCGGGAAGAAATGTCTGTTCTGCTGGAAGAATTGATGGAAGATATGAACCTGCGCCAGCAAATAGGGCAGGAAGCTGAAAAGTTCGTGCTCGGCCATTTTTCTCTTGAAAGATGGAAAGCGGAATTCGAAAGAATGATTGAGGAAAGCTTAAATTAAATTGGTTCCGGCCTTGCTTTTTACCAAAGCGGAGATCCCAATCCAGATGTATTGCAGGCCGGCCACCACGGTGGCCAGGACAGTCAGGTCATACAGCCAGGCCAGCAGGCCGGTTTCCCTTCCCAGAAAATTAAAGAACAGCACGGCCGCGACGGTCAGCACCTGGCAGACCGTGCTGGTCTTTCCGAGGTAAGTTGGCGGAAAGTTCGTCTTTTTCTTGAGCACGAGCAGAACAAGCGCTCCGATAACAATCAACAGGTCTTTTCCCAGAACTACCCAGAATACCCGCCAGGGAATGAGGTTGGGGCTGGCATATTCAGAGAAGCAGAGCATAAAATAGCTGGAAAACAACAGCAATTTATCGGCCAGAGGGTCAAGCCACAGGCCGGCCACCGATTTCTGGTGCCACAGTCGGGCCACCAGCCCATCGAGCACGTCGGTCAGACCGGCTGCCAGGAAGATGAAAAAAGCTTCTCCCTGTTTATGTTTCAGGAGAGCCAGCACGAAGAAAGGAACGAGGATGATTCTCAGCAAAGTCAGGTAATTGGGCAGCGTGCTGAAAGTTGATTTTAAATCATAGAGTTTTTCCTGGCTGTTGTCCATTTTTCCTTGTTTCGGGTTCACCTGATTAAGTTTAGCAGAAGTTCAGCCATTCTTAAAGCTTCATTTCCCGGCACAGGTGCCTCTGGCTGGAAGCGGCGGGAAGGGGACAACTCCATCAGCTGGTAAGCCACCATCTGCACGGCCGGGTAATAGTAAAGGTTATCGGCCGGAATGTCGGAAATCATAATCTTGTTTTCAGGAATCTGGGGAATTAGCTTCTTTCCCCTGGCTTTTAAGTGGTTAATCAACCGGTAAAAAGTTTCGGCCAGCTCTGCTCTGGTTATGACCCGATTGGGTTCAAAGGTGTGGTTTTCATAGATGTCCATTAGGGAATTGCCGACCACCTTTATGATAAACTTATTGGCCCAGCTGGCGCTTATGTCCACGATGATGGGGGTGTCTTTGGGGTCAGGTAAATACTGGTAAAATTTGACGCCGATGATGGCCGCCAGGTCCTGTCTGGTAATAGCCGGCGATTGGGGAATCTGGTTGTACAGGCTGGGAATTTCCACGATGCCCAGCTGGTTTTTGAGGTAGGAAATTTTTTCCAGCACCTCTTTATCCTGCGGAGAAAGTTCCCTTAGCTTTTCAAAGATATCCAGGCTCTTGCTCAGGTCGTCGTTTTCCAGAAGGGTTTCTGCATAATCTCTCAGCAGGGATTTATCCTTTGGAGCAAGGCTGAGAGCTGCCTGGTAATGGTTTAAAGCCTGAGCCAGATTTTTTTCGCCGCGGTAAATCCTGGCCAGAAGGGTGTGAGCCTCAACTGAGTCAGGGGCATAGAACAGGGCTTTCAGCAGGCTCTGTTTTGCTTCTTCCTTTTTATTCTTGCCGAGGGCTTCTCGGGCCTGTCCCAGAAATTCCTGGATGAGTTTATTTTTGAGTGCGACATACTTGGGCCTGGCCCAGGTGTGCTCTGGCTCCTTTTTAAGGATTTCTCTCAGCTGAATGAATTCTTTTTCTTCCTGTCCAAGTTGCTCGTAAATGGTCACGAGCCCAACCCTGGCCGAAATCAGTTCTGGAGCAAGTTCCACGGCTTTCAGGAAAAAAGACTCTGCCGCCTGAAGGTCATTTTCAGACAGCCGGCAGTATCCTTCTCCAAGATAGTAAAAGGGGTTATTAGCACCGAGCTTGAGAAAATTTTTCCGGGCACTATCCACATCGCCTTTTTTTAGGCTTTTCCACCCTTCCTCAAAAATCACCCGCTGGTTGAGGTTCAGGCTGGCCAAGGCGACTGGCCGGGGGGGTTCCAGGTAAAAAGATGGTGGAGTATAGGTTTTCTGAAAAGTAGCGCAGCTGACGGCGGTCAGCAAAAATAATATCAACCAGGCTTTCTTGCTCATGGGTTTTCTCCTTTCTGGAGATAAGAAAGATAGGGGGAAAGAACGTTTCTTTGGGCGACGACCTGATATTCCCAGCCGCCTGAAATTTCAGTTTTCCTCAGGATAATCGCTCGCCGCTGCAGGGAGTTGACGAGTTCCGGCCGGTTTTTGGGAATGAACAGCTTGAATTCTGTGAAGTTCTGAAAGAGCAGGTGCCTGAGCCTCTTTTTCAGGCTATCAAGGCCTTCACCGGTCAGGGCGGAGAGATAGAGCGGCGAGTGGCCCGTATGTTCGTTTCTCTTCAGAAGCATTTGCTTTTCTTCTTCAGGCAGCAGGTCTATCTTGTTAAACACTTTAATCACCGGCAGGTCCGCTATTTCCAGGTCTTGAAGAATTTTTTCTACGGCCAGGGCCTGTTCCATTGCTTCACCTGAGGTAATGTCCACCACGTGGAGCAGGCAATCTGCTTCTCTTATTTCTTCCAGAGTAGCCTTAAAGGCGGAAACCAGCTCCACCGGCAGCTTTTTAATGAAGCCAACCGTGTCGGAGAGGAAAAAGTAGGTTCCATCTTCAAAAGTTACCCTTCTTATCATCGGGTCCAGGGTGGCGAACAGGTGGGGAGAGGTGTATCTTTTTTCTCTCGTTAAAAAATTGAACAGGGTAGATTTCCCCGCGCTGGTATAACCAACCAGGGAGACAGTGGGCACCGGGCTTTTTTGCCGGTGAGAGCGCTGTCGGGCGCGCCGCTTCTGTATTTCTTCAATTTCTTTTTTAATCCGGTCAATCCGCTGGGTAATACGACGGCGGTCTTCTTCGAGCTTTTTTTCGCCCGGCCCCCTGGTGCCAATTCCACCGCCCAGCCTGGACATGCTCTGGCCTTTTCCTTTAAGCCGTGGCAGAAGGTACGTCAGCTGGGCCAGCTCGACCTGCAGCTTGCCTTCATTGGTCCGTGCTCGCTGGGCAAAGATGTCCAGGATGATTTGAGTGCGGTCGAGGACTTTTACCTTTAAAGCTTCTTCCAGGCTTCGCTGCTGGGTTGGAGACAGGTTGTGGTCAAAAATCACCAGGTCGGCTCCGGTCTTCTTGACCAGGCTGGCCAGCTCTTCCACCTTTCCTTCACCGATGAAATACTTCGGGTTTATTTCCCGCCGGTGCTGGAAAACTTTTTCCACCACGGTAGCCCCGGCAGAAACAGCCAGTCCGCTGAGTTCGGCCATCGATTCTTCAGCTTCTTCTTTTTCTCTGGGGGTGGTGGACAGGTTAACCAGGATTGCTTTCTCCATCTTTTTATCCACTCAGGAAATCCCTGACATATTTTTCTATTCTGTCTTTTTCTCCCGGTTCAAACCAGGTCAGGCCTGGCGTTTTCTTGAACCAGGTCATCTGTCGTTTGGCATAATGCCTGGTTTCCAGCTTGGTAAGCCGGATGGCTTCTTCTAAGGAAATTTCACCTTTCACGTGTTTTAATACCTGTCTGTAACCAAGCCCTTTAAAAGGTGTGGCTTCTTCCGGCACTCCAAGCGCGAGCAGCCGCCTTACCTCTTCGACCAGACCTCTTTTGAACATCAGCTCGACGCGCTCTTCAATCCGGCGATAAAGCTCCTTCCTTTCTAATTTTAACCCAATCTGTCCGGGTTGAAAACCTTTACTCTGAAGAGGGGATTCGCTTCGGCGGAAATGTTCGGAAATAGGCTGTCCGGTCTTGTAATAGACTTCAAGGGCTCTGATTATCCGGATGCTGTCGCGCGGTGTTATCTTCTGAGCATAGTCCGGGTCCACTTCCTGGAGTTTTCGGTAGAGTTTTTCCAGTCCGAATTCACGGGCTTCCTCCTTCAGTTTCTGCCTGAGTGCCGGGTCTCTTCCCGGCCCTTTGAAAAGGCCGGCCGTCAGGGCCCGGTGGTAAAGTCCGGTTCCGCCAACGACGATGGGCAGGTGTCCGCGGCCTACTATTTCTTCAGCTATTTCAACCGCGCGGAAGGCAAACTCGGCCGCAGAAAACTGTTCAGTCGGCTCCAGAAAATCAATTAGATGGTGGGGGACAACTCTCCGGTCTTCGGCCGAGGGTTTGTCCGTGCCGATGTCAAACCCCCGGTAAACTTGCATCGAGTCGCAGCTGATAATTTCTCCGGAAAATTCTCGGGCCAGCCACAGGGCGGTGGCGCTCTTGCCGACTGCCGTCGGGCCAACAATAATCAGGATTTTCTTGGCTTTAGCGGGCAAGGGTGATCCTGACCAGAAGGTAGATAAATATGAAAGTTAAAATTAAAAGCAAGCCCAGCAGCTGTTTTCTTTTCACGGCAGGTCTCCGTTCTTGCCGTTTCTTTTAAGGATTCTGATCACAGCTTCTTCATGGCGGCTCCCCAGGTTTTTCCTGACCATCAGCAAAGCGGCCAGGAGGATTTCATCAAAACCGCGCAGAAGAATTTTCTTTTCTTTCAGGCTCAGGTCGTTGAGGCCAAACCGGAGCATGGGCCTCAGCTCGAAGCTGCCATCGGGTTTTATTTCCAGGTTCTGGAAAATCGGGTCAAGGGTTTCCTGGACATCGTGGTAGCATTTTTCCACCAGGTTAATGGCCACCGGTCCGAGCTGCTTGGCCAGGTATTTGTAAATAAGCAGGTGCTTTTCATTGAAAGATTCAAAAGAGCTCTCCATATCTGGAGATAGAGTGCTGACCTGTTCCTCTGGGCCTGTCGGCTGGTCCAGGTGAACGAGTTTAAGACAGCTCAGGAGAAAAAGGTTTTTCTTGGTTTCCGAAGGACCTAACCAGGAAGTCTTCAAAAGTTTCTCCACAGTTACGGGCCTGGTCAGGAGGTTAAGCAGATAATGCTCGCCGGCCGAAAGCGCCAGCCGGGAATTATCGGCCGTGTTATTCCGGCAGATTAATGAATCATTTTCTGGAAGATAATCGCAAAAATCTTCTATCCTGTTGATTTTCCGGATTCCGCTCAGAATGAGGTCCACGGTGGAAATACGGTCCAGCAATATTTCTTCCGGTGTGTAATTTTCCTCGGTAAAATCGAATGTATTTTTAGGAAAAGCAATCAGGTCAGAAAGCTGCTGGAAGAAAAAATCTCTCACGAGGGCAAAAGCCTCTTCTGCCGTCAGGAAGCCGTGTTCTATTATCAGGCCCAGGACCGAGCTGGTAATTTCCGAGCCGAGGATTTGCTGGCTGGTGCGAAGCGGCGGTTCCAAACGACCGGAGTCCCTCAGCCATTCGATAAATTCTTTTTCCGGAAAATATTTTTTAATGACCGCCAGGTCACCCTCGATAAATGAAAATTTTTTTTCATAGGGCCCGGGATTTACCGTTAGTAACCCGGTCCGCTGCTTTTCCCGCAGGTCAAATAAATATCCGGGCAGAGTAGAATTAATCCGGCTGGTTATGGTCATAGCCTTAATTTATAAGGCTGGAGTTGACTTGTCAACCTGACGCCCGGCCAGAAAGCCAGTTAAATCCGGCTCAGGCTGAAAATTCCAATGCCAATGTTAACTATGGTCTTGAGCACCCAAAAAAGATAAGAGATGAAGAGCGATTTCTTCAAGTCGAGCTTGAAGATGGCGGAAATGGCATAGCCCAGCACGCCGAACATCCATATCTGAAAGATGTCAATACTGGTCAGGATGATGTAGGGAGTGGATGCTGGCTCAAGCTTAGGAAAGAACACGGCCAGCCCGGTGGATATTTTGAACACCGACTGTTTGCTGCTGGCCAGAAAAGCTCTCACGGCATTTCCCAGGATGAGGTTGATGAAGCTGGCGTGAAACATGCCGCTCAGGAGCTGTTTGTAAGTTCCCTGGGTGGAGAAAAACTTGGTCAGAACCATAAGCAGCAGAGTTTGCAACAGGATAATGATGATGACACTGACACTTCCCAGCAGGCTCTGGGTAATGCGGGCACCGGCCGTCAGGTTTTCTGCTTTTTGCCGGTTCTGTTCGAGCAGTGTGTTAAAGCGTTCTTCGCCCAGCTGCTGTTTTAGCTTGGTTGAGCCCTTGAGCATTTCATAGTTGTCCTTCGCGCTGTAAGGAGCGATGAGGAAGTTAAAAAGAAAAGTGGCTACCAGAACGACAATCAGGGCGTCAACCCAGAGCGGTTTTTCAGCCAGGAAGGAAAAGGTTTCCTTCGGGTTGGTAAAAACGCCGATAAATCTTTGTCCTAAGTTCATAGCCAGACTCCTTTCCTTTCTTCCTTTTCGACCTGCCCATCCCTGATGTGAATGATTCTCTGGGCATGGTTGGCCACCTCACGATCGTGAGTAACCATGATGATGGTATTGCCTTTTTCATGGATTTTATGAAAAAGCTTTAAAATTTCCTGACCGGTTTTCGAATCCAGGTTTCCGGTGGGTTCGTCAGCCAGCAGGAGCGATGGTTCGTTGACCAGCGCCCGGGCAATGGCCACCCGCTGTCTTTCACCGCCGGAGAGTTCAGCCGGAAGGTGGTGCATGCGGTCTTTCATTTCCACCATTTCCAGCGCCCGTCTTGCTTTTTCTTCCCGCTCTTCCTTGCTGGCCCCGGCGTAAATAAGGGGCAATTCGACATTCTTGAAAGCATTGGCCCTCGGCAGAAGGTTAAAAACCTGGAAGACAAAGCCGATTTCTTTGTTCCTGATATAAGCCAGCTCATCCTCGGTCATCGAGCTGACTAACTTTCCGTTAAGATAATATTCGCCGGAGGTCGGGGTGTCGAGACAGCCGAGAATGTTCATCAGCGTTGATTTGCCCGAACCTGAGGGGCCCATGATGGCCACGAATTCATTCCGGTTTATGGTCAGGGAAACCCCGCGCAGAGCCTGCACCTGTTGCCGGTCAAGCTGGTAAACCTTGGTCAGCTCAACGGCCAGGATTATTTCGTGGTCCGCAGGTGTAACTGCACCCATACTCACTCTTTCCTTTCTATTTTTAAAAGCTGGCCTTCTTTAAGGTCCCGGAGAGCAGAATAAGGGCCGCTGACGATTTCCTGACCCTCGCTCAAACCGGATTCTATTTCAATCATCATCCCGCCCATGATGCCTTTCTTGACGGGCTGGAATTTGGCCCGGTTGTTTTCCACGACAAAAACCCCTTCTTCTTCTTTCTTAGAAGTCGTGGCTTCTTTTTTATCGGTCGTCTGGGAAGACTCGGCTTCCCGGACAACCAGAGCGGCCACGGGAACAGCCAGAACACCCTTCTTCTCGGCCACGATGATATCAGCCGAGGCCGATAGGCCCGGCTTTAAAAGCTGCTCGGTCTCTTCCAGAGTAATGACGACCTTAAAATTCTTCGATTCCTGCGAAGAAGATAGAGAAGACCTTTCCAGAGCGGAGCTGCCTATTTCGGTCACTTTTCCGGTGAAGATTTTTTCTGGGAAGGCATCGACCTTGACCCTGGCCGTCTGGCCAAGTTTAACGTTTACCACATCCGTTTCATCGACTTCTACTTCCACTTCCATGACGGAAAGGTCGGCGATAGTCAGCAGCACGGTACCCGGGTTGTTCATTGTGCCGACAATGGCCACTTCACCTTCTTCTACTCGAAGGCTGGTCACGATGCCGTCAATCGGCGAAACGTAGGTGGTTTTCTTCAGGTCATCAAGGGCACTTTTCAGCCCGGCTTCTGACTGCTGGATCTGAAATTTTAATGATTGCAGCGAGGCGGAAGAAACCTCATACTGCGCCTGAGCCGCTTCTAACTGGTCTTTTGAAATGAGGGAGTTTTCGTAAAGCTGTTTTTGTCGTTCGTAGAAATTCTTGTCCCTCTTGTACTGGGCTTCAACGCGTATCAGTTCGGCCTTGAGCTGGTTGATACTTGCCCGATAGCGGTCGACCTGGGCCTCAAAATAGGTGGGGTCAATCTGAAGCAGGAAATCTCCCTCTTTGACTTCCTGGCCCTCTTTTACGCCGATTTTTACTATTCGGCCGGCCACCAGAGCGCTGATGTTTATGTTTTTCTTGGGTTTAATTTCTCCCGAAGCGGAAATTATCGAAGTTAGGTCCTGACGTTTTACTTTTTCCACCGTAACTTTCACGGCTTTTTCTCTCTGAGCGCGCAGGTTGAGAAGGACAATCAGGGCGATTAAAACCAGCAGGCCGGCGAAAATCAGAGTCCTTTTTTTGCCTGACTTATGTTTTTTCTCGGTCATTTTTTCTTCCTTTTTCGCTTTTCATTGGAAAGCAATCATAGCTTGCTCAAATTATACCTTATTTTACGAAACTTCTCTTAAAAAGTTTAACCCGTTGCCAGCGCCCTGCTTTGCTGATAAGATTTTAGCATGGATGGCTTAAAAAATTACCTGGAAATTGCCGCCCGCACAGCAGAAAAAGCGGGCCTCTTTTTACTCGAAGGGCTTGACCAGAAAAAAGTAATTTCATACAAGGGTCAGGTTGACCTGGTCACCGCTTATGACAAGAAATCTGAAGAAATCATTTTTGAAGAACTCAACAGGCATTTTCCAGAGTTCAGCTTCATGGCGGAAGAGGTCATAAACCGCGATAACAGCAGTGATTTTTGCTGGGTGGTTGACCCGCTCGATGGCACCACCAACTTTGCCCACGGGCTGCCCATCTTCTGCGTGTCGATTGCCCTGACTTTTAAGGGAGAAGTGGTAGCGGGTGTGGTTTTTGACCCCACACGGCATGAGATGTTTACCGCCGGACAGGGACTGGGGGCTTTTCTTAATGGTCAGCGGATAAAAGTTTCCTCCACGGCCGAGCTCGACAAAAGCCTTCTGGCCACCGGGTTTCCCTATGATGTCAGAACCAGCCCGAATAACAACCTGGACCATTTCAGCCGATTTGCCGTGCGGGCTCAGGCCGTCAGACGTTGCGGTTCGGCCGCCCTTGACCTTTGCTACGTGGCCTGCGGAAGGTTTGATGGCTTCTGGGAAATGAAGCTTAAACCATGGGACCTGGCGGCTGGCTCTTTAATGGTGAAAGAAGCCGGCGGGGTTACCACAGATTTTCAGGGGGAGCCTTTTAGCCTGCATTCTTCAGACATCGTTGCCAGTAACGGCCTGATACATGAAGAAATGCTGGACGTCCTGAGGCCTGGGTTGGTAAAATAAAAAAGTGAAAAAAAGGATAAGGACTGACAGAAACATAAGGTGGAGGGAAAAAGGGAATTAACAGCAAAAACAAGACATCCAGACAAGCAAAAAATGATTGGAGGAGGGAAAAGCAACCGGTTGTGGCAGCCTTAAAGATGATATCTGAACCCATTGATAATAAAGATAATAAAGTACTGACACTCAGGTACCTTTTTATCTTTGCCCTGTTGTTCGGAATTGCAGGATGGCTTGGCCTGCCGGCTGCCTCCCTTTCTCAATCGGTTGATAACCAGAATAAAATTGAAAAACAGGTAGAAGTCATAGCCAGCGCCGGCTGGGTAGATACCGGGATTGACGTTAAAGAAGGAGAGGTGCTGGAGTTTTTGGCCACGGGAACGATTTCCTGCCAGAAGGGAAATCCGATAGCCAATTGCGGGCCGGAAGGGCTTGACCTGCAGACAGTTCAGCAACCCCTGCCGGATAAGAACCTGGGTGCCCTGGTCGGGAAGGTGGTTAAAGTCGTCTCGGTGACCAAGGACCCGGATACTGGAGAAGAAATTAGAGAAGAGGTGGTGAAGGTTTTTTACATCGGTGAGAAAGCCACGGTGGAAATGCCTCTTGAAGGCCGGCTTTTCCTCGGAGTTAATGATAACGTCTATGCCGATGATGATGGAAAATTCTTAGTTCTGGTCAGCCAGAAAGAAAAAGGGCCGGAAGGATAAAGCTAAGGGGAAAGCCCAAATTCTTGAATTTAGGCTTTGTGCGCCGGGATACCGTACTTTTTGATTTAATTGAAAAAATCGGGCTGTTTTCGATTATCGGTGGCGGAGCTGCCTGTTTTCTTTTCAGCCTGAGCTTTTTCGAGGCTACTCTGATTTTTCTTCGGCCGCAACTTTCTGGCTGAGGAATTTTTCCATAAACTGGGTGGTGTAGTTGCCGTTTACAAAATCAGTGTTGGACAGGATGTTGAGAAGAAGCGGAATGTTTGTTTTTATGCCGACGATGGTGGTGGTTTCCAGCGCGGCTCTCATCTTGGCAATGGCCAGCGCCCGGGTGGGAGCGTAGGCGATTATCTTGGCGATTAGCGAGTCGTAGTAGGGCGGAATTTCCCATCCGGCGTAGGCGGCTGAATCCACCCGAATACCTTCCCCTCCCGGGAATACCAGGAAATCAATCTTCCCGGGTGAAGGAATAAAAGTTTCCGGGTCTTCGGCATTTATACGGCACTCGATGGCATGTCCCCGCATCTCGAGGTCGATGGGGAAATTAACTTTTTCCCCCGCGGCCACCCGAATCTGGGCCTTAATCAGGTTTATGCCGTAAACCATCTCGGTAATCGGATGCTCCACCTGAACCCGGGTGTTGGCTTCCATGAAGTAGAACCGTTTTTTTTCATCAACCAGGAATTCAAAAGTTCCTAAGCTTTTGTAGCCTATTTTTTCAGCCGCCTCCTGAGCCGCCTTCATCATCTTGCGTCTGGTTTTTTCATCTATGAAGGGGGAAGGAGTTTCTTCGATTATTTTCTGGTATTTGCGCTGAACGCTGCATTCTCTTTCGCCAAAGGCAATGACGTTTCCTTTATTATCGCCAATAATCTGAATTTCGATGTGATGGGCGCCCGTAATGTATTTTTCTAAATACAGAGATGGGTCACCAAAGGCCGCCTTGGCTTCATTCTGGGCCATCGGGAACATTTCTTCGAGCTGGGCGGCGTTCCGGCAAATGCGCATGCCTTTTCCCCCGCCGCCCGCGGCCGCCTTGATAATCACCGGATAACCAATCTTCTGGGCGATTTTTTTGGCTTCGTTAACATCCTCGAGAATCACATCACTTCCGGGGATGACCGGCAGCCCGGCTTTTTTCATCGTCTGGCGGGCCTTGTTCTTATCACCCATTAATCTGATGATTTCGGGTGGCGGGCCGATAAAGACAAAGCCCGAGTTCTGGCAGATTTCGGCAAACTTGGCGTTTTCCGCCAGGAAACCGTAACCGGGATGGATGGCTTCCGCCTTGGTAATTTCTGCCGCACTAAGGATGTTAGGGATGTTCAGGTAGCTGTCAGAAGCCTTAGCCGGACCGATACAGACAGCCTCATCAGCCAGCATGGCATGAAGGGAGTGGCGGTCAGCCTCAGAAAAAATAGCCACGGTCTTTATGCCAAGTTCTTTGCAGGAACGAATTATCCTGAGGGCTATTTCGCCCCGGTTGGCGATTAAAATCTTGGAAAACATGGCGGTCAGGCACCCACTTTGATGGCAAAGAGTTTCTGGCCGTATTCCACCGGTTTCCCGTTTTCCACCAGGATGTCAACCACCACACCGCTCACGTCGGATTCAATTTCGTTCATCAGTTTCATGGCTTCGATGATGCACAGAGTCTGACCTTTTTTGACCTTATCCCCGATGTCGACAAAAGGTGGTGAAGTGGGGGATGGAGCCCGGTAGAAGGTTCCAACCATCGGAGAAGTGATGTAGTGAATGCTTTTGTCTTCGGCCGGGGCGGGAGCGGACAGGGGTTGGTCGGGAGCAGCAGGGGAAGCTTGAACCACTGGAGCAGCGGCCGTAAGAGGAGCAGCCGGAACAAAGGCAGCTGGAGAGCTAACCGCTCCCGGAACATTTCTGGAAAGCTTGATTTTAAAGCCTTCCACCTCCAGTTCAAATTGAGTAAGGTTTTTTTCCTCTAAAAGATTAATCAGCTTCTTCAGCTCGTCATAATCAATTTTTGAACTGAAAGCCGTTTCCTTGGGAGTTTCACCATTTTTACCGTTTTTTTGGCTCATCGGGCACCTTCCTAAAATTATCCATAACTTTACTTATCTTGAAGGACATTGTCAAGCCCGACCAGGTTCGGTGGCCCCTCAACTATCGGCTCGCAACAACCCGGCCGGAAAGGTTTAAAAGGCCCTATTTTCTTTTTGAAACTGATTTTTGGCTACTATGAGATACAGATCTCAGGTCAAAGGTACAAACTCCATATTGACCAGAGGAATAACCCTGACCTTTCTGGCCGACCTTGAATAATGCAGGGAATAATGCGGCTCGGGCAGAGTCTTGTGTATCATGTTGAAAAATCAGCAAATAGGATGAAGGCTCAGTTAAAAAAATGTTTGTTTTCGTACCCCGCTTATTATTTTCTTAATGCCTATTCTCTTTCTTATTGCCCATTTCGGTATCTACCGGAAAGCTGGCTGATGTTTTTATAATTTATTTTTTATCAATAACATGGCACAAAAGGAATTTTTTATTAAAAAGATGGCCTGTTCCGGCCGGTTGACCGGAAGTTTCATCTGGCGTAAGATTTAAGGCGATTGGGTGAGCCTGATGTTTGACCAACTTACAGAAAAGCTGCAAAAGACCTTCAAGTACATACGGGGTGAAGGCAAGATAACCGAGAAAAACATAGCTGAAGCCCTGAAAATGCTCAGGCTGGCTTTCCTGGAAGCTGATGTGAACTATAAAGTGGTCAAAGAATTTGAAGCCCGGGTGAAAGCCAAAGCGCTCAACCAGGAAGTCATGATGAGCCTGACCCCAGCCCAGCACTTTATCAAGATTGTGCGGGATGAGCTCACCGAAATCCTTGGCCAGGAAGCCAAACCACTGACCTTTGCTGCTCATCCGCCATCGGTTTTTATGATGGTTGGCCTGCAGGGAAGCGGCAAGACAACCACTTCGGGCAAGCTGGCCCGGTATGTTAAATCGCTCGGGAAAAACCCGCTTCTGGTGTCCTTCGACCTCAAAAGATTGGCGGCTCAGGACCAGCTCCGGATAATTGCCAATCAGCTGGGTTTACCTTTTTATGAAATGACCCAGGATAAAATGCGGAACCCCGAAGCGGCTCTTAAAGAATTGATGACGTTTACCAGGAACCGGGGCTTTGACCCTCTGATTGTGGACACCGCCGGACGCCTGCACATCGATGAAGAGCTCATGGCCGAGCTAAAGCTGGTCAGGGATATACTGCAGCCGACGGAGGTCATTTACGTGGGTGACGCCATGACCGGCCAGGACGCCGTACGCAGTGCCCAGGCTTTTGATGAAAAAATTGGCCTGACCTCAGTAATTCTTACCAAACTTGACGGCGACGCCCGGGGCGGAGCAGCTCTTTCTATAGTTTACGTGACTCATAAGCCAATAAAGTTCATTGGCGTGGGTGAAAAGTTTGATAAGCTTGAGGTATTTTACCCGGAACGGATGGCCTCTCGCATCCTGGGCATGGGAGATATTCTTAGCCTGATCGAAAAAGCCGAGCAGCAGGCTGACCTGAAAGAAGCGGAAGAAATAGCCAGGAAACTGAAAAAGCAGCAGTTTACCCTGGAAGATTTTCGCAAGCAATTGGTCCAGCTGAAGAAAATGGGTAGCCTCAGCAGTCTGCTGGGTTTTTTGCCCAAGGCCGGCCCCTTTAAACAGGTCAGCCAGCTGAACCTGGACGACAGAAAATTGCTCCATTTCGAAGCCATCATAAATTCGATGACCCCGGAAGAAAGGGAGAATCCCAAGATTATAAACGGCAGCCGCCGGGCCAGAATTGCCCGGGGCAGCGGCCGACCCGTCCAGGAAGTAAATCAGCTGCTCAAGCAATTTTTTGAAATGGAAAAACTCCTCAAGAAAAGCGATTTCCAGAAGCTGCTTAAAAATATTTGAAGCTCTTTGGTTCAGAATCAGGATTTGCGACATTTCAAAGCAGCTATTTGTCATAAATGGCAACTTGATGCAATAAAGTAATGATAAGCTGATGTGGGCAAGCTCAATTTCGGTTTAAAAGAGGGGGATATTAAAAGATAGTGACATAGCCCAACAGGTAAAGTATGCCCATGATTACCGGCTGGTGCAGAAGGTAAATCCAGAGTGAATGGCGTCCGCACCAGTTAATGAAGGTTTCAGGTAGCGGTCGGCGAATCAGGCTTTTTTTCTCGGCATAGAGCCAGTGGCCTAAGGCCGTTCCAATTAAAAAAACGCCAAACCAGGGAATCAGCGGGAAATAGTCAAAAGAAGCAAATGAGGGACCAGGAAGGCCTAAGGGCAGAAGCCAGTTAGTTTTTATGGCCAGGGCTTTTTTTACGGCCGGCATAGATAACCCTGTCATCAGGATCAGGCTTCCCCAGGCAGCTCGAGTGGCCGGCTTGCTCTTTTGAAAGATTAATGTGTAAATCAGAACCGAGGCGGCCAAGCAGTGAATGATGCCAAAAAGTATGACTGAAGATCTGTCAAAAATGTAGGTGGCCACGGTGATGAGCAGAGCAACGGCCAGAAATTTCAGGAAGCGCCGGAGGTTGTTGCGGCTGAAGGTAGAGCTTATACCAGAAATAATGACAAAAAGCCCGGCAAAAAAATGCTGGGCTACCAGCCAGGCCGGTGTGGTCAGGTCAGTGGAAAAGCCCAGGAATTTTTTCAGCCCAACAAAATCTCCCAGGTCAAAAAGAAGATGGTAGCCGACCATCAGGATGATGGCCAGGCCTCGCAGAAAATCTATCTCCCAGATTCTGCCTGGGACCTTTTGTTTGTTTATGGCTGGACCTTCCTGTTTCATGTCTGGAGTATATTATTTCCTTCTGCGCTCGGTCAATATTGCTTATAAAAATAAGGCTGGTTCCTTTTGGATCTGAAGAATTTTGATTTTAGGCAAATTGGATTTAATTGACTTAAATAAGATTGCTTTAGGTTAAATTATAATTTGTTTGGCTTAAATAAGAAAAAATTGTTAAATTATTAAAGGCTAATAGAAAAAAAAGAAAAAAATTAATAAAGCAATGGAAATACTAAAAAGACAAAGGAGCAAAAATATGAAATTTCAGCCCAGAAAAAATCAAAAGGCTCATATGTCAAGCAATGAAGAAAAGATGAGGGAAAAGAAACCCGGCAGCTTGTTTAGCCGGGGCCACCAAAGATTTTTTGCTGCTTTAATCTTTGGTCTGGCCATCCTTATCCTGAATTTTTCTGTTTTTGCCTACGAGCTGCCCAAGGCTAAACCGGCTGAGGTTGGGATGTCCGGCGAGCGCCTCGAACGGCTCGGCCGGGTGCTTCAGAGCTACTGCGATGCGAAAGGTGCGCCGGGAATGGTTGTCCTTATCGCCCGAAACGGCAAAGTAGCTTACCATCGGTCGTTCGGCAAATTCAGGCTCGATAGGCCCGACCCGATGCCTGTTGATGCCATCTTCCGCATTGCTTCTCAGTCGAAAGCAGTGACCTCCGTGGCTGTGATGATGCTGATGGAAGAGGGAAAGATTCTTCTGGACGACCCGGTTTCCAAATACATCCCGGAATTTAAGCAAACTTACGTAGCAGTTAAACCCGAAGGCAAGGAAGTAAAAGGCTACAGTGTGGTGCCGGCCAGGCGCCAGATTACCATCCGCGACCTTCTGACCCATACGGCCGGCATTTCCTACGGCGACGGCCCAGCTCAGGAAGAATATCTCAAGGCGGGTATTCAAGGCTGGTTTCTGACCGATAAGGATATGACCATCGGCGAAGTGGTCAAGAAACTGGCTAAACTGCCGTTTGATGCCCAGCCTGGCGAACAATTTGTTTATGGCTACAACACGGACATTCTCGGTTACCTGGTGGAAGTTGTTTCCGGAATGAGCCTGGCCGAGTTTGTGGAAAAGCGCATTACCGGACCTTTGGGAATGAAAGATACCTGTTTCTTTTTGCCCGAGAGCAAAGCCTCGCGACTGACCCCCGCATATGGAGCTGATGAAAACGGACAAATTAAGATGACCGAAGACCCGGCCAAAAGCCCCTACCTCTACGGGCCGAGAAAATGCTACTCGGGCGGGGCTGGCCTTCTGGCGACAGCTGAAGATTATGCTCGTTTTCTGCTGATGCTTATGAATGGCGGCGAACTCGGTGGAGCCCGACTGTTGAGTCCTAAATCAGTCGAGCTGATGACGGCTGACCACGTCGGCCAGATTTATTCGGGTGGAAAGCAGGGTTTTGGCCTGGGGTTCTGGGTGAACAAGAACCTCGGAGCCTCGGGGCTTCCGGGTTCGGTCGGTGCTTTTGGCTGGGGTGGTGCTTATTTTACCACCTACTGGGTTGACCCGGCGGAAAAACTGGTGGCCGTCTTTATGATTCAGCTTTTACCGGTGCCGGCCAGCTGCGGTGACCTCCAGAATAAGTTCCGCACACTCGTCTATCAGGCGATTGAAAAATCTTATGAGAGATAAAAAGAGCAGGTTTTAAAATAAAAAAAATTAAAACAAAAAATTTAGGCTCTTTAGGATTTATTTTAGGAAAGAAGAAAAAAAAATATAATCAAAAATCAGAAATGGCCTGGCGGGCTGGAAAACAGCTTGTCTACCTTTCTGATATTCATTTCGTTGAGAACTAATTGACAATTTAACCCTGGAACAAAACCTATTATTCTTATTAATTTAATTCTATAAACACCCACGAAAATGTCAGATGAGCCAAAATCAAAAATCATAAAAAAGAGAAGTCCCTAATTTTTTTGTAAACCAAGGTGAGCGACGCGCAGCTACCGACGACTGAATTTGAAATCAAGCAATTAAGGTTAGAGGCGACCCGTGTTCTTTTTAATCCAATTGCCCTCCACGGAGATGCCGGAAATACAATGTTGAAATAAAACAAAAAAACAGAGAGATATCCAGGCGATATATGAATAGTTATTCATATATGCATAACGGTTAAGATAATGTTGTTTTTCAGTTGAACAATTGCTCGAGAGTGGTAAAATAAAAAACTGTTAAGTGGAAAAAAGCAGGTTAAGGTTATGATTTCCAGAAGAGATTTTTTAAAAAGTTTCTCGGCCTCTACCTTATCTCTCTTACCTTTAAGCCTGGCCGGTAGAGCTATCAAAGGAGTAAAGCCAATGACCAGCCCAAAAATAAATGAGCTTAAAGAAAAGGAATTCTGGCAGAAAGTACGCCAGGAATTCATGCTTGACCCGCAAATGACCTTCTTTAACACCGGAACCCTTGGAGCGATGCCCCGCCGGGTTTTTGAACGCACAGTCAATCATCTGCGTATGACAGCCGAGAAAATTGCGGAATGGGATTATTACGGTCCGGATTGGATTGCTGGCTACCAGCCCTGGACCGAGATAAGGGAAAAGGCAGCCCGGTTGATTAATTGCGAGGTCAAGGAACTGGCCCTCACGGAAAATGCTACCGCCGGGATGAATTATATTTCCAATGGTCTTGACCTGAAACCGGGCGATGAGGTCCTGGGCACAGACCAGGAACACCCGGGTGGAGAATGCGGCTGGAAACTGGCGGCCAAGCGCCACGGCGTTGTTTATCGCCAGCTTCACTTGGGGAAGCCCATAAAATCGCCAGAAGAGGTCATCGAGACTTTTGTTAAAGCGATGGGCCCGAAAACCAGAGTCATAGCCATACCGCATCTGATTACCGGAAGCGGAGCCATCTTGCCGGTTAAGGAAATCTGTGCCGAAGCCAGAAAGCGCGGTATTTTCACCGTGATTGACGGGGCGCAGACGGTGGGTCATATCAAAGTTGACGTCAGAGACCTGGGCTGCGATGCCTACTACGGCAGTTTTCATAAATGGCTGTGTGCTCCGGCCGGAAATGGATTTCTTTATCTCAGGAAGGAGAAGGCACCGGAAGTCTGGACAACTCTGGCCAGCGCCCAGTGGGACAATCATGAAGATGACGGCTACCGCCTGAGCCAGCGCGGGACTGGAAACCTATCGCTGCTGATGGGCCTGGATGAGGCTCTCAATTTTCATTTTGAGCTCGGGCCGGAAAGGGTGTATGCCCGGATCAAGCAGCTGGGCGATTATCTGCGGGCCAGGCTTCAAGAAGTGCCCGGAATCAAAATCTTCACCCCGCTTCATCCGCAGATGGCTGCAGGTATTACTGTCTATAACATTGAAGGCCTGACGGGGAATTTCATCCAGGATGAGCTCTGGAAACGGGGCCGGCTGCGGCCAAGGTCCATGGGTGAGGTTTATGGCGTCCGCCAATCAACCCACATTTATAATTCAATGGAAGAAATAGACCGCACCATTGCCATTCTCAAAGAAATCTCCCCCAAAAGAAGCTAAGCGAGTTGCTCAGGCTTGGCGCTGATAAATAATAGATAAAGGGCTCGTCCATTTACCCATCTACCATGGTGAATTAAATGCCCGGGAAGGGTTTGGATTAAGAAGGTCTGGACAGAATACCTTTTAATGCCTGGAAATATGGTTCAGTTACAAGATGTAATTATCAGAAATGATCTCGTGATGCTTAAGCCACACCTTAATTTTGATGAAATATGAAATGCCGGCGTGGTTTTTGAGTATTCAGCAGAAATAGTATATTTTGAAAGTATTTTTTGTAAGTCTGGCTGATTAAAAAAGAAAAAAATTAGAAAAAATTTGAACTACCTTACTGGAAGAAGAATAGAGAAGAATTGATTTGAAAACCCTGAAAAACTAAAACCATAAGAAGATTATCCTAAGCTTAAAAAATTTCTTGACAACCAATAAAAAAATTTATTATTTTTATTAGCAAGGTTAAAGTAAAAATGTAAAAGGGCAGGGAAATGGCATTTCTTAAAGCCCTTTTTTATATTTAAGGGGGAAAATATGAAAAAATGGGCTAATTTTCTTTCTTTCTTTCTTTCTTTCTTTCTCTCTCTCTCTCTCTCTCTCTGATGAGTTCAAAGCTTTTTGCTCAAAGTGGAATATATGATCGAACTGGTATTATTCCTGGACATGCTTCTTATTCTTCCCTTCCGGTCGAAAATGTGGATCTTTTCTCTGGCAACCTGACGCTCCGCTACCTTGATGTTTTCTTACCCGGTCCTAACGGTTTAAATGTCGAGGTATGGAGAGTATATAATTCAAAAATTTATAAAGATAAGTTATATGGACAATATGCCAGTATTCAAGCTGAGCCTTATTCTTGGGTGGGGATTGGTTGGACAATGCACATGGGACGCTTATATGACCCGGATTCAATTAATCCAATTATTGAATTTCCGGATGGGAGAAGAGAGGTTCTTTACCTTGATAATTATGGGACAGATAAATATATAAGCCGCGATTTTGTAAAGTATGATAAATCATCTTACAAGCTTTATTTTAAGAATGGAGTTATCTGGACATTCGGGCTGATTACTACTGTGGATTTTGGAGATGGAACTTCTAAGACAACCAGAGTAGTGACAAAAATTGAGAATTCCTTTGGCCATTCCATCTCAATAATCTATAAATTAAATTCAATCACAGGGAAATATCTTCCTGTTATTGACAAAATTGTAGATAGCATGGGCAGAGAGATAGTCTTCATCTCGACTGAAGAGGATCACCCTACGCTTGAAAAAATAAAGATTAAAAGGGCTATCAATAGGGATAATTATAAAGAGGTTTATTATGTTTATAATGTTACCACATTTCCTAATGGATATTATAAGCTTGATAGTTTTCAGGCGCCGGGGTTACCAGCTATCACTTTCCAATATGATCCTAGTTTTTATGAACTTACCAAGGTTACAACGGGCTTCGGCGGGACATTAGAAATTGCTTATAGCAGCCATGATTTTTATTTTAGCGGCATTCACCTGATATCAAGGGTAGTCTCACAGAAAAAGATAATTTTTACTCAGGGAGGAGAGCAAAAGGTTTGGAATTACTCTTATCCGGATTATAATGGAGCCATTCAGGGTATAACTACCGTTGCCGGGCCCGAATATACTATTTCTTTTACGCACTATGGCTACGATTCATCTTCTCCATGGAAGATTGGCCTTATTAGAGAATGGTCTTATGGAGATGGGAGCTACTCAGAAAAATACAGCTGGGACTTCCAGGAAATCTCGAATAACGAATGGACGGTTCTTGGCATTTCGATGGGTACGGCTAAAGCGCCTTTGCTGTCTTCTGTTGAAACGATTAGGACCGGAGATTCTAGCCTTAAAACAGAATATCTTTATGAAAGAATTGATACTAGAAGATATGGTTTGCCAACGAAAATAAATTTTATTGTCAATGGTTCTACGACTTCAAAACATTATACAGAGCTTGAATACTTTTATGAATCTCAATTGTCTTTCAGAGATGCCTATATGCTTGATTTCGTTTTTAGGGAAATAGCGCGCTCAGCTGACGGTAATATGTTAGGCAAAACAGAAGTCTATTATTATACGGACATGGGGAAAAAAGGAGCGATTGATAAAATTCTTAAATATAAGAATGAGACAGAATATTATACTTGGGATTATGATTATATATGCTCAAATCCTAATCTGGTGGTCATTTCTATAAAATTTCCTGGTAACGATGTAACTGTAACGCATAAATATTCATACGGTGCTCAGAGTGATTATTCTGATGGCACAGCTCAGATTACTCGGGAAATATCTTCTTATGATAGTTCGATTATCTCTGAAACAAACCAACACGGTGGTACTATAAATTATACCTATGACGACGCCGGAAGAATCATTAAGATAGACAGACCCGATCCTTTTAATGACACTTATCTGCTTTGGCTAAACAGCGAAAATAAGGTTAACATTTCTCAGGGAAGTAACGTAATTACCAAATTCTGGGATGGTTTTGGCCGTGATCTTGGCTATATTAAGTCAGGGTCGGGGATAACATTATATTATTTGAAAGAGTTAGATTCAGAAGGAAGAATCATATCAGAAAGTGCTGGGGGAACCGATACAGCCCCAAAATACACTTATCAATATGATAATTCTGGCCGTTTGACCAGAATTACTAATCCTTTGGGTAAAGCTACTTTGATATCATATGCAGCAAGAAGAAAAACGATAATTGATGCCGAACAACATTCTACGATTTACGAATATGATGATCTTCCAGGGTTGCCAACTCGAGTTATTGATGCCATGGGAAATCAGGCTGTCCATAGCTATGATCCTCTTGGCAGGCTCATAACCGTTAATTACAACGGGGTGAGGGTGCATGTTTATAATTATGATTGGCTTGGTAACCTTATTTCTGAGTCACATCCTGAAACTGGTATGATTTCATATGTATATAATAATTCTTTAAGATTGTCGCAGCGAATCTGGGGCAATTCAAAGCAAGAGTATTTTTACTCCAGTGGAAGATTGAGCCAAATAAGTTCCTATAAAGATAATAGCTCTTCTCCCGATGAAACTATTATGTACAGCTATGATTTAAAAGGCCGCGTGTTATCTATAAATAGTTCTAAGGGCTGGAGCAGGCAGAATATTAGCTACAATATCTGGGGCTCTATTACTTCAGAAACATTAAGCATCCTTGGGTTAGCTGATAAAACAATATCTTATCAATATGATGGAAACAATTTGCTTTCCGCTATAACCTATCCATCAGGCAGAGTGGCCACAACTTCATACAATGCTCTAAATTTACCAGCCTTTTTAAGCTTTAACGGTAAGACGATCATAGATAGTATAACTTATGGTCAAAATGGCCTGCCAACAAATATTTCTATTGCCGGAAATGGAACTGTTTATTCAGCTAACTATTTGCCAGCAGGATATCTGGCCAGCGAATCTCTCAAAAAAGGGGTGATAACCCTTTATGATGCCTCATATACATATGATGGAGTGGGCAACATAACGGCCATAGAAAGCACGGCTCCTGCGCCCGCTTTAAATGCTACATTTAGTTATGATGCATTATATCGCTTAACCTCTGCTACCTATTCTATAGGCAGAGTGAATAACTATACTTATCAATATGATGCTTATGGTAATATGCTCAGGGTAGATGAAAACGGGGTCCCGGTTTTTGAAAAAGCCTATGATAGCCATAACCGAATAATTGGTTTTTCCTATGACGATCGAGGCAACTTGCTTTATGCTAATGGCAAATATTTTAATTGGGATGGTTTCAATCGCCTGAGTTCAATTCTAAATACATCGGGAGAAGTCCTTGGCCAGTATACATATGATGATAGAGGCTTAAGACTAAAGGCAATTCCGCCTTTGCCCGAAATAAATATCAGGCAAAATAATATTGATATTCCAGATGGGGGCACCGTCAGTTTTAAAATAGTTTCTCAGGAAGATAAAACTTTTATAGTTGAGAATGCCGGCCTGGCTAATCTTTGTCTTGGAAATGTGACCTTATCCGGTCCTAATGCTGACCAATTTCAGGTTATTCAGCAGCCGGCCTCAATTGTTAGCCCCGGGAACTCAACCTCTTTTGTGGTTCGCTTTTCACCAACTTCTTCCGGTCTTAAGATTGCTTCTTTAAGCTTAGTCAGCAACGATTTGGATGAAAACCCATATGAGATTACTTTATATGGTAATTATGAAGCAGAAATTAATATTGTAGGGATTCCAAATGGGGGGAATTATGATTTTGGAACAGTGACTATAGGAGATTCAGTAAGAACAAGCTTTACTATACAGAATCTTGGAACAGCTCCTTTGCATTTAAACGGGACCCCGCCTGTTTCTATCTCCGGAAAAAATCCTGGAAACTTCAGCGTGGAAATGCAGCCCCAGACTATAATCGGGCCTGGCCAGTCATCTACGTTTGAAGTTCAATTCACCTCAACTGGTAAAAAAATTTATACAGCAGATCTTTATATTGCCAATGATGACGCCAATGAAAATCCGTATATAATTCATCTATCTGGTTCAGGAGCAATTGGCCCTGCAAGTGTGATAAAAACGAGTAGCCAAAATGGGTTAGCGGTAACTTTCCCGGCTGGCGAGGAAAAACTTTTAGCCAATACCTTCCAAACCATTGCCTGGAAAGCCGATAAAGATGTTAATTTTGTCAGAATCGAATATTCAACCGATAATGGTTCCACATATAGGACCATAGCTGAAAGAGCCCCCAATACTGGAAAGTTTGATTGGCTTATTCCTTCAGATATTTCTCCAAACTATCTGATTAGAATTTCTGATGCCGATAAACATATGCCTATCTCCGATTCGATATCCTTTGAATTCAGCTTTAAGATCAAGAAATCTGAAAACTTTTTTGAATCGGCGCCAGGCTTCTCATCTATTATTACTATTCCAGACCTAAGGCGTCAAGCATATCTCAAATTAAATCTCAATATTATTCCTTTCGAAGCGAAAAGATTATTCCAGATTTCAGCTAATAATGTCTGGGCCAAGGCTGAAGGATATGATGTTTTTCTTGATAGATGGCATAGAATAAAAATCGATATGGACCCTGATACCTCTCTGGCTTCGGTGTGGCTGGATAATGAGCCTTTATTAGAATATGTAGGGCTGAAATTAGATCCAATGATAGCTGCCGCGAATTTATCTGGGATGATAGCTTTTTCTCATTGGGGCGAAGGCAGCTCGGCTATTTTTATAGATGATATGGAAGTTAAAGTTCTTAATTCTAATACAAAAATCGATTATGAAAATACCGAGTCAACTCCGTTATGGAAGAGACTTTTTATAGATGATTTTGAGAATTATCAGGATGAGGCAGAAGTTTATAAAGCAGGGGGATGGACAGAAATTCTTGAATCAAGCATGCAGCCAATTTTTCTTGAGGATGAAGCTGAACAAGTTCAAATTTATGAACTGATAAAAAGCCGCCAGCAAGCTAAATCAACCAGGCAGCTCAAAATTAGCAAGAACCATATAAAACTTGATGATCAGGATGCTTTCTCTGGTTTTAGATCATTGAGGTTTGGTTCATTAAAGGGTGAAAGGCTCAGTTTTATCAAAATCTTTTCTTTACCAGCACAGGCGCCGTTTGCTATAAACCAGAGGAGTTTTGCCGTGGTCGAGAAGCTATCCGATATAATTTTTTCAAAAGATTGGCGAAGGCAAAAGGCGGACGATGCTAATTTAAGTGGATGGACGGTCAGGAAGTGCAGCGATTTTGCTATCAACCTGGATAACCGGCTTATGGTTATTGATCACTCTTCTGGAAGGAAGACGACCGGTGGAAGCGGCGAGATCAGAACTATGTCTGTCGGTACTACTGGAATATATTATATCTATGCCTTTGACGGGAGGGTGCTGGCTGAGTATGATGGATATGGGCAGTGTCTCAGGGAGTATATCTACATAGGGGCGAAGATAGTGGCTGAGTATCAGCCAACTACGGGCAAGTATTATTACTACACCACCGACCAGATTAACTCTACCCGGGTGGTAACCGATGACCTGGGCAATGTGGTTTATGCCGCGGCGCATGACCCCTATGGTGGCCTGCAGCAGACCTGGGTAAATACCTTCAATCCAGAGCTCAAGTTTTCAGGCAAGGAGCAGGATACCGAATCAGGCCTGTATTACTTCGGTGCGCGCTACTACGACCCGACCCTCTACCGCTTCCTCAGCCCCGACCCAATCGTCCAGCCCCAGCTGGGAATGGCTAACCCACAGTTTTGGAACTTGTATTCTTATTGTGGGAATAATCCCTTAAGTTTTTTTGATAATGACGGGAGAAGTTTTATTATTTTTCTCAGAGGCCCGGGGTTATTATTTATTTTTGATAGAAGAGGAAATCTTAGAGGTGTATATCCTGCTGCAAATAATGTTGTCGATGAAGCGACACCTTACCCAGAAGGAAGATGGCGATATTTGTATTATAAGGCTCATCAAGGCGATGGAGATGGGGATAGCATTGATGCTGCTGGTTTTTTCGGATTTGATGCGCCGGCAAAGCCATTGGGCTCTAAAGGTATTCATGCCGGGCGATGGAGTATAGTGGTGTGGGAGACTGAAGGCTGTATTAGGACAGAAAAGGCCGCTGTGGAACTGATGAAAAGCCTACATGAAGGTGGGGATAAAATACAGTTCTTGATTGTGATATGGGATGATATGTTCGATAGCCGAGGATTTTTTGATTTAAGCGGAATCCTATCTAAGGTTGAGTTTTATTTAAGAGGAGCGGGCTATAGCACTAGGTATATCAATAAGGTTCAAGATCAAATAGAAACATATTTATGGTTAACCTTCGGCCCATTCGACTTTATGTATGATTATTGGTTTAATAGCGAAAGCCCGATACCACCTCAAGCATTCTAACTTACGGGAGGCTGTTTAGTATGATAAGAAATAAAACTATTCATTTAGGAGCT
>JBNARJ010000008.1:0-114177 GCA_049719515.1 Candidatus Saccharicenans sp.
GGTTGAACTCTTTAAAAGGAGATATTACGATGGCTCGTTCTCCTAGATCAAATCGGGAACATTTTTATACACTAACAAGTAAGAGGCAAAATAAACTGTAAAATATCTGGCTATAAATATCATATAATTTGTTTCGGTAGAAAGTGTAAAAGGAAAATAAAATGCTTAGGAAGCTTGAAAAGAAAATATGGAGATTGGAAATTTTTGCCCTCCTTCTGTTGGTGATTTGCGGTTTGGCTGGCCACAGCGAAAAAGATGGCCGGGAGAATCTCTTGCCGCGATGGGTGAATATAATAAACTTTGTGCGCGAATGTGAGCCGAGGGTTGACTGGATAACGCCAGATGTTCTTTATCAGACGGTGGTCGAACAAATTAAAATCATAAATCGATATAACTTTAAAGCCACCTTTCTTCTTCAGTACGATGCTCTTGTTGACCCGCGCTACCAGAAGCTGATGAAAGAATTGCCGGCTGACAGGTTTGAGATTGGTGCCTGGTGGGAAATTCCCCAACCGCTGGTGGAAAAGAGCGGGTTAAAGTGGCGCGGTCGTTATCCCTGGGACTGGCACGCCGATGTGGGTTTTGCCACCGGTTATACGCCCGAAGAGCGGGAGAAACTAGTTGATACCTACATGGAAGATTTTAAGAAAATTTTTGGGTATTATCCAAAATCTGTCGGCAGCTGGTTTATTGATGCTCATTCGCTGAAATACATGCATGAAAAATATGGTGTGGTGGCTTCTTGCAATTGTAAAGATCAGGTGGGGACTGATGGGTATACACTGTGGGGCGGCTACTGGAGCGGAGGCTATTATCCCAGCCAGCTCAATGCCTATATGCCCGCCCAAAATGCCCAAAACCAGATTCCTGTTCCGATTTTCCGGATGCTGGGCAGCGACCCGATTCATCAATATGACAGTGGGCTTGGCACGAGGAATCAGCACGTTATTTCGCTTGAGCCTGTTTATGAGAAAGGCGGGGGCGATGAAAGCTGGTGCCGCTGGTATTTTGATTGGTTTATCAATGAGCCAGCGCTTAATTATGCTTACGTTCAGGTTGGTCAGGAAAATTCATTTACCTGGAAAAGAATGGCCTTGGGCTACGAAATTCAGATGAAAATACTTGATGAGCTGGTCAAGAAAGGGGAAATTATCCTGCAAACGTTAAGTGAAACAGGAAAGTGGTTCAGGGACAATTATCAGGTCACTCCGCCAACTTCAGTGGTGGTGCTTAAGGACCATTCAGAAAAGAATTTAAAGACCGTCTGGTTTAACTCAAGATTTTGCCGGGCTAACCTGCTCTGGGAGAAGGGAGCTTTAAGGTTCAGGGATATTCATCTGTTTGATGAAAAGGTAGCTTCAGATTACCTCAAGAAACCGGGCACTTCTACCCAGTGTTTTTACTATACCCTGCCACTGGTAGATGGCTTTTTCTGGAGTTCGACCAAAGTGGTGGCTGGCCTGAGGTTTAAACAAAATAACGGGCAGGAAATACGGGGCAACAGCCTGGAAATAGATGAATGCTCAGATGGTAAACTTTCCGTGCGCTGGCCAACGAATTCTCCGGTTGGAGATATTTCTATTCAGTTTGTTGAAAACTCAATAAAGATTTCAGCCGCCGGGCAGCTTAAAAATGACTGGTATCTCGAATTAAATTCGGCGCCAGAGGCACAGTTACCGTTTTATAAAATAGAGCCAAAAAAGTTATACGGTGAATTCAAAGGTTGGATTTATGCGGTGAGGCTGAAAAACGGGCGCTTTGAAAAGGGCGAAAAAGAGCCCTTACGAATAAAGCCCGAGCAAGGACTAATTACTTTCGACTTGGGCTTCCGCGGAAATCAGGCCAGCTTTTAAATCAATCTGTTAAAAATTTCTTCTTTTGTTTTGATAGCTAACCGCTCCCGGCTTCTTCTACCATTTGTAAAAAATCCATATGTTATTATGAAGCATCGGCGATTATAAATATTCTTGTCTTAATTAATAATTCCCATTAAGCATCTGGGACCTGGTTATAATTTGGGAGATATTCGTATAAAAGTATAAAAATGGCTAAGGTAGATAATGGCCGAGCTATTACCTCGCGGAAAAAGAGGGAGGTCGCTTACCCTTAACCATATGTATTATTCAATAGATTTTTTTTAAAAAGATTTTTATGAACACAAGGTGAGCAAGATTTAAAGCTAGTAAAAAGAGTTTATTGTTATGTTGAGAACCGATTTTTAACCCAAAATTTTCCTTGACTTTATCAAAATAGTTTCTTAATTTAAGTAATAAACAATCTTCCTTGATAAGGATGAGGTTTTCGTGAAAAGACGAGAATTCGTCAGACTGGCCGGGTTGGGGACCGCCTTGTTTGCCCTTGAAGATGTGAATTTGGTCAGTTTATTCGGTTCCGCCAAAAATGAGTTACCAAACATAATCCTTATTTTGACTGATGATCAGGGGTATGGTGATGCAGGATGTTATAATCCGGAATCATTAATTCCGACGCCGAACATAGATGCTCTGGCTCGAGAAGGTATAAGGTTTACCGATGCCCATTCTCCTGCGGCCGTTTGCACACCTACCCGGTATGGCCTGTTAACCGGAAGATATTGCTGGAGGACATGGCTCAAAAGAGGAGTGGTTGGTGGATATACTCCATCTCTTATTGAGCCTGGACGTGAGACCTTAGCTACTCTGTTAAAAAAGAAACAATACACGTGCGGGTTTTTCGGCAAGTGGCATCTTGGCCTGGACTGGACCAGATCCAGTGGTTTTACACCGACCTGGAAGGATGCCCAGAGACTTTATCGAGGTTCCTGGCAGGATGCTCCTCCAGAAACGGGAATGAACGTAGATTTTTCAAAGCCCGTTTCCGGCGGGCCGCTCGATTTAGGTTTTGATTATGCCTTTTTCACCGCGGCCAGTTCAGGCATGGATGGGCCGTTTACCTTTATTAAGGGAAATATGGTCACGGTAATTCCCACTCATAAGATATCTGAATATTATGATATGAGTGGCGGAGAAGAAGGCAGCCCCCGGCCGGGCTGGGCGGCACCTGGCTTTAAGATTGAAGAAGTGGACCTTGAATTTACGAAGGAGGCGATTTCTTACATCAAGCGCAGCCTCAGGGAATCATCCGGACAGCCTTTCTTTGTTGAGCTCTGCTTATCTTCGCCCCATACTCCCTGGTTGCCCCCTGATTTTGTCAAAGGAAAGAGCGGAGATGGTCCTCGTGGAGACCTGGTGGTACTGGCCGATTGGTGTGTGGGAGAAATTTTAAAGGCACTGACGGAATTAAAAATTGACAAAGACACCATGGTCATTTTTGCCAGCGATAATGGCCCTCATCCTGGGAAGTATGGTCATAAATCAGCCGGACCCTGGCGTGGTTATAAAACACACATTTGGGAGGGCGGCCATCGAATTCCCTTTATTGTTCGCTGGCCCGGAAAAATTAAGCCCGGGACTGTTTCTAATGAGCCGATTTGCTTGACCGATATGATGGCCACGTTTGCCTCGATCACTGGTGTCAGATTGTCTCCTGAAGCGGGGCCTGATAGCTATGATATATCTCCGGCCATTTTAGGCCAGAAATACAGGGTCCCGATTAGAGAAGCCATCGTCTCCCAATCTGAAGATGGAACCCTGGCCATTCGGCATAATGAATGGAAACTTCGCACCGAATGGAAAGCTGTTATTGATAATAAGACTTCAGGCGGATGGATGCCTCCAGAAGGAAAACCGCCTGCTCCGGGTAGCCCTGGCCAGCTTTATAATTTAATCGATGACCCCTATGAAAAGAACGATTTGTGGGATAAATATCCTGAAATTGTCAGCCGGCTTAAGAAATTGCTGGAAACGTATATAAACGAAGGGAGAAGTGCACCCATTCATAAAATAATTTAGGCTGGTTTATTAAATGATCAGTGTTTAATTCAAAGTGAGCCTTTTTGATTTTTGGGGCTGATAAAGAAATATGCTCAGTTAGAAAGATGAGATTTTGCCATGCTGGTCGCTAAGATGAAAGAGTGAAAATATTTTACTCTGATGGGTTGGATAGATAATGGAGGATATCATGCGTAGAAGAAACAGGAGTTTAATATTTGTTCTGTGCTTCTTATGTTTAATGGCCCTTCCTTTTATAGTCAGGCCAGCAGAAAAAATTAAGTTCAGAGAGCTGTCCCAGAAAGAAAACGGGCTTCATGGCTACATCAGTTTTAATCATGAGCCTTTGTCCGGTGAGTATGGAGCCGGAATCGGTTTTTACGTGGCGATCTGGCCGCTAATCAGTGAGCCACTGGCCGGCTTTCAGATTGGCCTGCCGAGTACCTGGATTCTCCCGGATAATTCAGACAATAAAACTACCCCTCTTTGCCCTGAGGGCACCCTGGCCAGAAAGTGGACGCCCCGCGGTCCCACCTGGGGTTCGGTCTTCCAGACGATAGAAGGTGGAGTTGGTTACTGGGCGGGAAATCATTTTCGATACGGACCGCCTAAGTTCAGCATGAATGGCACGCCTCAGTGTTATGATTATGAAATTGGCTCGCCCGGCTGGTCCTTTTTTTATAGCGATGAGGCTCTGCCAGATGACCGGCTCGGCATAGCTCAGCTGAGCAATCGATTGTTGATACCTCCGGATGGGATTACTTTTGAAGGTTATCCCGAGGGAGAATTCCTCGGCTATACCTGGATGGCCCTGCCATTTACTGACCCGGAAACAGGTGACCCGCCGACCGGAGACCAGAGCTGGACCTGTTTTTTAAGCGCCGCTAATTTTAAGGGCCCGATAGCTTTCTTCATCCCTGAAACGTGGAGCAAAATAGGCAAGTTGTTCAATTATCCTTTCCTTTACGGCCGGGGGCTGGATGCCAGACCAGGAGTAGCTGGCGGAGGTGCTATAGAAATTAATACAGTTCCAAGATTTGAAGTTAAAGCGCCTGATGGCCGGATATATGCCAAGTTGCCAAGATTGCAATTTTCGGTTGATGAGCAAGGAAGGTCTATCCTGGTCCAGCAGATTACCTATTATTCTAAAGCTGCTCTGTATGATGCATTTAAAGCCTGGCGGGATAAAGGAATCTTTTGCTCCGGGCAATTTGATGAAAGAGGCGCTATCAGACCCAAGCTTATGGCCAGACCAACCAGGTATGACATGGTCGGCAAAGAAATTTTTGGAGTTGAAGGAGACTCCGGCTGCTTTGATACCATGGTATTTGAGCGGAACATGTGGGGACTTCAATGGAAATCAAATATTGAAGGGAAAATGGGAATCTTCCCTCAATATTATGTTTATGACGGAGAAAAATACGTGGCTATCCCAGAATCAAAAGTACCACCTGAGACCGGGTTTGTTCAGCAAAAATTCAAGCTGGCCGGGCCCGGAAACCCATATTTCTCACCTCTTTCAGAATCGAAATTACCATTCAGGCCAGGCCTTGTTCAGAAGAAATTTAAACTGGAAAAGTCTAACAACAATAAACTGTCTTCAACAAATGCCTGGACCAGCCCGGGGCCCGTGGCCGGTCCTTTCAAAGCCAGGCTGGCTGATGGCTCGGTAGTGACTTATTATTGGTATAGATTCGTTGACCAGCCATCTTTCCAGCAATATCACTGGTCAAATGAAAAGAAAGAGAAATTACAGGCCCTCGTAGAAAAGATTCACGCCAGCTGGCCCATTGACCGGGATTATATGGCTCCGCCAGCTTTCGGAAGATTGGTCAGAATAGACCCGGCTTTGATTGTTACACCGCCGCCTGGGCTTGAAATTGGCTATGTACCGATTGTCGTTCGACAAGAACGGAACGCAAGATAAAATGAAAAAGAAAAACTGGCTCGGGCTTTCGGACGGTGATGCCAATAAATAATTTATCAATAAGAAATTTATAAAGTCAATTTGTGCAATTCGGTTTTTTAAATTAACAATCTATTTCCTATTGCCTAAAAACGGCTATTTCTGCCAGGCCGGCATTTCTGGTTTCTTTTGAGACCGAATCAATAATGAAAGCCAGCCAGCTAATTTTTTTGGCCGGCAAGGAAATTTCTCTGGCCGATTTAGCATCATTTGGTAACTCGTCAACTCGCAGGCTGGTGCCATCGCTGAAAACCAACACACCTGAAAGTACGTGATCTTTTAAGTTTGGCAAATCGAACAGCCAGACTTTACTCACCGTTTCAGGCCGGTCCCAGCTCAGACGAATCATGGCGGTAGATTTTTCCTGACTGACCCACTCGTGGCTATTAATTTCATCTTTATATTCGATTACTCCATCTACGGCACCTTCACCAAAGTACTGGGGGAGCTCGGTCATCGGCTTGCTTTTTTCCTGCACGGAAGAAACGCTCACCCGGGCTCTTAACGCTATGTTATCTTCGCTTTTTATGGGATCTTTCTGCTTCAGAGCCATCAGCGCTTGTAAATTATTTTCATCCAATAATTTGACTTCCTGCAGGCACCAGGCATAGCGGCTGCCGAGCGGGTTGGCTATGGCCCGGTTGGCGAAATAATCTTTATGAAAATTAGCCGAATAAGAAAGCCACAGAGTTTTTCCATCTTTTCCGATAAATTTTGTGGGAAAATTTAGAAAATAGCCCTGCGGCCCGAATTTCTTCATATAGGTGATGAGACGGTAAGGACCGGTAATCTGGTCGGCTTCCAGGATGTATGAATTCATGTCAGCTACTCCTGGCCAGCCATCGGTAATGCACATTAAATATTTACGGAGCGGTGCGTTGTAGGTAATGGTGGTGCAGCCCATATGGTCATCCCAGACCAGCAACGGTTTGATGTCCGCAAAATTTTTGCTCCAGATGGGCTTTTGTCTTGAGTCAAACCCGGCAAAAAATTCATAAGCTTTTGGGTCGTTAATGTTTTTTGGGCTTGGAGTTACGCGTGCCAGATAAACAGCATCGCCGGCGATCCAGCTGTTGTTGGCCACCCGGGGAGTTGGGTCGTTATCCAGCGCTCCATGACCAACTAAATAAGCTTTGCCGTCAGGCGAATATTCAAGATTGCGGCCAAAATCAACAAAATGAGGCGTCCCCATTTTTACTTGCTGCCCATTCTTGCCGGATTCTGGGAAAAGTGGATTTTCGGGCGATAAGGGGCTTGGGATCCAGGTTTTTCCATAGTCGGTCGAGATTCTGAAGCCGGGTACCGGTCCACAGATAGCCCAGCTGTATTGATCGGGATATTCAGGCCTGGAAAAATCAAAATCTATGCAGTAAGTTCCATAATACCAGACGCCATTATAAACCAGATTGGCGCTTGGATAACGTCCGCCGTAAGGCAGGGCAGAAGCAGGCTGCGTCCCCAGAGAAATAATAGTTAAATGGAGAGGGTCATCGCCGATGATTTTAGCATTGCCCGTTCGTGCTTTTGCCCCTCCAGACGAATGGCAGCTTTCCTTTCCAATTTCTCCGTCAGTCCACCCGCTGTACATATTTCCGTCGTCTGCCCAGGACGGATACCAGGTGTCAGCATCGGTGTAGGTAGCATATCTTCCGGTGAAGGCTATTCCTTTTATGTCTTTTGACGGTTCAAACGGACAGCCTGGTGGCGGCTCTGATTTCCAGATTCTTGGTTCCCAGTCCTCGGCCTGGTAGAGGACAACAGCCTGTTTGGGCTTAGGGCTGCAGCAATTAAAATAGAAGAACAGAGAAGCGGAAAGAATAAATAATGTAAGGGTGAAAAGCTGTTTTCTCTTAAAAAATCCGCAGTTAATCCTTTTAAAATTTTTCATTTTTGCTCCTTCTATTTAATTCTTCTAACCCTAAAATTTCTTGTACCCGGCTTTAAAAAAACTGCTTCATATAACCTCATTTTTTTGTTTTAAACTGCTTATTTTTTTACGCTTAATATTCTAAGTTTTAAATTTAATCTTAGCTTATTCATCTGACGGGGACTATTTCGATTTTTGTTTCAGATTCTTTGCTGATGGGCAAGAAGACGACCAGGTCGGTGCCGGAGAGCGTGTCATTTGTGCCAATTCTGCTTTCTTTAATTTCCTGCCCATTAACCAGTATCCGGGCTACCCGCCCGTTCCAGCTTTTAATATAAAAAGCCGGATTAATGACCGGAGAGCTTTTTGAACCTTTCAGGATAAAGGTCAGTGATTCAGGTTTTGCGCCAAGATTAATGATTTTATAGCACCTCTCACTCCGGTCATAACCTTCCGATTTAAAGTGATTGGTCGTCAGGACCAGCTCAGCCGGATAAGCCCAGGACCGCCCGAATCTTATAATTTCCTCCAATGTCATGTCATTCATTCCATAAAGGCCGGACCAGTATTCCCTGGTTTCCGTTTCATGAATGACCGGGTCGGAAATGGGAAAACCAATCGTATGTGAAGGTCTTCCGGGCATAACTGACCTCCGCCCGTCAGACCTGGCCTGGCCGACCGGCCAGTGGTCATAGCCGGTGTGAATGTTATATTCATTCAGGCTTCGATAGCGAAGCCACATCTTGTTGGGTGGTTCAAAACAGATAAAGGGTTTGTTCTGGGCTTTTAAATTGACTTGCTGAACTGTATAGCTGAAATATTTATCCCAATTAAATGGGCCGTAAGGCGGCTTATTCGGATCCTCCACAAAAGATAGCTTTCTGGTTTTTCCTTTATAATCAGCCACCTGAGCAAAATCTTTCTCCACCACATCACTTATTCGCTGTTCAGGTTGCAATAATACCTCAGATTCCTGGAATTGCCGGGGTACGCCCAGGGTGCCTTTTTTCCAGGACACCTTCCTGATGGCTGTCTGGTCCGGATATATGAAATAATATTCATCTATCCAGCATTCCCAGCCCGTTTTTGGGTCTCTTCTCCAGGTGTGCTCGTAGGCACTGACCGGGGCATAACGCCAGTGAACCACCACCCGCGCTTCGTTGTTCTCTATTACCCTGACACTCGACAACCGGCAGTGTCGGTCCTGCATGTGCTCAAAACAGCCCTCTTCGTCGTTCCAGGCCTCAACACTCTGGTCGGCCATCCACAGGTCATACTCCGTCACCCAGGCCGGGCTGTATCGAGTGCCTCGCCAGAAGATTAGCTTCACCGGCGATTTATCGAAAGTTACCACCACGTCTGCATGGTCACCCACCGGCCAGAGATTATCCCACGCCGGGTAATACTTCAGCGTGGTGTAAAAAGCCCCAAACTTCCCCGGATTGTGTTCCAGCCGGGGAAGCCTCTTCGGCTGAAGCTCCGGAGTGGTCACTTTAACCTTCTGGTAATTAGCCTTTACCTCATCCCCACTCAGAGCCACATCATACACCTTCACCTCATCTATTATCCCTTCCAGTCCAAAATAATCCGGTAGGGTCCCATAGTTACTGACAATATCGGAAGGCTTTTCCGGTTTAGCCACCATCCCCACCAGGAAATTTCCCTTCGGGCTCTTCATCTGGCCGATGATCTGGCTTTTAGCCTTTAGCTCACCATTAACATAAACTTCAATTTCCGAGTTAGCTTTATAGACTCCCACCAGGTGCATCCATTTTCTCAAGGGTATTACCTCTCTATCGGTGGTGCAGGAGCGCCACTGACCATCAATAGCCACCTCCATTGAAACCTGCCCATAAGGTCCTATCATCAGCCGGTAACCATCTGGGCCATCTGTCTCGGTGGTTAGAATCGGACACCAGTTCAAGGGATACTCCCCCAGGGCTACCCAGGCTTCAGCGCTCAACGCATTTTCTACTTTAATTGGAGCAGTCCCCTCAGACCGCAACGCGGTGGTTAAGCCATCAAGCCTAAGGCCCTGACCCTTCACCCCTCTGGCGGTAGAAAAGTTGCCCTCCAAAATATCCCACTTCCCGCTTATCTTTTCCTGCGTCTTTCCTGTAATAACATAGGCCACCGGTGGACTCATCTCCGGGTTAAAATTAGCCTTGAGCTTCGCTTCCGTTTTTATCTTTTCAATCTTTTCGAAATTCCAGCAAATTTTTGGCTCCTGGCCTGAGGCTAAGAGGTGAAAAGATAATAAGACCAGCATAAATAAAGATTTTTTGCTCACTTGATACTTCTCCTAAAATTAATTTCACGAGTTTACTTAATTATATTAAGAAAAATTCCAGAATATCTCAAATAAAATGTAATTTATTGAAAATCAAAAAAAATAATAATCTCAAAAAAAAGTGCTTGACAAAATATAAAGAACTTTTTTAAGTTAAGTAATGAAGTTAATAACCTGAAGGAGGTTTATATGAAACATAAAAAAAAGGTCTTGGGTTTTTGGGTTTGTTTATTTTTGTTCCTGGCTTTTTCCGTCTATGCTCAGGAACTGCAGACCGGGGCCATAAGAGGCAAAGTAGTTGATGAAAGCGGTCAACCGCTGCCCGGTGTTTCAATCACAGTTACAGGCCCCGCGCTCCTTGGAAAGGTGACTGCCGTCACAAACGAAGCAGGCCAGTTCAGGGCCCCGGCGCTGCCGCCAGGCAGAGATTACGAGGTAAAAGCTGAGCTTGATGGGTTCGATACGGTCATCAGAAAAGGAATAATCGTCAACGTCGGTTCTAATGTGACCATCGATATCCAGATGAAAGCTTCTACCCTGAAAGAAGAAGTTACGGTGACTGCCGCCTCGCCGACAGTTGACGTTGTCAGGTCAACCAAATCTACCCTGGTGACATCTGAAGCCCTTTCCTCCCTGCCCTTAAGCCGGTCATTTGGCTCGATATTGACCATAGCGCCCGGCACGGTCGGAAGAAGCATTTATGGCAGCGGTTCAGGAGAAGCCGGGGTGGCCATTGAAGGAATCCAGGCCACCGACCCGGACCAGAACATGCCGGCCATCGGAACGGATGTGGGAATGGCCTGGGATATGGTGGAAGAAGCCGAACTTATTACCTCAGGTACCTCGGCAGAATATTATAATTCGGCCTTTGGTCAGGTGGTAACAGTTATGAAATCGGGCGGCAACAAAACTACTGGCGAATTTTCTTTCTACTACACGAATAAAGACTTAGTCCAGATTCATCTGCCAGAACCTGACCTGGCCACCTTGAACTTAGCGAAGCCATCCATTCCTGTCTATTCTTATGATGGTTCGGCTGCTTTGGGTGGAGCAATAATTAAAGACAGGCTCTGGTATATGGCTGAGTTCCGTTACATGAACTCGAAATACACCGGCGATTTCAGGCCAACGGTCATTAACGGTAAAGAATATTCAAATTATGACCGGGTGTTTCCCAACTATATCGGCTTTCTCAAACTTACTTTTCAGCTGGCCCAGAACATCCGAGGCTCAATTATGGGCCATTACAGCATGCAGGATGTTCCCTATTACTACAGCGGTTGGTATTTAACCAACGAAGCTAATAAACATAACAAGCCCCGGCGTCTGAATTATGCCGGTACGTTAAGCTGGTTCATTGATAACAACACCATTTTGAACCTGCGGTTCGGAGGGCTCTATTTTAAATGGTCTGGCACCAATACGAAAGAAGCTAACCCTGATGGACCCCATTTTATTGATGATTACACCGGTTATGTTTGGGGAAATACGGGTCCTGATGAGTATACCTGGAAGCCGAAAGTGGATATCGTAGTTTCTCTAACCAAGTATGTTGATAATTTCCTCGGCGGGAACCACGAGATAAAAGCTGGACTCGAATGGGAGAGGAACCGGGGAGACTGGGGTTTTTACATGAAGCAGCCCCTATTTTGGTATTACTACGATGGGAACCCTTATTACTGGAGAGCCCAGAATGATGGGGTAACTGACCCGGTTTACGGTGATGGCCTGCTGGAGTACCTGGCTATCGGAGCCACCTCTGGTTCAAGTTATGAGTGCGGGATAACATCACGAATTGGCGGTTTTATCCAGGATTCCTTCACCATTAAGAGATTGACGATTAATGCCGGAGTCAGATTGGACCACATCAAGGCCTGGAGTCCCGGCCGGACCAAGGGAGCGGCCATTGACCCCGTAGCGCTGGCCATTGGAGAAACTTATTTCAAACCTGTTTACGGCATCAACCCTTATGATGAAATTAGCTATGCCACCTGGGATAATGCTTTCCCCTATGGAGTCTTTGTTTCCCCTCGTATTGGTCTGACTTATGACGTTTTCGGCAACCACAAAACGGCCCTCAAAGCTTCGTTTTCTCATCAGCCGGAACCCTTCCCCACCGGCACTTTTTCCAGCATGTATCCTCTGACGTGGAGGTCATTTACTTTTAACTGGTGGGACCTTAATAATAACGGCATTCCCGATGCTCCGCCGATTGATAGATATGAAGAAGCTTATGGCGAAACACCTCTGGCGATGGTCTCCGATGCCTACCTGAAATCAATCGACCCGAACGTTAAAGTACCTTATGTCAACGAATTCAACGTCGGACTGGACCACGAGCTGATTAAGGACCTGAAAATTGGAGTTAGCTATATTTATCGAAACAGAGGCAACCTTCTTGGCAGTGTTCTTTGGGATGAAAATACAGGGCGATACTGGTACAGCCATGACCTGGCTCCAGAATACTGGATTCCCTTCACCACGACGGTTCCAGCTTATGGCATCTATCCGGCTAAACAGGTTACCATGTATTTCCTCTCCAAGGATGCTCCCGATCAATTTTACCGTTTGACCAACGTGCCGGAAGCCAGCTGGAAGTACCATTCTTTTGAAATTAATTTCAACAAAAGAATGTCCAACGGTTGGCAGCTTGGCGGTTCGGTGAACTTTTCTAAGAATAAAGGTAACTATCCCGTCAGTTATCAGAGCTCATATTCCTTTGGTAATTTTTCAAACGCTAACAGCTTCGTTAATGCTTACGGTGAATTGCCTTTTAGCCGGCCAGTGGTCATCAAGCTCTATGGAACGTTTAATTTACCTTATGAGATTATGTTTTCCTTCGTCTTCCAGCACATTGATGGCAGCCCGTGGGGCAGGACGGTCAAAGTGGTTCCTCCTTCAGATTGGGCGGAAGAACACAATGTCAGCACCGTTCCCTATTCCGTTTATGTTGAACCACCTGGCACGCGGCGCAATGAAGCTTATGATAACCTTGATATCAGATTCCAAAAAGATTTCAACCTCGGTCCCGGACGTCTTGGATTCTACATGGATGTCTTCAATTTGCTCGGAGCCTATACTTTGACCATAGCCAAGAACCCGGGCGGTACCTGGCGCCCCGCTGGAGAAAATACTGATCAAGGAACTTACACGCCAGGCTCCACTGGCTTGAGAGGTTTTTCTGGCTCTCGGCAGATTCGGTTTTCTGTTCTTTATCGTTTTTAGTTAAAGGCCGGAAGCAGGGGAGGGTTCCTCCCCTGCTTCCTTATTTTTGCCATTCAGCCGCGGCAGAGGAAAAAGTTGAAGGTTAGGAAAATAGAGCTTCGAGGGAAAAAAATAAGCTCAAAAAGCGATGTCCGCCAAACAGTCCGGAAGCCAGTCCAATCATTAATATTCAAGCCTGAAGAAAGTTTAGCAGGGCTGCTTAAAGAATGAGCATGGAGTTGTTTGGTGATGGCCGAATATTGACCCAATCCTTTAGTTGCTCTTTATTTAAAATGGTCATTGCCGTTATAATAAAGCTTAAGAAAGGAAGGAAAAAAGCATGTCGCCGACAGCCAATGCCAAGTACATTCTAAAATTAAACAGCCGCAAAGTCCTGAAACTCATTCGGGATAATCCTTCAATTTCTCGGGCCGAAATTTCCCACCGCACCGGGCTTAGTGCTCCCACCGTGTCCCGAATTGTTGATGATTTGATTCAGGATGGACTGGTGGAAGAAATCGGCATGGGCTCTTCTAACGGGGGGCGCCGTCCCAACCTCCTGAGGTTTTGCCCGGATAATAATTTTATAATTGGTATTGACCTGGGAACAACAAACATCTATGGTGTGCTGGCTAACCTGGAAGCGGAAATCATATCTGAAGAGAAAATTCCAACACAGGTCGAAAAGGGATTTAATGCGGTAATGGACAGGACCCTTACGGTGATTGAGAAACTTAGGTCACAGCTGGGAAAGAAACAAAAACACCTTAACGGCATTGGCATGGCCGTGGCCGGATTGATTAATAAAAAAAGGAACATAGTCGAATTTTCTCCAAATTTCCACTGGCATGATGCGGACATCCTGGGATACTTAGGACAGAAGCTGGATATTCCCATCTGCTTTGATAATGTTACCCGGGTTATGGCTCTGGGCGAGCTATATTACGGAGTGGGCAGAAAATACAAAAACTTCATCTGTGTCAACGTTGGTTATGGAATCGGTGCGGGGATAATCATTAACGGTCAGCCTTTGCTTGGCACGCACGGCATGGCTGGTGAGTTCGGTCATATTACCTTAGAAAAAGACAGCAAGGTCCAATGCTATTGCGGTAATTATGGTTGTCTTGAAGCTCTTTCTTCGGGCAGCGGGATTGCCCGGGCGGCACGGCGAGAGTTAGAAAGTGGGGCTAAAAGTATTCTTTCGGAAATGTGCCATGGTGATTTAGAAAGGCTGACGGCCGAAATGGTCGCCCAGGCGGCAAAGCAAGGAGACGTTTTGGCCTGGAATGTTTTTCATAAAGCGGCTGAATATCTGGGGCTTGGCATATCAGCTTTGATAAACCTCTACAATCCGGAAGCCATCGTTATAGGTGGCGGGGTGACCCAGGCCGGGGATATTCTTTTTGACACCGTCCGCAGCACGGTTAAGGCCCGGGCCTTGAGTAAAATTAGCCGAGAGGTTGAAATCTTACCGGCCACTTTTGGACAGAAAGCCGCCGTCATGGGGGCTGTCTCCTTAATCATGCAAAAAGTTCTTAATCTGGACTACAAAAAGATGGAAAAATATGCAGAAAACCCGTCCGCTGGTCTTTCCTCTGAAAGGGAAGGCTAAGAACATTAATTTCATCATCATTGTCATTCGTCAGGTCAGCCATCAGCTCTTTGTTTGAGAAGGAGATACGCTTATGCCTGAAATAAAATTCAATATCCCCGTTTTAGACCTGGTGATTATCCTGGTTTATCTGGTGGGCATTGTCTTCATAGGATTATTTTCAGCCAGGAAATTCAAGCAATCAAGCCAAGAATATTTTCTGGCCGGCAAGTCACTAAGCTGGCCGGTAGTTGGCGCGGCGCTTTTTGCGGCCAACATATCCACCATTCATTTAGTTGGCCTCGCTGCTTCTGGCTACAACGAGGGGATGGTTTGGGGCAATTTCGAATGGATGGCTACTTTTACCCTAATTATTCTTGGCCTGGTTTTTGCTCCGTTTTATTTTAAGACTAAAATTTCCACTCTGCCTGAATTTCTGGAAAAGAGATATTCTCCCGCCTCGAGAATTATCCTGGCCATCATGGCCATTGTGGCCGCTCTGTTTATTCATATTGGCATGAGCATTTATGCCAGCGCTGCGGTTTTTAAACAGTTTTTTGGCATAGATGTTTTAACCTCAATAATCATCATTTCGGTCATGACCGCCATTTATACTGTGCTCGGCGGGCTGAAAGCAGTAGTAGTTACCGAGACGATTCAAAGCGTTATTTTGATTTTAGGAGCCATTACCGTTACTCTTTTTGCTATTTTTGCTTTACCGGCCCATGGTATAACTGGCCTGGCTCAGTTCAAGGCTGCCCTGAAACCAGACCAGCTCAGCATGCTGCAGACCGGCAGCCAGGTCGGTTTGAACTGGTATGCAGTGCTTCTGGGTTATCCCATCCTGGGCATCTGGTACTGGTGCACAGACCAGACCATCGTGCAGCGAGTTCTCGGAGCCAGAACTCAGCGTGATGCTCAGCTCGGTCCACTTTTTGCTGGTTTTCTAAAGCTCCTGCCACCGTTTATTCTTGTGCTTCCGGGAGTAATCGGTTATGTCCTTTTCCGCGATTTGATTGGAAATGATGCTAATCAAACTCTGCCGGTGCTGATAAATCAACTCATTCCCACGGGAATAAAAGGGCTGATCACCGCCGCTCTGCTGGCAGCCTTAATGAGCACCATTGCGGCCGCTTTGAACAGCGCCGCCACTCTGGTCGCGGTGGATATCGTCCAGAAAATCAAGCCTGGAACTTCCGATGAAAAACAGGTTAAAATCGGGCGCCTGAGCGCCGTGCTGGTAATGATTCTGGCCATGCTCTGGTCCACCCAGGGAGGCAAGTATTCCAGCATATTTGAAGCCATAAATGCCATAGCTTCGGACCTGGCTCCGCCCATCACCGCCGTTTTTCTCTGGGGTGTTTTCTGGCGCCGGGGCACCAAACAAGCAGCACTAACCACCTTGATTGCGGGCTTCAGCATGGGGATTGTGGCTTTTATTTTAGACCTTCCGGTTTTTGGTACGGAAAAAATTATTACTCATAAATTGGGAATTCCTTTTATGATGCAGGCCTGGTGGATGTTTGTCATCTGCAGTGTAATTTTTGTAATAGTCAGCCTGTGCACGCCAAAGCCGCCGGAAGAGAGCATCAAACATCTGACATGGGAGAAACCCAGTCAGGTTTTGGCCCAGGGTAAAATACAGGGCTTATCTGACCCCAGGGTGGTGGCTGCGGCTTTAATGCTGATTCTGGTGATTCTTTACTACATTTTCCATTAAAGGCTGGTGTGGCAAAATGGTCAAAGAAAGAAGAAAAACGGAAATCGAGCAAAATCAGGCTGATAGAAAAATAGTTGTGGGGATAGGTGAAGTGGTCTGGGATCTTTTCCCGGATGGAGCTTATATGGGTGGCGCGCCAGCTAATTTTGTATATTACTGTCAGCTTCTCGGCCAGGAAGGAATTCTGATAAGTCGAGTGGGAGAAGATGAACTTGGTCGGGAAACCTGCAGGCGCTTCTCTTCCCATGGTTTGAAAACAGACTTTATTCAGGTGGATAAGATTCACCCCACAGGAACAGTCAAGGTTGAACTTAACCCGGAAAAAATTCCAACGTTCACCATAGAAGAAAATGTCGCCTGGGATTTTTTGGAAAAAAATGATTTTCTTCGGACGCTGGCCGCTAAAGCTTCGGCCATTTGCTTCGGTTCACTGGCTTCTCGTTCGGCCATCTCGAGGGAAACTATCAACTGGTTTTTGGAGCAGGTCGGGCCAGGCTGCCTGCGGGTGCTGGACATTAACCTCCGGCCTCCGTTTTTTACTGCTGAATTACTCGACAGGATGTTAGGGAAAGCTGACGTATTGAAGTTGAATGAGGCCGAGCTCCAGACTATCGGAGAGCTTTTTTATCCCGGGCTCAGAGAGGAACTTTCACTCTGCCAGCGTTTGCTTTCAGATTACAGGCTCAGGTTAATTGCTTTGACCAAAGGAGAAAAAGGCAGCCTGCTGATAACCCCTTCAGAGCAATCATATCATCCGGCCTTTATTACCGGAGTTGTGGATACGGTAGGAGCCGGAGATGCTTTCACGGCTGCTTTGGTTACAGGGCTTTTGCAGAACGATAAACTGGATGATATCAACAGACAGGCTAACTGGGTGGCCAGCCGCGTCTGTGCTCAGAAAGGTGCCTGGGTCAGGCTATGAAAAAAGCTTCGGAAAAGGCCAAAAAGTTTTTGGTTGAGAGAAGTCAGATTTAAGAAAAAAATAAAAAAGTGAGGATAAATAGGTAAAAAATGAGGAGGCTCAATAAATGAAACCTTTCAACTATTTTCAACCGACAGAAATAAGATTTGGCGCCGGACGGTTAAAAGAAGTAGGTGAAGTCACGGCCAGGTTTGGGAAAAAATGCCTTCTGGTCACGGTTCCCGTTTGCCCTGAACTCGAATTGGTTTTTCAGAGAACCAAACAGTTTTTGCAGGAGGCCAGGGTTGAGGTGGCCCATTTTGACGGAGTGATTCCCAACCCCACGGTGGAGGTGGTGAGTCAGGGAGCCAGGATGGCCAGGGAATTTGGAGCGGAAGTGGTCGTTGGCCTTGGGGGCGGTTCCAGCATGGATACGGCGAAAGCCATTGCCGTGGCCGCTACGCATCCCGGCACCTGCTGGGATTATTTGTTTTTCCGGCCAACACAGCCGACAGAAAAAACCTTACCCATCATCGCGGTGAGCACTACTTCGGGAACAGGTTCGCAGGTAACCCAGGTGGCCGTGGTTACCAATACGGAGGAAAGAAATAAATCTGCTCTTTATAATCCGATTATCTATCCTCGAGTGGCTCTGGTTGACCCGGAGCTGATGCTTTCCCTGCCATCTTACATCACGGCTACCACCGGATTTGATGCTTTCACTCATGCCTTTGAAAGCTACATAAACCCCAACGGTTCTCCTTACACGGACATTCTGGCGCTTGAAGCCATCAGAATCATAATTGAAAACCTCCCTGAAGCTGTTAAGCATGGTTCTAACCTTGAAGTCAGAAGTAAGATGGCCTGGGCTGATACTCTGGCCGGGTTGAGCATCGCCAATGCGGGTGTGACTTTGCCTCATGGTGTGGCCATGGCTATGAGCGGCCTTTATCCGCACATTGCCCACGGGCAGGCGCTGGCTTCTGTTTATCCGGCGATAATGAATTTTACCTGGAAGTATGCCAAGGAAAAGTTTGCCCAGCTGGGTCAGCTTTTTGACCAGAATCTAAAGCATTCTTCCATAGAAATGGCGGCCAGGGCAGCGGTCGAGCATCTGGAAAATTTTATAAAGACGATTGGCCTTCGGAAAACTCTGAAGGAGCTGGGAGTCCCTGAGGAAGAGCTTGATTTGCTGGCAGAAAGGTCTCTGGTGCTGCCCGATTATAAAAGCCATCCGTATGTGGTTAACCTGGAGGAGGTCAAACAATTGCTCGAGGAAAGTTATGAATGATTGGCTGATAAGATTAGGAAATAAATAAAAAGGAAGTAGAGGCAAAAATAAAGAACTCGAAAAGAAGGCAAGGTATCCTGAATTGTCGGAGCTCATTAAAGTTGGGAGATAAAAAAATATGGCAAAAGGGGAACGTACGCGGTTCCTTCTTTTAAACGGAGGAGGGAAGGCCCAAATTCAATCAAACCGGGAGGTAGAAAATGAAAAAAAACATTTTAATGTTTGTTTTGTTGCTGGCCCTCTTGTTTAGCCCGCGTCCCGGGCTGGCTCAAAAAAGCAAGCTGCTGGCCTGGTGGAAATTTGACCAGGTCAGCAAGAACCAGGTTTTAGATTCTGTTTCAGGAATTGAAGATATGATTAGCGGAAATTATAAATTGGTGGATGGCGTTTCAGGACAGGCGGTTAAGCTGGATGGGTTCACAACTGTTATTAAAAGAAAACCAGAACAATGCCCCAAAATGGCTGACAGCTTTACGATAGAAGCCTGGTTAGCCCTGGCTGAATACCCCTGGAACTGGTGTCCGGTAGTGGCCCAGGAGATTGAAGGTAAAGAAGGATATTATTTTGGCATTGGGCCCAGAGGCGAAGTTGGGTTGAAAATGGCCGTTGACGGGAAATGGGTGGAAGGTGTAGCGGAAACAAGAATACCTTTAAGAACCTGGGTGCACCTGGTTGCTACTTTTGATGAAAAATCCGGGATAAAAATCTTCATAAACGGGAAACCGGCGGCCGAATTAAAGGTTCAGGGAAGTTTCACTCCGGCGGCCAAGCAATCTCTGGTGATTGGTATGAACCGGGATAAAAAAATTCCGAGTGACCCGGTCCGGCCATTTGCTACCCTGCCGGCCTGGTTTTCTCTTGATGCCATACTGGATGAATTAAAAATTCACAACCGGGCCCTTGCAGAAAATGAAGTTATGGCTGCTTTTCAGGCGGTTCGGCCAGGCCATCCGCCGGCCCTACCCGAAAGAAAAATGCCCTCTGGCCCGGCCGGACCAGGGCGTTTTGGCGCCTATTATACCAAGCTCAGTTTTTATGAGGAGTGGGATGCTCTGTGGAGGAGCGGTCCATATTCGGATGTGGTGATACAATTTGACAATTCACCCATCCGGGTAGTGTTCTGGCGGGGGACACGTTATTCTCCCGTGTGGGTGATGGAAAATGGCCTGTGGATGGCCGACCAGAGCGCCGAATCATTTACCGACCAGGAAGGTTGTTTTGAACACATGCTTGACGCCAAAACGCTGCATTCTCATGTTAGGATAATTGAAAATACCCCGGCTCGTATCGTTGTGCACTGGAGATATATACCGGTATCAGTTTATCAACATTATTCGCAGGTGGATGAGATTACAGGCTGGCCGGACGCCATTGACGAGTACTATACTTTTTACCCGGATATGCTCGGGGTGAGAAAAGTGGTAATGTGGACCTCAGGACAACCTTTGGGACCGCAGGAAACCATAGTGCTCTGCCATCCAGGGCAGAGGCCTGAAGATGTGGTGGACCTCGATGCCCTGACTCTTATCAACTTAAAAGGAGAAGCAAAGACCTACAGCTGGTCAGAAATGCCCGACCTGAAATCTGGAATAAAAGACCCCCTCATTCAGATAATTAACCTAAAGTCAGAATGGAAGCCGTTTGAAATATTTGAACCGGGAAGCCGGCCTCAGGTGTTTAACATTGAGCTCAGGAAAGGTATTTCCCATTTCCCCTGGTGGAATCACTGGCCGGTGGCTCAAATTCCTTCTGATGGTCGTTATGCTCAGGCTCCGGACAGAGCCTCTCATTTTTCTCTGTCCTGGGCGCGGCCGCCGATACACAAAGGCGAAGGCCTGACCTACTGGGCTAACTGGTTATACGGAGCTGGTAAAAAATCTCCGCAGGAACTTGCTCAGCTGGCTAAATCGTGGATCTATCCGCCGCAACTGGTGATTAAAGAGACCGGAGTAAGAAATGAAGGCTATGACGCCGGGCAGAGAGCTTATCAGCTGACTTTTGACCAGGGAGAATTTGTCAGACCATTTAAAATTGAAGTAAAAGCCAGTCAGCAATCTCCGGCCGTTAATCTCTGTCTCGTTATGAAAAAAGCGGGCGAAAAAGAGGTCAAGGTCAGCCTGGATGGTCAGGAGCTAAAAAAGGGGAAAGATTTTTACCTCGGATATAACCGAACGCTGGAAGGCACGGATGTGGTGCTGTGGATTTATAAAACTTCAGAAAGGCCATTTGTGGTTGAGTTGCGGCCGGAATAATTTAAGGTGGTTAAATTAATATATGAATAATTGTTCATATATTTAGGAAAAAGGAGAGAAAAGATGATTCAGGTGATTTTAAGCCAGCCAGAAAAGGTTGAAATCAGAGATGTGCCCAGGCCGGTGCCGGCCGCCGGGCAGGTTTTGCTCAGGATTAAGAGAATAGGCATTTGCGGCTCAGATATCCACGCCTATTATGGAAAACATCCTTATATTAAATGCCCGATTGTCCAGGGACACGAGTTTTCGGCCGAAGTAGCCGAGCTGGGGGCAGGCGTCAGGCAGTTTAAAGTTGGCGACCGGGTCACCGTCAGGCCTCAGCTGACCTGCGGTCAGTGCTATCAATGTCGGCAGGGGAATTACCATATTTGTGAAAACTTAAAAGTTATCGGCTGCCAGGCCGATGGGGCGGCTCAGGAATTTTTAGCTGTGCCCGAGGAACTGGTGGTCAAATTGCCTGATTCCATCAACTATGACCTGGGAGCCATGGTTGAGCCTCTGGCCGTGGGTGTTCACGCGGTGGGCAAACTGTCGGAAATCAGGGGTCAGAACATTGTGGTCCTTGGCGCCGGCCCGATTGGTAATCTGACCGCTCAGGCGGCGAAAGCCCTGGGAGCCAGGTCAGTTATGATTGCCGATATAAGCGAAGTGCGTTTAGAAATAGCCAGAAAATGCGGAATCGATTTTATGGTCAATAATTCTAAACAGGACTTGGGCGAGGAAATCAGGAGACAGTTTGGAGAGGCCAGGGCTGAGGCCATCCTGGAATGTGTCGGTTCTGAGAAAACAATCGGCCTGGCCATTGACCTGGCCAGAAAAGGGTCGGAAATCATCGTGGTGGGAGTTTTTGAGGAAAAACCAAAAGTTGATTTTGGTTTAATTCAGGATAGAGAGCTCAGAGTGCTCGGCTCATTGATGTATAAAAAGGAAGATTACGAGACGGCGATTGGTTTGATAGAGGCAAAAAAGGTCTATCTCGAGCCTCTTATCAGCCGACATTTTACCATCAGACAGTACGCGGAAGCCTACAAGTACATTGAATCAAACAGAGAAAAAACCATGAAAGTGTTGATTGACGTCTGATTTTTGTCTGAAGCCGTTGGTTGGTGGTGGAGAAGTTTTTGAGGTTTTGCCTGACAAACATCAGGTTGAAAAAATAAGATTTAAAAAATAAACCATGCCTGAGGAGAGCAGCATGAAAGTAAAAATCCATTTTTCCGGCCTGTTAATTTTTCTTTGTTTTTTATCGGCCTCAATGGCTCTTTTCGGACAGTCAGAATCCGGTTCTAAAGATTTTCATAAAAAGTTTAACCCGGTGACCGTTATCTGGTATGAGCACCCGGCCGATAAATGGGAAAATGCTTTTCCGGTGGGCAATGGCCGTCTGGGGGCCATGGTCTTCGGGAAAACGGATGAAGAAAGAATCCAGCTTAATGAAGAAACTTACTGGAGCGGCGGCCCTTACGACCAGACCAGAAAGGGCGGATATAAACATTTGCCTGAAATCCAGAAATTGATCTTTGAAGGCGATTATCTCAAGGCTCATCACCTTTTTGGCCGCTATCTCATGGGCTATCCGGTCGAGCAGCAGAAATACCAGTCGCTGGCCAACCTGATTTTAAGTTTTGAGACGAAAGGAGAAGTCAGTAATTATGTCCATTATCTCGACCTCGACTCGGCCGTGGTGACGACTTCCTACGAACAAAACGGTGTTGTTTTCAAAAGAGAAGTTTTTTCTTCTCCAGTGGACCAGGTGGTGGTGGTAAGAATTGAAGCCAGCCAGCCCGGAGCCATTTCTTTTCGGGCTGAGCTACGAGGCTGCCGCAACCAGGCTCACTCCAACTACGCTACCGATTATTTCCAGATGGACCCGTATGGAGAAGACGGGCTTAAGCTGACCGGCAAATCGGCAGATTACCTTGGGGTGCCGGGGAAGGTTCGCTATGTGGCTCTCCTCAAAGTTTTGCCTGAAGGCGGTGAGGTCCACACCGGATACAAAGATTTGACGTTAAAAGGTGCCAGCGCGGTGACGCTTTACATTTCTGCGGCCACTAATTTTATTTCTTACAAAGACTTGAGCGCTGACCCGATGAAAAAGGCTCAAGAAGCTCTGGAAGCCGCCCTGAAGAAGAATTATCAAGCGCTGAAATCAGACCACCTGTCTGCTCATCGGGCGCTTTTTCGTCGGGTGGAGGTTGATTTTGGCTCGACGGATAATTCTTTTTTGCCCACCGATGAACGAATCAAGAATTATGATGGCCAGAATGACCCAAACCTGGCTGCCCTGGTTTTTCAGTTTGGCCGTTACCTGCTGATTTGTTCTTCGCTTCCGGGAACGCAGCCGGCCAACCTTCAGGGCATCTGGAATGAAAGCATGAATCCATCCTGGGATTCAAAATACACGACCAACATCAATACGGAAATGAACTACTGGCCGGCAGAAGTGGCCAATCTATCTGAGTGCGCTGACCCGTTGTTTAAGATGATAAAAGAGCTGACCGACCAGGGGGCGGAAGTGGCCAGAGAACATTACGGCTGCCGGGGCTGGGTGTTTCACCAGAATACCGATATCTGGCGAGTGGCTGCCCCGATGGACGGCCCGGACTGGGGCACGTTCACTACCGGCGGAGCCTGGCTGTGCACCCATCTGTGGGAACATTATCTTTACACCAGGGATAAAAATTTCCTGGCCGAGTACTATCCAATAATGAAAGGAAGTGTGGAATTCTTCCTTGATTTTCTCGTGCCGCACCCAAAGTATGGCTGGCTGGTGACCAACCCCTCGACCTCACCGGAAAATTTTCCGGACCGGCCGGGCAACGTGACCTTTTTTGATGAAACCACCGGCTGGATGAGCCCCGGGACCACCATTTGCGCCGGTTCAACCATTGACCTGCAGATTCTTAACGACCTTTTTGGTTATGTGGCTGAAGCTTCAAAGATTCTGGAGGTGGATGAAGAATTCAGGAATAAAGTCCTGGAAACCAAATCCAGGTTAGCTCCCATGCAAATAAACAGCAAAGGTGAGCTTCAGGAATGGCTGGAGGACTGGGGGCAGAAAGAAAAAAGTCACCGGCACATATCGCCTCTATACGGGCTTTATCCGGGCAATCAGATTTCCAGGTTTCGAACCCCGCAGTTGGCCAAGGCAGCCCGGGCCGTGCTGGAGCAGCGCGGGCTCACCGGAAACGGCTGGTCCTCAGCCTGGAAGATGGCCTGCTGGGCGCGTCTGGCTGAGCCAGAAAAAGCCATGGAAAATTTCCAGTATTACCTGAAACATTATGTGTTCAATAATCTGTTTGCCATCTGCTCCGGAGCCTTACAGGTTGATGGAAGCTTCGGTCTGACGGCCGCCGTGGCCGAGATGCTTCTTCAGTCGCACGAAGGTTTTCTTGAGTTTCTTCCGGCTCTGCCAAACGCCTGGAAGACCGGCCGGATAAATGGCCTGGTAGCCAGGGGCGGTTTTGAGGTTAGCCTCGAGTGGGAAAACGGTCGGTTAAAAAAGGCCGGGCTGATTTCCAGAGCGGGCGAGAACTGTCTGGTTAAAATTAAGCCCGGTAGCCGGGTTAAAGTTGTCGGCCCGGGCGGAAACCTGAGCTTCAGGAAAATTAAGGCCGACCTGATTGAGTTTAAAACTACCAGAGGGGGAAAATATCTCATAACTTTTTAAAAAGTGGTGGAAGCAAGTTTTCCCGTTTTGACACAAGAGGCGGACTATCGCATCCTGGGAAAGGCCCCGGGAAAGTTGAGAAGAAGAAATTTAAAAAATTAGTTTTTCGGGTTTTATGTTAAAAAGAAGAAAAATAATAATCTCAAAACCCGGAGCTACCTAAGAAGTCGAATAACTCTCTTTCTGTCCCCTTTTGCTGAGCGTTTTACCAATTAAGGGAAGTCTCCGTTTCTAATGAGAAAGAGGAAGGTAAAATTTTCCGGGAGAGCAGAATAAATTGAGAGCTGATGACAGATACAGCGGGGTGAATATGATACTGTTCATCTCTTCGGCACTCCTTTCGGCGAGAATTTTATTAATTGACAATTTTATCCGCTAATAAAAACAGTTATTCTTATTATTCCTATAAAAACCCGAAAAATGAGAGAGGCGAGCGAAAAAAAATATTCCGGCTGCTGTGCCCGAACGAAAAAGACATTATTGCTTTTAAAAAACAGAGATGGCCGGGCTGTGCGGTACTGAATGGCACCGGCCAGAAAACGATTTATGCCGCTCGTGGAAAATCTTATTTTTTAACAAATTATCAATAATTGAAGTTCTGCCCTCAAGCTTCAGCCGGCGCGATTATGTTTACCCTCAGTGCTCGCCGAACGGCCGGCCAGGCTGCAATTGGAGATAATTTACTCTTAACCTTACCCTGCGTGACGGCTGCCTATCTTTTAACTACAGAGAATTAAGGGCCTGGTTCAGATCATCTATTATGTCGTCCGGATTTTCTGCTCCGACACACAGCCGGATGAGCTGGGGTGGAATGTCTGCCATTCTTCTTGCTTCCTCACCCTGCTGCCGGTGAGTGGAAATTGCCGGTATGGTGGCCAGGCTTTTTATACGCCCGAGGTCGGTTGCCCGGAAAATAATCCGGAAGCGGTCGAAAACTTTTCGGGCATTTTCCGGCGGACCATCTACCCTGAAACTCAGCAGGTGGCCATAACGGTTTATTTCCTGACCTGAACCATCATCTGAGTCCACCAGCTTTAAATATCTTTTGGCCAAAGGATGTAAACGGTGCCCCGGCAACCCCAAATAATCGACGCGACTGACCCTCGGATGCTTTTCTAAAAACTCGGCTATCTTCAGGCAGTTCTGGCTGAGCAAATCCATGCGCATTCTCAAAGTTCTGAGGTCATTAAGGGCCATCAGGGCGTTGAAGGGAGAAAGAGCAGCTCCGTAGTCCCGCCCGGGCCAGTTCTTGATATACTCAGCGAAGTTTTCTTTGAACTTTGGGTCGGGATGGTTCAGCCTGGTGATGATGGGCCGGCGGCTGATGATGGCTCCGCCGACGGCCAGGCCACTGGCCGTCATTGATTTGGTTATCGAATGCACCACGATATCAGCTCCATGGGCCATGGGCCTCATCAAAGCCGGCGTGGCACAGGTGGCATCCACAATCAGCGGAATCTCCCAGGCATGGGCCAGGTCGGCCAGAGCTTTAAGGTCGCAGAAAGATTGCTGGGGGTTGCTTGGTGCTTCCACATAAAGAAAGCGGGTGTTTTCATCAACCCGCGATTTCCATTCTTCCAGGTCTTCGGGATGCTCAACCCAGCGTACTTCCAACCCCCGTTCCTGAGCGATTCTTACTGAGAAAAGCTGAAAAGTCCCGCCGTAAACCTGGACGGAAGAAACAAAATTAATTTTTTCTTCCCCCGCTTTCTGCCTGGCCAGGAAAGGAGAAGTGGCCAGCAGGATAGCCGCCATGCCCGAAGAGGTCACCGCACAGGATGCATCACAACCTGTTTGGTATCCTTCAAGCAGAGCCAGCACCTGTTCCAAATAAAAATTGGTTGGGTTAGAAATTCTGGTATAGGCCCAGCTGGGGATGAGGTAGGCCTGCGCCGCTTCCAGTTCGTCTGCGTCCCGGTATCCCTGGGAGGAAGCCAGGTAGAGAGGCTCGATAACCGCACCCTGGTTCCGCGATATGGCTTCTTCCATGGAATAAAGACCGTGCACGGCGATGGTGTCAAACTTCAGGTTTTTAATTCTGTTTCTGATTTGCTCTTGCTCGGCCAGGAGTTTCCTGGATTCTTGAATGTACCGGTCAGCCCCTGGCCCGAGTTTTTGTTCGGTGGACATAAGACCTCCTTAAGCTTTTTTGATTTTTCTTAAAAAATTTTTATTGCACTTTGTGCGATTTATCATTTTTAACCGCTGCTTTTCCCCGTAAAAATTTTTTCGTGTTTATTTTTTTCCCTTTTTCTTTTTTTATATTTCTTTTCCGTAAACAGCCTGAAGCAGGGCCTGGGTGGCCCGGCCCTGGCCCATGGTAAAAACATGAACGCCGGGTGCTCCAGAAACGAGCAATTCTTGCACCAGCCGGGCCATGTATCTTGTTCCCACTTTGAATTCTTGCTCCGGCGAACGGGCTTCCTGAAGTCTGCTAACCAAATCCTCTGGGATGTTGACAAAAAATTTCCTGGGCAGGTTGTAAACGGTTTTAAGGCTGATAACCGGTTTGATTCCCGGGATGATGGGCACATTGATGGAATAAACGGCTGCCCGCTCTATGAATCTCTGGTAGATTTCAGAGTCAAAGACCATCTGAGTGAAGATAAATTCCGCCCCGGCGTCCACTTTGGCCTTAAGGTGTCTGAGGTCCTCGGTCAGGTTGGGCGATTCCGGATGTTTCTCCGGATAACCGGCCACACCAATACAGAAATCTGTTGGCTGCGCATTTTCGCAGGGATAAAGGTATTCTCCGCGGTTAAGGCCGGCCACCTGGCGAACCAGCTCTTCCGCGTGTTGATATTCATCCTGAACCTCAGCCGGCCGGCGATGTTCGTATTCGCCCCGGACAATAAAAATGTTTTGAACGCCAAGGAGGTGAAGGTCAATCAGCATGTCCTCAAGTTCGTATTTGCTCATTCCATAGCAGAGAACGTGCGGGATGACTTCAATCCGGTATTTGTTCATCAGGGCGGCGGTAATGCCGGTAGCGCCCGGTCTTTTCACCTTGGGCACCTTGATGATTTTATCAGGCAATTCTAAGTAGGTTATTTCAGGTGGATGTCTGGTGACGCTGATGAAATCAACAGGAAATTCCAGCAGACGGTCGAGCACCTGACAGATTTCTTCCAGGTTTTTCCCGCGGTCCGGTGGCAATATTTCGAGCGACAGGATCTGCTTCTGTTTAATTTTTTCCGTGATTTTCATCTTCCGACTCCTGGCTTGTGAGTCTTTGACACAGGTCCAGGGCTTCCACCGCATCTCTGGCATAATAAACACCGAATCTGTCAGCCAGCTCCCTGTTCATCGAGGCTCCACCGGCCACCACCGGAAGGCCCAGGCCCGCAGATTCCAGGGCCTTCTTTACTTCCAGAACGCGGCCAACCGTGGTGGTCATCATGGCCGAAAGACCCACCAGGTCGGGTTTTCTTTCCCGACAGGCCGACACCACCCGGTCAGCCGGAACGTTGCGCCCGAGGTCGATGATTTCAAAACCGGAGCTTTTCAGCACGGTGGCCACAATTTTCTTTCCGATATCGTGCACATCACCTTCGACCGTGGCCAGAAGAATCCGTCCCTTTACGGATAACTTATTTTCCGGGATTAATCGGTTCAAGTAATCAAAGGCGGCCTGGGCTGTTTCCGCTGCCAGGATAAGATGCGGCAGAAAGATTTTTCTTTCAGCATAAAGCCGGCCGATTTTTTCCATGGCCGGGCTTAACCACTGCTGGCTCAGCCAGAGCGGTTCTTTCTCCTTGAGCTGAGATTTTATTTTTTCCAGCAGGTCTTGCTTCTGTCCGTGAAGAAGCAGGTTAAGCAGCGGGTCCTGGTCGGTAACCTCAGCTTTTTTTCTTTTTTCTCGTCTGAGGTCCTGGGCACCGGCCAGCACTTTCATGGTGGCCTGCTCCGATGTGTTAAGAATGGCCGCTTTAAGACCGGCCTCCACGGCCAGGCTCAGAAAAGCGGCGTTGAGACTTTCCCTTTCCGGCCAGCCAAAACTGAGGTTGGAAAGCCCGATGATTGTTTTCAGCCCCAATTCGCTCAGCCGTCGAATCGCTTCCAGGGTAAGGTGATAATCGTGACCCGTGCCGTGCGGCAGAACCAGCGGGTCAAAGAAGATCCTTTCCAGACCCAGCCCGGCCTGTTTAATGATGGACAGGGCTTTCTCCACGGCGGCCAGTCTTTCTTCAACTGATTGCGGAATTTCATTTTCCATGGCCAGGACAACCAGCAGTCCGCCATGCCGGCGGACGAGCTCCAGCCGCCGGGTTAAATTTTCTTCCCGGGCGGTAGAGGAGTTGATAATCGGCCTTCCCGGATATTCCTTTAAAGCTTCTTCGAGCAGACGGTCATCCTGAAAATCAAAAGAAACCGGCAGGGTTGAGTGCCGGTCAATGCCCTGAACCAGCTTTTTTATCAGGTCCGGAGAAAGAAGCGCTTCAATTCCGGGATTGAGGTCGATGGCCTCCGCTCCTTCCTGTTCCTGCTCGGCGGCCAGCTTCAGGATTTCTGAGAAGTCTCCCTGCTGAAGCTGCCGCTGGAGTCTTTTTCGGGCGCTGGCGTTTATCCTTTCTCCGATGACCAGAAAGGGAGCGGTTGAGTTCAGCCTGGTGCGGGAAGCGATGTATTGCTCGGATAGATTTTTTCTGGTTTTGGGCCTGACCCGGCCAATCATTCGGGTCATGGTCTTTATGTGTTCCGGACCGATGCCGCAGCACCCGCCGACGATGTTGGCACCAAGCTCTACAAAGTCTCTGGCATAAAGAGCAAACTCCAGGGCAGAAGTGTGGTAAGTTAGCCGTCCGGCAGAAATATCGGGTTGCCCGGCGTTTGGTTCCACAGAAATTGGTTTTTGGCTGTAGGCGGCCAGCTCGTTTAAAAGGGGCAGCATTTGTTCCGGGGTTGTCTGGCAGTTAAGCCCGACAACGTCCACCTCCAGGTCGTTGAGCAGCACGGCCAAGATGTTGACGGAGGTGCCGGTGACCGAAATTCCTTTTTCATCAAAAGTCATCTGAGCGATGAGCGGAAGGTCTGGGCTCAGGTCGCGAACAGCCAGAATGGCCGCCTTGAGTTCCTTGAGGTCGGACATGGTTTCTAAGATCAAACCATCAACCCCGGCTTCGATTAACACCCTGGCCTGCTCCTGAAAAACTTCATAGGCCTGCTCAAAGGACAGTTCACCCAGCGGTTCAAGAAACAGACCGGTCGGCCCGATATCTCCAAAAACCAGCTGGTGGCTTGAGGTTGCCTCCCGGGCCAGGCGCACAGCCGTCCGGTTTATTTTTTCCAGCTCGGTTTCCATGCGGTAATGGCTCAGCTTTATCCGGTTGGCACTAAAGGTGTTGGTCAGTATGAGGTCGGCGCCGGCCTCGACGTATTCTTCATGTAATTTTCTGACGACCTCCGGGGCCTTAAGGTTGAGAATTTCAGGAAGGTTTTCCTTATAGCCTTTTTTCAAAAATTCTGTACCATAAGCCCCGTCAAGAAAGAGAACTCTTTCTTCTAAAAGCCTGGAAAATTCATTCCGTTTCATTTTGCCATCCGATAAGACAGGTAGTGGTTTTCCTGGGGAGCATGGCGCCGCTTTCCAGCACCTGAATTTCTTGCTCCGGAAGGTTGAGGAGCTGTTTTATGATAAACGAGTTCATCCTGATATCTACCGAGCCGTAACCTAGTGAAAAACGCCTGGTGCCCGCACCATGTTTCTCTCGCAGGTGGCAGTCAAACCGGCGGTTGAGGGATTCCAGCGATTCTGACCCCCAGGAATCCAGAAGAAACATTTCCAGGGTGTGACCCAGTCGGTTCAGGTCATTGACCTGGCTGTCAAATTTACGCCCCAGGGTGGAGGCGAAGAAGGTAATAGATTTCACCTGACCGAAGATGGACGGTATGATTTCTGAAGGCAGCTGAGCCGTCTTGACAGTAAGGTAATAAACTACTGGCTGAATGTGCTCCAGTGCTGAAAGATAAATTGCGTTGGCTTTAATGATTAGCTCGGGGTCTAACGTAGCCGGGGAAGAAGGCAAACCGGCTCTGGCCCAGTAACTCTTCTTGTCCGGCAGGCACCAGGCTTTTTCGGGATAAAATATTTTTGTCACCATGTTTTTCCTTCCTTAGATAAATTCTGGACAGAAATTTTGGACACTCAGATTCACCTGTTTTCGGTAATACGATTGTTTAAAAATTAGCTCAGCCTGATTGAGTTCAGCCTGACTGTGGGAACGGAAATTAAGAAGAATTAGCCTTTGAATCATTAATTGTGTTTTTGTTCCTGGCAAGAATGTTAAGATTTCAAGGCATTTTCCAGTACGGCCGGAGCAACTAATATTTTTGTGATGTTTTGAGACTTTTATTTGTCTCCTGAATTTTATGCCCTCTGTCCTGTTTTCTGTTTTATTGTACACATTCGCCTCCTTTTGGAAATTAAAGATGGATAAGAGCCCAGAGAAATCCGAGCACAGGAGGGTCTAAGGTGTTTTCTGGATAGCCCGGGACAGGACCTTAAATCCTCTCCTGTACCCGGGAAGGCATTATCATGGAGGCGGTAATTTCGTTGATTTTGAAATAGAGAGACCTAGCGGTTTGAAAACTCAGTTGGCCGGCCGGATTAAAATTTCTCTTTTTCACGTTTACACAGATAACAGAAACAACCTGCTCTGTCAAGACCGGGTTGCTGAAAGCGGGCTATTTCTCTGTTAACTTTGCTCGAAAGCAAATTAATATTTTTATGGGTTTGATTAGAGCGATGGAAAGAAATAAAAGGGCTTATGATAGCATTCTGGAACTTATCGGCCAGACGCCGCTGGTGCGTTTGAATAAAATTACTGAAGGACTCCAGGCTGAAATTTTTGCCAAGTTAGAGTTTCTAAATCCCGCCGGCAGCATCAAAGACCCGACTGCTTATCATATGATAAGCAGGGCAATCGCTGATGGTCGGACGAAATCAGGTCAGGTTATCATAGAGAACTCTTCCGGGAACATGGCCGTGGGCCTGGTTCTGGTTGCCATTCAACTCGGTTTCAGGCTGAAAGTGGTGGTGCGCGACCGGCTGTCAAAGGAAAAGATGGATATGCTGGAAGCTATGGGAGCAGAACTCATTAAGGTGGATAGCACCCTTCCGCCTGAGCATCCAGACTCATACAACAACATTACTCCAAGGCTGGCGGCCGAAATGCCTGATTGCTTTTTCCCGGATAGTGCCTTCAGATATTTGAGCACAATTTTTAATGATGACCGGATGAAGGAAAGAGGTTTTATTTAATTTATCTCGATTTTGCTCCGGGTTTCTTTTGTCGGACTGGCTTTTTCTTATGGAGTTAATCTACAATGAAAATTTCTTCGGGATTGCTTTTCGGCAGGTCAGAGCAAAAAGCTGCTGGGTTTCAGGACAAGTTCAATCACCAAAACCTTTTCCCCTTCCCCGCCCCCGACTCCAGGCCGGGAAACCGCGGCGGTCGCGCAGGATGATGGTCCGGTTGTTTATTTTTACTTCACGGGCGAGCATCAATTTTTTGCCCTGGTTCTCTTCCACCACCGAGCCGATCAGCCTGACGTTTTCCCCTTTGTGAATGTCGGTCTGGAAGAACCAGGCCGGGGCCGTTTCAACTTCTATCAGTTCGCCGGAAATTTTGTCCCTGACCATCAGGATTAGAAAGTGAGATTTTCCTTCATACCTTGTGTCGAACCTCAGGTCTTCAACCTGGCCTTCGATGGTTACTTCCCGGTCCACGTTGTAAAAATGAGCCTGAGGTTTGCTGGCCTGGTCTTGCTGTCTTAAAGCGAGAACCTTCGCCGGGCTGAGAAGAGTGAACCACAGGAAGGATAATAAAAAGACAGTGAGCATCAAGAGATTGATTTTTCTGCTTTCAATCTTCATCTTGTTATGAATTTTTTTTACTCTTTCATTCTGCTGATAAGGATTTTTCATGTCAAGCCTTCCTTTATCTTGAGGAGTTGACGCTCAGGTTCCACACCAGACCGGCACTGATGATGTTACCACTCCAGGTAAACCAGGGGTCGTTTGATTTGTTTTTAAGGTAGGTAAAGCTGGTAAACAGTGAAATCCGGGTCAGGTCGAGCTGTAACCTGGCACTTACCTGATTTCTGCTATCCTTCCTGGTAAGGCCAAGGCTGTTTCCTTCCAGGTCGAAGCTGGTGATTCCGGGGAACTCGCGAGAATAATACTCGTACTGAAATTCTCCGGTTAGTCTCTCGGTGAGCACTGCTGTCAGTTTGGCTTCCAGGGTGTAGCCATCCCAGGCAAAACGGTCGTAGGTCGGATTTTCCACCATAAAATATTCATCGCTGGAAGAAAACGGGTTTTGGCCTTTCAGGTACCACTGTTTGACCCCGCTGAAGCTTAAGCCAAGGTTATCACCGAGTCCCTGGGCCAGCAGGCCGCTTATGGAAAAAACATGGAGGCTCTGGCTGCCTGTGTAATAAACAGTCTGGTAGGGAATTCCTCTGATGCTGTATGCCCCTCCCATGTTGTAATTATCTCGCGGGCTGCCGTGGCCGGAGCCCGACCCACCCTGCATCATCGCCGTTATAAAAACTGGAGCAAACCCGTCAGAGGCCAGGTGAAGCCCGGTCAACCCCACGTTTGAGGAATAATTCAAGGAATTGACCGGAAGCTGTGCTGATTCAGTGGAAGAAATGCTTCCGGGATGAAAGTAGAGTTTATATCCATAACTGGCTTCAAATTTAAGTGTGGTTTTGCTTGGAAAGTAATTGTCAATTGATAGAGCAAGTGTCTCTGCCAGGTTGTCGAAAATGGAATATTTGTAGTTATTTAACCGGCTTTCTGAATCAAGCCGCAGAATGGCAGAAGAGCCCAGGTAGCTTTTGAAGTTGGCTATAAAACGGACGGTGCGATGGTTGAAATAATCATACAGGCTGTGGAAGAAAACAGCTTCTCCTTCCAGAGCAAAATAGAAGGCGCTCTTGGCTCCCGCCGGAACCAGCAGGTCGGCCCCGAGCTTTCCGCCGAGGGAACTCAAGCCTGAATATTTGTACAGGTAATTGAGGTCCAGATTGCCGTAGAGCGCTATGCCGGAGGAATCCCCTCCAAAAGATAGACTGGCGGCTGTCAGGTTGTCAGAAAAGGGCTGGTAGGACTGGAAGATGTTGCTCACCGCATGATGGTTCAGGAAAAACTGGACAGTTTGAGCCGATGTCGGAAGATGCCCGGCAAAAACTGCTGCCAGAAATATAGCTATAGAAAAGATAGTCTTCTTTAAAAATGATTTTTCCCCTTCATTGCTCAGGCTATCTTTTACCATGTGCTTTTTCCTCGTAAAAGTAAGCTTTCTACTCATGTTATTCTCCTTTTTTGAACCGCTTGGCGTCCATCAAGCTTCTTGTTTCTTTCTGACTAATCCATTTTAGCATGAAAATAACGGAAGCCGGGTGAAGAAGCCCGGCTTCCGCTGGTGGCAAAAAGCTGAATTTTCAATGGTTGCCTTTCCTGGCCGCTTTTCCCTTCGGTCCGGTTCCGTCGCAAAGCTGGGTGGTCAGGCTGACCTGATTGCGAAAGGTGTTCCGGTTCCAGGTCATGTTTCTGGCCATCGATTTGGTCATCATCTGCTGCGAACCGTTGTCATTCGGAGAACCTTTGTAACCGCTGCCGTCTTTGGGAGCAGTCCAGTCCGGGTCCTGGCAATTGGGAATTCCGTCACCGTCGTGGTCGCGGTAAAGGTCGTTTATCCCGTCACCGTTTTCATCCACATAGGGACCGCCTTTCTTGACCCTGGCTTTTTGCTGCTCTTTAATTTGGGTCTGGGTGCGAGCTCTTTCCTCTGTCTTGGTCGTGTTTCTGGTTTGAGCCTGTTCTTTTTTGTTGTTGACCAGCGTGTGCTCAACGGTCGGCTTGCCCTGTCCATCTTTGGAGATGCTTACCGAGTTGGAAACAGCCTGGTTCTGAACCTCATGCTGAATTTGCAGCTGGTGTTCCACGGCTGGTTTACCTTCTTCGTTTTTCTGCACTTCCACTCTGTTCTGGATTTCGTTTCGGACCTGAGTCTGAGAAGTTGAATTCTCATTAGCCTTGTTTTCTATGGTTTTCTGAACTTCTGCTCTAACCTGCTCCTGTTCTTGAGTGCGCTGTTGCTCCTTGACCTGCTCCTGTTCTCCCGTTTGCTTCTCCTGGTTTTTAACCTGAACCTTTTCCTGGGTCTGGACTTTTTCTTTCTGTTCCGTCTTCACCTTTTCCTTTTGCTGGGTATTATCTTGAGCATAAGTAAAGGTGAAAAGAAAAGCCAGTGCCAGGATGGCTACGCCAATTACCGTTAGTAATTTTTTTGTCCTCATGTTTAACCTCCTTATCATGAGTTTCACCATTAAAATAGCAATAACTGTGCCAAATCATAAATAAATGATAATTAATAATTTATAAATTTTAGGCGGGCTGTCGGCCGATAATTTTGTTTGACTTCCGACAATTTTGTAGGATTTTTCTGGCCTGGCAGAACGTATTGAGGATAATTTGGAGCGCGAAAGCCCGGGTCACTAAATCTAAGGAAAGATTACAAAATTTGAAATTTTGAAAAATAGGCGTTTCTGGTTTTAATCAATCAAATGTATAAAGGGCTTTTAAAAAAGGCAGCGTAAAATAAATTTTTGAGGTCGCGGCTACACTCGAACTGGCTGAAAGGACACATTGAGCTGTCAGATTTTTGCTACGGCTGCGTTTCGGCCAAATTTTTTTCACAGCGCCAGATGGCCAGCAGGTCGGATAGGATAGAAAAGCCGGTTTCTATTTTCCCGGCCCCCGCTCCCTGGATGGTGACTCTGCCCATCAGGTCTGTGTCAAAAGTCAGGGCATTCATCGTCCCCATCACGCCGGCCAGCGGGTCAGTCAGGGGAACCAGTTCAGGTGCCACGCTGGCTATCAGACTGGTATCTTCTTTTTTCACCCGGGCAATTAATTTATACCGGAAGCCAGCCTGGCGGGCCTGCTCTATGTCTGACTTCCTTAAGTGAGATATGCCCTGCCTTTTAACCTCATCCGGTTTTATTTTTCCGCCCATCAGGACGTTGCTTAAAATAACTAATTTGGCTGCCGCATCCAGCCCTTCCACATCGGCCGTCGGGTCAGCTTCGGCATAGCCAAGTTCCTGGGCCAGCTTGAGTGCTTCTTCGTATTCCATCCGGTCCATCTCCATCTTGCTCAGGATGAAGTTGGTCGTGCCGTTTAAAATGCCTTTTATTTCTTTTATCTCGTTTCCGGCCAGGCCGTTTTCAAACAGGTGAAAGACCGGCGTGCCGCTCATCACCGTTCCTTCAATGCGAAATTGCCGGTTGTTTACTTTGGCCAGTTCCTGAAGTTCATGGTAATAGAGAGCGGCGGGACCCTTGTTGGAAGTTACCACATGTTTCCCTGAGCGCAGGGCTTTCTTGATGTAGAAAGTGGCCGGTTCTGCCGTTTTGAGGTCAGTGTAAGTCATTTCGGCCATTATATCTGCTTCTACCTGTTCTATGAGGTCCAGAGGGTCGATGAATTCAGGAGTCTTTTCTTTGGGACCGGGGTAAGCATTAAGTTTTTTTCCTTCTTCAAGAATTTTTAGAACGGTTCTGATGTTCAACCCGTCCCGGGAAATGACTGACCCTTTTAGTTTGTCGGTAATGGCCACCACCCGCGGTTCAAAGCTAAATTGGTCACGCAGATAATCAGCTTTACGGTCAAGAATTTCCAGCAATCCCTGTCCGACTGTTCCACAACCTATCAAAATTAACCTGTATTCCATGAAGTCCTCCTGTGCCGGACTTTATATTATCACGAATAAATAATTTTTCTCCAGACGGCCTTAATCTTTTTATACAGGTATAATCACAGGAAAATCACAATTTGGTTTAGTATGTGCTCCTGCCCTCCAGCATGTTAAGCCCGCAGGTTAGGCTGCAGAAAATTTGTTTAGAGCTAAAAATTTGGTTAACGAAAATAATTAAGCAGCCATAATTTAACCGCTGCAAATAACTCCACAACTGTATAGATATTTAGATTTTTGATTTTTTGTTAGGGCAGGTTTGATAACATCCTGTGCCCCTCGCCGGAATTGATGAAACTAACTGCTCTGCTGGCTGACGGAGCGGCTAAGGTCTTATCGACTTTTCTTATTACTGACGTCGGCAAAGATTTCTCTTAAGCCAAAATGTTGTGGACCTGGCATATAACCTTTTCGGTAGAGATATTCGGCTAAGATTAAATTTATTTAAATAAAGAAAAATCTAAGGTAAATAATTTGAACCGGTAACCTTGATTTGGCTCGACTAAAAAAGGTCAAAAAAAAAGGGCTGCCCCGCGGGGCAGCCCTTTTTATATTCCTGGCTGAACCTCAGGCCTTGGGTGCCTGCTGCTGGGAAGCGATGAACTGTTCAATCCATTCCGTGGTAACGCTCTTCGGCCTTTCAATCGGCAGACCCAGGGCTCTGTCCCAGATGAGCTGGGCCAGCACGCCGAGAGCTCTGGACACGCCGAAGAACACCGTGTAGAAGTCATACTCGGTTACACCGTAATGCCACAGCAAGCAGCCGGAGTGAGCATCCACGTTGGGCCACGGGTTCTTGGCTTTGCCGTGCTGGGTCAGGATGTCGGGCGCCACTTCAAACACTTTGCTCACCACCTTGAAGATCGGGTCATCGGGCAGGTGCTTGAGGGCAAATTCTCTCTGAGCGATGAACCGCGGGTCGGTTTTGCGCAGAACGGCATGGCCGTAACCCGGAACAACTTTACCAGCGTTCAGCGTGTCCCAGATGTACTGGCTGATCTGTTCCTTGGTCGGGTCCTGTCCGATCTTTTCCATCATCTCCATGATCCAGCGCAGAACTTCCTGGTTGGCCAGGCCGTGGAGCGGGCCGGCCAATCCGTCCATGGAGGCCGACAGCGAATAATAGGCATCGGACAGAGCTGAGCCAACCAGATGGCAGGTATGGGCGGAAACATTACCGCCTTCATGGTCACAGTGGAGTACCAGATAGAGCCTCATCAGGTCTTTAAAAGCCGGGTCGTCGGTTACGCCCAGCATGTGAGCGAAATTTCCACCCCAGTCGAGTTTGGGGTCAGCCGGTATGTGCTGATTGCCTTTGTAGGTCCGGCGGTAAATGTAGGCGGCGATGGCCGGCAGCTTGGCCAGGATGTTCATCACATCCTCATACATCGGATCCCAGTAATCAAGCTTGTGCATACCCTTGCGGTATCTCTCAGCAAATATAGAATCTTTCTGCAGCTGAAGGATAGCCAGAGAGAACTGAGTCATGGGGTGGGTGTCAACCGGAACAGCATTCATAACGTCAATCAGGTATTTGGGCAGTTCGCTTCTCTTCCGCCATTCTTCGGTGATTTCCAGGCACTCTTCGTAAGTCGGAATATCTCCGGTCAAGAGCAGATAGAACATGCCTTCCGGCAGCGGTTCTTCGGTGCCAGGCGCTTTAGGCAGTTTTTCGCGCACTTCAGGAATGGTGTAGCCGCGGAAACGAATCCCTTCATTCGGGTCCAGGGCCGAGCATTCCCAGATCATGCACTTTACGCTGCGCATCCCACCGTAAGTCTGGGCGATGGTTACGTCAGAAATTTTGAGCTCCCCATGCTCTTTGAGAATCTTCTGGATTCTCTCACGCATGGGCATCATTTTGGAGACAAACTTTTCCTTTAAATTAGCCATTCAGACCTCCTTAAAATTATGAAAATATTGCTTTTAAAATAAAAGAGCCATTCGCCTAACTTGAGAAAAAACTATAGCATTTATCGACAAATTAAGTCAATTCATTTTTTGATGATGTGGCCGGGTATAAAAAGCTTGATTTTTATCCGTAGTGCTAATATCCTTTAATAAGCCCGGTTAAATTTTGAAAATTATTTTTAAAGGAGAGAAAAATGGGTGCGGTCATGGTGATTCTGATTATTATTGGCCTTCTGGCTCTTGTGGTCATCGGCATTTACAACAGCCTGGTCGTCCTGAGAAACCGGTGCAACAATGCCTGGGCCCAGGTCGATGTTCAGCTCCGCCGCCGGTATGACCTTATTCCCAACCTGGTGGAGACGGTCAAGGGCTATGCCAAGCATGAACGGGAAGTTTTTGAAAAAGTGACCGAAGCCAGGGCCAAAGCCATTAACGCGCAGACGGTGAAGGAGCAGGGCGAAGCAGAGAACATGCTGACCGGCGCCCTCAAATCCTTGTTTGCCGTGGTGGAAAATTATCCCGAACTCAAGGCCAACCAGAATTTTCTGATGCTGCAGGAAGAGCTGGCCGGGACCGAAAGCAAAATCGCCTTTGCCCGGCAGTTTTACAATGACATGGTGATGAAGTACAACATGAAGATACAGATGTTCCCTTCCAACATCATAGCCGGCATGTTTGGCTTTAAAGAAAAAGAATATTTTGAGATTGAGGAGCCCGAAGCCAGAGGACCGGTCAAGGTTTCTTTCTGAAGCAGCCAGGAAAGTTTGCATTTTAATTTAATATCCATCATTCTTAGCTTCTCATGTATGAGCAAATAAGAAAAAACAAAGTCAAATCATTCCTGCTGACCCTTTTTTTCGTGGTGCTTGTTTTTCTGGTAGTCTGGGCTTTTGAAGAGCTTACCGGCTGGGGGAAGGGCGGGTTTGTTCTGGCACTGGTCATCTCTGGGCTGAGCGCTTTTGGCAGTTATTATTACAGCGATAAGATTGTCCTGGCCATCAGCCGGGCCCGGCCGGTCACTAAGGAGGAATATCCCTATCTTTATAATACAGTGGAAGGCCTGGCTTTGGCGGCCGGCCTGCCGGCGCCGCGCTGTTATGTTATCGAAGATACCGCGCCTAATGCTTTTGCCACCGGCCGCAACCCGCAGCACTCGGTCATCTGTGTGACGACCGGCCTTTTGCAAAAGCTGAACCGGCTTGAACTCGAAGGTGTGATTGCCCATGAAATGTCCCACATAAAAAACTACGATGTGCTGCTGCAGACGGTGGCCGTCGTCATGGTCGGGCTGGTTGCCCTTTTGAGCGACTGGATGCTGCGCAGTTTTTGGTGGGGCGGCGGCCGAAGAAGAAGCCGCGAGGGACGGGGCAGCGGCAACGCCGGCGCCATCCTGCTGGTGGTGGCCTTAGCGTTAGCCATTCTTTCACCACTGGTGGCTCAGCTCATTCAGCTGGCCATCTCCAGACGCCGTGAGTTTCTGGCCGATGCGGACGGAGCCATGCTGACCCGCTACCCGGCCGGGCTGGCCTCAGCCCTGCGTAAAATTGCCGCTGACACCGAGCCGCTCGAGGCGGCCAACAAAGCGACCGCTCATCTTTACATCGTTAACCCGTTAAAAAACCTCGGCGGCAAGATGAACAAACTTTTTAGCACCCATCCGCCGGTTGAGGAGCGGATTGCCGCTTTAGAAAAAATGTCTTTTGAAAGGGCTTGAGGGCAGGCTGCAGTTTAAAAATTTATTGTGCTTTTAAAATTTGAATTTATATTATTTATTGATGAAGGCATGTAAATAAGAGGAGGCTAAAATGGATGGAGCTCTCAGCACCCCTTTATGGCGCACACAAAAAGGAAGAAAAATTTTTCTCGGCTGGCTGTTTCTGATAGTTGTCCTTCTGATTTCCATGCAGATGGCCTGTCTTTTGTCTGGCGTCTCTTACCGTAACCAGGAGGTCAAAAGGTTTATCGGCCGTACTGAAGCCGATTTAATTGCCTATTACGGTGAGCCAAAAGCCGTGGAGTATGATTCCGAGGGAAGAAAAGTGCTGATATTTGAATGGACTGTCGAGAATGAAATTCAACATGAAGGGACGGCCTGGACCGATTCTTCTGGAGTTACCCATTACAACCCGCCGACCACCAGCAAAACAACAACTATAGAGCAGAGAAGGTTTACCATTGATAAGAACGGCAAAGTGATAAAAGCCAAGTGGCGTTTTTATTAATTAAGAAGAAAAAAAAAGAAAAGCCTCTGCTCCTCAAAAGAACGACTGTTTTTCCTTTAATAATTACTTCATGAAGCAATCCACTCCTTCTGCTCGTGACCTCTCTGAATTCATTGAGTTTTTATCCCTGTTATAGGCTCAATTCTCCATGGTCATGAAGCCGGGGGTCGTGCGGTCCGGGTTTGGTGTTGATTTCTTTGAAAAAAAGCAATTTAATTTCGGGCAGATTTTAATTAGGGCCATTCACTCTCTTGCAAGTCAGCAGCTCTTTGTTTATAATTTATACACCCCGGGCGGGGTCGTAGTTCAGCTGGTTAGAACGCCGGCCTGTCACGCCGGAGGTCGCGAGTTCGAGCCTCGTCGGCCCCGCCATTTTTTTTTATCCCCGAGACTTCAAAAAACTTGGTTTGTTTTATAATCGAGAATCCAATTGGCCTGGCCGCCTGAGCTTTCTTGAGAAACAGCCTTAAATTTAAGGGGGGCAAAACGAAAATTAATGGAATAGCAATGATATAAAAATGATATAAAAGGACTCATCCGGTATTTAAGGGGGGTAATAATGGAAGAAATAGATGAGAGTGTTGGGACCTGGTGCTAAGTGGTTAGTTTAAAGAATTCTAAATTATAACAATTTTAGCTGTATCAGCAAGATGATGTTTTTATGTTTAGTCGGTTATGTATGTTTGGCAGCAGCGGCAGGACAATGTCTTTTGAGAAAATTGTTTTCTCTGTCCTTCCTAAAAACAGCTTGAAAGAAAATTGAAAAGTTATTTGGACTTTTACTGCCTCAAAAGACATAAAGGGTAAAGCCCGGGGAGCACGATAACGGGTAAGGAATTAGGATAAACCGCAGGAAAAATCATGGCCGGCTGAAAGATGCCTGAGGACTTTATAAAAACCATTTAGTATGTTATAAATAAACCTAATAATCTCAGGAGGAAGAGATGTCAGAAAAAACTAAGGTCCTGGTAATAGATGATGACCCGGCCATCTGTGTTTCGGTCAAAGCCATCCTGGAAGCCAGCGGGTATGAAGTCTACACCGCTCTCAGCGGGAAAGAGGGCCTGGAGCTTTTTCGCCAGGTCAAGCCAGACCTCGTTCTCTGCGATATGATGATGGAAGACATCGATGCTGGAGCTAAAGTAGCCGGGGTCATCAAGAAAGAACGTCCGGAACTGCCCGTCTTTCTGCTGAGCACTATCGGTGAGGCCACCGCCAGAACCATCGGCCTGGATGAACTCGGGTTTAACGGGGTGTTTCAGAAACCGGTTAATTTCGACCTCTTGCTGAGCGTCCTGGAAAAGCATCGGCCAAGAGCTTAATCCAGGTCTTCCCTTTTGGTAAAGTCCTGACATGACTAAAACCCTGGCCGATATCTTCCGCTCAACGGTCGAGGTGGAAGATTTCTTCATCGAGGTCAAGAACCTGAACGGCAAATTCCCATTGACGGCAGATGACCTTTTTGCCCTCGGCCAGGCCTATTTTGAACGCTATCCAGAAAGGTTTGTCGAGCGAAACCTGGAAGAAGTCAGGCTGGGTTACCGGTTGACTCGCTTCTGTCTGATGGAAAAAGCGCTGGCTGATTTTCCGGATGAGGTAAAAGAATTTTTCAGGCAGGCCTTTGAAAATCCGGAGACAGCTGCCCCCCTGCTTGAATCCTTCAGACGTTCTCCTTGCGGAGAAAAAATTCAGGAATATTTCGGACTGCTTCAGTCCTCGCTGGCTGAAATTAAAAGCACGGTGGATGAGCTGCCCAAGGGCATGGTCAAGGAGAGGTTCCTGGGCGGGCTAACTACCCTGATCAACATCAGCTATCTGCTGAAGGTGTTAATCTCAAGGACAGGCTGAAACTGTTTACAAGATAGCCATTTTCTGGTATTTTTCATTCTAACTGACAGGGGAGAAAAAAGTTTTACTTCTCCGAAAGTGAAAAATTGAGGAGAAAACAGTGCCCTACGAGAGAGGTATCTGTAATTTCTGCGGAACCGGTTGCGGTCATCTTCTTCAAGTAGAAGAGGGACGGGTCCGGGGAGTCTACCCGCTGCCCGGACATCCGCTCAGTCAGGGGCGTCTGTGCGTGCGCGGCTGGCATATCCATGAACTGCTGCAGACCGAAGAACGAATCACCAGCGCTTTTATCAGGGAAAATGGCAAGCTTCGTCCGGTACGGCTGGAACAGGCTCTGGCTTATACAGCCGAGAGGCTGCGGAAGTTGCAAGGCGAGGAAGTGGCCTTTCTGGCTTCGCCCAGAGCTTCCAACGAAGATAATTATCTTTTCGGCAAGTTTGCTCGAGCGGTCATCAAGAGCAACAACCTGAGCCTGTCCTCGGATGCCGGACAGGAAGAAAGTGCCAGGACTCTTCTGACTGGCTGTGGCTGGCCTGCAGCCACAGGTTCTTTAAGCAAATTAAAACAGGCTGATTTTATCCTGGTGGTCGGGGGCGACCTGACCAAACAAAACCCAATTATTGCCAGTGAAATCCACCGGGCGAGAAGAGCCGGTGCCCTGGTAGTCACTGTTTCGACCCGTAAAACCCAGATGGCCAGGTTGAGCCAGGTTCATCTGAGACCGGCGCCCGGAACTTTCTCTCTCGTGGTTGAAGGTCTCGCCCGGATACTTTACGAAGAGAAAAAGTTTCAAACCGATTATCTGGAAAAACACACTGAAAATTTCCAGGCTTTCTTTAAAAAGCTTGAAAAAGTAGACCTGGAAGAAATCCTGGGCAGGACCGGCCTTTCTCGGGAAATTCTGACGGAAGTGGCTCGGAAACTTTACGATTCAAAGTTAGCCTATGCTTTTTATCCGACAGGTGTTCAGAGCCTCGACTCTCAGACGATGTCGGCCCTGTTCAACCTGATGCTTCTTACCGGCAAACTCGGCCAGGGAGCCGGCGGAATTATTCCGGTTACCGGGATAAGCAACCTGCTTGGAAGTTACGATATGGGGCTTTCCCCGGTGTTCCTGCCGGGATATCTGGATGCTTCTGAGGAAAAGAACATCAAGAAGCTTGAAGAACTCTGGCAGACCAAACTCAGCCGCCAGCCGGGTCAAAGCGTGAGTGCCTGTCTTGCTGAAAGCAAGTCGTTACGAGCTTTAGTGGTTGTGGACCATGACGAAGAAATAATCAGGAATGTAAACCGGATTAAAGAACTGGAACTGGTCATCTATTTTGGTGCTTACCACAACAACTTTGCCGGCCTGGCTCAGGTGATAATACCCAGACCGAGTTATGCTGAAGCAGAAGGCACGTATACTAACTCTGAGCGGAGAGTGCAGCTAAACCGGAAAAAAGTTGAACCGCCGGCCGAAGTCAGGCCGCTCTGGAAAAACCTCACCGAGCTGGCCCGTGCTCTGGGCCACGACTGGAAATATCAGTCAGCCGAAGAGATATTTTCGGAAATAGCTAAGGTGGTACCTCAGTACTCAGGTCTTACCTACGCCCAGCTTGAATCTCACCTGGGCCTTAAATGGCCCTGCGATGAAAAACATCCGCAGGGGAGTGATTATCTTCAGCTGGATGAGGCCGGTCATAAATTTCGGTTTGTGCTTGACGAGAACCTGCGGCCCCGGGCGCAGACGATGGCCGAACTGAAGTCTACCTTCCCCTTTAAATTAACCGTCGGGCGAAGCAACTATTTCTGGCACCAGAATTCTTTGATGAAGAGGACCTTTATCCCGAAAAGGGAATACAACGCACTGCTGTTGCTCTACCCGAAAGGTTTTGTAGAGATTTCAGAGGAAGATGCCCGCCGCCTGCAGCTGCGGGAAAAGCAGGCGGTGCGAATAATTTCTGAATCGGCCGAAATGACTCTGGCCGTCAGGGTCTCGCCTGATGTGCTTCCCGGACAGCTTTATGTTCCTTATTTTATAGAGGGCATGATTCCAGAGTTTCTGCTTCGTCAGGTGCCCGAGCTGGAGAAAAACGAGGAATTCTTCTTGCCCGTGCGGCTGGAGAAAGCGGGGTAAAAGATGTACTGGCTTGAAAGACATCAATTAAACGCTTTGGTGGAAAAGCTCAGCCGAAGCTACGAGCTTTTCGGCCCGCGCCGTGATGAAGTTTCAAATGAGGTTGTATTTGACCGCCTGACCAATCCTGCGGAACTCAATTTAGAAGCACCGATTCCCTACAATCCACCCAAGTACATCCTTTTCCCGCATTATGAGGAAATTCTGAGGTACCGCTATGACCGCCAGTCAAAAAAGGTGGCCATCGAAAAGTTAAGCCACCTGAAGCCCAAAGCTTTGGTCGGACTGCGGGCCTGTGACCTTAACGGTATTCTCTGCCTGGACCGCTTTTTCCTCGGCCAGGAGTTTGTGGATGAAATTTACCTTGAACACCGAAAAAAACTTTTCTTGATTTCCAACACCTGCGTTCGACCTTTCCCCCAGTGTTTCTGTGTTTGCACGGACAGTGGTCCGTCGGCCAGGGAAGGTTTTGACCTGGATTTTACCAGGGTGGGCGACCGCTATCTGGTGGAAGTGGGTTCAAGGAAAGGGCAAAGCCTGGTAGAGGAACTTGGCCTTGAGGAAGCCGGAAAAAATGCGGTTGAGCTTAAAAAGAAAGTGGTGGATGAATCGGTGTCTTCTTTTGACGCCTTTGCTCTTGAAAATAAAGCCTGGATTTCTCGGGCAACCAACCGCCTGACCACCGGCTTTATCAAACCAGAAGTGTGGGAATATATCGGTAATCAGTGCTTTGAGTGCGGAGCCTGTTCTTTTGTCTGCCCGACCTGTTCCTGCTTTAACGTGGAAGATGTCAACCGGCTCGACGGAACGACCGACCGAGTTCGCACCTGGGATTCCTGCTCTTTTGAGGGATACACCAAGATGGCTGGTGACCATAATCCCCGGAAGCCGGTGGAAGACAGGAGAAACAAGCGCTTCTTCTGCAAGCTGTCTTACTCTCAGTCCAAGAAATATCTGCGTCCGGGCTGCGTCGGTTGCGGCCGCTGTGCCAGGGTTTGCCCGGGAGACATAGGCCTGCCTAATGTCGTAACTTATATCAGAAGGGAAATAACTGGAGACTGATGATGGAAGAAAACCTGGTGCCCATTGTTACCGTGCCCGAAGTAGCGACGGTGGTCGAAATAAGGGACGAGATCGATGAGGTGAAGACCTTTTACTTCCATTTTGACCGGCCGGAAATCGAGCAGGCTTTTAAAATTCGGTCCGGTCAATTTATCATGTGCACGGTTTTCGGAGCCGGTGAATTTGCCGTTTCCTTGCCTTTCAGCCCGGAAAACGACCGCCGGCACATTTCGGTGCGGAGAGTGGGAAAAGTTACCGCGGCGCTTCATGAGCTCCAGCCCGGGGATAAAATTGGAGTGCGCGGTCCCTTCGGCAACGGCTTTCCCTTTGAAGAAATAAAGGGCAAAAACATTATTTACGTGGCCGGCGGTATCGGGCTTATACCTCTCCGCTCTTCCATCGTCCACGTGCTGCAGCATCGGGAGGAATTTGGCCGGGTAATTCTGGTGTACGGGGCCAGGAGCTCCAGAGATTTGATGTACAAAGAGTCTATCCGTGAGTGGAAGGCAACGGAAAATTTTGAAACATACTTCACCATCGACCGGCCGGAACCAGGCTGGACCGGGGAAGTTGGGTTTGTCAATCAACTGGTAGCCAAGCTATCTCTTCCGGCCGACAACACGGTGGCTTTTGTTTGCGGCCCCCCGGTTATGTTCAACTCGGTGATAAAGGAACTGAAATTAAAAGGTATAAAGGAAGACCACATTTACTCAACTTTAGAGCGGCACATGAAATGCGGCATCGGCAAGTGCCAGCACTGTGCCATCGGCCGGACGCTGGTTTGCGTTGATGGACCCGTTTATACCTACAAGCAGATTAAGACCTTGGGAGAGCAGATTTAACATGGAAGCCCTCGACCTGTTGAAAGAAGTGGTTGGACAGAAGACCATTTTTGCCGGCATCGGTAATGCCCTTCGCGGTGATGATGGCTTTGGCCCTTATCTTATAAGTAAATTGAAAGAGAAGAAGGTGTTGCCAGAAGACCGGTTACTCGCTGTCGAAGATGTGCCGGAAAATTTTGCTTTCCCCATTTCCAGAAAAGAAGCTGATTGTGTAATTTTTGCCGATGCGGTAATTGTGGATGCGGCGCCTGGCACTGTAGTTTTTGGCCCGCTGGAAGAGTTTGATGAAATTGGTGAGATAGCTTCCACCCACCGGATGTCTTTAAAGCTCACCGCCCGGGTGATTGAAGAGACCGGCAAAAAAGTTTTTATCCTGGGGGTTGTCCCTGAAACCACTGAATTCGGCCGGGGCATGAGCCCCGTTGTTCTCCAGGCCGCGGAGGAATTGGTCGAGCTGGTCAGTGACCTGCTTTCTCGAAACACGAGTCCGTCAAAATCCATGCCTAATAAAAAGCCGAGCAAGAAAAGCCGGGCTCGGGAAAGGGAGAAAATCTGATGATGCCTGTCTGGCTTTTTTGGCTAACCCTGTTACTTCTTGCAGTTGCCTCTTTGCTATCTTTACTATTTAAGAATAATGACAGGCTCATCAGGTGGAGCGGCACAGGTTTTGTCTCTCTGAGCTCCCTGTTATTAATATGGCTGGCGATTCAGGTTCTCTGGCGGCTTAATCATCCGTTAGAGTTTGAAATAAACTTCTGGTCGGCGAAGATTCCCGTGTTAATCGACGGGCTGTCCGGCCTGTTTTTGATGCTGCTGGCTGTTCTCACTTTAAGCTCAGTCTTTTTTTCCTCTGGTTTCAATAAAGAAATTCATCCGGTGTCTAACCGGAAGTTTTACTTTGTTTTCCCCTGGTTTATAGCCGGCCTGATTGGACTGCTGACGGTGGATGACCTGGGGCTGGGTTTCACCATCGCCTGGCAGCTTATGGCTTGGTCATCCTATTTGCTGGTTAGATGGGGTCGTCCTCTTAAATTATCAGCCAGGCCAGCTCTTACCTACCTCCTTTTCATGCAGGCCGCCTGGTTGATGGTCGCTGGCGCACCATTTTTGGTAAAAGGCTATGAGTTCGGTGAGCCGCTTATGGAAATCGGGCAAAAACTGGCCGGTAGCCCCCGGCTGTCCGTCCTTATATTTTTTGCCCTGCTTCTCCTGGGTTTTGGCCTGAAGACCGGAATTTTTCCCCTCGGGCAACTCTGGATTCCCAGTGCTTATTCGACAGCCAATCCTTCAGTTTCTGCCCTCCTGGCCGGCATCCTGGAGAAGACAGGAGTTTTTGGTCTGATGCGAATTTTCTTCTTCCTGAGCCAGGGTGCCTCGCCGAATTTTAGCGCCATCTTGTGGGGTAAAACTCTGTTGATAGCCGGAACCCTCACGCTTTTCGTCGGCACGGTGCAGGCGATCAAGCAGAGCGATTATCTTAAATTGCTGGCTTTCAGTTCGATAGGCCAGGTTGGTTACATCATATTTGCTCTGGGCAGCAGTCTGCTGGCCGCCAGCTCCGGTTCTCCGGCCGGCCAGTCGCTGGCTCTGGTGATTTTTATCGGCGCGGTCTACCACAGCCTTAATCATGGAATATTCAAGGGTCTGCTTTTCCTGACCGGCGGTAACCTGCTTTATGCAACTCGCACCAGGGACTTAAACCGGCTGGGTGGACTGCTGGCGGTTATGCCTGCCACCGGTCTTCTGGTTGCCTTGGCTTCTTATTCGATTGCCGGCATGCCGGCTTCCAGCGGGTTTTTCAGTAAATGGCTGATGATTTCCGGAAATTTTTTAGCCGGACAGAACAACCTGCTCATGACCTGGAGCGGCATTATAGCCCTGTTTACCGCGGCTTTTACCTTAGCCTGCTATGTAAAATTTTTCGGGCTGGCTTTTACTTCGGCCGGGGCTAACTTGAAATTAAACAGAACCATAAAAGAAGTGCCGGCTTCTATGTTAGCGGGCGGGATTCTGCTGGCTGTTATCTGCCTGAGCCAGGCTTTTTTGCCGATGGCTTATGTGAAGCTCATAAGCCACAGTTTAAGTCTCAGCCCGGGCTTCCTGCTGGCCGATAGCCGTCAGAGCTATCTTTCCGGCAGCCTGTCTGAAGTTAAAATATTCAATGGTCAAAATCTGCTGGCTGCGGTTTCGCCGCTGGTTATTCTTTTGCTGATGGTGGCTTTAATCATCCTCGGCCGGGCTCTGCGGCAATCAGCCGGGACGGCTGAAGTTAAGGTGCCTGCCTGGCTGTGCGGCTACCAGGACCTTAACCAGGACAACGTTTATGCTGACCGGAACATGTTTTCTGACCTCAAGAAATTTTTCTGGTGGACAGGTGGAAGAGCAAAACAGGTAGTTGATGATGAAGCTGCAGAAACTGCTCAAATCAAAAATGAGGTTGGCTCATGACGAAAAAAGAATATTTGGCCGGGCTATTAAAAAATAAACTTGGAGTTGATTTTTTAGGTGAAGAACCTTCTTCTGACCGCCGCTTGTTTGTTGACCTTAAAAAACAGGCCCTGCTGCCGGCGGTCAAACTTCTGCTGGAGCAAGGCGGCCGCTACCAGGTGGGCATTGCTTATGATGACAGAAAAAATAATCAGAGGTTTGCCCTGCTTCATACTTTTGCCTTTGACGCCGATGGCCTTCTGGTAGCGTTGCGCACTTTTACGCCGGAGGGTGAACCGGAATTTGATTCCATAACACCGGTGGTGCCGGGGGCCGGCTGGTCGGAGCGCGAGTACCGCGACCTGCTCGGTTTAAATTTTAAAGGTCACCCCAATCTCAAGCGCCTGGTGCTGTCTGATGACTGGCCAGAAGGAATATATCCTCTGAGAAAAGATGTGCCGCACGACCTGATGCCGCCCGCGGCGGAAGAAGTTGCTTTCCGCTTGGAACAGGCTCCGCCCGGGACTTCGGTCATTCCCTTTGGCCCTTTTCATGCAAGTCTTCATGAGCCGGCGCATTTTTCGGTTTATGTTGATGGAGAGGACATTAAGGGCTGTGAGTACCGGGGGTTCATGACTCACCGCGGGATTGAAAAGCTGGGCGAGACAGAGCTGACTTACAATGATGTGCCCTTTGTGGCGGAAAGAATCTGCGGCATCTGCGGCTCGGTTCATTCGACCAATTATGCACAGGCGGTGGAAGCGGCGGCCGGTCTGAAGATTTCGAGACGGGCCGAGTTCATCCGGGTGGTGATGCTCGAGCTGGAGAGGCTACATTCGCACCTGCTGTGGCTTGGGGTGGCCGGACACCTGATCGGCTTTGACACGGTATTCATGCAGGCCTGGAGAATCAGGGAAAAAATCATGTGGCTGGCAGAGGGTCTGACCGGTAACCGCAAGACTTACGGCATGATTATCATCGGTGGTGTCCGCAGAAACATCACCAGAGAAAAAGCAGAAGACATACGACGGGTGATGCAGGAAGTGGAAAAAGAAACCCTCACGCTGGAGAAAGCCATTATCAAAGACAAGACCATTCATAAAAGAACCAGAGGCGTGGGGTATCTTTCAAAGGAGGAGGCTATCAGGTGGAACCTGGTGGGGCCGGTGGCCAGGGCCCGCGGCCTGGATATGGATGTGCGGCGCGACCATCCCTATGCCGCTTATGATGAGCTACAATTCGATGTCCCAGTGGCAGAGACCGGCGATGTCTGGGGTACCCTGGTGGTCAGGCTAAAAGAAATCTACGAGGCCATTAAAATAATCAGACAGTGCTTGGATAAGCTGTCTGTTCTGCCAGAGCATGAGCCGTTAGCGCTCGAGCTCGAAGGGCCAGTTCCGGCGGGCAAACAGGGTCTTTCCGTGGTTGAAGCACCGCGCGGAGAGGCGGTTCACTATGTGCTTACCGGTGAGAAAAACCGGCCTGAACGGTGGCGTGTTCGAGCTCCCACTTACCCCAACCTGCAGGCGGTGCCGGACATGCTGCTCAACAACAAGCTGGCCGATTTTCCCATCATAGTTGGTTCGATTGACCCCTGCATTTCCTGTACTGACCGGGTCCTGGTGGTTGAGCTCAGGGAAAGCCGGGCCAGGATAATCAGCAAACAGGAACTTGAAAAAATGTCTCGGAAGGTGAGGTTCGGAAGATGAAAATCGCTGGCGTTCTGTTAAACCTGCTCTTTTTCCTGTTGTTTGCACCTTTTCTGGAAGGGGTCATGAGAAAAATCACGGCCAGGATTCAATCTCGACAGGGCCCGCCACTCTACCAGCCTTATCTGGACCTCTTTAAGCTTTTTGGTAAAGAAAATTTAATTTCCGCCAGAAACTGGGCTTTTCGCTTGGCCCCGCTGCTGGCTTTTGCCTCAATTCTGGCCGCCGTGGCTATTTTGCCCTTTCATGGTGGGGAAACTTTTCTTTCTCAGAAAGCAGACCTGATGACGCTGATTTACCTGTTAACCCTGAGCGGTTTTTCCATACTAATTGGTGCTCTGGCCAGCGGCAATCCGTTTGGCAGCGTGGGTGCCAGCCGGGAAATGATGACCATCATCATGCTGGAACCGGTTCTGGCCATGACCATCATCCTGGGGGCGCTGAGAAATGGCACGATGACCCTCTCCGGAGCTATTCAGGGCGTGGCCAGCACCAAAAGCTTTTCTTATTTTCTGATGCTGGTCGTTTACCTTTTGGCCCTTCAGGCTTTTGTTTCACGGCAGCCTTTTGACATACCGGAAGCTGAAGTGGAAATACTCGAGGGACCTTACATTGAATACAGCGGGCCGAACTATGCACTTTTTCGCTATGCCTTAAACCTAAAAAGAATGTTTTATGCCTGGCTGCTGGTCAACGCTTTTCTGAGTTTCTTGCGCCCGGCGAATTGTTTTCTGGACTTTTTGTTGCAAGCCATACTTATAATCCTGCTGTTCGTTATGATTTCTGTCATCGGGGCAACTCACCCGAGGTTCAGGATAGACCAGGCGATTAAATTTTATGCCTTTTTGATAGTTTTATCGTTGGTAGCTGTTGGCCTGGGAGTAAGCGGGCTATGATTGGGAAGAGAGGAGAGGCTTTAAATGTGGCTCTGGAATAAGATAAAGCAGCTGGCCATTTCCTGGAAATCCGGAGTGGTCACCCTGCGCTATCCATTTGAACCAAGACCGGCCCCTGCCGGTTTTCGAGGTCAGCCTATCTGGGACCACACAAAGTGTATTGGCTGTGCCGGCTGTGCCAATCACTGCCCGGCGCGGACGATTTTTCTGAGGGATATCTGCCAGGAAATCAGAGTCCTCCTTTACGATTCTTCACGCTGCACATATTGCGGCCGCTGTGCCGACCTCTGCCCGGAAAAAGCCATAACTATGAGTGACCGCTACGAGCTGGCCACGGATAACAGGCAGGACATCACCCAGGTCATCGAACTTTTCATGATGACCTGTCAGCGATGCGGGCGGTGTTATGACCTGGAAATCAAAAACAGCCTTGACCGGCTGCATACGCTCGGTTACCGTTATGACAGCCTGGAAGTGCGAAAGGTCATCCGCCACAGCACGGCTGAATTTTCGCCTGAAATGCTGGAAAAAACCAAAACATACGAAAGGCCGAAGCAACTGGAGAAATGAGCATGTGGAAAAAACTGGCTGAAAAAGCTTTTCGCCGCTCCATCTGGGTTTACCACTGTAACAGCGGGGCCTGCAACGGTTGCGACATAGAAATTTTAAACGTGCTCACGCCTTATTATGATGTGGAAAGGTTTGGCATCAGGCTGGTTGGTTCTCCCCGCCACGCTGATGCTATTCTTCTTTCCGGGGCAGTCACCAGGCCGACCCTGCCCCTGGTCAGGAAAGCCTACCAGGCTGTTCCGGCGCCCAAACTGGTTTTTGCCGTCGGTTCCTGTGCCATTGGCGGCGGCTGCTGGTATGATACTTATAATGTCACCGGCGGTGGTGAAAAAGCCATTCCGGTTCATTATTTTATTCCAGGCTGTCCGCCAAGACCGGAAGCCATTATCTACGGAATTGCCCTGGCGCTGGGACTGGTGGATAAAAAAGTGGCGCCAGTTGAGTTGAAGCAGATGGAGTTTCCGGTCGATATGTACCGGCACGGTAAACTTCTTGAAGTTAACAACGTCATCTATAAGCTCCTGGATGAAGAAGATGACCGTCTGAATTTCGGGAGGAAATGATATGGCCATGATACTTCTGGTGGACGATGACCGCGACCTGACCCAAAGCCTGAGTCAGGTGTTAAAGGTTAAAGGTTATGAAGTTGAAGTGGCTCACAGCGGACAGGAAGGGTTGAAGAAGCTGCTGGAAGTAAAGCCTGACCTTCTCATCCTGGACGTCATGATGGAAACGGACACGGCCGGGTTCGAGGCGGTGTACCAGATAAGAAGCGAACGCTCAGATTCTAAGTACCGGGAGTTTAAAAATATTCCGATAATCATCCTGACGGCCATTGACCAGGTAACCAATTCGCGTTTTTCCCTGGACCAGGAAGAAAGTTTCCTGCCCGGGCGCAATGAATTCCTGACTAAACCGGTTGACCTGGAGGAATTGCTGGAAAAAATCGAAATGAGTCTGGCCAGAAAATAAGAGAAAAGTTTAAGTGAAATAAATAAAATGCGAAAAATGAACCTCAAAGAGTTTGTTCAAAGGCTGGAAACGCTGCGCCGCAGCCTGAGGTTCAAGCTGATTTTCGGGTTGCTGACCATCGTCTTCCTGATGGGCGCCCTGTCCATTTATCTGGGGGTAAATTCCATAAACCGCAACGTCATCCGCGAAGCCTATGATAACGTTAAGAATAGCCTCAAGGCGATAAATGACCTTTACCAGGAAGAGATAAAGAGCCGGTCGAAAATTATTGAATACCTTTCCCGCACCTCAGAGATTGTCAACGCGACGGCCGCGGGCGACAGGAAATACCTGTATGAAAAATTGCTGCAGATAAAAGAAGAATTTGGTTTTGACATAGTCAATGTGGTTAAGCCGGACGGAACGATTCTGGTCAGGGCTAATAATTTCGACGCCTATGGCGACAGCGTTGCCCACTACAAATACATTCAATGGGTGCTGCGTAACAAAAAACCGGCGGCCGGCACCGGTATTCTTGGGTATGAAAATATCAAAAACGAAGGACAGGACCTGGCCGAAAGAACTTTGATTCCGATTATCCCCACTCCAAAAGCCAGACCGCAGCGCAAGGAGATGGAAGAAAGAGCTCTGGTTTTAAAGACAGTTTCACCCATCTTCCGGCAGGGACGCCTGGTGGGAGTGCTTTATGCGGCGGTGCTTCTGAACAATAACGACCGTTTTGTCGACCGGTTTAAAAAACTGATCTTTAAGGAAGAAAAGGTTAAAGGCAAAGACGTCGGCACCATCACCATTTTCCTCGATGATGTTCGGGTAGCCACTAACGTTTTGGATGAAAACGGGCGCAGGGCCGTGGGCACGCTGGTGTCAGAAGAAGTTTACCGGCAGGTTTTTGAGAAAGGGCAAGACTGGCTGGGGAAAGCCTTTGTGGTCAATGATTATTATCTGTCTGGCTACACACGACTGACCGATGTGGAGGGTGTGCCGGTGGGCATGCTTTATGTGGGTATTCTAGAAGCCAAGTTTACGTCTATCCTGCGCCGCACGACTCTGCTTTATTTTATGCTAATTTTTCTGATGACGGTTGTTGCGGTGTACGTCTCCACTTACCTGGTCAATCTTTACACCAGACCGATTAACCGGTTGATAAAAGCCACTTCAGAGATTGCCAGGGGGAACTACCATCTGCTGGAAATTCCCCCGGAAGAAAGCGCCGAAATACGGGAACTTGAAGAATATTTTAACGATATGGTCAAAGCGGTCGAAGAAAGGGATGAGCGTTTAAGAGAGCTGGCAGAAAAAACTATCCTGCGGTCAGAAAAGCTGGCTTCCATCGGACGGCTGGCTTCGGGTATCGCCCATGAAATCAACAACCCGCTGACCGGCATTCTCACTTACAGCAGCCTGCTGGCCGAAGAGCTGAAAGGTACACCTTATGAAGAAGACCTGAAAACCATCAAGGAAGAAACGCTGCGTTGCCGCAAAATTGTCAGAGGCCTGCTCGATTTTGCCCGTGATTACAAACCAGAAAAAACAAGCATAAACCTGAATTCTTTGATTGAGGAAGCTTTACAGCTGCTGGAAAAACATGTGAATTTTCATAATATAAAAATTGTTAAAGATCTCGAGCCAAACCTGCCTGAAGTCAAAGTGGATGCGGATGAGTTTCGTTCGGTAATCAACAACCTGGCGGTCAATGCGGCTGACGCCATGCCTAACGGTGGCCAACTGACCATTACCACCAGGTTTGACCGGGCGGCCAACCAGGTTATAATCAAGGTAGCCGACACCGGAGTAGGAATAAGCGAAGAAAACTTGAAGAAAATTTTCGAGCCCTTCTTTACCACCAAAGAAAAGGGTAAGGGAACCGGCCTGGGGCTGGCCATGACCTACGGTGTGATAAAAAGACATAACGGAACGATAGATGTGAAGAGCAGGGTAGGAGAAGGTACCGAGTTTATCATAAAATTACCGGTAGAATGACTGCCGGAAAAAAGGATAGAAAATGACCAAACCGAGGATTTTATTCATTGACGACGAAGAAATTGTCCTGCGCAGCTGCCGCCGGATTTTTGCCAGTTCGGACTATGAAATTGATACCGCCCTGTCCGGGGAGGAAGGCTTAAGCAAAGCCATCAATCAGGACTATGACATAGTGGTTACTGACTTAAAAATGCCCGGAATCGGTGGGATGGAAGTGCTGAAAAGGCTGCGTCAGGTTCGGCCTGATACCACGGTGATTATTTTTACCGGGTATGCCAGCGTGGACACAGCAAGAGAAGCTCTGAAGAATGGGGCTTTTGACTACATTCCCAAGCCTTTTACGCCGGAAGAAATCAGGGAAGTTATCAAAAATGCTCTGGAAGCCCGGGCGGGAAAGCAGCGCACCATGCTCGACCTGATGGCCATTGTCTCGCATGAATTAAAAAGCCCGGTCTCGGCCCTGCACACGACTGCTTCTACCTTATATAAGGGTTACTTTGGCCAGCTATCTCCCGAGCAGATGAAAATTCTGGAAACCATAATTCGCAACTGCGAATACTTAGAAGACATAATCAGAAGTTACCTGGATTTGTCCAAGATGGAGCTGGAGCAGCTCGATTCCTTTAAAGAAGAAATATTTTTTGTCAAAGATGTGGTTGACGAGGTGTTACAGCTCCCGGAAATCGCGGAAAACACCAAGAAAATGAAAGTCGTGAAAACTTTTGCCGATGAGGTCAAGATAAACGGCGACCCCCGGTTGCTCAAGATTCTCGTCCGCAACCTGGTCAGCAATGCCATTAAATACGGTTATGAGGGCACTGAAGTTAAGTTGGGCCTGGAAAAAAAGAATGGGGAAATGGTCTTTTCTGTTTATAACGAAGGGGTGGGTATTAATCCCGAGGACGGGCAGAGGCTGTTCAAAAAGTTTGAGCGGCTGAAGCAGAGAGGGACCGAGGGGGTAAAAGGCTCTGGTCTCGGCCTGTACATCTGCAAGAAAATAGTCGACAGTCATAAGGGTAAAATCTGGTTTGAATCTGAGCCGGGCAAGTGGGTCACCTTTTTTGTCAGTCTGCCACTGTCCGCCGGGTAAGGGAGCAATTTCCATGGCAGAAAATGGAACCCGGCCCCATAACTGAGACGATTGTTATTTAACGTACTTGCCGACGAATCTTTATAATTTACTCCAGTAATATTGGATTTTAATTTTTGGGTAGTTCTATGGTATCTTGACGGGTGTTATATGTATCTGTTTTTCCGCCTTTTTTAGAAAAATCACCCTGCCTTTCTATTATCAGTTTTCCTTTGGCCTGACTCCCTTAATTGACAAGCCGAGGTAAACTCCCCTATAATTTACACGTCGGGGGCGAAATGGACTCGACGGAGGTAGTGAAGCAGAAGCTGCAGGCCGAGGTCCCATCAACCTCGTTAAACAGGTGGGAAAAAATTAACTGCAGAACCTGTTGCAGTCGCTGCCTGATAGAAAGTGCAGCCGTCTTTCATAGCCTTTCCTGCGGGCTATGAGAGACGCCGACCTGCAGGATAGTCTGCCAGGCGTGCTCAGGGTCTGGCAGATGAAGTACCACTTGAGCTGGTCGAGTGGTTCTTCTCCTCTTCAAGAACCACCTGACGAGATAAGCTGAAGAGGATAAGCCTGTAGAGGCTGACTGTGGAATGCCTCCGGACGCGGGTTCGATTCCCGCCGCCTCCACCAATTTTTTTTATATTAAAAGAAGAGATGCCCAAGCTGCGCAGAAAAGCTTTTATATATGTCTTCAGCCTTTTACTTTTTTTTACATCTGTTTTTCAGACGCCGGCCTGGCCCAAAACAGTTAAGGCCGCACCAGTCCTCAGAGTTTCGGTGGAAGAGGGAGCTGATTTTACACGCCTCCGGCTTACTTCAGACAGCAGCCTGGTTTACAGCCACCGGAAAAGCGGAGACAGCCTCATCGTTTCTTTCCGGGCGCTGGCCGGGCTAAAACTTGAACGCCAGAATTTTTCCAGCCAGCTGGTCAAGTCTGTAGACCTGGCCAAGACACCGGATGCTTATTTATTGGTTGTTAAAATCAATGTCGCTGATTTTACCTACTCTCATCGCTTCAAAAAGAAACCTTTTGAAATAACGTTTGAAATAAGGAGCAAATCGGCCAGGCAGGTCAAGAAAGAAAGCACAGCCACTCAGCCGGCTGAAAATACGGTCGCCCCCGGAACTCAGGCCGGCCAGCCAGCTCATCAAGAGAAGCCGGCGGAAGAAAGCAGCCAGGTTGCCCACGCCGGCAGTAAAAAAACAAGGCGAACCATAGTGATTGACCCCGGCCACGGGGGAATGGAAACCGGAGCGCGCGGTAATTTTGGCGCGCTGGAAAAAGATATCACCTTGGCCATTGCCCTTAAATTAAAGGAAGAAATTGAGAAAAACCTGAATTACCGCGTAGTCATGACCAGAGAAACCGATGTGGTGGTGCCTTTGGCCCAGAGGGCAGCAATAGCCAACAACAACAAAGCTGACCTGTTTATCAGCATCCACGCCAACGGTTCCAGGCGCCCGAATGCTCACGGCTCTGAAACTTTTTTCCTCAGCCTGAATGCCACGGATGAAGAAGCGCGTCGTTTGGCTTATTTTGAAAACAATGAAAACGGTTTTAATGACCAGGTGAAAGGAAAAGAGGCGGATGATCTGAAGATGATTCTCTGGGACATGGCTCAATCAGCTTACCTGAAGCAAAGCAGTCAGTTAGCGGAAATCGTCCAGGTTGAGCTCAATGAGCTTTTAAACACGGCTAACCGTGGCATCAAACAGGCTCCTTTTAAAGTTCTGACCGGCGTGGCCTGTCCGGCCATTCTGGTGGAAGTGGCTTTTATCACCAACCCGGAGGAAGAAAAAAAGCTGCAATCCGAAGATTTCCAGGTTAAAGTGGCAGAAGCTATTTACCGGGGATTGGCCAAATTCTTGCAGATGTATGAAAAACCATGAAATCAAAGAACAAGAAAAAAAGAAAAATCAGGCTGCTCCTTTTACTTCTTTTAATCCTGGTGGCCGTGGTCTTGATTTTCTTTTTCGGCAGCCGTAAAGAAAGCATAAAACATGTGGTCAGGCCAGCCGAGACGTCCGGCAGTTCCAGCCCGGCCCAAAAAGCTGAGGCCAAAACGGTAACTCTGTTTTTCCTGTCTGAGAGTGATGACCTGCTGCATCCGGAAGAAAGGCAGGTTGTTTTGAACTCTTCGTCCCCGAATGACCTGGCCCGGGTGATTGTAGAAGAAGTATTAAAAGGTTCAAGCCAGGGGCGGCTGAACGCTTTACCTGAAGGTACAAGGCTCCGTCAGGTGTATGTCACATCTGACGGAACAGCCTATGTTGACTTCTCTCGTCATATCACGTCGGGCAACTATTATGGTTCCTCTGGTGAGATGGCTGCTGTTTATTCAGTGGTGAATTCTCTGGCCTATAATCTGAAGTCAGTAAAAAAAGTGGTTTTTCTGGTGGAAGGAAGTGAGAAAGAGACCCTGGGCGGGCACATCGACTTGTCCAGTCCGTTTACCCCTGATTTTTCTTTGGTGGCCAAGTAGAGCCAGGAAACGCCGGATATGAAAATAAAAAAACTGCCACGGGTGGTAATCATCGGATATCCCAACGTGGGTAAATCCACCCTTTTTAACCGCCTGCTCGGTCAAAAAAAGGCTCTGGTTCATTCTCTGCCAGGCATGACCCGAGATATAATTACCGGGATAGCCAAAATAGAGGAAAGGGAAGTTCTTCTGACCGATACCGGCGGCTTTGCTGACCATCAGATTGACCCGTTCTCCCATCTGGTCAGGCAGAAGGCCTGGGAAGCGGCCAGGTCAGCTGATGTGCTTATTTTGCTTCTTGATGGGAAAAGACAGTTAGTGCCGGCTGAGGAAGAATTGTTTCGGGAGCTGAAAAAGCTCAACAGGCCCCTCCTGGTTGTGGTGAATAAGATTGACAACCCGGAATTTGAACCTGACCTGTCCGAGTTTTACCGCCTGGGGCAGGAAGAACTTATCCAAATTTCGGCTGAGCATAAATTAAACCTTGGTTATTTAAAGGAAAAAATTTTAGAAGCGCTGCCCCAGACTTCATCCCCGGCCGCCGGTCCTTCTGGGGAAGAGAAACCTCTGAAAATTGCCATCGTCGGCCGGATAAACGTGGGGAAATCTTCCTTGGTCAACCGCCTGTGCGGCGAGGAAAGACTTCTGGTAAGTGAAATACCGGGCACCACCAGGGATAGCGTGGATACTCTGATTGTTCGGAACCAGAAAACGTTCTGCCTTGTTGATACTGCGGGAATAAGAAAGCTCAGCGGTACCAGGGATTCCAGGGAAAAAGCTGGAATAATAAGAGCCAAAAGGAACATAGAAGAAGCAGACGTTATCTGTCTGGTGATGGATGTCCAGGAATTTCCCACCCGCCAGGACGCCCACATCGCCACTCTGGCCTATAACTCCGGTAAACCAATGATGATTGCCCTTAATAAATGGGACCTGGTGGAAAAAGACAAAGTTAATCCGGAACAGGTTCGGCAGCTGGTTTTTAACCGCCTGCATTTTGTTGACTATGCTCCTCTTCTTTTTATTTCGGCCAAGACCGGACAAAGGGTGGTAAAAATCCTCGACCTGGCAGAAGAAATTTATCAATCTGCTTCAAAAAAAGTCGAGACGTCAGCTTTAAACCGGTTCTGGGAAAAGTTTTCACGTGAATATCCGCCAAAGACCAGGGATGGTTCTACTCTAAAGATTAAATATGTTGTGCAAAAAGGAGTCAGGCCGCCTACCTTTGTCTTTTTCGGGCACAGCCGCAGTCCGCTGCTGCCCTCGTATGAGAAATTCCTGGCGGATGTTTTCCGCGAACAATTCGGTTTCATCGGGACGCCCATCCGCTTTCAGTTAAGAAAAAGTTAGGGGAAAAGGTGACTGGCCTTCATTTTCTTCCAGAAATTTTACCCCCTCGACCGGGGAAAATGGCTCCCGCCGGAATTTTTAACTTCTATTTTTTCTTGACTTTATGCCCGCATTCTTATATAAATTAAGTCTAATTATGCTGAGACCAGGAGTTTAAGGAGGTCATGATGTCTCGTAAGAGGATAAACGGCTTGGCAGTTATCCTTTTGGCCTTGGCTGTTCTTGTAACCGCCACCAGTTGCGAGAAGCTAAAGGTTAACAACTTAAAGGCTAATTATCATTTTAAAAGAGCAAATAGCTTGTTTAAAGAGGGCAAGTATCGTAATGCGGTAGCTGAATACGAGCTGGCTCTTAAGTTCAGGCCTGATCTGGTTCAGGCTTACCGGTATATCGGCGAAAGCTACAAATCGCTTTACAAGCCCGGAGTTGAATCTGCTCTGAACAAAGAGCTGGAGAAGAAAGCCATCGAAGCTCTTAGCAAGGCCCTGGAGATTGAACCCAACAACAAGGATATTATCCTTTCGCTGGGTGACATGTATGACAAGCTGAGAAATTTTAAAGAGGCAGAAAAGCTCTACCTCAGGATACTCGAACTTGACCCGCAAAACATGGATAACTTCTACGTGGTAGCCGAATTTTACAGCCGCTACGCCGGTGAAGTTCCGGACGCCGCCAAAAAAGCTGAAACCATGTACCTGCGCCGCATCGAAGCCGACCCGGAAAATCCCATGGGATATGCTTACGCGGCCAATTACTATGAACATCTTCCGGTGAGCGAACAGAACCTGGAAGAAGCCATCGAAAATTTTGATAAGGCCAATATGTTCTGGGAAAAAAGAATTGCCCTTGACCCGGAAAACCCCCAGGCCTGGCTGGCCAAGGGTGTCAACCGCTGGAGCCGGGCTTACCGTTTCCAGGGTGCCCCGGCGGCTGAAAGACTGGCCATCGCCAGAGATGCTTTGCAGGCCATTGAAAAGGCTCGCGACCTGGACCCAAATTATCCTGAACCATACAGCTGGTTGAGCGTTCTCTACAAGAGCGTTCTGGCCAAGCTGGAACCGGAAAAAGAAGCCAGGTACAATGCTGAAGCTGATAAGAATGCCGAGAAATTCAAGGATTTGAGAACCAGAGTGCTGGAAAAGAAGAAACTGGAAGAAGAGCTGAAAAAGGTTAAGTAATTTAGAAGAAATTAATAAAGGGCAGACTGAAAAGTCTGCCCTTTTTTTATTTGAGGCTGAATGTTTATTCCACTTAAAGACGAAAATCCTACCTTTCGCTATCCCTTTATAACTATCACCCTGATTGCTGTCAATTGCCTGATTTTTCTTTTTCAGGCACTTTCTCCGAGGGGGCTGGAGTATTACGTCCTGAAATTTGGCGTCATTCCTTATGAGGTAACCCACTGGCATCTGGAGGTGGCCGTCCCCCGGGTGGCCTGGCCTCTCAGCCTGTTCACCGGCATGTTCATGCACGGCAGCCTGCTCCACCTGGCTGGCAACATGCTGTACCTCTGGATTTTTGGGAACAACGTGGAGGATTACCTCGGGCCTCTGAGGTTTATTTTCTTTTATCTGACCAGCGGTCTGGCTGCTTCTCTAGTTCAGGTAATGTTTTATCCAAACTCTACCGTGCCGATGATCGGCGCCAGCGGGGCCATTGCTGGTGTTTTGGGAGCCTATCTGCTCCTCTACCCGGCGGCTCGGGTTAAAACCCTGGTCTTCTTATTTTTTTATTTTACAGTTGTTTATGTACCGGCCTGGATTCTCTTGACTCTGTGGTTTGTGCTGCAGCTGGCCAACGTGGGGATGGGAGGCGGCGTGGCCTGGTTTGCTCATATCGGCGGTTTTTTGACCGGTTTGGGCCTGATTTCTCTGCAGCTCAAAAAACGGCGACCATTCTATTATGTTTAACGGGCTCTTGCCTTTATAAGAAAAAAGAGCTAAAATAAGCTCCTTCTGTTTATTGACAATTTAGCCATAATTTAGTATCTTAACACATCCATATAGGATTATTTTCTTTAGGCAAGGTCGAACAATGAAGACTTATCATCCAAAAAAAGATGAAATTCAGCAAAAATGGTGGCTGATTAACGCTGAAGGCCAGATTCTGGGACGCCTGGCCACCGAGATAGCCGTGCTTCTTCGCGGAAAAAACAAGCCCCAGTTTGCCCCGAATGTTGATGTGGGAGATTTTGTGGTGGTCATCAACGCCGAAAAGATTAAGGCTACCGGCAACAAGCTTGAGGATAAGATCTACTACCATCATTCCCTTTATCCTGGGGGTTTAAAGGAAAAAAAGCTCAAAGAAATGCTTGAAACCAAGCCGGAAGAAGTCATCCGAAAAGCAGTCTGGGGAATGATGCCGAAGAACAAGCTGGGGAGAGCCCTCATCAAGAAGTTAAAGGTCTACCGTGGCGCTGAGCATCCCCATCAGGCCCAGACCCCTGAAGAATATAAGATTTAGGAGGAGCCGTGAGCCTAATTCAGTATTATGGAACTGGCAAAAGAAAAAACGCTGTGGCTCGAGTTTTTCTCCGCTCGGGCAAAGGCGATATCACTCTGGTGGTGAATAGAAAAATCCGTCCTTTTGAGGAATATTTCAAGCTGGAATCTCTCCGTTACATCATCCGTCAGCCTCTGATGATTACCGAGACCGAGAACAAATTCGACATTTTTATGAGAGTTGAGGGCGGCGGAATCCGGGGCCAGGCAGAAGCCGTCCGCCTTGGCATTGCCCGGGCGCTGGTCGAGTTTAACAAGGAGCTCCGGCCGATATTGAGGAATGCCAACCTGCTGACCAGAGATTCCAGAATTAAAGAACGCAAGAAATACGGCTTGCTGGCTGCCCGTAAGGCACCGCAGTATCATAAGAGATAAAGTTTTTGTAGGGGAGGAAGCCTTTGGTTTCAGTAACTATGAAAGAACTTTTAGAAGCTGGTGTTCATTTTGGCCATCAGACCCGTCGCTGGAATCCCAAGATGAAAGAATACATCTTTGGCCAGCGCAACGGTATATACATCATTGACCTGCAGAAAACCATCAAAAATTTCAAAGAAGCCCTGCAGTTTGTGCGCAGCGTGGCGGAAAGTGGCAAGGACATCCTGTTTGTTGGCACCAAGAAGCAGGCTCAGGATATCATCCGCGATTATGCCACAAAATGCGAATCGAGTTATGTCAACCAGCGCTGGTTGGGCGGCCTTCTGACTAACTTCAAGGTAATCAGAGCCAGCGTGGAAAAACTGATCGAGATGGATGAAATGAGAGAGGACGGGCGCTGGGAACTTCTTTCCAAAAAAGAGCAGTCCAGAAAGGAAAAGCTGTACCGCAAGCTGCAAAAAAACCTGGGCGGGCTTAAAAAAATGACCGAGCTGCCGGGCGCTGTTTTTATCATTGACTCTTCCAAGGAAGAAATTGCCATCCAGGAAGCCAGAAAGATGAAAATTCCTATTGTGGCGGTAGTCGATACCAACGGCGACCCGGAGGTGATTGATTATCCCATCCCGGGCAATGATGATGCGGTCCGGGCTATTGAGCTTTTTGCTTCTAAAATAGCGGAAGCCATCATTGAGGGTAAAAAGGCCAGGCTGACCCAGGGAATGATGGAAGAGAAGAAGGAAGAGGTTCCGGCAGAAGCAGCCACCCCGGCTACAGAAGGACAGTCGCCAGAAACTGAAACAGCGGATAAGACTGAATAACTTAAGATATTAAAAGGAGTTGAACCATGGAAATCACGGCTGAAATGGTTAAAGAATTAAGAAATAGAACGGGCATCGGGGTAATGGAATGCAAGGAAGCCTTGCAGGAAGCTAACGGCGATATCGAAAAAGCCATAGAAATTTTGAGAAAAAAAGGCCATGCCCGAGCCCAGGAAAAAGCCACCAAGGAAGCGGCTGACGGTATTGTTGGTTCTTACGTTCATGCCACCAACCGCATCGGCGTTTTGATCGAAGTCAACTGCGAGACCGACTTCGTGGCCCGCAACGAAGAATTCAAGGAACTGGTGAAGAACCTGGCCATGCAGGTGGCGGCCGCCAATCCTCAGTACATTTCTCCGGAAGATATTCCGGCGGAAGTAATTGAAAGGGAAAAGGAAATAATCAAGGCTCAGCTGCAGGATTCGAAAAAACCGGCGGAGATTATCGAAAAAATAGTCCAAGGTAAACTGGCCAAATTCTATGAGGAAGTTTGCCTGCTTGACCAGCCCTACATAAAAGATGATAAAATAAAGGTCAGAGACCTGGTGAATTCTCACATCTCCAAGTTCGGCGAGAACATCAAGGTCAGAAGGTTTGTCAGGTACGAAATAGGCAAATATTAATTCTGGTAGATAGATAATATGGAAGAGGGCAAGCCAGTTTACAGAAGAGTTCTTCTGAAACTTTCGGGAGAAGCTCTTCTCGGGGATCAGCCCTACGGTATAGATTTCAAAAAGACCCGCAACATTGCCGCTGAAATAAAACAGATTCACGACCTGGGTGTGGATGTGGCCATCATGATTGGGGGCGGCAATATCTTTCGCGGAGCCAGAGGCGTAAATGAGGGGATGGATCGGGTTTCGGCTGACCACATCGGCTTGCTGGCCACCATCATAAACGGCATAGCTCTCCAAGATGCTCTGGAGAAGGAAGGCCTGAACACCAGGTTAATTTCAGCGTTGGAAATAAAGGCGGTGGCGGAACCGTTTATCAGACGCCGCGTCCTCCGGCACCTGGAGAAAAAAAGGGTAGTGATTTTTACCGCCGGGCTGGGCAGCCCTTATTTCACGACCGATACGGCCGCGGTTCTGCGGGCCTTGGAAATTAAAGCTGATGTCATACTCAAAGCCACCAAGGTGGACGGGGTTTATTCAGCTGACCCGATGGTCGACCCCACCGCTATCAGGTACGAAGACATAAATTACTTGGATGTCTTGCAGCATGAGTTGAAAGTCATGGACAGCACAGCCATCTCGCTGTGCAAGGACAATAAACTGCAAATCATTGTTTTTAATCTGAATGTTCCCGGCAACATCAAGAGAGCCATCACGGGCGAAAAGGTCGGGACCAGAGTTTCTTGATCTTTCTTTTATTCTCTTCTAAGGAGGGCAAACATGGTGAAAGATGTCTTAAGAGACCTGGAAAAAAAGATGAAAGCTTCAATAGATCATTTCCGGAAAGAGATAAGCAAATTGCGGACCGGGCGGGCCAACATCAGCATTTTTGAAGATATAAAGGTTATGTACTACGGCACGCCGACGCCGATAAACCAGGTGGCGACCATCGGTGTGCCCGACCCGACCCTCATCACGGTTCAGCCCTGGGACCCGAGCCTGATGGAAGCCGTGGAAAAAGCTATTCGCGCTTCTGATTTCGGGTTTAACCCCATCAATGACGGCCGGGTGATTAAGGTGCCGGTTCCGCCGCTGGATGAGGAAAGAAGAAAAGAGCTGGCCAAAAAAGTCAGCAAGATGCTGGAAGAAGAAAAAACCGCCCTGAGGAACATGAGGCGGGAAAGCAAGGAATACATCGAAAAGCTGGAAAAAGACAAAAAAATTACCGAAGATGATAAATTCCAGGGACTGGAAAAACTGCAACAATTGCTTGATCAGTATATTAAGCAGGCTGAAGAAATTGCCTCGGCCAAGGAAAAGGAAATCCTGGAAGCCTGAGTTTCAGGCGTGGCTGCGCCAATTATCTCTCCAATCATCTGCTGACGTGAAGATATGTCATTTCCGTTTTTAATGGGATGATAATCTTTCCAAAAAAAAAGCCCATTCTTTGCCCTGTAACTCTAAGTAAGAGCCGCGATCGTATTGAGTCGCGGGCGAAAAAAGCTCTAAGTTAGTACCCGTTTGCTGACCAGAAATCTCAGACTCCGCATTCTGCTGTTGGTTATTACTGGCGGCTGGGCAAAATGTCCTGTGAGCCGAAATCAAATTTAATTATGGTGTCTAAACCTGGCGTTTAAACCAGTTATCCAGAGTACCAAACCTCGTTCTGAGAGCTGCACCCCAGACCAAAAAGCTAACCACCAGGGAAAAGAGGAACCCCACGATTGGTATCAGGCCGAAAAAGAAAGACAGCAGGAGGCCGATAATCGAGGTCCAAATGATGTGCGGCATCTTCTGGACACCCAGGGCTTTCAGGAAAGACTGACCGAAGAAAAATGAAAAAGCCGTTCCGCCGAAAATTTTGATGATCAGGCCAAGAGAAAGGAGGACAAAAAACAGCGGAATGCCTATCAGAATAAACATAAGGATGGCAGAAAGGGCTATCAGCCCGACATAAATGACCATAGCGGCCAGCCCAAGGCCCAGCACCGGCCAAAAATCACTCTGAATCTTGCTGGCAGCCAGGTTGACCTGCCTGGGAAAAAGCCCGGCCACGAATACGGTCAGCAGAAGGCCGAAAAACAGCGATATCAATTTAAGAGCCAGGAAAAGGGTGCCCAGCGGGAAGAAAATCCCTTTTTTGAAGAATTCGCCGGTCAGTTTTCTGCCGCTCGGGAAGAACACCGTATCTCCTTTGACCAGGCATCCGGGTTGTTTTTCCAACGAACCCCCGAGCACCACCACATCCTGGTTGACCACGGCGGTGGGCTTTATGACCACCCGGCTGCCCAGGCCAACGACTGACCCCCCAACTTCACCGCTGACCACGATTTCACCACCGAAGACCACCACACTTTCTTTGACCTGCCCTTCGACCAGCACGCGGCTGTCAAAAGCCAGGATGTTTTTCTCGGTTTCCCCGGCGGCCACGATTATTTCCCTGTGAAACCGGTCCGGCTCCTGGCCGGCTGGCCACCACCTCCCGCTCAGGCCGGTGTTCAGGCTCAAGAGCAGTATGGTAAATGTTACGATTATTAAATAAGTATTACGAATCGCCTTCATTTTTCAGCTCCTTTCGGAGAGTTTGAGATTTTTAATCAGGCAGAAAGCCATGGCAATAGAAAGGAAAATACCCAGCAAAAACAGGGCCAGAGTCACAGCGGGGGGTAACAGGTTAGCCAGGAAATTGATGATTACTTTCCCGCTGAGGCTGAAGGATTTGACCAGGGCCTGCAGGTATTTAAAGCCCAAGAAAATTAGTCGGCTGATGTCCAGAGCCAGGGTAAAAATATGTTTGAGGATTTCCCAGGTCCAAGACATGACCTTTAAGCGGGTGGCCAATACCCAAAAAACTATAGTCAAGTTAAAAAGGAGATAAAGGCCGCCAGCCGCGGCCACCACCCAGATTTTTTTCGGACTCAGCTCAGGCAGCCCGCTCATCACCTGCCGGGCGAATTCCTGAGGTGGCTCTAATCTTGGCAGACGGTTTAGCCCTTCCAGCAGAGCCTGCCGCCGGAGCAAGGCTTCCTGACAGCGGGAGCAGGACTTCAGGTGCTCTTCGACCTTGGCCCTCTGGTCTCCGGCCATCTCCTTTTCCAGGTAATCGTAGATTTCACCTGGCCTGAGGCAACTCATGTTTCCTCCAGCAATGCTCGAATTAATTCCTTGGCCTGGAAGACCCTGTTTTTCACCGTGCCCACCGGCAGGTTTTTGATCCGGGCAATTTCTTCGTAAGAAAAATCGTTGATGTGCCTGAGGATGAAAAGTTCCCGCAAGTTTTCCGGCAGCCTGGAAATGGCCCGGGAAAGGTTTTCCATCGTTATTTTCCTTTCATACTGTTCGGCCGCAGATGGTTCAAGGTCGGGCAGCTGGAGCGGAGCATGCTGGTCGTCATCCACCTGGGCGTCCAGGAAAACCAGCGGTAACTTCTTTTTTCTCCAGTAATCAATAAGCAGGTTTGAGGCAATGCGAAAAAGCCAGGTGGAGAACTGGAAGTTTTCCTTGTAGGTATGCAGGTTGGCGTAAGCCCTCAGGAAAACTTCTTGCGTCATCTCCAGGCTCAATTCTCTCTCCTGTATCATCCTGAAAAAATAATTCAGCAGGGGAGTCTGGTACTTCCGCACGATAAACTCAAAAGCCTGCCTCTCTCCCCGGAGACAGCGGCGGACATAACTTTTGTCCTCATTTTCGACCATCTTATGATTCTTTTTATTCATACGAAAAAGGGTTAGAAAGGTTTAGTCAGCCGGGCTCTTGCTGACCGGGGATTCGATAATTTCACAGTCAGGTGGGACTCTGAGTTCAAATAATTTGTCTGGGAGCGAGGCCGGGGTTTTCAGACGGTTAAACCAGTATTCCAGCTTGTTGCCCGCCTGGTCAAAAAAGACAGCTTTGGTAATCAGCCAGCTCGCCCGGTCAATTTCCAAAAGTATGTACTTAAAGTCGCTTTCTTCCCTGGGCGTGAGTTTAATCTGGTAGACATTCTGACGGTCAGATGGGAAAGAGTTAAAACTGATAAAATATCGTTCAACAAGATGATAATTTCCGGTGATTAAACTCAGGATTTCAGATTCATGCCCGGGGGAATCAACGGCGTTTTTTATCAATTGCTTGTCTTCAGGAAAATAAAGCCAGAACTGACCCGCCTGGTAAAGAAAAATTTGTTTCTCCGGAGCTTCATATTCCCAGCGCATGCGGTCCGGCTTCCGGAGGTAAAATTTGCCGTGGCCGGTTAGCGGTTCGGGGTTCGCCGTAGAATAATAAAATTGTTTGAACTCTGCCTGAAGGGCCGTGATGGATTTAAGCTTGACTTCCAGTTTCAGAGCTATTTCTTCTGGCGTCAGACCGGTTTTTACCTGAGAGAAGGACAGGCTGGCCAGCCCCAGAGCCAGAAAAAGAATTATTGCCAGTCTGGGCGGCAGGACAGCAGCTATGATTTGTTTCAGGTTGTTCTTAGCCATTTCAGTTTCCTTCTAATCTGACGGCTCTGCTGGGTGAAAAAAATTTCACTCTGCTTATTTTCCCCTGCTCACCCGATAATGTCAATCTGAAACAGAGGCCATAAGCGGCCTGTTTTCTTTTCTTGACAACTGAGCCAAAAGCAGCTAAAAGAAAAGGGAAATTATTCTGGAGGGAATGTATGGATAGAAAGTCAATAACGGCAGGATTGTTTGTTTTAGCGGTGCTGACCTGTCTGTTTAGCCCTGGTTATAGTCAGACGGCGGCCGAGTTTATCAAAGCGGGGGATGAGTATTATGCTAAATGGGAAGACCAGAAGGCCCTGGAGGAATACCTTAAGGCTCTGCAGCTTGAGCCGAATAATTACGAAGCTCTGTGGAAGGCAGCCCGAGGATACGTGGACGTCGGAGATTTAGTGCCGGGAAAAGGGAAAGAAGCTGACAGCAAAAGGTTTGACCTTTATCTCAAAGCTGAAAAATATGCCGAGAAAGCGGTGAATGTGAACCCTAATGACACGTGGGGGCATTTCTTCCTGTCTGCTGCCCTGGGTAAAAAAGTTTTACTCCTTGGGAAAAAAGAGCAAATAGATGTCTCCAAAAAAGTAAAGGCCGAAATCGATAAAGCCATCGAACTGGACCCCAACAACGACCTGGCCTACCACGCTCTCGGGCGGTGGCACCGGAGGATGGCAGAAATAGGCGGAGCCAAGAGAGCCATCGGCAGCCTGCTTTATGGCTCTATTCCTAAGGGTTCTTTTGAAGAATCAGAAAAATGGCTCAAAAAAGCCGTAGAGCTAAAACCTGATTACATCAACCATCACCTGGAACTTGGACGCACTTATCTGGCCATGGGCAAAAAAGACCTGGCGGCGGCCGAGTTCCAAAAATGCCTGGAACTGCCGGAAGCCTCCTCCAAGGATAAAAGCCTCAAAGAAGAAGCTCGAGAAGAGCTGGAGAAACTGAAAAAATAAAAATGTGGCCATAATTCTTAAAAAGATTTAATAAGTTTGGTCGTTTCTGCTTTTCCGGGAGTACATTCAGAGAAGTTTAGGCTCATAGGTATAATAAAAAGCCGGCCGGTGAATATCTTCGGGAGAGAGCTTTAACGGATTTTTTGAAACTCATCGGTGTTACTTTAAATTGACATAAATATACTTAAACGGCCAGGCACAAATTTTGCGGTTGATGCTTCATAATCTCTCATTTTTACTCGCAAGAAATTATCCACAGGAAGGTCGGATAAGAGATAATTTTAAACCGGGGATGGGGATCAGAAAAAGCGCTGGCCATTCAAGACTTTTTGCCAGCTGAAAATAGCCTGGAGCAAACTTTAAACCGCAGAAAGCGCGGCGGGTATCTGGTATGGCGGCGGCCTTTACTCTTCCGAGAAAACCTGAGCTTCAAACACTTTTATTTCCACGCCGCGCCGCCATTCATCCGGCGGCAAACCGGCTTTTAAGCATCCGTGCGACAGGTAAGTTTCCAGGTCCCAGCCGTATTCCAGCGGAACCTGCGGCAGGAGCAAACCCTGGTTGAATCCTTTGCTGATGATAATCCCGTGCCGTCCGACGACTACTTCTTCCGGACGGTTCACCTTTCTGGGCAAACTCAGGACAGAAATTTCAACCTTGAGTTCATCAAGCTCATCCGGTGATACGGAAGGGAAACGGTAGTCTTCCGTGGCCGCCGCTATGGCCACATCTATGATAGTTTCGTAAAGCGGCTTGTAAGGAAGGGGATAACCGATGCAGCCTCGCAGCTCTCCCCTGACGTGAAGGGTGACAAAAGCACCCTGTTTCTGCTGCAGACGGGGGTTATCGACTTTGACTTTAATTTTTTCTCCGGTTTTCAAATAATTTTCAATAGCCTGCCTGGCCAGTTTTAAAAGGAAAGCCTGCTCTTCGGTGGTCAGCGCTCTATCTTCATGTTCCGTCATTTTTGTCCTCCACCTCCAAAATTAGGCGCTCGAGCGGGACGAAAGAAAATCGCCCCTCGAACTGAATCATCTTGGCTCTGGCCTTAATCTCCTTCTTGCGGTCGAGGACTAAGGAAAGATAGATTTTTTCGGTAAAGAGCGGCTGCAGCAACAATTTCTTTCTGTCAGAAGAGGGGCCAAGCTCAAAAACCCCCAGTACTGACCAGCGGCCGAGCCTTTCCACTTCCTGAAAAAACTCCGGTTGAAGAAGTTTCTTCCAGTGAACAAAATGTGTTTTTTCTACTACCAGGGCGGCTCCCAGACGACGTCCGAGAAGATATCCGGAATTAAAAAGGTTACCGCTCCTGAGAGCCAAGGATAGCTCTTTTAATGGTTCTTGTAAGATGACCAGGTCCATTTTCACGCTGGCATTATAACATACTCCGTAAAAGGCTGACAAAAATTGCTTGACGCCGGAGTTCTGGTTAACATAATATGAAGGCAAGGGCAGGCTGATGAGTTACCAACTGCTGATTGTCGGGCCGCTGGAAACAAATTGCTATCTTTATTTTTGCCCGGAAACCAGGGATTGTGCCATCATTGACCCAGGCGCCGAAGCAGAAAGAATATTTCCGGTGGTGACGGAACTGAACCTGAAACCCGTGCTCATCCTGAACACGCATGGTCACGTTGACCATATCGGAGCCAATGTCGAAGTCAAGGAGCGTTATCACATTCCCATTGCCCTCCATTCTGCAGACCTGCCCATGCTCGAGGAAAATGTTCAGTTGGAGTTTGGGCTGATGCTGGGAGCCAAGCCCAGCCCGCCACCCGACCGTCTGTTGGCCGATGGTGATGAAATTAAAATAGGCAAGACAGTTTTAAAGGTGATACACACTCCGGGCCATACCCCGGGCAGCGTTTGTTTTTATGCCGATGGCCTTTTGTTTTCCGGAGACACCTTATTCTGCGGCGGGGTTGGCCGAACCGATTTGCCCGGCGGTTCCTGGAAACAGCTGGCTCAATCTCTTCGCTCTCGGGTTTTAGTGCTTCCCGACGAAACGGTTGTCCTGCCGGGACACGGGCCAAAGACGACCATCGGCGAGGAAAAAGAGTCCAACCCATTCCTGGAATAGAATCGTTTCAGAATGAAGTTAAACCGGCCAAAAGAAGAGCACGTTCTTAAAGTTTATTGCGATTACCTGACGGTGGAAAAAGGGCTTTCAGCCAACAGTGTCAGTTCCTATGCTTTTGATTTACAGAAGTTTTATAAATACCTGGAGGAAGAGAAAAAATCTCTCTTCCACCTCAAAGAAACAGACCTGGTAAATTTCATTCAAAAACAGGCTCTCTCCGGGCTGGCGCCGCGTTCGCTGGCTCGCTGCGTGTCTTCGCTGAAATCTTTTTTTCGGTTTTTGGTGCTGGAAAATTTTATCAAGAAAAACCCGGCGGAAAACCTCAGCTCTCCTTCTCTCTGGCTGACACTGCCCAGGGTATTGACGGAAGAAGAGGTGGAACTTCTTCTCGAACAGCCAGACCTCGGGCAGCCTCAGGGATTGAGGGACCGGGCGATGCTGGAAGTGATGTACGGCAGCGGTCTCCGGGTATCGGAGCTTATTTCCCTGAAGCTGGGGGATGTGCGCTTATCCCAGGGTTTCCTGGTTTGTCGGGGAAAAGGCAGCAAGGAAAGAATCGTGCCCGTCGGCCGAAAGGCCATTCACTGGATAAAGAACTATCTCCAGTCGGTGCGGCCGCTTTTTGATAAGGAAGGTTCATCCGTGCTTTTCCTGACCAGGCGGGGGAAGCCTTTTACCCGTCAGGGTGTGTGGAAGATTCTGAAAGCTTACGGTCAAAAAGCCGGATTAAGAGATAAACTTCATCCTCATGTGCTGAGGCATTCTTTTGCTACTCATCTGTTAGAGCATGGAGCCGACCTCAGGTCAGTGCAGATGCTTCTGGGGCACAGCCAGATTACTACTACGCAGATTTACACGCACGTCAGCCGGGAAAGACTAAAGCAGGTTTACGATAAGTTTCATCCGCGAGCATAATCTGTCGTTTTACTTCAGCTTTTTTAACTCCAGCCTGAGCAAGACGGAAAAGCTTTCTTTGAACCGGTGTGGTCTGAGTTCGGGGATTTCTCCTTTCCAGAGGAACTCTTTCTGGCAAGACGGTTGTTCCAGGGCTTTTCTGTCTACGGCCACCATTCTGGACCCCTGCCGCGTGATGATGACTTCAACGGGTTCTTTTCTGGCCGGCCAGGGCGAGGAAGGAAGAAGAAATCTGAGGGGGTTATGGCTGCTCTGGCCGGGGACGGCGATTTCAGATGGGCTAAAAGAATAATAAAAACGCACTTCTTTTTCCAGGCCTTCGACATAATCCAGCCGGAATACCGGGCTCATCAGCTTTTCTTTAAGCTCAGGCTCGTTCTTTTCTCCGCTCCAAATCTTCCAATTATTTAAATAGCTTTCCAGATGATAAATAATAAAATCGAGTCCATCTTCCTCCAGAAAACCATGCCATTCCGCTTCCACGACAAAATGAGCTCTGGGGGTGGAAGCAGAATGTGGTGGAGGGAATAATTCCCCTTCAATTTTGATTTGCAGGACGGCTTTCCAGACCCTCACTTCTTCACCAAAAGAGTAGTTCGAGGATTGCAGGAAAGCAAAAAAAGCCATCATAGCTGGCAGAAAAATTAATATCGTTTTGCCTGAATTTGCTTTTGTCAAGATGCCCCTTCCCCATATTTCTTTAGCACAGACCACCCGGCCTTGACAACCCTGACTTACAGTGCTAAAGTTAATAAACCAATCAGGCTAATAAATAAACTCATTAGTTTACTATATTGACTGCCGAGTATAAAAATGAAGAAAGCTCAAGACATAAGAAAGGAAATCATCCAGACCCAGTTCAAGAAGCACATGCTGCAGGCAGCCGAAGAGGTCATCCTCCGCCGCGGCTACAAAGCGGCCACCATGGATGAAATCGCGCGAGAGGCTGGTTTCTGCAAGGCTACACTTTACAAGTACTTCAAGAATAAGGGCGAGATTCTGCTGGAGATTATAATCCAGTATATCGACGAGATGAAAAACCGGGTAGTGGAAATTGCCGCTTCCGCTGACCCGCCGGAACTGAAGCTCAAAAAAATGATTTATTCCCTGTTAGAGATTCAGTTAAAAAAAGCCAACATCTCTCGTCTGTTTATCCAGGACAAGAACATCAGGGAATTTATGCACCGTTTTTTTGACCCGGCAGAGAAAGAAAACAACCGCGAACTGCAGCAGGCCATCCGAAACTTCAATGCCCGGCGTGAAGAAATATTTAAAGCCGGGCTGGAAGTTATCAAGGAAGGCATAGACCGGGGAGTCTTTGTCAAAACCTCGGCCGAAAAACTTCTCAATTACGTCTGGGCGGTAACAGAAGGCTTGATCCATATCAGATTCTGGCAGGACGATAAATTACCCCCAGATAAACAGACTGATGAAGTGTTTGATTTTCTGATGAATGGCATTGGCCAACCGCCCGTCTTGAAAGGAGAGAAAAAATGAGGTCATGGAAAGCGCTTGCCTCAATACTATTGCTACTCCTGGTTTTGTCCTCTGCGGGACAGGCTCAGGAGAATGAAAAATCAGCCTTAGAGCTGACCCTTCAGGACTGCCTGAAGCTGGCCCTGGAGAAAAACCCTTATTTCCTGGCGACCCAGGCTAAAGAAGATGAAGCCCGGGCCCAGGTAAGACAGGCCGTGGCTAACTTTTTCCCCAGCCTGAGCGCTCAGGGAACAGACATATTGGATAAGAAAGTTTTTACTGTGGAAATACCACCCATGTATCCCGGTCAGCAGCCTCAGCGAGTAAAGTTTGATTTTACCCGAACTTACCAGATGAGCCTGTCATTTTCTGTGCCAATTTTTACCAGCGGCAAGCTCCTTTCCGGCTACAGGCAGGCTCAGTATAATTATCAGGCTACTCAGGAATCTATCGAGCAGGCCCGTCAGGAAACAATCTTCAACGTCAAGAAGGCTTTCTACGGCTACCTGCTGGCTCGCCGTTTTGTCGAAGTGGCCGAAGAATCAGTTGGCCTGGCTGAAAAGCATCTGACCAATGTTAAAAATCTTTATGAAGTGGGTATGGCCACCAAATTGGACCTGTTGCGGGCCGAAGTTCAGCTGGCCAACCTGAAGCCGCAGCTCATCCGGGCGCGCAACAGTCTGGAGGTGGCCGAGCTGGCCCTTAAAAATTTACTCGGTTTGGATTTGAACCAGCCGATTAAGATTAAAGGTGAACTGAGCTTTGAAGACCAAAAAATCGACCTGGAAGAAGCCGTGCGGAAAGCTTTAGTCAACCGGCCCGAACTTCACCAGCTTAATTACCAGCGTCAGATGGCCCACGAAATGTTCAAACTGGCCAGGGCCGCTGATTTGCCCACACTGGCCATCGGTGGAACGTTGAATTACTGGGCGAACAACCTGAATTTCAGGAAGAACACCTGGGAAAATTACTACACGATAAGCCTGGTTCTGAATGTGCCGATTTTTAACGGTTTTGCTAACCAGGCTCAGGCGGCCAGGGCTACCGCCATGTCAAGACAGCTTGAATATTCACTGAAAGGGTTAACAGAAAATATAAAGTTGGAAGTGCAGCAGGCAGTGCTGAATTACCAGCAGGCCAAGGAGGCGCTGCTTTCGCAGGAAAAAAATGTGGAGCAGGCGGCCGAGGCCGTTCGTCTGGCGGAATTAAATTTTTCTGAGGGGCTGGCCACCACCCTGGATGTGACCTCTGCTCAGGTGGCTCTGAGCCAGGCCCGAACGAATTATGCCCAGGCTCTTTATGATTGCCTGATGGCTTTAGCCCAGCTGGAAAGAGCTACAGGCGACTCAGCTCTGAGCAGTAAAACTGACTGAGCGGGCTGATATTTAGAGGAGTTTCTCGTGAAAGAGAGGAGGATAAAATGAGAACGACAAAAACCAAATTTTTAGTTGTAATCTTGCTCCTGGTTGCTTTTATGGCCTGCCAGAAGCCTGCCCAAAAAGTCAGTGGCTCTGGCCAGGTTGAAACTAAAGCTTCACCAGTAAAAGTATATAAGGTCAAGAGACAGAAAGTATCTGAAAAATTGGTTTATACGGCCACGGTCGAACCCTGGAAAAAACAGGTTATTACACCCGATATTTCGGGAAAAGTAGCCAGAATTTATGTGGCGGAAGGTGACCGGGTGCATAAAGGGCAGCTGCTGGCTGAACTTGATACCGAATCCATCAGGCTGCAGTTAAAGCAGGCGGAAGCGGCCCTCTCCGCGGCTGCAGCTAACCTGCAGGATGCACAAAGGAATTTTGAACGGATAGAGAGGTTGTTTAAAGAGAAGGCAGTTTCGGAGCAGCAATACGAGAAAGCTCGCCTGGCGCTGGAAGCGGCCAAGGCTCAAAAAGACCAGGCAGAAGCGGCGGTCAACCTGGCTAAACGGGCCCTGGAAGTTTCCATCATGAAAGCACCCTTTGACGGAGTGGTTGCTTCCAAGAATGTTGAAGAAGGCGACATCATCAACCCGATGATGGGTGGAATGTCAGCTGCTTCTGGCGTTCTTGTGCTCATGGATTATTCCAAGATAAAGATTAAGCTTGATGTGGCTCCCTCGGATATAACCAGGATTCACAAGGGACAGAGAGTCTACCTCGAAAGTTTTGAACTGCCCGGGAAACAGTTTGAAGGCCAGGTGACGGTGGTCAGCTCGATGGCCGACCCCCAGACCAAAAAATTCAAGATAGAAGCGGTAGTGGAGAACCCCGAGCTCCTTCTCAAACCGGGCACTTTTGGGCGCCTGATTGTAGAAGTCAGTTCCAAAGAAGATTCGCTGGCTGTTCCTCAGAAAGCAATCCTCGAGAATTCTTATGTGATGGTGGTGGAGGGTGGCAAAGCTGTAAAAAGAACGGTGACCACCGGAATAAAGAATACAGACCTGGTTGAAATAACTTCCGGCCTTAATGAGGGTGACCTGGTGGTGGTCGAAGGAAATTTTGGTCTGGCAGAAGGGGCACCGGTTAAAGTTGAAGGAGAGGTGGAAAAATGAAACTGCCGGAATTTTCGGTCAAAAGAAAAGTTACCGCTTCGATGATCGCCATGATTCTGGTGGTGGTCGGTCTGATTGCCTTCACCAGGCTGGGGCTTGACTTTTTCCCGGACCTGGAATATCCGACCGTTTCAGTCATCACCACCTACCGTGGCGCTTCATCTGAAGATATAGAGAATACTATCACCAAACCACTGGAGCAGGTGGTATCCTCGGTCAGCGGGGTAAAAAAGGTGACCTCTCAGAGTTCAGAAGGAGTCTCGGTGCTCATGGTCGAATTTGAGTGGGGGACAAACCTGGACTTTGCCGCTCAGGATATTCGCGACCAGATCGGCCTTTATCGAAACTTTTTGCCGGATAACGCTTCTAACCCTCTGGTGGTTAAGTTTAATCTCTCGCAGTTTCCGGTGGTGTTCTACGGTATCACCTCGGAAGAGGCTCTATCCACTTATGAACTCAAGAAGCTGATTGAGGATGAAGTCAAACCCCGGCTGGAAAGGCTGGATGGTGTGGCTTCAGCCGCGGTATTTTCGACCGATGAGCGAGAAATCAGGGTTGAAGTTGATAAGAATGCTCTGGTGGCTTACAACCTGCCCCTTGACCGCATTCTTATGGCTCTGGCCACCGAGAATATTAATACTCCGGCCGGAGACGTGGTGGAAAGACATGAAGATTTAATCGTCAGGGCCCTCGGTGAGTTCAAATCAGTTGATGATATAAAAAGGGTGGTCGTCGGATTATCCCAGAGGGGCGAACCAATATATCTGAAAGACGTGGCTGAGGTCAAGGATACCTTCAAAGAAACCAGGAATGTGGCTCGAGTTCAGAAGCAAAATGGTGTCTATCTCGTGGTCAACAAACGCTCCGGCGCCAACACGGCGATTGTGGGTAATGCGGTTAAGAAAGAAATAGAAAAGATAAAAAAAACACTCCCTCAGTCCATAACCTTCCATATAGCCATGGACCAGGCCGATATGATAAACCGGGTGGCCGGGAGAACTTCAGCCAATGCCTGGCAGGGCGGTCTGCTGGCCATCATCCTGATTTTTCTGTTTTTGCGCAACTGGCGGCCGACTTTGATCATTGCCATTGCCATTCCGCTTTCGGTTATTACCACTTTTATTGCTCTGTATGCAGCCGGTTATACCCTAAATCTAATGACCCTGGGCGGTCTGGCCTTGGGAGTCGGGATGCTGGTGGATAATGCCATAGTCGTTATTGAGAATACTTTCAGGCACATCGAGGAAGGTAAACCCGTGGACCAGGCCTCAATAACAGGCGCCTCTGAAGTTGGCATGGCTATTACCGCCTCGACCTTGACCACCATCATCGTCTTTTTACCGGTAGTTTTCGCCAGCGGAATAACCGGGAAACTAACACAATCATTGGCCCTGACGGTGGCTTTTTCCCTGATATCTTCGCTCTTTGTGGCTCTGACTCTTGTTCCGCTGTTCTCGTCCATTCTTTTCAAAAGCCACAAGAGAGCTGGCTCGGAGAAAGAGGAACTGACGGTAAAAGAACCAAAATTTGAGAAAGCTCGCCGAATTTATCAAAACCTGCTGACCCAGGCCCTGAGAAAGAGAAAAACAGTTTTGGCCGTGGTGATTGCTCTTTTTGTGATTTCTCTGGCCCTGATTCCCTTCATTGGTACAGAATTTATGCCACAGTCTGACCGTGATTTTGTTCTGCTCCGGGTCAAACTTCCGGTCGGCACTTCTTTGGAGGAAACAGACCGCATCTTGCGACAGGTTGAAGACATCCTGATGCAACAGCCCGAGGTAAAAATGGTCTCGGCCCAGGGCGGCTCAAGGGCCGAAGAAGACCCGACCGATATGGCCAGCGGTATGGGTATCACCGGAACGCATGAAGGAATGTTCTGGATCAGACTGGTTGAACGTTCCAAGCGCAAATACACCGATGTTGAAATCCTGGAAAGAATAAGAGGGCTTTTACCCAAATACGAGAATGTCAAATTTGAGCAGGTGAACATGGAAGCCTCCATGATGGGCGGGGCTCAGGCACCGGTAGAAATCAAGATTTTTGGTAAAGACTTAGAGACCCTCAAGCAGATTGGCGATTCGGTGGTCAATCGTCTGAGCGATGTGGAGGGCCTGAGAGATTTAACCCACAGTCTGGCTCAAGGTAAACCTGAATATCAGTTTATTATCGACCGGGAGAGAGCGGCCAGGTTGGGCCTGTCCATCAGCCAGATATCAAGCACGGTACAGACGGCAACACTCGGGCGGGTGGCCAGCCGTTACCGGGATGGTTCGGATGAAATCAACGTCCGGGTTATCCTGGCTAAGAAGTACCGGGAAAGCCTGGAAGAAATCAAAAAAACACCAATCGCCTCGCAGCTGGGAAAAATGGTTTACCTCGAACAGGTGGCTGACTGGACGCGTGGTCAGGGGCCCATCCAGATTACTCGAGAAAACCAGATGAGAAAGATTTCGGTGACGGCCAACATCGCCGGGCGAGACCTGGGAAGCATAATGAAGGACGTTAAGGCCCGGCTGACCGACCTGGAAAGCCAGCTGCCGGAAGGTTATTTCATCGAGTACGGCGGGGCTTACGAACAGATGATAGATGCTTTTAAAGTCCTGGCCGGTGCTTTTGCCCTGGCCCTGCTTCTGGTCTACATGGTGATGGCTTCCCAGTTTGAGCACTTCTTGCATCCTTTCGTCATCATGTTCACCATCCCCCTGGCCATTATTGGAGTAATTTTTGGTTTGCTGATTGCCGGCAAATCAGTCAGTCTCCCTGCTTTAATCGGTGTCATTCTCCTGGCGGGAATAGCGGTTAACAACGGAATTGTTATGATTGATTACATAAATCAGCTGATAAGAAAGGGTATGAAACACCAGGAAGCTGTGATAAGAGGAGCGGTAACCAGGCTGCGGCCAATCTTGCTGACGGCGCTCACGACCATTCTTGGCATGTTACCCATGGCCGTTTCCAAATCTTCTGGCTCGGAATTCAGGTCACCAATGGCCGTGGCGGTAGTCGGTGGTCTGGTGACGACCACTTTCCTGACTCTGTTCATCATTCCCATCATCTACAGCCTGATTAACAAAATTTCCTTTAAAGATTACCGGCCGGAAAGCTCTGAACAGAAAACCACTTAAACATAGATTGGTGGTGGAAAGAGGGCAGCCTTCTGGCTGCCCTTTTTTATTTGCCTCAAAGCTGAAAATTTATTATTCTTAAAAAAAACGGCTGATTGGAGGAATGTGGGGTGAAAACTCTTATTAAGAAAAATATGGGGATTAAAATTATCCTGGCTTTTATTTTCCTGACAGGTCTGGTTTCTGTTTCAACTCCGGCCAGCTATCCGCGGAAGCTGATTCGTCTTGATGCCTCTGTTCTGCCGGAAGGTCCGCTTCGAAGCTGGAAGAATCTCGGCGTGCTGGGCGGGGAATTTGTGCCAGTTTTTAAAGTGGTGCCTTCCGTAAAAACCGTAAAAAACCAGAAAGCTGTTGACCTGACGGCCATGGATGTGCTGATGCGCTCAACCTTTTCTCCACCGGCTTCTCTAAACGGAAAAAGTCCTTTTACTGTCCTGGCCAGGGTTTTTCTGCCGGAACTGGCCCAGCGCCGGACCATCTTAACCTGGTCCACAGAACCGGGCCGGGCTGCGATTATCGGGGTGGGCAAAGCCCGGGAGGCCGCCTTCAGTAATCTAGCCACCCTGCGGCTGGGCTATACCGGCGGTTATCCCGAACCCCAGCTCTGGCATCTGGTGGCCGTGGTTTATGATAAACAAAAATTAAAAGTTTATGTGGACGGCTGGCTCAAGGGAGAAACAGACGCTTCTCTTGATATCAAACCTGATAGATATTTCTACCTCGGCGGTCAGCAGCTGGGAAATTTTCCTCTGCCGTTTGACCCCCTTCACGGTTATCTGGCTTCTCTGGAACTCATAGATACGGCCCTGACTTCCCAGGAAATCTGGCAGGCGGCCGCACACCGTGAAGCCATACCTTTGTTCCCGGCCGACAACCAGAGAATCGAAGCATTGAACATTTCTTTGAAGTGGGAAAAAGGTGACGAACGGGCTGCTTACTACAACCTGTATTTTTCCAGCAAAAAAGAAGAAACAGAAAAGGGCGAGAAAAAAGCGCTTAAAACCACACTTCCGGCTGAGGTCAATTATTATGAAATAAGCGGGCTGGAGCCGGGGCAATTTTATTACTGGCGAGTTGACCAGCTTGATGCTCAGAAAAAAGTTATGCAGCCCGGAATTATCATGAGTTTTAAAGTGGATGATGGAGCGGCTGCCAATCCTGTGCCGCATAACCGGCATGGCAGCGTTGGCCGTGATTTGAAGAGCTTGCGCTGGACGCCCGGGAAATGGGCTGTTTCCCAGGATGTATTTTTCAGCACTGACCTGAAAAAACTGGAAAAAAGCAGGCCGGTGGTCAGAGACCTCAAACCCGACCTGAGCTTTTTCTTCCTGCCTGAAAAAGATGTGGCTTACGGACAGCAATTTTTCTGGAGAGTTGACACCAGGACGGTTCAGGGGAAAACCATCAAGGGGGAAACCTGGTCTTTTCGTATTCAGGATAATCCCAATGATGATGACCTGACTTTTTTTGTGGCGGCTGACCCGCATTATGGTGGCACCCTGAAGGCACGAGAAATCAACCGGCTGATGGTAAGGGAGATGAACTCTATGCCGGGGCAATTATATCCTGAAGAGTTTGGTTTGAGCGGAAAAATTCATACACCTCGTGGAGTGGTGCTTCTCGGGGATCTGGTTGATGATGGAGAAGCTCCGGATGTTCAGACCACCTGGCAGGACTACGTGGAAGATTTCGGCCTGAAGGGCGAGGGGCTGTTAGCCTTCCCGGTTTACGAAGGGTTTGGAGAAAATGACGGACCCTCGAACGGTTTGGTCAGGAGTAACCTGAAGAACAGGAATAAACTGCGCCCCGGCCTGCGCAGCATCTCGGCTGACGGCTGTCATTATTCCTGGGATTGGGGTAAAGTACATTTCGTTCATCTTAACCTTTATCCGGGAAGAGCCGGTGAAGAGCTTTTGAATTACTGGAGACGCCGGGTTTCAGGTGATGCCCGTTACCCGAAATACAGCCTTGATTTCCTGATTGAAGATTTGAGGAGAAATGTTGGCGGGCCCGACCGGCCGGTGGTCATCTTTCAGCATTACGGGTTTGATTCCTGGAGTGAAACTTTCTGGACAGAAAGAGAAAGAAATGCTTTTCTCCAGGCCATCGAACCTTACAACGTGGTGGCCATCTTCTGGGGACATTCTCATGTCTCTCAGGCCTTCAGCTGGAACGGCATTAAAACCTGGTGTGCCGGCACGCTGAACAATGACCCGGACCCGGGAGGATTTCTGGTGGTAAACATCAAGGCTGGCCGGAGAACCGGACAGATGATCATAGCTGAACGCACTGCTGGAAAATGGGTCAGGGCCGAAAAATTTTCTTTTCCGATGAAAAAGGTCCAGAAGAAGAAGTGAGCTTGAGGTTGAAGGCTGTTTGGCAGTTAGGGTGAGTTTGGTTAGCTCATAAAGAAAAAGAAAAACTGTCGTGAAAAGTTCTCTGCTAAGATTATAATTGTTTAAAAATTGGGCCTTATAACGTCTGTAATTTTCAGCAATTTTGTTGGCGGAAAAATCTTCAGAATTCATCGGGTTTAAAGAAAGCATCACCCCTTTAATTTTTAAACTTACTTTTCGGTAAAGCAAATTATCTGCTTTATAGCTTTTTTGCCGGAGAGGAGCAACGCCGGGATCATTTTATTTATTTATTCGCGGGGTTTGAACTTGAGGAAAGCCCCTATATTGCCGTAGTGTTCCAGACGGGAGGGCGGCGTAATCTGATGAACCGGAATATTTCGGGTCATGGCCAGTTCGAGGGCTTCATCCACCACATCAACGGCTTCTTCTGTCTTCACCTTGCATTTCGGGCACTCCTCTTCATTCAGAAATAGCATATGACAGCGGGGGCACACTTTACCAGGCTTTGAAAAATTGTGGGTGACCAGGATAGTCTGAGCTTCGAAAGAATTTAGTCGGCGCAGGGTGTCGGCCAGCCCAGAAACGGCCCGTCCGCCGCTTTCCAGTTCTGAAACAAATTTTTTGACCAGCTCATCCTCTTCTTTTTTCTTCAGCTTTTCTTCAATTTCCAAACATTCCTTTAAAATTTTTGACGGCTCGGTTTCCGGCCGGGCTTTAAGGCGGCCGGCCAGCTTATTCCGCACATAGGTGTGAAAATGTTCTTCAACCTGGGGATAATACTGGTTATCGCAGCCGACCAGCAGCCAGTCAAAGCTGTTCTGTTTCAGGATTTCCAGGGTCCGGCTGGCTGCTTTTTTAAAATGTTCAAGAAGCATGGCTTCTATGTGTCTTTCTATCTTTTTAGCTTCGTTGCCTTCAAAGCCCCCTTTTTTTACCTGCTTCGGCACGTTGCTTTCCAGCCTTTCCAGCAGCCTGATTTCGCCGAGATAGACTTCGTACCAGACGGCCATCTTCCTGTTTATGAGTAAGATGCAGGTTTTTTTGTATTTTTCTAAAATGGCCGTCAGGGGCCTTGTGTAAAAATCAAAATCCTGAACGATGCGGTTTCTTGGGCCATGAGGCAGTTCCAGCTCCTGCCATAAATTCTGACCGGAGCAGGAGAAAATGGCCAGCCCCGGAGCTTTCCAGGTATTCAGTTTGAGAGTGCAGAACTGAGAGATTTTGTCCAGGTCATCCAGCAAAGATTTTTTCTCTTCCTTGGTGAGGGTGGCCTTTTCGAGAGCCATTCGCGCCTGGTTGACCAGGGCTTTGTAGGCGGCGTTAATGGCTTTTAAGGACTGCTGGCTCTTATCTGTGTTGAGATAGAAGCTGGTGGCCTGGTAGGGATGAGTCTTGATTTTGGCCAGCATTTCAACCTGGGAAGAGCTGGTAAGTTTCATGAGACCTCCTTTTTAAAGAATTATTGGTACTGATGAAGACATAGAGGTTTTGCTTCGCTCAAACCAGAAAATTTTAAAATTCCCTCTGCCGTGAAGAAAAAGAAAGGTAAATAAGGCCTTTATCAAAGCCACTGATTTTAACTTAATCAGTTTACGGTTGTTTGTCAAGAAGAAAATGGCTGCCGCCTTGTAAAGGAAATAATACTCCGGCCCCTTTAACCAGGGAGCAGATGGAAAGCGAGATAGTAATTTGTTGGTCAGGGAAGCCAACAGAAATTGGAACAGCAGGAGAAAATTCTTTGACTAACTCGTTTGTTCAAGACGGCTGTTTTCTCTTGTCTTTCTGGCTCTGGCTGTTTTAGGCTTTTTAGGCCTGGGCGGCAACTTTATGACTGTCGTGTCGGCAATTTTGTCGTGCATGGTCAACCCTTGTTTGTGCCAGAGAACCTGCCAGAAACCGAGGGATAAGAACAGGCCAGAACAGACATAGCCATGGGCTCTTTCGAAACATTGGTACCAGTCGAGCCGTGGCTTTCCTTCTAAATCTATCACTTTGAGACGGAAGAGCTTCTTGCCCGGAGTTTGACCTTTAAGCCTGAAAAAAAGCACAAAATAAAGAAGGGTGATTATGTATTCCTTAATTATTTTATAAGCCCGGTCTTCTTCTTTTTTGGTGGCAGAAGTTTGAGCTTTTTGGGAAAGAATTTCTTTTTGTATTTCGGGGAAATCTGCCTGAAGCTGCCACCAGTAATTTTTGACAATCTCCTCTTCGCTCAGCTTCTGAGCTTTTTCATACTGTTCAGGTGAAAGCTTTTCTTTCAGGACTTTAAGGTATTCAAGCTTTCGTTCAGGTTCGTTCTTATTCTGGTCCACTCTTGGGCCTTCGTTAAAGTCGAGGGTCTGGCTGCCTCCCTTTTTAATTTTCTCGGCTATTTCGGCCGTTGGCGATGGTTCTCTGTTAATCCAGGCTCTGATTTCCCCGTAGGCGCTGTAGACAATGGAGGAAATAAGGCCGATGATCAGAGCGTCAACCAGAAAAGCCAGGCCCCGCCAGACGAAACCTGCCTGCTGGGGATGGGCCCTGTGCCTCGGGAAAAGCTTTTTTAATTTTTTGAAAAACACCGATTTTTCTCTTGCTTCTCATATTAACCCGGCCTGAAGAGAATTGCAAACTTTTCTCTGAGAATCTATGTTAGGAGATTAACAGTTTGAGTCGAGGCGATTGGCTTTCTGCTTTTGCAACAATATAACTCGCCGGCGCATCTTTACATAAGGTTGATAAATCTATATAATTATATTTGCTTTTTAGAGGCTGGTTGCGGAAGTGGCGGAATTGGCAGACGCGTAAGCCTCAGGAGTTTATGGCCGAAAGGCCGTGTGGGTTCGAGTCCCACCTTCCGCACCACCAAATTTTATTTTATGCCCCAGCCGAAATCTCTCCTGTTAATCAACCCCTGGATATATGATTTCACTGCCTGCGATTTCTGGTTAAAGCCGCTGGGCTTGCTCTACTTAGGAGCCATACTAAAAAGATACACCGGCCTGAAAGTCGATTTTCTGGATTGCCTGGATATGAGCCGGATTGGCTCTGAATACGGGTATAAGCTCAGGGTAAAACCAGACGGTCGCCGATCTTTTTACAAAGAAGAAGTGGCCAAGCCGGCGCTGTTCCGCGACATTCCTCGCCGTTTTTCTCGCTACGGGCTTCCCTTCGCTCAGGTTGAGGCGGAGCTTAAGCAGCTGCAGAGGCCACAGGCAGTGCTCATGACCTGCACCATGACTTACTGGTATCCGGGCGTGCAGGCCATGGTTGAGCTCGTCAGAAAAATTTTTGGCCCGGTGCCTGTTATCCTTGGCGGTATTTATCCAACGCTTTGTCCGGAGCATGCTCGGGCTAATTCGGGGGCAGACCTGGTGGTGAGCGGGCCAGGAGAAAATGTCATTTTGAAAGTAATTGAGGAAATCGTCGGAAGCCGGTATGTCAAACCTGAAGGGCGCGAGCTCAGGTTTCATGATTTTGATGACCTGCCTTCTCCCGCCTATGAGCTTTATGACCACCCGCGGACGGTTTGTCTGATGACTTCCCGGGGCTGCCCGTTTAATTGTTCATACTGTGCCAGCCGGCTGCTTTCCCCGGTTTTTCAGGCCAGAAAACCAGAAAAAGTTGTGGAAGAAATTTTGTTCTTAAGGCGGGCACTTGGTGTGAAGCAGGTGGCCTTTTATGATGATGCCCTGCTGTTGAATAAAGAACATCACTTAAAAATAATCCTTAAAAAGCTGGTCGAACACCGGGCTGACCTCATTTTTAATACGCCAAACGGGCTTCAGGTGCGAGAAATTGACCGAGAACTCTCAGAGTTGATGAAAGCTGCCGGGTTTAAATCAATTTTTCTCAGCCTGGAAACTGCCGACCCGGCCCTTCTCGAACTCACCGGACCAAAAGTTAAACCATCTGAACTGGAACTGGCCCTGGCCAACCTGGAAGCAGCCGGGTTTAATCGGGCCGAGGTCTCTGTTTATCTTCTGGTTGGTCTGCCGGAGCAGGACAAGAAGCAGGTGCTGGAAAGCATAAGGTTTGTCAAAGCGCTGGGAGCGAAACCCCGGCTGGCTTATTTTTCGCCAGTCCCGGGAACGGTTGAGTGGAAAAAGCTGGTAGAAGCGGGAAAATTGCACCCTGAAGCCGACCCCCTCCTCCAGAACAAACTTGTTTTCCCTTATTTCTGGGGGAAAATTACGCCCGAAGACCTGGCTGAGATAAAAAACAGCCTGTCAGAAAATACTTGATTTAAAGCAAAAGAAAAAATAGTTTATTATTAGAAAGAAGGGTCAAAATGAGTAAAACAAAAATTCAAATTATGGTCTTTGGTCTGGCTGGTTTTTTAGTTCTGATGATGGCTTCCTGCGCCACCTACCGACTGGAAAAAAAATTAAAGCCAGAAGAGTCCGAGTGGTTGTCTGAAGTCCGTTACATCATAACGCCGGAGGAAAAAAAGATATTTCTGGAAATGCCGGAATCGGAAAGAAAACAATTTATCGAAGATTTCTGGAAACGGCGCGACCCGGACCCTGATACTGAAGTAAACGAGTTTAAAGATGAATATTATAAAAGAATGGAAGAGGCCAACAAAATGTTTCGCGGGGAGGGACGGCCGGGCTGGCTGACCGACCGGGGGCGGATTTACATACTTTTTGGACCTCCAACCGAGCGGCAGACTTTTCCCATGGAATCGCGCGGCTACTGCCGGGAAGTCTGGTATTATGGAAGTTTTCCGGTGATATTTATCGATGAAAACTGTTCTGGAAATTATGTGCTTTCGGCCATAAACCTCGAACACCTGCAGGACCTGAACCTGGCCCAGAACTACTTTCAGCGGGAGGCCATCACCCAGGAAAAGTCCTTTTTTGATTATGACCTCAAGGTTTCAAGAATCGAGAGAAGTGCCCGGGCCGTTAAGTTTCTGGTTACTCTGACGATGTCTTATGATGAAATCTGGTTTGAAGTTATGGATAATGCCAGCCTTCAGGCAGAGCTAATTCTGAGACTTGAGCTCAAGGACGCAGCCGGAAAGGTACTCTGGCAGGGGGAAAAATCCTTTACCCTGACTTTCAAGGATGAAGACGAACTTAAGAGGCAGGAAGTAAGCAAGTTCAAAGGGGAAATGGAAGTCGAGGTACCCCAGGATGAACAATCGCCTCTGCCGCCCGGAAAATACTTGCTCTACAGCAGCGTGAAACAGAAAACAGACGGTAAAGAGATTAAGAAAGTCCAGGAAATAAGATTGTAGCCCGCGACTTTATTCAGCAGAAGAGCTAAAACCTGAACCGGAAAGAAAGCTGGGCTGTCCTCGTTCCGTAGGCGGCCAGGATTTTCTGGTAATATGGTGAGAAAATTCTGTTGCCGCTGGCGCTACCTTCAGCGGCGGGGTACCAGTAACCGGCTTCATCGAGCTGGCTGATGGTGTATTTCTTTCCCAGCAAATTCAGGATATCCAGCCAAACGTTCAGGTTAGTTTCTGCACCCAACTTTATGTTTTTTTCCAGCCTTAAATCCAGACTCTGGAAGAAGGGATAACGCCGGCGACCGGGCTCTTCAAGAAGGACCGTCACGGGAACATTACTCGCTCCATGCTCTTCCAGCCAATCTGGCGGCGGAACGATAGTTACGGTTCTTAACCAGGGCTGGCCGCTGCAGCCGTAGAAGCGGGCACTTATGAAGAAATCTCGCGGCAGATGGTAAGTGCCCATCACCTGAAATATAAAAGGCCGGTCAAGGTCAAGCCTGGAATTGGTGGTCACGTTGAGAAAAGAATTGGGAGAGCTGGCCAATTCTGTAAGAGCGTTCGAGGACGCCTGGCTCAAACCGGCATTTCCGGTGGCTTTGCTCCAGGTAGCTGAGGCAAAGAGTTGCCATCTATCTGACATCTTTTTTCTGAAGACAAGCTGCCAGCCAGAATAATGTTGCTTTAATCCCTTAACGTTATTTAACCTTGTAAAGTAAGTCGGGGCGTTTTTTGAAGGAAAATAGACGGTTATGTTTGTATCCCCATATCCCGGGGCTCCTGGCACTACCGTATAAAAGGGGACCCACCAATCAGGCGCATCTGCTAATTGATACCATTCTCGGTCGTTGTCTGGGTCGTAGAGCACATCTTCAATCAGGTTCTTTTTCGTACGGTCGATGTAGGCCAGAGAAACAGTCATGTTCTCCCGGATTTTTTGTTCCAGGGAAACTGTCCACTCGGTGGTATAAGGTGGTTTTAGCCCGGGGGCCACTCTCTTTCTAAAGTAATCATTTTGATGAATGCGGTAGTCCTCCGGGAAAAGCTCCAGGGTGTCGTCGATATCAACTTTCCCGTCGCCGTTTTCATCATACCAGTAAAAAAGGTGATATTTACCGGGAGAAGCCGGCGAAAAATTCATCAGGTAGCTTAACGATAAGTTATCCGCATAGCGGTTGAAGGAACCTTTTAGCAGCGTATTTCCTTTGCCGAAAACATCCAGGACCAGCCCCAACCTCGGAGAGAGAGTGTGCCAGATGAGCATGTTGTCCCAGCCGTTCAGGGTCTGGCCTCCATAAGGATTGACCCCGTACATCGCCTTGATGAGGGCATTGCCGTAGAGAATGGCAGTGGAATTTCCGCTGGAGCTCATAAAGACCGGTGACAGCCCGGATTGGATTCTTTCAAATTTCAGCCCGAGGGTAAAGCTCAACCGTGAACCGAGTGAGAAATTATCCCGGGCATAAAAAACCAGGCGGTGCAAAGAAGCTCGCTGCAGGAGGCCACCTTCTGTCCCGCTGGCCAGGTAAAAACCGATGAGCCCCATGCCCACTAAATTGCCGCTGACGGGCGAGAAACCTTCTGAATAATAATATGGATTTCCGAAAAGGTAGAAGTGAATCAGGTTGTCTGTTTTCCAGACCGAGTAGGAAGCGGTGCTGCTTTCATATTCAGCCCCGGCCAGAAGCTCATGATTCACTCCTAAGAAATTTTGCCAGCGGGTGGCCGACAGGCCGACTCTAAAAACATCATCCTTTGTCCGGTCATTATACTGGCCGCTTCCCCAGACGTAGCCGGTGCCCAAATCCACAAAGCGCGGGTTGTCTTTTCCCCTGGGGTAAAGCAGGCGCGGGCGTTTATTACCGGTGTAAAACAGGAAACCATCGGCTATCGTTTGAGAGTCAAGCTTATAGCTACCGGTAAGGTTAAGCAAAAACAGGTTTTGGCCGTTGATGCCCATCGTGGCTATCTGGGGAGTCCTGGCCGAGACGAGGTCAGGGTCGACGTTTTGGTTATCCCGGTTGTAAGTCAGCAAAAGTGAGGCTCTCAACTCCGGGATGACCTGAGTGGTTAACCTCAGCGAGTAGAAAAAGTCTTTTGCTTTCCAGCTGTATTTGGGATAGATGATGTTATTCGGGTCTCTCCAGGGCTGGAAAGGAGTGGATCTGGCTTTCTGGTTATACCTGAGGCTGGTAAAATACCAGACTCGGTCGGGAAGGATAGCCCCACCAAAATTCAGGGAGAAATCGAGGTTATATTTTTCTTTGATTACCGAGCCGGGGTCCACCAGTTGCTCGTTGTTTGGACTCCAGAGGTTGTGAACCAGGCTGCCGCCGGTGGCAAAAAATTTAAGCTCGGTTGAACCGGAATTTCCACCCTGAACCGGAATCAGCTTGATGAAAGCTCCGGGTGTGCTGTAACTTTCCACGGGATGTCCGGCTGCCTCCACTTCCACTTCTTCCACCAGGTCAACATCCAGAAGGGAGTTGAGAGACCGGTCAAGCGAGCGATTCAGCTCGTTGGCCGATATGGTAACGGTGTTTCCTCGGGCGGTTGAGCCGTTAGCAGAAAAACTTAAGTCTGTGGGCACTTTCTCTGGGGACAGACCGGGGGCCAAACCAAGAAGTCCTTTGAGGTCCCTGGTCTTGGGTATATGGGAGAGGATTTCCTTGTCTAAAATATATGAAACGCTTACAGATTCTTTGTCCAGCTCCGGCAGAGGAATAAGAAGAATTTTTTCTTCTTCTTGCTCGCTCGGCTGGAGTGAAATGTTCAAGGTTATGGTCTTTCCGGTTTCCACTTTAAGTTCGTTGATGATGGCCGAGGCAAACCCCGGGGCTTCCACCATCACCTTGTAGACCCCGGAGGGCAGGTTTAAGAAATGGTAAGTTCCTGTCTTGTCAGTCAGAAAGTATTCGACTCCGACCAGGCTGGGAGAAAAAAGTGAAAGATAGGCGCCGGTAATGGGCTTGCCCTGCTTGTCCAGCACTTTTCCTTTGATAGCTCCGGTTGTCTTGACTGTGGCTTCTAAACTGACCGAGACAACTAATATCAACAATAAGAGAATAAAGCTCAACTTTGATAGCTTGCATTTTAATTTTGGCCTTAGGCTCAGCACCTGGTCCTCCTTTTTCCTACCAGAGTCTCAATTCCATAGGTTATCTGAATTATTTGCTTTAATTTCTGTAATTTCCTTTTAAGACAGAAATAAGAATAACATTATATAATTTTTCGCTACTTTTTGTATCAAAATACTAAAACTTTTTAAAGAGGAAAAAGTTACTCTGAAGAGCAGAAAGGAAAGCAAGGAAGGTTTTATTTTTGGACAGCGAGCCTTTTGGCCTGGAACCGGGCCCAGGCGGCCGCGCCGATGAAACCGGCGTCGTTGCCCAGGCTGGCCTTCTTAATCTCACAGCCGGCCAGGCTAAAGGGAATGGCCCGCTTCTTAACTTCAGCCAGGGTGGGCTTCAGCAGCCACTTCCCGGAGTCCATCACTCCGCCGCCCAGAATTATTTTTTCTGGATTAAGGAAATTGATCACTATGCTCAAGCCGAGGCCAAGGTAGTAGCCGCATTTATCAAAGCTTTTTACCGCGGCCGGGTCTCCTTTTTTGGCCCGAAGGTAGATGTCGCGGGCGGTAAGCTGTTCCCCTGAGCCGCTGAACTCCCGGTAATTTCTCACCAGAGCGGTGGCCGAGACTTCTGTTTCTAAGCACCCCTGGCTTCCGCAGTTGCAGTGAAGTCCCTCGGGGTTAACCGTGATGTGGCCGAGTTCCCCGGCAAAACCTTCTGTTCCTTGCCACAGCTCGCCGTTCAGGATTATGCCGGAGCCCACACCTGTGCCGATGGTCAGGAACACCAGGCTTTGAGCTTTTTTCCCGCTGCCGTAAAGGTATTCACCGTAAGCCGCCAGGTTAGCATCGTTATGAACAGAAAAGGGTACCGGTAAAATTTTTCTCAGGGCGGGGAAAAGAGGGAAATTATTCAGCGTCCGGTAGTTGGGGGAATTCAAGATTCTTTTCTTCTTCAGGCTAAAAAACCCGGCAAAGCCAAGCCCCACGGTGGCAATGCGCTGGCCGCTGGCCTGGCTGAGCTCTTGCCAGCAGCGGGCGATGACTTCCAGCAGCTGTTTGATGTCAGGCGGGCTATCAGTTTTGTTTTTGTAGACAACCTGACCTTTACTGTCTATCAATCCATATTTTAACTGCGTGCCGCCGAGGTCAAAACCTGCGTAAAGCATTATTCAGCGTAATAAACAAAAATGAAAAGAGATGGCTTCAATTAGCGGCCGGTGGTTTCGGATTATTACTGTGAGTATCTTCTTCTTTCCCGCTGCTCACGGCCTTCTTAAAATTCTTGATGCCTTCTCCCAATGATTTGCCGAGTTCAGGAAGCTTTCTGGCGCCGAAGATGATGATGACGATGAGCAGAATCAACAAAAGTTCAGTTGGCCCGATTGAACCTAACATTACTTCCTCCTTACGGAGATATGGTTGCGTCCTCTCCGTTTCAGTCTAAAAGTATACCAGGCCTGTCTAAAAGTCAAGAAACAGGAGCTGCTCTGAGCGGGCCGTCTGGTTGTAAAAACGGCCGGTTTCTATTAAAATAAATATCCAGCTTGTTATTTTCGGGCTTAAGATCAGGTTGGTTTTAATTTTCATCCCGTTCCTGGAATAAGGTAACAGGTATAAAGCATGCAGGATAAAATTAGAAATTTTTCTATTATCGCTCATGTCGACCACGGCAAAAGCACCCTGGCCGACCGCTTTATCGAATACACTGGAGCTCTTTCTCCCCGCGAGCTGAAAGAACAGGTGCTGGACACCATGGAGCTCGAGCGGGAAAGGGGAATCACAATTAAAGCTCAGACGGCCAGGTTGAAATACAGGAGCAAATCCGGGGAAGAATACATCCTCAATCTGATTGATACTCCCGGTCACGTGGATTTTTCTTATGAAGTTTCTCGCAGCCTGAGCGCCTGTGAAGGGGCCATCCTGGTGATAGATGCTTCTCAGGGAGTAGAGGCTCAGACCTTAGCCAACGCCTACCTGGCCATTCAAAACGACCTGGTTATCATCCCGGTCATAAATAAGATTGATTTGCCTCAGGCTGACGTGGACATGGCTCTGGAACAGCTTGAACACATTGTCGGGCTTAAAAAAGAAGAAGCCCTGCTGGTTTCAGCCAAAAAAGGGACGGGCGTAGAAGCCGTGCTGGAGAGCATCGTGGAAAGAATTCCCGCACCGGGCGGAAATCCAGAAGCCCCGCTTAAAGCCCTGCTCTTTGATTCCTGGTTTGACCCTTATCGCGGAGTGGTGGTTCTCGTCAGAGTGGTCGACGGTCAGCTCAGGACGGGGGACAAGATTGTTCTGATGTCCACCGGAGCTGAGTATGAGGCTGAAGAAATTGGTTACCTGACACCCAAGCCGGTGAAAGTTGACAGCCTGAAAACCGGCGAGGTGGGTTACCTGATTGCCGGGATTAAAAACCTGGCTCACGCCCGCATCGGGGAGACCATCACTCACCGGAATCGGCCGGCTGCTGAACCTCTGCCTGGCTTTAAGGAAGCAAAGCCGATGGTTTTCTGCGGACTTTACCCGGCCGGTGACAGCTCGATTGAAGACCTGCGGGATGCCCTGGAAAAACTTCGGCTGAATGATGCTTCTTTTCATTTTGAACCCGAGCATTCCCCCGCTCTTGGGTTTGGCTTTCGGGCCGGGTTCCTCGGGCTTCTTCATCGTGAGATAATCCAGGAAAGGCTGGAAAGAGAATTTAACCTTAACCTGATTACCACCGCTCCGAGCGTCAGTTACCGCGTGGTTACCACCAAGGGCGAGGTGCTCGAAGTGCACAACCCTTCGGAACTTCCCGAGCCACAGTTCATCGAAAGAATTGAAGAACCCATCATAGAAGCCATCATCCTGACTCCTGACCGCTACCTGGGAAATTTACTGCAGCTGCTGGATGACCGCCGGGGCGAGCAGAAAAAGATGGAATACATCTCGACCAACAGAGTTCTGCTCGATTACCTGGTGCCGCTCAACGAAGTGGTTTTTGATTTTTATAATCAGCTCAAATCACTGTCGCAGGGCTATGCTTCGATGGATTATGAGCTTTACGGCTACCGGGAAGCCTCGCTGGTCAAGCTCGACATCTTGGTTAATTATGAAGAGGTTGATGCTCTTTCAGTCATCGTGCATAAAGATAAAGCCTATCAGGTGGGCCGGTCGCTGGTGGAAAAATTGCGACAGGTTATACCAAGGCAGCAGTTTGAAGTGGTCATTCAGGCGGCCATTGGCAAACGTGTCATAGCCCGGGAAACAATCAAGCCGTTCCGCAAAGATGTTCTGGCGAAGCTTTATGGCGGTGATTACACCCGGAAAATGAAGCTGCTGGAAAAACAGAAGGAAGGCAAGAAGCGGATGAAGCGCGTCGGCCGGGTAGACATACCGCAGGAAGCCTTCCTGGCCATTCTCGAAGTAAAATAATTCTTTTCTCTGGCCCGCCAATTTTTTATAATAGAAAAAACTTACGCCGGTTGGATAAAGTGTGTGAAATTCTGGCTGGTTAAACAGGGGGGCAAATGGATGAGAAAAAACTCCAATCTTTTTTCAGGCAGGCGACTGACCTCCTGAAGGAATTTCTGCCGCCAGGGGCCACCGTGGTGGCTCCCTTTCTTTATACCCTGGCCGTCTGGGGGCTGAAGAAGCAGACTTCTTACCGCGAACAAATCACCGGCCTTCAGGTCTGGTTGCTGCCGGAGGCCCCGGTCAACAAGCCTGATGAGTTTATCCTTAACTTTTTTAAAAGTGAAGAAAAGCTGAAACAGGCTTACCGGGATGAAATAGCGGCCGGAAACCTGACCAAATTACGCCAAGATTTCGCCATCCTCTATCCGCTGCTGGGGCTGCAGGACCCCTTTCTTGAGGGTTTGTTCTGGCCTGAAATTGAATCTGGGAAATTCAAAGAAATAGTGGCCGGCTACCGACCGAAAGTGGAAAAGGCCTGGCAGGAAATAAAGGCGGCCAAAGATAGTTCCGGCTTCTGGTCGGCCGTGGGAAAAATTTCTACTGGTTTTTTGGAGCTGGGCTGGCAGGAACTTTCGGAGCCTGAAGTCAGAGGATGGATCAGACGGTGGCTCAAAAGTCAGTGATTTAAGTAATAAAAAAATTAAAAAAGTGTTTCGGGGGAATGATGAACAGAACTGAGCATCATTCGGTAATAATCAACAGCCTGGAGTTTTGTCTCCTGGTTTTTCTGTTAAGCTTTTCTTCGTGTTCCCTGCCTCTGGAAAAAGCTCAAGTCCACTACCTGGAGGGACAAAAATACGAAACTAAGTTCATGACGGCAGAGGCTGCCGGATGTTACATGAGTGCTCTGGTGGCGGTTGAAAAAGAAATAGAAAAAAGGCCTTCGGCTTCAGCCTACCTGCTCAAGGGGCTGGTGGAAACCAGGTTACAGTCTTGGGAAAAAGCCGAAGAAAGCTTCAGGTTGGCCTCGGCTCTGGGTGAGGAAAAAGCCGAAGATTGGGCAAAAGAAGTTGGCCTTTACGGCCTGGCTTTAAGCTTTGAGAACCAGGGATTAACTGAAGGGGCAAATAGGCTTTACCGTTCGCTGATGGAAAAGGGAAAATTTGAGCCCGTGGTGCAGGCGGCCACCGGCCGCTATCTGGACAGCCGGCTGGCCACTCTGCCGGGCAGGAGTGAAAGCGAGCAGAAAACGATGGTTCTCGATTTGCTGAACCAGCTGGAAAAAATGCTCAGGGATTCAGCCACCCAGGGATATTACCATTACCTGCTTTCGCAGGTTTTTAGCTTCGATAAAAGATACCGTGAGAGCTTTGAGGAAGCGGTCCTGGCTCGCGAACTTGGGCTGCCATCAGAAAAATTGCGCCGTGACAATGACCAGCAGATAATTTTTTGCTACCATATGTTGAAACAAGGTTCGCCGGAAGAAGCAACCGGCTTTTTCAGAGTTTACCGGTACTGGATTAAGAAATGGAACTGGCTGGATGAGACCACGCCAGATTGGAAACGGAGGTAAAAATGTTGCCGTCCATAGCCTGGAAAAAAGGGGCGGTGCTCATGGTGGACCAGCGCCGGCTTCCCTGGAAGGAAGTTTATGTCAGATGTCACACGGTGGAACAGGTGGCTCGAGCCATCGAAACCATGATTATCAGAGGAGCCCCGGCCATCGGGCTGGCGGCAGCCTATGGCCTGGCTCTCGGCATGTTAAAGCTAAAAGCTGGAGACGACGCTGAAAAGGCTTTTGATAAATTCTACCAGAGGCTGTGGCGGACGCGCCCCACGGCACGCAATCTGTTTTGGGCTCTGGAACGGATGAAAAAAGTCTTTGAGGAAAACAAAAACCGAAAGCTCTCCGAATTGAAAAAGGTTCTTCTGGATGAAGCCAGAGCCATGGAGAAAGAAGACCTGGAAATTAATAAAAAAATCGGAGAATTTGGTCAGGAGCTTCTTCCTGACGGAGCTGCGGTGCTTACCCACTGCAATGCTGGCGGGCTGGCTACGGCCGGCTACGGCACAGCGCTCGGAGTGATAACGGCTGCCTTCAAGCATGGCAAAAAGATAAGGGTTCTGGCTGATGAAACCAGGCCATTTCTCCAGGGTGCCAGACTGACCGTCTGGGAACTTATGAAACAAAAAATTCCCGTCACCCTGATTACGGACAACATGGCTGGCTGGTTGATGAATTCCGGTGAGGTGGACCTGGTGATAGTTGGGGCTGACCGCATCGCCAGAAACGGCGATACCGCTAACAAGATTGGCACCTATTCGCTGGCCGTGCTGGCCAGAGAAAACAGAATTCCCTTCTACGTGGCTGCCCCGCTCAGCACTTTTGATTTCAGCCTGGCTTCCGGGCGTGACATACCGATTGAAGAAAGAAACCCGGAAGAAGTCAGAAAAATAGGCAGTCAGCTCATCACCCTGCCTGAAGTGCCGGTTAAAAACCCGGCCTTTGACGTCACGCCGGGAAGGCTAATAACGGCCATCATCACGGAAAAGGGCGTCTTTCGCCCGCCCTATCAAAAAAGCTTAAAAGCCCTGGTATAAAAATAGCCGTGGTCAGCAAGTTAGGGTAAAATATAGTCTGATTTTAGGGAGAGAATTATGCCAAGAAGAAAAGTGCGCTGGCTGCTGGCGGTAGAAACTTCCTGCGATGAAACTTCAGCCGCGGTTCTTTTTGAAGGAAAAATCCTCAGCAACATCATACTGTCCCAGGATGAAATTCATTCTCCTTACGGAGGGGTCGTGCCGGAGCTTGCTTCCCGCCAACACATCAAGTCGATAGATTATGTGGTGAGTGAAAGCCTGCAAAAAGCAGAGGCCAAACTCCAGGACATTGACCTGTTTGCCGTAACTCAGGGGCCCGGGCTGATCGGCTCACTTCTGGTCGGGCTGACTTTTACCAAAGGTCTGGCTTACTATCGGCAGAAACCTCTGGTCGGTGTTGACCACCTGCAGGCGCACATTGAAGCGGCTTTTGTCGAGAACCCGGATATTCGCTTCCCGGTTCTGGCCCTGTTGGTCTCGGGCGGACATACTTCTCTTTATTTTCTGGAACAGCCGCTGAGTTATAAACTTCTGGGCAAGACCAGGGATGATGCGGCCGGCGAAGGGTTGGACAAGGTGGCCAAGTTCCTGGGCCTCGGCTATCCGGGCGGCCCGGTTATAGAGAAAAAGGCGGAAGGCGGCGACCCCCAACGGTTCAAATTTTCCCTGCCGCGGATGAAGACGGCAGGCTATGATTTTAGCTTTTCCGGGTTGAAGACGGCTGCCTTGAGAATTATCAGAGAAAACAACCTGGGGCCCGAGCACCCGGAGCTCAAACATTTTCTGGCCAGCTTTGAAGAAACGGTGGTCAGGTCTCTGCTTGAAAATGTGAAAAAAGCGCTGGTTGAATTTCGGCCAAACTCGCTCGTGCTGTGCGGCGGTGTTGCCCGAAACAGGAGGCTGAGGACTCATTTTGCTGAACTGGCGGCTGAGAACCAGCTTCCCGCTTACATACCATCGCCCAGGTTATGCACCGATAATGCGGGGATGGTCGGCGCCCTGGCCTGGAAAAAATATAAGCTTCAGGGAAGTGCGGTCTTGGACCTGGAGCTTGATGCTTATCCTCGCTGACAACCGCTGAACCGTACAGGCGCAGCGCCTCAAAAATTTTTCCTCAAGGATTATTCTTCAATTCAAATTGACAAAAATTCTGCTCCTTCGAGATGGTTGATTTTACTGATCTGCTGGCCGGGTGCCGGTCGACATCTGTTTCAAATTTTGTCCTTTTCCAATCACCGAGTTTATCCTTCCTGCCCAAAAGGGCCACAGCCTGAGATGGAGATTTTTTGGGCATGACCTGGTTTTCTTTTTTATTTTTCAGATGAGAAAAAAAGATGAAAGCTGGCGTTTTATTGTTTTGATGAAGCCAGGCCGGAGTCCGGCTGTAAAAGGTTATAACTTGAAGCCACTTAAGACGTATAAATCATGTAGATGACGTGGCCTGAAAATACTGAATTTGCTTTAAAAAATGGCTATTTGTTAAACTTATAAAAAGGTTCAGGCTAAAGGAGGTCTCTATTGAGCCGAAAAAACATCTGGATAACAGGTTTACTGATAGTTTTTTGGTTAAGCGGGGGAGCTTTTTTGCTGGCCCAGGAAAGCCAGAAGGAAGTGGCCCTTTCGCTTGAAGATGCTGTTCTTCAGGCTTTGAAGCAGAACCTCAACCTTATTGCTGAGGTTTACACCATCGAAAAGTCCGCGGCTTCCGTTTCTCTGGCAAAGGAAATGTATTATCCGCAGCTTGAGATAAATTTTGGCAGCGACCGGAATGAGCAGCCCTCCACCTGGTGGCTTCAGAGCTCGGGTACTTACATCACGAAAATGCGCTCCTATGAAACTTCCATTTCCCAGAAGCTGCCCATTGGCGGGACTTTTTCGGTCAGCATGTCCAACTACAAGACTGACACCAACCAGCTGTTCCAGCTTTTTAATCCTTATTACAACACCCAGCTGCGCTTCAGCTTCGTTCAACCACTGCTTAAAAATTTTGGCCCCAGGGTTGCCCTCAAAGAAATAATTGTTGCCCGACAAAACCAGGCTATTTCGGAAGCCCAGTTAAAATCTCAGGTGCTGGAGACCATCTACCAGGTGGAAGAAGCTTACTGGAACCTGGTGCTGGCCAGAGAAAACCTTAAAGTCAAGCAGCAATCTCTGCAGCTGGCCCGCGACCAGCTGGCCAAGACTCAGAAAGAAATATCGGTCGGGCAGCAGGCCGCCATCGAGATCCTCAACGTTCAGGCAGCAGTCTCTCAAAGAGAAGCTGACATCGTCCAGGCTGAAGGGGCGGTGCGCACGGCCGAAGACCGGCTTAAGGTAATTTTGAACCTGGCCAGCGGGCTCGACCTGGGAAAGATTACCATCAAAACTCTGGACCAGCCCGCCTTCCGGCCGGTTAAAATTGATTTGAAAGAAGCGATTGAAACAGCCCTGCTTAACCGTCCTGACCTTCAGGTCAACAGCCTGACGGTGGAGAACAAACAATTCGGGCTGGAAGTGGCTAAAAATCAACTGCTGCCGCAGCTCGATTTCAACGTTTCCTACTGGAGCCCCGGAATTTCTGGCGACCGCATTCTTTATCTTAATGACAACCCGCTTACCGGAGTAATAGTCGGCAAGGTACCCGGGAGCATGTCTGATTCTTTCCGGGATGCTCTTAAATTCCTCTACAACAACTGGTCACTTAACTTTACTCTGACCGTACCGCTGGCTGATTACCTCAGCCGGGCTAATTATGCCATAGCCAGGGCGGAACTGGCCCAGGCCCGGGCCAAGCAAAAAGCTCTCGAACAGCAGGTCCTGCTGGAAGTCAGTGAGGCGGTTAAAAACCTGGAAACCATGGCCAAGAGCGTCGAAGCTTACCGGGTAGCCAGGGAATATGCGGAAAAACGCCTCGAGGCCGAGACCAAAAAACTTTCGGTCGGTTTGACCACCAATTACTTTGTGCTGGAAGCTCAGGAAAGGCTGGCCAGCGCCCGGTCAGCTGAGCTCAAAGCTCTGGTCGATTACAACCTGGCCCAGGCCCGCTTGGAAAAAGCCCTGGGCACCAGCCTGCGCAAAAGAAACATAACTCTGTCTGATATTGGCCAGAAATAGTCAAGGTTGAGAGCCGTTGCTGTCTTGTGTTAGAATTCAAGAGTGAAGTTTTCAGCCGTACTTGTAACCTATAACAGCGAAAAAATAATAATCGACTGCCTGGAATCGCTGCGGGGTGTGGCCGATGAAATAGTGGTGGTCGACAGTGAAAGCACTGACCAGACCAGGAAAATAGCTCGTTATTTTACGGATAAAGTTATCAGGCATCATTCAACTGATTATGTCGAACTGAAAAATCTTGGTCATCAGTTAGCGACCAATGAATGGGTGCTCTCCGTGGAACCCGATGAAAGGCTTTCCGCCGGCCTCCGGCTTGAGCTTCTGGAATGGAAGAAGAATCCAGAGGAAGCCGACGGATTCACCATACCGCGCAAGAGTTTTTATCTGGAGCGCTGGATACGACATTCAGGCTGGTATCCTAACCGACGCGTACGTTTTTACCGGAAAAGCCGGGCCTGCTGGAAAAGAGAAGCGGGCCGGGTTCTGGTGGAGGTTGAAGGGGAAATTAAGAAATTTAAAAGTGACCTGGAACACATAGCTTTCTCTTCTATCTCTGAACATCTGCATTACATAGACCGGATGTCGGAAAATCGGGCGCGAAAGCTTTATGCCGGGAAGAAAAAAGCTCGTTTTTATCATCTGTGCTGGTCTCCGTTTTGGGCTTTTTTGAAGAGCTATTTTTTTAAGCTGGGCTGTCTCGACGGCTTCCCCGGCCTGGTGATTTCGGTTATGTCCGGTTATAGCGTTTTTCTCAAATACGCCAAGTTGAAAGAAATATGGAAAAAAGGAGAGAAAATTGAGCCTGTTCCTTGCGGCCAGTGAACTGCAGGATGAGGTAGCGCTAAAACAAGTTTTCCTGGTCAGCCAGGAATTAAAAAAGAAAGGTTTAAATTGCATCGTCCTGGCTGGACCGGACAGCGAGCTTTTTGCCTATGCCAAAAAGTCCGGCCTTCAGGTCCTCAGTTTTAACTTTAAACCGTCATTCTTAACCACCTGGAAACTGAGACGACTGCTGCAAAAGTATCAGGCTAAGGTTTTTCATTTCCTGGATGAAGGTTCTTTTGAGGCCGGTCTGAAAGCCGTCACCAGAGCGGGAGTGCCGGTGCGTCTGGCGACTGTCCGCCCGGAGTGGCTTAAGAATAGCAACCGGCTGAACAGCAAACATCTGGAGGCCATCGTCTGCCCGAATGAAGAAACCAAGAAAAAACTTCTAAAGGCGGAAGTGACGGTTAACCGGATAGAAGTCATCCCGGCCGGGCTGGATTTTTCTCTTTACCAGATGGAAAAGAAAAGCAATTTTTTGAGAAGCGAGCTCGGACTGGCTGCAGACGACACTCTGGCCGGCTGGGTTACGCCGCTGGAAGACCTGAAGAATTTCAAGATGCAGCTTGAAGCCATCAAGCTTCTTGACCAGCAGGCGCCGAAGCTTAAAGTAATCATCTTTGGCCTTGGTCCTCTCCACCTGGAACAGCTGCGGCATGAGCTGCCGCTTGAACTGAAAAACCTTTATTTCTACCTGGGCTTTGAAGATAAAAATGCAGAAGTTTTTTCCTCGCTCGACCTGTTTGTGTTTGGTGATTATTCCCTGCCGGAAGACCTGATGCTAAAAGCTATGGTCAGAAAAGTTCCGGTCATAGGTATCATGGCTCAAAGCAGAAGCGAGCTTTTGCTTCATCGCGAGACCGGCTACCTGGCTCCTCCCAATGACCCGCAGGCCCTGGCGCAAGCTGTGTTAAAGGTCTATCTTGACCGCAGCCTGGCCCAGAGTTTAAGCCAACAAGCTTATCAGCTTGTTTATAACAGGCACTCTTGCGAAGCCATGGCGCAAAAATTAGCCAATTTTTATGAGCTGGTGGCTTTGCAGAAAGGAGTAAAGCTTGGCCGGTAAGGTAATCATACGTAAGCTGTCTCAAAAATCAGAATTTGAAAAATTGGTGGAAATCCAGCGAGTGGTCTGGAACCACCCGGACCTGGATCTAACTCCTGTTCACCAGTTCTGTATTTCTTCTTTCATGGGCGGGTTAGTGCTGGGAGCCCTGGTCGAGGGAGAGCTGGCCGGGTTTGTCTATTCTTTCCCGGCTATTTTCCGGGGCAGGTTCTGTCATCATTCACACCTGTTAGCGGTTCTGCCTCAATATCAGGGGTACGGTCTGGGTAAGAAGCTGAAATGGGCTCAGCGGCGGGAAGTGTTAAAGCTGGGGCTTGACCTCATCACCTGGACTTATGACCCGATGCAGAGCCGGAACGCCAACCTTAACCTTCATACTCTGGGGGCTATCTGCCGGACTTATCTGCCTGATTTTTATGGCGAAACCCCGGCCCTTCGGCTTGGCCCCGGTATTCCCACCGACCGCTTGCTGGTGGAATGGCCTATAAAGTCAGAGAGAGTGGAAAAACGCTTCAGGTCCAGGAAGAGAGAAGTGCTCGACCCGGCCGCCTGGCCCAGCGTGCTGGAAGGAATTACCGCCCCGGACGGGAAATACTTGCCCGGCCCGTCAAACTTGAGAGCCAGGGAAAAAACATTGCTGGTGGAAACCTTGCCCAACATTCGAGCATTTAAATCGCAGCCCGAAGTGATTGGCTCGTGGCAGGCAAGTCTCAGACGGGTCCTGGAAAATTATTTTAAGAAGGGCTATGCGGCGGTGGATTTTATCTTTGGCCAGAAATGTTATTATGTTCTGGAAAAGCTTGACCGCAATTTCCTTAAAGGATAAAAACTCACCAATTTCAGGAAAAGGTGGGTGGCAGATGAGGGAAGGCTGTTAGCAGCCGAGGGAAAGAATTTTTTTGATCGTTAAATAAAGGGGAAAGCGAAGCTGCTGTAAGCAATAGAGAAAATTTGAGAAGAACTTGAGAAGGATTTTTACATAGATTGAATAATCTATAAAATGGAAAGGCAGGTGCGAGATGGCCATTGAAAGAATTGAGCTGAATTTTCTGCGGCTTCCTTATGTTCATTTTTTTGAGACCAGTTTTGGCCGGGCCTATGACCGGACGTTTATCATCATCAGAGTTTATGAAGACGGAGTAGCAGGCTACGGTGAATGTGTGGCGGAAGAGAAGCCACTTTACAGCGGCGAGACCACCGAGACCGCCTGGCACATTTTGAAAGATTTCTTGATTCCGCTGGTTTTCAGCCGTCAGCTGGTTGAACCTGAAGATTATTACCAGGCGGCCAAGGTTTTCCGCGGCAACCAGATGGCCAAGGCCGGGCTGGAACTGGCACTCTGGGATTTAAAGGCTAAAAAGCAAGGCCTTCCCCTTTCGAAACTCTGGGGAGGAATAAAGGAAGAAATTCCGGCCGGGGTCAGCGTCGGCATAGAAGATTCAGTGCCTGACCTGCTGTCGCGCATTGAGCAGTATTTGAGCCAGGGTTATGAGAGGATAAAAATAAAGATTAAGCCGGGCTGGGATGTGGATGTTTGTCGTGCGATAAGGGAAAAATATCCCAACCTCATGCTGCAGGCCGATGCCAACGGCGCCTATACAATTGAGCAGGCTGAGCATCTTCGCCAGCTGGATGCTTTCAACCTGCTGATGGTGGAACAGCCATTTCCACCTTATGACCTGTGGGACCACAGCCGGCTGCAGAAAAAAATGACCACCCCGATTTGCCTTGATGAGAGCATTATTTCCTTTGATTCAGCCCGGGCCGCTCTGGAAATGGGAAGCTGCCGCATCATCAACATCAAAGTTGGCCGGGTCGGTGGAATAATAGAAGCCAAGAAAATTCACGATTACTGCCAGCGTTACGGTGTCGGTGTGTGGTGCGGCGGCATGCTGGAAAGTGGCATAGGCCGGGCGGCTAATCTGCATCTTGCCACCTTACCCAATTTTAAGTACCCGAACGACCTGTCGGCCAGCGCCCGTTACTATCAAGAAGATTTGATAGAACCGCCAATTGTGCTCAGCCGGCCGGGTTACATCCGCGTGCCTGAGGGACCGGGAATCGGCGTCAATCCGGTTGAAGAACGAATTGAAAAAGCAACTTTGAGAAAGGAAATTTTTAAACCCTGAACCTCGATTTGTGACCGAGTTTTAAGTGGAATTGAGCAAGCGCTTTTAGCAGGTAAACTGCAGGCGGGAAGATGAGGGATAGCTCAAGTCCGTAAGAGGAAATAAAAAGCGGAGAGAATTATAGTCATCAGTTGCCGAAATAAATTAATCCAGACCCGGTGAAGTCAGATGGTTAAAAGAGAAAAAATTTATCCGGAATCAAAGGTGGAACTTTCCCCGCTGGTTGCCAGGCATTATGATTTGCTCCTGGACCTGGCCACTTTTGGAGGATATGCTCGGTTTATCAGGAAAGCCATAAGTGATTTGGGAATAAAGCCGGAAGATTCCATACTTGACCTCGGTTGCGGCACCGGTCGCAACGCCGCCCTGATGATGAAATATCTTGGGGAAAGAGGCAGAATTGTCGGCCTTGATTTGCTGCCCGAGATGAAAGAGCAATTTGAAGAGAGGTTTAAAGAAGAACCGCGGGCTTCCTTCCTTCAACAGCGCATTGACCTGCCTTTTGACCTGAACGAGAAATACGATTTAGCTTTTATCAGCTTTGTGCTCCATGGTTTCCCGCAGCCGGTCAGAATGGTCATTTTAGAAAACATCAGGCGTCATTTAAAACCGGGTGGCCGACTGGCCCTTCTGGACTGGGCAGAATTCAGCCTGTCAGAAAAATCAAAGTTCTTCCGCTGGGTTTTCCGCAAATTTGAATGTCGCTATGCGCTGGATTTTATTGGGTTTGACTGGAAAAAAATTCTGGAAAGCTTCGGCTTTCAGGTTGAGACAGAGAACTTTTATTTTAAAAAATCTATTCGCCTGCTTATTTCAAGTTTAAAACCTTAAAAAGTCTTAAGAGTCGCAATTTAGTAAACGCCAGGTGAATCCGGTGCCGGCTTTTAAAATTTTGATGAAACCCGATGTCCGACTCCTGACAGATTAATCTTTTAGACAGGCTATTTTTATCGACACTGAATTGCTTTTCTTTCAGGAAGGGGAAGCTAAATTTTTGGCTCATCTGTAGTGTCCGCTGTCGGTCTGGCTGATAAGGCCGCCAGATGTGAAACGTAAATCTGCCCTAAATCAGCAGCTGAAGAAGGTTTCTTGAGCCTTGAGAATAGTCAGACAATTTTCCCAGAGCGAATAAGGCAGATTTTAACCTGGAAATTAACAGGGTGGGCAAAGTTAATGTATAAAATGTATAATTAGATACTCACGGAAGCAATGAAAGTTTGGACATCAAGGAATTTTAGAAATTAGGAGAAAAGCATGAAAAACCTGGTGATAATCGGAGCCGGAACGGGGGGCACCATCATGGCCAACAAGCTGGTGGGACCGCTTAAAAGGCGGGGTTGGAAAATTACGGTTATAGATAAAGATGACCACCATTATTATCAACCGGGCTTTCTGCTGGTGCCTTTCGGCATCTATCAGCCGGATGACCTGGTCAGACGGCGTTCCCACCTGCTGCCCCGCGGGGTGGAATTTTTAACCAAAGAAGTGGAAGAAATCAAGCCGCAGTCGAAGTCCATAAAACTGGCTGACGGCCAGGAAATAAATTACGACCTGTTGTTAATTGCCACCGGGACGCACATCCGACCGGAAGAAACGCCGGGCCTGCTTGATGGCTGGCGGCAAAATATCTTCGATTATTATTCGATAGATGGAGCTGCTGCTCTGGCTGAGAAACTGCATGAATTCAAAGAAGGTACTTTGGTGGTTCACCTTAATGAAATGCCCATCAAGTGCAACGTCTCGCCGCTGGAATTTGCTTTCCTGGCCGACTGGTATTTCCGAAAAAGGGGAATTCGGGATAACATAAAAATTGTTTACGTCACACCCATCTCAGGTGCTTTTACCAGGCCGGTGGCCACCCGTTACCTCGGCGACCTCCAGGCTAAGAAAAAAATCGAAGTGGAGAGCTTTTTCATGACGGAAAGAATTGACGCGGCCAACGGCAAACTCGTCTGTTATGATGGCCGTGAGGTTCACTTTGACCTGCTGGTGACCATCCCCACCAACCTGGGGGCGGAATTAATCAGACGCTCTGGCCTGGGCGATGAGATGAATTACGTGCCGGTGGATGAATCAGGATTCCGCTCGGAAAAATATGCCGATATCTTCGTGCTGGGCGATGCCGCCGGGAATGATTGGACCAAGGCCGGTTCGGTGGTCCATTTTGCTTCAGAAATCCTGGACAAGATTATCCTGGCCGAAATAGACGGGCAGAAAACCGAAGTCAAATTTGATGGCCATGCCAACTGTTTCATCGAAACCGGGTTCGGCAAAGCAGTCGTCATAGATTACAACCACGAAATTGAGCCGCTGCCCGGAAAATATCCGTTGCCGCTCATCGGGCCGATGTCCCTGTTGAAAGAAACCCGCATCAATCACTGGTCCAAGCTGGCCTTTGAGTGGGTTTACTGGCACTGGCTGCTTAAAGGGCGGGCCGTGCCGTTCGTACCGGCCCTGATGTCAATGCGCGGCAAGAAGGATGTCAGGCTGGAAAAGGCCTGATGGCCATTACCTCTCTTATGATTGCTTGTTTTTGGGCCGTCATATTTATTTTAAAATTCAATTATTTTTGTCTTTTCCGGCTAAATCTCAGGTCGGAGCGGTCTGCCGATGATTGGCCGGGGAAAGACATTCAGGAGAAATAATGTTTGCTTCGGAGGGGAAATTATGGTACTTTAGTAAGCAGGTTTATTTATCTGCCGCGCGGTATAAAATTAAATTTCAGGAGGAAATTAGATGACAAAAGCAATGAAGAGACTGTCTGTGGTGTTGGCCTCTCTGTTCCTGCTCGGTCTGCTGGTTAATTCGGCCCTGGCCGGTGTCAGGTTTGGGGTTAAGGGTGGAATTGCTCTGGCCAACATCAAGTCGGTGCCCAGCACCTTTGAAGGGTACAGTTGGGAAAACAAGACGGGTCTGGCCGGCGGGCTTTCCATGGAGATCGGCCTGCCCGGACCATTCTCCATCCAACCGGAGTTGCTTTACATTCAGAAAGGGGCCAAGATTTCGGTTTCCGAGGGTGATATTACGGGCACCTTCAAGGCCAACATTGATTATTTTGAGGTTCCTGTGCTGCTGAAATACAACCTGGTTTCCGGAGGGTTGACCATTCCATCCATTTATGCCGGTCCTTATGTTGGGTTTAACACCAGCGCAAAATTCGTTCTTTCCATCTCCGGCTATCCGGACGAAACGGAAGATATCAAGGACCAGATAAAGAATACGGAATTCGGAGCAGTTTTTGGTGTTGGGCTGACCCAGAAACTCGGCCTGTTTAAAATTACTCTGGATGCCCGATATGACCTGGGCCTTTCCAACATTGTTGAAGTTACCGAGGGTGGGCCTGAATCCATCAAGACGAGAACCTGGCTGTTCATGGTCGGCCTGTCTTTCTAAGAATACCTGGGAAATAGATTTTAGTAAGGGGAAGGACCAAAAGGCCCTTCCCTTTTTTTATGCTCATTTTGTCTAAAAGGCACAAATTTTAGGACAATTATTTTAAGTTTCGGTAGAATCTCGCTAAATCAGACTTTCTGTTGTAAGCCACGTTGTTTAACCGGCCTGATTTTTGCATGCTTACGCTGGGTCTGTTTTTAATAAGAAAATTAAAGTCCGGTTTGGACAGAGCCGCTGCGGTTGCGGCCATTTTTCGTCCGGCGTTTTCTGATCCTACTGCCAGGTGCTTCCCAGGATAATCAACGATGAATAAAACTTCACTTTTTGCGCTCACACTCAGAATCTCAGGACGGCAGTTAAAAGTCCCTGATAGCAGGCTTCTTAGCTTAGCCTGATGTTTTCAGCAACCTTATTTAAGGCCGGTCAATCGGGCTGAAGGTTGTAGTTTCTCCTGACGTAGATAAAACCTGCGACGATAATTATTGCCAGGATGGAGAAGACCAACAGGTCGCGCAGGGAAAAAGTGGGGTCGTGCTTAGCAAACATCATCCAGCCCATGGCGTTAACCGTCAGAAGCATGGCCGAACGACCAGGTTAACCAGGTCCTGTCCGACCAGCTGGTTGTTGACGACCTCGGCCGTCTTGTACTTGATGGCCCCTTTGACCAGAGGGCCCATCACTGCCAGGTAAATGAGGATGATGCCGGAGAAGATGGCTATCAGCCCGATGGCGATTCTCTCGAAGTGAGGGACAAAAGCATTATATGAATGGTCATTCATATGTTTCTCCTTAAACATCCACTTTAAAACCTGTAAATCTTGCCCCGGAGAATCACCACCTCCGGCTGCCCCAGGTTATCGAAAGATTGGAGCGGGTTGGCCTTCAGTATCTGCAGGTCGGCCGCCTTGCCGGCTTCCACCGTTCCCAGCTCGTCTTCCAGACCGAGGATGCGGGCTCCGTTCCTGGTGGCGCAGACGATAACTTCCATCGGTTTCATCCCGAGCCGGGAAAAATACTTCATTTCCTCAAAGTAGATCTGCGGATAAAGTTCGCGGTATTCACCGTTGGCGTCGGTGCCGATGCCCATAACAATTTTCTTCTTGTAGGCTTTCTTGAACAGCGTCTCGTGCATGGCCATCGACCAGCGCCGCTTTTCTATCAGGAAGCGATTGATGTCGTTGCGCTGGTAGCTGGCATGGTAAGTGTAGAGTGTCGGGACATTATAGACATGGCGCTTGGCCATCAAGTCAAGAGTTTCATCATCCATTTCGTTCAGGTGCTCGATGCATTCTACTCCAGCCTGAATGGCCACCCTGGTCATGGTCGGCGGCATGGTATCGGAAAAGCCACCGCCGTGAGCCGTGATATGCAGGCCGAGCATCCTGGCTTCTTCCACTGCTGCTCTGGCTTCTTCCAGGGTGAACTGGGGCGAAATCTTGATGTGCTTGAAGCCGGCCGCATACATCTGCCGGACAGCCTTGCGCCATTCCCAGGGCCCGTCCACCGCCAGCGAGCCGTGCATGCCGTAGCCGTGACCGCCCGTGATGGTGATTAAATCGCCACAGGGATAAACCCGGATGCTGTCGATGTAGCCATTTTTCTGGGCCCGAACCAGAGCCTGCATGGCTTCCACGTGGGAGCCGACATCGCGCACAGCCGTCACTCCACACCGCAGATACATATTCATCAACTGAAGCGCTCGCAGGGTGGCCAGGCTGTTTGAATCGCGGTAATACTCCAGGTCGGAAGTTTCGGTGGTCAGGTGGATGTGGCAGTCTATAAACCCGGGCAAAATCCACTTGCCGGAAGCGTCAATTTTTGTTGCCCCGTCTGGTATTTTCACCCTGGCCGCGGGACCGACCTCTTTTATCTTATCTCCCTCGATAATGATGACTGCGTTGGCCAACGGCTCTCTCCCCGTCCCATCGATCAAGGTACCATTGATAATGGCCAGAAGGTTCGGCCTGTGCTGGCCTTCTGGTGAAGCTGCCGGCTGGGCGTAAAAACGGGTAGTCAGGGTAAAGATACCGATAAGAAGGAAAGTGGCAGCCATGCTTTTGTTTATTTTAATTTGATAATTTGATGGCTGCCAGACAGGCTTTGCTGAAAAAAGTTTTTTTAACCGGGTAATAAAAGAGATTATCGGGGCCATATTATCCTCCTGATTTCTGTTCGATTATTTAACAATATCTGATAATTATTATTTTGAGTCAAACAGTTTAACACGAGCCCTGGATAACATCATGTTGCTTGGATGAAGAGGTATGAAAATTCGTTTGCCGGCGGCCATGCTTAATTTTATTTTTAAAAGGTTTCATATGTTCGGAATGTGTGGTAAAATAAAAATAAAAGATGATTTAAATTCCATAACTTTTTTATGAAGGAGGTAGTATATGAGTACAACAATTTTTCCGGGAAGGTATGTCCAGGGGAAGGACGTAAGAAAGAGGTTGGGCAGAGAGATGGAGCGTTTCGGGCGCGCTGGTCTGGTGGTCTGCGATCCTTACATTTATGAAAAATACTTAGACGAGTTTGTTCCCTATTTTGAATCTGCTAAGGTTCACGTCGAAAAGTTTGGCGGCGAATGTTGCGACGAGGAGATAGAAAGGCTGACAAAACTTGTTAAAGAGAACAAAGCTGAAGTGGTGGTCGGTATAGGGGGAGGAAAAACGCTGGACACGGCCAAAGCGGTTGCCCATGAGACTAAAAATCCTGTGGTCATTGTTCCCACGCTTGCCTCCACTGATGCTCCGTGCAGCGCCCTTTCTGTTATTTACACGATTCACGGCGAATTTAAGAGATATTTATTTTTGCCCAAAAACCCGGACCTGGTTCTCGTCGATACAGAAATAATTGCCCGGGCGCCGGTGCGACTTTTGGTGGCCGGCATGGGCGACGCTCTGGCCACCTGGTTTGAAGCTGAGTCATGCCAGAAGAAACATGCTGCCAACATGACTGGGGATGTTGGTTCGATGACCGCTTACGCTCTGGCCAGGTTATGCTATGATACGCTTTTGAATTACGGAAAACTGGCCCTGGCGGCTAACGAGAAGCACGTGGTCACACCGGCCCTGGAGCGCGTGGTTGAAGCCAACACTCTTCTGAGCGGCCTGGGGTTTGAAAGTGGAGGGTTGGCTGCAGCGCATGCCATTCATAACGGGTTGACCGTGCTAGAACAGACACATAAATATTACCATGGCGAAAAAGTGGCCATCGGAGTCCTGGCTTCACTCTTCCTGACTGACAAGCCGGCGGAAGTGATTGATGAAGTTTATAATTTTTGCCAAGAAGTTGGTCTGCCTGTAACTCTGGAGGAAATTGGATTGGGTAAGGCTTCAGATGAGGAACTGATGAAAGTGGCCGAAGCGGCCTGTCAGCCCCAGGAAACCATCCACAATGAACCCGTGCCAGTAACACCGTATGCGGTTTTTGCCGCGCTTAAAGCTGCCGATGCTGAAGGAAAGAGGCGCAAGACAAAGTAGATTTACCGGCTGAAGAATTCAGCTTTTACGCCGGGGACCACCCAGTCGATGTGAACCGGAACATCATTCTGCCCGCCCATACCCTTGCTGTTGCCGTTGGCAAAATGTACGGAGCCAAAGATTTTTTCCGCCACCAGGGTATTCCAGCCTTTTTTCTGAACGTATTCGCCGGTGATGTTGGGGTTGGTGCCAATGCCCAGCTCGGCCAGGATGTCATAATCTTTTCCCCCGAATATCAGCGGCCTGATTTCTTTATCTATGAACTCCTGGGCTTCGGGTGTGTCCCCCCGCACCTCAACAAACCTTCCTTTTTCCACAAAGAACCTGGCCCTGAATTTCAGGGGTGCACTTCCGCCCCAGCCGGCCGGCACCGTAAAATATCCGTTGGATTGGCCCTCGTGCACCGGCACCACGTAGGCTTCGGCTCCGGGCAGGTTGCCAAACTTCCCCGGTTCGGTCAGCAATCCGCTTGAGACATGCACCAGGGCCGGGTCAATCTCGACTGTTATATCGGTATCTTCGGCCGTTACCCTGACGTAGCGGCTGCGACGCAGTTTTTCTGCTTCGGCCACCGTTTGCCGGTGCAGCTGGTTGTAATCGACATCCATCGGTCCGCCCGGTTCGTACATTTCCAGAGTGAACCCGGGCATGCTGGCCACCCGGGAACCTTTGTCTGTCTGGGTCTTGCGAAATTTGGTGTGGGTCAGGGAAAAGACCGTCGGCATGAAGATAATTTCCTTAAAACCTATTTTTTCGTAAAGGTCAGGGGTGGCATCCACGCCGCTCCGCGGTTCTTCCGGCCGGTAACTCAGCAGTTCCACATCCACTCCCGCCTTCTTGAAGACTTCATACATTTTTAAGCAAAGTGCCTCTGACTCTTCAAATCTCCGTCTGTATTTCTCATCGAAAGCCGGGTTCCAGTCCTGCTTGATGATGGCCACTTTTTCCCCTTCACGGTAACCCAGGTTTATTTTTAAAGAATTAAGAATGGCCAGCTCGGTCCTGTCCATGATATTCTCCTTTTATAGAGTTTGAGTTCCTTCTTCTTTTTTTTTGCAAGTGATGGCTCAGAAAATCTTATTCGCATTTTTTTATTTATCTCACCAAAACTCCAGGTCCTCAGCCCTCTTCTTTAACTGCTTTTTCTTTCTTGAGCGAGCGCCACACCAAAAAGAGTCCCAGAGCGGTGAGGCAGACCAGGCTGAGCAGGTAAGACGGGCTGGAGAAAACATGAAGTATCTTGACTTCGGCAAAGGCCAGGGTTGCAAAGAAAATGCCAATGATGGCTTCACCGGCAATCAATCCAGAAGCGAGCAGGGTGCCCTGGTTGTTGGCCCGCTCTTTTTCAGCCGGTTCCAGCTTTCTTTTCTCCATGGCTTTTTCCAGAAGCCCCTTGAACACCCCGCCCAGGAAAATGGCAAACGAGGTGTCAATCGGCAGGTACATGCCAACGGCGATGAGCATCGGGCTTCGGACCTGCATCAGGATCAGCGCCAAACCCAGGAACATCCCGGACAGAATGAGTATCCATTCGGTTTTGCGCTCAAAGATGCCCTTGGCCACGGCGGCCATCAGGCTGGCCTGGGGAGCTGGAATCTTTTCCCCGCCGAGCCCGGCCCTGGTCTTGAGAATTTCGTTCTGCACTTCGGGGCTGAGTTTCTTGATTTCTTCTATGCTATAAGCCCGGGCTTCAATATTCTTAAAAGTACCGTCATAAACCACTGTGGTTACACCTGCCTTTTCCATCTCCTCCAGTTTTAGAGAAACAGTTTGCTTGATGTTGCCCAGGTGCAGGACGGACAGGACAAAAAACATCACCAGGGCGGCGGCCGTCACCCCGAAAATATCACCCACCTGCATTTTCCAGGGAGTACAGCCCAGGAAATGACCAGCTTTTAGGTCCTGCATCATCTCTCCCGCTACGGAAACCGAGACGCAGGTAAAGGCGGCCACGATCAGCACTGCCGAGATACCGCTCGGTCCCTGCAGTCCGAACAGGACCATGATAAAGGCCACGATTATCAGAACCGAAACAGTCAGCCCGCTGGTGGGATTGGAGCTGACTCCGATTATTCCAACCAGGTAACCGGAAACGGCCGCGAAGACAAAACCCAGGATGAGCATCAGCAGAACCGCCGTCAATGAAGCCGGGACACTCTGGGCATAGCTTTGAAAAACAAAAAAGACAATGATGGCCACAATTAACGTCGCCAGCAGGGCCCACTTTAGGTTGAGGTCTCTTTCGGTTCTGGGAAGCAGGGCCGCTTCACCTTGCTTCTTCTTAAAAACCGTGGAGAAGGAACCGGCTATGCCTTCGGCCAGGTTTTTTCTCATCTTGAACAGCGTGTAAAAGGCACCGACCAGCATTCCCCCGATAGCCACATAACGGACATAATCGCGCCAGACCCGGACGATTTCGGCTGTCCAGTCGGTAATGGCCCCAAGGTCATGGTAATTCAGGAAGAAGGCCAGAATCGGGGCCAGCAGTCCCCAGGCCAGGACGCCCCCGCTGAAATTGATAGAAGCCAGCTTTGGTCCGATGATAAAACCGACGCCGAGGAAAGCCGGGCTGGCTTCTGGGCCGCGCACCAGCAAGGAGGCCTTGCCCACCGACAGCAGCCTCTGGAATTTTAGTGCAACTATCTTGAACTCGGTTAAGCAGGTAAAGAGAGCCCCGAGTCCCATGCCGGTGAGCAGGTGGCCGGTGCCTTTGGCCCCTTTCTGACCGGCTTTGTGGATCTCGGCCGCGGCCACGGATTCAGGAAAGGGGAGTTCGGGATTGTTGGTCAGGATGCGGCGGGTGACCGTGACAAACATTATTCCCAGAATCCCGCCCACAATCAGGATAACGGTGGCCGTGAGGTAGTTTTCAAACCGGTAGAAAGGAAACCAGATTCCGGTGATGAAAAAGGCCGGCAGGGTAAAAATTGCCCCGGAAGCCACGTTACCCCCGATGGAACCGATAGTTCTGGCGGCGTTCTCTTCCAGGATGGTGCCGCGGAAAGCTTTGATAACGGCCATGCCGATCACGGCCGTGGTGTAGGTGGCGGCTATGGTCATTCCCGCCTTGAGCCCGAGATAAGCGTTGGCTGCGCCCATAAAAGCAGCCAGGATAACCCCGAGCAGGACCGCCCGCAGGGTAAACTCTCTGATGCTGGCTTCGGGCGGAATTACCGGTTTGGGAACTCTTCCTTCCATCCGTAATTCTCCTTTGTTTTGGTAATAAAAAATTTAAAATTTAAAAAGATATTCCTTCCGCTTGAGCGGAGGGAAAGCAGTCCTCCTGCTCAACTTTATTCCGGGGATGCTACTGTATGATAAAAAACAACCTTCTTTTGAGTCAACATAAAATTTGACCATCCAAGTAAGGTTTTTCTCCCAGGTGATTGCGTAAGAAAAGAGGAGAATCGGGCCGTCGCTGGTTCTTTTGCCGGATTGCTTGACAGTAGTTCTGGGGCCGAGTTATTTATGTCAGTTGAGATAATTGCCCAGAAGGAGGATTAAATGAAAGCCCTCAGACTGGCTATCTTTATGGTGGTTGTATTCATAGCAGGGGTCGCTTTCGGCCGGCTCTTGCCCGGAGCTCCGGCCGGTCCTCTGGGAACAGACGAGGTGGTCCAGGTCGGGATAATCGTAAAAGATATTGAGAAGGCTTCCAGAGCTTATGCTGATGTCCTTGGCCTGGACGTTCCCCGGTGGTTTCTGACCGACACCGTTGATATAGCCCACACCGAATTCAGGGGCAAGCCTTCCGAAGCCAGGGCCAAGCTGGCCTTCTTCCGGCTTAAAAACATCACCATCGAGCTTATAGAGCCGGTCGGCGG
>JBNARJ010000009.1:0-108263 GCA_049719515.1 Candidatus Saccharicenans sp.
TCCTCAAATATATCCTGGTAAACACGGGCGGCCAGGAAATTTTGCCCAGCGAGGTTTATACCTTCTGCCTCATCAGAAAAGGGCTTAGTTTTCATGTCAAGAATGGCCAGGTTGGTGCGGTCGATTTTGCCAAAAAGCTTGAGACCGAAATCAATTGGTATTTGATGTCCTTCATAAAGCCCGATTCGCCGGCTGAAAAAAGGAGAAAAATAACCCATTCCGCCAGGTCCGAAGTTGAAAATTTCCGAACCCTCCAGAAAGAAAGTCCGTTTTTCCGGGAAATACAATGGAAAGCGGGTCAGGTTAATCCGGCGTTCGTCAGCTTCGGTCTCGGCAAAATCAGTATTGTAAGTGGCCGCGCCGGTAAAATTTGGCGTAAATCTTTTATAAAGGTCAAAGCCTCCCTGCCAATCATAGTGAGTTATGGGTGAAACTTCGAGGTCCTTAGCGGAAGAAACCAGGCTGTAAGGTTTTATGGTAAGCCCCAGGCCCTGATTAATACCATTGATGCCTTCCAGAACGGCGGCTTCATTGGCATTGGTGAAGAAACTATTCTGGCTTTTGGCCGCCAGCCGTATAGTTTCTTGCTTTCGCGGTATGTAGCGCTCGATGTTTATTCCCCAGGTATTAAGCCGGCGGTTGAAGCCAATGGTCTTGAACGGGATTCTAATTTCGGTGGTCCAGCCATCTGACTGAATTTTGCTTTTAGCCTCCCAGATGCCGTCCCAGCTGAGGTTCAGGTGTTCGCCGGAAGCCAGGCCTTCGGCCCGGGCTCCAAGTGCATTGACAATGAAAACGTAAGCATTGCGCTTATCCTGGTAGGGGTCAAGAAGGATTTTAACCACATCATCTCCGGGGTTTCGTGAAAATTCTCTGACATCATGAGCCATGGTATTGGCTGAGATGCGGGCAGGCTCTCGGTCATAACAGTAAACACCAAAATAGAGGTTTTCCCGGTCCCTGATTATTTTGACTGCAGTTTTCTCTGATGGCTTGAGGCCGAAGGTGGGGAACACGGTAATAAAATCGGTTATTTCGGGCGCTTTTTCCCAGACCGGGTCATTGAGCTCGCCATCAATTTTCGGTCCTTGCTCACAGGTTGTTACCTGGATAATCGGAATATCTCGGGTTTCAGCCTTGCCTGACCAGAGAGGCGAGGGAGATAAGTTAAAGATCAGCAGGCCAAATAAAATAACTTCAACTGCCAGTAACTTCTTTTTTCCCGACATAAAGCAAAGTCACCGTCCTGAGATTTATTTGGTGATTATAAAGAAGGTTGATTTAAGTTTCAACAGGTCTGCCCGTTTAATTTAGTCCAATTTGATTTTTTCCCGGCAGAGAAAATGTTTTTCTGTAGACAAAAAAGCTGAAATGTTAATATTATATTGGAAAAAACGGAACTGAAATTATCGGAAAGGCGATGGATATCATAATCTTTGAAGACCCTGTAAAGTATGACCGGGGGGTGCAGCTGGTTCTCTGGCTGCCGGTGGCAGCTTTGGCTGTCCTGGGTATCATTTTCCTTTTAAATTATGGCGGTTATGACATCATAGGTCGGGGAGCAATAAAAGAAGCCGGCGAGGGTGGAGCCATTTTTCTGGGAATGGCCCTGTTTTTGGCTTTGCTTTTTCAGGTCATTTTCCCCAGGTCTTTAGCGGTCGCCCAGGACGGTATAATTTTGAGGTTTAAGTATTTTAATTGGAAAATGCCGTTTGAGAAAATTGCCTCGATTGAGATGGCTAAGGGAATATCTAAAATAAAAACATATAATCTGGGTTTTTCCTTTAAGGGGGCAGTAGAGATAATTAAACGGAATGGGGTACGAACCAGAATTACTCCTGCCCATCCTTATGAATTTTTGGCCCAAGCCAGCCGGGCTTTAGAAGAATGGAAAAGATATCATCCTTCACTCTAATTCCCTCAGCCAGATGTTGCGGAACCTTACCGGATGGTTGTGATCCTGGAGCATCAGCGGCAGCTTGTCGGCATGAGCCTTGTAGGGTGGCCGAGCTTTATGGGCGGTTGGGCCGGTTAATTCAGCGTTGTAGTGAATGAGAATACCATTGTGAAACACGGTCATTCTGGCCGGTTCCAGCAATTTTCCTTCCGGGTCGAATTTTGGGGCAAAAAAGATTATGTCATAGGTCTGCCATTCGCCCGGCTTGCGGCAGGCGTTAACCAGCGGAGGATACTGGCCGTAAATGGCTCCGGCCATCCCATCAGCATAGGTTTTATTCTCGTAAGAGTCGAGGACCTGAACTTCGTACAGCCCCATGAGGAAAACACCGCTGTTGCCCCGGTCCTGGCCTTCGCCCTTAGGTGGATACGGTGTGGCCCACTCGATGTGCAGCTGGCAGCTGCCAAAGCCCATTTTTGTTTGGATGTTGCCCGTGCCGGGGACAACTTCCATGTAATCTCCTTCCACCTTCCAGCGAGCTGGCTGGCCCTTGACATCAACCCAGTTAAGCAGGTTTTTCCCGTCAAAAACGATAATGGCATCAGAAGGCGGAGGAACCGGCGGAAGCGGTGGACCCGGGGTAACTACCGGCGGAAGTGGCCGATTCGGGTCATGGATGGCCCAGGACCCCAGCGTTTCTTTGAAGCTTTGTTTCTGAGCATCTATGGCCAACAGGAGGCTTGATCCGAAGATTAAAGTTAGAAAAATAAAAATTCCATAGATAATAACTTTTTTCTTTTTATTCATCTTTCCTCCTTGATTTCTTATATTTTTTTCATCATCGGAGTTAGCCTGGCTTCCTGGGTCATGTTCTTTTTTTGGAGGCCTGCTTTAGCCATTACAAATTCGACTTGGTCCTCAGCTTTTTTTGGTTTATTAAAAACCCTGTTCATGTTTAGCCTTTTAGAAGCAAGCTTCAAAGGCAAATTATCCTTTGCTCTTAAGGTCTGGCTTCTAAGCCCCGTCCTCTTTTTTGTCAGCTTGAGCTTGATTTTCAGGTTTCCTCTTATTCAGCCACCAGTTCTAATCTGAACGTTTTGCTTCAGAGTTCCCAACCCTGACGGTATTCGGTATGCAAATACTGATTGGCTTCAGGCACGTTGGTGAACCGGAAGTTTTCGCTGTCCCATTCGAGTACCACGTTGTCATCTTTAAAGCGGAGAGCAATGTTGCCAAGGAGCATCATTTCGGTCAGCGGCCCGGAATAGGAAAAATCGGTGGTTGATTTCTTTCCTTCTTTGATGGCCGCAATCCATTCCTCGTGGATTCCGGGTGAACGGGGTATGGTTTTTTCCGGGCGCTTGTAGTCGCGCATGAGCTCATCGGGTAAAAGCCGTGGATTTTCCCCGTAAGTGCTGCAAACAAGCATTCCCTTGTCGCCGACAAACAGGCAGCCACCACCTTCATCACCCAGGCGACGGCCATTGGGTAACTCGAGGGGCCGTGGCGGCATCAATCCACCATCGTACCAGATTAATTTCACCGGCGGCAGGCCTTCCCGTTCGGGAAATTCATAGGTAACTATTTCGGCCTGCGGATAGGAATCTTTGGTGAACTTAGTGGCGCTGGCCTGAATTCTTTTAGGTGCGCCGAGCTTTAAAGCCCAGAAAGGCTGGTCAATCAGGTGAGCACCCATGTCTCCGAGAGCACCTGTGCCGAAATCCCACCAGCCGCGCCAGACGAACGGGCAATAGGCCGGGTGATAGGGCCGCCAGGGGGCCGGTCCTAACCACAGGTCCCAGGAGAGCGTGGGCGGGCAAGAAGGGATTTCCTTGGGAGCCTCGATGCCCTGGGGCCAGATCGGACGGTTCGTCCATACATGCACCTCGCGCACTGAACCGATGGCACCATCCCAGATCCATTCACAGACCAGCCGGGCTCCTTCCTTGGCGTGTCCCTGGTTGCCCATCTGTGTGACCACGTTTCTTTTCTGGGCTTCGAGCCGCAGCAGACGGGCTTCTTTTACGGTGTGGGTCAACGGCTTCTGCACGAAGACGTGTTTGCCCATCTTGATGGCCATCATGGCGATCACGGCGTGCGTGTGGTCAGGGGTGCTGACCGTGATGGCGTCGAGCGATTTTTCTTTTTCCAGCATTTCCCGGAAATCGCGGTAGATATGGGCTTTTTCATACTTGGCCCTGTATTCTGGCGGATGCTGGTCAGAGGTCAAAAATTTTTCCATCATGGTGGCATCAACGTCGCAAAGGGCCACGATATTTTCCGTGCTGACGGCCTGGACATCAGAGAACCCCTTACCGCCCACACCCACACACCCAATGTTCAGAGTATCACTCGGTGCTTTTTTCTTTTTGTCTTTCTGGGCACCGATGACATGGCGCGGGACGATCATCAAACCGGCTGCTGAGGCGGCCGTTTTGCTGAGGAATTCCCGACGGCTGATGGGGGTGAAAAGTTTATCTGTGGTAATTTCTTTTTTATTCATCAGAAACCTCCTTTTCATATATTGCTTAATACAGAATCGAGCCTGAGGTCAAGAAAAAATAATGTTTGACAACAAGAAACTGGAAGAGCGAATTTTCTTAAGGTTTTTTTATTTTTGGTATAAATTTAAATAAAAAGGATGTAACGGCAAAAATATGATAATTATTTTCAAATTGGAGGTCTGAAAATGGAAAAATTCAAGGCGGCATTTATGGCGCATGCTCCTGATGCTGAAGTTTCGAAGCACAGATGCCAGTTGGAAACAGGGCGGTATCAGCTTTTCGTTCAGTTAGTCCGCACTCAGTCAGAGGCTCTGGAAGCAGCCAGAGAGCTGGTAGAAAAGCACGGCGTCCATTCCATCATACTTTGCCCCGGGTTTACGCACCGGGATGTGGCTGAAATTCAGGCGGCAGTAGAAGGCAAAGCGGCTATCTGTGTGTCTCACAGCGATTCTGCGGGTTCACGTCTCACCGCATCAGTGATGGAAAAACTGGGCTGGTTCAGGAAGTAAGAAAGCTGCGAAGGGAAAAAACCGAAAAGATAATACCAAAGCCCTTTTTATTTTTTCAGTTTTAATTTTCAGTTTTAGCTTTCCGGAGAAAAAATAAGGCGTCCGGCAAAAAAAGTGAAAAAAGTGATGCTTCGGAAAATTTTGTGGTCAGGAGAAAGAAAAAAACATTCTTAAAATCAGGTTCTGACTTCCCGGTTGATTGCGGATATTTTGAACCGGCTGAAGCTCGTATATCATTCTGAAGTTCTTTTTTGCTTGCGGCTTGAAAATTAAACAATTGGCCAGCTACGCTCTTATATTGGCCTCACTTCCACAAGCACCACAGAAATCCGGGCGTGATTCACAAATTAATATGATTAGGTTAAAAAATAAAATGTCTGAATGAAAATTTCCTGCTGGAGGCAATTTTCTCAACAATCCTGGTTTTTAATTTGCTCTAAAGAAAATATTCTTTCTTTTCATACCAGAGAAAACTTACATGAGAGTTAAAGGCCTGTTAGAACCATGAGCCGGTGAGCAGGTTCTTTTTTAGTCCAGATTATGGTAAAAATGTATCGTGTTTACTGTATTTAGCAGCAGGTTTCTGCCCGAATTAAAGGAAATAATCCAGAGGGCCGGGGATGAGATACTCAAAGTATATGGCCGGCTGGAAGCCGACTGGCATGTAAATTTTAAAGAAGACCGAACGCCCGTTACCGAAGCGGACCGGGTGGCCAATCGGATAATTACTGATGGTCTAAAAAGGCTGTTTCCCAATATACCTGTTATCTCAGAAGAAAACCGCCAGCTACCCTATGAAATTCGTCACGAATTCGAATATTGCTGGGTGCTGGACCCGCTTGATGGCACCAAGGAATTTCTTCAGCGAAATGGTGAATTCACGGTCAATTTAGCACTGGTTCATAAAGGTCGACCTGTGGCTGGCTTTATCCTGGTTCCCTGCCGGGATTGCTTTTATTACGCTTTTAGGGGAGAAGGGGCGTATAAAGTAGCATGGGGGAGTGCGACCGCCCCCCTGGAGAAAAATGACAGGGAAATGAAAATTCCTGAGGCCGAAAACAATAAGGCACAAGGAAAAGTGGTTTCGGCGCAGGCCATCAGGCTTCGGGTGGCTGAATTTTCACTGGATGACCCCGGATTGGCGGTAGTAGCTTCTCGTTCGCATTTTGATGAAGACACCAGAAAATTTATAGAAAGCCTCAATCAACCGCGGCTTATTAGCCGGGGCAGTTCTCTCAAATTTATGCTGCTGGCTGAAGGCCAGGCCCATCTTTATCCGCGCCTGGGGAGGACTATGGAATGGGATACAGCTGCCGGCCAGGCCATCCTGGAGGAAGCCGGCGGCCAGGTGCTGGAATTCTACAGCCGTCGTCCTCTGACCTACAACAAAGAATCCCTGGTCAACCCGCCCTTCCTGGCCACCGGAAAAGTTTTGGATAAGTAAAACAGACAATAAAACAAGCAAAACCCACTGTTAGTTCAAAAAGCCAGATTTATTTGATGCTTGGACGTCCTGGACCTGCCCTGCTGTTTAAAAGGATCTTAGAATTGAGCCAGTTTCGTTTTTTCTCAGGGGTAGACCGCAGATGAAGAATTTTTAAAGTGGCTTTCTTGCCATTGTTTTTCTGCCTGTTAAGGTAGGGGGAACCAAAATAAAACAGGAAGTTCACGCTCAAGTTTATTTTGTGTCAGCCGAATGTTACTCAATTTTTTGGTATATTCATCTATTCATCAAATTGCTTTTTAAAATTTGCTTATTAGCTCAGCGCTTAACTTCGCCCCGACGCAGCTGCCGATACAGGTCTAAGGATTCTTTAATAATCTTGATAGCTTCCTCCGGTCCCATGAAATCTTCGACAATAACCTGTTTGTTTTCCAGTGCCTTGTAATCCTCAAAGAAGCGGCGGATTTCTTTCAACGTATGGGCCGGCAGCTGGCTATGGTGGGTGTAATCGGCAAAAGCCGGATCATCTACCGCCACAGCCAGTATTTTATCATCGAGGCCTTTTTCGTCCCTCATGCGCATAGCTCCGATGGCTCTGGCCTTGACCACGGTTAAAGGATGAACCGGTTCCTGCATCAGCACCAGAGCATCGAGCGGGTCAGAGTCATCACAATAAGACCTCGGAATGAAGCCATAGTTAGCCGGATAATAAACGGCGCTGTACAACACCTGGTCAAGACGCAAAAACCCGGATTCCTTATCGAGCTCGTATTTGTTTTTGCTTCCCATGGGAACTTCTATGACCACCGGAAAAGCCCGGTCGATGAGAGTATCATCCACGTAAACATCATGCCAAGGGTGCATCTTTGCCCTCCCTAAATAAGCTTAGTTACTTTTTACCCTTACTTTCAAACAAAGTATATCATCTTTATTGATTTTATTAATTATAATCTTTTCCCTGCTTAAGCCATTTTTTTTCAGGTAGGTTTTCTTTTTTCATTTAAAACATAGATCGGGTGATTCTTTTGGATTTTTTCGAATGGTAAAATTGCGGTAATTTTCCGCCCTCAAATGAGATAATAATAGATAAATAGGCGTCTTTATGCTCAGCTAAGTTGATGTGAAGAATAATTAGATGTTATAATTTAAAAAAAACAGTTGAAAATAATTTATGCCATGAAATTAGAGCCTTATAGAGAAGTTTATAAATTAAAAGAGTCGGCAGCTGTAAAAAATCTTTTCTTTAATACACTTATCGAAACTAACCATGATTTTAGATTTTTTGTTGACTGGTCAAAAGTAAAAGCTAATGTCGAAAAATATAAGATTGAACTAAGCATTCTGAATAGTCTGATCAAACATAAGGATTTTGAAAATACCCTAAAAGATATTCTTTTTCGTTATCCTGAGGTTTTGCCCTGTTTTCCATTGCTCATAGCAGTAAGAGAACAGAAATTCAACCTCATTGATGATTTTATGAGTAAAAATTTTGAATTTCTAGATTACGATTTTACTCCAAGGAAACTTAATGAAATGGAGATAAATAAGATAGTTAAATTTGTTTGTCAGACTGGTCTTAAAGATTTCTTCATGAATCTATCTACTGCCAGTCTTCAGGATTACCTGATGGGCATTGAAGTTGGTCTTGATACAAATGCCAGAAAAAACCGTAGTGGAAAAGTAATGGAAACTCTGATAGAGAATCTTATACAAAAATGCCTGGATCAGTTGAAAATAAGAAAGCTTATAAAGCAGAAAAACTTTTTTGTGTTGGAAAAGATGGAGATATCTGTCCCTAAGGAATTGAAAAATAGGAAAGCTGATTTTATTTTGTTAAAAGAACCATCAAAAGTTATTAATATCGAGGCCAATTTTTATAATGTGACCGGCTCAAAACCTCAAGAAATTGTTGATTCATATATAAACAGACAAGAAGAACTGAAAAAGGCCGGTTTTCATTTTATTTGGGTTACCGATGGCTATGCGTGGAAAAAAGGCCAGAATCAACTAAACAAAGCTTTTGATAAAATAGATTATCTGCTGAATACGAAATTTGTCAGAGATGGTTTACTTATAAAAATTTTAGAAGAAATCTAATAATATGTCCAAAAAGAAAGAGTTGTTTAAAACAGAGGAAGAATTGCAGCAGGCCATTTTACGGGAAAAGGCTCAAGGTACGCCAGATGAAGAAATAGGGGCGAAATTTGGCGTTTCCTATAAATATATTGAAAAAGTAATCACTCAGGCTAAGGGAATAAATATCAGTAATCTAAATGTCAAAAAGCGGATTAAGCATTTACAACCTAAGCACTTTAAACTTGAAACGACTTCAGTTTGGAGTTTTCGGCAGAGGGGTGATTGGGCCACGCATAGTGGCGAATACCGAGGGAATTTTTCTCCCTATATTCCGCGAAACATAATCTTGCGATATTCGAAACCGGGAGAACTGGTCCTTGATATGTTCTGCGGAGCTGGTACCACTGCTATAGAAGCTAAACTCCTGGGAAGGAAATGTATTGCGACGGATATAAATGAAAAAGCCATCGAGCTGGCCAAAGAAAATGCTAATTTTGATATAAATCTTCTCCCGTTTCCAGATGAAGAGCAAAAAGAATACTTTGAACCAAAGTTTCTGGTTAAAGATGCCCGCGACCTTTCCTGGTTACCCGATAATTCAGTTGACCTGATCTGTACTCATCCCCCGTATGCTAACATTATTCAATATACTGATAACAGGGAGGCAGATCTGTCTTATCTGGACTTTGACGAATATCTGGTTGAGATGAAAAAAGTAGCCAGGGAAAGTTTCCGGGTACTTAAACCAGGTAGAAAATGTGCGCTGTTGATAGGCGATGCCCGAAAAAGCAAACACGTCGTGCCTTTGGGTTTCAAACTGATAAATGTTTATCTGGAGGCCGGCTTTTTTTTAAGAGAATTAATTATAAAAAGACAGCACAACTGTAAGACCACCGGCTTCTGGTATAAAAAAAGCATAGAAAACAATTTTCTGCTTCTGGCCCATGAATATCTCCCTGTCTTTGAAAAGCCGGATAAACTTAGGGGGACAAAAAACGTACAAGAGCAGATATCTTCTCTGGCTGTGGCGAAAAAGAGATTTTCCAGGGGGCCAGGACTGACGACCCTCGAGACTACGACTGTTTGGATTTTCCCTGAGAAAGAAAAAGTTCGTTTGCTCGCTGAAAATGTCATCGACCGTTATGCTGGAGATGATAAATATTTGTGCCTTGAAATAATGATGGGTAAAAAAAAGACGGCAAAAAATCTAATCGGTAATCTGGAAGATAATTATAGACTTATCTGGCTAAAATCTTCTGGACTATCCGAAGATTATCTTAAAGTTAATCCATATGATTATTTGAGAACAGCCAAGGAAGTAATTGATGGCCTTAAGAATAAGATCAAAACCGGTGGTTATTTAGCCATTGATACAAGAGACGTTAGATTTAATGGCCAGCTTATTCCATTGGCCAAACTGATTATCGATATGCTCGAAGACCGGGAGCTGTGGCTTAAGGAGATAGTAGTGGTAAGCACTGACGGGACATTTTCTGAAAACACCGAGATGGTTGTGTCTGCACCGGTAGACTATTTAAAAATAGTTCATAGCTATGTTTTAGTCTATGAAAGGCGGTAGGTATTTTCTTCTTGCAGCAAGTTTGTTGTTAGTAGAATTTCTATATGTGTTTTCTCTAAAACTTGATTTTTTAAACTATTTTTTTCCTTTTATTAGAAAAAATGTCGCCCTACCGAGACTATAGAATTAATAAAGAAGACTGTCAGCCAAAATGATTATTCTTTGCTAAAAGTATGAAAGTGAGGCTTTATTTTAAGCACAATAGGAGAGGATTTTTCAGGCAGTTTAAGACTGTCTATTTTATTTCCCGGAGGTAAATGTTCTTGAAATACAGCGGGGTGTTATGAGCCTGGAGTTCAATCTGGCCGCAGCGGTAAATGGGCTTGTCCCGTTCCCAGTAATTTTCCATAACCACATTGTCAACCACCAGCTCGCCGTTGAGGTAAACGGTCACCCGTTCGTCAACCATCTTGATGTAAAAAGTATTCCAGGTACCAACCGGGTTATCGGCTCGTTTCAGCGGTTTGCTGGGATTTTTCTGGTTGTTGTAAAGTCCGCCGGAACCTTCAGGCCACTGGGCCGGGTCCCAGATCTGAACCTGGGGTGAGCTGCGAAGGTAGATGCCGCTGTCTCCACCCGGCTCAATCTTCCAGTCAACAAACATTTCAAAATCGCAGTAATCTTTCACCGTGCACAGGCTGTGTCCTTTACCATCGAAGACCAGAACTCCGTCAACGACCTTCCAATGCTGGCGCATGTCTTCATCTGCTTTTTCCTGGGCTGAGCGCAGCTCTTCGAGTTTCATCCTGGCCCGCTGCACCGGGTCTCCGACCAGCCCTTTCCAGCCGAACAGGTCCTTTCGGTTGAACAGGGGCACAAAGCCTTCCTCTTTAAGCAACCTGTCCAGGTAATCTTCGGTTTCCTGGATTTCCAGGTCTTCCTTGAGGAACGGAAGAGCCTTTTTCAAAATCATTATCGTCTCAAAACCCTTCAGCCCTTCCTCGCCGGCCACCGGTCTGGCCAGCCGGCAGGCCAGGTCCACTGCCCGCTCACGCAGGTTTTCATCTGAGAAAAATTCAGAAATTTCTTTCAGAGCGCCAACGTCCCGAATGCTGGCCCAGGCAGTCAGCATGAAGTTTTTTTCGTCCGGGTAGGTGGCCAGCGGCTTTGCTTTTTGCAGTGTGCTGAGCTTTTCTTCCTTGGTGGCGTTTGGGTTTTTCATCAGCCTGGCCAGTCCCTGGAAAGCCAGGTAACGGGTTTTTCGGTCGGTGGTGGTCTTTATCAGGTTGACCAAGATGCCCGCCGCTTCAAACTCATTCCAGCTGGTTACGGCCGCCACGGCTGCGTTTTTAATTGCCGGGTCTCTATCGTTAAGCAGTTCTGCAGCTTTTTTCAAGCAGGCTGTGCCGCTCACCTGAGGTAAGAGTTTTATCAAATTAACTCGCGTATTTCCTTTGGCCTTATCCAGATAATCTAAATATGTTCTCTGCCGCAGGTTGATGTCCGGAATCCGGTTCAGGGCGGCGACCACGGCCTGTTGATAGCCGGAAGCAAGAGCGGGGTCATCAAGTTCGCTCAGACGGATGATTAGCTGATCAAGGTCATTCCGGTCAACGACTTGCGCCAGGCAGTCCGCGGCCGCTTTTTTAAGTTCTGGATTTTCAGAATGCGCTGACTGCCACACCAGCTCTTTCCATTGGGGTGAGATGATATCCTGAAGATTTTGCAAAAGACGGGCTTTTGAGGGCTCTGGCAGTTCGGGGAAGATTTTCCTCAGTTCGCTCAGGTAGGCTTCCGTCGGGTACGTTCTCAAAAGGTCCAGACACAGCGCCAGCTCCGGCTCGGAGCCCTTAGTTCCCGCCAAAAGATATGGGAGCGCTTCTTTTTTGCTCAGGCGGGCGAAGGTTTTCAGGGCGGCCAGTCGAACGTTTTCTTCCGGGGAGGCAAGGTACCCGGCCACTACCTGTGCCAGCGAAGAATCATTCACAGTTCCGAAATATTCAATTATTTCAGCCTGGATTTCAGGCTTTAGTTCTGGAAGTTTCTTTGCGAGCAGAGTTGTGAGCTCCGGCCAGTTACGCTGGCTGGCCAGGTCCAAGGCGTGTTTTCTGAATTGTTTGTTTTCATCTTGAAGGGCCACCAATATCTCTTCTTTTGCCGTTTCCCCGAGATTATCAAAGATGATGGTAAGCGCCTCGGTTCTCTGGCCAATTTCTTCCGGTGCGGTCAGGTTCCTGACGGATTTACGGGCAATTTTTAGAGCCTGTTCTTTGTGTCCTTCTTCGGCTAAACGACGGGCGAATCTCAGGTAAAGCTCAACCACCTGCTTTTTTTCTGACTTACCGGCCAGGGTAGACACTGAAGCAAAAATGGGTTCGGTAGCCGGGTCAGCGATTTCAGCCAGGGCGGCCAGGGCCAGGTTTTTAATTTCCCGGTCATCGGCTTCGGTTAGAAGTCGCAGCTTGTTTACAGCCTTTTTACTTCTTAGAAGGCCCAGCGCCTGGATAACCGGCTTTTTAGAATCAGAAGGCAAACGGTCAAGATTATTGAGCAAAATGATTTCCAGCTCAGGAACCGGAACTCTCAACATGGCCTTGATGGCATATTCAGCCAGCTCCGGGTTTTGCAGATGGGCAGCCAGCGGTTTTAGATGTTTCTGGCTTACCAGATATTGAGCTTCTTCGAGCAAGAATTTCTTGACTTCAACCGGCCGGGCGGTGGCGGCGATTTCGAGCAGCTCATCGGCCAGGTGTTCTTTTTGCTTTTCTTGTCCGGGTAAGCCGGCCCGGGTTATAAGCCCGTCGATGGCATAGCGGACCAGATGGTCATCTTCTTCCCCGGGCGGTACCAGCCGGCGAGCCAGTTCCCTGATGGCTGGTGAACCGGAATCCAGCATTTCTGAGAAAATTTTTTCAGATTCAGCCTGATTGGCAGCCGGGAGCTGGCGAAGCCAGGAATCAACCTTCAAAATTATGGCCACCTGCTCGGGAGAGTTAATCTTGACCTGGGGAGTGAAATCTTTGCCTGCGGAACCCGCTGAAGATGAGGTTGAGAGCGAACAGGCACTCAAAACAAGTATGAAAATAAACATCCCACAGGTAAAAATTATCCTGGCCGTGGGGAAACAGGATGTTTGCCTCGGTATATTTTGCCCGGAGTTCTTCTTATTCTTAGGCTCAACCCCGGAAGATTTTTTCATAATACCGCTTTTTAATCTGGACGTGTTGCTGGAGGCCAGCTCAGAAGCAACATTTTTCGTCTGACCTGATGTCCTTGTTTCGGAGGCTGAGGTTGATGATTTTTGATTTAAGCTGAAAATGTTCATTGTTTTATTCCATCATTAGATTCCAGGGAGTCCTCATTGGTTCTTGGATGAGGCGGTTGGCTTCCTCGTCACCCGGGAAAATCTGTCTGTCGGGGTCAAATTTCAGGTTGCGGCCGAGGCGCACGGCGATTTTGGCCAGGTTGACCAGGGTGCAGGAACGATGGCCGTTTTCTTCGTTGAGGGCGAACTTGCGCCGCTCCCGAACTGCCTGGTGGAAATCAGTGACCTGGGGTTCCGGGTCAGGCAGCGTTTTCAATTTTTCAAGAAGCCCGGGGATATTGGTCCTCAACCCGGGGTAAATCTTGCCTTCAGGCCCTTCGATGAACGGTACATCTTTTTGCTGGTTTTCACCGTCAAGGATGATTTCACAGCCATCGGCGTAGCGGAGAACGATTTTCCGCCAGCGTCCGCAGGCGTCGGGGTGCTGCTGCGGAGCATCAACCTCAATTTCCACCGGGCTGGTGTGGTCTTTCTCCAGAATGTACTGAACGGGGTCGAGATAATGCATGCCCATGTCGCCCAGGCCGCCGCCGTCGTAATCCCAGTAGCCGCGGAAGGTCACATGAACGCGGTGGGGATGGTAGGGCTTGTGGGGAGCCGGGCCGAGCCAGAAATCGTAGTCGAGCTCGGGCGGAACCGGTTGGGGCGGCAGGTAAGTCCTGCCCTGCCAGTAGAATTTCCAGTCAAAACCGGTGGCTCCGCTGACCGTCACGCGCAGCGGCCAGCCCAGCAGGCGGTGCTGCAAGATTTTTTTGATGGGTTTGACGGTCGTGCCAAAGCCGTAAAAAATACCTTCGAACCTGAACCAGGTGTTGACGCGGAAGATTCGGCCATAACGCCTGACGGCTTCTACGACCTTCTGGCCTTCACCTATGGTCCGGGTCATCGGCTTTTCGCACCAGATATCCTTGCCGGCCCGCGCCGCGGCGATGGACATCAGGGCGTGCCAGTGGGGCGGAGTGACGATGTGCACAATATCCACATCAGGACGGGCCAGCACCTCGCGAAAATCAGAATAGCCTTTCACTCCAGGGCCGGCCAGCTCAAGAGCTTCCTGGAGATGCGACCGGTCGACATCACAGACCGCTACCAGGCGCCCCGGATAGCGGAAATGAGCTTTGCCCATGCCGCCCACGCCGATTATGGCCTTGGTTAATTCATCGCTCGGAGCTGTATAACCTTGACCGCCGAGAATGCGCCGGGGTACGATGAGCAGACCGCAGCCGGCGGCTAATCCAGTTTTCAGAAATTTTCTTCTGGACAGGTTCATGCTAATCCTTTATGAGAAAAGAGTTGACCGCTAAAGCGTCTTTGAAATTTGTTCAAGAATTATCTTATAATGCAAATGAATTTTTTTGGCAATAAAAAAAAGGATACAGCTTGTATTTCTGATTTTTTATCGGTCAGGATGACAGAATACCGGCGGGAAAAACGGTGGGCGAAAATAATCACTTGAGGCACTGGGGGGCGAAGGTAAGCCTGGGTTTTATTGAGCTCAATTATTTGTATTGTTTTTTTTGAATTGCTTAATTTGTCATCAGGCGTCATCCTGGTATGAGCCAAAAAAGAGATGAAAAAAATAAAGAAGAAAGATCGATGAAACAAAAGCAGAAAATAAGAATGCTTTTAACCAAAAAGCATAAATTATGTCCCAATTTTTATAATTTTAGGAGGGATGGATGGAAAAGCGTGTTTGCACCAATTGCGGTTACGTGGGCAGCCCGAAAAAATACACCAAGGGCAGCCTGGTCTGGGAAATCATTCTCTGGTTACTGGCCATTATTCCGGGCATCTTTTATTCGGTCTGGAGAATTTCCACCCGCTATGAAGGCTGCCCGGTGTGCGGTGCTCCCCACATGATTCCAGAAGATTCGCCGGTAGCCCAGAAGATGCTGAAAAATCTCTGAGGGCTAGGCTATATGACTTCCTGGCGGCATGATAAACTTTGGAAGCAGCAGAAGCGGTTTATCATTAAGACGGCCTTAATCGGCTTTTTATTTCCGCTGTTGGTTTTCTTGCTTTATGAACTGATAAATACCACCCTCGGCGTCCTCGCCTATTTCATACTTCCGACCATTTTCCTGCTCTATGTGGTAGTTAAATCTGTAGACACTGGTCAGGGCTTCTGGTCAACACTGCGGGATTATTGCACCTTCGTTCCGGTTGATTACGTGGAGAAGGAAAACCTCCTGGAAAAGAAATTCAACGCCACTTATGCTCTAATCCTGGCTAATATTCTAATCCACTATGGAATTGAGCTTTTGGGACCGCAGGCCAGAGAGCTGGTTGAATCGAAATTTGCCTGTTTGCCCAGTGACTTTCATCTTTGGAATGCCTTGCTGAGTCCTTTAAGCGCTATTTTCCTCCACGGGAACGGCGAACATCTTTGGGGGAACATGGCTTTCCTGTGGATATTCGGGCTGGTGCTCGAAAGAAGGATCGGCTGGAAAAGATTTCTGTCTATATATTTCTTAACCGGCCTGGTGGCCTCCCTTTTTCCTCCCTATCTCACCATCGTCTTGGGGCAGAACTGGTGGAGTGCTATCGGAGCTTCAGGGGCGATAAGCGGCTTGATGGGTGCTTTTGCTTTCAGGCTTTTCTATAAGAGGATGGTCTTCCCGCTGCCTTTTCTGGGAATTTTTTCCTATCTGTTCGGTCTGAACCTGAAGGTCAGGATGAATTCACTGATGGTTATAATGTCATATGTTTTCTATAATTTCGTGGGAAGTCTATTGCAATTATCTGGAGAGGACCTGGGAATTGGCTATTTAAGTCATCTGAGCGGCCTGCTATTCGGCATGTACCTGGCCTCCAGGATGAAATTTCATGATGAAGCCCTTGAAGAAATGATGCTGGAACGGGCTCAGGCCGCTATGGACGAAAAGGGCAACAACCAGCAGGCAGAACAGCTGTTTGAACTTTTGCTGGAGAAGAATCCGGATAGGGTCGAGGCCCTGGTCTTCCTGGCCAGGCTCAGGAACCGCTTTGGGCCGGGGGAAGAAGGGAAAAAGCTGTACCTCAGGGCTATCAATCTTTTGACCGACAGGGAACCCGAAAGAGCAGCTGAAATTTTTGCCGAGTATTTTGGGCAATACCGCCAGCCGCTGGAACCGGCCAAACAGTATAAATTAACCGAGGCTCTGGAAAAAATGGGGAAAGCCAGCCTGGCTTCCAGATCGCTGGAAATTCTGGCCGATGACCCCAACATCAGCGAAACCTGGCGCCCTAAACTACTTTACCGGGCGGCCGGGATACTGGAAAAGCTGGAATTTTACGAAGCAGCCGCCCACCGTTACGAGCAACTGCTGGGCCAATACCCGGATTTCCCGGAAGCGGCTAAAGTGCGCTGGAAGCTGGAAAAGCTTAAAGGTGTTCGAAGTGATAATACCTGGCTTTCTTACGCCCAGAAAAAGCGACAGATAATATCCATTTCTTGAATTAATACATTTTGGTTTTTTGGGAGGATAAGGAATGATCAAAGAAGATAGATTCTTAAAAAATTCAGCAGCAGGTCTTTTTAAGGCTGCTTCCGAGCGGGCAATAATTGTTTTTGTTCTGCTGACCATATTTCTTTCTGCCCTGGCCTGCTCTGCTCTTTATGCCGCTGATTACAAGGCGTCGCTCTTTGGCATAAAGTCTAACGGTACCACCCTTAACACTCGCTCCATCCAGAAGGCCATTGACTATATCCACGAAAACGGCGGCGGTCGGTTAGTGTTTGATGTGGGTCGGTATCTCACCGGGACCATTTATCTTAAGTCAAATGTGACCATCCACCTGCTGGAGGGAGCCATCCTGGTCGGTTCGCCCAATCCCTTTGACTATGACTACAATCCCCAGCGCAACTGGACCGCCCTGATTTTTGCCCTTGAACAGGAGAACGTGGGTATCACCGGCGAGGGCGGGGTCATTGACGGGCAGGGCTTTACGGTGGCCAACAACCTGGTGGACATAATTCACAAGGGTCTCATCAAGGACCCGCTGCGCAACGACCGCCCCCGTGAAGGCATCCGGCCCCAGAACATCTATTTCTGGCGCTGTCAGAATGTCCGGGTAGAAGGCATCACCCTGAAAGACCCGGCCAGCTGGAACCAGCAGTACGACCAGTGCCGGAACGTGGTGATTAAGAACCTGATTATCGACAGCAAGTCCTACTGGAATAACGATGGCGTGGATATTGTCGATTGCGATAACGTGGAAGTGGCCAACCTTTACGTCGATGCCGCAGATGACGGCATCTGCCTGAAATCTCACGATGAGAAGGCGGTCTGCCAGAACGTTTACATCCACGATAACGTGGTCCGCACCAGCGCGAACGGCATCAAGTTCGGTACAGCTTCGCTTGGCGGGTTCAAAAATATAAAAATAATAAATAACGTTGTCTATGATACCTACCGCTCGGCCATCACCTTTGCCGCAGTGGACGGAGGCTTCGTCGAAGATGTGGTCGTGGACGGGCTGAAGTCCATCAACACGGGGAATGTCATTTTCCTGAGAATAGGCGAGCGCTGGCGTCCCGGAAAGAAAGGCCGGATGCGGAACATTTCGATTTCCAACGTGTACGCCGAGGTGCCGGCCACCAAGCCGGATGCCGGTTACAATTACGAAGGGCCCTGGGAACACCAGCCGCGGAACATCTCGCCTTCATCGATTGTCGGACAGCCCGATGCTCTGATTGAGAACGTTACTCTGAAGAATATAGAAATACATCACCCGGGCGGTGGCGACCCCAACTTTGCCCGTGTCGGCCTGGATGAGCTGGACAAAGTGCCCGAGCTTCCGGCCAGCTACCCGGAGTTTTCCATGTTCCGGGAGCTCCCGGCCTGGGGGTTTTATGTGCGCCATGCCCAAAATCTAATTTTTGAGAATATTAAGTTAGTAGCGGCCAAAAAGGATTACCGGCGGGCGATAGTCCTGGATGATGTACACCATATGAGAATAAAAGGGCTTCGGGTGCAGGAGCCCGGCCCGAAAAAGGAGCCGGTCTACATTTACAAATCAACCGACATCAGGATAGAGGAGTGAAAATTCGGAAAAATATAGTGTGTCCCGATTTTTAATAGGAGATGCTCATGGAGAAGCCGCTGCTGCCGCTGCCAAACCTCGGGTTGACCACATTGCTGAAAATGGAGCCAAAAGAATAGCTGAGGCCAATAGAAAAATAATAATTGTATGAAGTGGCCAGTTGTTTTCTCATGAGGAGCACATCTTCCCAGGAAGCACCCGCTTTGGCAATGGAGATCAAATCATGAATTCGGGAATATCCGCCGTAAAGGTTGAAGGAAAGCCCCCGGAATAACCTGATCGACAGGTCATTATTAAACTCAATACGGTACTTGCTGAAGTCATGAAAATAATGAGAACCCTCCACCGAGGTGCTGATGGTGCCCCATTTTTTCTTGAGCTCCAGGGTGAAAGAGAGGTTTTCTCTTACCAGAAATTCCTTCGTCTTGTCAAAAATTGTCTCTTCGTGGTAGATGCACGGCCCGAGGTCAAGTGAATAAGTAATGCGGAGCTGACGCCTGGTTGACTCGGAATAAGGAAATATGTTGTATTCCACGGCCGGGGACACAGAGGCGGCCAGCTTTATGTTCTGGTAAGTTGAGGTGGTCACGCTGGCAAATGACCCCAGGGACCAGTGCTCACCCAGGCTTTTAGCCACCAATACCCGAAAACTTCCACCGCGCGAAGAACTGATGTAACTCTGGCCTTCATAATCATAAGAATTGCGATAATAGCTTCCGCTCAGGGAAAGTCTTATTTTCCATTCCGGAGTGACACGGTTGGCGGAAAAGTTGCCGTAAAGGCTGTCATAGGCCAGGCCCTTCTGTCCGTTCAGGAAGCTGTTGGTGCTCAGGCTGAACACCCAGAAATTCCACGGGTCAACCACCGCGGTCGGTTTGACTTCTTCTTCCAGCTTAATTTTCAGCCTGCTGATTTCGGGTGTTCGGCCAGCATAAGGAAGAAGACCGAGCTTTACCACTCTGACCACTTCTTTCTGCAGAACTTCTGGCTCCGGGTTTACAGGCAGGGAAAACTCTGCCAGATAGTCCCGTCCGGCAAATTCCAGGCGGCCGGTAAATTTTACCCTGTATACCTCTTGCCCTTCACTCAGACTCCGGCTAATTTCCACCACCACATTGGCCTTTTCCCTGTCTGTGGAGAAAGTGGCAAAAGGTATGGCCCGACTGAAAGTTTCCACCGGGCCGAAACCCGGCTCGACATAGACAACTAATTTCTCAGCCGTATAGTTATCCTGGCTTTCCTGGGCCGGCAGCGGCCGGATGAGAAGCATGGCCAGGTTTAAAGTCAGGGCCATGATCAGCCAGAAAGACCAAAGAGACCGTCCGGCAAGAATATCCGTATTAGACCTGGGAAGTTTATTAGTTTTGCGGTTTTTATAATTATCTGAACTGAACATTTCTTCTTTCTCCAAGAAAATTCTCTTCAATTCCATGCTTATAGCTGCCGGCCTGTTTTTTTCGCCAGCTATCAGCTTCATCAAATTTCTGCTCATTGGTCTTAATTTAATCTTCTATGACGATATGGACTCCGCCGCTGCTTACTGAACCAAAACGCGGATTAACCACGTTGGTGAAGATGGAACCAAAGCTGTAGCTGAAGCCAACAGCAAAGAAATAATCATAGCTGGTGGCCAGCATTTTGCGCTGGAGCAAGACTTCTTCCCAGGTGGCACCACCCTTTGGCAGGGAAAGCTGATCATGGATTAAAGAGGCTCCGCCGAAGACATAGGCGTTTAATCCTTTGACCAGATTCAAAGTTATGCTGCTAAAGGTGGATAGATTGTGCTTGCTGAAATCGTGGAAATAGTGGGACCCTTCGACTGAGGTACTGATGCTGCCCCATTTTTCCCGAATTTCCAGGGTAATGGCCAGTGATTCAGAAAGAAGCATTTCCTCGGTCTTGTCATACAGAGTTTCTTCATAATACCGGGCATAAGAAGGGCCGATGCGGTAGAGAAAACGCAGCTGTTTTCTGGTTGATTCTGAATAGGGAAACAAATCATATTCAATGGCTGGGGCCAGGTTCAATCTCAGGCGATAATTGCTGTAAGTGGAAGAGATGGCAGAATAGAAAAAGCCGGCTGACCAGTGCTGGCCGAGGCTTTTAACCAGCAAGCCGCTACCGTTATAAGACCTGGTGCTGGATTCCAGGTTCTGCTCTTCGTAGGTATAACGGTCATGGCTGTAAGAAGCGCTCAGGGTCAGGTTAAACTTTATATCTTTGGTGACTTTGTTAGCCGAGAAAGAACCCCTTATAGATTCATAACTGTGAGATTGCTCGCCCCTGAAATAACCTCCGGTGCTCAGGCTGAAGACCCAGGATTTCCATTTATCGACAACCGGTGCGGCTGCTTCCTGCCTCGCCTGGTAATCAACCTTGATTTTCTGGCTGATAGGAGTCCGGTTTACATAGCTCATCAGACCGATCTTGAGCACTTCGGTTAACCCTGACCTGGTTTCTTCTTCCGTATCAGTCTTGTGAGAAAAATATTTAAGGACATCGTCTTGACCGGCAAAGCGGTTCTGTCCGAGGAAGGTTATGGTGTATTCCCGCCCGCCGCTTCCGGTGCTCAGGGTAGTGATCAGAACATGGACATCAGCTTCTTTCCTCTCCCTTACGTAATTAACAAAAGGAATTTCAGTTTTTATGTAGTCCAGGTCACAAGAGCCGCAATCTATGTAAACTTTTGGCGCGTTTTTCTTTAATTGCTCAAGGTCCTGGCTCGAAGGAGGGGCTTTTTCCTGGGCCGGCAGGTTAGATGAAAGGCCCAAGGCTAATATGAAAGAGATCGCGATGAGCAGCCAGGCTGGAGGTGTCTGTTTTGAAGGTATTAACTGGCCTGTTTTGTCGCAGGCGTTTTGGACAAGGTGTTTTCTCACGTGCTGCTCCTTTACCGAGTTAAGAATTAATCCGTTTTACGAATCTTATAAAAACTAATTTTCCGCCAGAAGGCCGCCTGTTAAAATTTATTTCATCTAATTATACGTTTAAACGGGTCTAAATGTTACATAAAAACAGTTCATTTTCAAAAAAATTTCTTACAGCTCGAAGCCCAAAAACCAGGCTCTGCCTTTAAAATCTGCCTTATTAAGAATTAGGTAGCTTTTCTTTCCCCTTAATCCGGTCCGGTTGAAGAATGACTTTTTCCAGCTTTAAAGCGTTGTTGTTGGCGATTGACTTAATCTTAAACCGCAGCAGGTGTTTGCCCGGGCCAAGCTGGATGAGGCCAAGGGAATGGGTAGCCGGGAAGTATATTGAGGGGGAAGGCTCTGATTCACCCTGGGCCACCACCCGGTCATCTATTTCGACCAAGAAAGTGCTCTTGCCGCCCCACTGCCAGGCATAAGAAGCCTCCAGTCGATAACGCCCGGCCCGGTCAAGTTCAAACTCCCATTCCGGGTAATCGTTTATGTTTTGCCAGTTGGTGAGCATGGTGGTGCGGTAAAAATAATCCAGATAGGCGCGCTGCCCCATCTGAGATTTTATTTCCGAAAGATAGACCGGAAGTTCCAGGTATCCGCTGGCCTCGGGTTTCAGGCGATAGGGCTCGGCCTCGGGCTGACCTTCCACTTCCACCACGACGACGGTGGCCACGGAATCAAGTGCTTTCTCCGGCAACCTGATAACCAGGTCATTTTTTTCTCTGCCAAACTTCAGCTTTTCCTGGTTGGCCAGAAAGTAAACCCTTTGAACCTTATTTTTAAGCCCGGGCAGAACAATCTTTTTATCCTGGGGCCAGCCCATGATGTAGATAAAAAGCCTGTTTCCTTTAACCGTGCAGCGCCCAAAAAATGGAAGTTTTTCAAAAATGCTCGGCTGACACCCGTATATCGCTTCGCCGTTGATTTTAAGCCAGCTGCCTATCTGCTGCAGCCTTTCCACAAACTCCGGCTGAATTGTCCCGTCTGGCCTTGGCCCGATGTTCAGCAGCAGATTCCCGCCCTTGCTGGCAATTTCGATCAGCTGGCGGATGAGTTGCGGCGCATTTCTGAATTCTGTTTCGTAGTGGTTGTAACCCCAGCCGTTGAAGTTTATGGTCAGGCAAACTTCCCACGGCCGAAGGCTCCCGTCTTTATTTCTCCAGCCGGTGGCGGGCACGTAATTTTCTGGCGTGCCAAAATCACCCAGACCGGGAGCACGGTTAAAAAGCCGGTCATTAATCAGGATATCCGGTTTCAGCTGTCTCAGCATCTGGCCCACACCGACAGCATCGTAGTCCTCGTTCTTGTGCTCCCATTCACCGTCAAACCACATAATCACCGGCTGATATTTTTCCACCAGCTCGCGCAGCTGGTTTTTCATGTACTGCACGTAGCGCCTGAAGTCAGCAACGGCGGCCGGCCGGTCTTTTTCCCAGCTCCGGCGCGGCAGGTAGTCTGGATGGTACCAATCCATGATCGAATAATAAAAACCAATCGGCATGTTTTCTTCCCGGCAGGCTTTAACCAGCTCTCCCAGTAAATCTCTTCTCGCCCTGGAGCCCAGGCTGTCGTTGTCGGTATAAGCGCTGTCAAAAAGGCAGAATCCGTCATGGTGTTTGGAGGTAATAACGATGTATTTTACCCCGGCTTCGCGGGCCAGCTTAACCCACTGCTGCGGGTTATAATTGACCGGGTTAAAATCCCTGGCATATTTCTGGTACTCAGCCCAGGGAATGTGCAGAAGTTCACGAGCCCATTCTTCGCGCCCGATCTGGGAATAAACACCCCAGTGAATGAACAGGCCAAACCTGGCTTCCTGGAACCATTTCAGGCTTTGCTCCACCGAGGGAACTTTCTCAGACAATTCAGCCGATAAAACGCCGGGGGGAGACAGAAGAAAAACAAGCCAGGCCAATTGAAAAATAAAAAAGGAAGCAATTAAGTTTCTTAAACAGGACCCTGTCGACTGCTGATTGTTATGCATTCTGGCCTGCAGATTTTTGGTTGTTGATTCTCTCAATTTTAACCTCCTTAAGCCTGAGCCATGAATTTTTTCGTGAGAAAAACCTGTCACCTTTGTTCGTCATAATGTTAGCAAAAAACACCTGAAAAAATAACGCCGCACTAATTTTTCTTCACCTTTTAACCTGAAGATTATCGAGAAATGGGTAAGGTATTGGATATGTCAAAGCCAGAATTGCTGGTCAGGATGTTTGAGGTGATCGGCGAAGCCCTCAGCCTGGATTTTTTTCTCCTGGTGGCCTTTGATTACCGCCAGCACCCTTTTTTCAAGCAGCAAAAAGGAATCCGGCCCGAAATAGGTGAAGAACAGAGAAATAATCTGATAAAAAAAGCCCTGGCCAGGCAGCGGGTGGTCTGTGAAACATTCAACCACGGCCGTGGGGTTCTGGCCGGCTGTTTTCCCTACGTTGACCGCGACAAACTTTATGGCTATGCCTACTTTGAGAAAAAGGCCGCAGAACACGGCCCGGATGAGAATGAGCTTGAGATCCTCAGCTCGGCTTTTCCCGCCGTCAGGATAATTTCCCGGAGCTGTCATCTGCCTGAAGGGGTTAAGATTTCCGCTCCGAGCGAGCAGCTTGAATTTCTTGGCCTCAGCCAGAGCTTCAGGACCATAAAGCAGATGGTGCAAAAAGTGAGGAACGTTAATTCGCCGGTCCTGATTACCGGGGAGAGCGGCACCGGAAAGGAACTCATTGCCCGGCTGATCCATCACTCCGGCCAGCGCCGGCAGGGAGAATATGTGGCCGTCAACTGCAGTGCTATCCCTGACTCATTGCTGGAAAGCGAGCTATTTGGTTATGTTAAAGGAGCTTTTACCGGGGCGTTGCGCGACCGCCCGGGGCTTCTGGAAGAAGCTGACGGCGGAACCTTCTTCCTGGATGAGGTGGCTGACCTTTCTCTTCCTCTCCAGGCAAAGCTTTTGCGGGTGCTGCAGGAGAAGGAAATCAGGCGAATAGGGGAGAATCGAAACCGTCGCCTGGATGTTCGGTTCGTCAGTGCGACCAACAAAAATCTTGAGCACGAAGTTCAGCTGGGCCGATTCCGGCAGGACCTCTATTTCCGGCTCAAGGTAATTTCCATAGAAATTCCACCACTCCGGCAGCGTCCTGAAGACATCCTCGTCTTGATAAACCACTTTCTTGACCAGTATTGCCAGGAGCTCGGCCGAAGCCGCTGTTTTTTTTCGCCCGAGGCGCTGGAGCTTATGTTGAAGTATGAGTGGCCAGGCAATGTGCGGGAATTGCAGAATGAAATCCAGCGCGCGCTGGTTCTGGCCGGAGACCGCCTGGTAATCGAACCCGAGTTCCTGTCGCCGGCCATCCAGAAAGCGACGGAAGGCCAGCTTCGTAATTCCTGGGATTATTATCAGGCAAGAGCCGAGTTTGAGAAAAAGTTTCTGGGCGAAGCCCTGCGATATTTTAATTATCATCGTGCCCGAACGGCCGCGGCCATCGGATTAACCAGGCAGGGATTGTTCAGGTTGCTTAAAAAATATGGGCTGGATCGGCTCCGGAATTAGCGGGAATTGGGTTGAAGCCAGGGCTGTTTTTTGTTATGTTAATTTCGCGATGGAAAAAAAGACCAAGTCGGAAAAAGTGTTCCAGGTCATCTGCCCGCACTGCGGCGCCAAGCTGTGGGTGGATGCCAGCTTGAGGGAAATTATTCAGTCTGAAAAGGGGCCGAAAAAGAAAGCTTCGTTCGATGAGCTTTTGCAGAAAGAAAAAAAGAAAGCGGAAGAAATAGGTCAGAGGTTCGAGTCAACCCTTGAACTTCGCCAAAAAAAGCTGGAGCAGGCAAAAGAGGCTTTTGAAAAAGCTCTGAGCCATCTTGATGAACTTGAACAGGAAATAGAAAAAGATAAGGAAGATAAATAAGAGAAAGGTCAGAGTGGCCCCGGTTTTAATTTTTAGCTGACCAAACTGCTATCTAAATCTGCTCTGCTTCAAATCCTTGAGTTTTAATCTTTTTTTTTCATCTGATCAGACCAAATTCACCATAATTAGGCACGGATTTGCCAGGTGTTTTAAGATAATAAGGAAAGTGGTACGAACAGGGGGTGGCCTGGTTCATGTGACTGATTAACGAAGCGTTCTCCAGAATAAAATTTAGAAAATTTAGAAAATAAGAAGAGGATATCCAACCGGCTATCTTCTGCCTCAGTCTGCCGGGTTATGTTTATTTAGAAAAATATTTTTTCTTCATCTCACCTGCTATTGCTTCGAAAGAAGCATAAAAAAACAGGCTAGTACGATAAATTCATCTTAAAGAAAAACAATTTTAAAAAATTCAATCCTGAAGACAGGTTAATGCTTGATGACTGTCACCCACGAAACCTTCTTTCCCATTCTTTCAGGTTAATGCTTAGCTTCCGGGCTGAGTTTCATCTTCGCGGATTTTAGGCGCCATCGTCCAGCCGGTAAATCCGAACAGAGCCAGGATGAATACGGCCAGGTAATTGGAAAAAGCATATGGCAAATAAGAAAAGGTAGTCACGCCAAGCGTGCCGGTTATGTAAACGCCAGCCATGCTCCAGGGAATCAACGGAACGATTATCCCCCCGCTCTCTTCGATTATCCTCGACAGGTTTTTGGCGGCCAGCCCTCTCTTTTTATAAGCTTCGGCCAGGAGCTCGGCCGGGATGATCATTGAAAGATAAGAACTGCCCGTGATGAGAGCCGCCATAACGGTGGTGCCGATTGTGGTAAGCACCAAACTCCACATTCGGTTGGCCAGCTTCATGATTTTTCCCAGGATGGCCGCCAGCATGCCGGTTTTCTGCATGATACCGCCGAAGCTAAAAGCGGTAAAAGCCACCAGCTGAGTTTCCATCATGCTCATCAGGCCGCCGCGGGAAAGTAGACGGTCGACCATAGCTTCACCCGTTTTAGCCACATAGCCGGAGTTCATCGCCTGAGCAACCTCAACCAGCGAGGCTTTTTGGAAGATAACAGCCAGAAAAGCGGCCACCAGGGAAGAAATAATCATTCCTGGTATGGTGGGCTTTTTGGTGAAGGCATAGTAGAAAACTATCAAGATTGGAATAAGGAGAAACAGGTTGAAATGAAAATGATTTTTAATGGTGGAAGTGATGAGATGAATATTTTCCTGTTCCAGGTTTTGGCCGCCGTATCTTAACCCGAGAAAAAAATAAATAACCAAACCCATCAGCCAGGCCGGCAGGCCGGACCACATCATATGCTTGATATGGTCAAACAGGTTTGACCCGGCGGTCACCGAGGCCAGGTTGGGGATGTCGGACAGGGGAGACATTTTGTCTCCGAAGTAAGCCCCGGCCACGATAGCTCCGGCGGCGGCTCCCAGAGGAATGCCAAGTCCCATGGCAATGCCTATAAATGCCACGCCCACTGTCCCAATGGTTCCCCAGGAAGTGCCGCAGGCCAGGGAAGTTATCGAGCAGACAAAACAGGCTGTTACCAGAAAATATTTGGGCGAAATGAGCTTCAGGCCGTAATAGACAATCATCGGAATGGTGCCGCTGGCCATCCAGGAAGCTACCAGCACCCCGACTGATAGCATGATCAGGATAGCCGGTAAAGCCTTACGAATACTCTCCACGATGCCAGCTTCCATATCTTTCCAGGAAAATTTGAGCAATGCGCCCAGGCTGGCCGTGATGAAGGCTGCGGCTATCAGCAGGACCTGCGCTTTAATCCTGTAAACACCATAGCCTATGCCGAGCAACAGGGCCATGGCCACCAGAGGAATGAGAGCCAGACCGAAGCTTGGTTTTTTGGGCGTGGAAGCCAGGTTACTACCGGTTTTGTTTTTTTCTTCCCAGGCCTGATTTTTATTTTCCATCGGCTTTTTCTCCTCGCAGGTCAGAAATAATCAACTGTCCAAATTTTTATTTTAATGAATTTTTTTCTATGTAATTTAAAATTTCAGCCCTGATTAAATCTTAAGCTTGAATCTATTCTCTGCCTGAAAAAGTGCTTTTGGCCAGCAGCTGGCCGTTTTCCATCATCAGTTGACCGCGACTGAAGACATATTTCAGTTGAAGTTTTTCGTCAAGCAGCAGAAGGTCGGCATCATAGCCGGGAGCGATGACTCCCTTGCCCTTCAGTTTGTAGAATTCAGCCACGTTGGTAGAGAACAACTGGCTGGCCTCCGGCAGGTCAAGTATTTTTTGCCTGACCAGTTCCTGGAATGCCCGAAAATAATCTTTTTGAGAAGCAACGGTGAGACCGATCAGCCCCCCGTTTTTATCAAAAACCGGCAAGCTGCCGTTGGCATCAGAGCTTACCATAACCTGGCGCAAAAAGTTTCCGCGAGCTTTTATTTCTGATATGGCCTGAACCACACCGACTTCATCCTCTTCCAGCGGTTCGGGGCCGGCTGTCAAGTCAAGATATCCACCCCTTTTAAGCCAGTCCAGCCCCTGCTCAAAGAGAAAACGGTTGCGGTTTATGTGAGTCGGTATCACCTGGGTGATGGGGATTTCAGTTTCTTCGACCAGGCGGAAAAGGTACTCGAGACCGCGCCGGCCGTCGCCGAGATGGAAATGGGCTATGCCTGCTTTTCCCCCTAACATCCCTCCGACGCGGCATTCCGCTACCAAGTGCAAGAATTCTTCAAAAGTGGGCTGGCTTGAACGGTGGTCAGATAGCGCTATTTCTCCTGCACCTATCACTTTATCAATCAGGGCGATATCCGAGCGGACGCTGCCGGTGATGGTTGGAGCGGGCAGATTATAAGCCCCAACAAAAACCCATGTGCTGAGCCCTTCAATTTCCAGCGCGCGAGCCTTGGCCAATAAAGAAGAGGGGTGTCTGGTAATGCTGTCTGTGCCCAGGCAACCGATAACTCCCGTAACTCCATATCTCAGGCAATCTTCTACCCGAATTTCAGGTGCTCTGGTGGCCGGGCCACCCTCGCCGCCGCCTCCGGTGATATGCACATGCGGGTCGATAAAACCGGGAATTGCCTGAAGGCCCCGGCCCTCGAAATGTTCAACTTCCAGCCCGGTCAGACTAATTTTTCCCGGAACTTCAACGGCCGCAATCTTTTCTCCGGCCAGAAGCAGGTCTTTGAGGACCGGGCGTTGGTTTTCATAAACTGTAACCTCAGAGATGTGTTTGAAAAAGGTTCTGGCTGTCATAGGTCTTTCCTTTGCCTTTCTAAATTAACAATTTTTTCTTCGGGAGACAAGAAAATAAGTTTGGAAGTGGTCTGTAATTATTCGAAGGGCTCTTTACTCCTGATAAAAAAATTTTCTAAGTCTGAAAAATATTCCTCTCTCATGATTAGAAAAACTGTGGCCGCTGTATTAAAATAAGTGGTAATTTATTGAGAAATTTTGCCCTTTTTTAGGACCATGTTGAAGAAGCTTCCAGAGAACCTGAAGCAAAGTTTTACCACTATTAGCCTTGGCTTGGCGGCCGGGTTAGTAGCTGTTTCTTTCATGGGGCTGGTTAATTTCATCTATGAAAAGACAATTCTGGCTTTTTCTTTTCACTCGCTTGGCTATTTCTTAAGAGCCAGCTTTTTGGTCATCATGCTGACCTCTCTGGCGGGCGGCCTGCTTTTGCGATTTTTTGGCCCGGAAGTGGCTGGGAGCGGCATTTCCGAGGTAAAGGCCCGTTACTGGAAAGAGATGGGCTACATCGAGCTGAAAACAGGGTTAGCAAAATACGCGGCCGGGGCTCTGGCAATAGGTGGCGGAACAAGTTTAGGGCCGGAGGGGCCTACGGTTTATATCGGGGCAGCCACCGCTTCCAACCTATCCGGGGTTTTTGGCTCTGGCCGGCGACAGCGACGGGGGCCGAGTGTCATAGGAGCTTCATCTGGTCTTTCAGCCGCTTTTAATGCGCCTCTGGCTTCAATTGCATTTACCATAGAAGAGATTCTCGGGGACCTCAACAGCCGGCACCTTGGTTCAGTAATTCTGGCGGCCGTCTCTGGCGCTTTTGTTGTTCATGCTTTTATCGGACGGCAGCCGGCCTTCAAGATGCCAGTGGTGGAAGATGTTAGCTGGAATTACTATCTGGTTATCCCGGTGGTAGCTCTGGTGGCTGCTCTGGTCGGTGTGGCTTTCCAGGTGGGGGCCCTGACCATGCGTCAGAAATTCAAGTGGAATCATAAAATTCCCGCATGGCTTAAGCCTGTTTTTGGAGGCCTTAGCACCTGGATAATTGGCAGCGGGCTTTTCATCCTGACCGGGAAACTTGGAGTATTCAGCTTTGGCTACCATGATTTGTCCGCCGCTCTGAATAATAATTTTCCCTGGAAAGTGGCCGGGCTTTTAGTGTTGGGAAAGCTAGTGGCTACTATTCTCAGTTATGCTTCTGGCGGGTGCGGCGGGATTTTTGCTCCCAGCTTTTTTCTGGGCGGCATGAGCGGCTATTTTGTGGCCGGGCTTTTTTCATACTGGGTGGCCCTGCGCCCTCACGACCATATCGTGCTGGCCGCGGTTGGCATGACGGCCTGTCTCGGTGCGGTAATGCGTACCCCGCTGACCGCGCTGTTAATCGTGTTCGAGATGACGCATCAGTTTGAATTGGTGCCCGGGCTGCTGCTGGCGGTTTTTATCAGTCAGGGAGTAGCGCGCCTGGCAGGCCACCTTAATTTTTATGAGGCTCTTTTGGTGCAGGATGGGCATGAATTACACAAAGTTAAGCCCCCGCTTGATATCCGGAGCTGGCAGAACCTGCCGGTTTCCACCGTGGCTAATTTCAAACCGGTGTTTCTTACTTCTCTTGAGCCAGAAGATTTGAAAAGAGTTTTGGAAGCCTATCCCTACAATAATTTCCCGCTGGTGCAGGATGGAAAAGTTCAGGGGCTGGTCTCGCGAGAAAACCTCAAAAAATTTCTCAGCGGAAAGGCGGAGCTGGAGATTTGGCCGCCGGTTTTTTGTTACGAGGATGAATCTATTAAAGAAATAGGTGACCGGTTTCTGGAAAGCCCGGCTAATGTCTTGATTGTCCTGGAACGGGAAGAAAACAGGATGAAAGGCCTGGTCACCCTGCATGATTTGATCCGAGCCCAGGCTTCTCTGGAAGATTAACCTAAGCCGGGAGCCCGGCTCATCGCCTGCCTTCATCTTGAAGTTAAGTTCCGCACGGCCTGCCCTTCCAGACCGGTCCATTCTGGAATTATCGCTATTCCCAACTCGAGTGTCTTTGTTTGATTTATTTTTTTCCCAGGAAAAAAAGATTCTGTTGTTTGAGCAAAATTTGATGCTGTCAATCTGACGGCAAAAGACTTACAGAGACATTCTGAGATTTCTTGGCGGTTCCTCGCAGAAAAAATGAGCTCATGTTAAATCTAAGATAAATCAGATGATGTCATCAGACCTGCCGGGCGAAAATGCTTCACATAAAGAAGGACTTCAGTTTCAGCCAATGTTTAATCCTGAGGCGGTTCGTGGGCTGAATCAGGCTAACCTGACATGGTCTTGATGGGAGCCAAGGATCTTCATGTTTTTGGCGCAGGCAATAAGGAACAGGATGTCATCATCTTGGCCAGGGGCAGATAATCCTGAATGTCGGGCTTTTCAAACGGAAGTTTTGAAAAAATTCTCGACCGGCTGGGTGCGGAACCGGTTAGACAGCCGGTTTAAGAACGGGCCATCATCAACCTTAACCTCCGGCCAGTTATCTTCACCGTGAGGGTAAATTTCAAATCAAGGATAAGCAGTTTTTGGGAAAATTGCTCCGCACCTGGATGGCTTTTATGTATTTGTTTTTCTTTTAGACTTAAAACTCTATCAGGCTTATAATAACCAATGAATAAAAAATTTGGGCATGGGAGGCCGCGCGGCAAATGGGACAGCATCAAATAAAAAAAATAACCATAAAGTTTAAGGTCAAGCTGGGGAAATTTAATCCTGCTATTTCCGGAACAGCCGAAGAAAACATGTCCGGCAGGATTATTAGAAAGACGGAAGTTGCTTGTTTTAAAAATTTTGTCAGAGCAAAAGACCCTGTTAAATCAAGCTGGCAGGTGGGTTTTTTATTCCCCGTTTTATTCTTGAGCCTGTTGATTGGTTTCTGTGGATGTCAGGGACAAAAACCTTCCCCGAAAGTTGAACCCCCTCCGCCCGAAGTTTTTCCGACTGTTACTCCTGAAGAACTTTTGAGCAGAGGCGAGGCTGAACTTCACAAATTCACCATTCCGGGCTGTAAAGCGGCCGCAGGATATTTTGAGCAGGCACGGCAGCTAAAGCCTGAATTTGCCCCCGCTTACGGACGGTTAGCGGTGACCTATGCCCTGTGGGCTAAAGAAAGGAATGATTTGGGGCTTGATAACCTGGAACAATGGGTGAATGGCTATTACTACTCCCTGAAAGCTAAGGAATTCGGGCTGGAAGCTGATTATCTAAAAGCTTCGGCTTTGCTGAGCAATTCCAGGAATTTCATCAGACGGCAGGAATACCGGATTTTCTTCAGCGAAATTAAGAACCGTTTCAGAAAAGAATCGGCTGAGCTAACTCTGTCCTATCTGCGGGATATCTTTACCACGGGCGAATTTAAAAAAGAAACCCTGAACCTTCCGCTGGAAAATCTGGGACACGTTTTAGATGGAAATCCGGAAGAGGCTGAGGCCTTGGCTTTTAAGTCAATGGTCCAGCTCCTGACGCCGGATGACCCGAGCCTGGTTAAAGTCATGGAAATCAGGCCCGACTGGCCACTACCTTATTTTTTACTTGGCCTTTTCCAGAAAAGCCGGGGAGAGTTTCAAAAGGCTGAGAATTGGTTTAACCTGACTTTGCAGAAAAACCCGGAGCATCCTCGAGCGCTAAGCGAACTCGGCGAGCTCCTTTTTCTTGGTAAAAAATATGAAGAGGCAGAACAGGTCCTGCAGAAAGCCCTGGCACTTGACCAGGAAATGCCCAGGCCTCATCTTCTGCTGGGGCTTATCTTGAGGGAAAAGGCCGAATATGAGAAGGCGCTGGAGCATTTCCGGATGATCACGGCCACCATTCCAGACCATGAAGAAGCTCTTTATTATCAGAGCCTTGTTCTGGTTGAGATGGCGAACTGGCCCCAGGCCTTGGAAAGTCTTAACGCTCTGGTGGCCATCGCCGGCAGCTATGAGATTTACGGTTATTCGCTAAAAGCTCTGTGTTATCTTATGCTGGAGCAACTGTCAGAGGCCGAAGCTGATGGCCGACGGGCGCTGGAAATAAGTTCTTCTTATTATTTGCCTTATTACATACTGGGTCTGGTCAATTTTCGCCGAGAAGATTGGCTGAAAGCCAGCCAAAATTTTCAGCAGGCTTTAAAGATTGACCGAACTTTTGATGATGGACATTATTTTTTGGGCCAGACCTATTTTAAATTAAGAGACCTAAGAAAGGCCAGGGCAGAGCTGTCCCTGGCGGCCCAAATATTTGAGCAGGAGATAAAGCAGGCTGAGCAACTTGTAGACCAGGCTCAGGCTCAGGGCTGGGCTCGCAAAGTGGAGCGGCTGTCCACTCAGAAAAAAGAACTGGAAGTTAAAGTTAAGAATTGTCGCCAGCTTTTATCTTCTTTGTAAATTTTTTTGATAACCGTCCGGGGTGAGTTATCTCCGGCGGCCCAAGATATTCGGCAGGAATGATAATTTTTTGGAATAAAAGGTTTTAAACCATAAAAGCTGTTTTACGGCCAGAAGTGAGCTGTCATAAGTTCAATCGGATTAGAATTTAGTTTCTTTCAATCCTGGCATTCTATCAGGATTTCTCCGCGGATTAACTATCTGTCTGGTCCAATTTCTGGTGGTCAGCCGTCAGCTTGAAATAAATTTCAAGGTAACTGACCGCTGAGTAATCAAATGTTAGATTAAGGCAGTTAAAGATTTTTTTGAAATCAAAAAAATTCTGGGTTAAAATATAAAACCTATGCCGAGGACGTTTGAAGAAGAATTAAAAAGTTTTGAAAAAGTAATCCAGCGTTTAAGCAGCCTGGCTCTCTTCCCGAAAAAGCTCATTGTAAAAGGAGCAGAAAATTTCATCCGAGAAGGGCCGAACATCATCGTCGGCAATCATGTCGGAAGTTACAAAGATGTGGCCGTTTTGTTTAAAACCGTACCCCGGCCGATATTTTTTACGGCCAACAAGATGATTTTCAGCCGGGAAGAGTTCAGCTTCCTGGTTAAAAAGCATCTGTACCGCAGCATGAAAGACCTTGGTCTGGCCGTTCATTTCTTTTTGGCTCCCTTCTTTTCCCTGATTGTTCGCTACATCTCATCCAACATTGCCAGGGTTGGTTACATACCGGTTGACCTTTATGCCGGCCGGGCGGAAGCGGTAAAAAAGTGTGAAGAATATCTTAAGAAAGGGCGAGCCATCATTGCCCTCCAGGGACGGGGTCATTTCAATGATGCTGACCCCAATCCTTACGTGGCCAGGTTCCGGCACGGGGCGGCCGTCATGGCTTATGACCTTTACCAGGAACTGGGGCTGGATGTTCCGGTTACCCCCATGGCCTTTTTTGGCACTCATATACCTTTCGGCGTCCCGGCCAGGGTTTATGTTAACGTCGGCCGGCCGCTTTATATAAGTCATTATTGGGGACAGGATAAGCGGCAGACGATTGAGAAGTTCCGTCAGGTTATGGAAAGAACAGTCAACGAACTTTTCCTGGAGCTGCTTAAAAACCGCTGAAAGCAGCACCGGGCCTTTTAATAAATTTAAACGGGAAGGAGAACCGCGGTCATGTTTAAAGGACACCCGAAGGGATTAATTGTTGCGTTTTTTGCCAACATGGGTGAAAGGTTTGGCTTTTACACCATGGTCAGCATTTTTGTGCTGTTCATGCAGGCTAAGTACGGGTTGAGCTCCGGCACTTCCGGTTATATCTACGGCATTTTCATGTTTTGCGTTTATTTCTTTCCCCTGCTTGGCGGTTACCTGGCCGACCGGGTGCTCGGCTATGGTAAGACCATCAGCCTGGGCCTGGTGGTTATGTTCGTCGGTTATTTGATGCTGGCTCTGCCGACCCGTTTTCAGACCGGGTTTGGCCTGGTGCTGGCCGCTCTGGCGGTAATTGCCTTGGGCACGGGCCTGTTTAAAGGAAATTTACAGGCACTGGTCGGAAACCTGTATGATGACCCTAAGTACAGCTCGCTGCGCGACCGGGCCTTCAACATTTTTTATATGGGTATAAATATCGGCGCCATGTTTGCGCCGTCGGCTTCAGAAAAGGTCTGCAACTGGATTCTGGCGAAGGATCACTTTCGCTATGATGCCCGTATCCCGGCCCTGGCCCATGATTTCTTGAAGGGAAAGCTGGCCGACGTTTCTCAATTCCTGGAAGTGGCCAGAGAACAGAATCCAGGCCTGACCGCAGACAGCCTGAAATCTTTTGCCGAGAATTATCTCGGTTCCTTGAGCAAGTCCTACCATTTTGGCTTTGGGGTGGCCTGCCTCAGTTTGATTATTTCTATGCTGATATTTTGGGGCTTCAGGAAATATTACAAACAGGCTGATATCACCGAAAAGCAGAAGGCTGCTTCCGAGGAACTCAAGTCGCAGGTGGTGGAATTGACTCCAGAACAAACCAAGGAAAGGCTGGTGGCCCTGGGACTGGTTTTCTTTGTTGTTATCTTCTTCTGGATGGCCTTCCAGCAGTCGGCCGTGACCATGACTTTCTTTGCTCGCGATTACACTGTGCCGCAGGTGGATAAGCTTACCAACCTGTGGTTTGACCTGACCGGTTTGATTCCGCTTTACCTGGCGCTGGTCGGGCTGTTTTTCCTTATCAAAAAAGGAGCCAGCCGGAATGCCCGTTTGGCCGGCGGGCTGACGGCGGTTGTTTTTGGCTTCCTGACTTATCTTCGCTATAAGACTTACCCTGAAATCAATCCATTCCAGCCGCAGCGCTTCCAGCATTTCAACCCCTTCTTTATCGTTTCTCTGACCCCACTGGTTATTGCCTTTTTTGCTTATTTGAATAAAAAAGGCAAAGAGCCCTCGGCTCCGAGAAAAATTGGCTATGGTATGCTGCTTACCGCCGTGGCTTTTTCTATCCTGGTGATTGGCTCGCTGAGGTTGCCCAGCCCGGCTGAGCTGGGTGGCAAGGTGGCTCCGCCGGCCTACCAGGTTTCGGTCTACTGGCTGATCAGCACTTATTTCATCCTGACGGTGGCCGAACTTTTCCTGAGCCCGATGGGCATTTCTTTTGTCTCCAGGGTGGCGCCGCCGAAGTACAAAGGCCTGATGCAAGGGGGATGGTTTGCCGCCACGGCCATCGGAAATTATCTGGTGGGTGTGGTCGGCTGGCTGTGGATGAAGGTCCCGCTGTGGGCTCTGTGGTCCATCCTGGTGGTGGCTTGCCTGCTGTCAGCGGCTTTTATGTTCAGCATCATGAAGAAATTGGAAAAAGTGGCCTCAGCTTAAGTGCAAGCTCCGGATGATGGCAGGCTAAAAAAGAACGAGGCTGAAACTGCTCTACAATCTTAAAGGTTCATTAAGAAGAGGCATGCTTCAAGACTGACTAATCCGGCCATGGGAAAATTAAAATTTATAAATAAGCTGCTGAAAACGGTCGTGTCCTTGAGTATGCTCATTCTCTTTTTCAGGGGAATTTCCTTTGGCCAGTTTGTGCCTCCCAAAAAAGACAGGGGTATTTTCGGGTTTATGCTGGAAAATGATGTCTGGCTTAAGCAGGATGAGGGCTATACTAACGGGATAGACTTTTCCTGGATTTCTCCTGCTCTTGATGAAAATACGACCTCTTCTTTTCTCAAGTTTTTATTTAACCTGAACAGGAAGATATTAAAATCTGGACAGGAAGTTCAGGAGCATGGCCAGGCAGAAGAAAGAGAAACCAGATGGGTAGCCTTTTCTCTGTTCCAAGTGATGTGCACACCGGATGATTTAACCCGGGCCGATCCCATACCGGTAGACCGCCCCTATGCCGGTTTGCTGGCGGTAAATACCTTTCTTATCCGCCATAGTCATAGGTTCCAGGATGTGGTTGGTTTAACCACCGGACTGGTGGGTCCACATTCCCTGGCTGGAAAAGCTCAGACTTGGCTGCACGAAACTTTCGACTGGACCAGGCCCATGGGCTGGGAAAACCAGCTCAAAGATGAGCCTGTTTTAAATTTATGGGCCGGACGAACCTGGAAGCTTCTTCAAAATGAAGATAAAAAAGATGGCTTAAAATATGGCCTGAAGGCCGGGGTAAACGCCCGGCTGGGTAATTTATTAACTTCGGCCGGCGGGCTGCTCGAGTTTGGAGTTGGCCGGAACTTCAGACCGGACCTTGAGGTTTGTTCTCCGGCTCCTTTTTTTGGCTACCTGAGCGTCGGTCGGGTGGAGGAAATGTCTGTTTTTGCTTTTATCAGGGCGGAGGGGCAGGTGGTGGCTCGAAATCTTTTGCTTGAAGGAAATACGTTTGTTTCCAGCCCTGGAGTAAAAATAAATCGTTTTTTGGGCCAGGTGACTTCCGGCCTGGGTTATCGGAATGCCTTTTCTGCCGCCTGTTTTTACCTTGTTTTAAAAACTAAAGAATTTCACGGGCAAAGTTATTATGACCCTTATGTTGGACTGACTTTTAACCTCAATCTCTGAGCGGAAGGGAGCCGGAAAACAGTTCTAAACCGGCCTATGAATTGGTTCTGGTTTCTTGAGAGTTATCTTTTTTTCTGTTCAGCGAGCGCATCAAAAAATAAAGAGGAAACCCGAGAACGAGAAGGATTGAACCAATCAACGCCTGGCGTGGTTGAGAGATAAGCACGCTGACCGTTACGCTCAGCAGAAAAAAGATGAAGATGATTGGCAGAGCGGGGAAGAAGGGCATGGAAAACCCTTGATAATCCAGGGCGGATTTTTGCGCCCGGTGCCTTAAGACAAAGATGGTGGAGGCCACCGTGGCCAGGCCCAGGCTATCCAGAAACATGACATAATTTACGATATTTTCAAATGTGCGCAGGAAAACCAGGCTCAGCAGGATGAACCCCCCGAGAAACAGCAGCCCCGCTTCCTGCACCTGAGTTTTGGGGTTTATTTTCTTAAAAAAGGCGGGCAGCGTTCGGTCTTCAGCCATGGCCAGGTAAGTCCGTGGAAGCTGAAGCAGGATGGCATTCAGAAAGCCCATGGCTGAAAGAAAGATGGCGACCGAAACCACCCTGGCTCCGGCCGGCCCAAAAACCCGGCCGGCAGTTTCGGCCGCTACCAGCCTGGCTGAGGCCATCCCCGGAATACCCAGAACACGCCAGTAGGCCAGGTTGATACTCAGGTAACAGGCGATGACCAGCAGCATGCCGGTTATGACCGCTTTTGGCAAATTTCGGGCAGAATCCCTCAGGTCGGCGCCCAGGTTTATCGTCTGCTGATATCCGCCGTAACTGAAGAATACAGAAATAAAACCCAGGCCCAGGGCTTTCCACCACGCCCCGCCAAGCGGCAGAGCAGCCCCGGTAATGTCGGCTGAAGTTCGACCGGTGAGAAGTCCGGCAGCGGCCACACCCAGGATGAGTATGATTTTTGACAGGCTCAAGACGTTTTGCGTCCAGGCGCCAGATTTTATTCCAAGGTAATTCAGGAACAAAAGGAAGACGATTAAGGCGACCGCAATGAACATGATGTTGGTTGAATTTATCGACCGGGCTGGGAGGAGCAAAGGGGCCAGGTATTCTGCCCCAATCAAGGCCACGCCTGCCCCGCTGGCCGTGTTGATGATAAAGACGTTGGCCCAGTTTAAAAGGAAAGCCGGCAGCGAGCCGTAGCTCTCGGCCACCACTTTATAGTATGAACCGGGCTCGGGAAAACGAGCCCCGATTTCAGCAAAAGTCAGAGCGCCAAAAAGGGTAACCAGACCGCCCGCTACCCAGGCCGTGAAAAACAGAAAGGGGGTGCGGGTGGCAGAAGCGACCATGGCCGGAGTTCGGAAAATTCCGATGCCAATCACCAGACTGACGACAATCATGGTTACATCAAAGGAATTGAGCCGGGCTTTGATCATTGAGATTCACCTCTGGTTGAGAACTTGGCTTTAGCTTTTTGCCAAATCACCTTTTTTTCTTGAATATCGTTAAGTTTCAGATGTGATTATCTTCAGATAATCAGACAAAAGCAACTGATTTTTGTTTAGAAAGATTCAGGTCCAAATATATAAGCCAGGAGATTGTGCCGGAAGCAGAATTAAATTTAAAGATAAAATACTTGAAGCGAACAATCACAGAATGCGACCTGCTTGATTTTGCCGCGGGGAAAAAAGGAAAAACAATATTTTTAAAAAGAAGAAACTTTTCTGCCAGCACAGCCTAGATGGACCGGGCTGAATAGCGGCTTTGATATTTAGCTGAATTTCCCGAGCTTGAGCATGTGAAAAATCTATCATCTGGCTTGAGCTTCTACCACCCGCAGCTTTTGTTTATCCGCGGTGGCCGAAGGGCCGAACGAGCCTTTAAAATATAAAACAAAGCAGAGGTTGTTGTTAGTAATTTAGCTGAGGGCTTCAGGAGAAAAGCTGGAAAATTTCTCGTTTGCTCCACAGCAGGAAGATGGCCCACAGGCAAAAAAGCAGGCTCGGAAGTACGAGGCTGAATTTGAAGAGTCCTGTCAGACCGGCCACCAGCAGAACGTCAAACAGCCACATGCCCAGTCCGGCCAGGGAAAACACATAGCCGGTTTTTTTAAACCGCAGGAGACTGAAAGCTCCGACAATGAGAAAAACTGACATGGTCAGGTCCGGCAGAGCAAAAGCGTTATAAAGCTCATCCGGCACCGGCAGTGTTTTTGAAAATCGGTGGGCCAGGAGATGGCCCGTCCAGAAAGTGATGGTCATCAGAGCGACAAACAGGTTGATGATGGCCACGATGACCAGGCCAAGCACAAATCTTTTTTCTTTGTCCATTTTTTACTCCTGGCAAAGGTTTTTTATCCAACGGCTCTCGGTTTTTTTATTTCTGGTCGAGGCCCTTGTTAAAGACCGCCGTCAGGAAGCGTCGGTCGCGCTCGGAAAGAGCCAGACGGCCAAAAAGGTCATAAAGCAGGTTGGTCACATGCTCGCGGTTGGTCTCGTGCATAAAACCTCGTTTTTCTAACTTCTTCAGGATTAATTCCAGACAGTCTGTTTGCTCTTTTCGAGGAAGGGGCGGTGGAGCCTGGGGGACAATCTTGGAATTGGAAGCTCGAAACAGAGTGTAAAGGGTGATTAAGACGGCGGCGGCCAGATTGTATGACGGCTGACGGCTCACCTGCGGAATAAAATAGACAAAATTGACCTGCCGTAGCTCAGCATCGCTCAGGCCGGTTCTCTCATTGCCGAACACCAGACCGATTTTTGTGGCTGCCGGATAACTCTTAATTCTGTCCACGGCCTCATCTATGGTTATAATCTTAAAAGCTTTTCGGGAACGCACGGTGGAACCAAAGACTAAATTCAAGTCCGAAACCGCCTCTGCTAAAGAATTAATGAAAGAAGCGTTCTTCAAAATATCGGTCGAATGGACGGCGGTTCTCAGGGCTTCCGGTCCCAGCTCAGGCTGTCCAACTACCCGAAGGTGCCTGAAGCCGGTGTTCTTCATCGCTCTGGCCACCAGCCCGACGTTTTCCTGGTTTTCCGGGTTGACCAGAATAACATAAAACCTGGAACGGTCCAGGAGGTCTCCTTCGGCCGTAAATGGAAGCTTCATAAAATAATTATATCTTATTATCAAAAGGCAGCGAAAGCAGACTTTTGGCCTCTTTCTGTGGGAAGTTAAATGAAATTCATCAGAAGGAAATGAGGGGCCTAGATTAACTTGCTGGGGGCTCCTTGAATTTAAAACCCTTTTTTTCTATCAGCTCAACGCAGTGCCTGACCACTCTTTCATCATACAGCCGGCCGGCATTATTTTTAATTTCTTCCAGCGCTTTGTCCAGCCCGAGGGCTGGCCGGTACGGACGATGGGAGGAAATGGCTTCCACCACATCGGCCACGCTTATTATCCTGGCCTCTAACAGGATTTCCTCACCTTTTAAACCCCGCGGATAGCCTGAGCCATCCATTTTTTCATGGTGCTGGTAGATAATTTCAGCAACCGGCCAGGGGAATTCGATATCTTTTAAAATTTCATACCCAACCGTCGGGTGGGTCTTAATTAATTCCATTTCGATCGAAGTCAGGCGGCCAGGCTTATTCAAAATTTCTGGTGGGATGGCAATTTTCCCGACATCATGAATCATGGCGGCCAATCTGACCGCCTGAATGCGCGATTCATCAAGGTTCATTTCCCGGGCGATGACTTCGGCCAGCTCGGCCACTTTTTCCTGGTGGCCGGCCGTGTAAGGGTCGCGGACTTCAGCCGTTCTGGCAGCCGCTTTGATGATTCCGTGCAGGGTCTTTTCCAGGTTTTTCTGCGATTCTTTTCTTTCGCTTATGTCGAGGATAATGGCCAGAAAGCTTTTCTTTCCGGCCACCTCCACCAGCTGCAGGTGGGCTTCTACGGGGTAAGTGGTGCCATCTTTACGCCGGTGATAGGTTTCAAAAACCTGTTTGTTCTTGCTTCCGTTAAGTAATGGCTTTAATAAAGCACGAAAGTTGGTTTGGTCAAATTCAGGTTTAAGGTCCAGAGGAGTTAAATTCATTATTTCTTCTGCGGTATAACCGGTGTTGGTTAAAGCCGACTTATTCATATAGACAAACTTTAACGAATCCGGGTCGAAAATATAAATCTCATTATGAGTGTTTTCTATAACCTTGAGCAATTCTTCTTTTTCCTGCTGGACTTTTACCCTATCGGTTATGTCAGTCACATAGTTGAGGGTGGCCGGACGCCCTTCCCATTCTATTCTCACAGCGGTAATCTCTACCCAGCGGGTGCTTCCGTCTTTAGTTAAGAAACGAAATTCATAAGTAGCTTCAAAGTCAGATTCGGTTATTCGCCTTAAATGTCTTTCGGCCACTAACTTTCTGTCCTCCGGATGAATAAAATCCAGGAAAGGACGGCCGATGATTTCTCCCTGGGTATAACCGTATTCAAGGCATTTTTTGTTGACCAGCTTGAACACTCCGTCCTGGGCCACCACAATCATCTGGCCGGCGTGGTCAAAAAGGATGCGTATTTTTCCTCGCTTTCCCGGACTTTTAATTCCGCTTCGAGCCTTCGATTTTCTTGTTGCAAAAGTAACCCGGTGAGCATGGTGGCTGCCGGAAAGGTTAACATGATGGGGAGCCAGATTCGGCTGATGACCATCACTCCAGCAGGCCAGGGCTTAATCAAGAGCTGGCAGGCCAGCATGACCAGGTGAACCACCAGGCCAAAAGCCAGCAGTTCAAGTTTGCCGAGGTGGTTTATTCTATAAGTAAATTTCCGGCGGAAAAGAAGCCCCGTGGCGGCACAGAATATTATGGTAGTCAGTCCGGCCATGAGGCCATTTCCTCCGAGGTAAAAACGGTAGAGCAGGGCAATAAGTGAGGCAATTATAGTGGGAATAGTTCCGGCATAAAGCCCGGAAAGTGACAAAATGATGGAGCGACCGTCATAAATAACTCCGCTGCTATAATGGTAGGCCACGCTCATGGCGGCCACGGCGGTCAGGCCAAAAACCAGTCCGTTCAGAACCAACCAGGCCTTTTTCCCAAAAGAAGTGACCCGAATTACCAGGCTGTACAGGGCGACCAGGGCCAGGATTAAGGAGACGTTTAAAATGAGCGAAACGTACATTTTCAGGCTTTAAAGATAGAAAACAAAATGAAAATAGTAAGTCCTCCCTCTTTTGTTGGCCGCTGACCCTTTTCTAATTTCTTTTCCCCGAGCATTAAGCATGCCTGATGATGGCTAAGGCTGAAAATATTATTCTGATGGTTATTTATTAAACTAAGCTTCGATAATTGTCAAATGAAATTTTTAGCCGGCCAGTTCTTTTATCGCCAGTTCGATACGCCGCAGGGCTTCTTCCAGAGTTTTTCTCGGGCAGGCCAGGTTCATCCTTTCGAAGCCTTCGAGTTCTTCTCCAAAAATTGGGCCTTCGTCAAAATAAACCCTGGCCTTTTTCAGGAAAAACTCGTTCAGTTCCTTCTGGGGAAGTCCCAGAGCACGGCAATCAAGAAGTGCCAGATAAGTTCCTTCTGGCTTTAAAAACTTAATCTGGGGGATATGCCGCTCAAAATACTCCCGGGCATAATCCATGTTGGCCTCAAGGTATTTAACCAATTCATCCAGCCAGTCGGCCCCGTGCGTGTAGGCTGCCTCCAGAGCGACCAGCCCGAAAATGTTGTTGACGGTCAGCCCGAGATTCTCCAGCTGTATTTTGTAACGATTCAGGAGCCCGGGGTCAGGGATGATGACAAACGAGGTGGTCAGTCCGGCGATGTTGAAAGCCTTGCTCGGAGCGTTGAGAGTGATGGTGTGGGCGGCAATTTCGGGCGAGAGAGAAGCTATCGGTATATGCTTGTGACCTTTATAAACATGCTCGGCGTGAATTTCATCCGAGACAATTAGAAGGTCATGTTTAAGACAGATTTCTGCCAATTGCTCCAGCTCTTCCTTCTTCCAAACCCGTCCAACCGGGTTGTGAGGGCTGCACAGAATGAGCATCCTCGTCCGGTGGTCAATTTTCCGGCGCAGGTCCGCTAAATCCATTCTCCAGCTGTTATTTTCAAAGATTAAGGGATTTTTTACCACTCGGCGGCCATTGTTTTCGACCGCTGAATAAAACGGATAATAAACGGGGCTCTGGATGATAATCTTATCGCCGGGAGAAGTAAAAGCCTGCACACAAAGATTTAGGGCGGGTACCACACCGGGAGCCCGGCCGAGCCACTCCCTCTTAATTTCCCAGTTGTGTCTGGTTTTCATCCAGTTAATAATGGAAGTCCAGAAGGAGCGGGGAATAAATGGATAGCCATAAGCGCCGTGAGCGGCTCTTTTCTGGACGGCTTCGACCACTTCAGGTGGCGCCGGAAAATCCATGTCGGCCACCCACATCGGTATGACATCCGGCACACCAAGAACATGCTCACAGAAATCCCATTTAAGAGAGCAGGTATTTCTTCGGTCAAGACCCCGGTCAAAATCATATTTTCTTTCGTTCATCTTCATCCTCACAAACATAATTTTCGTTATGGCTTTTTTGGCTGGTGTTCAATCGAACCTCATAAATCCGCCGGTAAAAGCCTTGATTTACATGCGCCGAGGTTGCGGCCGTTCTGAAACCGAAGTTAAATTTTAGTGAAGAGAGCCCGGGATTACAAGACGGCGGGCAACTTTCTTTTTGATTGACTTATATTTTAAAAGGCCTATATTGATAGCAAAGGGAAAAAGTTCCTATCTTTTATGTTCAACGGGAGAGGCATCCCCCTAATGTGAGAAAAAGTCGACGATGGCACCATTTTTATCTTCAGCTTCGTCGGCGCCGCATAATTGAAACGGTGGGCGCTTTTATTGCCGGTGGCTGGTTGATTCTGGAGTTTGTTCACTGGGCGCTCATCATACATTATCATTTGCCAGAGAAGATATTTGATATTTCCCTGGTGAGTATCATCTGTGCCCTGCTCTGCACCCTTCTCTGACGATGGTTCCGTTCTGACGAATTAAAGCCGAGAAAAATAAAAACCGAGAGCGCCGAAGTTAATGCCAGCATTGGGGCTTTTCTCCGGAGCCTGGGCCTTTATGAAAAAGCGGTTAAATATTATCTTTGGGCGGTCGATACCGAAGAACAGGGAGCACCGCTTTCCTTGACATCGAGCGCCAGCTGAATTATATTTTTTCGAAATTTAAAATTTGCTGGAGAGTATGAGCCAGCCGGATGGCCGGCTGGAGCCAGCGAGGAAAACGGTTCCTCAGGTTTATTTTTTTTGACCTGAGACAGAATGAAAATTTATTAATTTCACCAGGAGGTGAACCGTGCAGGCCATTGTGTGCATCAAGCAGGTTCCGGAAACAACTGAAGTCAAGATCGACCCGGAAAGAGGAACGCTCATCAGAGACGGTGTTCCGAGCATCATCAATCCTTTTGATACCTATGCCATAGAAGAGGCTTTGAGGCTCAGAGAAAAATTCGGTGGAAAGGTTACCGTTATTACCATGGGGCCGCCCCAGGCCATAAACGCTCTAAAAGAAGCGATAGCCATGGGAGCTGATGAAGCCATCTTGCTGAGCGACCCGGCTTTCGCCGGAGCTGATACCTGGGCCACAGCCTATACCCTTTCGAGAGCTATAAAAAAAATAGGGCAGTTTGACGTGATATTTTGCGGACGGCAGGCCATAGATGGAGATACCGGCCAGACCGGGCCGGGCATTGCCACTCAGCTTCAAATAAACCAGCTGACCTATGTTTCAAAAATTTCAGCCATCGATTTTGAGAAAAAGACAATTGAAGTTGAAAGGCTGGTGGAAGAAGGCAGGGAAGTGGTTAGCTCGACCCTGCCCTGCCTGATTACGGTAGTCAAGGATATCAACCAGCCGCGTTATCCCACCATTTTGGGCATCAGGAAAGCTCAAAAAGCTCAGATTCCGACCTGGACAGCTCAGGACCTGGACGTTGACCGCAAGCTGATTGGCCTGGAAGGTTCTCCCACCAGAGTGGTGAAAATTGCCACGCCTCCTCCGCGGCCCGGGAAATGCGAAATTATTCAGGGGGATTCGGTCGAAGCCCAGGCGGACCTTCTGGCCGAAAAACTTATTGCCGAAAAAATAATTACCTGAGGAGAGAAGAAATGGCTCTGCTAATCATAAACCGAGAACTTTGCACCGGGTGTGGCTTATGCCTTCAGGTTTGTCCTTTTGGTGCCTTGAGCCTGGATGCTGAAAACATCGTGGTGGCTAATGAAGCCTGCACCGGCTGCGGAGCGTGTGTGCCAGAATGCCCGGCCGGTGCCTTGAGCCTGCCCGAAATCGAAAAAAAAGAAATTAAAACTGATGAATATGCTGGCGTCTGGGTGTGGGTCGAGCAACTTAACGGCCAGGCCTCTTCCATTTCCTGGGAGATGATGGGTGAGGGCCGAAAGCTGGCTGACCGCCGGGGCAGCATGCTTACCGCCTGCGTGCTCGGGCATGAAGTAGAATCCTTAGCGCGAGAGGCCATTGCTTACGGCGCCGACCGCGTTTTTCTGGTGGATGACCCAACTCTTAAAGTGTACCGGACAGACCCCTATGCGCGCGCCCTGGTCGAACTGGTCAAAAAATACAAGCCGGAAATTTTCCTGCTCGGAGCCAGCACGAGGGGCCGAGACCTGGCGGGAGCGGTGGCCACTTATTTGTACACCGGATTGACCGCTGATTGCACCGGGCTGGAAATCGAAGAAGGGTCGAACCTTCTTCTTCAGATAAGGCCGGCTTTCGGCGGTAATATCATGGCCACCATTAAGTGCCCGAACCACCGGCCGCAGATGGCCACCGTCAGGCATCATGTGTTTGAAATGCCAGCTCCAGACCACGGACGGACCGGCCAGATTATCCGAGAAAAACCGGTCTTACTCGAGGAACAGATTGCGACCAAGGTGCTGGATTTAATCGTGGAGAAAAATGAGGTTAATCTGGCTGATGCCCGGATTATTGTTTCCGGAGGCCGGGGGCTAAAAGGACCGGAGGGGTTTGCGTTGCTCCACGAACTGGCTGAAGTGCTTGGTGGAGCGGTTGGGGCTTCCAGAGCAGCGGTTGATGCGGGCTGGATTTCCTATGCTCACCAGGTCGGTCAGACAGGCCGCACCGTTCGGCCGGACCTTTACATTGCCTGCGGAATAAGCGGTGCCATCCAGCACCAGGCCGGCATGCGCACCAGCAAAGTCATCGTGGCCATCAACAAAGACCCGGAGGCTCCGATTTTCCAGATTGCTGATTATGGGATTGTCGGAGACCTCTTCAGTGTGGTGCCGGCTCTGACCAGGGCTTTGAAGCGCCGGTTGAATAAATGAGGATGGAAACCAGATGCCAGGCCTATTCAAATCTGAAAGCCTGCCTCCGGTCAAAGACAGTTTTAATTTAAAAGATTGAATCTGTGTAAGCAGAAGATAAGCTCTGGCCGGCCGGGATATTTCCGTTTTCTTTAATCGATTAGTTTTTTGATTCGCGAAAAATTTAATTGCATCTTTATTCAAGCAAACATTCAGGCGTGCGGCTGGCTGCCAGAATAAGGCAAAAGAACCCGGATTAAGCTGCAGATGGTAAAGCTGTTCATTATTGATGAGAAAATTATTTATCCGCGTTATTCCATCTAAATCTTAGCTTTATCAGCAAATATCCCGAATTTTATTATCTGGAAATTTTTGTCTTAAGGCAGCCTCTGACCGCCTTCGACTGAAGCATTTTCTTGACTGAAAGCCTGAGATTCTATTAGACTGAGTTTGAGCTGCGAGTGAAAAAGGCAGCTGATTATAGCTTTAATCCTGGCGGCCAGGTTCTTGGGACAAATACTTATTTAACTGCAGGGATAAAATCAATAAATTTTCTGATAAGCCTTTAGGCTGGAGGACGGGATGGACAGAAAAGAAACCAGAGGATTATGGTTTGTCTTTGTTTTTATTTTAGGGTTAATTATTTTGTCTTTAGTTCTTTATCTTATTTTAAATCCTCTCCGGCAGACGGAAAAAGCCAGCCTGGTCTGGCACGATAATGACCGGAATAACCAGGATTCTCCCGGGGATGTTATAGAAATGTCAAACGGTCAGGTCTATCTTAGGCTGGATTATGTTGATGTTTGGAAAGGACACCAGGCGTTAAATCCCTATGATAATCCGCCAGAACTGAGAGACCTGGACCCGCGCTGGAACGGTTACTATCTCCAGGAACTGCGCTATCGGGATGAAGTGTGTTATCGGTACCTTGGCTGGGATAAGGCCCGAGAAAAATATCCGACGCTGAGTTCTAACGATGTTATCGGACTGGTCGGACAGCCGGAAAGCTATCCTGACCGACCGTTTTTATCCCTCTGGAACATTAAGGAATCGGAGAAGAATCCTTCCTATAAATGGTATGTCTATTTTGAAAAACACCAGCTGAGCCGGGACCAGGACGGGCAGCCCAAACTCATCTTGCTATCTGATAAAGGTCAGGGGCTTGAGCACCGGCTGGAAATAAGCCTGAAAGGGAAGGAATTGTTTTTTAACCATAAAGTTAAAAACAAGAAAGGCGAAGACCTGACCTACATCAATTTGCTGACGCTGCCCGCTAACCGCATTATCGATACGGCCTACGGTCCGTCGGAGCTGCTTTGCTCCCGCGACATAGAACCAGTAGGCTTTACCGATAATTTTACTTTTACGGTCAGGGGTGACGGGCTGGCTGTTTCCGGCATGTTGCCCTGGAAGATAAAAAGGGACACCAAGAGCAATTATTTTACCGGCGGATGGTGGATACTACACCAGCAGGGCCTGATGGTCTGGAAAGCAACTGAATTAAAAGCCGGAGAAGAAGCCGCTTTCAACCTGGTGGCCACCTTTTCTGATGAAGACATTTATTCACGCTACAACCGGTATCTGAAAGAAAACGGTATTTCATTCGAAAGGGTTAACCTGGACGAGGTGGAAAATTATCTGGTAAAAAATGTGCCCCGGACGGTGACCAGAGAAGGCTGGGTTTACCATGCTTACGAGTGGCCAACCAATGACTGGCACAATGAAATGACCGGCAAAGCATTCATGACCATGTTTTATGTCTCGGGTGACCGCCAGTGGCTCGATTATACGGTTAAAGCCAACCAATTTTACCTGGAAAAAATGCGCTGGAACTCGCCGGACCATCCTTTTTATGGCTATTTTATGGACCAGACCGTGGACATCAAGCAGCGTCAGTGCTTTCTGTGGTCACAGCCCTACAACGTGGAATCGCTCCTGGCCGAGTATCCTCTGACCGAGAACCAGAAAGTCAAAGAAGCCTTGCTGCTCAATTTTGAAAGAGTGCATTCCGGTTTGATGTGGAATCCTCAGGGCAAAAGATGGTACTGGCGGGCGGTGGTCGACCCCTCCTCCAAGCCCCCCAGGTTAATCTGGAAAGACGACCTGAACACTTTTGATGCCTGCGAATTTGGCATCGACGTGATGATTTCGGCTTATTCTTTTACTGGCGACAGGAAATACCTCGAGCGGGCCAAGGAAGCTCTGGAAAATCAGCTCCACGTTCTGGAAAACTACGGCCTGCTGCTGGAAGACCATGCGGGAGAACCTTCAGTTAATGTTTATGCTTTTGCGGCCAAGGCGCTCTACCGGCTTTACGATTATACCGGGGAAACCAGGTGGCTGGTCGAAGCAGGCAAAATCCTGGATGCCCTGCTGATGTCTTTTATACACATGGATAAATTCCCGGCTGAATACTACTGGCTGAAGGGTGGCGTGGCCAGGAAAGATGGAGACTGGACCGGTCAATTTGGCGAACCAACCACCGGGACTGATTCATCGGTGGCCACCGCGCCAACCTATATTCCGTGGATTATGGAAGCCCTGGTGGCCGGTTTCAAGCATAACGGGAAAAAGATGTACCTTGATTATGCCCATCAGTTGCTCTGGCATTCCCTGGAAGCCAATAAAAAAATGAAAGAAGCTACCGGCGGGAAGTATGAATTTTGCGGACATTTTAACACTTATCTGAAAAAGTTTTACGAGGATGACGACGGCCTGGTGGTGGTTTCCAACCTGTATGAAATTCCCTACCTGAAAACTTTTGAACAGGGGGTCAGGGTTGAGCATTTTGACCTGCAGGAAATATGGGATGGCGAAGGCCGAATTAAAATAATTAATCCCACCAATTCCAGGCTGCGGGCCATCCTGCACCTGCCCGCTGGTTGGGAAACGGTGAAGGTGCTGAGTCTGGGCCCGATCAAAGATTATTTTTCCGGGAATCTGGGCTCTTCCGGCAGTGAACAGGAATTTAAAAGGGCAGGAAATACACTCGAGTTCATGACCGAACCGATGAGCCTTTATTTAATTTCCCGGTAAGGCCCGGCTGTTTTTCTTAACTCAAGCGGCAAGCAGCGCCAGAACGGCATGAAGCACGGCGGTTAACAGCAGGACCTTACCCACCCGGCGGTGCCAGTTAAAATCAACATTGAGCCACCTTTTGCCCGTGCTGATTTGGAAAATAATCAGAAGAAGGTTGACAATGCCCAGAATTAAGATTAAAGAAAGACCGGCTATGGTCATATTTCCTCCTGATCAGAGAAGTTTTTCTGCAGGCTGAATATTTATTTTTAAGTATGACGGCCCGGCACTGCCGTGCAGGTTACAGCGGGCTTCGGCTTCAACCTCGGTCTTCTCGGCAATGGTTAACTTTATTTCCCGGGAAAAATTTTCTGCTTCGGGCAGGCTCGACGGGGAAAAAGTCCAGCGGGCGATTTCTTTCTTGTTGGCCAGGACGACCAGGTTCTTTGTGTAATGAAACTTGCTGTTTCCCCGGTGGGCGACGTTGACTTTTAAGGTGACTTGCTGGCCCTTTTTGGCTGAAGCCGGTCCTTCGAGGCTCACCGCTGATTTATTGGCCAGAAGGGGTGAGGCAGAAAGTAAAATAATCACCAGAAAACCGACCATAGAAACAAAATTTAATTTCATGACCCCCTCCTTCTCCAAAACGAAACTTTCTCGGATGTTTATCCTGCCTGTATTAAACTCTATATGAATTGGCGAATTCAAGTAATAAAAGCCGGATAAGGTGTGGTCAGAGTTCATGGTACACGTCTGGGCGTCTGTCCGGCAAAAAATGTTTTCGGGCCGGGCAATCGGCCAGCAAGGAAAAATCAATCTCCACCACCAGGATTTGTTCCTCATCTTTCTTCGCCCGGGCTAAGATTTGGCCGAAGGGGCTGACCACCAGGGAACCACCATCAAACTCAACGGCCGGTTCTCGCCCGACCCGGTTGGCCAGCGCGCAGAAATAGCCGTTCTGAAAGGCAGCCACCTGCACTTCAGCTTCAAACAACCCTTCCGGCCATTCGCCCTTTGCCCCGGCCTGAGGGATAACCACCAGGTCGGCACCTTTAAGGGCCAGGGCTCTCAGGTATTCCGGAAAATGGCGGTCGTAGCAGATAGCTACTCCGACCCGGCCGACAGAAGTTTCAAAAACACCCGCTCCCAGGTCTCCCGGAGTGTAATAACTTTTTTCGTGAAAACCAGGGGCCTCCAGCACATGAACCATGCGGTTGAGCCCGAGCAGCTTCCCGTCCGAATCAATCACCGGAGATGTGTCGTAAGTTTTCCCCCGGTAAATTTCGAGCAGGTTGAAAACTGTAACCAGTCCGAGTTCAGCTGCTTTCCTGGCGACGGCCTCAGTGGTTGGCCCTGGCACAGGTTCGGCCCATCTTTTATAACCGGCTGAAGCCGGTTGCTGAGGCAAAAAAGGAAGAAAAGAAAGTTCGGGGAAAACCACCAGCCTGGCACCGGTGGCAGCGGCCTTATCCATGGCCGACAGACCCCGGCCAAGATTTTCCTGAGGGTGCGGGCCACAGCTCATCTGCACGAGGGCTATTCTGAGCTTTTTCTCAGCCATAGTCTGCTCCTATTCTCGAATCATTTAAATTTCATGATTTTATTTTTTTTAAATTTTATCCAATCCCGGATGATTATGACTAAGCCAAAAAAACATTCTCGCGACCACATGTTCCTGCCTGCCGGTTCATGCCGGCTGGCCGGCGTGCTCAAAACGGGCTTCAGCTTGCCGGGCCGGCTCAAGTGTTCTGCTCAGCGATACAGAATCGGGTTGAAGACAAACTTGAAACTGCCGTAGGCCTGGGCCCGGTGGATAGCCTCAAACCCGACCAGCACGACTCGACCCTGGCCGACGGCGCAGCTTAAGGCGGCTGATTTGAACTTCAATTTTTCTCCGTTTATCAGTATACCGCTCAGCAGCGGGTCAGAAGCCGGGTACCAGGCCAGGCTGGTAATGGCTCCCACCTGCGATAATTTAGTGTCTTCCGGCTTTAAAAGTTCAAAGGCCGGGCTGAAGTAGGAAAAAACAGCCGCTTCCTGTCCGCAACCATAGGCTTCAGGCTGAGAGCTATCGACCAGCACACGGAGGATTGAGCCAGGAGAATAGACCGGAGTTTGCTCTGACCGGCGGCCGGCATCGGTGGCCTCCGACCTGGACGGTCTCCTCGGTTCGATGATGTTCTTTACCGGAAGGCCGAAGCACTGAATGGCAAACTCAGCCGAGTTCTCCATCGCTACCAGGACGCCCCCGTTTCGGACGAACGAATTCAAAGCAGCCTGCCCCTCATTACCGATTCCGCCGGCGTATTCCGGAGGCACTTCACCTTGTTTGCGGCCTTCGATGATGGTTTCTGCGCTCAGGCTGGGAATAATCAGGTGAGTGAAGTTTTTCTCGAGCTGGCCGGCCACAATCTCAGCATTGTGTATTACTTTAAACTCGAATTCAAACTGCTCAAGCACCCAGCGCAACCAGCCTTCATCCATGCTGGCCGTCCAGGGCTGATAGACAGCCAGCCGGTATGGTCTGAGCGGATTAACTCTGGCCGGCCCGGTGGACGAGACGCTCACTAACTTCAGTCCGAGCCCCCGGCCAAGATTTTTAAGTTGGGCCTGATTTATCTTATTTTTTTCCAGTACGAGGCTCCCGGCCGGGAAAGTTATCCCCTTGAGGCTGATGTCCCGGTCAAGATAGCCGGCCGGCAGTTTGTTTTTAATCAGCCGGTTGGCCAGGATGGCTGTGTAAGATGAACTGCTGCTGACCAGCAGATAGCCACCTTCGCCGGGTTCTAATGCGCAATCGGGCATTTTGAGCGGCGGACAGAGCTCAATTTCGGCCTCAAGCGGTGTTTTCACTTCGACCACTCTTACGCCCATCTGGAGCGGCAAAGTCCAGCTGGCTTCATCATACGGCAAGTACTGAGCGGGGTCCTTGCCGGGAGGTAAAGGATAGGATTTGCTTTCCAGCAAGTCTTTAATGAAAGCTCGGTAAGGTTGAGCCAGGGGTACCACAAAAGTACCGGGTGGAAAGCTCAGGCCATCGACGGAGAATGCTTTCTTTGCCCGGTAAACTTCGGCTCCGTTTTTCTGGATGACTTCAACCAGCTTCAGAGCGGCCGGGTAATCCTTTTGGTCTTCCGGGATAAGATAGGCAAACGGCGGTTCTTTCTGACCCTTTTCGATTTGTCTTTCAGCAAACAGGCAGAAATTGGCCATGAACCTTTCTTTCTGAGCTGCGATAGTTTTAAGGAACGAAAGAGCTACGATTTTCTCGTATTCCACGATGTCCCGCAGCCTCCACCAGCCGCCCGGCCACGGTTCAAGGTAGGTGGACTGAACGACGTTTCCCGCCCCGGAAACCTTGATATCTCCCGGCCTCAGAAAAATGGGTGAAGCCAGGTTAACGCTGGCCGCTTCGGAGAGTATGCCCAGGGCGTTATGCCTGAGAGGCGCGGCCCGGTTGGCCGTGTTGTACCAGCCATCAAAAATGGTGTTGGTGGCCACGCCCGTCTTGCCATTGCGGCTGAGGCTGATGACCGCTTCCCCCGTGAGCTGGTAAAGCTCTCTCAGCAGAAGCGGGTCGAGGTTTGGGTTGATGGGGTCCTGGTAAGGCGGCAGAAATAACCTCGGTCCGTTAGAACCCATCTGGTGTATATCATAAACCAGGAGAGGGAACCATTCCTGGTAAAGAACTCTGGCCATCAGCTGGGTTTCTTTCTGGGTCAGCATGAACCAATCGCGGTTATTGTCATGGCCGGTATAAAAATGATAAAGCCAGGGCATACTGCTTCCTTCGTAAGGCGTGCCCAGAGTCCGGTAGTACCAGTCTGTCACCAGGTCAATTCCGTCGGGGTTGGCCGAGGGAATGAGAAGCAGAATAACCCGGTCGAGAATTTCTTTTGTCTCGGTCGAGTTATCACTGGCCAGCTGGTAGGCCAGTTCCATCGACATCTGGGAAGCAGCTATTTCGGTCGAATGAATCGAGCAGCTTATGTAGACGATGGCCTTGCCTTCTTTTATCAGTTGTTCTTTCTCGTCTGGTTTGAGCTGCCGTGGGTCGTGAAGTTTCTGGTGAATCTGACGGTATTTTTCCAGGTTTGGGAAATTATTTTCAGAGGTGATGATGGCCATGAGCAGCGGCCGTCCGAGAGTGGTCTGACCGAGCTCCACCACTCTGATTCTGTCAGAAGCCTGGTCTAACAGCCTGAAATATTCGGTTATCTGTTTCCAGTTGGCCAGTTTAAAATCCTGTCCGACCTGAAACCCCAGGAATTTTTCTGGAGGTATTAGCCCGGCCGGCTGACCGTAAGACCAGCCAAATAGACTCAGCAGTCCGAAAATCAGCAATAACGGGATTAAGCAGAGGTTTGAACTAAATTTTTGATGGCCAGGGTAAGAAGTCATGTTCATTTCTGCCGCTCCTCTCGGAAATTATTTTTTAAAAATACAACACCTGCTGCTAAAAATTCAAACGAAATGTTTATGGTTTCATGCCGGAGGGTTCCCGTTGAAATCGGCCTGAAGCTTAGGTTTCCAAGCACGATTCAGGGCTCATTCTCAGAGGAAAAACTCAGCTCAGAAATATGAAATTTGTTATTCGACAGAAATCAAGCGCATTCAAGATTTTACTTTTTCTTTAAGCCGGGCCAGGCCGGCAATCATCTCCGCCACCCGGCAACGAAGCTCCTCGCGCTGAGCCGGGCTGGCCTCAGCCAGGTTAAGATGAACACAGTCATTTCTGGTCTGCCACCAGCCCTGGATTTCTTCTCTGACCTGATCGCTCAGGGCTTTCTTTAAAACCAGCTCATCGAGCTTATCCTGCATCTTGGAAGGCCTGTAAGGTCTCTGGTTAGCGTGGCACTGGTGCCATAAATTATTGACCAGCATTTCCAGTTCTTTGCCGGCCATGATGCCGGCAATTTCCGGGTCGGTATCCAGGAAGGTTTCAGCCAGGTCGAGGTAGAAAATATTTTCTCGCCGGATGTTTTGCAGAGCATTGCGAGCGGAGATTTTTTTTACCAGGTTGGGATGGTTCAGGTAATCAAGGTAAAGCTGGTGGAAATCAGGATTCTGCCGGATGTATTCTTCGTTTAGCAGACAGCAGAGGGCAAACAGAGACATGTCCACGTCGGCTATTCTGTCCAATCCGTATTCTTCCTGAAGTTCAGTCAGGTTTTCCAGGTAAATCAAATATTTTTTGACCGGTGTTTCCGCCTTGATAGACAGCAGGTTTTCCACCGGTGCGCTGTAGATGGCATAGTATTGCGGGCAGATGACCCGCAGCAAGCAGGACATGATTTCGAGGTTCTTGAAAATATCGAACAGCTTCTGGATCAGGTCCTGGTCAGCCGGCCGGGGATTTCTGAAAACCCATTTCAGGGCTTCGATATCCTCGGGCTGCAGTTCCGGCAATTTCCACCAGGCGGGGAAAAGGTTGTCTTCTTTAAGCATTTGCAGGTGCCGGTAAGAAAACTCTTGCTGACCCAGACGAACGGGTTCCATCAATTTCTCCAGCCGCTGAAAATCGAGTGACCCGCCGTATTTCAGGATAGCTATCTGCTCATAGCAGGGCAGAAGAGCTTTCAGGTCAAAGCCGGCCATAAGCCAACACCCCCTTCTTTTTATAAAGAAGCGCAAATGGCCAGGAAATCAGCTGGCTCAACCGACTGTTTAAATCAAAAACTTGCCGTTCTTGGCAATGTATTTGCCGTTGGCGATAATCGTAACCTTGTCCACCAGAGCGTCATAATGATGTTTGCTCTTATTTTTGCCGATTCCGTAAGAATCTCCTATGGCAAAGTGGACGGTGCCAAAAGCTTTTTCCGCTTCGAGCATGTTGGGGCAGATGCGGGCGCCGGGGTTGGTGCCGATGCCAAACTCACCGACGATGAAACCGGTTTCATCCCGGCCGATGTTCTTGATGATTTCCTCAATCCCCTTGCCTTTCCAGCGCACCAAACGACCTTCCTTAAATTCCATCTCGCCGTGCCCGAGCTTATCATCAATCAGGCTGATGACAATCTTCCCGGTAAAAGTTTCTTCCACCGGGCAGGTGTAGCATTCGCCGGCCGGCAGGTTGCCGTGCCTGCCTTTTTTGCTGATGTCGCCATTGTCGTTATGCCATTCGCGGCCTTTAACGCTGAAGGAAATACTGGTGCCCGCCTCATTTTCGATGATTACTCGGTCAGCATTTTTAATAGCCCGGATGACTTTTTTGGTGAACTCGCTCATTTTAGCAAAATCAATGTTCACCAGGCGCTCCATCATGTCGACGGTGATGCCGGGCATCATGCAGATGCGGCTGTACTTCATGCCCTGACTCACCATGAAGCCGCGAAATGGTTTTTCCTCGATGCGGGCCTCCAGCAGGTAGGCGATGGCCGAAGCCTTTTCACTCATCAATTTGAAGAGCTTGGTCGGGGCGTTGATCGGGCGAAGAGTTTCGGTCATCAGGTAGGTGGTGGTTTCTGCACCGGCCTTCTTGGCATAAAAGGCCAGGGCTTCAGCGATTTCCATTTTCTGCCTGTCGGTGACTAATAAAAATTGCTCGCCCGGTCTCAATTTTAAAGATTGAAAAATGGTTTTTTCGGCTGCCTGATAAAGCTTGTTAGCTTTCATGGCCTGTCTCCTTTTAAATTTTTAAGATTATTTCTTTTCTCGCTTGGCTTCCCAGTAAACGAAACCCATGAGCAGCAGAAAGGCCGCCAAACTGATGATTTCGCCATACCGGGTGTACCAGGCGGTCGGGGCCCCATCAACCCACTTTCCGTTTTCCAGAACCATGCTGACGCCCAGGCTAACGTAATGGTCGAGGTTGGCCAGCTTGAGAACTGCCAAGACGATTCCCATGAGAGCACCGCCGGCGATGAACCCGGAGGAAATGAGCATGCCTTTATTATGCCTTTTTTCTGCCAGTTCTTTGTCGGGGCTTGATTTCTTGATGAGGTGGGAGAGGAATCCCCCGACCAGCAGGGGCGTTGTCAGGTGGAGCGGCAAGTACATACCCAGGGCAAAAGGAAGCGGCGGGATTTTGGCCAGTTCGGCCACGATGGCAATTGAGGCGCCTACTCCGTAAAGCAGCCAGGTGACTGGCTCGCGGGACATAAGTGATTTAATGACGGCGGCCATAAGATTAGCCTGGGGGGCGGCCAGCGCACCGCTCTGGAAGGAAAAAGCTTTATCCAGGATAAAGATGGCCACGCCCACGGTGAGGGCGGAGACCAAAATTCCGGTGAACTTGAATCTTTCCTGATTTCTGGGGGTGGCTCCAATCCAGTAGCCTATCTTAAGGTCTGTGATGAAACTTCCGGAAACAGACAGGGCGGTGCAGACCACCGCTCCGATTAAGAGAGCCACGGCCATGCCCTCCTTGCCTGAAAGCCCTGCTCCAATCAGGATGACGCTCGACAGAATGATGGTAATCAGGGTCATGCCGGAGACCGGGTTGGTACCCACAATGGCGATGGCGTTAGCCGCGACAGTGGTAAACAGGAAAGAAAGGAGGAAGCAAATCACCACGCCGATCAAGGCGAATTTCAGGTTAGAAATCCACAGGAAATATAAGAACAGGGCCACGGCCGTCAGCAGAATTCCACCGATGATGGTTGACATCTTGAGGTCGCGGTCGGTGCGGATGGTTTCCTGGCCCGGGCCGGCCTGCTTGCCCTTAAAAATTTCCTTAAAACCCAGGGAAAAAGATTTCACCATGATGGGCATTGATTTGATGATGCCGATTATTCCGGCCATGAAAATAGCGCCGATGCCAATGTTACGCACGTAGGTGGTGAAAATCTGCACTTCACTCATCTGGGCAATCGGCACTTTTCCGGGATAGATGGCTTCTGGGAAGTGCTGGCCAAGGAACCAGATGACCGGGATAAAACCGAAGTGGGAGAGAAGTCCGCCGGCCACAATGATGGCGTTGTAGCGAAGGCCGATTACATAACCCAGCCCCAGGAAAGCGGACAGGGCGTCTATCTTAAGGACCATGCGGCTTTTTTCAGCCAGCCTGTCCATAAAGGGCAGGAAACGGAAGGTGATGACCTCGTTCCACAACCTGACGCCAATGGCCAGAAATTCATAAACACCAGCAACCACCACGCCCAGGATCAGGGGTTTGGCCTGAGCGCCGCCGCCCTCTCCGGACACCAATATTTCGGTGGTGGCCGTGGCTTCAGGGAAAGGAAGGCGTCCGTGCTGCTCAACGCAGAAGTAGCGGCGCAGTGGAATCAGGAAAAGAATTCCCAGGCAGCCACCCAGAAAAGTTGACAGAAAAATTTTGAAGATATCGATGGGCAATCCGATGATGAACAGGGCAGGGATGGTAAAAATAGCTCCGGCTACCAGGGCGCCGGAGGCCGCCCCGATGGACTGAATGATCACATTTTCCAGGATGGTATTCTTCCGGCGGTAAGCGTAACCAAGCCCGACGGCCAGGATGGCAATCGGTATGGCTGCTTCAGGCACGGTGCCCACTTTGAGTCCGAGGTAGGCCATAGAAAAAGTAAAGAACAAAGCCATGAACAGACCCCAGAAAATCGAGCGGGGGGTTACTTCCGGTATGAGCTGGTCGGCTGGCACCAGGGGAACATATTTCTCACCGGGGCCGAGCTCTCGGTAAGCCTCAGGCGGAAGAGATTTTTTAGAAGTCTCCATCTGCCCTCCCTTCAATTTTATAAATTTTAAAATTTAAATTTATAATCAGGAGGTTATTCGCTTATCCGTCCCAGGACATCTTCAGTTATTTTGTTGTACAGGTCAACGTTAATTTTTACTTTTTTCTCTTCCCGCACCTTTTGCAAATAACTGTACAGGAACATTTCCTGAGCCTGGTTCAGGGCCTGAGCCATCTCATCTTTTTTGACTTTTTCGAAATCTTCTCTGGAGACTTCCTTGCGCTCAAGAACCCTGACGATGGCATAGCCATTGCCGATATCTACCGGGTCGCTAACCTGATTGACCGGCAGGCTGAAAATCACCTGGTCCATTTTTTCTGTATTTTCAATCAGGCCCAGATACTGTCCCCGTTTGTGGGTATCGGCACTCTTGTATTCCAGGTTGTTAGCTTTGGCCAGGTCTTCCCAGCTCTTGGCCTGATTTGTCTTTAAAGCCAGCAATTTTTCTCTGGCCAGCTCTTTTTTCTTTTCATTTAGCAAATCGTTGCGAACTTCATTTTTAACTTCATCATAGGAGGCCGGGTGTTCGGGCTCAATTTTCAGCAGCTGAGCCAGAGCCACGCCTTCATAGGTGAAAATGGGAGAGGTCAGGTCTTTTTCTTTTTTTAGTTCGAAAAGGGCCTGGCTGATGGAGCCGGAAGAATCCACTCCGGCAATCGGGTCACCATTTTTGAGCAAGCCCGTGTCTTCGACTTTAAGACCTTCTCTTCTGGCCGCCTCTTCCAGGTTCCTGGTCTTGGCCGCAATTTTTGCCAGTTTATCTATTCTTTCCGAGGCTTTGGCGCGAGCTTTTGTTTCTTTCAGGTTGACCTGAATCATGGCTTTAACCTCGGCCAGCGACCTGGTTATTTCTGGCATTTTCTCCGTAACTTTGAGGATAACGGCCGCTTTGCCGGTATCTATGACTTCTGAAGTCTGATTGGTGTCGAGCCTGTTAATTTCCTTGATTTCCTCGGCTGGCAGGCTCTGCCAGTCATAATATCCCCAGTCTCCGCCATTCTTGGCTTTTTCATCCTTGGAATAGGTGCTGGCCAGCTGAGCGAAATTTTCGCCGGCGGCCAGTCGGGATTTCAGGCTGTTGGCCTGCTCGAGCACCTGCTTCTTATCCTGCTCGGTGTAAGGGAGGTAGATGCGGCTGACCTTAATTTTGGCCGGTTCTTTAAACTGGTTGATGTTTTCCCGGTAATATTTTTCAATTTCAGAATCCGAGACCGTAACCTCTTTCTGCAGGTCTTCAGTTTTCAGGAAAACATATTTACCCTGCCTTTTCTCTGGCACCCGGTATTTATCCTTGTTCTTTTCGAAAAATTCACGCGTTTCGTTTTCTGTCGGTTCGTAGCTCACCTGAATTTTATCCAGAGAGGCCACCAGATATTCAATCTTGGCCGTCTCGTTCTGTTTTTTATAGTTCTGCCAGACTTCTTCTTCGGAAACAGCCGTGCCGGCCGTTAAAAGTTGGGTGACTTTATTGAGAACTATTTCTTCTCTTAAGCTCTGCTCAAATTTATCTAACGGGATATGGTTCCAGTCCAGGATTTGTTTGTACTCGTTAAAACCCACGAATTTGCCATCTCTCTGGAAAGCCGGGAAGGACATAATCTTTTCTCTGAGCTCGTCGTCGGTGGCTTTAAGGCCCAAATCACGAGCCACCTGCAGCAACAGGTTCTGCCGGATCAGCTGTTCGAGGAGCTGCTGGGGAAAGTTGAGCTGGCGCAGCAGGTTGGCGTTCAGGTCAGGGTACTGCTTCTTCATGCTCTCGACCCTCTGTCTTAAAGCCTGGTAGTACTCGTCGGCAGAAATTCTCCTGCTTCCGACCTGGACGATGGTGTTGGTGCGGTTAGCTTCCCCCAGGCGACCGGCACCGCCCCAGACGGCAAAAATAGCGATGACGAAAGTTGCTATAACTATCCAAAGAATGGGGGATAGGGATTTGACGTTTTTGCGCATACTCTTAAGCATGGTTCATTTCTCCTGTTTCTTTTGTTCCCGGTCAAAATAGGGTTTTAATCTTTGGTAGGTGGTGAGCAGGTCTTCACAGAATACCCGCGTCTCCCCGATTACGGGCATGAAGTTAGCGTCACCTGTCCAGCGAGGCACCACATGGATGTGGTAGTGGTCGGCCACCCCGGCTCCGGCGCTGTGACCCAGGTTGAGGCCAACATTAAAACCATGGGGTGCGTAACACTTTTTTAAAATTCGTATTACTAACTGGACCAGCCGGGTGGCTTCTTCGGCCACTGGCCTGGAGGCCTTTTCAAAGGCAGCCAGATGCCTGTAGGGAGCAATCATCAGGTGACCGTTCGTATAGGGAAACCGGTTCAGAATGATAAAATTATGCTCCCCGCGGTAAAGAATAAGGGTTTCGGCGTCGTCTTTTTTCTTCAGAGCCTCACAGAAAACACATTTTTTCATCTTCAGTGACTTTTGGACATAAGTTCGGCGCCAGGGGGCAGCTATATACTTCATTTTTGTTCGTTTAACATTTCCTTGAGAAGTTTAGAGGGTTTGAAGTACAGGACCTTCTTGGGCGGAACGTTCACCAGCTCGCCGGTTCTCGGGTTTCGGCCGGAACGCGGGGCGCGCTGCCGGAAGCGGAAACTGCCGAACCCCCTGATTTCCACTTCTTCTCCCTTTAAGATGGCTTCTTTAATGGCTTCGAAAAACAGGTTGATCCCGGCTTCCGCTTCCTGTTTGGAAATGTTCAGTTCCCGGGAAATGATGTTGACCAAGTCAGCCTTAATCATTCTTTACCCTCCTTTTTGCTGCTGTCCTTGGCGGACAGGTTTTTAAGCTGTTCCCTCAATAAATCTCCCAAGGTTAATCTATCTCCGTGACCTTCCATGTATTTTTGGAATTCTTTTTTCTGCATCTCCATCTGAGCCTGGCGGAAGCTCAAAGAAATCTTGCGACTCTGCGGGTTAAGCTTAATAATCTTGGCCAGCCTTTCTTCACCGACCTTGAAAACTTCAGCCGGATTCTCTATGTGGTTTTCATCCAGTTCCGAGTTGAACACAACCCCCTCAATGCCAGGCATGATCTCAACAAAAACGCCGAAATCGGCTATCCTGACCACCTTGACTTTGAGCATGTCTCCGACTTTCTGTCTGGAGAAGAAATCTTCCCAGATGTCGCCTTCCAGCTGCTTGATACCCAGCGAAAGCTTCTGCTTTTCCAGGTCGACGTTTAACACGACGACTTCCACTTCCTGGCCAACCTTCAATTTTTCTGAAGGATGTTTAATCTTTTCCCAGCTTATGTCTGAGATATGAACCAGACCCTCGATGTCTTTATCCACCTGAACGAAAGCACCAAAATCAGTCAGACTGGTTACCTTACCCTTGAGTTTGGCACCCGGGTTGTATTTTTGGGCAAACAGTTCAAGCGGATGGGGTGTAGCCTGCTTCAACCCGAGAGAAATTCGACGGTTGGCGGCGTTGACTTCCAGCACCTGCACCGTCACTTCCTGACCGACCGAAAGGACTTTCTTCGGATGAACCATTTTCTTGGACCAGGTCAGGTCAGATACGTGAATAAGCCCTTCCACACCTTTTTCCAGTTCGACAAAAGCTCCGAAGTCAGTCAGGCTGACCACTTTACCGGTGACCCTGGTGCCAGGCTGGTATTTTTGTTCAACGCTCAGCCAGGGGTCCGGAGTTAACTGTTTGTATCCCAAAGAAATTCTTTCTTCGTTTTCGTTAAAATCCAGGACGACCACCTCCACTTCCTGGCCAACCTGGAAAAGTTCGGAAGGATGGTTGATTTTACCCCAGCTCATGTCGCTGATGTGAAGTAAACCTTCCACTCCACCCAGGTCTATAAAAGCGCCGAAATTGGTCAGAGACTTAACGACACCCTTGGTTTTTTTGCCCTTGACCAGGCGGCTGAAAACCCGGCGTTTTCTCTTTTCTCTCTCGTCCTGAAGCAGCAATTTGCGGGAGAGGACCACATTTTCTTCTTTTCGGTTGAACTTCATGACCTTAAACTTCATGGTCTGGCCGACCAAAGAATCCGGGTCCTTAAGCGGTTTAAGGTCAGCATGGGCTTCGGGCAGAAAAGCATCAAGCCCGACATCCACCGTAAAGCCATTCTTGCCCCTGGCCGTGACCGTGCCGGTGACCCAGATGTTGGAGTGATGGGCTCTTTCCAGGAAATCAAGGGCTCGCAGAACATCGGCTTTTCTTTTTGATAGAAGAAAATATCCATCCTGCGGCCTGGATTTTTCCAGGATGACTTCTATTTCATCGCCCACCTGGATTTCTTCAAATTCCCTGGGCTGGCGGAAATCTTCTTTAGGAATAGCGCCTTCCGTTTTGTGACCGATGTCCAGCAGCAGGTGGCTGGGGGTCTTTTTTATTACCCGCCCCTTGAGCAGGCTGCCGGCTGTCAGTTCCTGTTCTGACAGATGATACTGGTCGAGAAGACGTTCGTAGTCTTCAGGAGTCAGTTGTTCGTCAGTTTTTAGGTTTTTTTTGGCTTCTTCAGTCATGGGTCACCATCTCCTGTTTAGAATTCTGTTTTAAGCTATGTTGAATAGCTGTCATAGTTTTTTTGATAACCTCAGGCGGGGTAGAGGCCCCTCCCGAAAGTCCGATTCGAGAAATTCCGGCAATCATCTCCGGCTTCAGCTCGTCCGGCGATTCTATCAGGTAGGTTCTCTGAAGCAGCCGGCGAGAAATTTCATACAGCTTGTTGGTGTTGGAGCTGTTACGACCGCCGATGATAATCATCGCTTCCACCTGGCTGGCCAGTTCGGCCGTTGATTCTTGGCGTACGCGGGTGGCATCGCAAATCGTGTTGTAAACCGCCAGCTCTGAAGTTTTTTCCAGCAGGATGGAGACAATCCGGCTGAACAGTTTAACATCCTGGGTGCTTTGAGCCAGGACCATTCTCTTTTTCCGGAAAGGCAGGGCTTCAGCTTCCTGTTCATTTTCCACAACCAAGGCCCTGTTCCGACTGTAGCCCACCAGGCCCTGAATTTCCGGGTGATTCCGGTTGCCCACGATTATCAGCTCGCCGGGCTGCCGGCTCAATTTTTCCACCGTCTGCTGAATTTTTTTTACGATGGGGCAGGTGGCGTCGATGACCTTTATCCTCTTTTTGCGCAGCTCGCGGTAAATAGAAGGAGAAACGCCGTGGCTGCGGATGATGACCGTGTCTCCGGCTTTAAGCTGAGAAACTGAACTTGCGACTTTTATCCCCCGGGCTTCTAATTTCCGGGTTACTTCTGGGTTATGAATCAATTCGCCCCAGGTGTAAATATGACCCGATTTTTTGCCTTCTGTAGCCAGTGCCAGCTGCAAAGCTCTCTTCACTCCATAACAAAATCCGCTATTTTTGGCGACAATGATTTTCATAAATATTTGTGCCTAAGAATAGGCTATCTATACTATAGAAGTCAATTCTCTTTGTCAACCCTAAGTATCGAAAATATCTTTACTTAGGGGTCAGGAGACGGTCTGCTTTTCCTCTTCTAAAATTTTAGCAATTTCTTCTTCTTTCGGCAGCTCATCCAGGCTGTTTAAGCCGAAGTACTGCAGGAATTTTTCGGTTGTGCGGTAGACCAGCGGATTGCCGGGAGCTTTCTTTCGTCCAACAATTTTAATCAGCTTTTTCTGAAGCAGGGTTTTCACCGAGTAAGTTGAGTCAACGCCTCGGATGGCGGCGATTTCAGCCTGGGTGATTGGCTGATGGTAGGCGATGATGCTCAGCGTCTCCAGGGCCGCTGAAGAGAGTTTGGTCTTCTTTTCTACCTGAAGGAATCGGCGTACCCACTGGTCGTGCTCCGGCTTGGTAGTAAAGATGTAACCGCCTCCGCTCTGGATAATCTGGATGCCGCGCTCGGCGGCCGCATAATCTTGCTTCAGGGAGTCGAGGGCGGCGTTTATATCTTCTTCCGGCACTTCTCCCAGCACTTCCCTGATTTTGTCCACAGTCAGGGGGTCCTGGGACATGAAAATTAACACTTCGAGGATGGCTTTCAGCTGTTCATTCATGGCTGTGTCCGTGGCTCAGGTGATGAGGTCGGTCTTTTCTCAACCAGACCCTGATGGTCTGGAAAAGTTGTTCCTGTATGGCAATGACCACATGATTTTTCACTAACTCCAGGATACAGAAAAAGGATACCAGGGCCTCTTCCAGCGTTTCCTGGTTGGAAAAGTACTCCAGAAAGTCCATCTGGCCGTTCTCTTCTAAGTAGCCAACGATTTCCTTCAGTTTTTCTTCTACCGAAACATCCTTGCCTTTAATGACCCGGAAACTTTCCCTTTCTCTTCTCTTCATGATCAAAAAGAAAGTTTCGGCCAGGTCAAACAGGCTGACTTCTAATAGGTCAAGCTCGTCCGGCTTGGCCACCGGTGGAAGAAAAGTTCGCTTCCAGCGCAGCAGCTGGTCTTCTTCTTTTTCCCTGAGCATCGTGCAGGCAACTTTTACCTTCTGGTATTCGAGCAACCGGTCCACCAGAATCTGACGCGGGTCTTCTTCCTGAGAAATCTCCTGCTCGCGAGGCAGGAGCATCTGTGATTTGATGTATATCAGCAGGGCGGCAATGAACAGGAATTCGGCCTCGCGGTCGAGGTTTATCTGATCTTTGCGCTCAAGGTATTCCAGATAATCCCTGGTTATGACGGCAATCGGTATGTCATGAATGTCAATCTTTTTTTTCCTGATAAGATAAAGCAGAAGGTCAAGCGGCCCTTCGAAAATTTCCAGTTTAACCTGATAACCTTCTTCAGCCGGTGAAGCGGCTGACGGCGGGGAAGATAAATCTGGTATCTGTGGAATTTCTTGGACCTTCTGTTCAGCCGGAGTTTCCTGTTCCATTATTTCTTTCCTGCCTGAGGATTTTGAAAGGGGAAAACCAGGCCCATGGCTTCCCGCACTTCTTCCATCGTGCGGCTGGCCACCTGGCGGGCCTTTCGGTTACCTTCTTCAAATATCTGCCACACCAGGTCTGGGTGCTTCTCGTAATAACTTCTTTTTTCCCGGAAGGAAGAAAATTCCTCGATGAGTGCCTGGATGACCACTTTCTTGCAATCGAGACAGCCGATGGAGGCCGCCCGGCAACCCCGGGCCAGCTCTTCCCTTTTGCTTTCTGCCACGAAGGCCCGGTGCAGAGTGAAAACCGGACAGTCATCCGGCTCGCCCGGGTCAGAGCGGCGCTTCCGCCGTGTATCGGTGACCATCGGTAATATTTTTTCCTTTATGGTTTCTGGCGAGTCTTTAAGGTAAATGGCATTGCCGTAAGATTTGCTCATCTTGCGGCCGTCGGTCCCGGCCAGTTTGGGGACTTCGGTAAGGAGCATCTGAGGCTCCGGGAAAACATTTCCGTAAAAACGGTTGAAGCGGCGAACAATTTCTCTGGCCAGCTCGATGTGAAAAGCCTGGTCTTCACCCACCGGAACCACTTCTGCCTTGTAAATTATTATGTCGGCCGTTTGAAGAAGCGGGTAACCGAGGAAACCGTAGGTGTTGAGCTCCCTGTCCTGGATTTCTTGCTGTTGTTCTTTAAAAGTCGGAACACGTTCCAGCCAGGGCAGGGGGGTAATCATCGAGAGAAGCAAATGAAGCTCGGCATGCTCTTTGACCTCTGACTGAATGAAAAGAACAGACTTTTCCGGGTCAAGCCCGGCCGCCAGCCAGTCAAGAGCAACTTCAAACGTGTATTCTTTTATCACCCGGGGGTTGGCATACTCGGAGCTCAGCGCATGCCAGGGCACGATGGTGAAATAGCATTGATGGGTATCCTGCAGTTTTACCCAGCCTCGCAGTGCTCCGACATAATTTCCGAGATGGAGCGGGCCGGTCGGCCGCATCCCGCTCAGCACGATTTTTTTTCTCTTCTGGCTCATGGCTTTCACTCAGTAGAAGATTATCCCGAGAATCAGAAGTTGTAAAGGCCTGATAATCAGGTCCAAAAATCCAACAGAAATGAGTATGAGTACGATTATAAAGCCATACGGTTGAAGCCTGGCATAGCGGTCAGCCAGGCGGTCGGGCAGCAGCCCTTCCAGCACGCCGGAGCCATCCAGAGGATAAATAGGAATCAGGTTGAAAACTACCAGGTAAGTGTTAATGAGCACCATATAAAACAGAATGATGACCAAACCCTGGAGCGGCTGGAGACCGGCCGGAAGCGAGCCCCTGGAGGTTAGGAAATCAAGAAGGGCGGCGTTGGTGACCGGGCTGATAATTTTTAGCAAAAGTATTAAAAGCAGTGAAATTATGGCGGCGGCAATGTTGGCGGCCGGACCGGCCAGAGAAATCCAGAAACCATCTTTTCTGGGGTTTTTCAGGAACTGGGGATTGACCGGAACGGGTTTGGCCCAGCCAAACACCGGCGCTTTGAAAAGGGCCAGCATCAGCGGGAGAATAATTGTGCCAAAAAGGTCAATGTGAGCCAGCGGGTTTAGACTCACCCGGCCGGCAGCCATGGCGGTCGGGTCGCCAAGACGATAGGCCGCCCAACCATGGGCCGCCTCGTGAATGGTTATACTGAACAATAAAATAAATAAACTGATGATGGTTGTAATCATTTTCTCTTCAGCAAATTTCTTATACCATAACCGCGGCAGTAAGTCTATTATTCGGGAGTTCTTTTTAAAACAGGCGGCAGATTGGCCCGAATTTAAACTTATTTTTGGCCTTTCCGCAGGTGAAATTAGTCAAGGCTATTTGGACATTTGCATCTTTCTGCTACAATTAATGTTAATTTAAGTAATAAATAAAAAAAATTGGAAAAAAGAAAAAAAAGAAAGACAATGAAAAAAATGTTCAAACATAAAGCATCGTCGGTTTTATTTTTTGGGCTGCTGACTGTTTTTTCCCTCATAGCCGGCCCTTTGCTCTCGGCTGACCTGAGAATGATATGTATTGGAGATACCAGCCCGGAATTTTTCAGTAAAAATAGCACCTTCTTCAAAGACATGATTCCCAGGATGAATGAGCTGCAGCCGGACCTGGTGGTTCACCTCGGCGACATGATTTCCGGTTATGGCTTGAGGAAGGCCACTTCACAGTGGCGTGAGTTTGATGAACTGGCCTCAAAAATTCAGGCGCCTTTTTTCCGGGTTCCGGGAAACCATGACATCTACAGCCTGAAATCAAAATCCATCTATCTGGAACGCTATAAAAATATATATCGGTCGTTTGACCTCAAGGGCTATCATTTCATCATCTTGTGGAATGTGGAGGACAATCGCCTCGGTCATATTGGGCGAGAACAGTTTGAATGGTTGAAAGCGGACCTGGCCAGAGCAGATGCCCGGAAAGGGACCTTCCTCTTTGTGCACGTGCCGGTCTGGAGCAGGACCAGCAGATATGTTCGTCAGGCTGACAAAGAGTTCTGGATGAGAAATATTCACCCGCTTCTGGTCCGGCATAAAGTTTTGGCCGTTTTTGCCGGTCACTACCATCGGTTCGGCCCGACGAAAGAAATTGATGGAGTTAAGTATTATATAAGCGGTGGCGGAGGACCGCGGTTGAACAGCCTTTACATAAAGCATGGTGGCGCGAATCACTTTTTGCTGGTCGAGGTTGAAGCCCAAAAACTTGAGGTAAAAGTTATCTTTCGGGATAAAATATTATCTGAGCAGGAAGCCGACGTGCTGAAAGATATTCTCAGATAATAGATTCAGCTTTACTTTATATTTAAAAATTAAAATTCAGGCCCTTAGCCGGGCAGCTGTTAACTGTTAAGAATTTTTTCTACCTCTTCTTTGTCAATATCCTGGATGTACTTAATCCCGCTGACCCTGGCTGCTTCCTGAGTTAAAGCACCGATGTCATCTCTCGTGATGTAGCTGAGCGCGAATTTCCTGGCTCCGGCCATCAGCTGGCGCAGACCCTGGTTCAGACGTTTGAAGTAAGTGTAGAGACCGATGGCTCCAGGAGGCAGCTCGTTGAACTTTTCACCAAACCTTCTCTTGAGTTCGGGAGCCGTGATGAAAATTTCTTCAATAGTGTTACCGAACCTTTCCACGTAAACTGGTATCTGACCGTCTTTAATCCGGCTGCCGATGGTCTTGCCAACCATGGCTGCGGCCAGCGGGGAACGGGCCATACCGACCGCTTTGACGTAGGGCGCACCCAGGGCCAGGGCCTTAAAAATCTGGTCTTCAAAAGTGATACCTCCGGCAAAAACAATATCGGGCACGTACTCACCTTTCCTGGCCAGGTAATCAGCATATTTGTAAGCCAGGGACCAGATTTCCACACCCGGAATGCCCCACTCATTCATCATTCTCCAGGGGCTCATGCCTGTTCCACCGCCCGCTCCGTCTACGGTCAGCAGGTCAATCCTGGCTTTAGAAGCATATTTTACCGCCCGGGCAAGGTCAGCCGGCCGGTAAGCTCCGGTCTTCAAGAAAACATATTTGGCACCGGCTTTCCGGAGTTCTTCCACCCGTTTTAAGAATGATTCCTCTTCTACCATTCCCAGTCGGCTGTGGCGCTCAAATTCTTTAAAACTTCCCTTTTCAAAAGCCTGGATGACCGCCGGGTCTTCCGGGTCAGGTAAAACTATGTAGCCTCTTCTTTTAAGCTCCTGGGCTTTTTTGAGTGATTTAATCTTTACTTCTCCGCCGATATCTTTGGCCCCCTGTCCCCATTTGAGTTCAACCGCCGTGACCCCCAGTTTTTCGATGACATATTCCTGCACGCCGAGCCTGGTGTCTTCTACATTGGCCTGAACCACCACTGTTCCGTAGCCATCGTACCATTCCTGAAAAGTTCTGACCCTCATCTCCATGTCGGGCGAGCGGACTACCCGGCCGTTTCTAATTTCTGCCTCTTCATCCATACCGCAGACGTTTTCACCCACCGTGAGAATCGTTCCCGAGATGGCGGCCCCGACGGCCAGTCCGGCCCAGTTTTGTTTGGCCACGTTTGTGGAGCCCATACCGGAAATGATAAAGGGCACTCTGAGCTTTATTCCTTTGTCGTGGCCAACCGCCGTTTCAATTGAGACTTTCTCAAAAGTGGCCAGGTCGCTATCTGCCGGCACGCCCCAGGCCCCGGCGGCCGTACCCATGATGTTAAAATGGGAAAGGTCTACCGGATAATCTTTCTCGGCTGCTGCCGTTATCAGGCCAAAGGGCTGCGGGTACAGAACTTCTGTTCCCCGGTAAGCTGATTTGCCGATTTCACACATCCCGATGCAGCCGTCCACACAGGTTACACACATACCACTGAAGGGGCTGATTGACCCTTCGGTTCTATTCTTGGTTAAAGTAGCCGCACTCCGATTAATTTTTGTAAAAGTCATAGTTTTACCTCCTTTTTCCCTTTTTAATTAAATTTGAGAGTAGATGATTTAAAATTGTCTCTAAATTATTTTTGTGCTCACGCATCATTTTTTCTCCCGGACGCAGGTGCCGCAGCGACCGGCGTCATACATCCAGCACTGGAGTTCGTCATAATAATCCAGGCAGGTGGGGTCCATCGTCAGACAGGCGTTGCACACCGCGCTTTCTTCCTGCGGTCCCTGGCAGCGCAGCTGGCAGGCCGGGCAGATGTAGATGCATCCCCCGCAAAGCCGGCATTCTTCTGACCTGATGTCAAAGGGAGTGGATATTTTTCTCTGGTAGCCCCGGTTCTGAAAACCGATAGCCTTGCCATCCATTTGCTCGGCACACATGCGCACGCAAAGACCGCACATGATGCATTCCTCATTCCTGACCTTGAATCGCATCCTGGTCACCCCGAACTTGGAAGCCAGGTCCTGGATAATTTTTGAGTATGGAGCAACAGAGAGCATCAACTCAATCATCATCCGGCGGGCCTGGACAACCCGTTTGGTATCGGTGTGAACGACCAAACCTTCTTCTGCCGGATAGGTGCAGGAAGAGACGAGCTTGGCTTTTGGCCCTTCTCCAATTTCCACCAAGCAGAGGCGGCAGGCACCATATGGAGTCAGCCCTTCATGGTGGCAGAGGGTTGGTATTTCCAGCCCGTAAAATTTGGCTGTGTCCAAAATGGTCCAGCCTTCCTCGGCTTTGACCTCCACACCGTTCATTTTCATGGTAATCATATTGTTACCTCTTTTATGATAGTTATAGCCTCGTCGCGTTGAGCCTCGATGGCTTCGAAGCGACAGGCGTCAAGACAGGCGCCGCATTTTATACATTTGTCGTAAAGTATGCTGTGGACGTCCTTTCTGGTGCCGGATATTGCTCCGGTGGGGCAGGCTCGCTTGCAGGCTTCACAACCGGTGCATTTTTCCGGGATAACCACATAGCGGATAAGGCTTTTGCAGACACCAGCGGGGCATCTTTTTTCGTAGATGTGGGCTTCAAATTCATGGCGGAAATAGCGAAGTGTGGAAAGCACAGGATTGGCGGCCGTCTGTCCCAGTCCACACATGGATGCTTCCTTGGTGGCCAGGGCCAGTTCTTCCAGGAGTTCAAGGTCTCCGGGCTTGCCCTTTCCTTCTGTTATGTCTTTCACAATCTCCCACATGCGCTGTGTACCCTCGCGACAGGAAATACACTTTCCGCAGCTCTCATCGCGCAGGAAATTAAGGAAATAGAGAGCCACATCTACCATGCAGGTTTTCTCGTCCATGACAATCATCCCGCCCGAACCCATGATGGAACCGGCCGCGGTCAGCGATTCATAATCAATGGGCAGGTCCAGCAGGGAAGCGGGCAGACAACCACCGGAGGGGCCACCGGTCTGAACCGCCTTGAAAGATTTGCCTTCCGGGATTCCGCCGCCGATGTCGTAAATTATTTCCCGCAGGGTGATGCCCATGGGCACTTCCACCAACCCGGTGTTGTTTATTTTTCCTACCAGCGAAAATATCTTGGTGCCTTTGCTGCCGCCGGTGCCGATGCTTGAAAACCAGTCAGCTCCGTTTTTGATGATCAGGGGAATGTTGGCCCAGGTTTCCACGTTGTTGATGCAGGTTGGTTTGCCCCACAGGCCTTTTTGAGCGGGGAAGGGTGGCCGCTGCCGGGGTTCACCCACTTTTCCTTCTATGGAAGCAATCAGCGCCGTTTCTTCGCCGCAGACAAAAGCTCCTGCTCCTTTGGTAATATGCAGGTCAAGGCTGAAACCGCTGCCGAGTATGTTTTTCCCCAGCAGACCCGACTGGTAGAGTTGTTCGAGGGCAAAAGTAACGTGCCGGACGGCCAGAGGGTATTCATCTCTAACATAGATATAACCCTCGCTGGCGCCGATGGCCAGCGCGCCAATCATCATGCCCTCAATGACCCGGAAGGGATTTCCTTCCAGCACGCTTCTGTCCATGTAGGCTCCGGGGTCACCCTCATCTCCGTTGCAGATGATGTATTTGGGCTGGCCAGGAGAACGGCGGGTAGCCTCCCATTTTATTCCGGTGGGAAAGCCGGCGCCCCCCCGACCGCGAAGGCCAGATTTTTTTACGGTTTGAATGATATCTTCTGGAGATAGCTCTTCCAGGGCTTTTAGGAAAGAGCGGAAGCCTCCGATTGACAGGTAATCGAGCAGGTTAGTCGGGTCGACAAACACGTTGTCCCCAAGAACTATCCTTTTCTGTTTCTGGTAAAAAGGTATTTCATTCTCATACCAGAGCCTTCTTTTGGTCACGGGGTCACGGTGCAGGTATTTCTCCACCACCCGCCCTTCTTTAATCGTTTCTTCCACGATGGTCGGAACATCGGCCGGAGTTAATTTCTGGTAGAAAATTCTGTCCGGGTAAATGATGATGTTGGGTTCAGCCTCGCAAAAGCCATGGCAGCCCGTCACCCGTAACATGACCTGTTCCTGCAGTCCGGCTGCCTTCAGAGATTTTTTCAAAGCTTTGATGACTTCCAGCGCTCCGCGGGCCTGACCGCAGGTACCGGCCGAGACAGTTACCACCTTTCTGGTTTCTTGCTGTCTTTCCTGTTCTTTCTGTTCAATAAGTTTTTTCAGGTCCTGAATTTTTTTTAATTTTTTCAGTTTTTTCATGCTGCCCCTCACTTTCTGTATTTGCTCAAAATCATGGGCACTTTTCTGATGCTGGTATGAGCGTGGTAATCACCATCAACCACGACCACCGGACCGATGGCGCAACAGCCGAGGCAGGCTACAGTTTCCAGCGACCACTTTCCATCCTCAGAGGTTTCTCCTCGACGGATGTTGAGCTGTCGCTCAAATTCTTCGAGGATTTTAGGCGCACCACGCACGTGGCAGGCTGTGCCCAGGCAAACTGTAGCCACGTGTTCTCCCCTTGGTTTAAGGCTGAAAGCCCGGTAAAAGGTGGCCACCGACATGATGTCAATCAGCGGAATTTTCAGCAGTTTGGAAACCTGGCGGAGGGCTTCCGCTGGAAGGTAGTGATAGACAGCCTGGATGTCCTGGAGGATGGCAATTAGCTTGTTGCGGTTGTGGCCATACCTTTCAACAATTTCCCTGACAGTATCAAGGTTGAGGTTTTGACCGTTACTCAATATATGCCTCCTTTTTTAAGGGTGATGTATGAAAATTAATAAAGCCCTTCCTGCAAGAGAGATGCTTTTGATGATTTAATGTGGCGGGAAAGAAATTCTTAAAAAGCCTGTCGGAGGAAAAAAACGGCGCTTCTTTTTCGATAAGATTTTTAAATGAATACCCGAATGCCTTACGGCCGAAAGTAAAAATATATGACTCCTTCTTAACCTAAAAAAATTATCTTTATCCTTATAAAAAATTGAGAAGCACTTGTCAAGAAAAAATTTTTTCAGTTAAGCCGGCGTTGGGGTTTTTTAAAAAACGGGGAATAAGCCGCCCGGGCAAAAATCTTTTATATAAAGTCTGCCAGGAACTCCCGGTATCTGGGAGAAAAAATTGGCCAGCTGATGTCAGAGCATCGGCAGGTATCTGGCTATTTCATACGGGCTTACCTGCTTATCGTATTCATCCGGAACGTTTTTGAGGTAGTCTTCGATTTCCTGGCGTTTGTTGGCCAGGAATTTTTCAAGAAGCTGGTCGCCGAGTGTGTCACGGACGAGACGGCTTTTGCCCGCCAGGCTGATGGCCTCTCCCAGGTTCCGCGGAAGCACCTGAATGCCGGATTTTCTTTGCCGGGAATTGCTCATATGGTAGATATTTTCCTCAACCGGCGCTGGCGGTTCGAGCTTTTGTTTTATTCCATCAAGCCCGGCGGCCAGCATGGTGGCCAGGGCCAGGTAAATGTTGCAGCCCGGGTCCGGGGAGCGCAGTTCAATCCTGGTGGCTTTTTCCTTGCCTGGCTGGTATTCAGGAACTCTTATGTAAGCGGAGCGGTTTTTCTGCCCCCAGGCAATGTAAACCGGCGCCTCATATCCTTCAATCAGCCTCTTGTAGGAATTGACCCACTGGCTGAAAATGGCGCAGGTTTCCCGGGCGTGGTAAATCAACCCGGCCAGATAATGTCGGGCTGTTTCAGACAGATGCTGGGTGCTGCCTTTTTCAAAAAAGGTATTGTGATTATCTTTCCACAGCGATTGGTGCACGTGCATCCCGCTGCCGTTCTGACCGTTTATCGGTTTGGGCATAAAGGTCAGGTAAAGGTTGTGCATCCTGGCCACTTTCTTGGCTACATAGCGGAAAAGCATGATTATATCAGCCATCTCCAGGGCGCTCTTGTATCTCAGGTCAATTTCATGCTGGCTGTGAGCAACTTCATGATGGTCGTACTCTGAGTCTATGCCCATTTTTTTCAGGATGAGCTGGATTTCCTTCCTGATTTCTCCGTGACGGCCGGCGAAGAAGTAGCCGCCGGCGTCCACCGGCAGGGGATTGCGGTCGTCGGCAAAGATAAAGAACTCCATTTCCGGGCCGCACTTGAAATCATCAAAACCAAACTCAGAGCGCGCTTTATCGAGCATTTTTTTCAGCACATAGCGGCTGTCTCCGGAGTAAGGCTGGCCGTTTGGTGTGTAGATATCGCCGAACATGATGGCTTCCCGCCAGCACAGTTCCGGCTCGAACCCCTGATAAACCCAGGGCAGAAGCCGAAAAGTTTTGGGGTCGGGTATAATAATAAGGTCGCTTTCCTCTATACGGACAAACCCTTCTATCGACGAACCATCAAAGCCTTTCCCTTCTTCAAAAGCCTTTTCCAGCTCCGAGCAGGGGATAGAAAAATCCATCGGCCGGCCGAGAATATCGGGAAACATAATTCTGACGAATTCAATATTCAGGCTCGGGTTTTTAACCACTTCCAGAACATCTTTTTTATCGCTCAGACCAAAAATTCCTTTAAATTTCTGTTGCATTTTCACTCTCCTTAGGTTAATATTTTATCTAACATATGTTTAATAAAATTCATAAAATAAGCATAAAATTTAAAATTATATTATCAAATATTTCACAAATGTCAATAAATAATCGTCAATAATTTATGTTTGATTAATAAAAAGTGTTCAGGAGGGATTATGGTCAGCGAAACGGAGAAAAAAATTGTCAGATGTCTTAACCAAAATGCCAGGAAAAGCTTCCGAGAAATTGCCAAGGAAACCGGCGTTTCAGTGCCGGCTGTTATCCAGACCATCCGTCGTCTGGAGCAAAACGGCGCCATCAGGGGGTATGTGCCGGTTCTTAACCCGGAATATTTTGGCTTTGGTCTGATAGCCGTTATCGCCATGAGAATTTCCCAGGGCAAATTGCTGGAGACGCAAAAAAAGATTGCCGAAGACCCCCGCGTTCTGGCTGTGTATGACGTGACTGGTGAATGGGATTCGATTCTGATTGGCTATTTTTCTGACCGCGAAGACCTTAACCAGTTCATCAAACAAACTCTTTCATTGAAGTACATTGACCGGACCGTCACGCACCTGGTCTTGAACGTGGTAAAAAACGAGGTCCGCCTGCCGTTGTGAATTGTTGATTATTGACATAGCGGCTGGATGTGCCATAATCTTTCTGTAATCCATAATGGAGGAAAAAATGACCAAAGAGTTTCATTCCACCATCGGTCATCATTACATCGTTGAGGCCTCCGGTTGTGACCCGAAAATTATCGGTAGCGTGGAGAAAGTCCAGCAGATACTGGTCAAGGCGGCTGAAATAGCAGGTGCGCAGGTCTGGTCTATTTCTTTCAGCAAATTCCCGCCCAACGGTGTCAGTGGCGTGGTGGTCATCTCTGAATCTCATATATCAACGCACACCTGGCCGGAGATGAGGTACGGCGCTCTTGATATTTATACCTGCGGGAATACCATTGACCCGGAAAAGGCGGTTATCTACGCCGTGGAAGCGTTTGGCGCCACCACTTCTCATATAACCGAAATAACCCGGGGCATTGATGAAGGAGACGCCGTTTTTTACCACAGCTTTGTTACCTGGGAAGAATACCTGAGGAAGGAAAAGAAAGAAAAAGAAGAGCCGAAATCTCCTGGCCAACCGTAAAAATTCTTTGCAGAGTTAATGTAAACATTCTTGGTTAGTCCCGCCTTAAAGGGGAAAGAGCTGTTCAATTTATTCAGTTTTCAGGGGGAGTTTCCGTCTGTCAGCTCCGTTAAGCCATCTGGCATGATTCTGGCATTATGTTCTTCAGAAAAACAAAGGTCCGGTCTTGAGGTATAATAATACCAGAGGTCAGGAGGTGGTTTTGGGGTAGTTAGGAAGGTTACAGTTGTTAACTCCTCTCTTTTTTTAATTTTAACTGCTATCCTGAATTTTTCTGCTCTGGTTTTGCCAACGGAAGCTCAGACTGAATGGCCTGCCCACTTAATCCAGGTCAAAAAGCTCCTGGAAAGCCTGGATTTTGCGGGATATGCGACTTTATGTGTCCCGGAAATCAGAGAAAACGAAATGGCTACTCTCCAATCTTATCTCAAAGATTTTCAGATGGAAAACTTAAGACTGTTTTATGCCGGAGAGAGTCGGGACAGCGAGAATTTGTTCAGAGCTTATTTTCAGGTGTTGTGGCAAAACCAGAACCAGGCCATGGTTGAAATCTGGCAGCTATCTTACCGGAAGGTGGAAAGTAAAGTAGAAATCCTTGAGCGCAAGGTTACCGGCAGCCTGTCCAACCTTTATTATCTCAGGTTTCCCGGTCTCGGCCGCCAGCTTGCCCGAAATGTGGTCATCGAGCAGAAAGATATCAGAATCACCTTTGCCGAGGCAGAAATTTATTTCGATAACCTGCCGGACGTTGATACGGCCATGATTGTCGTCGGGAAAGGGCAAGTACATTTTCAACCTTCTGATGAAATTGAAAGAAACCAGCTTCTCCGGAAATTCAAGAGGCCTTTTCTGGAAGAAGAGGTGGAATATGTTTATATCAGGGCGGCCGACTTTTTTTTCCGCAACAATTTGAAATACGAAAAGGCAGAAGACATCAGCCATAAAACGCCGGCCGATGCCGTCTCGAGTAAGATTTATTCCATCTTTGCCAGGAATTATTCCAGGTCTTTTACGGTTGAGTCTTCCTTAACCAGGGAGCTTTTAACTTTTCTCCCTCAATCGGAAGAAACCGTGATAGAAATTAAGACAGTCAAGAAGGATGAGTTTACTTACATCTATTCGCCTTTTGCGGAAGAAGAGATATCTTTTTTTGACCGCACCCATAATTTTCTCCTCAACAGCTACAGCCCGGAGGCTGAAGAACCGGGGCTGAAGAGGATGTTTGTTCGACTTGGAGAAAGATTTCACCTCAGGCATTATGACCTTGAGGTCAGCTACGACCCTGATAATGGCCTGATGGCGGCCAGAGCCACCATCAGGGCTCAGGCCATTTCCGATGCCCTCGACAGCCTTCAGTTAAGGTTAAACGCGGCCCTCAAGATTATGAAAATTGTTGATGAAAAAGGGCGGGAACTTTATTATGCCCAGGATAAGCTTAGAAACTATTTTTATGTTTATCTGGCGGAAAGGCCGACCAAGGATGAAGAATTCCGGCTCCAAATTTATTATCGCGGAAAAATTGTTCCTCCCCTGCCAACTTCAGACCTCTGGCCCCAGCAGTTCCCTCAGGGAACCAAGGTCATCATCAACGCGCCGCGCGATTCTTATTTTTTCAGCCAGTCAGCGGACTGGTACCCGGCACCCGTGCGGGAAAAATATTTCACTTTTTCCCTGCGTATCATTGTGCCTGAAGGTTATTACTGCCTGAGCACCGGCAGGCTAAAAGAAGAAAGGGAGGTACAGGAAGCAGACCGGCTGACCGAGCTGGAAAGCCTCGGCCGAAAGGTTTTTTCGTTTGAAAGCCAGAGACCGGTAAAATACATAAGCTTTTTCCTGGGCAAATTAAAGCCGGTTAAGAAGGTTAAGGGAGAACCGGCCCTGGAATATTTTGTCAGCCAGGATTGGGCACTTTCAGAGAAAGAGCTTTTGGAAGATGGCGAAATTATCCTGAAAACTTACCAGCAGTTGTTCGGGCCATATCCTTATGAAAAGCTGTCTGTGGTTCAGAGGTACTGGAATACGGGCGGCGGGTATTCACCACCAGGCTACATCATCCTTAACAGTTTACCTTTTTCCGCTGAACCAGGGCTCGTTGTCTTAAACCCGGATAGCCCGGTAGATATATCTTACTGGAAAGAATATTTCCTGGCCCATGAGATTGCCCATCAGTGGTGGGGTCATGGTTTGACCTGGGCCACTTATCGTGATAACTGGCTTTCTGAAGGGCTGGCTCAGTTTTCGGCCGCTCTCTATCTGGAGAAAAGATATGGCTCCAAGGAGGCGGAAAAAATAATCAAGAAATTTTCTAAGTGGGCCAGACGAAAAAGCGCAGCTGGCCCCATCATCCTCGGTTACCGCTTAGGAAATATCGATTTTGAAGCCTACCAGGCCATCGTTTATGATAAAGCTGCTCTGGTGCTGTTCATGCTCAGAGACCTCCTGGGTGAGCAGGTCTTTTTTGCGGGGTTGAGGCAATTTTACCGTGAAAACCTGTTTAAACCGGTCAGAACATCTGACTTTCGTCTCAGCCTGGAAAAAATCTCCGGCCGGGACCTTAAAAAGTTTTTTCAGGATTGGTTCTATTCGGAGAGGCTTCCTTCAGTTAAGTTCAGCAAAAAAATTACACCGGGCGAGAAAGCGAAGCGGCTGACGCTTACCATAAACCAGCTGTCAAAACCAATGTCTTTTCCGCTGGAGATACTGCTTGAAACCACCACCGGAAAATACTACCACTCGGTAGAGATGGAAAAAGAAGAACAGCAATTTGAAGTGGAGTACACAGGGCGGCTGAAGAAGGTAACTTTAAACCCGCGACAGAAAGTGCCCGGTCAATTCAAATAGGCCGTCGGACTCTGGAGGCAATCTGTCAGTTGAGGTTGTGGATATCTATTTTCAGCCTTTTGATCATCTCGTTGAGGGTAGTCGGTTTGAGGCCGAGCATCTGGGCGGCCTGTTTCTGGATTCCCCCGGCTTTTCTTAAGGCGGAAACGATCAGTTTTCTCTGAAATTCTAATGTTTTTTCCTTGAGATTAAAGCTGGTCCCCTCTTCATCAATTTGAATTTTTCTTCCCTCCAGCAGGAAGGGCGGCAGAGCTTCTCTGGTGATCATGCTCGAACGGCTCAGGACGACGGCTCTTTCAATAACGTTCTCCAGCTCTCGCACGTTGCCCGGCCAGTCGTAATCCATCAGGATTTCCATGACCTCTTCGCTGACGCCTTCAATTTGTTTGTTGTTTTCTCTGTTGTAAAGGTCAATGAAGTGTTTGACCAGCAGAGGAATGTCTTCTTTCCTGGCCCGCAGGGGTGGCAGCTCGATCTTGATGACATTCAGCCGGTAGAAAAGGTCTTTGCGGAAAAGCTTTTGCTGGATGAGTTCTTCCAGGTCGGTGTTGGTAGCCGCGATGATACGCACATCCACTTTGATGGTTTTGGTCCCGCCAAGCCTCATGAATTCCTTGTCCTGCATCACCCTCAGCAGCTTGACCTGGGTTTCTAAGCTGATGGAGGAGATTTCATCGAAGAAAATAGTCCCTTTGTCTGCGGCTTCGAACAGACCTTTTTTATCAGCCACCGCACCGGTAAAAGCGCCTTTGACGTGCCCGAATAGATGGCTTTCCAGCAAATCCGGTGGCAATGAGCCGGAATTAACCACCACGAACGGCTGGTCAGCCCGGTCGGAGTTCATGTGAATGGCCCTGGCCACCAGTTCTTTTCCCGTGCCGCTTTCTCCCTGGATGAGAATGGTCGAACGGGTGGGTGCGGCTGTCTTTATCAGTTCGAAAACGTTGAGCATGGCCGGGCTTTTCCCGATGATGTTAGAAAAGCTGAATTTCTTTTTAAGTTCGTCCCGTAACCTGATGTTTTCTTTTTGCAGCTGGCGGTGTTCAAGGGCACGGGCCACGGTCATCAGCAACTCATCGTTTTTGAAGGGCTTCTGGATGTAATCATAGGCACCCATCTTGATTGCGGTCAGGGCGGATTCGACGGAGGCATAGGCGGTGATAATAATGACCAGGGCTTCAGGGTCCATGCGTTTTATCTGCTTTAAGACTTCAAGGCCATCCATGCCCGGCATCAGCAGGTCGAGCAAAATAAGGTCAAACTTTTGCTGTTTGAATTTTTCCAGGGCTTCTTCGCCCGAAGCTGAAATTTCCACCTGATAACCTTCTGAGGCCAGCAGCTGTCCGAGCACGTCGTGAATGATTGGTTCATCGTCAATAAGGTGGATGAGAAAATTGTTGTTCATGTTTCACCCCTTTGCTTCCCGATCTTCTGTCTCTGTTTTTCAACCAGGTAGTCGGGTATCATGATGGTAAAAGTAGTTCCCCGGCCCACGGCCGTATCCACCAGAATTTGTCCATCATGCTCTTTGATGATGGCAAAACTGATCGACAAACCAAGGCCGGTTCCCTTGCCCAGTCCTTTCGTGGTGAAGAAAGGGTCAAAAATCCTCGGCAGATGTTCCGGTTTTATTCCGGTCCCGGTGTCGGTTATTTTCACTACAGCGTAAGAATCAGACTTGTACGTTTCTATGGTCAGGGTACCGCCGTGGGGCATGGCATCCAGCGCGTTCAGTATGATGTTTATAAAAACCTGCTGCAACCGTTCTCTTTGAGCGTAGAGGAAGACGGGTTGAAGCTTCAATTCTAACTTTATGTTCAGGCTTTTTAACCGGTAATCGATCAGCGAGATAATTTCTTCCAGGCTCTCTTTCAGGTCGAGACGATGGAACGATTCATCGGCCGGATTCCTGGCAAAATTGAGCAGGTTCTTGATGATACGGCTGACCCGTTCGGTCTGGGCTTCTATTTTCTGCAGGATCTGGGCGTAGTGGGCGTCGGTCAGTTTTTTCTGGAGCATTTGCACATAACTGGAGATGCCGGTGAGCGGCGTGTTAATTTCATGGGCGATGCCGGCTGACAGCAACCCTAAGGAAGCTAATTTTTCGGAGGTCAACAGCTGTTGCTGGAGCTTGACCTTGTCCGTGATATCTTCAAAAACAATAATCGTGCCGTAGGCCTGAAGTTGATTGTCGAGCAGCGGTGTCCGGGCCACATCAAAAATCCGCTTCTCTCCGGTGGCCGTGGTCAGGGTCACCTCATTGATCATCTGGTATTCAATCTGGGGGTCAGAAGCAAAAAGAGCCTGGAAATTTTCCGGGCCAATAACTTCTGATAAATGTTTGTGCAGGGCAAATTCCCTGGCCAGACCAAACTGCCGCTCCAGCACCCGGTTCCAGCCGGTTACTTTACCTGTCTGGTCAATGACCGCCACCCCCACGGTCAGGCTCTCAATTATGTTATCGCTGTAATCCTTGAGCCTTTGCAATTCCTGGGCCCTGATTATTTCCTGGTTGTACAGGTAGGCGTTTTCCAGGGCCAAAGCCACCGAAGGGGCAATTGTCCTGAGCAATTCCAGGTCCTCGGCTGACAGGGGCACATCTTCCATCTTGTTGCTGAGGGCAAAAAGCCCGATTATCTTATTTTCCAATCGCAGCGGGATGATGTTGGAAAAACCACAATCCATCAGGTTGGCCAGAGAAGATTTCTCCGGCACACCTTCGCTGGAAATATACTTGGTCAGGTAGTCAGCCTTCAAAAGTCTGCTGACCTCTTCTTCGCCCAGCTTCAGGACGGGGACACGGCCGTCAGGTTCTCCCAAAGATTTTAGCAGGTAAAACTCGCGGTTCTGCTCGTCTCTCGCCAAATAAATGGCCACCATTTCCACCATCATGGCTTTGGCTATGGTTTCTACCAGATACTGGCTCAAGCGGTCGAGGTTCCTTTCGCGATTGAGCTCGTTGGCAATCATCAGCAAGGTCCGGCGATACTGATAGCTGCGGCGGTAAAGCACCCGGTCTACCAGCGCCTGTATCATTTCTGATATTGGAGTAAAAAGAGTGGCCCCCAGGATAATGGCCAGAAGTCCCAGCAGGATAGCGTTGAGCCTGTTTTCAGAAAAAATTTTTGTCTGGGAACTCACCAAAAAATAAACCAGAGCAATAATCAGAAAAGAGATGATGAGAGTGGCTCCCTTTTTGGCCAGGAGTTCAAAATCCATCAGGCGGTAGCGGGTTATGGAATAAGCAATGGTTAAGGGGACAAGGGCCTGGAATAGAACGCTTAGCTGCCCGAACCGGGAAGGATAATGGTCAAGGAGGAAAGGCATAATATAAAATAAGATAAAAGGAATCAACCCTAATCCCAGTCCACCCAAAATCCATTTCAGCTGGTTTTTAAGGAACAGATTTTTGGTTTGGACGGTTTCTTTTATCGACAGGAAAATGATGACCAAGCTGAACAGGCCAAAATGGCTCAGCTCGGCTTTTTCCAAAAGTTTATGCCAGGAAATGTAGTCTGCTTCGTTTAGCCGGTTGGCCAGCACCAGCACGGTGAATAAATTCATAAGAAAAAGGATCAGAGCTGGCAGATATGTTAAAGACAGGAGCCATTTTTTATGAGCGAAATTTTTCTTCTGAGGAAAAATAACAAAAAAAGTTAATAGCAGGGGCGGGAAGACAAGAAGGGCCACTTTATCCAGCCAGAAAAATAGCTGGTCAAAGAAATCCATCTGGCCGGTGGGAGAGAAGACAAAAATGGAATAAAGGGCAAATGAAACCAGGTAAAAAAGTGTATAAGAGCCGGTGATCTGTCTGGTAGAATTGACAAAGACGATTAAACTCAGCGCCAGGGAGGACAGCCCCAGAAGCATCAGAAAGATGTAAGAAGAGCTTACTCCTTTTTTTGTAAGGTAAAAAGAAGGAGACAGAATGGCTCCACCCCGCCCGAGCTGGTACAGGGCTTTTTGCTGCAGCCGGTCGAGCAGCCAGAGCATCCTGGTATATTCCAGGCGGTTTTTGATTGGCGTGTTATTTATGAAGAATAGGATGTCACCCGGCTTTATGCCAGACAGGTAAGCAGGACTGTCTTCTTCAACCCGAACCGCAATCAGGCCCGACGGGCTGTCTGCCCAGGTTACTCCGTCATAGGGCTCTTTCCAGGACAATTTGCGCGAGATGTTAAAAAAACCGAGAAGTATAAGAATCAGGACGAGAGCCAGAAAAATGTAGAACCGAGCGCCTCGCTTCATCTTCTTGAATTGAATATATCAAAAAAATCCATTTTTTTGAATTTTAATTTTAAAAAAAAATTAATTAAGGATATGCCTGTAGCCGGCGCGAACAGCCCATTTGGCTTTTGACTGACGGATTAATTTGGCCGTCTCCTGGTCTTCTTTTAACCCGAGGGGTGTGGTGGACCTTGAGAGAAAGGTGCTCATGTAATCTAACCTCGGCTTTTGGACTTCCTGGGGAGGAGTTTGCTCTGGAGGGGTTATTTCGCCGGACTCTGCTTTTGGCTTTTGAGGCGTTAACTCCTGGGCCAGGAGGCAGAGCCCCAACATGGCCACGACGAATAATAAAAGCAGCACACCCAATCTTTGTTTCATTTTTTCAATTTATAATTATATCTATGGAACCGATTTGTCAAATAAAGATTTTTGAGTCAACGTATATTATAAAGGTTAAACAGACACTTGCGTCATGGTCTGCTTTGCCGGGTTTGCCAAGTTTTTGCCTGAAAACCCTCTACCTGTTAAGGAATTATCTTGTATTTATTAAAAAGTATGATATGAGATTAAGTTTGGAAAGTAGATGAAAATGCTAACTTTCAGGGGAGTAACTCTGGGCAGATTGACTTTAGGCTTATGCTTAACTTAAGATAATCACATAAAAGCAAAAAAGAGAAGCCTGCATGCCATTTTTTTACTGTCGCTTTTTAACGGCTGAGGGCCAGCTGGTCAGGGAAAAAGTTCAGGCGGCTTCGGCCAGGGAATGCCGGGACCGGCTGGAAGCGGAAGGCTTTTGCGTTTTATCGATAAAAAAAGAAATCAGGCTCAGGGGTATTCATATCGGACGGCGCAGAGTGAAACCGCAGGATTTCATCCTGTTCAACCAGGAACTGGTAGCCATGCTAAGAGCCGGTTATCCCGTTCTTAAGAGCCTCGAACTTGTTGAAAAAAGAATTGAAAACCAGCTGCTCAGAGAAATAATCCAGCAGGTGGAAGATGATGTTCGAGCGGGGAAAGCTCTGTCTGAAGCCTTTTCTGCTTTTAACAAATATTTTTCCAGAGTTTACCTTGCTTCTCTGATGGCCGGCGAAAAAAGCGGAAACCTGCCGGGTTCTATTTCCCGCTATGTTCAGTACGCCAAAATTATCGAGCAGACGAGAACCAGGGTTCGTTCGGCCCTGCTCTATCCGACTCTTTTGGTTATCTTCAGCCTTATCCTGATCGGGATTCTGGTAGGGCTGGTGCTGCCCAGGTTTGCCGCTTTCTATGCCGATTTCAGTGCGCAGTTGCCCAGGCTCACCGTCTGGTTGATGGCGGCCGCCACCTTTATCCGAGAAAATCTGGTCTGGTTTCTTGGTGTTTTGGTTATTTTTTTCGTGGTGTTTATATTCTTAAGAAGAAAAAGATGGTTTTTAATCTGGTGGGAGCGCCTGAAGATGAAGCTTCCGGTGGCCAGCCGTCTCCTCCAGGATTCCTCGGTGGCGCTTTTCAGCCGTACCCTGGGGCTTCTTCTGGAGGCCGGGATTTCTTTACTTTCTTCCGTGGAAGTGGCCGCGCAGTCCGTGACCAATCGCTTTTTGGTGAGTCAGCTGGAAAAGGTGCCTGACAGTTTGAGAAATGGCCACAGCCTCTATGATTCTCTGGCCAGCACGGGCGTATTCCCTCAGCTGGCTCTGGACATGGTCAGGATTGGCGAGAATTCAGCTAACCTCCCAGGAATGCTGTCGGAAGTGGCTGATTTTTATGATGAGAGGCTGCGGGACAGGATACAGGTGCTGGTTTCACTCATTGAGCCGGTGATTATAATATTTATCGGTCTGGTAGCCGCGGCCATGATTCTTTCGATTTATCTGCCGATCTTTAATATAATCAGGATAACCAGGTAATGGAGCGAATAAAAGGAGGCAGTCGTGCCCAAAGGTGAAACAAACGGCCTGATGCTGGCTGAAGAACTTGAAGCTAAAAAGCTGGCCGAGAAATACCATGTTCCCTATATAGATTTATCTTCAGAAGAAATAGACCGGAAGCTGGTTCAATCTTTTCCGGTGGAATTTCTTTACCGCTATAATTTTGTCCCGCTCGAAGATGACGGACGCTCACTTAAGATTGCTCTGGCTGACCCCTCTGACCTGACGGCCATCGATCACATCGAAGCCTTTTCTGGCCGCAAGGTTGTTGTCCATGCTGCTTCCCGGAGAGCCGTGCAGGAAGCTCTGCGGCGGAGCGAAACGGCAGTTCAGGTTTTGAAAGAAGCCACGGAAAGTTTTGTGCGCCAGGTGGTGGAGACTGAAACGGGTGAAGAAGAAGATGTCATTACCATAGAGAAACTGACTGAGCAGGATGGTTCAATCATCAAACTGGTCAACACCATCATTTTCACCGCCGTGCAGAAACGGGCCAGCGATATTCACATCGAGTCCAAGGAAAATTTTGTCCGCATCAAGTACCGCATTGATGGGGTGCTGACCGAAGCCATGGAGCCCATAGACCGGAAGTTCCAGGCTCCCATCATATCGCGGATAAAAATAATGTCCGACCTGGATATTTCTGAGCGCCGCGTGCCCCAGGATGGCCGTTTTCGGCTGAAAATCAAAGACAAGACGATCGATTTTCGAGTGTCTATCATGCCCTGCATCTATGGTGAAGATGCTGTTATCCGCATCCTGGATAAAGAAATGATTACTGAGGCTTTTGCCGAACTGCGGCTGGACCTCCTCGGGTTTTCCGAGGAAATACTGAGAAAGTTCAGGCGCTATATCTACCAGCCTTATGGCATGGTTTTGGTAACCGGGCCCACCGGAAGCGGCAAGACCACCACTCTTTATGCTGCCCTGACTGAAATAAAATCTCCGGAAGACAAGATTATAACGATCGAAGACCCGGTCGAATACCAGATCGAGGGTATCACCCAGATCCAGGTAAATGAGAAGAAGGGTCTGACTTTTGCCCGCGGGCTGCGTTCCATCCTGCGGCACGACCCGGATAAAATCATGGTGGGGGAAATCAGGGACCCGGAAACGGCTCAGATTGCCATCCAATCTGCTCTGACCGGCCACCTGGTTTTTACTACGGTTCATGCCAACAATGTCTTTGATGTCATAGGCCGCTTCCTGCACATGCAGGTCGACCCCTACAGCTTTATTTCCGCTTTAAACTGCATCCTGGCTCAGCGTCTGGTGAGGGTCCTGTGCCAGAAATGCAAGAGGCCGGTGACCTACGACCGGGCTACGCTGGAATTATCCGGGCTCAATCCGGACAAGTATGCGGATAAAGTTTTTTATGAACCTGCCGGTTGTCCGGAATGCAACCACACCGGCTATAAAGGCCGCACGGCCATTGCCGAACTGCTGGAGCTTTCTGATACCATCCGAGAAATGATTCTGGCTCGCAAGCCTCTTTCTGAAGTCAGGAAAAAAGCCCAGGAAGAAGGCATGGTACCTCTCAGACAGGCCGGCCTGGAAAAAGTATTATCTGGAATAACCAGCCTTAAAGACCTCAATAAAGTAACTTTTGTTGAGTGAGAGAATGAAATTAAAAGAAAAGATAATAAGGTTTCTGGCCGAGCAGCCAAAACCCGGACTGGTCCTGCAATTTTCTCCGAGTTATGTGGCGGCCATCAGGACGCAGGAGATGGACAGAAGCTGGCAACCGGGCAACGAGAGCCTGGTGGTGCGGCCGCTGCCTGCCGGAGTTCTGGAAGCCAGCTATCTCAAGCTAAACATTAAGGACCGGGATTATTTAGAAAAAGTCCTCGATGACATTTTGCATGAAATCAAACCCGGGGAAAATTCGGTCAACCTGCTCATACCCGAAATGAGCGGCCGGGTTTTTATTTTTTCTCTGGAAAATGGTTTGAAAAAGCCGGACGAGCTTAATCAGTTTGTTGAGTGGAGCCTGCACCGGCAGCTGGGGCAAAGCATATCTCAAATCCGTTATTCCTACCAGGCTTTTAATTCTGCCGCCGAGAAAAAAATACTGGTACTCTGTGCGGCCGAAGAAGTGGTAAAAGAATACGAATCTCTTTTTAAAACGCGGAAGATGAAAGTCGGGAAAATTAGCCTTCCCTCCCTGTCGGTGCTTAACCTGCTGCTCGGCGAGCCAGAGCGGGAAGCGGACCTGCTGATGGTGGATTTGGATTATGATTACCTGAGCCTGGTAGCTGTCGCCCGGGAAGGTTTTCTGCTTTACCGTCAGAAACCCGTCTGGCCGGATGAGGGTAAAGAAGAAACGGTTAAAGAAGCAGCCCATGAAATAGAGAACACTGTTAACTTTATTGAAGATAAATTAAAACGTAAGCTGACCGCCATCTACTTTCGTTCAAACCTTGACCGGGAGGGCCGGCTGGAAGATAACTTGCAGACTAACGCCTGGATAAAAGTGAAAAAAATCAGGCCGGGCCACGAACAGTTGGTGCCCTTGCTGGGAGGTCTGTGATGTCTGAGAAGGATTTGAGGGTGAATAACTGGAACATCTTGTTAAACCTGGCCAGCGAACCGAGGCGCAACCGCCGGCTTTTTTTCCTGGTGTTTTATTTTCTTATGCTTCTGGTGGTGATGGTTGGCTTTCTGCTGGTCTATCTCAACCTTAAATCGCTATCCGGGTATCAGGACCTGCAGAAGAATAACCGGCTGCTGATGGAGAAGAAAGAGAACCTGCTCGGCCAGAGCAGGGAAATAAACAAAGAACTGGAAAAATACCGCTCCCTGTCCGGTCTGGTCGACGAAATAAATTCGGTGATCGAAAAAAAAGCTTTCTCCTGGACTTTGTTTTTTGACCGGCTGGAAAAGGCCTTGCCGCAGAACAGTTTCTTGGTCTCTATTACCCCGTCTTCAACTGAAACGGGAAGAGAATTCAGGCTTAAAGTGGCTTTGGGCAAAAGGGAAGATTTGAAAGAACTGGTTAAGAACCTCCAGTCGGCGGGTTTTTCTGACTTAAAAATTCTGAACGAAGTTTTTCAAGATGGTTATTTTCAGACGGAGATGAATTTCAGACATGGTCAGCCTGAGTGAACTTTTAAGTTTGAAGGAAAAGAAAACTCTCCGGAGTTTGGCCGTGCTCTGTCTTTTTCTGGTGGCTTTAACCGTTGCTTCGCTTTTCTTCTGGAATTTCAGGCTGAATGCCCTGCATCGGAAGTTTGTCTCTCTGAGCCAGGAACTTGAAAAAGCTTCGGCCGAGAAGGATAACAGGAAAAAAGAGCTTGAACTCTGGGTGAATACGCAGAAAGAGCTGGAAGAACTGAGAAGTTCGGCTTTCTATACTGAAAAAGAAGGGCCAGACCATTTTCGCGACGATTTGCTCCAGGTGTTTAAAAAGTTGGGCTTAACGGTTCCTCCGATAAATTACCAGTATGAAGAGGTCAGCCGCCAGAACAAGCAGTTAAGAAAGCTTACGGCTTCTTTCAGCCTGAAGATGAATTATCCGGCCTGGAAAAAGTTTCTGTATGAAATTGAAACCTGGCCCAGGTGGTTAATCATTGACCAGGTTAATTTTCAGAGGATTGAAGCTGCCACCGGAATTATGGAACTCAGACTGGCTGTCTCGGGTTATATAATTGAGGGGGCAGGGAAGGGAAAATGAACAGCCGAAAGATTTTGCCGGTTGGCCTGGCTCTGGTTTTATTTTCTTGGATTAGCGCTTTTGCCCGACCAGACCTTCAGGAAAGAAAAACTGAGGCTGTCAGTCAGAAGAAAGCCGGACAAAGTTCGTTCATAAAAAAAGAAAAATTACCTGTCCTCGAACCATCCCTGGCCGCAGCTAAAAGAGATTTATTCCGTATATCATCCGAAGCGCCAGTGGCTGATTTTCCTTCTGGCGGTCTGGAGGGACAGGTCTCCCAGGAAGAATTAAACAAAGAGGCGCCTATTTCTCTTTTGCAGAAGGTGAATATTGTTTACCTGGGGATGGTGTTTTCAGGAAAAAAGAAAGTGGCCCTGCTTGAACTTGACGGGCAGCCGTTGAGCCTGTCTGAAGGAGAAGAACTTCTTCCTGGTCTCAGGCTGGTAGCCATCGGGCCTGAAGAAATTTTAATTAAAGATAGCGAAAATAACTCCAGGAAGGTTAGACTAAAGGAGAATTGAAATGAAAAATATCGGTCAGGGTAAACGTCTCTGGCTATTGCTTATCTTATTAACAGTTAATTTGGTCGGCTGTGTTACTTTCAGCAGCTATTACAAGCTCGGCACCCAGGCCGAGATGAGCAAAAATTACGATGAAGCGATAAAGTATTACGAACAAGCCCTGCTGGAAAATCCGAAGGAATCAGTGTATCGGCTGGCCTTTTTAAGAGCCAAGGCCTCGGCCGCCATCAACTCGGCTGAGAAAGCCAGAAAATTACTGGCCGAAGGGAAAAAAGAAGAAGCCCTGGCGGAGTACAAAAAAGCTTTGACCTATGACCCGACCAACCGAATTATCCTCGATGAATACAACCGCTTGAGCGGTGCAAAACCGGCACCTGAGGCAAAACCAAGGGAAGTGGTCATCGAGCAGCCGGTGAAGCTGAAGTATTCCCCTGAAAAACTAAAGATGAAATTTACCGATGCTTCTCTTAAAGCGATTTTCCAGGCGCTCAGCAAAGTCAGCGGGGTCAATTTCCTGTTTGATGAACAATTCCGCGACCTGCCGGTAAGCGTTGACTTGAGCGAGATGAACTTGGAACAGGCCATAAATGCCCTCTGTCTGGCTGGCAAAGCCTTTTCCCGGATAATTGATGAAAAAACGGTCATCATCGTGCCGGATAACCCGAACAAGAGAAATCAGTACGAAGTGAATGCCATAAAAACTTTTTACCTTTCTAACATCAACGCTCAGGATGTTCAACAGCAGCTGATGAACATATTGAGAACCCAGTACCGGGCACCCACAGTTATGGTTGATAAAAACCGCAATTCCCTGACCATCCGGGATAACCCCAAAATTGTCGCCCTGGCCGAAAAGTTGTTGCGGGCCTGGGATAGACCTAAAGGCGAAGTTATCATAGACCTGGAAATTATGGAAGTTTCGCGGAGAAAGCTGGCCAACCTCGGTCTGCAGTTCAGCCAGAGTTATGCTGGCATCAGGTACAGCGGAGAAAACGGCCTGCCGGAAAGTGGCTGGCTTCCTCTGCAGGGGCTCAAATTTTCCACCGGTGCGAATTACGAGGTTACCCTGCCTTATGCCATGCTCCAGTTCCTGGAAACGGACTCGGATACCAAGGTGATCGCTCAGCCCCGGCTCAGGGGTGTTGATGCGGAAGAAATCAAATACCTGGTCGGGCAAAAGGTTCCCATCCCGCAGACGACCTGGTCGCCGATTGCCGCCGGCGGAGTAAATACTCAGCCGATCACTTCCTACCAGTACCAGGATGTGGGCATTGAAGTGAACATCAAACCGCGCCTGCACCAGGAAAACGAAGTCAGCCTGGAGCTCGAGATTAAGATTACTTCCATAAGCGGCACGGGCATTGCGGACATACCTATTATTTCAACTCGCGAAATAAAGAATACCATCAGGCTCAAAGACGGAGAAACCAACCTGCTGGCCGGTTTGCTCAAGGATGAAGAAAGGAAATCTCTTAAGGGAATAGTGGGCCTGAAGAACCTGCCCATTCTGGGCAGTCTTTTCTCCAACACCGACCGGACGCTGGAGCAAACTGATGTCATCCTGACCATCACTCCTCATATCATCAGAACTATGCCCTTGACCGAGGAAGACGGCAAACCCCTGTGGATAGAAAACGATTCCCTGTCTTTTGTGAGCAGCCAGGGTGAAACTTATCCAGAGAGCTTCCCGGAAGAAGAAGAGCTCAGCCCCGAAGCCCTCGCCCGGGAAACTCGCGGGCTAAACTCCGTATTTTTTAATCCGGGAGCCACAGAGCTGCCGGTGGGCAATACCTTTAGTTTGAACCTTGAAGTTCAATCCCAGGTGGATATCACCGCTTTATCTGTGAACATTAATTTCGACCCGAAGCTGGTCAGGCTGAAGGAAGTCCAGCGCGGTGACCTGGTGACGCAGTTTGGAGAAAAAGCTTCTTTTCTGCAATCGGTTAATCAGGGTGGAACAGCCGTCATTGGTTTTTCTTCCCCTTCTCCTGCCTCTGGAGTGAAATCCGGAACCCTGGCCGTGCTGGTTTTTGAAGCCGTGGCCTCGGGCCAAACCAGCCTGACGATTTCTTCCATCCAGGCTCTTGGGCCTCAGGGCAGACCAATAAGCCTTTTACCGGGAGAGCACCTGGTGACCATCAGACAGTGAGGAAGTTAAAATTATCTTTAACTTTATAATTAGAAACTGTAAGCCGGCGAGAGGGGCAGAAAGGTAATTTGAAACCTGAACAGATAAATCAGGGAATTTTCTTAAAGTTTTTTTGATGGTCTGAGGCGATTTGAGCTTTCTTCGGACCGGCAGCAATAAATTGTGTGATTTTACTGTCTGATGTAATTGTAGCAAATTCAATCATGTGAACTTTCCTGTGCCTGATGGGCTTTTCTTAAAGGGCCGCCGCTGATAAAATTCTTTAAGGCAGTGAGAAAGAGAGTGCCTGGAGATGAACGATAAAGAGGGTGAAAAAATGGACTTAAGGCAACCGTCAGCCCGGGTAAAAGTTAAATTTTATGCTTATCTGAGGGATGTTTTTGGTGCCAAGGAAAAAGAAATTACCGTTGAACCCGGGTCCAGCCTTTATCAGCTTTTAAAGTCTCTGGCCGTCACCGCTCAGCAAAAAAAAGAAATTTTCAAGGATTCCAGGATTAACCCCGGTTTGGTCGTGATGCTGAACGGTTCGGTGGTTAACCCGGAGAATATATCTGAAATAAGACTCGAGGACGATGCAACCATCGCCATTTTCCCGATGATGGGCGGGGGATAATTTGATTGTTAAATCAGGTCGGTTTTTGACCTGTCAGTCGTTAACTTGAAGGGCAAAGCTTCTTGAAGTTCTCAGCCCGCTGTTTTTATCAATAGCATGGATGTACAGAAGGTAGTTATTGGCGGCCAGCGGTGCGGATTTAACTCTGACAATATAAGTTAGGCGGTCGGCTTCCTTTCTGATTTCTACCGGCTCAAGAGCGACCGGAATGTTCACCGTCTGGTCTCTTTCCATTCTCAGAAGAATGCCCTTGAGCTCCAAATCCGGGTTTTGCATACCTGAGTAACCGCATGATACAAGCAGGTAGAATTCTTCTGTGCCTGAAGTCAGGATGTCTGATTGCGGGTTAAAGTTTCTGATTCCGAGGGGCAGAAAGGAAGCAAGATTATGGTAATTGACGGAGGAAGATGGCTTCAGGATGAGCGGCTGACCAAGACTGATTCCATTTTTGCTTTGTTCTCGGATGGTTATCTCGGTCGAACCGAGCGCCGACTGTCCTGATTCCAGGTTTCTGACCACCACCCGGCATTTGAAATTTCCTGGCGGAAGGTCAAACGGGTTGGAAAGATAAATCTGTTCTTGTTCGGGGAGGGCGCTCAGCTTTAGCTTCTGCCGGTCGATTTTGACCACGTTGTTATCGGCATCAAAAATAACATAAAGAAGTTCCATCCGGTCGCCGGCCAGCTGGGTTAATTCTTCTTTAAGCAACCTGGCCCACAACACCAGGTTCTCCTGGCCGCGGTTAAGGAAGCTGAAACCTCCGCTCCTGAGCTTAAGCGGTGTTTGCAGGATAGGTTTTTCGCTCAGGCAAAGGTCAATCAGATGAAGCTGCTTCTCCAGGGCAGATAATTCTTTGAATGGTCTGGGGTTAAAATATCCCCTCTGAGAGTAGACTTTAAGACCGGGCCGGTTGACCTTGACTTTAATTTCGTGAAAATTTCCGTCCCACTGTTCATCCACGTAGTAACCAAGAACATAATAGCAACCGGTCATTTTCTGGACTTCATCCAGGGCGCGGGGGAAGTTATTGACATTGCCGAAGTATTTTCCGCCGGAGAAATCGGCAATTTTTCCCAGAGTCAAAATACCGGTTAACCTCTGGTCGAGGTTCAGGCGAGTGGCCGGGTCTTCTGTGTCAAAAGCGTAAAAGACCAAATTGGAGTTAGTAATCTGCTTTTGCATATCGTCCAGATAATGCTGGATTTGGGTCTGACCCCAGTCCTGTCTCCAGCCTCCGCGAGATGGGTCGGCTACCTGGATGCCATAAATCAAGGAATAAGGGATGCCGGCAGAGAAAAACAGAACATGCTTGATGCCGGGCACGTAGCCGAGTGCCTGAGATAGCTTGGTCATTTCCCGCAAAAAAGTAATGGCCTGGACTTTATTTTCTCCGGTCATGGCCGCTCTTTTCATCTCGTCAGAGCCCAGATAACCCGGCTGGTTGGGGTCATCTACCGAGAACATGCCTGCTCCCACGTAGCCCGGTTCAGTTACGTCGAGCAGGTTTTCCTTGTTGGTCTCGGACCAGTACTTAATTTCTAAATTTTCCACGCTGCTCTGGTAGCGGTTTAGCCCGACAGACTCGATGAACTTGCGGATTCGGGCATGATCCCTCGTCAGAAACTCCCTGATGGCCAGGCCGCCCTCCAGGGAGTAGGTGATTATGCCAACCTCGTCTTCCGGCTGGACAATTTTGTTCATAAAATCAAGGGCAGCTTCTCTGGTGGCCCTCAAACCTTTCTTGTTGTTGAACACAAAATCAAAAAGGAAGAAGAACTTCCTGGTTAGAGACTCGGTGGCCGGCGGCAGCTTGCTCCGGACCTGTTCTTCTTTTTCTTCGGCCGGCGCGGGAAGAGCAAAAGACTGAAGATGTTTTTCAAAGTCAGTTATGAATTTCCGCTCGTTGTTGTCAAAGACTTCAAAATCTTCTTGGCTGAGGTCGGTCACCGGGTTTCCTTTCCGGTCAGTTACGTAAACCTGGATGAGCTTTAAAGTGACTTTGACCTCGTGCTTGATTTTTTCCTGTATTGCAGCTTGATCTGTCTCCTGCCCTCGGGCAAGGGGAAATGAAGATAAAATAACCAGGACCAGAGAGATGATGATGGAGAGAGATTTAACCCGAGAAAAAAACTGAAACCGGAAGGTCACAAGCTTTTTTTTCGACATAATGTTACTTTTTTCTTTTATTTTAATTTTCCGCCAGTTTATTTCGACCTTATCAATTAATATTTTAAATTCCGAAAAAAAATTTAGCAAACGTAAAGATTGTTAGCCCCGGGTTAGGAGTAAAAAAATATTTTTCTGAAGGCCGGGGAAAAACACTCTCCTAACCTTAAGAAAATTAATCACAGGACGCAGAAAAGCGAAAAGTCAGCAACCGGCCAATCATAAGAGTGTCAGGTGGTCAGGGTTGCCTGGCACATCTTTAAAGAGGTCTCTCGACTGTTAATATTAAGAAGTAAGCAAGCAAGAGCGAAGACGATAAAAATCTCGGATTGCTTTTTTAAAGCCGGAGGCAGGCAGGACTCGTTTCGGCCGGAAAAATTTTCCGGTTGCAGAGGCTGGTTTGGTTATGGTATTTGTATGAAAAAAAAATATCCAGGAGGGATAATGAACTTTCAAAAAGCAAAAACCTGTTGGGCCGTAATCTTAATCGCAGGTTTATTCTTTTTGACATTAGGCTCTGCCTACGGTCAGGAAAGGCACCACGAGTTCTCGGTCGGGTACGGTCTGGTGACCTCAAGTCAAATAGCAGACATCTTGACCAACGTCCTGCTAATTACTATTACCATCGGGCAGGCAGCCAAGGTTGACAACAAGTATCCGGGTGCCTTCGTCTTGAGTTATAAACATGTTGGGCATTCTCGTTTGGCATTCGGGTTTACTTTTGTTAGTGATCGAGCTTCTGGTAATCTGGCCATGTCCGGCACGCCGGTCGGGACTTATACTGAAAACTATTATACCGGCGCGGTGGAAATGGATTTTCGCTTCATAAACCGGAAGAGTTTCTGTCTTTATTCAGGCCTGGGCGTCGGCCTGACCGTCAGGAAAGGTACCTATACTTACTCCGAGACAGAAAAGTCTTCTAATAGTTTTCCCGCCATCAATGTGACCGTACTGGGTTTCAGAATAGGAGACAGCATAGCCTTTTTTGGTGAGCTGGGCGGCGGCTATAAAGGAGTTTTTCACGGCGGGCTCAGGGTGAGAATTTAATTTTTTTCCTGCGGGAAGGTCGAGCATCAGGCAAAATTAAAATTCATTTTATTTTCAATAAGTTATTCAGACCTGCCGCTTTATTTCTTTTCTGTGAGAAGATTTTCGGGCCAGGATAGCGTTATAATACTGAAGGCTGTTCAATTATTATTTATCAAACCTTAATCGATTGGAGAAGATTTTTTTGGTGGAGGTCTATTTGAAATGACTGATAAATATCTAATATATTACATTTTTATCTTGACATTTTCTGGGCCGGTGAAAAAAAATAAAAAGCTCAAGTAATTTGTTGTGCCAGGAATAATCCATCTATTTGAGAATAAAAGACGGGAGGCCTGGATGAAAGAGAAAAATTTTTTCAGATTTTTTTCTTTTTTGTTCATTTTATTTTTCTTTTTGGCATTGGCCGGGGGCCTTTTGGCTCAGGGCAAGCTTGAAGACTATGAAAGAGCTCAAGCTTTAAGGGAAAGATATGAAAGTCAGGCTCTCAACGTTCCTGACCGAGCAGTTTGGGTAGGGAAGACTCTCAAGTTTTGGTACAGGAAGACCGTTAAAGGCGGGCATGAATTTGTCCTGGTTGATGCCGAAAAGCAGATGAAAAGCCCGGCTTTTGACCACGAAAAACTGGCCGCTGCTCTGAACAGCAAGACGGGTGAAAAATTTACGGCCACCACCCTGCCTTTTCGCTCGATAAGTTATGTGGAGGATGGCAGATTTCTCGAATTTGAATATCAGGACTCGCTCTGGCGGTGTGATTTGAACAATTATGAATTGAAAAAGGTGGGGCCAGCCCGCTTTCGGCTGCGGGACGGCTGGCAGGATGTCGGGGGACCGGCCGCTCAGGCAGCTTCGGCCGAGAGTAAAGCGTCGCCTGATAAAAAATGGGAAGCCTTCATCCGCAACTACAACGTGTGGCTTCGTTCGGCTGAAACAAAAGAGGAATTTCCCCTGAGCCGGGATGGCAACGAAGGAAATTATTATACTTTTGAATCCATCCAGTGGGCACCCGACTCGAAAAAGCTTCTGGCGGTGCGCCTGCGACCGGGGCTTCATCGGAAAATTCAATACGTCGAATCCTCGCCTGCTGACCAGCTTCAACCAAAATATTTTTCTCTTGGCTATACCAAGCCAGGTGACCCGCTTGACCTGCCACAACTGGTGCTATTTTTGATTGAGAACAAAAAACAAATTAACGTAGATAACAGCCTTTTTCCCAATCCGTATGAACTTTCCAATTTTGCCTGGCGCAAGGACAGCCGGGCTTTTACCTTTGAATACAACCAGCGCGGGCACCAGGTTTACCGGGTAATAGAAGTTGACGGAAACAGCGGCCAGCCCCGGGCCATTATCAGCGAAGAATCTCCCACATTCTTTTGCTATTCAAGCAAGAAGTTTCGTTATGACCTTGATGATGGGCGGGAAATAATCTGGATGTCAGAACGGGACGGCTGGAATCACCTTTACCTTTATGACGGCACGACCGGGCAGGTCAAAAACCAGATAACCAGAGGCGATTGGGTCGTGCGCAGTGTCGAGCGGGTGGATGAAGAACACCGGCAGGTCTGGTTTTTAGGAAGCGGAATGTATCCCGGACAGGATCCTTACTTCCTCTATCTTTACCGCGTTAATTTAGATGGCTCGGGGCTTGAATGTCTGACCGAAGCTCAGGCCAATCATACGGTGACTCTTTCTCCAGACTTAAAATACTATGTTGACCTTTATTCGAGAGTCGACATGGCGCCGGTGATGCAGCTTTGCCGAACTTCAGACAAGAAAATCATCATGGAACTGGAAAAAGCAGATATTAGCGGGCTGCTTAAGGCTGGCTGGAGAGCACCCGAACCCTTTGTGGCCAAGGGCCGCGACGGGAAGACTGACATCTGGGGAATCATCATTCGCCCGAGCAATTTTAACCCCAAAAAGAAATACCCGGTTATCGAATACATCTATGCCGGTCCGCACAGCTCTTTTGTGCCCAAGAGTTTTTTTGCCTGGAACCAGATGATGTCCCTGGCCGAACTGGGGTTCATCGTGGTGCAAATTGATGGCATGGGCACCAGCAACCGTTCGAAGGCTTTTCATGACGTCTGCTGGAAAAATTTAAAGGACGCCGGTTTCCCGGACAGAATCCTGTGGCACAAAGCGGTGGCGGCAAAATATCCCTATTATGACATCAGCCGGGTCGGCATCTATGGAACGTCAGCCGGCGGACAGAATGCCATGGCCGGGCTTCTTTTCCATCCAGAATTTTATAAGGTGGGCTTTGCCGCGGCTGGCTGTCACGATAACCGCATGGATAAAATCTGGTGGAACGAGCAGTGGATGGGCTGGCCCATAGGACCTGAATACGAGGCCTCTTCCAACACCGTCAATGCGTATCGCCTGAAAGGAAGACTGATGCTTCTCGTGCCTGAACTCGACACCAACGTAGACCCATCCACGACTTACCAGGTGGTTAATGCCCTGATCAAGGCGGGCAAGGATTTTGAATTGCTGGTCATTCCCGGGGCAAATCATGGTTCGGGCGGTGCTTTTGGCGAGAGAAAGAGAAATGACTTTTTCGTCCGTCATCTTCTGGGGGTAGAGCCCCCTGACTGGAACAGGCTGGAGAAAAAATGGCCAGAGCCCAAACCATCTTTCATGCCACGGGCGCCGGAAGCCGTCGACGAATATTATGATGAATATTAAGAAAAATAGGAAAAGGTAGTTGAAGCGGAGAACATAAAAGGCGAGACACAACACTTGTCTATGATATTGCGGGAATTTGGCGGAATTGGGGTTGGACCAAGCTATCTTGCTTATTAAAAATAAGTTAAGCTTATTTGAGCTGTCAAAATAAAGCCTTGGAATCGATTTTTTGGGGGTATAAAAATTGGTTTAACGATTAAATTAGGAAAATTTATTTATTCATGGAATTAACTAGAAACCACACAAAGTCTGATTATCCTTTTGGGCCAAAATTATATTTTACCTCCTCAAAATTGACTTTAAGGCTGTTTTTTAGGCGGAAAATATACGTTAACTTAAATAAAATCAATATGTTGTGATGGTCTGACCCCAAACCTAAAAAATAGCTAAATTTACCAAAATTAATCTGCCTGAACAGAAAACAACGGCACTTTTTTACCCATTTTAAAAATTAGGAAATGAGTATGAAGGCCCATGGACATTCAGTCAAATAAGTGCCTGGTTCACTGTTTACGGCAAATAGCTGGCTGATTTGGCATTTAAGAAAAAGAATTAAGAAAATTTATATCAGGCCCTTGACCCTGGGCATACATAGTTGTACCCAAGTTTTTGCCTTCAGCTGGAATAAGGGTGGTGGCCGATATTATTAAAATTATTAAAGCCGAGTTCCTGCAGTTCAGCAGCATAGGTCTCCATAAATTTTCTTATGGCCGTTTTGGCGAAAACTCCGATAGCCGCATAGTGAAAATGCAGGGTGGCCACGTGCCTCAGGATGTATTTCCAGGAGTAAAAACGGGCCATCGCCTTGAAGGTCTCAATTTGAAGCGTGACTGGCGCAAGGAGAGCAGGCTTATGGACCACGTGGTGTGCATCGTATTTGCTCCAGTCAGTATGCATAAGTCGCTTGCTCTCCGACAGGTCATAAAAAAGAGGAGTTCCTGGCAGCGGAGTTAAAATCAGAAACTGGACCGTGTCAATCCCCTGTTTGCTGGCAAAATCTGCTGTTTGTCTGATAGTTTCCAGGTTGTCGGTATCGGCGCCCAGGACGAACATCCCGTGGATGTGAAGTCCATAATCTTTAAGCGTCCGGATGCAGGTGATTATGTCTTCCAGACCTTGCTTCTTGTTGTAAGCTTGGAGGGTAGCCGGGTTGATGGATTCAAAACCGATGTAAAGAGTATGGCAGCCGGAATCAGCCATAAGCCTGAGAAGCTCTCTGTCCCTGGCCACGTCCACTCTCACCTGGGTAGACCAAGTCATTTTAATTTTTTCCGCCAGGGCCGACCTGAGAATTTCTTTTGACCTCTTGATGTCGGCGGCGAAGTTATCGTCAACAATAAACTTAGTGGCCCGGGAATTTGTCGCCGCAAACTTCAACTCTTTGACCGTGGCTTCCACTGATTTGAAACGATATTTCCGGCCGAACATCTGAATAACCGAGCAGAAACGACAGCCGTAGGGGCAACCTCTGGAAGTAGATATCGGATAGATATTGGACGGCTTCCATTTATGAACCAGAGACAAGTCAGGCTCAGGCAGGCTATCCAGCTCCTGGATGAATTCAGCCGGCGGGTTGTGATAATTGCGGCCATCTTTTCCCCGATAGGATAGCCCCTTTATCTCGGACAGTGCCGGTTTTCCTTTTTCTAAGTAATCTATCAGTTCCAGCAATGAATTTTCGCCTTCGCCCCTGATGATAAAATCAGCGTGCTCGAGTGCTTCGTCGGGTAAGAAAGTCACATGCGGACCGCCCATGACCAGGGGAATACCCAGAGCTCTGATTTTGTCAGCCAGGGCGTAAGCCCGGACCGCAGTTGAGGTGATGGTGGAGATACCGACCAGGTCAGAGCCTTCAATGAATGACCAGTCGACCTCGGCTACATCTTCCACAAAGACTTTAGTTTGATAACCTCTATCCCTGACCATAGTTGAGAGCAAAACCGCCCCCAGCCTGGGTATCGGAAATTTGCTGAAGATATGAAGTCCGGGCGAACCGGCTTCAACGAATGAAATTTTTTTAATAATCATGATTTTTCTGGCTTTAAAAGCCTATCCTTTCAAAATGTGCCAGGGAAAAAGGCGACTGGTTATCTCGGGCGGCTGGCCTCGGCCTTCTATGAAAAAAGTGAATCTAATTTACTGAAGCAGAATGGTGTAGCGTCTATATCTCAGGATTTTCGTTCTAACGCAACGGTCATAAATTACCATCAACCCAATCTATCCTTTTAGTTAACTTGGCAAGACAGTACTAAATTCAGGTTTGAAATCACTTTTCCCCTGCCTGAGTTAAGCATAAGCCTCTATTTTAAATAAGTCAAGGAGAAATGGTGTGGTGTCCGCCTCTGTAAAAATTAAAATGATCAGTGATCAATGGATGATAACAGACCATAATAAATTAACAGGGGAATCAAATTATGAGCATTGAACTCAAGAAGGCTGGATTTTCAGAACTCTTATCATTTGACCGGCTAATCTCTCCTTTTGCTTATCAACAGGAACTACACTTGAAGGCTTGTTATTTTCCGGTAAGGACAGAGATGAAGCGAACCAGGTGAAGGCTGAAGAGCCCATAGGGGCTTTGACAATTTTGAGGACTCGAGGATATAAAAGGCCGAAAAATTCATGGGCAATCGACTGGAATTAATTCCTTTATTATTGATTCTTTTCCTGAGTTTCCTTGTTTCCCCGCTACTTTCCCATATGCGCTGGTTGTCAGTGGTCGTGGGCAAGATAGTGGTCGGAATTGTCATTGGCCGGATCGGTGGTAGCCCTTCTCGGCAGAGGGGAACCGTCTTGCTTGAGGACCAAGTTTGATGCCCTGGGGTTTGGCTTTTTTGTGCCTCTGTTTTTTCTTTATGTAGGGGTGAATTTTAATTTCAGGTCGCTGGTCAAAGACCCGCGGATGTCCTACCTGCTTCCGATACTCCTGATTTCAGCTTATCTGATCAAGATGATCCCGGCGCTGTTTTATAAGTTCAAGTCTTCCTGGCGGGAAACCCTATCCGCGGGTGTTCCGACCTCCTCGCTGCTTACTCTGATAATTTCTGCGGCCGGAATCGGCCTACGCCTCGGGGCCATTGACGAGGCTACCTCCGCTGCATTCGTCCTGGTGGCGGCGGTGACCTCCACTGTTTCTCCGGTTCTAACCAACAAGATAATGCCGTCGGGCCAGGTTGGCCTAAGAAGTGCCATCGGCCTCATCGGGGCCACAGAAGAAGCTTTCCTGGTGGCGAGAGAACTTCTGAAACGCCGGGAAATGGTGCTGTTCATCGTGGCCGATCCTTCCGAGAAAGACCGTGCAGAACAGGCCGGATTCAGTTCTCTGCTGGTGGAAGGATTACCGGGAACACTCCAGTCGGTCAAGTTGCCTCCACTCAAGAGCCTCCTGGTGATGACGGAATCAGATGAGAACAATGCTGCCCTCTGCCGGGCGGCTGCGGCCAGAAGCCTGAGCCATATTGTAGCTCTGGCCAGCGATCCCTCGAAATTATCAGAGTTGAAAGAGCCTGGTGTCCAGATTTTTTCTCCCGGCCTGTTCAGAACCAGCCTGCTGGCTCTGATGGCTCAAAACCCTGACCTGTTTGAGCTTTTGATTTCCACCAGAAAAGACCACCGAATAACAGAAATCATCGTTTCCAACCTGCAGGTGTCGGGCCAATCGCTGAGAGAGCTGGGACTCGGTTCTGAAATCCTAATCATTTCCATCAGGAGAGGAAAAGACTATCTTGTTCCGCGGGGCGACACCAGGCTGGAAATCGGTGACTGGCTGACGGTATACGGAACTACCAGACAGGTACTGGAACTCAAATCAAACCTCGAATAGCTGGTGCCGGGAAGAACTTGACCGATGTCCCGTTAACAACGAAACGGGCGGATTTGCGGCGGACAGTGGCTGGGCATTGGGGATAAACTTATCAGAGACCTTTCTGTCAGATCCAATGCGGGTCTTTGCCTTCAGGCCCTGCGCCTTCCAAAAACTGCCCTGAGGATGGATAGCACGTCTTAACCTGAAAGAATTTTTTGCTTGACTGAGTCCCGGGCGGATTTATAATTTGCTTCTGATGATCAGACCATCGGCCTCGATGCTTCCTGGCGGGATATCAAGCCGGCTCGGCCTGGTCTTTGCCCTTGTCATCAGTTTACTGTTTGACCCCCTAACCGCCAGACTGGCCTGGTTAAATTATAAGACTGAAGGCCACAGGAAAAATGTTCATTGTAAGATAGAAAAAGGTGGATTGAGAGAGGATCTGGTACTGTTGAAATTCGACCTGGCCGAGGCAAAAGAAAAGGTCGTCTGGCTAACTCGACGTGAATTTAGGTATGAGAACCAGCTTTATGATGTGGTGGAAATGCGCCAGGTCGGGAATACTATTGAGTACTTGTGCTGGCCGGACCTTGAAGAAGGCGAAATCATGGCCAGAAAAGAAGAATTTGTTGAATTGGCCTGTCATACCGAGCCTGAGAAGAGGTCCTGCAGAATTTTTTATTCTTCAGCGGAGCCCGACTCTTTTTCAAAAGTGCTCTGGGCAATATTGACCATCCCTGAACAGTGGAGAAGACCAGGCCAAGCAATGACTCCAGATAACTCGGCTGCAGTCAGGCTAAATTCCATAAAATACCCGCCACCCACGCCTCCACCTCAACTTCCCGGCTAACCGGGCGGAATAAGCCTGACCTATCGACCTTTCAGTTAGAAGAGTAGTTTGAGTTTCTAATCATCAACCGGCTTTTAAGTTTTGAATTCCATGCACTTAATCCAGACTGGCGAAGGAGGAAAGCAATATGATCAGGATGAATATTAAAGTTTTATTAACAGGATGTCTAATAATGTCCCTGTCTCTGAATGTTTTTTCCCAGGTAGTTACTGTCAGGGACAGGAAGACTGGAGAACCCCTAGCCCTGGTTGCCCTGGAAAGCCTGAAGCCTGAGGCCCGGACCGTAACCAACGACAGCGGCCTGGCTGACATTTCTGCTTTCAGGGGTGCGGAAGAAATCAAGATAAAATGTCCCGGCTACCGGCCCATGGTCGTCAGCTTTGAAGAGCTGGGGCAAATGGCCTTTGAAATATTGCTGGAGCCGGTGCCTTTTGCCGAGTACGAGGTGATTGTTTCGGCCACGCGCTGGCGCCAGACATCAAACGAGGTGCCTACCAGAATCGTGACCATTATGCCTTACGAGATGGCCCTGGAGAACCCTCAAACGGCTGCTGATTTGCTCGGATTTTCCGGAAAGGTTTTCATCCAGAAGAGCCAGCAGGCCGGCGGCAGTCCCATGATCAGGGGATTTGCCACCAACCGGTTGCTTTACTCGGTGGACGGCGTGCGGATGAACACGGCCATTTTCCGCGGCGGGAACATCCAGAATGTCATCTCTCTTGACCCCTTGGCCACCGAGAGAACCGAGGTCTTTTTCGGTCCCGGCTCGGTCATCTACGGCAGCGATGCCATCGGCGGGGTGATGAGCTTTCAGACCCTGAAGCCGAAGTTTTCCCTTTCAGAAAAGCCCCTGATCTCGGGCCAGGCGTTTGCTCGATATTCCTCGGCTAACAATGAGAAGACCGGACACTTTGATATAAATGTTGGCTGGAAAAAGTGGGCCTTTCTCACTTCCATAAGTTCTTTTGACTTTGACCACCTGCGGCAGGGGAGCCATGGCCCCGAGGATTATCTTAAACCGTTTTACGTGCAGAGAATCGACGGGGTCGACCGGGTTATAACGCAGGATGACCCCCTGCTGCAGATTCCTTCGGCCTATTCTCAGAAGAATCTCATGCAGAAGGTCCTTTTTCAGCCGAACGAAAAATGGGAATTTCTGTACGCTTTTCACTATTCGGAGACTTCGCCTTACGGGAGGTATGACCGCCATTGCCGGCTGCGGAACGGGTTGCCGCGCTACGCCGAGTGGAATTACGGACCCCAGAAGTGGATGATGAATAATTTTAATCTCACCAACCGGAGCCAGACGACCATTTTCGATGAGATGTCGTTACGGCTGGCTCAACAGTCTTTCGAAGAAAGCCGAATCGACCGCAGCCTGAACGACCCCGAGCGGCACAACCGTATTGAAGAAGTCGAAGCCTATTCCATCAACCTGGACTTCAGAAAAAAAGCTGGGGTTAGAAACACTCTATATTACGGCTTCGAATATGTTTTTAACGACGTAACTTCTACAGGCATCGACGAAGACATTGTAGCCGGAACGAGCTATCCGGGACCATCCCGCTATCCCCAGTCCACCTGGAAATCAATAGGAATCTATCTGAACGACCAGTACCGGTTCTCGGAGAGATTTCTGCTTCAGGCCGGGCTACGCTACAACCGGTTCGTGCTGGATGCCGAGTTCGATACCACTTTCTATCCGTTTCCTTTCACCTCAGCCCATCTCAATCACGGGGCTCTGGTGGGCGGGCTCGGCGGTGTTTACCGGGCTTCCGACAGTCTTACCGTCAGCGCCAACCTGTCTACCTCGTTTCGCACTCCCAACGTGGACGATATGGGGAAGGTTTTCGACTCCGAGCCCGGGAAGGTGGTCGTTCCTAACCCGGACCTCAAGTCAGAGTATGCCTGGACGGCGGACTTAAACATGTCCAAAGTTTTCGGCGAAACAGCCAGGATTGACCTGACCGGTTATTACACATCTCTTGATAATGCCATGGTCAGGCGGGATTTCACCCTGAACGGAGAAGAATACATCATCTATGACGGAGTCTTGAGCCGTGTCCAGGCCATCCAGAATGCGGCTGTGGCCAGGGTTTACGGAATCCAGGCCAGCCTGGAACTAAAGCTGCCGGCCGACTTTGAAGTAGTTTCTGATTTCAATTACCAGAAAGGAAAGGAAGAGCTTGACGACGGAAGCACCAGTCCTTCCCGGCATGCTCCGCCGTGGTTTGGCATCACGCGGCTGATTTATGCCCGCGACCGAGTAACTCTGGAGCTGTCAGCCGTTTACCAGGGAGAAAAGAAGCACGAAGATCTACCGGAAGAAGAAAAAGGTAAAACTGAAATCTACGCCCTGGATGCGGAAGGAAACACCTATGCGCCATCCTGGTATATCCTGAACTTCAAGGCTATGTATCGCGTTTCAAATTACCTTAGCCTTGCTGCAGGAATCGAGAACATCACCGATCAGCGCTATCGTCCCTACAGCTCAGGCATTTCGGGGGCGGGACGCAATTTCTTCCTGTCGCTGCGCACCAACTTCTAAGAAAACGGGAGATTACGGAAGACATGATACCGGTTCCCCAATCACTTCTGGGCATCGGACCAGCGTTCTGAGAAATGGAAAAAGGAAAAGGGGGAATACGAAAAGGTGTTCCCCCTTTTTTGTTATTATTTCAGTTTTTCAGGAGGTACATATGGAAATCAAGAATACAGAAGCCATTTTACTGCCGGCTGCCAGCAACCTGGTCCAGATGAGACCTCGGGGTTAGGGAGTAAAGAAGAAAAAACTGGTGAAGGCTACGGTTGAAATCTACCTTCTGCTCAAACAAGAACTGGAAAGAGCCGAGATCGTGGTTATATCCTCAAAAGGTTTTGGTTCGACCTGGCTTTTAATGGGGTGTGGCTTTAAGGTTGTCAAGTCAGTTCAACAAAGAAAACACGCTTGGTCATTTCTTAGTGAGCTCGAACCTTCTGTGTCTGGCCCTTTTTTTAATCTTTCTCAATCAGCTTTTGCCCAGAAGAATGGCCTCACCGCTCCAAAAGGCTCCACGGTAGAGAAACTCGGTCTGGGCAATTTCAGGTTCATCCTTCCGAACCGGCAGGTGGTGGAAGTGAAGGGCTTGGACCTGCAAAAGAGAATAGTGGGCCAGATAAGCGTGGTGGATCCAGGCCATCCCCATAAGCCAGTGGTCTCAGCGGTGCAGGGTAAAATAGCTGTGATCGACCCGGAACCCCCTCACCGGCCAATCAATGTCTCTTTTAATTTATCTTCGGGGAAAAATTATTTAAATGTTAACGGGGAGCTCTATGAACTCAGGAAAATTCCCCCGGCCAATTACGTCATGATTGATGACGACATCGTTTGGCTCCCCATCATCATTCAATTTAAAAAATGAAGGCGGGGCGGCGGCGCTTATCCGGATATAGAAAAAACCAGGTGTTTAATCCGCTGGCGCTTCCAGGTGTAGGTGAGGTGAATGAGCCCGTCTCCGGTCTGGATTACGGCCGGGTAGGAAAATTCAGAGCCAGGTTCGTTCTCCAACTCGAGTAGCTGTTGCCATTTCTGGCCTTCAAGACTGATAGCCAGAGCCAGGATATGACGCCCCTGCTTTATCGGATTATAAACCAGCAGGTGACGGCCGTCGGCCAGGGTCACGGCATCAATTCCACTGTTAGGATTGGGCAGGTTAACCTGCTGCAGGGGAGTCCACTCAGTGGGGTCACCTGCTCTTGACCAGGATTCCATCAGCCGACCCTGCCTGGAACGGCATAAAATCTGGAAACGACCACCGGGATGGCGCAGTATCGCCGGCTGGATGGCCTCAATGTCGGGCGGCTGGTTGAGGTCAGGTCCGCGCTCCCAGCGAGCAAGCGGCTCTTTGGTCCATTCCAGGTGGACTCGCCAGCCGCCGGCTTCTTCACTTGAACCGCAGAGAATCGTGCCGTCGTCCAGCTCAACCGGTTTATTCTTGATAGGACCCAGAATGCCCTCCGGCAGGCGGTGAGCCTGGCTCCAGGTACGTCCCTCATCTTTGGAAATTTTCAACATTCCCCACCAGCTGGCCGGGCTCGGCCCGATTTTATAAAAGAGCAAAAGCTCGCCATTCCGTCGTCTGAAAAGTACCGGGTTCCAGCAGGCATAGCGGCCCCCGTCTTCTGATATTCCGTTGGCTATTTCCCGGGGGTCTGACCACTTCTGGCCATCAAACCTTGAGGCCCAGATTCCCACATCAGCCGCACCTTCAACCGTTCCGCCGAACCAGGCCGCCAGCAGTCCATCGGCCGTTTCCACAATGGTTGAAGCATGGCAGGAGGCAAACGGAGCTTTTTCAAAAATAAATTCATTTTTTATTAGATGAAATGAATCGATTTCCTGACGCTTATAAACCCTGACATAATCAAAGATCACCGCGTCGGGGAAACTGCTCTGCGAGGGGTCTCCACCCCAGCCGGTGAGTTCCGTGGATAGAATCAGGTATTGCGGCCTGTGGGAAACTGCTGTGGCGGTACGCCAGGTTTCCCGCCCGTCTATGTAGAAAATATATTCGGCCGGAGTCCATTCCAGGCCGAAGGTGTGAAAACCGGTGTCAATCGAGGGGACGGAAATTTCTGTTCCCTCCTGCTTATGGCCCTCACCGTAGCCGCCCCAGTGCACGGTATGATAGATTTTCCCGGGCGTCCGGCGGTGGTATTCAAAGATGTCGATCTCGGCTCCATTTTCTGCCGGGTCTCCACCCTGGCTCATATCTGGTGACTGGAGCCAGAAAGCCACGTGAGGACCGACTTCACTGTTCATTTTGGCCCGGCACTCAAAGTACCCGTAGGTGGTTTCAAAAAGTCCTTCGGTTCCGAGCTGGCCGACATAGTATTTGCCATCAGGACCTTTGATGACGCTTATGGCCAGATGTCCCTGGCCGTCAAGTGAAATGGTGTCGCGAGAAACAGTGGCCAAAGCCCGGACCGTTCCTTCTGCCCGATAATTCCATTTACGCGGGTCAATCACCGGAGCATCAAACTCGTCTTGCCAGACCAGCCTGTATTGAGACAAGATGTGGGCAGGAGTTTGCGCCGAAGCCAGGCTCTGAATATGGCCATTATTTTGGGAGTTCTGGCTGCAAGTTATAAAGGCTAATAATATTGCCGCCAGGAGAATTCCGAAGCATGACCGGCGGCTCCGGGTTTTGATAATGCCATCAGCCTGGCTGGATTTGGCAATAAAATCAGGACTTCCGCCAGTTTTACTCACTCTCAGATTATATTTTTCAACTCTAAACTCAGTCAATGAACTTGATTCGACCCGGGAAGCCCACAACAGGTATTTCCTTTTTTATTTAATTAACTGGCACTTGGCTAGGCCGGATTTCTTAACCAGCGGTTTATCAGGGCAGCCCCTCCTCTGCTTGGGCAGAGGTCCGGCAGCTGGCGACTTAATAAGCGATGATATTTTCAGCCCTGATAAATAGCCAAAAAGCTTCAGAGGCGGACTGTTTATTCCTTGGTTGCTCCAATCCAACTATAAATAAAGGCGCCGATAATCCCGCCGGCAATCGGTGCTACCCAGAAAAGCCAGAGCTGAGCCAGGGCCCACCCGCCGGCAAAGACAGCCACGCCAGTGCTTCTGGCCGGATTAACTGAGGTATTGGTTACCGGGATGCTGATCAGGTGAATGAGGGTCAGGCAGAGCCCGATAGCCACCGGGGCCAGTCCCTGCGGAGCCTTCTTCTCAGCGGAATTCTTTGTCCACTATGGTTAGGCGCTCTGGGTATTTGATCTCACCGAAAGGCGTCACCACTTTGGGCTGGATGTCCAGAGCCAGGCGGGAGGTGCTGCCGTTCTTGCCGCCGATGGCCAGCGCCAGTTGCAGCAGCTTGTCCAGTCCCTGGCTGCCGAAAAATTCATACAGGTCGAGGCTGAGCCGGAGGGGGAATCTGGTTTCCTGGCCGGTTCCCGGAATTTCAACCGGGCTGTCGATGTCCCCATAGACCGTAGGCTGGCCATCAATGAGCAACCGGGCGGAAAGGCCGCTCAGGGTGGCGCTGGATTTGACCCGGCCACCGGTTCCGTCGTTCGGGTTGATGGCCACGACGTTCAGCACGAGTTCTACGGGTAACTTCTTTGACCCGAAAAGCTGGGTCAGTTTCATCCCGTCCTGAATGGTAAAATCGTTCAGGCTGGCCTTGTTGCCAAGAGAGATGCCGGCCAGGGAAAAGCTTTCGACTGAGCCCAGCTTGAACTTCAGGCGCTGCGGCTGGGCCAGCATGCTGGCGAAGTCAGCCATTGAGGAGCAACTCTGGAACATAAAGGTCGCTGCCAGTAAGACCGCTACGATTGTTGCGATTCTTTTTCCCATCAGTCACTTCCTTTCACCCAGCATCATAATATATCCACGAAAATCTTCCAAACCCAGATTATGACCGATACTGATGAGTGTCCCCGGTTTGATGCCAGTTTTCCTGCCAGGACCAATCGTCGTCTTTCTCCCCCTCTTTTTGTTTTAAGAGAAGCATGGCCGGCACCGCTGCCCGGAGCAAAAAACCGTGGACACCTGACAGGTGTCCCCATGGGTCATCCCCATGGTTCATCTTCAATGAATTTGAATATGTGAGGCACTATTTAATATCATCTTAATATCATCTAGAGGACCTTCGCTCATTGGTAGCTTTTTAAGCTCAATATCTGGGCACAGGTGGGCGGCGGCCGATATTCTGTGGCTCTTCAGCCAAAAGTGTGGTGAAAAAAGAAAGGGAATGTGGTAGGAACTCC
>JBNARJ010000010.1:0-99706 GCA_049719515.1 Candidatus Saccharicenans sp.
TGGCCTTCTTCCGGCTTAAAAACATCACCATCGAGCTTATAGAGCCGGTCGGCGGACCGAGTACCTGGCGTGAGTTTCTTGAGCAGCACGGGGAGGGTGTCCACCATCTGGCTTTTGAAGTTAAGGGGATGGAAGCGAAGGTTAAAGCGCTGGCCGCGATGGGCCTTCCCCTATTGCAGAAAGGGGATTACGAGGGCGGCCGCTATGCCTACGTGGACGGCACCGGCTGCCTGGCGGTCATCCTGGAACTGCTCGAAAACTTCTAATTTTATTATTGATGTTATTGAACTGTTATCCTAAAAGGTAGGGCTTCATTTTAAACCTGGATTGCCGGTATGATTTTTGACTGACATTCGAATATACAATTAAACAATTTAAACGGTCGGCACGGTTTAAAAACAGCAATTGACTTGGGATAAATTTTGTTTTATAAGTTTTGTAATTGATTGAGAAAAAGGGATCCTAATTTGTGATAAAAGGGGGAAACGATGAAAATTGCCATCACGGCTGATGCCCATCTGAGAAGCCGGTCGGAAACGCCTGAACGTTATGCTGCCCTGGAAAACATCTTTGAGCAGAGTGAGCGGGAAAATATCGAGCAGGTGTTTATCCTGGGTGATTTGTTTGACCGGGATTTCAACAATTACCATGATTTTGACCGGCTGTGCCAGGTGCATCAGGGGTTGAAAATTACCGTGCTTCCGGGAAACCACGACAGCGGGCTTAAAGGAAAATTTTTCACGGCTGAAAATGTCAGGGTCATTGAAGAACCGCGGCTGGAGCCGGTGAACGAGAAGCTTAATTTCTTGTTTTTCCCGTATGATGAGGCCTTGACCCTGGATGAAGCGATTGAAGTGTTTATGAATAAAAATGGTCCGCCCGGCCGGTTTGTGCTCTTCGGCCACGGGGACTGGCTTTCTGGAAGTCGCCCATCCAACACCTATGAAAAGGGATTTTACATGCCGCTCAGCCTGCGGGCGGTAGAAAAATTTTCACCCCTGAGGATTTTCCTTGGGCATATTCATCAGGCGGACCCTAAAATTGACCAGTCAGTGGTTGTTTATCCCGGGTCACCCTGCGGGCTGGAAATAAACGAGACGGGCCCGAGAAGATTTCTGGTTTATGAGCCCGAAAACAACCGGCTGGAAAAAAGAGAAGTGGTGACGACGGTTATTTATTTCAAAGAAACCCTGCTGGCCCTGCCGGTTGAGGATGAAATTTCTCGCCTCAGGGAGATGGTCAAAAAGATGATTGAAGGCTGGAAGGTGGGCGAACAGGACCTTGAGAAGGTTAAGCTTCGCCTTCAGGTGAGGGGTTTCACCAGAGACAAGGGAGCTTTGGCGAAGTTTATAAGCGAGGAAATAGCGAGGCATAATATCAGTTTCTACGATGAGGGCGGAGCCGATTTTTCCGAGCTTAAAATAGTCTCGGATGAATCAGAAGCCCGGATTCTCCTTTTAAAGAAGATTCAGGAGAGGCTTCAGGAGCTGGATTTAAGCAAGTTTCTGGCGTCGCCCGGGGATGTCCTGGAAGAAGCGGCAGAAATAATTTTCGGGGGAAAATAATCATGAGCCTCAGGATAAGCGAAATCCACATCGCCGAGTGCGGTCCGCTGCCCAAGCAGGCTTGGACCGAACTGGACACTAAGGACCTGGTTCTCATCTACGGAAAAAACGAATCGGGAAAATCTTTCCTGATTGACCTGCTGATTAATTCGCTTTTTAGAAATAAAAAGGAATGGGGTTATCTGCGCGGCGGAGTCAGCGGAAAAGTTGTTCTGACCGGTTCTCTGGCCGGCTCTGACGGTGGTGACAGCGAACGGATGGAATTCAGCCCGAAGAACAAACCGGCCAACAAATTGGAAGATTACCTGATTAAACTTCCGGGTGCGGGACTCCCGGCGGAGCTAACCAGATTGCTCGTGGTGAGGGCCGGAGAAACAGAAATCATCCGCAACGAACACGGGCTGACGGTTGATTTTTTGAAAGCTCTCTTTTCGCAGAAGCGAATCATAAGCGAAATCGACGGCCGCCTTCCGGCCTCGATAGAAAACGCTGAAATAAATGAAGCCGAAGGCAGGATGAATTTCACCGCCAAAAAAGGAAATGAAATCCAAAATTATTACGCGCTATCAGAAAAACTCAAAAAGCTGAATGAGCTCTGGCAGGAAGTAAACGAAAAGTACGAAAGCGGGGAGCTGAAAACACTTCAGGATAAGAAAAAGGTGCTGGAAGAAAAGAAGAGCAGGCTGGAGCTGGCCCGGCGTCATCTGGCTTTCAGCGTTGCCCGGGAGATAGAAAAAATAAAGGAAGAGCTCGAAAAATTCCCGACGCCCGAAGATATTGCTGACCTGAGACGGAAAATCGAAGAGTTCAAAGATAAAAACCGCGAAGCGGCCAGACAGGCCGCACAGGTAAAAAAATTGGAAGAGGAACTGGCGGCCAGGGAAGAAGTGGAAAAAGAGCTAAAGCTTCAGGAAAAGGCCCGCCGCTTTAAGGCCCACGTGCTGTCTAAAGAGAAAAAGGAGAAGCAGGAAGAATTGAGAAGGCTGGAAGAAAGCACCGGCCGCCTGGAAGAACTGTACAAAAAATACCGTGAAAAAGTCCTGGCCAAAAAGCAGAAGGAAAAGGAACTGGAAAACAAACGGCCGGTGGTTGAAGAATACAGATGGCTTGAGGTTGTTAAGGAAAAATATTCGAATCTCATTGAGGCCGGGAAAAAGCCTTTGGCCGCCTTTAAGCCGGTGCTGATTATTACCTTCTTATCAGGGCTGGTTGGGTTGATTCTGTCTCTGGTCCATAAAGCCGGGCTGGCGCTGCCCTTCTTCCTGGTTTCTTTGCTCGGCTTGATATTTATTATGTGGCAGAGCCTGCGTCCGCAGAGGAGCGAGGCGGAATCGCGCGAGATTCAGGTCATCAAAGATAAATTTCAGGAGAAATTCGGCCGGGAATTGAGTTCAAAAGCTGACCTTGAAGCGCAGGTAAAAATTCGCGAGAAAGATTTTTATGAATTTGGAACGGTGACCGAACAGCTTCAGCAATTAAAAAACGACTGCCGGCAAATTTTAACCGAGCTGAATTTACTTGTCGGCGGCGGTCTTCCGGCAGTTGAAGCGGATGAAAGAATAGATAAGGTGGAAAAGGTCCTGGCAGAAAATCGGGTCCGGGTTGAGCGGCTCAAGCAAGAAATTGAAGGCATTTCTGCTCGGTTATCCAAGCTCGATGTGGAAGAAAAAGACTTTGAATATGAAGACCCGGGGGTGGAGTTCAGCCGGGAGCGTTATGAGCGATTAAAGATACAAATGGACCGCCTGACCCAGCGCGAGATAGAAAAAACGGATTGTGCTTCCAGGCTTGAAAAATATAACCTGGAGCTTGACGACCTCAGCCAGGAAATATCCCGCTGGTTTGAACAGAAATTTAAAGAAAACATCGAACCGGAGGCCTGGGAAGAGAAATTGCGGGAGGCCGAAAGCTGGATTAAAAAACTCAGAGAAGAGCTGTCCAGTAAAACCGGTGAGCTTAGCGGGCTGGGGGTGTCGGCTGAAGATTACCTGGCCGAAGATCCGGGGGAAACCTACCATCCGGAAAAACTCAGGCAGCTGGAAAGCGAACTTAAGGATGTTTCACAGAGCATAGCTGAAGTAGACAGAAGGCTGCACGACCTTAAAATAAACATAGCCACTAATACGGACAGCGACCCTACCCTGACCTGGGATAATCTGCTTGAGGCCCTCTTCCGTAAGATTGAACAAACCAGAGAGCAACTCAAGAAAATCGAAGCCGCACTTCTTTCTAAAATCTTGCTGTCTTCGGTGATAAAGGACCTTGACCGTGAAGAAGCGGAAAAAGTGGAAGAAATTTTGCAGGTGCCTGAAGTCGGTCAGATGCTTTTCCGCCTGACCAACAGGTACAGGGCAATTTTCTCAAGGGCAGGTAATGAAGAAGAAAAAGAAATTCTATACGTTTCCGACGGAACCGATGAATTTCCCCTGGCTGATCTCAGCACCGGAGCAAGGGAGCAGGTGCTTCTGGCGCTGCGCCTGGCTTTCATCAAAAAGATTCTCCGGAACAGAAAAAGCTTCATAATCCTCGACGACGCTTTCCAGCATACCGATTACGAACGGAGGCCTTTAATCGTGGATAACCTGGTTGAGCTGGCCGGCCAGGGCTGGCAGATTTTCTACCTGACGATGGACGACCACCTCCGGGATTTATTCCACGCCCGCGCTTCTTCCCTCGGTGACAGATATCGGTTCATAGAGCTGAGTGATTAAATCAATCTTTTATATCTTATATTTTTTCCGATAACATATCCGTAATACTGTTTGTATTTAGAATAAAGCTCCGCCTTTTTCATACTTAAGGTATTCAGCAAATGCTTCGGCGACTTTATTTCCGGCAGGATCTTCTAAAAACGCTTGTTGTATTTTTTCCTGGGGCCTAAAAAAGTGTCTGTCCAGCAGCTTTCAGGCAGGGTAAAGGCGGCCACCAGCCTGAAGCTTTTTAATCTACCTTAGCCTGGTTTTCAAAAATTTTATGTTCGGCCGGCGGTGCGCACGTTGGCAGAAGTGATAAATCCCCCCTCGACTTCTCTTTCCGTTGCGGTCTTATTCGTTGCAGCAGACGAGTAAGGGCAAGATTTTATGGGTAATTGAGGCCGTTGAAAATGATTTGGGAGAGGGCGCAAATCAGAGCCAGATAAATGCCGTTATCTGCCATTGCTTATCAAGTATTCAAAAAAATATTTCAGTTTGCTGGTGAGGTGAATAAGGGGACATTTGAATAATTCAAATATATCTTGTTAAAAGGTATTCAGAGGATGCTTTTTTTGTTATGCAGTAATGTTAGCGGATGTTTTCTTTAACTCTTCTCTTAAATAGGGAGCTTATTACAATGCATATCTTAAAGTTTAATTGCAAACTTTTCTATGTGATAATCTTAAAATTATGAAGCCTTAAAATAATTAGCAAGAATTATTTAATTTAAGCATGAGGCAGGCGACACAAGGGGCGGGTGAGGCAGGTGGGGCCGCCGGCACCCTTGAAGGCGATTTCTTCTCCCGGAAGCTCATACACAAAGCACCCCGCCCGTCGCAGGCGCTCGGCGGTAACCTGGTTTCCCTTGAGAATAACAACCCGGCGCGGACTGATGGCCAGCACGTTGCAGCCCTGGGTGGGAAATTCCTCCTCTGGAATGTCAACCAGCTCGACGCCGCGCTCAAGAAGCAGGCGGTAAAAAGCCACCGGAAGCAACCTTTTATAAACCACGGCCAGGTCCTTATCGAGCAGGCTGATGAAGCTCATCAGGTGAAGAACTTCTCCGGGGCCGTTCCAGTAGGGCAGGTCATAGGCAATTACTTGAACTCCGAGCGGCCGCAAAATTTCCCGGAGCTGCTCAATTCCTTCCTGGTTGGTTCGGAAGCCGCGTCCGGCTATGAGCGTCTTTTCATCCAGCCAGAGCAGGTCACCGCCCTCGGCTGTGGCCTTCCCGCTGAGCCGCCCCAGAATGGGCACTTCCCAGCTCTTCAGCGCATCTTCAAATGCCACCGGCTCGCCGGCTCTTTCTTTCTTACCCATCTGCAGGATGATGGCTCCGCGCTCTGTTATAAGCACCGGGTCGTGAGTGTAGATTGAATCAAGGGTTGTGCGCTCATCTTTCGGCAAATACAGTATCTCCGCACCTTCTTGCCTAAGGATTTCTTCAAGCTGCTGGAATTCCTTGGCGGCGCGCTCAAGAACGGGCGGGGCGGTAAATCCGAGACTCCGCCATTCCCGCTCAATCTTCTCCGCGCTAACAAACGCTTCAGCCGGCCGCTTGACCACCACCCTGGTCAGCCGACCAACCATGCTCTGTGCCCCAAACGTTTTCTGATTTACAGGCGTATTATCCATGGCGACAACATATTAGAACAAAGCCATGTTTGTGGCAAACAACAGATTTTTTCGCCGGGTTAGCGATTTACCCAGACCATGTTTCCATTATAAAGAGGCAAAACTTTTAAGTTGACCTAAAAAATTAATCAATGATAACTTTGTAAATTGAGGGGAGTCTGATTAAAAAAATCATCTGACCGGAGGGGTAGGCATGAAAAAACTTAACTTCTGGGAAGAAGCCGTTGTCGGTGTCTTAGTGCTTTTTTTCCTGTTGTTCCCGGCCTGCAAGAAAGGTGAAAAGGTCGAGATAAGAACAGAAAATGGGGTGACCGTGGTTTATAACCCGAAGAACCCGGCGCCGCCGCGCGGACTGCCAACCACTCTTTCGCTAAAACAGGACCTGTCGCTGGGAGATAAAAGAGAAAGCGAAGAATCCATGCTCCTTGAACCGACGGTTATCGATGCCGACGATGACGGCAACATCTACGTCCTTGACCGTAAAGCGGTCCAGATAAAGGTCTTCGACCCGCAGGGCAGGTTTATTAGAACCATAGGAAGAACCGGGCAGGGGCCCGGAGAATTCCAGAGCCTGAGGTATTTTCAGATTACACCGCAGAATAACATCCTGGCCGTCGACCTCATAGCGCGCCGGGTGACGGTCTTCAGCCTTGAAGGCCAGTTCATAAAGGACCTTTCCGCCGGGAAAATGTGGATGTTTCTCGATGCCAGAATGGACCCCAACGGAGATATCATCGGCAGCCATACAATAATGGACCAGCAAGCCAGAACCGAGCTGGTCCGGTTTAATGCCGACCTGCAGCCTGTTCATACCGTGGCCAGCGTGCCAATCGCCAGATTCCCGGTTTTCAATCCCTATTTTCCACTCCTGATGTTTGCCGTGACTCCAGATGGGAATATCATCTGGGGTATAACCACCGAGTATGAGTTTAAGGTGGTAAACCGAGAAGGTAAAACTGTAAAAAAAATCGTCAAGAAGTATGACCCTGAAATTCTTACCCAGGAAGACAGGGAAAAGAGGGCCAGGGAACTGTGGGGCGACGCGGGGCCTACTGGCGATATGAAAGTCGAGTGGCCTCAGTATTTTCCGCCCGTCCAGGGTTTCATCCTTGATGACCGCGGCTGGCTATTTGTCAGGCCGTTCGTCAAAGGCCAGGGAGAGAAAAATGTCCCCTACGATGTCTTTGATAATGAAGGGCGCTACGTGGCCAGGGTTATTCTCCCGGCCATAGCTCGAAAAATTAAAAACGGGAAACTCTACACCATCGAAGAAGATGCCGAAGGCCTGCTCCATGTCAGGCGCTATGCGATGGAATGGAGATGACCACGCTATAAAGGGAAAGAGATGAACAAATTGAACTCAATCGGGGTGGCGGTAGCCTTGATTTTTTATTCCGCTTCCATTGCGGTTTTTTGTTCAGTATATTTGGACGGGCCAAGGTTGGCTACTATCTCGGCTTCATATTTATTTTTCTTCTTGTTCCCCTATTTTACCTGTTGATTAAAGGGCCCGAGCTCAAAAGACCTTCACTTTATTATGTTCAATTGACCTGTGTTATGGCCTGGATTTTGCTGGAAATTTTGCTGGATTATGTGCTCGGGATTGATTTTCGGCATACTCGGTGGATAGCAATCGGCTACACCATACTCTTTTTTGCCGCTTCCGGTGGATTGATCGGGTTGGCCTCTTACGCCGGTAAAGTCTGGTCAATTGTTTCTGTTGTTCTGTTTATTATCACCGGTGTCCTGGCCTTCTGGCAGCGCAGCCTCACCGGAATGTAGGCTTTGCCTGGCTTGCTCATATTAAATATGGCTAAATTGATTAAGATTTTTCTCTATTGGGTTGGCTCTTGGCACATAAGAAATTCTTGTTTAAGCTCTTGCCGGATTAAAATTTCCCATCTTGAGAGGTGATAAATGATTTACCATGACTCCTTATTTGACTAAAAAGGGCAGGGATGATAATTTTAAGCAGGGATAAAATTAAGCGGTAAAAATAAACTGCTAAGTTTGGCGGATATAATTTGACAAGAAGAGGAGAAAGCATGAGCGGACTTACTTATAAAAAAGCTGGCGTGAATATCGATGAGGCTGATTCCTTTATTCAGAAGATTAAACCGCTGGTCAAATTGACCGAACGGGCTGAGGTGCTCGGCTCAATCGGCGGGTTTGGCGGTTTGTTTGCCCCGCGGCTCAAGGGAATGAAAAAACCGGTGCTGGTGTCCTCGACCGACGGGGTTGGCACCAAGCTGATCATTGCCGACCTGCTTAAAAAGTACGACACGATTGGCATCGACCTGGTGGCCATGAACGTGGATGATGTGGTCGTGCTGGGGGCCGAACCGCTTTTCTTCCTCGATTACATTGCCACCGGACGTCTGGATAAAGACCAGCTGGTCGAGGTAATCCGCGGAATTGTTCGGGGCTGCCGCGAGGCTAACTGCGCTCTGATCGGTGGTGAAACGGCCGAGCTTCCCGGACTTTACGAACCCGGAAAATGGGACCTGGCCGGTTTCTGCGTGGGCTTAGTGGATGCTGATAAAATCATTGACGGCCGCCACTGCCGGGCCGGCGACAAGGTCATCGGTCTGGCTTCCTCAGGCCTCCACAGCAACGGCTATTCTCTGGCGCGCCGGGTCTTCTCAGAAGAAGAAATCAAACTCAAGTGGGGAAAAGAGCTGCTCAAACCAACGAAAATTTACACGATGGCCATTCTGGAGGCTTTAAAGAAAATTAAAATTAAAGCCATGGCTCACATTACGGGTGGTGGCTTTTACGACAACATCCCGCGGGTCATTCCGGATGGCCTGCAGGTAATCATCCGTAAAGGCAGCTGGCCGGTGCTGCCCGTCTTCAACGAAATACAGCGCCGCGGCCAGGTGGCGGAGCGCGAGATGTATCGCACGTTCAACATGGGTATCGGGCTGGTGGCCGTGGTCAGCCCGAAAGAAGCCGAGCCAGCTCTCAAACTCTTCCAGAAGCTCGGCCAGAAAGCCTATCTCATCGGCGAGCTGGTTAAAGGCTCCCACGAAGTAATAATCGAGTAAATCAATCGGGCTGAATTGATATTCAGACGATTGAAATATTCTCCGGGCGGGAGAAATGAAGAAGCGGAGGGGATTTCCTCTGGATTTCGCATTTCATTTAAAACTTCTTCTGGTGGTTTCTGGCCTGTTCTGTGGTTGCAGTCTTAATCAGCCGCCTAAAACAAAGGTGCCGGCTGACCTTGATTTTGACAAAGTGAGCTTAATCCTGACAGAAGCCGAACAGGAGGTTTACCGTCATCTTTCACCTGCGGAGCGGCCGGAATTCCTGGACCTCTGCTGGAAATTTCGTGACCCGGACCCGGCCACTGAAGAAAATGAATTGCGGGAAGAATTTAAAGAAAGAGTAGCTTATGCTAACCGCTGGTTTAGCCCGATAGCCGGCGACCGACTCAGCCAGCGGCCGGATGCTCAGATTCGTGATGCCGGCTGGTTCACCGAGCGAGGCAAGGTTTATTTGGTGCTTGGGCCGCCGGACCGGATGTTTTTCCTGCTGAGTGATGGCGATTTTCGTTTGCTGGAGCACGACCAGTTAGACGAGCGGTGGCGGTACGATTCAGCCGGTGAAGAAACCTGGGAATACGACCGTTATAAAATGGTGGCTCATTTTTACCGGGAAAACGGGCGCTGGTATGCAGATTACTCGCCAGAACTTCTTGATACCATGGCTGAGGTTAAAAGAGATTATTTGAATGCCGCTCTTTCGCCCAAACTCCGGTTTCATTTCGAGGTGAAATTTGAAGATGGACAGCTGGTGCTGAAGATTCCGGCGAACAGGGTAAATTTTGTTGAAGAAAATAATCTTTTGCTGGCCAGGTTCAAAGTAAAAGTGGTGCCCTACCGGGGCGTGCAGAAGTTAGAGGCACAGCTGTTCAACTGGGAAATTAAACTCAGCCCGAACGAGAAAAGAGAAAAAAGAAGTTTAACCTGGAAGATTCCAGTTAGTCTCTCAGAACAAGGTGCCTACCTGCTGGAAGTGGTGCTTGAGGATGTAACCGGTGGTGAAGTGGCAGGCCGCGGCCGAACTCTTGGGTCAGCCGTGGTGAAAATGAGCTGACACCTTCGGAATCCGTCAGCCATTAAGAAAATAGAAGAGCGGAGATACTGTTTAAATTTAAATTTTATTGTGGCGGGGAAATTTAGGCGGGCGTTGATGGGCAGTAACCGACCGGAGTGAAAACGCCAGGCCAATAGTCTTCTTTATCTTTCTCACAGGCCAGATGAATTGTTAATTTAATCGAGAAAAGCCGACAAATTTTCTGAGTGGATGATTCTGAACTGGAAAATTCAGAAAATTCGGCCAAAATTGCTCTTTATTAAAATTAGACCAATCGCACGATAAGAAGAAAAGCAAGAATCAGGATTTTCCTTCCAGAAGGTCAATGTAGGCCCGGTCGATTAAATCTTCTTGATTCAACCCGAGCTTTCTCATCAATTCATAGGCGATGGCTTGCCCCTCGGCTTCTGTTTGCCCGGTGTGAAGAACGACTTCAAGTTCAAAAAAATCGCCCAGGCTTTCAACCCGGTCAAGGTGAAGGCGGGTTTGACCAAATAAGTAAAAATAGCGAGTCTTGCGAACCTCACCTCGCACACCCAGAGCTGCCGTCAGAACTTTTTTTAGTTGCTCGGGATGGTCAGTTTCAAAGACATCATACTTACAGAATTTTGGGCCATTTTGGTCCGGGCGTTCGTAGTATATTAGCTCGGCTCGGCGACCATTTATCAGTCTGAGTTTAAGCCGGCCGTGTGTAGTTTTAAAGAACACATCTTCCTGACAGATAACCGTGGCTGGCTGCTGGCTCAAGGCCTCAACTTTTTCTTTCATGGCTGAGAAATCTCTCAGCCGAGCTTTTATCTCTACATTTGCCGGCATTCTTTTCTCCCGTTTATAAGATCAGGCGAATTCGCTTCTGACTGCGAAATCTGCCGCGGTTTTTAATTGACCTTTAATTATGTCAATCATTTTCCATTATATTTAAAAACCTGACGGTTTAGAACCGGGGTTTACTGTGGCTGTTTGGCAAACAGATCTTAACATTATTCCGACCCCGGGGTGTCAGGAAAAAGATACAAGAGAGGTGAATCAAAGATTATCTGTCATAGCCGGCTATCATCAGATAGCAAAAAATAGCCCGAAAGAGTTCAATCTGTAGAAAAAATAATCTGATTAATAATGGTAAATTTAATGATGATTTCAGGCATTAACAGTTGGTGAAGTGGACTAATAGTCCAGCTGAGAGAGCTCGACGTTCGCACCGCTGAGGTCTGGGGAATGAGCCCCTTGCTCTCTGCCCGTTTTTTCTAATTTTATAGCCTGGGCCTGGCCTGGCTCCTCTTCACAGCGTCCAGGAAAATCTTTTCTAAGTCGGGGACCGGGGCTTCTGCCAGTTGGGCAGCGATAGTTTTATCTTTTAAAACTTTGTGGGCAGAATCGAGCAGGGCGGTAAATTCCAGGGTGGGGCCGTCAGTATTCAAAATTTTCCGGAGTTGGTCTGCCACCTGAAGGTTTTGTCGGGCCAGTTCGGAAATCTGCCAGGCTAACTTGAGGTCTGCTATTTCTCCGGCGCAGACGATTTGTCCATCGTTAATCAGGGCGACCTCATCGCAGAGTTTTTCCACTTCTGGCAAAAGATGCGAGGATAGAAAGATAGTCCGGCCGGCCTGTTTGAGCTCAAGGATTAGGTTCCTGATTTCATGCATGATGATGGGGTCAAGGCCGGTGAATGGTTCATCAAAAATTAGCAGGTCAGGCTGACCAAGGATGGCCACCGCCAGGGCAACCTTTTGCCCGGTGCCTTTAGACAGGTTCTTAAGCCGGCGATCAAGGTGGTCGGTGAAAGCCAGTTTTTCCGCTAAATTTTGAACTTCTCTCTGTGCTTTTTCCCTGCCCATACCTTTATTCCTGGCCACGAGATAAAGGGTTTCCCTGGGCGTGAGAAACGGGTAGAGCCCGGAAAGCTCCTGCAGGTAGCCAATATCTGGATATTTACCGTGGTACTTCCGGTGATTGCTCGAGGCAAATTCAACTTCTCCCGCCTCGGGCCGAAGAAAATTCAAGATGATTTTTATAGTTGTGGATTTGCCGGCCCCGTTCGGGCCGAGAAAGCCGGTTATTTTCCCGGGTTTTATAGCTATATCCACTCCTTTTAGTGCTTCTTTTGTTTTTCTTTTGAGCAGCCCTTCATGAAAGATCTTTTTAAGAGCTGATACTTTGAGTAAGAAGTTGACCTCCTCAGTGGACTCAAGCAGCTTCAGGTTATGTTTATCAGCCTGGTGTTTGAATAGGGTCAGAGCCCAAAAAAGGAAAATAATAGAAACGAGCAGAAGTGAAAGCAATTGCCAGGCGTTCAGGTGATCCCGGATTGGCAATAATATCAGCCAAGATAGATTTTTCAGGGTAAAAGTATTAGCTTGACCAGCTTCGAGTACTCTTAGGAAGCCAAATCTCTTTTCTGCCAGGATAATGACCAGAACTTCAGCCAGGAGAATAACTACGAAATTTGCCGCTCCTTTAAGTCGAGAGACCAGCAGTATCCCCAGGGAAGTGAAATAAAAGCTTAAAATTAGTCCGCAAAGCAGAAAATTAAATGTAGGGAGGGTGGCTTCAGAGTTATGGCGGGCGAAAATCATGATTGCCGCTGAAATTCCGATTACCAAGTAGATTAAAAGAATTACGATAATTAAGGCCAATACTTTGCCCAAGAAAAGGCGTTGCGCCGGGAAGCGGCTCAGAAAAGGATAAATCTGGTTCTGTTCAAACTCATCCCGGATAAGTCCGCTGCTCAAGAGTACTGATAGCAGGGGGAAGATCAGGGCAGACTGCCGGGCGGCTTCTTCCGGCGAGCGGGCAATAAAGACCAGGTAGAAAGCGTAAATTACAAAAGCAGAACAGACGATTACCGAAATTAAATTTGTTCTCAGGATTTTTTTCCAGGTCAATGAAATGGTTTCTGAGAGCATAGGGACCTCTTTTTCGGGTTGTTTTTTCCAGTATCTTCAAAATTAATTACTTAAATTAATAAGTAGATATATCATCAAAATAATGACGTTGGGAAACTAAAGAAATTCTCATAGCTCAGAGCGGAAAATATACTTGCGAGTGCTGGCTGGGGTAATATTTTCCGAACTTAAGATTTATAAATGAGGCAGTAAAAATAGTTTCAGAAAATTAGATGGGGATAAAAAGAAGGAAAAAGAACTGCAGGTTGGCCGGAAGACCATTAGCTTCACGAAAATCTCAAATAAAGACTTAACGTCCGGAAAGATAGCTGAGTATCTTTTTTAGATTTTAGCTGAGAAAAGAAAGATGGTTTTATCGGTCAATTCTTTATAAGATTAAAATTGGTAAATAAATGTTTACTTCGATGGCAAACCTGATAACCAACGTTTACCTGAAAACGCCAGGTGGTGCACTTTTCATGGGGAAACTCTTTCCGCCGAAACTGGCATTAAATTTGCCTCTATTAAGAGTGAAGCTCGCGAACAGAAAATTTTCAGAGGAGGTAAAAATGAGGAAAAAAGGATTGATCAACACCATCGTCGTCCTCTTGCTTCTGGTCACTGTTTATGGAACCCTGGCCGTTCAGGCTAAGGAGGATTCCGCGACCAATTGCTTTGCCCAGTTTGAAAAGTGCACCCAGAATGTGAGGACCTCATTTCCTGGCAGCACAATTGACTATCTGGATTGCGAGCTGGCCCTCGCCCGCTGCATTAAACTCGCTCTTATTGGCTGATAAGTGACCTGACGAGAACCTTAACACCAGGGCATTAATTGAGGAAGGGGGTGGGGCCCACCCCTTCCTTTTAATTTTTGACTTTAATAAAGGAGCAAGATGAAAATGAGATTTTTAAGAAAATTATTTGTTCAGGTATCGATTATTTTAATCATCGGTCTGGCTGGCTGGGGGGCTGATAAAAAAGTAGTAGAAAAAATCATCCCCGTTTCAGAAGATAAATCCTTTGTCATGGGTAAGGAGCCTGGAGCACTGTTGAGTTTACCGGTTCGCCTGGAAATTGTCGGCGAACAAATTTATGTGCTCGATACAGAAGAGAGTCAGATTAAAGTGTTTGGAGTTAATGGGAAACTTGTTCGCTCAATAGGTCAACGGGGCAAGGGACCTGGAGAATTGAATCGGCCGGAGGGTTTTTATGTCGACCGAAGCAAAAAAATCATTGCAGTAGCCGATACCGGGAATCGTCGGCTTCAAATTTTAAATGATGAAGGAAAACTCATTTCTTCTTGTAACCTTGCCTACCCACCCTCTGGGATTGTCCTGGCTGAAGATAAATACTATGTGATGTCCTTTCCGGGAAGCTATGTGGCGCTGAGAGAAGAGCCACTTATAAATGTTTATGGGCTGGATTTCAATGTACAAAGCAGCTTTATGAAAGCAATAAAGACCGATGACCTGATGTTGAATATGTTAATAAATTCGGTCCTGATGAAGGTTGACCGGGCGGGGAATCTCGTCTGTGGCCATCAATTTGTTTTGAATAAAATTGAGGTTTTTGACCGGAAAAATAAGATGGTAAAAAGCTTTGAGATTGTGTTCAAGGGGGAGAAACCGGAAACACAGATCCTTAAAATGAGAATAAAGAATGACCGAGATGTGCAGAAAGTGCCATTCATTCTGGCTGACCTGAGTTTTGATCCCAGTAATTTTTATTATTTCCTGAGCGGGGCAAGCGGCCAGGGACCAGAGGGAAAGAAGGAAAAGGGACGTGAAATATACAAGTATGATAGCCAGGGTCGATATCAGGGCACCATTGTTTTGCCCTGCGAAGCCAGGTTGATAGCTATCGGTGATGATGAAGCTCTTTACCTGATCGATTATAACTACGAACTGAGGAAGTTTGTCTTCAGGGGGAAGCAATGGTGAGAAAGTGGTTGTTTCCGCTTCTGCTTTTCCTTTTCCTTTCTGTTTCCCTGTTCTGGGGATGGGGCCTTCGGCAGAAATTAAATGAGTGTCAGAATATAAACCGGGAATTGATAGAGGAAATTAAAAAAAGGAGTTATCAGACATCCGAGGATAAAAATTACCTTAAAGAAGGTGATCGCTTAGATTCGCTCTTAACACTTAGCTCACTCGAAGGAGAAAAGATTTATTTGGATTCAAATCGGGTATGGCTCCTGATTTTTATCAGCACGGCTTGCCCTTCGTGCCTGGAAACAGCCCGGGATGTGATTTTCGAGCTTAATAGATACCAGGAAAAAGGCCTGGAAATCATTTCTGTCAGTCGAGATATCGTCGAAGATTTAAATGAGCTGGTTCGCCCCGGCCACTGGCACATTCCGGTAGCCAGGGATGAAAGCGGTCAGGCTTACCGGTTGTTTAGGGTGGCAGCTGAACCGTATTTTGTTTTGCTTGAGCGGGGGCAGGTCAGGTTTAAATCTGATGCCCTCAACTTTGAGCGACGTGAAGCCGAGCTTGAGGACTTGATTAAAAAAGCCCTTGAAAATCGAGACCCCCTTAGAACACACTAAATGGGATATCACTTAATTATCCCATTAAATATGTTTTGCTTTAATTTTTAAAAAAAAATTAGCAGTCTGGCTGGCGACTGAAAGAGGAAGGGAAGAGCTGAAGGATCTATCGCCTCAGCCGAAGCGCTCACCTCAAAAGACCTCGGCCGCGTTCGAAACACTGATGATGGCCAAGCGGAAGAAAACCGGCTCTGGTCGGACCTGGATAATAAGGCTTTTTCAGGAGCGAGGCCTGGAGGTTAAATCTTCCATTGTCCGCAATGTGCTCAGACAATTCAAGCTGAGTAACAAGTACTCCTGCTGCAGATACGAAAACTACTTCTGTTCCTTTAAATCACTCAATCTCTACTTGAGGCCGAGGATGAAACCTTTCAGAAATTTGAGAATAAAAAGGACATGTCAGGAATGGTGGCTTTACTTCATGTAAACCGGCTGGGAAAAATCACTGACCTCTGATCAAGCTCTTCCCTCAATCTGGGAGCAACATATAAACCGGTGTCCATTTTAGCCAAAATCCATCTTCTTGGATAAAAAAATATTACTATTTTTATTAATTTTCAAAGTGTCGATGGTCTAAAATTCTTGTAACAACCAAGAAATCTGTAAAATGTTGCCTGTTTTTCCAGCTGGTTTAACACTTTTTTTATTTTTGATTGTCTAATCGAAGCCTCAAAGTCAATAAGGAAGAAATATTCTCCAGGACGGGTTTTGTTGGGACGGGATTCAATTCTGGTCAGGTTAATGTCATGCCGGGAGAAAAGGCTGAGCATCTGACAGAGAGAGCCGGGCCTGTGCCTGACGGAAAAAACAACGGAACACTTGTGGCCGTCGGTTTTTATTTTTCGGGCGAGGATCAGGAATCTGGTTTGATTGAAAGGAAAATCCTCTATGTTTTCGGCCAAAATTGAAAGTCCGTACACTTGGGCACAATTTTTTCCAGCTATGGCGGCCAGGCCAGGAGTCCGGGTTTCGGAAATCATCCTGGCAGCCCCGGCCGTATCGTAAAAAGGTTGAGGTTCCAGATGATGTTTTTTTAGAAACTTTTTACATTGAGCTAAAGCTTGGGGGTGAGAGAGAACCAAGCTGATTTGAGATAATGATTGACCAGGCAGAGTTAGCAGACAGTGGTGAATGGGCAGGATGACCTCGCCCACAATCTTAAGGTCGGATTCAATAAAAAGATCATTAACTGAACTGACCTGACCTTCAATTGAATTTTCAACTGGAACAATTCCATAATCAAACCATCCGTATTCTACACCTCGGAAGACGTCAATAAAATCGGGACAGGGAACGGGTTTAAGGTGGCGGTTAAAAATTGAAGCCGCCAGTTCTCCGTAGGCCCCGCGCTCTCCCTGGAAACCGATTAATTTCAGGCCATTTCGCTGAAGCTGTTTGCTTTCGCGCATGATAGTTTTAATTATTTTTTCTGTAAAATTCTCAGACAAAAAAGGCAGACAAAATTTTTTAACTCTGCTCAAAATGATTTTCTCCCTTTTTTTATCTTGGATTTTTTTCTTCGCCCGGCTGGTTTGAACGGCCAGAGCCATCCTTTGGTCTATTAAATGAATGATTTTTTGGTCTAAAAAATCTATCTGCTGGCGCAGGTAATTAAGCCTTTCACTTTTTAATTTTTCTGACTTTATTTTCCTTTTCCAGGTCATTTTCTGTATCCTCCGGCTTAAAATTAATGGCAAAAAAAAAGGCCATGAGCTGTTTTGGCTCATGGCCTCCAATTTCTCCGGGCAAATTAACTACGGAGGCCCTGAGCCGTTTCCGTAGGTAAAAAAGTAATAATATGAGCGGGATTGACAGGTCTTGGAAAGTTTTATGGGTCCGGACATATACGCTTTAACCATTGAATTTCAAGCTCACTTTTATTGTTTGTTTTATATGTTAAAGATTTTTTGGGAAAAAGCAAATAGTTTGTTTTGATATTGAGAAGAAATAATCGGGGTTTAAGCGGAGTAAAAAATCGCAGGTCTGAAGGATGCATTAGGATTATGAGAGGTAAATGTTGAAAATAATCTACCGCTAGTTTAAACGGCTCGACTGTTGAAATATTCTTTTTGGAATTATGTCCAATTCAAAAAAAATTTGGGGAACTCTTGACAAATTAAAAAAGATTTTTAAAATAGCTGAGATGATCATGATGCTTAAGGAATATACACCGACCCATCAGTACTGGCGCTACTGGTACTGGTTTACCCAGAGGGTGGGTCGGTAAGGATTCCTTAAGCCTCAGGCCCCTCTGATAAATAGGAAATCCCAAGACCCACCTATGAACGGATAGGTGGGTCTTTTTTTTTGGGGTTAGAGGGTTTTAGGAGGCGACATGGAAATAAGAGAGATAGAGAACAAGCTGATTGGCTGGCAAGAAATACCCCTCGATCTTTTTACTCCGGTTTCGGCTTTTCTGAAGTTGAAAAAAATCGGGGCGGTTTGCTTGATGGAGAGTGTTGAGAAAGGAGAAACGCTGGGGCGCTATTCTTTTATCGGGCTGAACTCTGAGAAAAAATTGGTTTTAAAGGGATCCGAGCTTGAAGCAGATGGTCAAAAAATACGGCTTGACCGGGGGAAGGCCAAGCAGGTATTAGATTCAATACTTACGGTCGGGGAACCTTTACCGTTTGATGATATCCCTTTTGCCGGAGGCTGGGCCGGGTATGTGGGTTATGATTTTATTACCTTCCTGGAAGAAATTGACCTTCCGGTTGATATTCACCGGTTTCCCCAGATGTATTTTTTTAAGATAAACAAACTCTTAATTTTTGACCACGCCAAGAATACAGGCAGGATTCTGATAATCGACGAAAGCGGCCACAGGAAAGAAATTGAAGAAGAAATAAATAGAATTCACCATTCACTTATTTCTAACGTCAATTTACCGGAAAATAACTTTTTATCATCGGAAGAGAAGCCCCTCACTCTTCAAGGGAGCCTTGAGAAGGATGAGTTCCTGCAGCGTGTGCGGAAGGCCAAAGAATATATTAAGGCCGGTGATATTTTCCAGGTGGTCCTTTCCGTTCAATTCAAAGGCGAGACGTCAGCCGGTCCCTTTGACCTGTACCGGGCTTTAAGGATTATTAATCCCTCTCCCTATATGTTTTATTTTGATTTCGACGATTTTCAGTTGATTGGAAGCTCACCAGAATCTCATCTCAAAGTGACAGACGGTTGGGCGAAACTTAAGCCAATTGCCGGCACCAGAAAACGGGGAAGTTCTGAGGAAGAGGAGCGGGCTCTGGAAAAAGAATTACTAACTGACCCCAAAGAACAGGCCGAACATGTGATGCTGGTTGACCTCGCCCGGAATGACCTGGGTAAAATCTGTCTCCCCGGCACCGTTAAAGTTTCGGAGTTCATGTCGGTCGAAAAGTTTTCCCATGTGATGCATCTGGTTTCCAGGGTAGAAGGAAAGCTGAGGCCGGAGCTCAGTTTTTATGACTTACTGCAGGCCACTTTTCCCGCCGGAACGGTCAGCGGGGCTCCAAAGTTACGCGCCATGGAAATCATCAGGGAACTGGAACCTGTTTCGCGGGGTCCGTATGCCGGCGTGGTCGGTTATCTTAGCTTTAACCAGCAGATGGATTTTTGCATTGGTATCAGGATGGTCGTTTATCAAAAAGGCCACTATTATCTTCAGGCCGGGGCCGGAATCGTGGCTGAATCCGACGAAGAAAATGAGTATCAGGAAATCAGAAATAAAATTCGCGGCCTGCATCAGGCCGTCCGTCTGGCCGAGAAAGGAGGACGAATTTGATCCTGATCTTAGATAATTTTGATTCTTTTGTTTACAACCTTTACCAGTACCTGTGTCTGAGCTCCCAGAAAGTCCTGGTAAGAAGAAGAAATGCTGTATCTCTGCCGGAGATTATTGACCTGGCGCCGGATTATCTGGTTATCTCACCGGGGCCCGGCCGACCGGAAGAAGCCGGAGTATGCAATGAAGCCATCAAGTATTTTACCGGACGAATCCCTGTTCTTGGGGTTTGTTTGGGACATCAATGTATAGCCCAGGTTTTTGGTGCCAGGATCGTTCAGGCCAAACGACTCGTCCATGGGCGGACGTCACCTGTCTTCCATGACGGGCAGTCCATATTTTACGACCTAACTAACCCTTTCCAAGCGACCAGGTATCATTCTTTGCTGGTCAGCGAAGAAAATCTCCCGCCGGAAATAGAAATTTCTGCCTACACGGCCGAAGGAGAAATTATGGGGTTGAGGATAAAAGGAACGAAAACGGAAGGGGTTCAGTTTCATCCTGAATCGTTTTTAACCAGAGAAGGTCAGAAGCTGCTAAACAATTTCATCGAACTTGGGAGGTAGCCAAATGATCGATCAAACCTTGCGAATGGTTTGCGAAGGAAACGATCTGGAACCCGGTCTGTCTGAAGAAGTGGCCAGAAAAATGGTGGGGGGAGAGATTAGCCCGGTAAAAATAGCCGCTCTTTTAGTCGGTTTGAAAATGAAGGGAGAAACAAGCGCAGAAATTTTCAGCTTTGTTAAAGTTCTCAGAGAGAAAGCTGTCAGGATAGAGGCCGAAACGGAAGAAACGGTTGACCTCTGTGGTACCGGCGGCGACGGTAAAAAGACTTTTAATATCTCGACTGTTTCAGCTTTTGTGGTGGCCGGAGCCGGAATAAGGGTGGCCAAACATGGTAACCGGGCGATTTCCGGTCACTGTGGCAGCACAGACTTGATTGAGGGGTTAGGCATTAAGGTGCCCGAAAGACCGGAACAGGTGGCAAAATCTTTGGCTGAAATTGGTATCGGCTTTATTCATGCTCCTTATTTTCATCCGGCGATGAAGAATATTCAGCCCATAAGACGAGAACTCGGCGTCAGAACGCTTTTTAACCTGGTTGGGCCGCTGATCAACCCGGCTGGAGTGAAAAGGCAATTAATTGGAGTCTTTGATTATCAGGTCATGAAAAAGATGGCTGAAGTGGTCAGCCAACTGGGCGGGGAAAAGTATTTACTGGTTCACTCTCAAGATGGGTTGGATGAGATATCCATTATGGCTCCAACTTCGGCCATTTTGGTAGAAAACGGCAGGATAGAAGAACAGGAAATTGTCCCGGAGGATTTCGGCTTTAAGAGAAGTCAAGGCCAACTTTCAGTTAATTCTCTTCAGGATAACTTGAAAATCCTGTTCAGTGTCTTGACCGGCGAAGCATCTGTTTATCGCGATGTGGTGTTGATGAATGCCGGAGCGGCCATTTTTGTTTCGGGCAGGGCGGCCGACCTTAAGGAAGGAATAGAAATGGCCAGGGAGTCAATCGACTCGGGCAAGGCTTTTAAAATTTTGCTGGCCTTTATGAAATGGCATCAGGAGGGATGAATGGATTTCCTGGAAAAGATGAGGAAAAAAGTTGAATCGAATTCAAGGAAAACGCCTGGGTTGGTGGTCAGAGGTTCGAAGCCACTTTCCCTGTCCGAACATATTGGGCGAAAAAATGGGCTGATAGGCGAATTTAAAAGGGCCACCCCAACCAGGAAATTTAACCTGCCCTTCTCGCCTTTTGAAATTGCCCGGATTTATGAACGAAATGGATTTTCGGCCGTTTCCGTCGTGGTGGAAGAAGAATTTTTCTTGACTACTAATCAAGATCTGGCCGAGGTCCGAAGGGCGACATGCCTTCCGGTTTTGAAAAAAGGGTTTTTCCTGCACCCGGACGAGGTCGTTGAAGCCTATAATCAGGGAGCCGACAGTATTTTGCTTATCGCTGGTTTTCTGGGCAGAGAAAAACTGGTCGAATTATTGAACAAATGCGAGGAATTAAGTTTAGAGCCAATAGTGGAAATTCATTCTTTTGAGGAAATGGAAATAATCGCGGATTTGTCGATAGGAATTGTTGGTATAAATAATCGAGATTTGAAGTCTCTTAAAGTTGACCTGGGCCGGGGGGAAGCTCTTTTAAGAGAGGCAAAAGATAGAAATATAGGCAGGTGGCACATAATTGAGTCTGGTTTAAAGACAGCGGAAGACCTGAGATATTTCAGGCAGCTCGGGGCAGATGGGTTCTTAATCGGAAGCGCTTTTATGGAGGCGCCAGATCCGGAGGCTAAGATTAAAGAATTTATTAAAGGTTTAGCTCAATGACCAAAATTAAAATTTGTGGTCTGACCAACCCGGAAGATGCCAGGCTGGCTGTAGAATTTGGGGCGGATGCTATCGGGTTTATTTTTTCTGAAAGTCCGAGAAAAATTACTCAGAAGGAAGCGGAAAAAATAATCCGGGAAATACCCCCGTTTGTGGTTAAAGTTGGGGTGTTTGTGAATGAAAGGGCAGAACGGGTAAAACAGTTAGCCGAGGAATTGAATCTTGACCTTTTGCAATTCCACGGCCAAGAAAGCCGGGATTATCTCGAACAATTTCGGGGAAAAGGATATAAAGCTTTCAGATTAAAACACCATTCTGACCTGCAGCAGATAGCAGACAGCGGTTATCATTTTTTTCTTTTGGATTCAGCCGAAAAAGGGAAGCCTTTTGACTGGAACATGGCCGTGCGGGCCAAACGATTTGGTAAATTTTTCCTTGGTGGCGGGCTCACTCCCGATAATGTAAACCTGGCCCTGGAAAAGGTTAGACCTTATGGTGTCGATGTTTGTTCGGGCATCGAACTCAGGCCGGGGAAAAAAGATCAGAAAAAAATGAAAGAATTCATAAGGAGGATTAGAGAATGGGATTGTCAGCAGGCAGATTCGGAGAATTCGGCGGACGTTTTGTTCCCGAAACGCTGATGGAACCTCTGTTAGAGCTCGAAAGAGAATTTTTTGGAGCCTGGAAGGACCCGGTTTTTAGAAAAGAATTTGAATTTTATCTGAAAAATTATTGTGGAAGGCCAACGCCTCTCTATCTGGCGGAAAATCTTTCTCGAGCCTATGGTGTGACAGTTTATCTCAAGCGAGAAGATTTAAATCATACCGGGGCTCATAAGATTACAAATTGCCTGGGCCAGGCTCTTCTGGCCAAAAGGCTGGGGAAAAGAAGGCTGGTGGCTGAAACCGGTGCCGGCCAACACGGAGTGGCCGTGGCTACCGTGGCTGCTTTACTGGGGTTTGACTGTGCCATTTATATGGGCGAAAAAGACATGGAACGTCAAACGGTCAATGTGAAAAAGATGCAGCTTCTGGGAGCAGAGGTGTTAAAGGTAACCTGCGGTTCTAAAACCCTTAAAGATGCCACCAATGAAGCCATGCGAGACTGGGTGGCCAATGCCAAAGATACCTATTATCTTCTTGGCTCGGTGGTGGGGCCCCATCCTTATCCGCTGATGGTCAGAACCTTTCAATCAGTCATCGGTAAAGAAGTCAGAAGACAGATTAAAAATTTTATGAATCGTTTACCTGACTATCTGGTGGCCTGTGTTGGTGGAGGTTCTAATGCCTTAGGTTTGTTTTACCCATTTTTGAAGGAAGAGAAAGTGAAGATGGTGGCCGTGGAAGCAGGGGGCCAGGGGGAAAACACCCCGTATCATGCTCTTTCTTTGATGAAGGGCAAAAAGGGAATATTACATGGGGCATTTACCGTTTTCCTTCAGGATGAAGACGGTCAGGTTTTAAATTCTCATTCTGCGGCGGCCGGACTTGATTACCCGGGAGTTGGGCCAGAACTGGCTTATTTAGTTAGCTCGGGCAGGATTGTCCCCGACCGGGTTAACGATTCAGAAGCCCTGGCCGCTTTCAAAGAGGTTACTCGCCTTGAAGGAATAATTCCAGCTCTTGAGTCTTGTCATGCTTTGGCCTGGGTTAAAAAGAGAAGGTTTGAAAAGAATGAAATTGTGGTGGTGAACCTTTCCGGGCGGGGAGATAAAGACCTTGGCTGAAAGGAAAGTAACATGAAAGACTTAGAAAAATATACCCTGGAGATAAAAAATAAAGGTCAAAAAGCACTGGTTCCGTTCTTTACGGCATTTTATCCCACGCCGGATAAATTTGCCGCTCTTTTGCTGGCGGCCCAATTGGCCGGAGCAGATGCCATCGAAATTGGCCTACCCTTTTCTGACCCGGTGGCTGACGGAAAATTCATCCAGTATTCTTCGGAGTGGGTTTTGAACCGGGGTTTTAAACTCAGAGATTTCATGCATTTTTATAAGGAGATACGGAAAGACTTGCGGGTGCCGACCATCATCATGAGCTATCTTAATCCCGTCTATTATTACGGAATAAAAAAATTTGCGGATTTCATGCAAGACCAGAAGGTGGCCGGAATACTTTTCCCTGATTTGCCGTTGGAAGAGATTGAGGTAGTAAAGGATTATTTTGCCCAAAAAAACATTGCCCTGGTGTTGATGGTTGCTCCTTCGACCAACTCCGCCAGGCTGACGAAAATAGCCTCAGCTTCCAGAGGATTTATTTATCTGGTGTCAATCTACGGAGTAACCGGTATGGAGTCAAAAGCCGATGAAGCGACATTTCAGAAAAGTCTCCAGCTGAGAGAAATAACCGATAAACCAGTCTATGCCGGCTTTGGTATTTATACGCCCGGCCAGGCAAGTAAGATAGCCAGGCAGGTTGATGGCATCATTGTTGGAAGTGCCCTGATAAAACTCATTAGGGGGAGAGAAAGCAGTTTTGAGGTGCAAGAGATTAAACACTTTTTGGAGGGATTCAGAAGAGCTCTGTGAATCAGGAGTGAAGGGACCTGGCTGTCACCCAGGTTTGCCTGAGGCCGGTGGCCTTGGAAAATAAAAAAGGGTGAAGCCGATTTTATAAAGGAGAGAAAACATGGTTATCGTGATGAAGGCCGGTGCATCTTTGAGGGCCATTTCCGAAGTTCTGAAAAGGGTTAGCGACCTTGGGTTAAAGCCGCATGTTTCCAAGGGACACGAAAGAACAATTATAGGAGTTATCGGACGACTGACGGTGGAGCCGGAGTACTTTGAAAACTTACCGGAAGTGGAAAAAGTGGTTCGCATCTTGAGCCCATTCAAATTGGCCAGTCGAGAGATAAAACCGGAAAATTCGGTTTTTCGTTTAAACGGGAAAACTGAAATTGGCGGAAATCGGCTGGTCCTCATGGCTGGCCCGTGTGCCGTCGAAAGCCGGGAACAAATAATAGAAACTGCGCTGGCCTTAAAGGAAATGGGTGTGAAAATAATCAGAGGAGGAGCTTTTAAGCCCCGCACTTCTCCTTATACCTTTCAGGGACTGAAGGAGAAGGGCCTGGAATATCTTGGTGAAGCGAAGGAGAGAACTGGTCTGGCCGTCGTAACGGAAGTGATGAGCGCGGAAGATGTAGACAAGGTAAGCCAGATTGCTGATATCCTCCAGGTGGGAGCCAGAAATATGCAAAATTATCCCCTGCTCGAAAGCCTGGGAAGAATTGATAAACCAGTTTTATTAAAACGGGGCATGATGTCCACCTTAGAAGAATTATTGATGTCAGCCGAGTATGTTCTTTCCAACGGCAATCCGAGGGTTATTCTTTGTGAGAGAGGAATCAGAACTTTTGAAAAATATACTCGAAATACATTTGATGTTTCAGCCATACCATTACTGAAAAAATTAAGCCATTTACCGGTGGTGGCTGACCCCAGCCATGGCACGGGGGTTAGAGATCTGGTGGCTCCGGTGAGCAAGGCAGCCCTGGTGGCCGGAGCTGATGGACTTTTGGTGGAAGTACATCCTGACCCCGCATCGGCGCTGAGTGATGGATTTCAATCACTCAATTTTGAAGAATTTGCCAGGCTGGTCGAAGAGATAAAACAGCTGGCTTCAGTTTGCGGAAGGGAACTATGAATTCTGATTTTTTTATCGTCGGTCTGGGACAGATAGGTGGCTCTTTGGCCTTGGCCTTGAAAGAAAAGAAAATTGCCAGAAAGGTTTATGGTTTGGATATCCGTTATCGCCGTGAATACTCAAATTTGCTGGATGGCTATGTTTCAGAACTGGAAGAAGGGGTGAAGAAAGCCGATTTTATTGTTTTGTGTACTCCGGTAGATGAAATAAAAAAACAAGTAGAAGTAATTGGTCCGCTGATGAAGGGAAGTCAGATTCTGTTTGATACCGGTAGCACAAAAAAAGAAATCGTTAAGAAGATGGAAAAATTTCCAGATAGACTTATGGTAGGCGGCCATCCCATGGCCGGTACCGTTAAAGAAGGAAAAAACTCCTGGAATGCCGAGCTGTTTTCAGGCAAACCGTTTTTTTTGTGCGAGCCCCAGACCGGCTCCAAAAAGAAAAGTTTAAAAAAGGTCAGAGAAGTGATTGAAAAGCTGGGAGCCATACCGGTAAAAGTGAGGGCTGATTTTCATGACCGAGCAGTAGCCCTGACCAGCCAGCTACCTTACTTTCTTTCGCTGGTGTTGTTTTCTTTATATTTAAAAAAACGTACTCAAAGTAAGGATATTGATGATTTCGTGGCCACAGGTTTTTTGGGTGCTACCCGGCTGTGCCTAACTCCCAAGGCCATGGGGCAGAGTATGCTGATGTCTAATTTAGAAAATATGATTGGCTTGGCCAGGGATTTTATAAAAGAGTTTGAAGACTGGCAGGACCTTCTGAAAAAAGGAAGGTTAGAAGAGAGATTGTCGTTTATTAGGAAAGAAGCAGACAAGAGGAGGAAACTTTATGAAAAAGCTTTCCCTCAGAATTAAAAGAATAGAAGGAGAGATAATCCCACCCTCAGACAAATCCATTACCCACCGGGCAATAATCGTTGGTGCCCTGGCCCGCCAGGGGTTCAAAATAAAGAGGGCCCTGGTTTCAGGGGATACTTTGGCCACCATCGACTGTCTGCGCCGGCTGGGCAAAGAGATCACGGTAAAAGGTCAGGATATACTTGTCTCACCAGGCCCGTTACGAGAGCCATCGGATTTTCTTGATTGTCGCAATTCGGGCACGACGGCCAGACTCCTGGCCGGTCTTCTGGCCGCCCATCCTTTTTACTCTGTGCTTGATGGAGATAATTCACTGCGTCAGAGGCCGATGAAAAGAATAGTGGAACCTTTGAGCCTGATGGGGGCCAGGATTTTTGGTCGCCAGAATGATTCACTTCTTCCTTTGAGCTTGAAGGGGGGAGGCCTTCGGGGGATAGATTACGAGCTGCCGGTGGCCAGTTCTCAGGTTAAATCGGCCCTGATTCTGGCCGGGTTATTGGCAGAGGGGGAAACTGTAATAAGGGAGAGAATCAAAACCAGGGACCATCTGGAGAGGATGCTGCGATATCTGGGAATTGATATTAAAGATGAGAATGACTCAATCAAAATCCATTCCGGGCAAAGGATCGAAGGCGGGAGCATAATCGTGCCCGGAGATATTTCTTCAGCCGCTTTTTTGATTGCCTTGGCCGTGATTGTTCCCGGTTCGCATCTTGTGGTGCGGCAGGTTAATTTTAATCCAACCCGGACCGGTTTTATTAACATTCTTGAGAGGATGGGAGCAAGATTGACCGTCCTGAATCTGGAAAAAAATTTTAATGAAGAAATTGCTGACCTTGAAGTTCGAGCCGGTGAACTTAATGCCGTAGATATTACAGCCTCGGAGGTGCCATCCATGGTCGACGAGCTGCCTTTGATAGCCCTGCTGGCTACTCAGGCCAGGGGTCTTACCAGGATAACCGGGGCAAAAGAATTGAGGCACAAAGAATGCGACCGGCTCAAAGCCCTGGCTGTCAATTTTAAAAAGATGGGAGCGGCTATTGAAGAATTAGATGATGGCTTAATAATAGAAGGTCCGAACAGGTTGAAAGGAGCAAAAGTCAGCAGTTTTAATGATCACCGAATAGCCATGACCATGGCCGTGGCCGCAGCCATAGCGGAGGGAGAGGTTTGGATTGACGATGATGACTGCATTCAGGTCTCCTATCCGAATTTCTGGTCACATATCACGGCCATAAGCCATTAGGGGGTCAAGATGTTCAATACTAAATATCAGGTTGGGTTAATTGGGTTTCCCGTAAAACATTCCTGGTCGCCGATATTATTTCAGCGAGTGGCCGAACTTGAAAACCTGCCCCTTCGTTATCATGCCTGGCAATTGGCACCTGCCCATCTGGAAGAGTTTATGGGCTGGCTGCGCAAATCATCTGTTCTGGGGATAAATGTTACCCTCCCCTTTAAAGAAAGGATTTTTTCCTGCCTTGATGAAATTGACCCGACGGCCCGATTAATAGGGGCGGTGAACGTGGTAAAAAAGGTGGAACAAAAATTATACGGTTACAATTCGGACTGGTATGGTTTTCTGATGTCGGTCAAGAAAATCGGGCATCAACCCAAGAAGGTCGTCATTTTGGGAGGGGGCGGGGCAGCCCGGGCTGTTATATTCGCGGCCACCTTTCTCGGTTGTCAAAAAGTGATTGTCGTGGGAAGGTCTCAAAGCAAATTGATCAAGCTTCACGATGATTTTTCTGCTCTTGTGAATTTGAGAATCATGGAATGGGGGGATGATGTGGTCGAGGATGAAATAGCAGAAGCGGATCTGGTGGTCAACGCTACGCCGCTGGGGTTACCCGGTGTTTCAGGCTTGTTTCCCCTAAAGCCGACGGCGCCTTCTCAGACCTTTTCTGAAGGACAAAAACTTTTCTTCGACTTAATTTATAAACCAGAGATAACTCCGTTCATGAAAATAGGTCATGAGCGAGGGGCCAAGGCAATCAATGGGCTTAATATGCTTCTTTTTCAGGCCATGATGTCACTTGAAATCTGGACCGGGTTAAAAACCTCTGAGCAGAGCTGGTTTCAGGCCTATCAGGAAGCTTCTGAGAGGAGCTTTAAGCAACCAACCGAAAGGGAGGAGTAAGAAAATGCTGCGCTATCTAACCGCGGGTGAATCGCATGGAAAAGCGCTGGTCGGCATTCTGGAAGGCATGGTGGCGGGCGTAAGAGTGAAGGAGGAGGAAATCGCTCAGGAATTAAAACATAGAAGGCATAATTTTGGCCGCAGTCAGCGCATGGCCTTGGAAGACGAAAAGTTTGAAATACTCAGCGGGGTTAGAGATGGCCTGACTACCGGAGCACCGATTGCCGTCATTATCTATAATCGAGATGTCAAGGGGCTCGAAGATTTTTCCCCCCGTCCCGGCCATGCTGATTTAGCTGGCTGTGTTAAATATGGTTTCAAAAATATTCATCTGGTGGCCGAGCGGGCCAGTGCCCGAGAAACAGCGGTTCGGGTAGCTTTAGGCGCCATTGTCAAAAGTTTTCTTAAAGAATTTGAAATCAGCTTTGTGTCCCATACGGTGGAAATAGGCGGAATCAAAAACCGGAATTCTTATTCTTTTGAGCAGATTGAGAAGCACAGGTTTGAGTCTGATATTTTTTGTCTGGAAAAAGAGACGGAAAAACAGATGAAGGCCCTGATTGAAGAAGCCGCCATGAAAGGGGATTCGGTGGGCGGGGTAACGGAAATTAGAGTTAAAGGTCTTCCGGCGGGGCTTGGCTCGTTTGTTCATTATGACCGGAGGTTTGAATTCAGGGCCGGCGGGGCTTTGCTTTCTATCCCGGCGGTCAAAGGAATTGAGATAGGAAACATCAAAGCTTATGGTTCGGATAATAACGACCCGATAATAGTTGAAGAAGGAAAAATCAAACGACCAACCAACAAGGCCGGCGGGTTGGAAGGCGGAATAACCAACGGCCAGGAGTTGGTCATTAGATTAAGGATTAAACCCGTTCCCTCACTTAAGTATTCGGTGAATTCGGTAGATTTAAAAACCCTGTCTACCTCAAGCACGCCAGTGTTGAGAGCAGACGTCTGTGTCGTCCCGGCGGCCGGTATCGTGGCGGAGAATGTTCTGGCTTTAGAAATCGGCCGTCTTTTTCTGGAAAAATTTGGCGGCGATTCACTGCCCGAAACCAAAAGAAATTGGCTGGCCTACATAAGGCATACCAGAGAATTAAACTGGAACCTCGAGAAATGAATATTATTATCACTGGTTTTATGGGTACGGGCAAAACCACCATTGGCCGGCTTCTGGCCAGTAAAATGGGCCGGTTACATCTGGATACGGATGAGTTAATTGAGCATAAAACCGGCCAGAGAATAAACAATTTATTTGAGAAATACGGCGAAAGCTATTTCAGGCAGTTAGAAAAGTCGGTAGTTAAAGATTTAGTCCGGAACCAGACAGAAGCGGTAATTTCTACTGGTGGCAAAACATTACTTGATGAGGAAAATTTTGCCCGTCTGTCCTTGACCGGCCCGGTCCTGACTTTAATTGATGACCCATTAAACTGCTGGAAAAGAGTCTCCGGCCAATCCTTCAGGCCGCTGATTAAAAATCTTGACCAGACTGGTTTCTTAAATCTTTTTCGTCAGAGAGAAAAAGCCTATAAAAATTTGCCTAATAAAATTAACATCACGGGCCTTTCCGCAGAGGATGCGGTAGAAAAAATTCTCTCGTTTTTGAACTTTAGTTCTTATAGATTTGAGTTAGAGGGTGGAAAACAGAAAGCGTCGGTAATCATAAAAAGGTTCACAGATTTTACCCCTCAAGAATTGGCAGAAGACAGAAATCTCCGGCTTTTTATGGTTTATGACCAAAAGATAGCCGAGAACTGGAAAACAATAACCTTGGATGAAAGAGTGGCTTGCCTGCCGCTCAAAGCGACGGATATCAACAAGAATCTAAGGCAGGCGGAAAAAATCTGGAAGTGGCTGCTGGAACATGGGGTTAAGAGAGATTCTGTTTTGATATCACTCGGAGGAGGAGTGGTTGGCGACCTGGCCGGATTTGTTTCTTCTACCATTTTGAGAGGTATCAGGCATGTTCATCTGCCAACCACTTTACTGGCTATGGCCGATTCTTGTTTGGGCGGAAAAACCGGAATTAATTATGGTCAGTTTAAAAATGCCCTGGGTACTTTTTCCCTCCCCGAACAGGTTATAATAAATCCATTTTTCCTGACTTCATTAAGCCAGCGGGATTTATCTGCAGGCCTGGTTGAGGCGATAAAGGCCGGATTACTGGCCGATGCCGGTTTGCTCAGTGTAATTGAATCAAATGTCGAGCTCATTTTGAGAAAGGATGTCTTCCTTCTCGAAGAAGTCATCTGGAGAGCCCTCCAGGTAAAAAAGGCTGTTGTTGAGGAAGACCTGTACGAGAAAGGAGTCAGGAAAAAATTAAATCTTGGGCATACGCTCGCCCATGCCTTAGAAGCTTATCTTGGCTACCGAATATCACATGGAGCGGCGGTGGCGGTGGGGCTTATTTATTCGCTGAGAGTGTCAGAACTTTTGGGGTTAACGGACTCTGACATCCGGGAGAGAATGAAAAATCTGTTTCTCCGCCTTGGGTTAAAAACCAGGGTGAAAGGTAAAAAGACAGAAATAATGAATCTAATGGAAAAGGATAAGAAAAATACTGAAAGAGGTCTTGATTTTATCCTGCTAAGCGACCGCTCTGGGGTATGTATCAGAAATAATATTGAAAAAACAATACTTTTAGCGGCCATGGAGGATGTGATCGATGAGGATATTAGTAATTAATGGGCCAAATTTGAATTTCCTGGGAAAGAGGAAAAAAGAGTTTTATGGCCAGATGAACTTGGAAGAAATAAATCAACGGATAAAAGAAAAAGCCAGGGAATTGTCTGTGGAAGTTGAGTTTTTTCAGAGTAATAGCGAAGGCAGTATTATCGATAAACTGCAGCTGCAGGCAGATGATTTTGACGGTCTGATAATAAACCCCGGCGCCTTAACTCATTATTCATACGCGCTAAGAGATGCCTTGGAATCTTTATCAAGGCCGGTCATTGAGGTTCACATGAGTAACATTTTTGCTCGAGAAGAGTTCCGGGCCAAGTCAGTGACGGCTCCCGTTTGCCATGGAATCATTGCCGGCTTTGGCTGGAAGAGCTATCTGGCGGCTCTGAATATTCTTTATTTATCATTGGTCGAACAAGAAAATATCAAATAGTTCGAAAAGAGGTAAAGCTGGTTAAAAAAATGGTTGGCAATTAAATCTTTGGGAATGAGCCATCTTAATATCTCCATCTCAAGATTTAAACTTTAAGAGAGGAGATTTTTACCTACGATAGTACAGAGAGATTGTAAGGAAACGCTTGGAGATGTCTCTTTCAAGATTTTTGGCCGAATACGGCCCGCTGAAAGAGACGCTGGAGTGGCCGGCGGAGGAGCTGATAGGAATGCAGGTCGAGATTTTGCGTTTTGGTCTGTAAAGATGGCGCTGCAAAACAGGGCGGTCGGACTTAAACCTGATGTCCTCGACCTGAAGCGCAGAAAATCTGAGCTTGAGGAGTTGATTCGTAAGGTTCTGGAAAATTCAGAGACCTGATAAGTTTTCATTTATGTTATTAGTGTTATGCCGGAAAAGGCCCTGATTTAATTTTTGGGCATCGACTGGAGTCTGGCCTTTCTCCAGGTAAGCCGGATGTATAGCACCAATATTCAATATTATTGAAAAAGCAGATAAATTTCATAGAGGAATGAAATCAGTCCGAGGGATTAACGCCGGTTCAGAGCGGAGGGGAGAGCGAAAAAGGAGGAAAAATAAAAAGCTCCGATTTTACCGCACCAGTGGAAAATTGGGCGCTTTAATGGTAAATTTTATTTGATTTAACTGGCCTGTGGGCGGTTAGCTCAGCTGGGAGAGCGCGGCGTTCGCAACGCTGAGGTCGGGGGTTCGAGTCCCCTACCGTCCACCAGTTTTTTATTTTTATCATGCGGCATATGTTGGTTTTGAGTTCTTCAAGGATAAAAGCTCGCGGGCTTGGCTTATTTTAGGGAAGCTTTGATTTAAAGAATTTTTAAAGAAGAAGGAATAAATGCAGAATATCTGGCTTCTGGCCGGGACGGCCGCCACGCTGGGATTTGTCCATACGCTTATCGGCCCAGACCATTACCTGCCGTTTATTGTCATCAGCCGGGCCAGAAAATGGAGGCTGGGAAAGACCTTGTGGGTTTCTTTCCTGTGCGGGCTGGGGCACGTGCTCAGCTCGGTTGTCCTGGGCTTCCTGGGGATTGCCCTGGGACTGGCCGTAGGCCACCTGCAGAAAGTTGAATCCACCAGGGGCAACATTGCCTCCTGGCTGCTCACAGGTTTTGGCCTGGCCTACATGGTTTGGGGTCTGAGGAAGGCTTACCGCACGCGTCCCCACGAGCATGTTCATTGCCATTCTGACGGCCAGGTGCACATCCATACCCACACCCACGAAGGCGGGTATCTTCACCTGCACGAGGGAACGGAAGAAGAGGGCGGTAAGAAAAACATCACTCCCTGGGTATTGTTCCTGATTTTTGTTTTTGGGCCCTGTGAACCGCTGATTCCGCTGGTGATGTACCCGGCCGCCCAGCATTCGACAAGCGGGGTAATCCTGGTGACAACGGCTTTTGGTTTGACCACCATCTTGACCATGCTGACCATCATCAGCCTGTCATCCTGGGGATTGAGCCTTGTCAGGCTGGGAGTGCTTGAGCGCTATTCTCACGCGCTGGCCGGCGGTCTCATCCTTATTTCCGGACTGGCCGTCCAGTTCCTCGGCCTTTAAAATTGGGAACAACCATGTGCCCTGCATGTCACGGGATTAATAATTATTTTTCAAATATCCGAGTCAAACAGCTGTTTATCCTTGGTGGAGACAAAATATAAATTCGAGTGGATAGCCGGCTATTACGGTATAATATTGCCATTTCTTCTAATGTTGTTCCTCACCTATAAAAAAAAGGTCACGGCTGCTTTATTTTATTGTTTTCATTCTGGATAGCCTTGCAGATTTTAATTTCTTCAGAGGGTAAGAATTAAAGATATATGAGGTGCCATCAATTGCTGGCGGTTTAATCAGGTAATCCAGAGAAAAGAGTGGCATGAAATTCAGTCCGGTAAGATGTCCTTGGCAGTTGGAAAAAAAGGAAAAAAAGATATAGTAATATCTCTGTAGAGAAAAAAAACTAAAAGCGGTAACATTAAAAGCAGTAACACTGTCTTCCAACACAGGTTGGGCTATGGATGTTGATTAGGCATAACGCAGGGAAAAATATGGGCTGTTTCCAATTTTTTAGGGGGAAATTCGGAAAAATATAGTGTGTCCCGAATATTACGCGAATATTACGAATATTACGAATTTTAAGGCAGGCGGATGAAATTCATAGCCGATTGTATGGTAGGTAAGCTGGCCCGCTGGTTGCGTATCCTGGGGTTTGACGTGGCCTATTATTCCAGGGTTGACGACGATGAGTTAATCGAGCTGGCTGCGCGAGAAAACCGCATCATCTTGACTCGAGATCATGCCCTGATAGAAAAGGCAGAAAAGAAGAAAGTTCTTAAAGGTAAAACACTGCTTGTAGAAAGTGAGCGCTGGGAAGAGCAGGTGGAACAGGTACTGGACCGGTTCAGACTGCGGCAGAAAATTGCCCCCAACTCCCGCTGCTTGGAGTGCAATGAAAGGCTGAAATTACTGCCCAAATCGCGCGCCAGGAATCTGGTTCCACCGTTTGTCTATGAAAAGGCGGATTCCTTTGCTCTGTGCCCGAAATGCGGCCGCGTATTCTGGAAGGGGACTCATTTTCGGGATATGGAAAAAAGGCTCTCGCGATTTCTAAAGTGACCAAATTCTCCCCCTATTCCAATTAGCCCCGGCTCAATATCATGTCTAATCAAAAAAATTATTGATTTTACAACAGAACGTGTATTAAAATTCATAAACTCGGCTGGGAAATTTAGCAATTTTCTTTCCGGGCAAATAAAAAAAAGGAGGCATTATGAAAAAAGCAGGAGCGGGGCTGTTGTTTTTTCTTTTTGTTGTCAGCCTTCCGGTCATGGCACAGTTAGTTAACCCGGCGCAGAAAAAAGAAACTCAGGTGAAAAAACTGGAAGTGATAGAGCCAACCAGCATCAAACTTAATCAGACCGAAGTCTATGTCTTTTATAATCCCGGGATGTTCACTAACAGCATAGAAGGTTTCAGGTTGGTAGCTACCATTCTGCCAGACAATGCCACAAGCAAACAGGTTGTCTGGGAATCAAGTGACCCGGCAGTGGTGGAAGTGAGCCAGGATGGCTATCTGACACCGCTCAAATACGGTTCGGTGGTAGTCACGGCCACGGCCAGGGCCAACGGAATTAAAGCTCAATGCCGGGTTTATGTGCAGAGAAGAAACGAGCCCTTTGGCAGCACCTCAAGTCATCTGAACAATGGCGGACGCCTGGCTGTTCAGGGTGACTGGATTTATTTCGCCAACCCTTCAGATAATATGACACTTTACAAAATGAAGCTGGACGGCAGCGAGAAAAAGAAGTTGGGGAACCTCGATGCCAAATTTATCAATGTTATTGGTAACCATATCTACTATCTGGCTAACAACGGATGGATCCATAAAATCAATATTTATGGTGAAAGTGTAAAGGTTCTCAATCCCAACCTCCCGGCCTCCTTTTTAATGGCCACACCTAAAAGAATTTTTTATTCGGCGCTGGCTCCGAACGGACGTTACGCCATATATTACGTGGACCCCGAAGGAGAGGAGAGGGGTATCATCGACTGGAACTGGCCAAGTCATATTGTTAAGTTTTTCGGATCAGGGGACAGATTTGTTTTTTCTGATTCAGCTGCCGGCCTTTATGCCAGGCATTTATCAGGCCAGAATCAGTGGGCAGAGCCCGACAGGATTTATGAAGGGAACATCAAAGATTACGCTGTTGAGCTGGTATCCACGGGCCTTCCCAACTCCGTTGATTTTTTCACCTATGCTTATGTCGTCCCCCCCACCTCGAACTCCATAATGAAAGTCGGACCCATCGCGGATAAGGAAAAGCGCAAAACTCAGGTGCTTTTTGTTGCTCCGAATAATCAACTTACAATCGAAAGAATAGCCGAAGCGGAGGAGTGGTTGTTTTATTGTTTTGGCCGGTCTTTGAATAAGATTAAAAAGGACGGTACACAAAACCAGATAATTATTAATTATTTAGCCGAGGGAGAGCATTTTATCTATCCGGTCAGAACCGGCAACCAGCCGAATGATTTATGGATATATGTTTACACCCTGGAACCCGGAAATAAGTACAGCCTGTTTAAGATTCGGCATAATGGAATGGACATGACCAGAATTTGAAAAAAAGTAACCGCCTCTCTATTTTGTTTTTTCAGGCAACGCCAGCAAGCCAAGGACTTCAATCCTATTCTGTGGGGCCGGCAGAAAAACCGTAGGGTGATAGGTAGAAAAAGAAGGGAATTCTCTTCGGGGGAATTTCCCCGACCATGATTGTTGAGAATTTGCTATAACAGAGGCAAATACCTCAAAAGTGCGGTGGGGGAGGTTTCTCAGAGAGGAATTCTTCTCGAAACATATACAGAGAAGACCATAAGGCCTTCATTTTCTGTTTGACTAAATCTGGTGGCTTGAGCTATGTTGAAAACTGCTGAGACCTGCCAAGGAGGGTAGAAATCATGGTGAAAATCATAGCTACCAGCTTCAGAACGAGAATTGCGCTATTTATCTTTATTTTTCTCATTTTGACCTTATCGGCCGTCCAGAATTTCTTGGCTGCACCCGGAAGAAAGGTTTTTCTTTCATCAAGCGAAAATCTACCTGCCCTTAAAATTCCTTATTCAGAAGCTCAGCTTTTTTCCACTGGAAGGCCATCTGTTTTTAGTGGCGAAAAGCTTCGAGAGATAGCTTTTCCGCTGGGCGGTATCGGCACGGGTACCATCTCGCTCGGTGGCCGTGGTCAGCTCCGCGACTGGGAAATTTTTAACCGCCCCGGCAAGGGCCTTAATTTCCCCTTCACCTTTTTTGCCGTCTATGTCGAAAGCGGCGGAAAGAAATTCAGCCGGGTGCTGGAAGCCCAACTTGAGCCGCCGTATACCGGCGGTCACGGTATTCCCAGAGAGGGGGTGCCAGGTTTGCCTCGTTTTCGGGAGGCCACCTTCCGCGGGGAATATCCAATGGCTGAAGTCGAGTTAACCGACCCGGACTCGCCGGTCAAGGTGACACTTGAAGCTTTTAATCCGTTTGTTCCGGGAGATGCGGAAAATTCTGGCCTGCCGGCTGCCGTGCTCAAATACCACCTCAAAAACCTCACCGATAAAGAAATAAAGGTAACCGTGGTCGGCTCACTGGCCAACCCGGTTGGTTTTGACGGCCAGGGTGAGTTTAATTCCCTGTTCAACCCGGTATTCGGCCAGAACGTAAATCGCCTGGTCAAAGGTCAGGTGTCCGGCCTTTATTTATATTCAAAAAAAGTTCCGCCCGATTCTCCGGCTTACGGCACACTCGCTTTGGCCACCGCCTGGACTGACCTGACCTATGTCACCCATTGGGTGCGCGGCGATTGGTGGGATGACCTGCAGATTTTCTGGGATGATTTTTCTTCTGACGGCGAACTTAACAACCTGGCCGAGGAAGACCCTTCTTCTGATGGCCGGACCGATGTTGGGAGCCTGGGGCTCAGAGCCACCATCCCGGCAGGCAGTGAAGTTGTCCTTCCCTTCATAATCAGCTGGCATTATCCAAATCTTCTCAATTACTTTGATGTCGTGCGGGAGCAGCGCGGCCGGATTTACCATCCGCACTACACGAAAAAATTCAAGGATGCCTGGCAGGCGGCTGAGTACCTTTTCCAGAACCTCGAGCCGCTCGAAAAGAAAACCCGACAGTTCCGGGAAAGCTTTTTCTTTTCCAGCCTGCCGCCTTATGTGCTGGAGGCTGTTTCCAGCCAGGCTTCCATCATCCGTACCCCAACCTGCTTCTGGCTGGATGATGGTCGTTTCTTTGCCTTTGAAGGTTGCAGCGACCGCTCGGGCTGCTGCCCGCTCAACTGTGCTCATGTCTGGAATTATGCTCAGAGCTTGGCCTTCCTTTTTCCAGAGCTTGAACGTTCCATGCGCGAGACAGACTTTCTGGTCAACGTTAAGCCCGATGGCTCGATGGTCTTCAGGACAAGCCTTCCTCTCGGAGAGAAGTACTGGGATTTTAAGCCGGCGGCCGATGGCCAGCTTGGCCGAATCATCAACCTTTACCGCGACTGGCAGATAAGCGGTGACCTCGGTTTCCTTAAAAAAATCTGGCCTCTGGCTAAAAAAGCTCTGGAGTATGCCTGGGTGGCCTGGGATAAGGACCGCGACGGCCTGCTGGAAGGCGAACAGCACAACACCTATGACATCGAATTTTATGGTCCAAACTCGATGCTCAGCGGCTTTTATCTTGGGGCGCTGGAAGCTGGCGCCAGAATGGCCGAAGCCGTGGGCGACCGCAAATCCGCTGCAGCCTATCGCCAGATACTTAGCAAAGGCAAAAAGAATTATGAGGCCCAGCTCTGGAATGGCGAATTTTTCATCCAAAAATACGACCAGGCTTTGCAGAAAAAATACCAGTACGGCGAAGGCTGTCTCTCCGACCAGCTCCTTGGTCAGTGGCTATCGATGGTGGCCGGTCTTGGACGTTTCCTGGATGAAGCCAAGGTAAAGAAAGCGCTCGAATCCATCTACCGCTATAACTTCCGAGAAAACTTTTTCGACTTTGCCAACGTCCAGCGCACCTACGCCCTGGCCGATGAAAAAGGACTGCTGCTCTGCACCTGGCCCCGCGGGGGAAGGCCGCTCCTTCCTTTCCCGTATTCAGACGAGGTCTGGACCGGCATTGAATACCAGGTGGCCAGCCACCTGATTTATGAAGGTATGTTGAGAGAAGGGTTGTCCATCGTGAAAGCTGTGCGCGAGCGCTACGATGGCCGGCGCCGCAACCCCTGGAATGAAGTGGAATGCGGACATCATTACGCCCGGGCCATGTCATCCTGGGGCTTGCTTCTGGCTCTCAGTGGCTTCAATTATTCGGTGCCCGAAGGGCGCCTGGGTTTTGCTCCGGCTCTTATGCCAGAAGATTTTCGTGCTTTCTGGTCACTTGGCCCGGCCTGGGGAACTTACGAACAGCATCTCAACCCGAATAAAGTTTTTACGGCTGAGCTAAAGCTGGAGCAAGGGAGCTTTGCCCTGAATGAATTTGACTTAAAACTGCCCGATAGCTTGAGACAGAATAAAATTAATTTAATCGAGTGCATATTATCTGGCCAAAAGGTTAGCTTTCGAGCAAGCAGAGATGGCTCTAATTTAAAAATAATATTTTCAAAGAAGATAAATGTATTTGAAAATCACGAACTAAATCTCGAGGTCAGATTTTTATTATAGGTTGTTTTCAGAGTTATTAGTTTTTTGTGGTTTTAAACCTGACCTTCTGGCCGATTCCAATTGTTCGTCAGGCATATCAATAGGTAAGCCGATTTCTTGGGCTTCTCTTCTTCCTATTGCCTGACCGTGAGAATAAATTTTTTTCCGCAAGGTTCCGATTATTGGGTTAAATTTCGCCTCATCGAGTTTTTCTTTTCTGGCGGTCAGTAATTTCCTCGCTACAAGTAAATCTCTTCTCGTCGTAATCATTTTGAAATTGTATTAACCAATTTATTGCTAAAAAGTCAATTTATAACGCTTTTCCTTTGATTATTCTGAGTTTACGGATTTAAGATTGATCTGTTAGCTTTTTTTCAAAATATCTTATCTGCCTTTTCCAAGGCCTCTTTGTTTTATTTGTATTATTCCTTGAGACTCATCGGGTTAGTTATTAATTATAAATAGACGATCAGCCAAGAATATTTTCTCATAAAAAGATGGAAAAATTGGGACATCCAAAAATTGGTTCGGCTATATGATCCCCGGGTCAACAGCTTAGTACAGATTCTATTTTAATTTTTAAAAAGATGATTCAGACATATTTTTGCCCCTAATAAAGGGCATCCTAAATTTTCCTTATTTTTTAATTTTTCTCTTAAACGCTGGAAGATAGATTCTGTTCTTGTTTAAGCAAAGTATGAGGTTCCCTTTTTTGTTTTTTGATCAGGTCAGGTGTTTAGTGAGGAAATCTGCTGGCAAAACTAATTAATGTACCGATAAGTTTAAATTTCTACCAACCCAACTTTTAAAGGAAAAACTAATCTTAAATCAAAATCGTAGACCCCATACTCATTTTCTCATATTTGGCCGTCATTTATTTTCCCATCGGGAGAAAGAGTGACGACCTTGAACCCACCTCCGAGCTTGTCGATGGCCTGATGAGGCGAACTCAGGATGTGCGGCCCTGCTTTTCTATAGAATAGTTGCTCCGTCACTCAGGATGATATCTTTGATAGCTTTAATTGCTCGGTCAGAAAAAAAGTCCATAGAAACAAAAATGGCCAAACGCCCTCCCTCTTCGTTGTTTTTATCAATTAATAAAATTTCCTGAAAATCGTTTCGATTGAAAATTTCAGAGACAGAAAAAACAGTTCGATAGCCATCCGCTCCTACAATTGCCAAATATCCAGTTTTAATGAGATCAGGGCTGATTTGGTAATACTTACCAGAAATCTGTTTCAATGAAACTCCAGAAAATGATTTTATCCCATGAAAGCCGCGGCCACGGCCGAAGAATATGACCGGCAGTTCTTTGATGGGTAGCTCTTTTGGTAAAGATGATATCTTGGCTAATTCTTTTTCGCCGGCAGATATTTTTATTGCTTCTGAATACAGACGAATATTTTTTTTAAGCGGCGGCACCGCCAAAGGGCAGGAGACAACCGTAATGCGTTGCGGATTAAGAATATTTCTTTCCGCGTACAGGTCATCCGCCGCCACTACTTTGCTTTTTTCAGGTAACGGCCAGGTTTCCCCGGTGGCGGTAGGGATGATGGGGGCAACTTTAGTGGCAATAATGATGCGATGCAAGACATTTGGATAAAAAATTTCACCCCAACTAAAGAGAGCTTTTTCGCCTTTATCATTTTCTATGATGACTAAAAGATCGATTGGCGAAGAAAATTGTCCTGCATTTTTCTTTTTGGGGATGGCTTCTCTAAGAAGGTCAAAAAGCGAATATCCCTGATAGACATAAGCACCGATAAATTTGGCTTGGTTACCTTCTATTCTGGCCTCGCGTACCTGGACCTGGTGAATAGGCAGCCCGCTCAAATCTTTCCTACCCGGGTTGACCACCTCGCCAGCTATTTCAATTTGGCTTATAGGAAGTTTTTTAAAAGCCACATTGTCATAGAAATCGTTATTTTCCGGGAGGACTTTTTCTTGGGCGCATAAGTTAAAAGTCATAAAAAAGGTTATCATGATGATTATAAAACTAAGATATTTCGACTTTGATTTATTTCTCATATAATTTCTCCTCCGAGTAAGCTTGTCCCTCTAAAAGATGGGATGAAAAGAGAAGCCAGTTTCCACTCTCCGGCAGGGAGCGGGATATCCAGGTTCGGTAAAATAGGTCTTATTAAAAAGGTTCTCGATTTTGAGAAAAAATGAACCTGAACCAATGAGTTTCTCAAAAGTCAGATTAGCGGTAGCATAAGCCGGAACGTTTACGTCTTGCTGACTGATAAATATTTTCGATTGCGAAGCACCGATTAACCAGAAAGCTAAAGAATAGTTTTTGGGTCGAAGATAGTTTAATAGCAGGCTAATCTGGGAATGGGGAATTAAATCTAAATATCTGTTGTCAGTTATGTTTTTGGCATCGAGGTAAGTGTATTGAATCTGTAAATTAAAGTGGTCGATAGATTTGCTGACCTCTGTTTCTAAGCCACGGATTCTGGCCCTCCCGATATTAACGTAAGATTTTGTGCCATCTGGCAGGCGAATAACACTGATAAAATCGCGATAATTTGAAGAAAACAAAGTCAAACCAGAATTAATCAATCCTGAGTATTTTGTCCCAAGCTCGAAGGTTCGACCCAACTCATCTTTAAGATTGGGATTTCCGCCCACTGAACTGTAAAGCGAGCGCATGGAAGGAAAACGAGATTTTTGAGAATAGGAAATATGAAATTCTAATTCGGTCAGTGGTAAATATTTTAAACCAAAGATTGGGTTCAGCGAAGTTCGATTGGTCCCGATCTGTTTTCTCAGGTAATCAAGACTCAGCCCTCCGCTCAGGCGCCATTTCTTAGCCATTTGCCATTCATCTTCCAGGCCAACAGAGAATGTCTTGTGTTCATAATTCTCCCAGGGTGAGGTGGATGAAGCCTGTTGATTAACTTTGTCCAATCGCCCATTAAAGCTAAAACGCAGTTCATTATTGATTAAGGGGTTAAATGTTCCAAGGATGAAGGCACCTACCGAGTAATTTTTATAGGTTGATTCCCATATTAATGAACTGTAGGTGTTGTTAGTATAATTATCTAACACATTATAGTAGTTCACATAATAAGTCCTGATTTTTATAGATCCCGTTTCAAATAAGGGAAAGGTTCCGCCCAGACCCAGAATTAACCTATTCCAATCCTTAAATCGCCAATAGCGAGGAGAATAATAGGCCGTGGCCGCCGGGACGCCATAAGCCGAATCATAAAAAGAAGCCTGGAAAAGTATTTCACTTTTTTGATTGGGGTAAAAATAAAATTTTCCGCTTAAATAATTATTACGATAATCGGAGTTTGGCATAAGTCGAGTTGAGCCGGAATCCACGAATTTATATCCGGCTGCTTGGTCGTGCGCAGCCGCCAGATTAAAAGCAAATTTTTGGCTGACATAGGAGCCATCGCCTGAGAAATTAAAGGCTGAAGCTGGCCCCATTTTAGTCTCAAGGTTTAAAGAATTTTCTTGAGGGTGAAGAGTCAGGACCTCAATTATTCCTCCCAAGGTATTGGCCCCATAAAGAACGGAAGAAGGTCCTTTGGTGACTCGAACGTAATCTACATCAAGAGTGGGAATAGTCTTCAAATCATACATGTTAAAATAAGGCTCATAGATAGGAATTCCATCAAGTAGAAGAGTTGATTTGTCATTGTCCAATCCTCGGATTTTAACGTGGGCTTCCGCTTTGGAGCCTACGGTCACATAGGTTCCGGGAGCAAAGGAAAGTACTTCGCTAAGATTATTTGTTTTAAAAAGTTCCAAAACCTGCGGCTGAATAACAAAAACGGTGGCCAGGGGCTTTTGCTCGGGGGCTGGAGCTGTAACTGTAATTTCTTCCGTCCTTACCCTGACCGGCTTAAGCTCTTCTTTTTTCTCCTCTTCCTTCTTGACAGCAGATTTTTCCTGAGCGCTGGCAGAAGCGGCGGAAAAAAAAGAAAAGGGAGAGCCTAAAAATAAGAACCACAGACTGAAATAAATTAGAGAAATGAATGTGATTTTAAAATGGCGAGACATACCATCCTCCTTTCCTAAATGGGAGGCAAAGCCGTTTCCAGCTTTACCCTATCGGCCCTGTGGCTTGGCTGCGAAGCTTTAGCCATCAGGGCTCGGAGTAGGACGTATTCTATCAAACTCTCAGATAAATATCAACTGAAAAGATGGGGGCAACTATGAATGTCCCAAATCAAGGGCCCAATATAAATTTTTTTAATGTTCAAAGAGCCAAATCAGACAACTGTTCGTCCTCGATTGGGGCAAAGTATGTATTCGAGTGAATGGCCAGCAGTAAACCTGGATTTTTCAAATTTTTTTAGAAGTTAGGGTTTAAAGTATCAGCCCTGCTTTGAGTAAACATTTCTTCTTTTAATGGCTGAATCTGTTCTTGATTGAGTAGGTGAAGGGTATCGAAACAACCAGCAGTCGTAAACACAGAGCAAAACTTTGATTCCTAACCTGCGGTTCGTCATGTCTGAGTCTGGTAAGAAAAATCAATATGAAAAATGGGTTGAAGTAAGATGCCCTGCTGGAAAATTCTGAAAAATATATTACAGAGTGGCGCCCGTTTTTTACGATGTTACACTTTTATTTCAACAGGTCCAGCAATTTGGCAAGGCGCTTGACGTGCTTCTGGTCTTCCCCGGCCAGTACCTGGAACAGCTTTTTCAGGCTCTCATCCTGAATTTCCATCAGGGTGTTGAGGTGGATTTTCTCAAACTGGCTTTCCAGATTTTTAAGTTCAGCCAGTATTTGTGGCAGAAGCAATTTTCGGCCTTCTATCCTGGCCAGCAATTCCTGGGTGCTTTTTATGCCCTGGAGCATTTCTTCTTCATCGATGGCCGGCTGGCCAAAGGCTTCCGGGGCTCTGGCTAAATAGTTCCGGCCGGTGCGCAGCTGGTTAACATGCTGGAGCTCTTCATCAGCCAGCCGGGCCAATTCCCGGGCAAGGAATTCATCCGGGGAAAGACTTGAGGCCAGACGATAAATTTCACCGATCAGATTTTCCAGCTCTATGGCCTGGGTAATAATTTTGGCTAAGCTCATTGGATTTTATGTGTTCAGCCCGATTTTAGAATTACAAGATAACCTATTTTGTTTTACAAATCAACAACCCGGGCTTGACACCCTGTCTTTTTGTTTTATAATGTGAGTGAATATTCACTAACGGATGGACCGATGAAAAGGTCAGTTTTTTTCCAGACTCCGGACAGCCGGAAGGGAGATATCATCACTTCGGCCCTGCGCATCATTGACCAGAGCGGTATAAAAGCCCTGACCATTTCACGCCTGGCCCGAGAAGTTGGTTTCGTGGAATCTGCCCTCTACCGCCATTTCAAATCAAAAAAAGACCTGATTCTGTTCATCATAGATAACGTTCTTCAGGAAGCCCGTCGCCATTTCCGGGAAGTGGAGGAAGCAAACCAGGAAGCGACCGAGGCGCTCAAAAGCCTGCTTTATCTTCACCTTAATTTTCTTGAAGAATACCCGGGCATTTTCAAAGTAGTTTATTCCGATGAAATCCACCTCGGTGATGAAGAATTGCAGGACAGGATAAACAACTTGATTTCTGAGATAGTTGGCTTTATCAAAAAGGTCATCCAGCAGGGACAGGCCGAGGGAAAACTGAAGCCTGACCTGTCGCTGACTGTAGCGGCCATGCATTTTCTCGGGTTGGTCTACACGGCTTTTTCCTACTGGACCATAAAAAAAAGAAAAGTTTCGTTAAAAAGGGCGGCTCTTTCTCTTTTTGAGCAGTATTTGACTGGGGTAAAAGCTTAAAGGGGAATTGATTCAGATGGCGCAGTTCAGGTATCAGAGCTCCCGGCGGAGACTATCGGTGAGTGAAGGTTCACTCTTATAAACTCTGGTTAGAAGTTGATTAAAAGGAGGTGAAAAACATGGAGAAAGGCTGGGCCTGCTGGCTGAGGTTCAGCTGGTTAATCCTGGTGCTGCTCGCTTTGCTGACCGCTATTTTTGCCTCTCAATTTCGTTACATCCAGTTTCAGAACAAATTTACTTCCTGGCTGCCGCAGAACGACCCGGTGGTCCGTTTGCTGCTGGATACGGGAGAAAAGTTTGGCTCAACAGAGCTGGTTTTAGTGACGGTGAAAGGAAAGTCAGGAGAAACATTTCGACCCGATATTCTCATGGCTTTAAAAGGAGCGGCCGAGGAGCTAAAGCTGCAAAGAGAGGTATTCTACGTCACTTCAATTATCAGCGCGCCCCACGTGACCAGAGATGGTGAAGAAGTGATGGTCAGGGATTTTCTGGAAGAAATTCCCGGCTCGGCAGCGGAACTAAAAGAAAAATTAGAGGAGGCGGTGAATAAAGAAAATTATGTTCACACCTACGTCTCGGCCGACGGGGCCTGGTTAGGAATGGCCGTTTACCTGCGGAACGGTGTTGATAGTGCCGCGGCCTTTGAGCGGGTGGTTAAAAGGATAGTGGAAAAACATCTGGGCGATAAGGCAGAAATCCATTACTCTGGCGAACCCTGCTTCACCTATTATGCGGACTATTACCTGAAAAGAGATTTAAGAATTTTAGTTCCCATCATCATCCTGACGGTTCTCCTGGTTTTATACCTAAGTTTCAGGACGTGGGCGGCAGTCTTTCTTCCTTCCTTGGTGGTCTGGCTATCCACGGCCTGGGTATTTGGCCTGATGGGCATTTTCCGCGTGCCGATGAACCTGATGACGCCGGCCCTGCCGGTGCTGCTCATCGGGCTTGGTTCAGCCTACGGCATCCACATCGTAAATGCCCTGGAGCAAAATAAACACCAGGGACTAAACCGGGCAGACTGGATTGCCCGAAGTTCCAGCCGGGTAGCCCTGCCGGTATTTATGGCTGCCGCTACCACGGCCGTTGGGTTTGCTTCATTTTTAACGGCTAAATTGGGCCTGGTTTATAATTTTGGCATTTTTGCCTCGGCCGGCATCATGCTGGCCATGTTGATTTCCTTTGTCCTTATCCCTTCCGCTTTTTATCTCCTTCCGGAAAAGCCGAAAAAAAGCGGCCACCGAATCATCTCACTGATCAACCCTGAGCTGTTTAAATGGCTGGCTGAGAAAGTTACCAGATATCATAAACTGATAATTGTGGCTACTCTGGCCGTCTTCATTTTCTTTATTCTGTGGATACCAAAAATTAAAAGGGAAGTAAACTTCACAAGTTATTTCCCGTCTGACAGTGAACCGCGGCAGGCGGATAGAGTGGTCAGGGCCAATTTCGACGGAGCTTCGCCGCTCAGCCTTTATTTTAAAACCTCCAACCTGAAATCAGCCGGTGCTCTGCGCGTTCTCAGGAGAGCGGAAAATTTTATGCTTTCTCTGCCTGATTGCGGCCTGCCGCTTTCAGTGGCCGACCTGCTTGAAGAACTCAACGAAAAGATGAACGGCCGGTTCAGCTTGCCAGAAACAGACGGTCAGGTGGCAAATTTGTGGTTTTTCCTGGAGGGCCGGGATGAACTCCGGCAGCTCATCAGCGACGATTTTAAAGAAGGTCTGGTATTTTCCCGGACCTCGGCCGTCAGGACGGAAAAACACTGGCTTTTGCGCCGCGCCATTGAACAGTTTTTGAAAAAGGAGATGCCCAAAAAGTTTGTGGCCGTTTCTCTGGCCGGCCTCGGGCCAGAAGGGTCGGCCGAGCTGCGCAAAAAAGAAGCAGAGCTTATCATCGAAGAAATGCAGTGGGTTGTCCGGCGATATGCGCCTGGCCAGCAAATTCCGGCCGGGGAAGTTCGGAGCCGATTGAATAAAATCCTGGAAAACTGGCCGTCCGTTTCTGACAGGGAGGTGATAGCTAACTGGCGTTCAGAAATTGAAAATTACCTTAAGCCTGATTCGTTCGATTTTACCATAACGGAAAGCCAGTCAAGAAAACTGCTGGCCGGGATGGTTGAGCTGCTAAAAATGAACAAATCGGAGCGGGAGCACTTTGAGAAAATTTTGAAGGAGGTCGTTGCTGCCCAGCAGCTTGATGAGGAAACCGTGAGCAGGGTTGTTTCCACTTTTAAGCTGAGGTTAAAAGAAGCCCAGGAAAAAGTGGCTTTGGAGAGGGAAAAACAACTAATACTGCCCGTTCTGCCAGAGCAGTTGCGGCAAAATTCTAACTTTTTACGGCGGCTTGACGGGTTGCTGCTTGAAGTAAACGACGAACTGGTGGTGCTTCCCGAGAATCGTTTGACTGTCCCGAAAGCAGAGCTGGCCGGTCAGGTCTCTGAGGTGGTTTTTGACCAGATCGACCAGACCGGGTTACCGCCGGCCTTGACCCAGCTTGACCATTACCTTTTTGTCTCCCAGCTCCAGTCCTTCGCCCTGGCGCTGGCCCTGACCTTCATCATCATGCTGCTCATAAGACGCTCGCTCAGGTTGGGGCTTATCTCCATAACACCGATTGTATTTACCCTTGGATTGGTGTATGGGTTTTTTGGGCTGGCCGGGGTGGAGCTGGACTACGTAACGATGATGGTGGCTTCGGTTTCCATAGGAGTGGGTATAGATTACTCGATACATTTTGTCCACGGAGTGAAAAACGGGCTGGACAGGGGCCGCCCCATGGAAGAGGCCATCGCCCTTGCTTTCCAGGAAAAAGGGCCTGCCATTGCGGCCAATTCTCTTTCTGTGGTGATGGGATTTGCCGTCCTGCTGCTGGCTTCGATGAGCCCGCTGAGAACTTTTGGCGGAATAATGGTCGGTTCGATGTTCCTGGCGGCTTTTTCGGCCCTGACTATTCTGCCATCTTTATTACTGATGGTGAAAAAATATGAGGAGTGAAAAAGTTATCCGGACGGCATGTTACTGCTGGTGAAATCCGGCCGGCGGCGGGGTCGGCTGAGGTGCGTATTTTGACCATGGAAGGTGTGACGAAGTTCACAAATAAAATTGGAAAAGGATCAAGAAGCTAATAAATATGAATTATAGCTATGAATTTAAGGTGAAGTCAAAGTGTGGCTGGAAGAAGAAATAATATTAAACACCAATGTTCAAAATAAAGGTAGGAGAAAGGTAACTGAGTTTATAATATGGCCACAGCTAAAGCCTATATTTAGGCCGGCCACATCAGACAGGTTTTTTCTCAATAACCTGCGCAATGACAGGTTGAATAAATAAAGGAGGTGGCTATGAGAGGCGATGTCATTTTTATGAAAAGAAAAGTTTTAGCTTTTTTATTTACCTGTTTAACCTTAATTACCCTGCTGATAATTCTTCAGCCCGGTTTTGGAGCAAAGCTTCTGGCTCAGGACCGTGGTCAGGAGATTCTTAAGAAAGTTGAAGCCCGAACGATTGGTGAGCTGGCGCCGTTGGATATGCAGGCCAGGATGGTCATGGTGATCAGGAGCTCCGGGGGAGAAGAGAAAAAACGAGAGCTTATGGCTTGGACCAAGAATAACCCCACCGGTGATGATTGGAGACTGATGAAATTCATCTCTCCTCCGGACATCAAAGACCTGGGGCTGCTGGTCCTGGCCGACGACCAGATGTACCTTTACCTGCCTGAATTTCAGCGGGTCAGGCGCATCGCTTCCCACAACAAGAAAGAAAGCTTTGTCGGCTCGGACTTTTCTTACGATGACCTGGGGACATCAGGGTTTTCTGTCTTTTTCATCCCGGAGTTCAAGCAGGAAACAGAAAAAACCTGGGTGCTCGAGCTGAAGCGAAAACCGGAGGCTAAAAAGCAGTATTCCAAGATAGTCATGACCGTTGACCGGCAAACGGAGTTACCGGTGCGGCTTGAACTCTATGATGACGCTGGCCAACTGTTCAAGGTTGAAACGCAGGAAAACAGCCGCGTGGGGAAGTACTGGATACCGACCAAGTTCATCATGGAAAATGTCAAGGCTGGCAGCAAGACGGTTATGGAGATGACCGAGGTCAAGGTTGACCAGAACCTGAGCCCGGAAATTTTTACCGAAAGGAACCTCAAGCGCAGCCTGGTCAGATAAAAGAGGCCATTGCCTGATTTAGAAAACTGGGAACGGTAGCGAGGTCGCAGGTTTTCCCGACGGTCATGAAGTTGGATAAAAAAATAGAGAGAATAAATAATATGAAGATTTAGAATGGGAAAAATGGAAAGGTTCAGGAACGCTGGTGTCCATTTCCTGTTGACGAGAAAGAAAGTCAATGATCTCTGGAAAATCGGCATAAATAAAGGGTCGGGCAAATTGATCAGGCTGAAGACAACCGCCAGTCTGGTTTTAACTGGAAAAACCTTGCCAATTTTTGCCGGGCAGGTAAAAGGTCTTGAAATGATTGGAATAAAAGGAGGTTAAAAATGAAAAAACTCAGAGTTTTCTCTTTGATAAAAAAATCATTTTCATTAAAAGAGGCGGCCGGAGGCCTGTCCTTTCAGAGGCCTCTTGGTTTCCTGGCCAGGATCCGATTAATTCCTACTATATTAGTAGGAATTTGCCTGCTTTTGCTGTCTGGCCGGCCGGCCAAGGCCCAGGTGAAGTACGATTTTTCCGGCATGATTAAACTCTTCCTGTCCTGTTATACCGGCCAGAACCAGGAAGGCCCCTATTTTTTCCACAAGGGTGGCGATTTTGCTTTCAAGCGGCTGGAAGGGCGTTTCCGGCTTAAAGCGTCGGTCTCGGAGAATGTTTCGGCTGAGGTCAGGCTTGACGCTTTTTCCAGCCCGGATGCCCTGTTTTCCAACCGGACTTTCCCGGAGGCTGGACTGCTGGCCAGTCCGGGTCAGGCCGAGCCTTTTGAGTTGTCCCTTTATGAAGGTTTCATCCGTGTTAACCATTTCCTGCTGAAAAACCTGGACCTGACCGTGGGCAAGCAGAGAATTCACTGGGGCACGGCCGACAAGCTTAACCTGGTTGACAATCTGAACCCCGTAGACTTTGCCAATTTCCTGACTTTTGACCCGGATTATTACCTTGAAAGAAGGCCGCAGACGGCCATAAACCTTGAATATTATCCAGGCCAGAACAGCAAGCTGCAGATAGTGTGGCTGCCTGAAAGACAGCATTCACCACTGCCGGCCGGGTTCTCAGAAATGCTCAAAACAAACCTGGCCGGTCTGCCACAGCCAGAAATTAATGTTGAGACAGAAGAGCCCAGCCTCAGGCATTCCAATTTCGGCGTTCGCTTTTCTACCGTCCTTTTTAACGTGGACCTTGGCTTGAGCTATTACAAAGGTAATTACAGCCTGCCTTACATCTATGGAGTACAGGTCAGCACTCCTCCCCAATCCCCGTCTTCCAGGGTGTATTTCAGGTACCCGGGGAAACAGGTTTTTGGCCTGGACCTGTCTGGTGAATTAAAGTCAGTGGGGTTCTGGGCTGAGCTGACCCGCACCCGGCCAGATAAAAAATTTTCCTGGCTCGATTCCTTCCTGCTAATTGGCTCACAGGTTTTGCCACTGGCCGTGGAATTTCCGCTGATGGAAAACTACTACTGGCAGTGGGTGGTTGGCGCTGATTATACTTTTTCGCTGGCCGATGGTCTTTATGTTAACGCCCAGTATGTTCACGGGTTGTTTGACGAGGTAGCCTTTTCTCCACTGGCCAAGGGTTATTTTGGCCTGCGCCAGGGTATGTGGTTTGGTCAGATTCAGGATTATTTAGGCGGGAGAGCTGAATTAAGGTTGCTCAAAGGAGACCTCAAGCTGGGGCTAAATTCCTTGATCTCGCTTAATTCCGGCGACACCACAAAAAATTCGGCTATACTTTATCCGAGTGTTGAATACAAAATTAATGATGCCTTCTTCTTTCAAGCTGGCGGCATCTTTTCTTTTGGTGATAGAGAGATGTCCAAGTTTGGCAGTTTCAGTCGCGACCGGGTGGTCTACCTGCTGACCAAAGTTTCTTTCTGAGACGAAAGAGGAGGCAAAACCACGATTACGCTGGCTGCCGGAACAAAGAAATAGCCTGCCTTCACTTTGATTTATTCAACGGACCAGGGAAATTTAATTCCCTGGTCCCTGCTTGTTGGCTTTCCCCACAGAAATGGCCAGTCTGATTTATTTCCGCTGTCTGTTTATGGCGGGGAAAGCGGCAGTCTTTTTTTGGTTGAAGGCAGATGTTCAACTGCAGAATTCAGCCCCAAGAAATTTTTCGGACCAACGCCTGGCCGTCGCTTATTTTCTCAAATTTTTGTTCTGAGGATTTATTTGTTTACTTTCCCCGGTTTTTGCACCTAATTTTTATTTTGATTTCAACCGGCGCGGGTTAGAAAGCAGGGAAAATTGCCACTCCTTTTAAGGGTTGAAGGCGGCCAAAAGAAAAGATAAACTTATAAAAAATGCGTAAAAGCGAAATTTGGCTCTTTTTCCTTTTGCCCTATTTTCTGGTGCTGGGTCTGTTTGCGCTCATGTCTCACCTCAACCGGCAGGCCATCCAGCACGGGGTGGAGAGCCTGGCCAAGGAGCAGCTTCAGGCCACGGCCACAATTTTAAAATCCAACATTAAAGAATTCATAGAAACGCACGGCTCGCCCGCCGGAGCGCTTGACAAGTTTTCTGAGCTGGAAGACGTTTACTTTGTCGCTCTGCTGGATAAGGATGAAAAAATCATTGACTGGCATTCCCGCTTTGAAGGCTATTTACCTTTTTCCCGGCGGGAACGCCCGTCGGCAGAGTTCTGGGTAACTGAATCGCCGGTGGGTTCGGTCTTCAACCATTATTCATCTTTTGAGACAGGCACGGGTCAGGTTTACCATCTTTATTTGGGCTACTCGCTGGAGAGGCTCGACCGGCTGCTGGCTCGTTCGCAGAAAAATTTTTACCTGCTTCTCGCTCTGATGGCTTTATCCGGCCTGATAATCTTTGCCGGCCTTTACCGGTTGCATGAAAGCTTCCAGCAGGCCAGAGCCGAAGCCGTCAGGCAGGCCGAGGAAAAAGAAAAATTCAAGGAAATCTCAGGTTTCACCGCCGGGGTGGCCCACGAAATCAAAAACCCGCTTAACAGCCTGGTTCTTCTGTTTGAATTGCTGGAGAAAAAGGCTCCGCCGGAGTTTGCCCCGCTGGTCAAACAGGGTAAAGCTGAAGCGCACCGGGCGGCGGCCGTTGTTGACCGCTTTTCTGAAATCATAAAACCGCTGAATTTAAAGAAAGAACGCGTAACTCTGAATGAAATTGTTGCAGAAGAAATTATCAGTCTCCGCCCGTTAGCCGAGTCGCGGCAGGTGGAAGTGGAACTTCAGGCATCAAAGAAAATAATCGTTGAAGCCGACCGTCTGCTGATCGGCCGGGCCGTGCATAACCTGATTAAAAATGCCCTGGAAGCTTCTTCCGCCGGTCAGAAGGTCTTGGTCCGGGTTGAACTCGTCAAGAGAAACGCGGTGTGCTCGGTCATCGACCAGGGGCCGGGGCTCGACCAGGATAAAGCCGCCAGCGTTTTTGAACCTTTTGTCACCGGCAAGGAGTCCGGCCTGGGCATCGGTCTTTATCTGGTGAGAAAAATAGTAGAAGCTCACGGGGGCGAAGTTTCTTTCACGAAAAGGCCAGAAGGTGGCACCGTTTTTACCATCAAACTTCCTGGAGGGCAGGATGCCTGAAATAAAAGATAAAAAACCGAGCCGGGGGTTCGTCCTGGTGGTCGAAGATGATGACATGCAGAGGACTTTAATCGCAGAAAATCTCAGGCAGGAAGGGTATCAGGTAGTTGAAGCCGGGAACACACGGGAAGCCCTTCAGCTGGTCAGCCAGCAACCGGTAGAAATAGCGGTGGTTGATTATAAACTGGGCCCGGAGTCCGGCCTGGAGCTGGTGAAACGGTTAAGGGAAATTAATCCCCTGGTCACGCCGGTGATGGTCACCGCCTTTGCCAGCATCGAGACGGCGGTGGAAGCCATCAGGCAGGGAGCCTATGATTACGTGGTTAAACCAATCGATTTCCAGCGATTTCTCCTGGTGCTCGAAAGAGCCCGCGAGAGGTTCAGACTGCAGCGGGAGGTTACTGAACTTCGGCAGCGGTTAGAAGAAAAATTCAGCTTCAAAAATTTTATTTTTACTTCGAAGGCGATGGAACAGGTGGCCGTCTTGATGAGCAAGGCTGCCCGGAGTGAAGCCACCGTGCTGATCACAGGCGAGACCGGCACCGGGAAAGACCTGATTGCCCGGCTGATCCACTATTCCTCGGGCCGCAGCCAGGGGCCTTTCCTGGCGGTTAACCTGCCATCCATCCCGGAAACCCTGGTGGAGAGCGAGCTTTTTGGCGCGGAAAAAGGTGCCTACACCGATGCCCGCGAAAGGAAAATAGGAAAATTTGAAGCGGCTGACGGAGGAACTCTTTTCCTGGATGAAATCGGCGACCTGCCGCTTTCCGTTCAGGTAAAACTTTTACGTTTCTTGCAGGACAGAGAATTTTATCGTCTCGGTTCCAGCCGGCCGCTCAAAGCGGATGTTCGCATCATTGCGGCCACCAATAAAAACCTGGAAAAGCTGGTGGCCGAAGAAAAATTTCGGGCTGACCTTTACTACCGGTTGAATGTCATCAGGATTGATGTTCCTCCGCTGCGGGAAAGGAAAGAGGACATCCCGCTGCTGGTCGACCATTTTATTCGGGAATACAGCCGGCGCGAAAGAAAAAACATCAAGGGGATTTCAGCCGAAGCCCTTGACCTCCTGGTGAAACATGATTTTCCCGGAAATGTCCGCGAGCTGGAAAATGCCATCGAGCGTGCGGTGGTTTTTGCCGAGGGGGATTACCTTACCCGAGCCGACCTTCCGGTTTTCCTGGAAATCAGGCCGGAGAAGGAGTTAGGAGATGAGGGGAATGATAATTTTCCCAGGGCGTTGCCCGATAAAGTTCGCGAGCTGGAAATTCGGGAAATAAAGCGAGCTCTGGAAAAAAGCGGTGGAATAAAAAGCCGGGCGGCCAGGCTGCTGGGCATAACCGAGCGCATGCTCAGCTACAAGATGAAAATCTACGGCCTTTAGACGGCCGGTTCAATCTTATTTGCTCTGAGTCTGAAGCCTGTTATAAAGTTTTCTGGCTTTCTTTTCTGAGAACCGGAGTAAATATTTAGATAATAAGGCCACGAGTTATATATTCAGGTTAATGGCCGACCAGCACCCTGACGGTCATTTCGACTTTTTTTGTTTGGTCCGGATTTGCCATCTGAGCCTCTCTCTGCTTCTGATTTTTGAGCATATCTAATGGATTTTTTTATTAACCGGTGATAGAACCAGGCCAGGCAGGAAGAAAACCGGGGTGTAATTTAAGTCGGCGCAGCCCAAACCGGCGGGCATTTCTGGCTCCTTAATTTCCCGGCGCGGAAGAAATCGGAATTGAAAATGAAAGGTCAACGAACTGGAAGGAAGATGTAATATTTCACGGCCTCTTAGCGCTATTGGACTGTTTTTTTTCTGCAAATAAATTAATAATTAATCAGAGTGTCTGCAGGTTTCGGGGCTTCCCAAATTTCAGTCGTAGACCTGCCATTCGCCTGAATGATTCTCCGGCAGCATTTCTTTCTCTTCCCAGACCTTTATCAGGTAATCCTTGTTTTTTTCGAAAATTTCGGCCTGTTGCTCCACTATTTTTTCCGCTTCTTCTGAAGTCATGGTTCTGGTTTCGATGATAAAATCTGCGATGCGTCCGTAATAGAGCGGCGTCACCAGTTCAACAATTTTGAAGCGGTTGGTCGGCCAGGCATGAAAAGTGGCCGCCAGTTCATACAGTATTTTAACCCAGGTACCGACCGGCAGACGGAAGTTTTCCGGTGTCTGCTGGTATGCTTTTTCCACTTCAGCAAACACCGGCTCGGAGAAGATTTCTTTCCACAGCGGCCAGAATTGCTGATAGCCTGTTTTAAATTTGTAAATTAAATTATTCAGGTTGACTGTTATTTCCTCGGGTTCTCCCTCTTCAATTTCCCCGAGAGTTTCTACCGGCTGACTTCCTTTAATCATTTTCCAGTAGCTTTCGTGCTGTTCCATCAGGCTGAACAAGACCCATAATACCTGTCTGAACATGGGGCCTAACTGCTTTGAGGGATCTTTAACATCGTGGATTTTAACGCCGAGGTTGGCCTGACAGAGCCTGAATCCTTGAATTATGGCATTGGTAGTCATCCAGATATCGATGCCAAAGCGGGCCACATCGGTTTCCCAGACGTCCTGCTGGATGTAAAATTGAGCCACCTTCTGGTTAAAGGCAAAATCTCCTCCTATTGGCTGGCGAATTCTTTTTCCGTAAAGTGCGCGCGTCAGGTTGTAAACAATATTGTTGGTTATGGTGCCATCGTATTTATGCCTTTTGTAGACCGGTGCCACGAAGTCATAGCCTTTATCCAGCACGGGGTCTATCAGGTTAAAAACCCAGTCTGAAGTGATGCTGCGCAGGTCAGCATCAACAACGGCGCAGGCTTTAACTTTTAGCTTGCAGGCCGCTTCGAAGACCGACCTCAGAGCAGAACCTTTGCCGCCGATCCCGCGATAAATACTGATCAATTTTTCCTGCCACGGTTTTATCTGGAATTCCTTGGCCACTTCTCTGGTATCGTCTGTTGAACCACCGTCAGCGATGAAAATTAAATTCCGGTAATTGCGATAATACCGGTCAAGCCCGTGAGTGACCATCTGAATGACGTGGGCGATGGTTTTTTCGTTGTTGAAACAGGGAATGCCGACTATGATATCGGCTTTTCCTATTTCTTCTAACCGCTTTAGAGTGTATGGTCGAAGAGACGTAGTATAAACCATATAATCATTATCTTAACTTCTACCCTTTATGTCAAAAATAAACGTCGGGTTAATATCTGAAGTCTTTTGCAGGACCGAAAAACAAGAGCTGTAGTGTTACAATAACGCTAAATCGTAACACCCATAAAAAAGGTTGACACGGGAAAGGCTTTTCCCTTATGCTGAAATTGCCAGCCGGAAAGCCAGCCCGGGAAGAGAAAAATATTCGGCCTATAATGGCGGAGGTGTTTATGTCCGTCTGTCTGGTGGTCTTCACCGACCTGGACGCCACTCTTCTGGAGCAGGGGACTTACAGCTTCCTTGAAGCCTGGCCAGCTTTGAAAAGGCTCAAAAAATTAAAGATACCTGTCATCATGACGACCAGCAAAACTCGAGCGGAAACTGAAGCCATGGCCCGGAAGCTTCGTTTGAACCATCCTTTTATCGTGGAAAACGGCGGTGCGGTGATTATTCCTAAAGGCTATTTTGCTTCTTCTTATTTCAAAATTCTCGGGCTCAGGCCAATAAGCAGGGACCGATATGAAGTCATTCCATTGGGCACTCCCTACAGGAAGCTGAGAAAAGCCTTGGCCCGGCTCGGGAAAAAAATCAGCATCAGGTTGGTTGGATTTGGCGATTTAACTGCCGACCAGATTGCTGCTCTTACCGGGCTTAAAAAAAATGAAGCCAGGCTGGCCGGCCAGAGAGAATTTGATGAACCTTTTTTCCTCGATGATAACCCGGCCATTCAGATGTTGGAAGAAAAGGAAAGGAAGCGAATGAAAACTACGGCAGAAAAAGTAAGTTTGAACCGGTGGACAGTCAGCCAGGCCATGCACGGAAAAGAGGAGGGATTAATTAAAAAAGAAGAAAGGTGGCCGCCGGCCAAAAATTCAAGACAGTTTATGAAGCGCCTCCAACAGGAAGCAAAAAAATTTGGACTCAAGATAACAGAGGGGGGAAGGTTTTATCATTTAACGGGGAACAATGACAAGGGGAAGGCGGTTCTTCTGCTGAAAAAACTCTACCGGTTGAAGTTCGGCCGGATAGTTACCATCGGGCTGGGAGATTCGGCCAACGACTGGCCAATGCTCAAGGAGATGGATTTCCCCGTACTGGTGGCCAGGCCCGACGGGTCCCATTGGGAATTCCCGCCCGGGCTTAAAAATATTTACAGGACGCGAGAGCCAGGACCGCGGGGCTGGGCCGAGGCGGTGGAATATTTACTTTCCCGGCTGGAAGGAGTAAATGATGGCTCGAACCTGGTCCGGAGGAAAAATTGTGGGGGAAAAGCCGGGCAGAAATCCGGGGAAAAAGAAAAAATAGGTAAGAATAAATATAAAAGGAGGTAACCATGGCTGATGTTCACCAAACTGGAGTGGTCCCAACCTTTCATCGGCTTGGCAGTTTAAACCTGGAAAGAATGGAGAACGATTTAAAGGAATTCAACCGCCACCGACCGATAGCGCTGGTCCTCCCGGTAACCCCGGCTGAGCTTGATTCGCCCGCCCTCCAAGGAATCCTGCATCACCTTAAAGACATACATTATTTGAACGAAATCGTGGTGGTGCTGGGTCGTACCGATAAAGAAGAAGATTTCGTAAAAACGAGAAAGCTGTTTTCAGCCTTGCCCCAGCGTCACCGGGTAATCTGGGCCTCCGGCCCGCAACTGGGCGAACTGTATAAAGAGCTGGAAGAAGCCGACCTTTCCCCCGGCGGTGACGGCAAGGGCCGTTCGGCCTGGGTGGCTTACGGCTACATCCTTTCCCGGGAAGAAAGCCGGGTCATCGCCCTTCACGACTGCGATATTGTCAACTATTCAAGAGAATTGCTGGCCCGACTTTGCTATCCGGTGGCTTCTCCTCACATTGATTATGTTTTCTGCAAAGGCTATTATGCCCGGGTTACGGACAGGCTGCACGGGCGGGTGACGCGGCTTTTTGTCTTTCCGCTGGTCAGGAGTCTGATCAGGATTTATGGCCACCTGCCCTTCCTGACCTACCTGGAAAGTTTTCGCTACCCCCTGGCCGGCGAGTTTTCCATGGTAGCCGAGCTGGCCCGGATAAACCGGATACCATCCGACTGGGGACTGGAAATCGAGACCCTGGCCGAAGTTTACCGAAATTTTTCTCTAAGAAGGATCTGCCAGGCAGAAATCGTGGACACCTACGAGCACAAACATCAACCCCTTTCAGCCGAAGACCCCAGCACCGGCCTGATGAAAATGTCGATTGATATTGCCCGGGCCATCTTCAGGAACCTGGCCATCGAAGGGATAGTGCTGGCCGAGAGCACCCTGCGCACCCTGATAGTAAATTACCAGCGTACGGCCAAGGATTACGTCAAGCGCTACCAGGATGAATCGGAAATAAACGGCCTGGTGTTTGATTATCACAGGGAAAGCCAGATGACCGAGGCCTTTACCAGGGCGCTGCAGATTGCCGGCCAGAAATTCCTGGAAGACCCGCTCTATTCACCGCACATTCCCAACTGGAACCGGGTGGTGGCGGCCATCCCGGATTTCCTGGACCGTTTGCGCGACCTGGTGGAAGCCCTTAACCGCTGAGATTGATAGGGGACACTTATTTGTGTCCCTAAATTCCTCCTTTTTTGGTTTTTCTTGTTTTTGCTTTCGATTTTTTTCTGGCAACCCTTTATCCCCCTTATCTGTCTTAATTTATGAGGTTTAATCAATGCTAACTATTAATAATTCGCTGGTTTTGAGTTTCTCAACGGTTGATAATATAAATGGTACGTCATGGACCGGCGAATTGGCAGGAGAAGAGCTCTTGGAATCATCTACCAAAACCATCCAGACGAGTGAACTGGCTGAACTTATTACCCGCGCTCAGTCAGGTAATCTCGAGGCTTTCGAACGGCTGTATAACCTTTACAAGAAAAAGGTTTATGGTCTGGCCTTTAATCTGACCCGGGACCATCAGCAGGCCGAGGACCTGGTGCAGGATATTTTCATCAAGATTTTTTCTTCCATTCAGAACATCGACCGGCCCGAACTCTTCCCGGCCTGGGTCTACCGCATTTCTCTGAATACCTGTTACAGTTACCTCAGGCGGGAAAAAGCTCTTGACCGCAAAATGGAAGAGCTTTTACCGACCGAGGAAGGGCTGAGCGATGACCTGTTCGATTCCCGGGAGAATGACCTTACCAGGTGTCTTGAACTGGCGTTGAGCGAGCTTCCGGAAAAGTTAAGAACCGTTTTCCTGTTACATGAAGTGGAAGGCCTAACTCATGAAGAGATCGCCAGGATGCTGGGCTGTCAGGTGGGCACTTCTAAATCTCAGCTTTTTAAAGCCAGAATTAAATTGCAGAAAATACTCAGAAAAAAGAATCTCCTTAAAGGAGCAAAACTATGAGATGCCGACGTGCTTTAACCTTAATAAATGAACTTCTCGACCGGGAACTCGGAGAAAAAGACCGGCTTGAGCTCGAGGCTCATCTTGAAACTTGTTCCTCCTGCCGGCAGGTTTATGAGGACCTGAAAATGATAAAAACAATGGTTACCCCGGCCGGAGACCTTGAACCTTCAGAAGGGTTATGGGAAAGGTTAAAGATTAAGCTTCAGGCCGAGGTCATCCCGCAGCTTGAGGGCAGAAAAGCCGAAGCAATTCCGGCAAAGTTCGAAAGAAAGAAAATCGGCTGGTTTCCAATTCCTTCGCCGGTCTTCAAATATGCTGTGACTGGCCTGGTTATTATGATGCTGCTGGCCGGAGCCTTTTTCCTCGGACGTAACATTCGCCATTCAGCCAGGCCAGAGATTCAGGTGGCTTCTTCCAATCCGGCTCTGCAGAAAGTTGAGGAAGCAGAATATTACTACCGGAAAGCCATTGAATCACTTCTCCAGGCCGTGCGGCAATCAGAAAATGGCCTGCCGCCCGAAATGGTAGAAGTGCTTCAGGCCAACCTCAATGTGCTGGACCGAACCATTGACCTGTGTCAGCAGGCGGTCAGGGCCCGGCCGGATGACCTGCAGGCCCGAGAGTACCTGCTCAGTGCCTACAATTCCAAGACTAAAGTTTTGAACACCTTCCTGGCTGCCAGGAAATCTCTCACCAGCTCCGGGCTGGAGAAACTGTGAATAAAAAATGTGAAAGGAGAAATAAAATGAAAAAAAACAGACGGGTAGAAGCAAAAAGCTTTAAGGCCGGCATTGTTTTGATGCTTGGCCTGTTGCTTATCCTGCCTCTGCTGGCCAGGGAAAAATACGAAGAAAAATTTGAGAGAACGGAAAAGCTGGCCAGAGATGGAACCGTAATGGTCAGCAATGTTTCCGGCGATATCAAGTTTCTGGTCTGGAAAGAAGAAAAGGTGAAAATTGAAGCCGTAAAGTATGCCAGTGGTTCCACTGAAGCCAGGGCCAAAGAAAACGCCGATAAGGTGACGATTGAAGTGACTGCCGAACCAGGTCTGGTCCGGATTGAAACTAAGTACCCAGAATCACGAAAATGGTTTGGCGGCGAGTCTAACGTAACTGTGGATTATATCATCTGGATTCCTGAGCAGGCTTCCATAGACAGCAAAACCGTCAGCGGTGATGTTCAGGTTGAACAGGCTGGCGGCTCGGTCAGGATAAACACGGTCAGCGGGAACGTGACGGTTTTCGGCGGGAAGAAGGCGGTTTCCATAAAAGCCGTCAGCGGTGATGTGAAGGTGAGCGGAGCCGAGGGAGATTGCGAGCTGAATTCTGTTTCCGGCGACATCCAGGCCAGTCAGATTAAAGGCTCGGTTGAAGCCGAGGTGGTGAGCGGTTCAATAAAGCTTCAGGACATTAAAGAAGCCAGAAAAGTTTCGGCCAAGTCAATTAGCGGGAATGTGGAATACCGCGGCCAAATCCTGTCGGACGGCAGCTACCGGTTTTCCAGTCATTCAGGTGAGGTAAGGCTGTTCCTGCCGGCTGATTCTTCTTTTGACCTGGAAGCCTCTTCCTTCAGCGGCTCAGTGACCACGGATTTTCTAGTAGAAGTTGTCGGAAAGCTAAGCGGGAAGACCATCCAGGGAAGAGTTGGTAAAGGCGGGGCTGAGGTCTCAGCCAGGGCTTTTAGCGGAAGTGTAGAAATTCGGAAAGTTAGCTGAACATCTGGCCGCGAGAGATGGGCGGGATGGGCAGGAGTTTCATAACGTAGCGATGGCTCGTGGCGGTTGAAAAGGGCGGGATTTTCCCGCCCTTTTTATTTATATGGCCTGGAAAAGGAAGGGGGGCCGGGCCAATAAAAAAATTATCCGCCGGGTAATTTTTTGCTATAATCTAACCTAATTATCTGTAAAAGGATTTATAACATGCACGGATTAACCCTGGTTATCATAGGCGCTTGCTTTTATGTGTTAGCTTACAGATTTTATGGAGCTTTCGTGGCAGCCAAGGTGCTGGCCTTTGATGCCAGCCGCACCACTCCCGCTTACAGGTTGCAGAATGGCTATGATTACGTGCCGACTCATAAATTGGTCCTGTTTGGACACCACTTTGCGGCTATTGCTGGAGCCGGGCCGCTCGTCGGGCCGGTGTTGGCCGCTCAATTTGGTTATCTTCCCGGAGCTTTATGGATTTTAATCGGAGCGGTGGTAGCCGGTGCTGTTCATGACATGGTAATCCTTTTTGCCTCGGTGAGGTATGATGGCGCTTCCATCATCGACATTACCCGGAAAGAAGTGGGAAAAGTTTCGGGGGCAGCGACAGCCATAGCGGTCATTTTTATCCTGGTTATTGCCATGGCCGGACTGGCCCTGGTGATTGTCAATGCCCTTTTTAACAGCCCCTGGGCCACCTTTACCGTCGGGGTGACCATACCGATTGCTTTCTTGATGGCCATTTACATGAAATGGATAAGGCAACATGACATCGTCGGAGCCACCATAATAGGAGTAAGCTTGCTTATCCTGGCCGTGGCCGCCGGTCCGTTCATTGCTCGTTCGAGCCTGGCCCATTTTTTGACTTTTAATGCCAAGCAGATGACGGTTATCCTGGCTTCTTACGGTTTCATGGCGGCGGTCCTTCCGGTGTGGTTATTGCTCGTGCCGCGCGATTACCTGAGCACTTACATGAAGCTGGGGGTAATTTTCCTTCTGGCCATCGGCGTGGTGGTGGTCAATCCGGCCATCAGAATGCCCGCTTTCACCTCTTTTGTTCATGGCGGAGGCCCGGTAATTCCGGGTAAAGTCTGGCCTTTCCTTTTTATTACCATTGCCTGCGGAGCGCTGTCCGGATTTCATGCCCTCATTTCGAGCGGCACCACGCCAAAAATGATAAAAAATGAGAAGGACATCCTGCCGATTGCTTATGGAGCCATGCTGGCGGAAGGTTTTGTCGCTTTGATGGCTCTTATTGCCGCCACCAGCCTTATACCGGCCGATTACTTTGCCATCAACGTTCCGCCTGAGGTGTTTGAAAAACTGGGTATGAAGATAGTTGATTTGCCGGAACTGTCGCGGTTGGTGGGAGAAAACGTAGCCGGACGGCCGGGCGGGGCGGTTACCCTCGGTGTGGGCATGACCTTTATTTTTTCTAAGATTCCTTTTCTGAGCAAACTCGGGGCATACATCTACCATTTTGTGGTTTTGTTTGAAGCCCTGTTCATCCTGACCACCATCGACGCGGGGACGCGTGTCGGACGGTACCTCTTGCAGGAAGCTGGAGGGTTAGTCTTTAAACCGTTGAAGAACAGAGATTGGTGGCCGGGAATCCTTCTTACCAGCTTCTTGATTTCTTTTTCCTGGGGGTACTTGGTGTATGGCGGTAATATTTCAACCATCTGGCCACTTTTCGGCACCTCGAATCAGCTGCTGGGCGGCATTGCCCTGGCCCTCGGGACGACGGTAATTATCAAGAAAGGTAAAGCCCGGTATCTGTGGATAACTTTCATCCCATTCGTTTTCATCAGCGCCACCACCCTGTATGCTGCTTATCTCAACATTGCTACCAACTACTGGCCGAAAGGTAACATGCTTTTGGTAGTGCTGTCGGTGGCCATCATCATCCTGGCTTTAATTGTCCTGGTCGAGTCCCTGTTCAAATGGTATAAGTGGCTGTTTAAAGAGAAGCTGACCCTGGAACAAATTCAGTCCAGCCCCTTTGACGGTGAACTCAAGGCAGGCCAGGCTTAAAGCAGCTCCGCCGGCGTTCAACCTCCTTAGGGAAAAGTGTAAAATAAAATAAAGATTTAGTTTTTGGAGAAGACCGTGATTGAATTTCAATTTTTTAAGGGCTGTCCGCACTCTGAAGAGACTTTGAAAAATCTGTGGTCGCTGGTTGAGGAAGGTTTTTTGAAGGAAAGCGAGATTATTATTACGGAAGTCCCTGACCTTGAAACGGCGCAGAGGTTAAATTTCCAGGGTTCTCCCACCATATTGTATAAAGGTTATGATATTTACACCGAGAAACGTCCGGAAAATTTTAATTACAGCTGCCGCGTTTATAATCTCGGGGGAAGGCCAACAGGTGTTTTGACCAGGGAGTACATAAAAACTCAGTTAGAAAAGCTGAAAGCAAAACTAAAATAACTGGTCTTAATTGCTCTCAAAAAAAGTAAAAATGCAGGGCATCCAGATTTTCTGATAGAATTATCAGGATGATTGCGCTCCAGGGAAAAGGTTTCGATGTTATACTGGTAAGCGGGGACCCCTATGCTGACCATCCACTTTCGCCGGTGGGCGTAATTGCCCGAATCCTGGAGGCCAGGGGCTATAAGGTTGGCATCATCGAGCGGCCGGACTGGACTTCTGAGCGCGATTTTCTCAAACTTGGCCGGCCGAGGCTGTTTTTCGGGGTGACTTCAGGTTCGATAGATAGTTGCCTTACCAACTACACCCCGCTGCTTCGGCGCCGGGAAAAAGATGAGCACGCACCCTACCGCTCCGGCAAACCGGACCGGGCGGTGATTGTTTACTGCAACAGGCTTAAACCGTTATTTCCAGGCGTGCCGATAGTCATAGGCGGGATAGAAGCTTCACTGCGGCGGTTTGCCCACTACGATTATTGGGAAAACCGGGTGCGGCGTTCGATTCTGCTCGACTCCAGAGCCGATATCCTGGTTTATGGTCCGGGAGAGCTTCAGGCCATTGAGATAGCCCGAAGGTTAGAAGAAGGGAAGGACCTCAGCGGTATACCAGGGACAGCCATCATCAGTCGGGAATTGCCGCCGGGCTTTGAGGAAATACCTTCCTATGAAGAAGTATCATCAGACCCTGAAAAATTCATAATAGCACAGAGGGAGCTGGCCAATTATAAATCTCTGGCTCAAAAACATGCCAACCGATACGTGTTACAATTCCCGGCTCCCCAGTATACACCTGACCTCCTGGACTGGATTTATGGTTTGCCCTTTTCCCGCCACATACCGCCTGATTATCCGGAACTTGAGATGGGCAAATTTTCTGTGGTCACTCACCGCGGTTGCGTCGGTCGCTGTTCATTCTGCTCTCTTTCTTTACACCAGGGGGACCGCATTGTTTCGCGGAGCGAAGAATCCATCTTGGAAGAAATCCGCCGTCTGACGAAACATCCAGATTTTAAAGGTTACATAGATGACCTGGGCGGGCCCACGGCTAACATGTACGGAATGGATTGTCACCAGTGCGAGAGCGGTTTCTGCCTGACCTGTAAGAAGTTTGACCATTCACACCGGAGGTTGATTGAGCTTCTGCGAAAAGCGCGGCAGATTCCCGGCGTGAAAAAAATCTTTGTCAGAAGCGGCATCCGTTACGACCTGGCTTTGAGCAGCCCGGAATATGTAAAGGAACTGGTGGACCATCATGTGTCCGGCCTGCTCAAAATTGCCCCGGAGCACGTTTCCCCAAAAGTCCTCCGTCTTATGAACAAAAGCGAAGTGCCGGTGGAAAAATTCAGGCAGCTTTTCCTGAGGCTGTCTGCCGGGCGGAAACAGCACCTCAAATATTATTTTATGGTGGCTCACCCGGGCACAACCATGAAGGAAGCGGAAGAGCTGGCCGCCTACCTCAAGAAGCTCGAAGCAGAAGGGGAAAAACCGGTAGAAGGAGTGCAGATATTTACCCCCACGCCGATGACCCGCTCCACCTGTATGTACTACACGGGGAGAGACCCGCAGAGTGGACAGCCGGTCTACGTGCCGCGCACCTTTGAAGAGAAGAAAGCTCAGAAGCGCCTGCTGCAAAAATATTCCCCGGCCGGTTCCTCCAGACCTCTGCAGAAATTCAAAAAGATGAAAAATTTAAGAGTTGATAAAAAGCGTTAACCCACGCACCTAACTTCGCCCTGTTCCGACCAGAAATTAGAGGTCGCTGCTTAGGATGAGGTGTCCGCCGTGCTGGATAACCTTTTCTTTGGCTTCTTTGAAGCCCTCGTGGCTGAGAGCCCGGGTGGCATCTTCGATATAGTAGGTTTCAAAACCGAGCCCCAGGGCATCAAGCGCGGTGTAGAGCACGCAAAATTCGGCCGCCAGGCCGCACACATAAACCTGCTTTACTCCGCGCCCTTTCAGATAATCGCCCAGGCCGGTAGATTTTTTTCGGCCGTTGTCAAAAAAACCGGAGTAGCTGTCTATTTCCGGGTTGGTGCCCTTCCGGAAAATTGCTTCTACCCGACGGTCATCAAAATCCCTGACGAACATCGCCCCTTTTTCCCCTTGCAGACAGTGGTCCGGCCAGAGTATTTGTTCAATTCCGCCGAGTACCACCGTATCGTAAACATTCTTCCCGGGATGATTGGAAGCAAAACTCAGATGGTTTTTCGGATGCCAGTCCTGGGTGGCAACCACCAGCTCAAATTTTTCCTCGAGCCGGTTCACAATGGGGATGATTTCATTTCCTTTTGGCACGGCCAAGCTGCCGCCCGGCACGAAATCATTCTGAAGGTCAACCACGACCAAAGCTTTCATGGTTACCCTCCTTCGAAATTATTTCGGTATTTTTCGATGAGTTCATCCCTCAGAGAATAGAGGCTCAAACCCAGCCCGACCTTGTAAACGTGCGGATATTCAAACCGCTTGTGTTCGGCCGGCAGCTGGGCCAGCCTTTTCTTTACGTAAGCGGCAATTTGATTGACCTCTATTTCCGGATACAGGCGATGACCGCCTGACATCACCTGGCGCAGAAGTGGTTCGCCCCGGTAATTTTTAAGGTCAAGTGATTTTCCTGTTTCAAAAGGGTGAAACATACGGTCGGGCTGCTTCTCTTCTTCCAGATGGATGGCATCAGCCATGAATAATCCCTGCTCGTCAGTAAACCTGCTAACCTGCTTTCTTCCAGGGAGGGTGGTTTTGGTCAGGTTGTCAGAAAGTTTCATCCGGGGTTCGCGGTCAAACATGGCCAGCTTGTAAACACCGTCGAGAGCTGCATCCGGCACGCCGGTGACCAGTTTGGTGCCCACACCGAAAATATCAATCGGGGCTCCCTGCTCGATCAGGCTTTTGATGACGTATTCGTCCAGCAGGTTGGAAGCGACAATTTTTGCGTGCTTCAGTCCGGCTTCATCCAGCATGTGGCGAGCTTTTTTCGACAGATAAGCCAGGTCACCGCTATCCAAACGAATGCCTTTTAGTCGGTAGCCTTTCTTTTCTAAGGCCAGGGCGGCCCTTATGGCTTTGGGCAGGCCGCTCCTTAAGGTGTCAAAAGTGTCCACCAGCAGGATGGCCCTTTCCGGATTGGCTTCGACGAATTTTATAAAAGCCTGAAACTCATCGCCATGGCTTTCGATGAAAGAGTGAGCCATGGTGCCGGCCGCTTCCAGGTTGAAAAGCCTGGCCGCTTCCACGTTGGAGGTGCTGTCAAAGCCACCGATGACTGCCGCCCGAGAAGCCAGCAACCCGCCCTGACCCGGAGCGCGACGCAGGCCAAAGTCACTTAACACCCGCGAACCGGCCACCAGCCTCATGCGGGAGGCTTTGGTGGCCACCAGGCTCTGGTAGTTGAGCAGGTTGAGCAGGAGCGTTTCGATTAACTGGGCTTCAAAGAGCTTTCCCTCAATTCTGACCACCGGCTCGAGGGGGAAGATTATTTCCCCTTCGGGCATGGCATAAACATCGGCTGTAAATTGAAATCCTTTCAAGTAATCGAGGTAGTCCTGGCGGAAGCCCAGGTCTTTCAGGTAAGCCAGGTCGTCTTCCGAAAAGCTCAGGTTTTCCAGTGCCTGAAGCAAAATCTCCAGGTCGGCAAAAACCACATAACCGCCGTTAAAGGGAATCGTCCGGAAAAAGTAATCAAAAACAGCCGGCTTCTCGGCCGTGCCGTCCAGAAAATAAGCCTGGCCCATGGCCAGCTGGTAAAGGTCAGTGTAGAGAGGCGAAAAATCCAGCAATCCCGTTTTTGTTTTCATCTTAAATCTATTATCTATTATATGCGAACCCGTGTGCCGGAGAAAGTTTTATCTTTTCTGTTTCTGGTTGACAAAAGAAGCCGGTTTGATTAAGTTAGTCGAAAACGAAAAGGATAAGATGTCTACGATAATTCTGGTCAGACACGGCGAAACAGAATGGAACAGAATTGAAAGGTTTCGGGGCTGCGCTGATATTCCCCTGAATGAAAACGGCCTGAGGCAGGCCGAGCTTCTGGCCCGGCGAATTAAAGCCGAGTGGGAACCGGCGGCCGTCTATTCCAGCCCGCTATCCAGGTCGGTCAAAACGGCCGAAGCGATAGCCGGTCAGTTCGGGCTGAGGGTAGAAATTCATGAAGGACTTTCGGATATCAATTATGGCGACTGGCAGGGATTAACCCCGGATGAAGTCAAAGTCAGGTGGCCGGAACTTTTTCAGCGCTGGGTGACCTGTCCCAGGGGGCTTCATTTCCCCGGGGGAGAAATCCTGGAAGAAAGGCAGGCCAAGGGGGTAGCGGCCATAAAAGAAATTGCCAAGCGTCATCCTTTCGATACAGTGGTCTGTGTGGGACACACCGTCATCAACCGGTTGATTTTGCTCGGGCTGCTCGACCTGGGGCTGGATTACTTCTGGAGGATAAGGCAGGATAACTGCAGCCTTAATGTTCTGGAGCAAAGAGGAGACCATTTTATTTGTGTTACTATGAACGAAACCGGGCACTTAAAAGTGTTTTAGAATAATGGAAATTTCTGTACTCTGGAAAATACTGGCCAGTATCGTCGGGCCGGCCATTTTCTGGATTGGCTATTTTTATTATAAGGACAGACGCCAACCAGAGCCCCTGATTAACCTGCTCGAAGCTTTTCTTCTGGGCTTTATTTTTGGGTTCCTGTGTTTTTTGACTTACCGACAATTGCCGTATTTTGGTCTGCCGCCCGGTTTTAACGTGGTGGTAGCAAAAGGGAGTGCCAGGGAGATTATTTTTTATGCCCTGGCCGTGGTTGGTCCCCTGGAAGAACTATTCAAATTTCTGCCGTTTGCCCTCTTTGTCTTGAGGTGGCGGGACCTGGACGAGCCGGCTGACGGTGTGGTTTATGCGGCTTCGATTGCCATAGGTTTTGCCAGTTTTGAAAACCTGGGCTACCTGCCCATCATGAGCGGCATAGCCTTCTTCGGCCGAGCTGTCGCATCTCCTCTGACCCACGCCATTTTTTCTTCCCTCTGGGGTTATTTTGTGGTCAAAGCCAGGGTTAAAGGCGGTTCCGTTATCCTGCCCGCCTTCTTTTCCATACTGCTGGCAGCTGCCTGCCATGGATTCTTCAATGTGCTTACCGTTTCTGATAATCTGCGGATTTATTCTGCCCTGCTAATCCTTTTTCTCTGGCTTCTGCTCATCTATCTGCTGGAAAGACAGTCAAACGCCGCCTGAGTTTAGCGGTGAGAGTAAATTTTGGGCTGGCATTCCGGATTTATTCTTATTTGATCACAATCACCTCTACCCGACGGTTTTTAGCTCGATTGGCCTCGGTATCATTTGGAGCCACCGGCCGGCTGGAGCCGAACCCTTCATACTTCATACGTTCTGGTGAAACGCCCTGACTCAGCAAAAATTCATATACCGATTTCGCTCTTTCAGTAGAAAGCTTAAGATTCAGGCTTTCCGAGCCGGTGGAATCGGTATGACCTTCTATGCTCAATTTCATTTCGGGAAAGACCATCAGGATGCCGGCCAGTTTGGCCAGCTTCAGTTGAGATTCGGGTTTTAGGGTAGCTTTATTCAGGTCAAAAAGAACGCCGGCCAGGTTAACCATCAGCCCTCGGGCTGTTTCTGTGGTTTCGGCCACGGTGGATAAAGCTGATTTAAGTTTGGATGCCAGTTCATCCCGCTCTTGTCTGATTTGTTCTCTTTCGCTGGCCAGTCGGTCGCGCTCAGCTGCCAGAGCATCTCGTTCTTCAGCCAGAGCCCTGGTCTGCCTGGCCAGTTCTTCCATTTCTTTGGCCAGGGAGGCTCGTTCGGCCTTGATTTCTTCCAGCTGCCTGGCCAGTTGCTGGGCTTCGGTCTCAGCCTGAGCCGCCCTCTGCTCCAGAGCGGCTTTTTCCGCCTGTCTTCTGGCCTCGGCTTCGGCGGCCGCCTTTTCTTGTTCATATTTTACTTTTTCTTTTATGGCCTGCGTTGCAAACTGGATAGCAATCCTGGCCGTGTCGGCCATCATTTTCTTATCGCCGGTCAGGCCTTTGGCCCGCGCCAGAGCTTTTTTGGCATCTTCTATGGCTTTTGGATTAAATTCGTCGGCCTTAATTTTTAAGGCATAGTCTATCGTTTTTTCGGCCTGTTTCAGGGCCACCGGCAGGTCGGTGCTGTACTGAATTAAGGAAATGCTGTCCAGAGCCGGAGCTGCTTCCTGTCCAAATTCTCTGAAGGTAAAAGGCACCATTTGAACTTCCTTTTCGCCGCTTTCGGCGTTGTAGAACAGAATGATTTCTGAGGGTTTGAGCACTCCGCTGTATGGTTCGGCGGTTAGCATCACGGAGAGAATTTTTCTGGTGGCCAAGAATTGCTGGGAGCCAGAAGCTTCCTTTTTGTCAACCATCAGCTCGCCCAGGTTTTCATAGGAACCATCAGGGCTCAGAGCCCACAGCACATAGGTGGTGATGTTCCCGGCAAAAAGAATGGCCGGTTCCATCTTTTCATAGTTCAGGTCAATCCTGGTTATGCCTTTATCATAGGACAGTGAAGCCGCAAGCACGGCCTTGGCGGGAGCTCTGTCAGTTTTATTGAAGTTGAGCTGTATTTTTTTACCCTGAGGCATGGTCAGAGCTTTCAACTGAACCTCAGCATGCGCCCGGATAAAGACGAACAGAAAAATGATTAACAATAAGAAAATTCCTTTTTGCCTCAAGCCTTGCCCTCCTTATAATAATTTAAAAATTGACAAAATTAGTCTAACACCAATTCGGGAAAGGAATCAACGCCTGCAGCCGGCGTGGTTTCAACCGGGAGACGCTTAAATTGTCAGGAGGGGCAAATTATTGATTTAATCCCTCCTTCCGGTAAATCAGTAATCGCCCGCCGAGAAGTCAAGGGTCGAAAAGAACAAGAAAATAACCCCCGAATTAATCGGTGGAGGTGTTGACAATTCAGACAGCTAATTGTATAAACATTAACCATGAAGAGGGACTTCTGCCGGATGAAGAAGAAATTTTCTTCTCTGCCGTTAAGCAACAGGGTTGCTTTCCACTTTATAATCATCTGTCTCGTCCTCATTTTGACCGCTTCCTTCCCGTTTGAAGTCCTGGCCAAAGAGAATTCATCGGCTTTAAAAACGCTCAGCCTGGAAGAAAAACAGTACCTTTACCAGCTTCGCCAGGAACGATGGGAAGCCAACGCGCGCCAGATTCTAAATAAGATAGCCAGCTTTCATGGAGAAACGGGAATCGTGGTCAAGGACCTGCAGACAGGCTGGACCTTCCTTCATAACGAAGACCAGCTTTTCCCGGCGGCCAGCCTGATAAAAATTCCGATTATGGTGGCCTGTTTTAAGGCAGCTCAGGAAGGGCTGATAAAACTTGATGAAAAATACGTGTTGAAGAGAAAGGATAGAGTGGGGGGCTCCGGGATATTAAGAAGAATGCGCAACGGCCGCACCTTTACCTATGAAGAGCTCATCAATTTTATGGTGACCCACAGCGATAATATTGCCACCAACGTGTTGATTGACCGGCTGGGTTTTGAATACATAAACCGGGTTTTTGCCGAGCTGGGCTTAAAAGAGACCAGACTCAGGCGCAAGATGATTGATTTTGTCGCCAGAGAAAATGGTCTGGAGAATTACACCACAGCCGAAGAAATGACCCGTCTGCTGGAAATGATTTACCGGGGAAAATGTTACAGCCCGGAAATTTCTGAAAGATGTTTGGAAGTGCTAAAAAAGCAGCAGATAAACGACCGGTTGCCCCGCTTTCTGCCGCGGGAAACGCAGGTGGCTCACAAAACCGGTCTGGAGAGAGAAGTATGCCATGACAGTGGCATAGTCTTCAGCCCTCACGGGGATTATGTGATTACTGTTCTGGTGAGAACCTGGACCGGTCCGCGGACTACTAAAGCTTTCATCGCACGACTGAGTTCTTATTTCTACCAGGTTTTTAAAACCTGAGCTCCGGGAATTGGTCCCGGGCGGCTCGGGCCGGGAGAATCAACCGCTCTCAGCTTCGGCGGATTGCCTTTTGAATTAGGCCATAAAGATAGGACCGCCAGACCTTCCGCATCCGGTCTTTCTATTTTCTGTTAGCTCGGAGGCCATCTTTTATTTCCGGTTGACGTTCAGGCTGTTTTGATATATGAATATATATTCATATAAATTAAAAGTGCCAGAAAAGGAAGGTGATTATGACTGTCGAGCAGGCCCTTAAAATGTTCAAGGCTTTTTCCGACAGGACCAGACTGCGCATTTTCTTGCTGCTGCTCCAGTCTGAGCTTTGCGTTTGCCAGATGACGGAGATCCTAAAAGTTGAGCAATCGCTTCTTTCTCACCAGCTGAGATGCCTGAAGAAAGCCGGGCTGGTGCAGGCCAGAAAGAGAGGCAGATGGGTTTTTTATTATATAACAGAAGATTACCGCCAGCTTCTGTCCCCTGTTTTTGAGGATTGATTTAAAGAGGAGATGAAAAATTTCCAGCCCAAAATAGCCCGAGCTGAACAGCGAGTGGTTTGCCCGTTACCCAACCCGTCGGCAGGTCTGAAAAAATCAAAAAAGGCCGGGCGCTCCACAAACAGGGAGAAAAAGAAAAAAAGTTAGAAGGGGAAAATTAACACCCTTTATTTTAAGGATGCTAACTGATGCGTAACCCTGATGAAGTAAAGCCGGATAAGAGCAGCTTCAGGCTTGAGGCTGACCAGGCGAAAAAATATGAAATTAAGATTGGTGAAGGGGGCTGCCTGAATCTGCCGCCAGAAATTGCTCACCTTCTCGGAGCAGAAGAGGGCAGCAGCCTGAGGCTGGTTCAGGAAAACGGGCAGGTGGTGATTGAGCCAAACCTGCATGCCCTTCGCCGTCTGTACATTGAACCGACCTCCGGTTGCAATCTGAAATGCCAGACCTGCATCCGTCACACCTGGCAAGAGCCATTTGGCTCCATCAGTCGGGAGCTTTTTGACAGGCTGGTGTCTGACCTTAAGCCGTTTCGCTTCCTGCAATCGGTGATGTTTGCCGGTTTCGGTGAGCCACTGTTCCATCCTCATATTGTCTGGATGGTGGAAAGGATAAAAAAGGCTACCGGTGCCAGGGTTGAGATAACCACCAACGGCACCCTGCTTGATGAAGAGATGGCCAGAGGGCTGCTGGAAGCCGGGCTGGACCGACTGTGGGTCTCTTTTGATGGCACGAGCGCCGACCGCTTTGAAGACATTCGTCAGGGAGCAAATTTTGAGCTTGTGCTGAACAACGTGCAGAGGATGCGAGAGCTGGCCAGCCAGATGAATCGTCCACTGTCGATTGGCATTTCTTTTGTTCTGATGCGCGACAACATAGATGAGGTAAAGAATATTGAAGAACTGATCCAGGCGGTGGGGGCTGACCGCGTCCTGATGAGCAACGTCCTGCCCTACACGGAAGAGATGGAAAGAAAGATGCTGTGCCTGCTGGCTCTGACCTGCGAAACTTTTGCCAACCTGCCGGGCAAGCCCCAAATCAGCCTGCCTCGGCTGGACATAAATTATTTGACGAAGGAACCGATTTATCATCTGCTGAAAGGGTATCAGAATCTTTTTATGATTAACAACGCCATCAGTGCTCCGACCAGGTCCTGCCGGTTCATCAAAGATGGAACCACCTTTGTCCGCTGGGATGGTAAGGTGGCGCCCTGTATGGCCCTGCTCCACGAGCACATTACTTATCTTTATGGCCTCGAGCGCCGCCTAAAACCTTATTTCCTCGGAGACCTGCATGAGAAATCTCTCCAGGAAATCTGGGATTCCAAAGAATACCAGGAATTCCGGGAAAGAGTGTACCAGTTTGATTACTCGCCCTGCCATATCTGCGGCGGTTGTTCTTACCTGGAAAGCAACGAAGAGGATTGCTTTGGCAACACCTTCCCGGTCTGCGGCGGTTGTCTGTGGGCTCAGGGCGTTATTCAGTGTCCCTGAAGGAATTGGCCTTTTTTGTGGTAAACTGTATATAACCGGTAAATGACGGGAGAGAGAAAATGTCACTTCTGGAAATAAAGGACCTGACTCTTTCAGTAAATTCAACCCCCATCCTTAACGGGCTCTCGCTGGAAATCTGGGAAGGTTATGTGCATGCCGTGGTCGGGCCAAACGGAGCCGGAAAATCAACCCTGGCCAGCGTTATCATGGGCTTACCAGAATACAGGCATCATGGCGGGGATATCCTGTTCGAAGGCCAATCGATAAAGCAGCTGAACGTGGATGAGCGGGCGCGCCTGGGAATTACCCTGGGCTGGCAGGAACCCGCTCGTTTTGAGGGGCTTAAGGTTAATAAGTTTATCCTGGCCTCAGCCAGAAGGAAGGACCCGGCCGAAGTGGACCGCGTGCTGGAACTGGTCGGTCTGGAACCGGACCGATACAGAAACAGGGCGGTCGACAGGACGCTGAGCGGCGGGGAAAGAAAAAGGATCGAGCTGGCCTCCATCCTGGCCATGAAACCGCGCCTGGTTCTTCTTGATGAACCGGACTCCGGCGTGGATATTGAAGCCATCGAAAAGATTTTTGCGGCCATAGATTATTTAAAAAGTGAAGGCTCAACCGTGTTGCTCATCACCCACAGCCCGAAGGTACTGGAAAAAGCTGACCATGCTTTTCTCATCTGCAACGGTTTTTTGGTGGACAAGGGAGAGAAGAACAAAATACTTGAGTATTTCAGCGGGAAATGCTTGCCCTGTCCGCACAAGAATGTGCCGGACCTCTTGAGCGAGGGAAAAACGGGAGGCAAAAATGTCTGAGGAACTGGTCCAGGAAATTTTGGAATCTATAAATTTGCACCGCAGCTTCGACAAGAACACTCCCCATGTAGTCATCAACTCCAACCAGGTTTTGAGCTCGAAAGTGGTTGAAGGGCTGGTCATCCAGCCAGAGGAGCGGTCCGACGGCGTGCTGGCCAGGCTGCGGGTTTTAAAAGGCTATAAAATCAAGCAGCCGGTTCACCTGTGTTTCGGCATGCTGCCGGAGACGGGTATTCAGCGCATTATTCTCGATGTAGAAATCGAGGATGAAGCCGAGGTGTCTTTCATGGCTCACTGCACTTTTCCCAATGCGGTGGACATCCAGCATCTGATGGAAGCTGAGATCAGAGTGGGTCGCGGCGCCAGGTATTCTTATTTTGAACGGCACTGGCACAGCGATGAAGGAATGGTCAGGGTGGTGCCGGTGGCCAGGATCAGCCTGGCTGAGGGTGCCCGGTTTTCCACCGAGTTTGAGCTGCTCAAAGGACGGGTTGGAGTGATTGACATTGATTATCGCTCAACCTGCGCCGCCAACAGCGTGGCCGAGATGAAAGCCAGGATCTTCGGCCGTCAGGATGATAAAATAATCATCAGAGAAGCGGCCATGCTCGAGGGTGAATCCAGCCGGGCTGTTTTAACCACTCATATCGCGGTCAAGGATAAAGCGGTGGCGGATATCAATAATGAAATAATTGCCAGCGCGCCCGGAGCTCGCGGGCATGTTGATTGCAAAGAAATCATTCAGGGAAATGGCGTGGCCCGGGCGGTGCCCGTGGTCGAGGTCAGACATCCAAAAGCTCATGTCACCCACGAGGCGGCCATCGGCAGCGTTGACTCCAAGCAGTTGCAGACGTTAATGGCCCGCGGGTTGAGCGAAGAGGAAGCCGTGGACTTAATCATTGAAGGTTTATTAAGCTAACCTGAGACGAGACGGTTTATCCCTTTTTATTCTTTAGGAAAACTTCATAGGCCCAGTCCATATCTTCTTTGGTTATTTTCTTTTCTTCGCTTGAGTCCGATGTCCGTCTGGCCGGGTTTTTCTTTGTGGCAGAAAAGGCTTCCAGCTCGGCGGCAAAATCCCTGGCTGAGCGTGATTTAATCCCGACCCCATCCACCTGAAACCTGATGTCAAAATCAGAAGTGATGACCAACCAGTCCTTTTTGTTGGCTATTTTCTGGACCAGCTCCTTTATAAAATGGTCCGCCTTTTTACCCTGGCTAAAAACTACCGTCAGGCCGGGCCAGTTGTGCTCCACCGGGTTTTTTCCCCTCTGGCCGTCGAAGACTACCGTGATTTTAATCCTGTTTCGGCTGGCATAACCGGAAAGCTTCATCAGCAAAAGTTCCCGGGCGCGCTGCAGGTCGGTACCGACGAAACGGGCCATGGCCGGGAGGGCATGGATCAGGTTGTAGCCGTCGATGATCAGGTTTGGACAGGGTAATTTTTCCCCGCTGCGGTCGCTATTTTTTTTGCTCATTTATGTACCGATTTAGTTTTTAATCAGACGGACTCAAACATACTCATATGCCTAACATGGCTTTGGCCACGCTGAAAAAGATGAATAAACCGGTAATATCAACAATCGTGGTCAACATGGGGCTGGCGACTACTGCCGGGTCAAGCTTGAAAGAAGAAGCAATGAGCGGCAGAAAGGCACCGATCAGGGTCGAACTTATCACCTGGATGGCCAGAGCTACGGCCACGGCCACTCCGACTTTAACGGGGGAGATGGTGCCGGTACCGGCGGAATGCCCGATAAACAGCAGCACGCGCAGGTAAGCCACCAGGGCCAGCACGGCCGCCATCAGAAAGGCAACTTTGAATTCCTTAACCAGTATCTTAATGGCATCTCTGGTGGTAATTTCCTTCAAGGCCAGAGCCCGAATAACCAGCGTGGCTGACTGGCTGCCGGCGTTACCCCCGGTGTCGGCCAGCATGGGCATAAAGGAGGCAAGGATGGCCACCTGAAGCAGTATGCTTTCATAGCTTTGAACAATGTACCCGGAAATGAAGCCCAGCAGGGCCAGGCCGAGTATCCAGGGTATACGGCTTTTAAAATGATCCCAGGTGGAGAGTTTCAGGTAGGCCCCAACCTGGTGCGACCCGCCGATGGCCATTAATTTCTCGACGTCTTCCTGTTGCTCCTGTTGCAGGATGTCCATGGCATCGTCATAGGTGATGATGCCCACCAGACGGTCATTTTCATCCACCACCGGAATGGCCAGCAGGTCATATTTCTGAATCATGCGGGCCACTTCTTCCTGGTCGTCGTAAGCCCTGGCATATATGACATCTTCGTGCATTATGTCACGAACTCTGGCCTTGGGTGGGGCGAGAATCAGGTCTTTTAACGAAACAAAACCTATGAGCTTTTGATTGTTGTCCACCACGTAAGTGTAATATATGGTTTCTTTATCCGGGGCTTCGCGCCTCAGCTTGACGATGGCTTCTTCAACGGTCAGGTCGGGTGTCAGGGCGGCATACTCAGAAGTCATAACCGAACCGGCCGTACCTTCCTGGTAAGCAATCAGGCGCCGGAGGTCTTCGCGTTCAGCTTGAGCCATGGCCGGGATGATGGCTTCACGCAGCTTCTTGGGCACACGTTTTACCAGGTCAACCCGGTCGTCAGGCGGCATTTCGGAAAGAAGCTTTCCGATTGCTTCACGCCCGAGAGTTTTGATCATTTCCAGCTGGACTTCCTCATCCAGATGACTGAATATTTCACCGCGCAGCTGTGGTGAGACATGGCTGATAATTTCCCATATTTCCTGGGGTGTCAGGGCGGAAAGGAATTCGGCCACCTGAGCAGGATGAAGCGATTCGCAGAATTCACACAGCTCCTGATAGTTTTTCTCAGCCAGGAGTTCTCTCAATTCCGGGGCCAGGAATGGATTTACCATCGCTCACCTCCGACCTCGGCCGGCCGGAGGTGAAGACCGAGCTCAGGCTCCGGTCCGGCTCACCCCGCGAGCCGGCTTGGCGGCCAAGTAAACTTTTCGTCTTCCATCTATCACAGATGGGTATGGGTCACCGTCTTCACAGCAACTCATGTCCCTATCCTTTTTCATGATTTTAATAATTTTTAACACCCTAAAAGCGACCTGTCAATAAAAATTGGACGCCGCACGGCAATTTTTTTAGGAAAAGTAAACCGCGGCCAGAAGATTTATGAAATTCGATTCTGCTCGGAACAGGCGGCAGGCAGGATAATCACTTTTGTTAACCCGGCCCTGGAAGATAATTTTTTAAAGACCGGAACTCGAGCAGTAATCAAATGCTTGCTTCTCAGACTCAATACAGAAAGCCCGGTCTGGCCCGGCTATTTAACCAGCCCGTGGCGACGGGCTTCCTCAAGGATATCTTCTTCTGTCACGCCGTATTCGACTTTTCCTTCCAGAATATCCCGCAGTGTTTGCTCATCGGGGATGTCACCGATGGTGGCTATCTTATCGCCAACATAAACCAGGGGATAAATGGCTGAACCGAAGTATTTTTCAGCCAGTTCGACTAACCGGTCGGGCTGAAAGTTTCCCTGGTTCTTATCAATTACCTCAAGCTCGGCTTGGTCACCCAGCCAGGATTGGACAATTTCTCTGACCAGTTCGGGCGGATAGCTGGAACAGCACGACCTGATTTCTCCGTCGAGGATGATTTTAACCTTCATGTTTTAATTCCTTTTTTATTTATTTGAAGATAACTCCTGCCTCAATTTCTGCAGGAGGGCCACCAGCTCTTTCTGGCTCATGAAACTGATGGCTTCGGCCGGGCATTCCCGCGCACAGGCGCTGCAACCGACCACACAATTCATGGGGTTGACCACTTCGGGGTGAGCCTCTCCCGGCGCAAAAACTTCATTGGCGCAGAAATTGATACAGGCACCGCAGTTGGTGCACAAATCAGGGTTGATGGTTGGATACCAGGGAATCTTTTCCCTGGGAATACCGAGATAGTGAGAGCGTCCGCTCATTTTTCGAGCTCCTCCAGGGCCTTTTTGATTTCCTCGAAAGCCTGGTCGGTATTCTTGAACTGAATCCAGACCGGCTTGAAGTTCTGGTCGGTCATTTCCACGCCGGCTCTCTGGAAACCATCGCGGAAAAGCTTATACTGCTTTTCGGGCTTGCAGGCGGCCGTGATATAAACCACGCCATCTTTTTTGATGAGGTCGGCCAACAATTCTTCTCCGTTGGCTTCACACAGGCGCGGGTGGAGAAGCATGAAATCGTGCGGCAGTTCCAGCCGAATCCTTTCGGCCAGCTCGGCAAAATTCAGCTCCTTCATGCTGGGGCAGGCGAAGCTGCAGGCACATAAAAGTACGGCTTTTTTCATGATTTATTCCTCCTGTTTATTATTTTAATTTTCGGCTTTGAAGTCGGAACCGAGACCGAACAGATTTTATTTCGGTCAAGACAGCGGGCGAGTTTTAAGTCTTCTTTTATTTTTTCGTCATGGATGAGGTAAGAAATCGCTTCCTTCTTAATTTTCTCTATTTCCGGCGGAAGATTCTGCCCAAGCCGGTAATTAACCCACTTGCCATCTTTTTCTGAATCAATCAATCCGGCCTCTTTCAGAATGGTCAGGTGCTTGGAAACGGTGGAAAAAGAAAGTTTAAGCAGCTCCCGGATTTCGCAAACCGCCATGTTTCGCAGACTCAGTGCGGCCAGAATGCGCAGGCGGTTCGGTTCGGCCAGGGCCGAGAAAAATTTGTTTAAGGTCTGCAGATTTTGTTTTCTCATTTCGCCAAATATCGAAATAACATTATAGGTCAAAAAGAGACAAAGTCAAGTCCGGAACGGCCCGTCACAGCACATGGTGAATGATGAAATTCATGACAAATGTAAATTCTGTTTGGCCGACCCGGGCAGGCGTTTAATGCCTCTTAAGGTAAGAGCTGGGCCAAACCAGAGCTAACGCTCGAAACCAGAAAGGTCAGTCGCGGGTTAGATTCTGTGGCTGCGATTTTATTTCAGTTTTTTGTAAAATCTCAGGATCAGACGATAAGCAGTTGGAGGAAATAATCTCTTCTGGTGGTGAAAAGAATAAAGGCGAAAAGCCAAGCGATTTTAAGCTACCGCTTTGGGTATTTGTTGGTCAGGTTAAAGAAAAGCAGTCTGTTATAATGCTGTTATTATTTGCCTCAGGCTGGATAAGACGGGGCTTTAAAATACTTAAATAATTAGTTTTGAAAAAAATTTAAAACCGGTGTCCGCTCATCGTCGGATTTAATTCTTAAGTTTCTGGTAAATGGCGGTTATTTTCTGCCGGTATAATTCTTTGATTTTTTCTTCATCCTGGCCGAACGGACGGGCCGGGATCAGGTCCATAACTTCTTCCGGGCTGAGGCCGGATTCAGCCATGGTCCTGGCCGCTCCAATCAGCATGCTGCTGATGGCGGTCATAGCCTGTTCCCGGGTCAGGCCGAATTCTTCGCCCAGCCGGACCAGCTCGTAAAACAGAAACCAGAGATAACTCGGCCCCATGGCCGAGAGGCTGGCATAAGCTTCTATCAGCTCGTCCTTTACTTCCGGCACCAGTCCCAGGACGGCCATCTGGCTGAGGAACAGGTTTTTGTCGTCCGGAGACAGGCCGGGACCGAAACTGACCGGGTTGTAGCCGGCATTGACATAAGAGGTGGCCAGGGGATTCATCCTTATCAGCCGGTCAAACCCGCCCAGGGCTTCACTCAACCTGTTCAGGCTGAATTTGGGGACAAAGGAGCAGATAACCATCTCAGATTTGAGAATCTTTTTAAGTTCACTCAGAACCTCGGGCAGGACCGGAGGATGCACGGCCAGGAAGATTATCTCCGACCCGGCCAGGTCTTCCACTTTGTTCACCAGCTGAACTTCCGGGAACAAGGTTTTAAGTTTGTCGGCCGCTTCCGGCTTAATTTCTGTCACTCTGACCTCTGGCGGCAGAGTCTTCTTTCTTTTCCAGCCGTTGAGAATGATCCTGGTGATTCGCCCTCCACCGATGAAGCCCACGCTTTTATAAATCATTTGCACCCTCCTTTATGTCCTTTGTTAAATTACCGGCTGAAAGCTTTTCTGCCCCACTTTTTACCAGGCGACCGGCTCGTAAGAACGTTTTCTTAAAAACCTGGAGTAATCTGGAACTGTTGAAATTTCCAACCATACCCACCACCTGTTTTGGCCGGGCTTAATACCTTCTCGTAAATTTATATACCACATAGCCGCCCCGCCCGGCAACCTGATTTCATCTTTTTACAAACCGTCGTTCCGGCATTAACCGGTCAGTTCTGGACATCAAGGACTCAGCCGTGAAGGACTGACTCTTTTATAGGCGATAGAAAAGCCTGCAGGATTTTGAAGATGATGCCATAGAAGAACAAAAATCGACTTGGCCAATCCCAAGTACATTCTCTACTTCAGCTGGAGTTAGAAACCCCTGGCCATAACCATAAAAAAGATTTTTAACTTGCTCCTGGGAAAAACTTTGGTTTATGTGATCCGTTACATTCCTTCTGGTTGAGGAATGTACCCAAGACTGTTTACTTTTCCAACTTAAATAACACCCGGGTTCGCCCTCTTGACAGATGGGCTATACTGATGTATGAATGTGTGTTCATATATTAAGAGTGGCTTTGATAGTCGTATTTCCCGATAAAAGATAGATAAACCTTAACAATCAAAGCCAGACAGACTCAGCCAGATTAAGCTGAATCAAAAGTGGATATTATTTTATAGTAGGGAGGATTTTTATGACCGGTTCTCAACCCAAGTCGCTTTCTCGCACCGACCGCTATTTAACCCTGTGGATTTTTCTGGCCATGGGGCTCGGGATTTTTATCGGTTATTTCAGCCCGAAGGTCACCTATTTTATTTCCAGTCTGCAGGTAGGAACGACCTCCATTCCCATAGCCATTGGGTTAATCCTGATGATGTACCCGCCGCTGACCAGGGTGAGGTACGAAGAAATGGGAAAGGTCTTCCGGAATAAGAAGCTTCTTGCCACTTCATTAATTTTGAACTGGATTGTGGGGCCGCTGGTTATGTTCGGGCTGGCCGTGCTTTTCCTCCGTCACCATCCGGAATACATGATTGGCGTCATCCTGGTCGGCCTGGCCCGCTGCATCGCCATGGTCCTCGTCTGGAATGAGCTGGCCGGCGGCGACCGGGAACTGGCCGTCGGACTGGTGGCTTTTAACGCCGTCTTCCAGGTGCTTTTCTATGCTGTTTATATCTATGTTTTCATTACTTTTGCCCTGAATAAATTCAACCTGGTGAGCGGGGTCAATGCTCATGTGTCTTTCTGGGAATCAGCCAGAACAGTCTTCATTTATCTGGGCATTCCTTTCATCGCCGGGCTGGTTTCCCATTTTGGCCTCATCAAGCTGAAGGGCCGGGAATGGTTCGAACAGGTCTTTGTGCCGAGGATCAGCCCCCTGACCATGGGCGCCCTTCTTTTTACCATCGTGGTTATGTTTTCCATGAAAGGAGAATACATTATCAAGAGGCCCCAGGATGTCCTGCTGATTGCCCTGCCGCTGGTGGTCTATTTCTTCCTGATGTGGCTGGTAACTTTTTTCCTGGTAGGAAGAATGGGAGTTGGTTACGAAAAGACAACGACTGTGGCTTTCACCGCGGCCAGCAACGATTTTGAGCTGGCCATCGCCGTGGCGGTGGCCATCTTCGGCATCAGCTCCAACCAGGCTTTTGCCACGGTCATCGGCCCGCTGCTGGAAGTGCCGGTTCTCATCATCCTGGTCAACGTTGCCCTGAAGCTCAGGCAGAAATTTGCCGTGGCGCCGGCGGGCTGAGTTCCGGCTTCAGGCTCTTTGGGATGTGAGCCTGGCTGTTAGATTCTTCTGCGGATATGATGCCGGAAACCTTGAATTTTTCAAGATTGAAGAGATAAAGCAGCTCCACCGTTGTTCTTCATAAAAAGAAGTCGCCGTAAGTTGACCGGTTAAAATTTTTACTCCTGATAAATCTGCTGTTTGAGTTCCCGCAAGTCAAAGAGGTATTGCATCTCTTCAGAAAATCTTCTATTTTTAGTGGACCTGTTTTTTAACAGAAATTGAAATTGCCAAAAATTAGTTTTAAGCTGTTAGCAAAAAGAATCTAATTGATGAGGAGTTCAAAAGACCATTCATGGAGGCCAGGCCCAGAGAAGACATAGCCCGCGGCGTAAGGGCTTTTACCATCGGCACGGCCATCAGCCGGGTTCTCGGACTGGTGCGGGAAATGGTCTTTGCCCACCTGTTCGGTTCGAGCCGTTCGACTGATGCCTTTAACGCTGCCTTCCGCATTCCAAACTTGCTGCGGGACCTGTTTGCCGAAACGTCGCTTTCGGCTGCTTTTGTCCCGGTGCTGACCGAGGAAAAAAGCAAAGGTCAGGCCAGGGAAAATCTTCTGGCTTCTAACATTTTGAACACTCTGCTGCTGGTGGTGGGAGCGGTCACCGTGCTGGGTATGATTTTTCGTCGCCCGGTGGCTTCCCTGGTGGCCATGGGATTCAGCCGCATACCGGAGAAACTGGCCCTGACTTCTTCACTCACTTTTATTACTTTTCCTTTTCTTCTTTTTGTTTCGCTGGCCGCCTGGGCCATGAGCTATCACAACACGGAGGGCTCATTCTTTGTTCCCTCGGTGGCTCCGGCTTTTTTCAATGTGTTTTCCATCGCCGTCCCGGTGGCCATGTTTGGCTGGTACACGGCTCATGGTGGCGACCCCATTTTTGGGGCGGCCTTCGGGGTGACGGTGGGCGGCCTGATGCAGTTTCTAATCCAGGTGCCGGGAGTTTTCCGGCGCGGCTACCGTTACCGCTTGTACCTCAACTGGCACGACCCCCAGTTTAAGAAGGTGATGGCTCTTTTTGTCCCGGTGGCCATTGGCCTGGCCGGCTCGCGCATCAATGTTTTCATAAATACCGTGCTGGTTTCCTATCAGGCCGAGCGCTCCATGACCTGGCTCAATTATGCTTACCGCATCATGCACCTGCCGCTCGGGCTGTTTGGTATGGCCGTGGGCACGGTCGCTCTGCCGCGGTTTTCCCGTCTGGTGCTTGATGATAAAAAAGAAGAACTTAAGTCGAGCCTGGTTGATTCGTTGAAAATGGTTTTTTTCCTGACCGTTCCGTCTTCCATTTTGATTGCTTTTTTTGCTCAGCCCATTACGCGTTTGATCTACCAGCGCGGCCATTTTACGGCTGAGGATACAGCCGCGGTCAGCCAGGCGCTGATTCTTTACACCCTGGGCATTCCTTTTATTTCTGCCCTGCGCAATGTGGCTTCGGTCTTTTATGCCCACAAAGATGCCCGGGCCCCGATGTACGCCAGTTTTGCCTCCATCGGGTTAAACATAGTGATGAACCTGGCCCTGATGAAGCCGTTGGGATTCCTGGCCTTCCCGTTGTCAGCTTCGGTGGCCAGTGTGGTGAACATCTATCTTCTGATACGCTGGCTGCCGAAAAAAATCGGTGACATCAGCTTCGGCCAGGTCTATTTTTACTTTTTGAAGCTGGCTCTGGCCTCGGCCGCAGCCGGCCTGGCCGGGATTTACGGCTTCAAAGCCCTGGCTCCACGGTTTGGCCTAACTTTTCTTCCGGTGCTCGGGCTGACGCTGGTCTGTGGAGCCGCCGCGCTTCTTATTTTCTATTTCGGATGTCGCCTGCTCGGCCTCGCAGAGGTTGACGCCTATCTCCGGCGCTTCCTGAGAAAATAATCGCCTTTCAGCAAGTACGACGGGCCACCTTTCGGGTCAGGTTTTTATCTAAAAGAATTGGATTGTGGACCTCATCAGAAAATCAACTCTGACCTGAAACCTGATTGGCCTGAGCCTGTTCCTCAGGGCCACCTTCAAAAAGCCTGACCTAAAGCCAGCTAAAGAAGATTTACCGGTCTTTTCCATTCTCCATAATCGGGAAAAACCAGTTGATGCCGGCCCGGCCGGCTTCAGCCTTAGCCAGCTCAGTCAAATATATGAAAATTTATTCATATGTCAAAGCAGACAATTAGCCTCTTAAAGCCGAACGCCAAGCTCACCTGATTAAGACCGATTATAAGACAAAAATGGGGGACGGGGTGGAGTCCCGGGTTTCAGCCCGCTTGACCTTCCCCGATTCGGCCGCGGGCGCGGTCTGACCTTCGGAACTCTACCGCGTCCCCCATTTTCTTGACCTGGCCGTGGCCGCCATGGCCATGATTTGGGTTATTACCCGGCCAGGAATTTTGCTGTCTCAGGTTCATTATGAAGCCCCTTTTTATCCGAGCAGGTGGCTGAAAACGGAGACGGATTCAACCACCGGTCTGGCGGCCAGCATGATCTTGTCGAGGCTTAACCCAACGGCGATTAATTCAAACCCGGCCACCGAAATAATCAGGGCTGCCAGCAAGCTTACCATTCTCGTTCCTAATTTTGTTTTCATGTTTTTTCTCCTTTTCAGTTTTGGTCATCTTTCTGACCTTCACTTATTTAGACGCGGGGGGCAACTAAAAGGTTCCTCTTTTCTCAAAAATATTTTGTCCGGTGATTATCTTTAAGATCCAGGCTGTCTGCTTTGGCCGCAGATTTTCAGGTTGATATAAAAATCAACGGATATTATCCAGTTCTTGACTGCAGGGGCTCGGGACCAAAGAAAGTTCTGTTTGTTTCCTGAACAGGCGAGCTGAATTGATTATTGATTTTAATCACTGCGGAGCGACTTAAGCTGAAGCCGTTCCGGAGTTATCTTTTTAAAAAATGCAGTTTAGCTTGTCATTTCCTGACTCTCACCGGGTAGGACGGGCGCTGCATCTTCTTTGGCGGATTCTTCTTCAGCATGTCCATGATTACTTCAATAGCTTTCTCCAGCTGCGGGTCGCGGCCGGCCGCGTAATCAGCCGGGGTTATCTCAACTTCCACATCGGGCGGCACGCCCACATTTTCGATGCCGAAGCCTTCCTCTTCTGTCCAGAAGGCCAGGTTGGGGGCGGTGATTGTCCCGCCATCCATCAGTACCGGAAAGCCCAGCACGCCGACCAACCCGCCCCAGGTGCGTTTACCAACCAGCGGCCCGAGCCTGAAGCGCCGGAACATCCAAGGCAGCAAATCACCGCCCGAACCGGCCATTTCGTTGATGAGCATCACCTTTGGTCCCTGGATGGAAGCGCTCGGCGTTTTCAGGTCGGCTCCGTAGCGCATGGCCCACATGGCGATGAACGGTTTGCTCAGCCAGTCTATGTAGTAGTCGGCCACCGAGCCGCCTCCGTTGAACCTTTCGTCCACGATGATGGCCTCTTTATAAGCCTGAGGGAAGAAGTAGCGCCTGAAATACAGATAGCCCTGGGTCGAAGTGTTGGGCACATAGACATAAGCCACCCGCCCGCCGGTGGCTTCTTCCACCTTCTTCAGGTTCCCCTCAACCCAATCGCGGTTGCGCAGCGCAAATTCATCAGCCACGGGCACGACTTTTACCGTCCTGGCTCCTTTCCCATCGGGACTGGGGCCTACCGTTATTTCCACAATTTTGTCAGCCTTGTTTTCAAAATATTTGAACAAATTATCCGGCGGGATGAGTTCATGTCCGTCAACGGCCAGCAGGTATTCACCGGCTTTGACGCTGACGCCCGGTTCGGTCAGAGGAGAGCGAAGTTCAGGGTTCCAGTTTAACCCGCCGTAAACTTTTTTGAACCTGTAGCGTCCGCTGGCTATTTCATAATCGGCCCCCAGCAAACCGACCTGGATGGTTTTTCGCTCATAGGGTGTATCGCCGCCTCCGCCCCGGTGATGACCGACGGCCAGTTCGCTGCACATCCACATAATCAGCCGGTTAAGGTCTTCACGACAGGCGAGTTCCGGCAAAAATTTCTCATATTTTTTCTTCATGGCCGGCCAGTCGCAGCCGTGCATGTTCGGGTCATAGAAGAAATCACGGTTGATTCTCCAGGCTTCGTAGAAAATCTGTCTCCATTCTTCGGCCGGGTTAATCTTGACTTCGATGGAATCGACATTAATTTTCCCCTGGCCAACCTGGATCTTCCCGCCGAGACCGGTTATGCCCCAGGTGTCCCGGGCCACATAGAGTATTTTTTTCTTGTCCGCAGAAATCAAATAATTGTTAAGGCCTTCGATTATTACCTCATCTTTCCGGCTCTTCAGGTCGAAGCGATGGAGCTTGCCGCCGCGGTTACCAGCTCGGCTGGCCATAAGGCCAACGGGCAGAGTCGGAAATTCTAAATAATAGATCTGACCGGTTTCCCCAACTTGAAGTTCGCGGTAATTTCCGGGTGGAACGGGAAGCGCTAAGATTCGGTTTTCCAGCCCTTCAAAATCGATCACCGTCAGGCCCGTTTTTGCTTCAGCCGCGGTGGAAGTTGGTTTCCGAGCCACCGAAGAATTTTTCCCGCCCTCGGCCCTGGCTTCAGGTCTGTCAGCCGGCCGGTTTTGCTCTTCTTTTTTCTCAGCCGGTTTTTCTTCATCGCTTTCTTTGGCCAGAGGGTTGGGCAGGTCTTTTTTGAGAACGACCAGATAGAGTGAATAGGTGGCGTTCAGGTCGGCGTTGGACATATCAAACCACTGCTTGACCGGTCCGGCATCAGTTGAAGCCAGGAAATACAGGTAATTTCCGCTGGGGTCAAACCTCGGTTCGGCCACCTCGCTCAGACCGTCCGTGATGGGAAACGACCTGTCTCTGTCCAGCGAATAAACGAAAACTTTCTGGATGTATGTCTGGGTGTTTATAGTGTAAGCAATCCATTTTGAGTCAGGCGACCACGAACAGAAAACCGAGCTGAGGCGCCCTGGCCCGTAAAGGTATTCGGAGGCAATTTTCTTGATTATCCCGCTGTTTAAATCTATCCAGAAAAGCGTCAGGGAATTATCAGCAAAAGCTAACTTCTGGCTGTCCGGTGACCAGACCAGCGAATCATAGAACCCGGCGCCGTTGAGTTTGTATTTTCGGATGGTCCCTTTGCCATCCTGTGGTTGCACATAAAGTTCATATTCACCGGAGGCATCGGAAAAGTAAGCAATCCAGCGGCCGTCGGGCGACCAGACCGGGTTTCTTTCGTGAACGCCCGGTGTCTGGGTCAGATTCCGGTAATCACCTTTTTCTGCCGGTAAAGTGACGATTTCTCCGCGAAATTCAAAAACGGCCCGGGCTCCGGATGGCGACAGGTCAGCGTTTCGAATCCAGCGACTTCCCCTGACGTACCTTTCGCGCAGTTCCACCAGGTCGGTGGAAAGGCCGATAACCAGGCGCTGACTTTTGTTCGTCTTCGGGTCAAACAGATGCAGGTAGCCACCCTGTTCATAAATAATTCTTTCTTTGTTTCCCGAAGCATCTATTATGGGAAAATCAGAATAGCTTGTCAGCTGTTTGATTTCTTTAGTTTTCGGGTCGTAGACAAAAAGATTGAATTCTCCATTCCGGTCAGACAGGAAATAAAGTTGGCCTTCACCCCAGACCGGGTCGATATCGTTGCAGCGCCCTTCCGGCTGGGGGATTTTTTCGATGGTGTTGTTTTTTCTGTCAAAAATGGTAATGACTGAATGACGGCCGCCGCGGTAGTTTTTCCATTGCCGGAAAGCATCTGGGAAATGGTTGTAAGCAATGTACTGGCCGTCGGGCGAGATCTTGGCCCGGTAAACGTAAGGAATCATAATCTGTTCTGGAAACCCGCCTTCCACGGAAAGGCTGAAAAGGTTGCTTGCTCCACGAGCATAAGAATTTCTGGTCGAGGTGAAGTAAATTTTCTTACCGCAGGGACTAAAATCCTGAACCAGGTCCGGTCCCGGGTGCCAGGTCAGGCGGCGAGATTGGCCACCTTCGGCTGACATCAGGTAAACGTCAACATTGCCGTCGTGTTCGGCGCTGAAAGCTATCCACTTGCCGTCAGGAGAAAAAACCGGTGTTCCCTGGACGAGCATATCGGCCGTCAGCTGGCGCGGATTTTTACCGTCAAGGTCAGCGACCCACAGCTGGTTAGTGTAAACAAAGGCTATTTTGTCTGTGCCGACAGCCGGCCGGTTGAGCATGGCCGTGTCCCTGGTGTTGATGGCCAGAGCGGTCGTTATTAGCGTGAGGAATAATAAACCAGATAAGATGAAGCGAATTTTTTTATTGAACATAATTTCCCCTCCGGGGTTAAATTAAAACAACGATGATTATATATTATAATTCGCCTGATTACATCACATAAATTTTACGTGGTGTGGTCTTAACCGGTAGCACCATTTCATCTTCTCATTTTCGCTCCTGCCGTTTTGTTCTGCTGGAAGGGGTGGGGCCGGGTTTTCAACATCAAAGCCGGTGATGCCTAAGATTCCTATCTTTTTGTTATTGGAACGGCTATCTCATCTAAAATAATAATCGTCAGCAAGAGAAGAACAAAACGCGTGAGAACAAGCCTTATTTTTATACTGCTGACCGGGGCAATGCTTTTTCTGCCAGCCCGCCCGTTTTTTGGGCAGTGGTTTCTGGATGTGGAGAACGGGGCAGTTTTCAGCGGCTACAACGATGTTGAGATTCCCAGTGATACCGGGCCCCGCTTTTCGCTGTCAGAAGAATTGAAAACCGACCAGGCTTACTTTTTCCGGCTGCGACTCGGCTACCAGTGGAAGTCCAGGCATACCGTTTCGGTTCTGGCAGCACCCTTGAAATTGAGGGCCGCCGGAAGCCTTGACCGCCCGCTCTTTTTCTTTGAGGAGCTTTTTCCGGCTGGCACCCAGCTTCGCGGCAGCTATAAGTTCAATTCCTACCGCCTGACCTATCGCTATGATTTTGTCAGGAAGAACCGATGGCAGCTTGGAGTGGGCCTGACCGCCAAGATCAGGGATGCGGCCATCAAAATTGAAGGCGGCGGGCTTTCCTCAGCCAAGACCAACCTGGGCTTCGTGCCGCTCATCAACCTCCGCCTCTTCTGGCAATTTCACGACCGGTGGGGATTGTTGCTGGAAGGCGATGGGGCGGTGGCCAAGCAGGGTCGGGCTGAAGATTTTCTGCTGGCCCTGCAGTGGAAGGTTAAGAATAACCTATCGCTTAAGCTCGGCTACCGTCTGCTCGAAGGCGGTGCCGACGTGGCAGAAGTTTACAGTTTCTCTTTAATTCATTATGTCAGCGCCGGCCTGACCTTTAATTTTTAACCGTTGCCCGGAGCGCGTATCTGCCTTTTCGGTGAAGCGAGAGAGCGTAGATAAATAAAAAATTGGGGAATGAGTATTGTGTCCCCCTTTTCAGGGGCCCACATGGACCATCGGCAGGGTCACTTCAAAATCTTCGGTGCGCAGGGCATTTTCCCGCTCCAAATTAAGCAGGTGATAATGACCCATCTCCATGGAAGCAATGTAGAGCAGGAGCCTGTGCTGTTCTGATTCACCCGGAAAATGCTTGGCCATTTCGAGATAAAATTCATAGGCCGCTTTTTCCGCCTGCATGGCCACGAAGAAGACTTCACTTATCGGCAAGGTTTCTCTGGCTATCTTCAGCCCCGGAAGCGGCACCGGACTTTTTTCTGGAAGCACCGGCTTCTCTCCGGGAAACTGTTGTTGATACATTTTCTCAAAAGCCTGACGGTGCTTTTCCTCCTCGGCTGAGAGGAAGAGAATCCTGTCCTTTAGAAAGTAATTTTCCACCGGCCCGGCCAGGTTTTTATAAAAATCCCTGGCTTCAATTTCACTCTTCAGGGCGGTTAATAATAAATCCTTTAGTGAATATTTTATTAGGTCCATGACCCCATCCTTTCATTTCTTTTGTACACCCTGACTGCGACTATGTCAAATTTTCAGGCGGTTTTGTCCTTTTTGATGATGTCTTACACCAGGTCAGCGAAGTAATCAATCTCTTTGACCGAGAGCGAAAAGTTGACCAAAATTCTGATTCCGTCTGCCTGGCCATCCGGGTTGGTGATATGCGAAATCACAACCCGGGGCCTGTCGAGCAGATATTCCGTGAGTTTTCCCATGCCAGGGCCTTAGATGATGGACATGGACATGGAGCAGGATTCAGCCAGGTGGCCGCCCGGATACCAGTTAAGAGTCCAATCTGGCGGTGGCAGCATCACAAAAATTCACGCCGATTTAACATTTATTCTCTTTCCTGACGTGGGGAATATTTTTTCTGTTCAGGCAAAATCATCTTGAAATTTTTTTTGTAATTAGGCCGCCAAAAAATCCTTCTCTTGATTTTTCTGTCAAGGTTGAAAAAAACGAAATAAAAGTTGACTTGGTTTTTGGGGTGGTTTTATACTCGGGCTGGTTGAAAGAAAGGCTGCTGGCGGATAGTGTGATGACTGCAGATCTGTCAGCTTCCCGAAAAATTACCAGGTAGCCAGGTGGCCTTGAAAAAATTATTTGCCTTAGATCAGACCTTTATAGTGTGGAACAAGCCCGCCGGCCACCCTGCTTTGAGCTTCAGCCGGTGTATCCGCCAGATTACTTTTGGAAGAGTCTGGCGAGAGACATAAAAGCTCGATAGATTGTGGAGGACATGGCCATGAACTTAAAAGCCTGCCATTTAAGAAAAAATTATGCCCAGGCCGGGCTCAATTCAAAGTCCAATCTTTCTTCAAGCCCGGCGCTTGATTTAAAAGCTACAGCGCCTCGGTCTGCAGTTTTAATTTATTTCCTAACAATTATCACCTGCCTGACCTTTTTCAATGGCTGCGACACAAAAAAAGAAGCTTCAAAAATTGATACAGCAACTAATGTCCAACAGACCGTGAATAACAAACGTCCTTTGCCTCGCAGCGAATCATTTTTTGGGCTGCATTTTGACCTTCACCCGAATGCCTCCGACACTGAACTCGGCGCTGACGTCAGCGAGGAAAATATTGCCGAGCTTCTTGACCGCGTCAAACCGGATTACGTCCAGTACGATTGCAAGGGACATCCGGGTTATGCCGGTTATCCGACGAAAGTGGGCTGGCCGGCTCCGGGCATAGTTAAGGATTCGCTGGCTATCTGGCGGAAAGTAACCCGCGAGAAGGGAGTTGGCCTTTACATTCATTACTCGGGCGTCTGGGATTCTAAGGCTATTGAAGAACATCCGGACTGGGCCAGGATTGACGCCGAGGGCAAGCGCGACCCCAACGCCACTTCGGTTTTTGGCCCGTACGTTGACCGGCTGCTCATCCCGCAGCTCAAAGAAGTCATTTCAGCCTATGACCTGGATGGGGCCTGGGTTGATGGCGAATGCTGGCGGGCTGAGCTCGATTATTCGCCCGCAGCGCTAAAAGCCTGGCAGAAGCATTCGGGAAAAACCAAAGCGCCGAAAAGCCCTTCTGACCCAGACTGGCTTGAATGGAAAATGTTTCACCGCGAGGCTTTCGAGGATTATCTCTGCCACTGGGTAGAGGCCCTGCACGAGTTTCGCCCCGGAGTGCAGCTGACCAGCAACTGGATGTACACCACTTTTGCGCCCAAGCCGGTGGTGGCCGCACTCGATTTTCTTTCGGGCGATTATTCCCCGAGCCTGTCGGTTGACAGGGCCCGCCTTGAAGCCCGCTACCTGGCCAGTACGGGTAAGCCGTGGGACCTGATGGCCTGGGGTTTTGACCGCGGCCGCGACCAGGGCTGGAGCCTCAAACCGGCGGTTCATCTGGAGCAGGAAGCTGCAGTCGTGCTGATGCAGGGCGGCGGCTTTGAAGTCTACAACACGCCGACCCGCCGGGGCTACATCGCACCGGCCATCATCGACCAGCTTGAGCAGGTGGCCCGCTTCTGCCGGGAGCGGCAGGCGGTCAGCTTCAAGAGCCGGACAGTTCCCCAGGTGGCCCTTCTTCTTTCAGAGACCTCACTCTGGGACCGGGTGGACCGGGTTTTCTCCCCGTGGGCTGGTGAGTATGATGAATTGGAAGGCGCTCTTCACGCCCTGCTTGAGCTTCATTACTCGGTGGATGTGCTGGCCGAGCATCAGTTAATTTCCAAGCTGGACCAATTTCCGCTTCTGGTCATTCCTGATGCCCACCGGCTGAGCCCCGATTTCCAGAAAGAAGTGGTGAGTTATGTGGACAATGGCGGGAGTCTGCTCCTGATGGGTGAAAAATGCGCCCGGCTGTTTGAACCACTTCTCGGGGTAAAGCTTCTCGGTGAGCCGCAGCAAATTTCAACCGAGCTGGCTACGCCGGCTGGCCCGGTTTCTCTGAACGGTCGCTGGCAGCAAGTAGAACTGGCCGGTGCGGAAGCAGCCGGCTTCAGGTATCCAACCCGCGATTTCCGGCACGGCCAGGCCGTGGCCGCCACGATTTCTTCCTTCGGGAAAGGACAGGTGGCAGCAGTCTATGGACCGGTAGCCCTGGCCTTTTTCCGCAGCCACCACCCGTGGCTCAGACAATTTATCGGGAGCCTGGCTCAGAAGCTGTTCCCTTCACCGGCCGTGATGGTTGAAGCCCCGCCGAGCGTGGATATTGCCCTCAGAAAAACAACAGATAACTGCCTTACGCTTCATCTCCTGAACCGGACAGGCTTTCCCGTGCCTGACCGTTATAATTTCATCGACCAGGTCCCGCCAGTCGGACCCATCCAGGTTAAGCTGGCCCTGGAGGAAAAACCGAAGCAGGTGGTATGGCTGCCGGAAGGCACCGGGCTGAAGTGGAAATGGGAAAAAGGCTATCTTTACACCACCATTCCGACGCTTCATATTCATGGCATCTTATTAGTTGAATGAAAGAAGCCCGGAAGTTAAAAGAAGCTCGCCTTCAAAGAGGGCGATTATCGGCGCCAACCTGAGAGGATCAAAATACTCCTGATTTCTTTTCGCCAAGACTTGGCCTGAACTCCGATTGTTACCCGCTTTAATTTTCCCGGCACTCCAAATAATTGTTGAGGCTGGACTAAAAGTTTATTTCAGGAGTCGTAGCATAACTACCGGGGCAATTTCGCTTCCGGGCTCGGCTTGGAACTTCACGGTGATTTTGCTCTTTCCTTTTATCAGCTTTTCCGGGAGCTGATATTCTTTTTCTACGAATCTGGGGGTGGCCACGCGAGTGATTTCTTCCTTCGCCAGGAGTTCACCGTCAATCAGCAAGTCAAAATTACATTTCCTGAGGCGTTCTTCTGAATAATAGGTTACATGCAGAGTTGGCTTGGCCAGGCCTTCAAGCGGCAGGTCGCAGGAAAACCAGGTGCGTCCGCGGCGGCTGCCCCTTCCGAGCACTCTCTGGAGGGTGATATTTTCCCCGGCCTGGAAATTAAAGGCCTTTTCGTTCTTCGGGTCGCCGAGCTGGAGTTTGACAACCGTTGCTTCTTCTATTCTTTTTAGCCTTTCTACCTCGGCCCGGTAATCAGCGGCTCTTTTCTTAAATTCAGCTTCATCTATGTAATCCCAGTAGCCGGAATAAAGCCGGCGGTGGAGACGGTAGAAGGGGACAAGTTCCACTTCGATGATTTTTTCAGGCTCCTGAATTTTCCTGGCCACGCCGGTAATGACAAAATGCCCCGGTTTGCCTGGCAGCGGCCTGACCCATTCTGAAACCGGGCGCGGAGAAGCGACCAGCATTGGATAATCCCGGCTGGTGGCCACCGGTCTCACTTCATCTTCTTCCTCTTCCCGGCGGCTCCAGGTTCTTTCCGGCCCGAGGTCTCCGGCCAGGACGAGCGGTCCCCACATGATGGCCACGATGGTCGGGTCACCGGCTGCCGGTTCCAGGTAGAGAGACTTTGGCAGAGTGACTTCGATGACGTCTCCGTTTTTCCACTGTCTTTTTATCTCAACGTAATAACCGGCGCGAGCCCTTTCCTTGATGGCCTGGGTGTATTGAGGATTTTCAGCCGAGGAAGAGGGGAGCAAAGCTTCCGCCGGCAGCGGCTGGCCGTTTATCTTGACCGAAAAACCTTCACCGGCCCACCACGGACGCCGCAGATAAAGGGTAAATTCTTTGGGCTGCTTGAGACCGATCGTGATGGTGGCTTTTTCACCTTCCGGAAAATCTGTTTCCAAATTAATGTTTGCGCCCAGAATATCGGCCTGAGCCCTGGACGGCACAAAGAGATTCACCCAAAGGCCGTTCTGGCTTTCGTAGTAAATGCCCAGGCCGTGCAGGGCGTGGTTCTCCATGCCGGAACCGACACAGCAGGTGAAGCTCCTGAACATATCCTGGTATTCACGCTGGACGGCCCGACCGACAGGGACCATGTAGCACATACGACCGTCCTCCGGGTCAATCGAGCCGAGCACGTGGTTGAAAAGTGCCCGCTCCATGAAATCAGCGTAGTGGGCGTCGGGGTAAAGGGCAAAAAGAATTCGGCTCAGCTTGAGCATGTTGTAAACATTGCAGCTTTCCGCCGTGCGGCCGTCAATCTGGTGAGCCAGCTCTTCGGCCGGTCCGAAGTATTCGTTCATGCCGTTGCCTCCGGTGGCGAAGCTGTGATGGGAGGCCACCCGGTCGAAGAAAAAGCTTGAAGCCATAAGGTCGGAGCTATCGCCGGTGTAGAGATAGCGCACGGCCGAGCCAATCATTTTGGGAATCTGGGTATTACCATGGGTTCCGGCTAAAATGTCTTCATGGCGCTTGAGCGGGCTGACGAAGATTTCATGTTCGAATTTTTGAGCCAGCTTCAGCCAGCGCGGGTCTCCGGTGTCGGCGTAGAGGTCGACCAGGATTTCGTTCATCCCTCCGAACTCGGTGTCCATCATGCGCTGAAGCTGAAACCTGTTCAGACCGGAAAGAATTTTCTCAGCCCAGGCGGCAAATTTAATTTCCACCTCGAGGGCCGTACGGTTTCCAGTCAGGCGGTAGGCATCGCGGAGGCCGGCGAAGGTCTTGTGCAAAGTATACCAGGGCGACCATTCGCCGTTGAGGTCAAAACTTGTGGCCTTGATTTCACCGCGAGCCAAAGCTTCGAAGCAGCGTCGCCCGCCTTCGAGCGCACCAAGGTATCCGTCGCCGTTTTTATCCTGGACTTCCTTGAATTCCCTGACCAGGTAATCGGCGCGTTCTTTGAGGCGGGTATCACCGGTGGCCGCGTACATAAGGCTTACGGCTGATAGATAGTGGCCGGCGATATGACCGCTGAGATTTCGGCCGGGCCCATCCCAGCCGCCGTAGGGTTCGGCTTTCGGCTGGAGGCCAGCGACTTTTCGGTAGAGGGCTAACATGCGGTCCGGCTCGAGCTTCAGGAGATATTCCAGGTCGAGCTGCTGGGCATGAAGCAGCGGCCCGCCCGTCAACCGAACTTTATTGAGGGGAATCGGCAGAGCTCGGACGAGCATATCCTGAATGGATCTGGCTTTCGGGTCTTTAGGCTGGATAAATGTCTGAGCAAAGGAGCCGGCAGAAAGAAGGCCGAAAACGAAAGCGAAGGCAATTACCATAAAGATAAAACGGGCTTTTCTGGCGGCTTTGTGGTTTTTAAGGTGTGAATGCATTATTATGACCTCCCAGAAGGATTGATTTTCTGTTTTATTTTTTATTGCCAGTGGCTTTAATCGCTAACATTGCTTGATTAATTTTTCTTTACTTGATTTATTTTTAAAAGATCAGGTCAATGAGCCAAAAGCCAGGAATATTATATCTAATATATCAGAAATCAAAACAGTTTTTTAAATTTTTGTTCTTTGGGCAGAGTTGATCTGCTTACCAGTAAGCTAAGTCATTCTTTAGTTTCTCTGGTTTATTAGCTTCTGCGCAATGGCTAATATCACGACCACCCAGAAAAGAATAATCAGCCCGGTGGCCAGCCAGCCCAGCGTTTTGTTTATGGCTTGTTTGATGAATAAACTTTCGTGCTGCCAGCAGTTACCGGTTTCAATCCTTGTTTTACTGGAAGCTCCTCTAAAACAGCCCATATCTTTCATTGGACTCCAGAGGAAGCCAGTTTCAATCCTTGTTTTACTGGAAGCTCCTCTAAAACGCCCCTGAGCGCCTCTTTGATTTCTTTGTCTAAGGGTTTCAATCCTTGTTTTACTGGAAGCTCCTCTAAAACCCAGTGCCGGCAACCCGGGTGCTACCGACTTCCCAAAGTTTCAATCCTTGTTTTACTGAAAGCTCCTCTAAAACAGCACATCGTCGGGCGTCAGCTTGACACTTACCCGGTGTTTCAATCCTTGTTTTACTGGAAGCTCCTCTAAAACCCTTTTGATTTTTTGATTTTGTCAGAGACCAGAAAGTTTCAATCCTTGTTTTACTGGAAGCTCCTCTAAAACCCACGCTGTTCCGTTATAGCGATAAAAAGCTTTATCAGTTTCAATCCTTGTTTTACTGGAAGCTCCTCTAAAACGAAAAGATGCTTGGCTGACAAGAAAGCAGAGGTCTCGTTTCAATCCTTGTTTTACTGGAAGCTCCTCTAAAACTGGAAGCGAGCTATAAACGAAGCTGACGTCTCTATAAGTTTCAATCCTTGTTTTACTGGAAGCTCCTCTAAAACTAGTTCCGGTGCATGAATATTACCGCATTGGGCATAGTTTCAATCCTTTTTTTACTGGAAGCTCCTCTAAAACGGTAGGGCAGGTAGAGCAGGACACGATAGAGCAGAGGTTTCAATCCTTGTTTTACTGGAAGCTCCTCTAAAACTATTGATTTTTTCATCATATGGGAAGATCTGAGATTTGTTTCAATCCTTGTTTTACTGGAAGCTCCTCTAAAACACCCTGGCGAAGGTTGACAAAGACATGTTAAAACAGGGTTTCAATCCTTGTTTTACTGGAAGCTCCTCTAAAACTTTTTCTTAGCCTTTTTTTGGATATCAAGGGCCGGTTTCAATCCTTGTTTTACTGGAAGCTCCTCTAAAACAAGACCCAGAACCGGACCGCACCGGCACCGGCCTGAGGTTTCAATCCTTGTTTTACTGGAAGCTCCTCTAAAACCCTCACCAAAGGCTTCCAGGAGCTCGGCCTCAAGATGTTTCAATCCTTGTTTTACTGGAAGCTCCTCTAAAACAAATGCTTGACAATTATAATACTTGGGTTTATATAAGTTTCAATCCTTGTTTTACTGGAAGCTCCTCTAAAACCGTTGTGCCCCTCGAAATCTGTTCCAGACTCGCCGAGTTTCAATCCTTGTTTTACTGGAAGCTCCTCTAAAACTGTTGAAGGTCCTCGTCAGCATGGCAGACCGTGGGGTTTCAATCCTTGTTTTACTGGAAGCTCCTCTAAAACGTTGAGAGGGTCTTCAGACTCGATATAGAGTATTTTGGTTTCAATCCTTGTTTTACTGGAAGCTCCTCTAAAACCACAACCCGATTTTGGTTGTAAAAAAACTATTGAAAAGTTTCAATCCTTGTTTTACTGGAAGCTCCTCTAAAACGTGGTCGGCCTGATGGGCGTTTCTTGGGAGAATCTTGTTTCAATCCTTGTTTTACTGGAAGCTCCTCTAAAACGTTTTTTCTGGTGTTAGCACTGCAGAAGAAATAATGTTTCAATCCTTGTTTTACTGGAAGCTCCTCTAAAACGATTTTCTTTTCTTTCTTCTTTTTCTCTTTTTCCAGTTTCAATCCTTGTTTTACTGGAAGCTCCTCTAAAACTAAGAGGCTGGAAAATATTCCAGCCCGCAAAATAGTGTTTCAATCCTTGTTTTACTGGAAGCTCCTCTAAAACTGCAATGACCCGAATGCCGAATGCGATATTGATATTAGTTTCAATCCTTGTTTTACTGGAAGCTCCTCTAAAACGATATTCCCTCTCCAGCCGGCAGGCTGAAGTCCAAGTTTCAATCCTTGTTTTACTGGAAGCTCCTCTAAAACTCTTCTGAAGCATATCTTTGCTCATGCTGTTGAAGAGTTTCAATCCTTGTTTTACTGGAAGCTCCTCTAAAACCCTGAAGACAAGCGACTGCTCGAGTCTCCGGCGACTCAGTTTCAATCCTTGTTTTACTGGAAGCTCCTCTAAAACTCTTGACAGGCCGCCTCTATCCTAAAAATGGAGGCTGTTTCAATCCTTGTTTTACTGGAAGCTCCTCTAAAACGAAAGAAAGAAATTGCGTACCGAGAAGGGAAAAACATGTTTCAATCCTTGTTTTACTGGAAGCTCCTCTAAAACTAAGTCCTGACCTTCGGGCAGGCAGGCTGGAGGGAGTTTCAATCCTTGTTTTACTGGAAGCTCCTCTAAAACCACGTCTTTTATGCTGAAGGGAGGCAAAAAATGAGTTTCAATCCTTGTTTTACTGGAAGCTCCTCTAAAACTCAATTTCATAGGCATAGAAAAAGAGCAGGAGTATGGTTTCAATCCTTGTTTTACTGGAAGCTCCTCTAAAACTGGTGTTAGATTTTTTCTTTTTTTTAGAAAAAATTTTGTTTCAATCCTTGTTTTACTGGAAGCTCCTCTAAAACGCAAATTACAGAATTAAAAAATAGTGGTGTGTGGCGTTTCAATCCTTGTTTTACTGGAAGCTCCTCTAAAACATGCTGAAGTAAGATTTACTGGAACTCAGTTTATAAGTTTCAATCCTTGTTTTACTGGAAGCTCCTCTAAAACTTGTTAAATATTCACCTCTCCAAGAGATTACTAAGATGTTTCAATCCTTGTTTTACTGGAAGCTCCTCTAAAACATGAACTGTCTGGAACGGTTATTTCAGGGCATATTGAGTTTCAATCCTTGTTTTACTGGAAGCTCCTCTAAAACCGTTATCATTGGTAATTTAGAAATTGGCTGGAATAGTTTCAATCCTTGTTTTACTGGAAGCTCCTCTAAAACTATCATCTAGCACGTATTCAAAATCAGAAATCAGGTTTCAATCCTTGTTTTACTGGAAGCTCCTCTAAAACTTCTGATTCCTCAAAAAGAAGGTAATCCGAGGCGATGTTTCAATCCTTGTTTTACTGGAAGCTCCTCTAAAACCAATCTGTTGGCCGATGATATAAGCCTTAAGCCAGCCCGTTTCAATCCTTGTTTTACTGGAAGCTCCTCTAAAACCCAGAATATTGCTCGTTTTATCCACTCCATCAATAGTTTCAATCCTTGTTTTACTGGAAGCTCCTCTAAAACTTGCCGGTAATAAATTCAAGAGGAATCATATTACTGCGTTTCAATCCTTGTTTTACTGGAAGCTCCTCTAAAACCATCAGACAAATGCCTCACGATATGTTATTTCCATGTTTCAATCCTTGTTTTACTGGAAGCTCCTCTAAAACCTGTTCAATCTTTTGCTCTACAATATCGGTGTGGGGTTTCAATCCTTGTTTTACTGGAAGCTCCTCTAAAACGTTAGGTGAATTGCTTTCTCTTAGGTGGGATAACAGTTTCAATCCTTGTTTTACTGGAAGCTCCTCTAAAACTGACTAAGGCAGACGGCTCAAATCTTTCGATATAGTCGTTTCAATCCTTGTTTTACTGGAAGCTCCTCTAAAACTGTTTGTGAAAACAATCCTGGCTGGGGATTGTCTCGGTTTCAATCCTTGTTTTACTGGAAGCTCCTCTAAAACATATTCCCGAGGCCGTAAGCCAAACAGGAATCACAGTTTCAATCCTTGTTTTACTGGAAGCTCCTCTAAAACACAGAATTCCCATGATAGGCGCAAGCAGGATGGCAAGTTTCAATCCTTGTTTTACTGGAAGCTCCTCTAAAACGTTCAATTTCGCTATTGCTTCTTTGGCGCTTGTGGATGTTTCAATCCTTGTTTTACTGGAAGCTCCTCTAAAACAGCGCACAGGCGGAAAGGTAATTGTTCCTGAAGCGATGTTTCAATCCTTGTTTTACTGGAAGCTCCTCTAAAACCGAAATTGAAAAACAGAATAAGACCCTCGATGCTCAAAGTTTCAATCCTTGTTTTACTGGAAGCTCCTCTAAAACCCGAAATGATGATGATATATAGAGAAGGAATAATACAGTTTCAATCCTTGTTTTACTGGAAGCTCCTCTAAAACTTGTTTGCCTTTTGGTATGCGGCGTCTTTCTTTTCTGTTTCAATCCTTGTTTTACTGGAAGCTCCTCTAAAACAAATTGCATAATTGAAGGATGGCTATGATGAAATACGCGTTTCAATCCTTGTTTTACTGGAAGCTCCTCTAAAACTGTTGCTGAGAAGATTGAGCGGAGTTTCTCTTTCGGAGGTTTCAATCCTTGTTTTACTGGAAGCTCCTCTAAAACTATTCTAAATCTCTTTTTTCAGTAATTCTAAATAGAAGTTTCAATCCTTGTTTTACTGGAAGCTCCTCTAAAACTCTAAAAATTTCTGATAAATTTTTTAATGAATTATTGTTTCAATCCTTGTTTTACTGGAAGCTCCTCTAAAACTTCATTACCTATTAAGTTATCTGTCATTTCAATATTGTTTCAATCCTTGTTTTACTGGAAGCTCCTCTAAAACAGGGTGGTATAAGCTAATATTAAATTTCAAGCATACACGTTTCAATCCTTGTTTTACTGGAAGCTCCTCTAAAACATTATAATTTTTAGAAACTTGAAATCTACACTTGCTGTTTCAATCCTTGTTTTACTGGAAGCTCCTCTAAAACC
>JBNARJ010000011.1:0-70452 GCA_049719515.1 Candidatus Saccharicenans sp.
TTAAAAGAATGAATATCGAATTAATGACATTTCGGGGCCTGATGCTGAAGTTTTCCGGCAAGGAGCAGGACACCGAGTCTGGCCTGTATTACTTCGGCGCGCGCTACTACGACCCTACCCTCTACCGCCTCCTCAGCCCCGACCCGGTAATCCCCACCGACAAGGCCCTCTACAACGCGCAGCGGTGGAATCTGTATGGGTATTGTTTGGGGAATCCAGTTAATTTCATTGACCCTTTTGGAGATATAGTTATAGAGATATACCGAACAAAGTATACTGGCTATGCTACATATGGAGTTTACAGGATAGAACTTGGCGATACTGTTCTTACCGGATATACGATGGAACCAGCAGTTGGCCAAGGGAAAGGGCCAATTCCTATAGGGGACTATAAGGCGGATTTTTATTTTTCACCGAATAAAAAATATGTTGTAATAGAATTAAAAGATGTAACCAATTTTGAGCACGTTCAAATACATATTGGAAATTTTCCAGCAGATACAAAAGGGTGTATCTTGGTTGGAGAAGGCGTTAATTCATCGGGCAACTTGACTGGATCCAGGGAGGCCTTTAATGAAATGATGGGTCATATATTTGATTATGTAATTTCTACTGTTAATGACGCTATTAATAATGGATGGTTTGATTTAGATTTGCTTCACTGGCTATTTGAAAAGGAGGTAATAATACGGAATGTCCCGATAGGAATTGTAACATGTGAAGTTACAAACATACGTCCTGCGCCTGCATATTAAATGGAGGAGAGAGTGCAAGTCATTAAAAACTTGAAAATTTTAATTGTAATGGTTTTTAGCTTAAATTTAATTTGTTTTGGCCAGGTTAAAAAAGATGGCCGCAATGAAGTAATAGTTAACTGGGATAAAGTTAAAGAAGCCGCCAAGCGCTATGAGACTCATCCTACTCCTGAGAATGCGCTTCTTATTTTAAGGCTCATCCCGGAAGAAAGGCCAACACTTGAGATAGGGAGTGACAAGGGGCTTCAATATCTTGTAGACAATCCAGTATTTGTGGAGCATGTAGTAGAAGGAGAAGAATATATTGCCGAAGTGGCTTTTAGGCTATATACATTCGTGTTACCGGGAGATACTTTAGAAATATTGGATATTTCACTTAGTGGAATGTTGGTGAAGAAACCAGAGCTATATCTAAAGTTACTGAAAAAGTATAAGCCCCGATTTCCTTCATATAAAGACTATCCATTGATAATGATAAAAAGTTCAGGAGAAGATATAATTAGCGATGAAGATATGATAAGAGAGCTATTAAGAAGAATTAAGGTATATCAAGAGAGAATAAAAGCCTTAGAAACAGTGCAAGACCCTGAATATCTTGAATTGCGAGATGAATGTATAAAGATATTAGAAGATCAAATTAGGGAATTGCAAGAACAAATAAAGAAGCTTGATAAAAGCTTTAAAAGAAACAAAGACAAATCTTATATAAAAATTGTTAAAAAAGGATATAGCAGTTTATTGAAAACACCACACGGTGGAGTTTAACTGGGCGTTTAGTTTTAGAGTGATGACTTAAAATAATAGTTTGGGGAAATGAGGGAGAGAGCATCGATACTGGGGGGCAAAGATGGTGGCTGAGTACCAGCCAGACAAAGTTAACCCCCAAAAAGGCAGATACTATTACTGTACCACCGACCAGATTGGCTCAACCCGCATCGTGACGGATGACCTGGGGAATGTGGTCTATGGCGCTGCTCACGACCCCTGTGCGGGGATTAAGCAAACGAAGGAAGATATCCAGCAGAATTTGGATGATAGCTTAAACTCAGAACTCAAGATAAATGTCCTTAATTCAGATATTGAGCTTTCAGTAAATGGCAATCTAAGCAGCATCAAATTTTCCGGCAAGGAGCAGGACACCGAATCAGGCCTGTATTACTTTGGTGCCCGCTATTATGACCCCACCCTCTACCGCTTCCTCAGCCCCGACCCGGTGATCCCCACCGACAAGGCCCTCTACAACGCGCAGCGGTGGAACTTGTATGGGTATTGTTTGGGTAATCCTGTAAATCTTGGGGATATTAATGGTTTCGAGCCAATTAATATATTAGTCCAAAGGCTGCAGTAATTCTCTTCTGTGAACTTAACTGGCAAAAAGTTTTTTCCTTTTGTTTTATAAAATTTACAGGTCTCAAATCCCGAATTTTTGCCAGACAGATATATTAGAAAAAGACAAAGACCAGCAGCTCGGCCACCAGGGCGGGCCGTGGGCTTCCTTCAATTTCCATCGTATTTTCAATCTTAATCAGCCAGCGTCTGAAGCCTTTTCGTCTGATTTCCTTGAGCACGGCCCGGTTTCTGATACGGTCTCCAGGTCTGACCGGCGTAATAAACCTGATACGGTCCAGGCCATAATTAAAAAGCATTTTGACTTTAATTCTGGCCAGGGGCGATTGGGCCAGAAAATAGGGCAGAAGCGACAGCAGCAAAAAGCCGTGGGCGATGGTGCTCTTTAGCGGGCTTCTGGCCGCCTTTTCTGGGTCGACGTGAATCCACTGGTGGTCTTCAGTACAGTCGGCAAAAGCGTTAATCCTTTCCTGCGTCATCGTTAACCAGTCTGAGACACAAAATTCCTGGCCAAGCATTTTCTTAAGCTCCCTTGGCCTTATTTTTTTATCTTCCTTTTCTGAGATTGAGCTTGCCTGAATTTCTTCTGACATTTTCGCCTCCCGTGCTGGATTTGGGCTCTACCTCAACCAAATAATTTTCGTGGTGATAAGGGCCCGGATAATATGCCCCTCAGATTTCTGAAATCATTTGAGCTTATTTCCATATCTTCCATATTTTAGGGTAAATTAAATAATTCAACCTAAATAAAAAAATAACCGATATATATTTTTTTCTCAAGATTTTTGTAATTTCTTTTTTATGCTCAGAAGCATGGCTAAAAAGAAGATAAATAACAGGCAGAAGAAGCTCTAATATCTCGATATTATTTTAAAATCCACTATTAAACGAGGAAAATTCAAGGCATTAAGTTTTAATAAGACCATGGCCGTTAATGCAGGCCCAGACTGAGGCCTGAAAATTCTGTGCGCTGTCAATATTTGTTAACCGGCCCACAAGCTCTTTCTATGGCTGTTAATCAAGAAATTTCTTCCAGAAATTTTTCCTTGATTTCCTTAATTCGGGCTGCCAGCCTCTTGGCGCTTACCGGAAAAGCGGTTTTTATTTCCGGGGCAAATACTGAAATTTTTAACTCTTCAATCATCCACCGCAGCTCCACAAGCAATTTATCTTTTTCCGGATTGGAAGTCCGATTGGCCAGCTTAATCAGGTATTCGTAATCGGCCAGGAATGGTTCCACCTGGGCGGCTTTAGCCCGGTCCTTTTCAGCGGAAAGCCGGGCTCTCTCAGCCCTCAACCCCAGCGCTTCCACCATCCTCGGTAACCGGGTTAAAAATTCAAGAGGATAAATTTCCAGAAAATTCCTCGGCACGAGTTGTTCAAGTTCTTCTTTGAGCGTCTCGGGCAAGCTGGAACTTACCTTCATTTTCTTCCTGGTTTCTTCCATCTCCCGGATGATATTCCTGGTTTTGAGGTATTCCTCGAGAATTTCCTGCACGGCGGCAAAAACCTGATGGCCTTTTTCAAAAAGCAGCTTTAAGGCTTTTTCCTGGATGAAAATCTGTAAATCCTCTCTCTTTCTAAAATTCTGCTGAAAAACTTCTCTTTTAATCCTGGCCATAATAGCCTGCTTAAAATTACTTTCTCCGCCAAAGAGAAGCATCAACGGTTTGACCGATTCGGGGAAAGAATAATTTCTCTGGATAAAGTTCAAGTCTTTTTCAAACTGCCTGGAGAGAAGCGCTTCAATCGCCTGGAGATGTGACTGCCTGGCCTGTTCTGGATTTTTGAAAAGCCTGACGGCTAACTTTCCTGCCTCTATGGATAAAGCCGGGTAACCTTTAAGAAAGTTATCTATGGCCACTTCTTCGGGAATCTCGGGAATTTCTTCGCTCCAGCTACTTAGCCCTTCTTTTTCCCATTTTTCCCGGGCTTCCTGCCAACCGGGCGATTCTTCTTCCGCCGGCCGTCTGACTTTCTGGCTGAGCATTTTTTTCAAAAACTCAAGGTCGCGTCCGCTCAGAATTTCCTGACCATTTTCGTCGACAATAGAAATGCGCATTTTTAGATAGCGCGGTATCTCCAGCTTGTCCCAGACTGCTTTGGGAATATCCAGCCCGAACTTGGTCTTTATCAATCCGGCGACGGCCTTAAAGAAAGAAATGCCTGAAGGTTTCAGCTCTTGAGCCAGCATTTCAGCCTTTTCTGAAACCGGCTGCAATAATTTTCTGTAATCTTTGGGCAGGGCTTTGATGATGGCTTCAATTTTTTCTTTTAGCATTCCCGGAACTGGCCAGGTCAGCAATTCCTCGGGCACGGCGGCAATTAAGCTTTTGGGAATGATGATGGTTACCCCGTCATCCTCTTCGCCCGGATTAAACCTGTACCTCAGCTTGTAGGTATGTCCGAGGATTTTAACTTCATCCGGGTAAAGTTTTAAAACCTCGGGTTGGGGACACGTCAGATAAAGATTTTCCTCTTTAAATCGGAGGAAATCGTCGCTTCCGGCATTCTTTATTCGTCTCTCGAGGCCCTCAACGTTATAGATGCCTTCCAGCCTTCCCGAGTAGAAATCGAACAGATAACTATCAGGAACGAGGATATTTTTCTGGCGCAGTTTATCTTCGAGCGTCCGAACCTTCTCGACCAGCGCCCGGTTGTGTTCCAGGAAGGGGAAAGTTCGGTTGAGGCGAAAATTAATCAGAGCTTCTTCCACGAATATTTCGTGGGCAATTTTGGGGTCCTGCCGTCCAAAGGGAACATCGCGGCCGGAGATTATTGTCAGGTTGAAGGCGCTGACTCTTTCTTTTGCCCTCACCTCTCCGCGGTTGGGGTCCCAGTACGGGTCTTCGTATGAATAACGACAGAGGTGGGGTGCCAATTCCTCGACCCAGGCTGGGTTTATCCTGGCCGCCGTCCTCAGATACAGCCGGTTCGTGCGAACGAGCTCTGCCGCCACTACCCAGCTGGCCTGTTTTTTAAACAAAGCTGAGCCGGGCCAGAGCATGGCTTCATGACCGCGGGCCACTTCATAAATGTTTTTCTCCCTGTGGGCAGCGATGTGGGAAATAAAGCCGGAAAGAATTGATTTGTGAATCGAGGTGTAGCGGTCAGCCGGGGCGGAGGGCTTTGTCTGGCCGCGGCCGGTTGAGAATTTTACTTTTTGTTCTTCCAGAATTTCTGCAATCTGGTCGCGCGTAAACTGCCATTCCCGAAGCCGGTTATAGGAAAGAAAATAATCGCGGGCAAATTTTTTCAACCCGGCACTGCCGGCTTCGCCCGAGGTGGCTTCTTTCATGGCCTGCCAGAGGTTGAGGAAAGTCAGAAAATCAGATTCGCTGTCCTGGAATACCGATTGTGCCCGGTCGGCATCAGCCGCTCGCTCCAGCGGTCGGAGTCTTGGGTCCTGAATGCTCAGGGCGGCCGCGATTATTATCATTTCTTCTAAGCAATCTCTCTTCTCTGCTTCCAGGAGCATCCTCGAAAGACGCGGGTCGAGCGGCAGGCGAGCCATTCTTTTTCCGAGCGGGGTGAGCTTGTAACCGGCTTCAGTTTTTTCCACCGCGCCGAGTTCTACCAGCGTCCGGTAGCCGTCCTGGAGCCCGCGGCTTGAGGGCTGGTCGAGGAAAGGAAATTTTTGCGGCTCACCTAACTCGAGGTCAAGCATGCGCAGAATGACTTCGGCCAGGTTGCTGCGAAGGATTTCTGGCGGGGTATGGTCCGGACGGGCAAGGTAATCTTCCCTGGAATAAAGCCTGAGGCACAGGCCGGCGCTCACCCGACCGCACCTTCCCTTGCGCTGCTCGGCGCTCGCCTTAGAGATGGGCAGAATGGGCAGGCTGTGGATGCCCGAGGAAGGCTGGTACATCGAAAGACGGGCCAGCCCGGTATCCACCACATAACGGATGCCCGGAATGGTCAGCGATGTTTCCGCTACATTTGTAGCCACCACAATTTTACTCTGTCGCGTTTCGTAAATTTGCCTCTGCTGATGAGCTGGCAAACGGGCAAAAAGGGGCAGGATGACGGAGTTGTATTTTTTACCCTGGAGCTTCTGGCAGGTTTCCATGATGTCCTGTTCGGTCGGCATAAACACCAGGATATCTCCGGGCGGCTTTTCTTTTTTCAGATAATCCACGGCTTCCACCGCCAGGTCCACGTAGTCTGGTTCTTCTTTTTTCGAGCCGGTCCTGCTGCTTTCAAAATACATAACTTCCACCGGGTAAAGCCGGCCGCTGACCTGGAAAACTGGCGGATGGATAAAAGCTTCGATAAACTTTTCCACTTCCAGCGTGGCTGAAGTAATAATCAGTTTAAGCTCCGGTCTTTTTTCCAGCAAGCGGCGGCAGAGCCCGATGAGAAAATCGATGTTGAGGCTTCGTTCGTGAGCTTCATCGATGATAATGGTATCGTATTCTGTTAGCAGACGGTCACCCTGGGTTTCTGCCAGAAGCATTCCGTCAGTGAGGATTTTTATGTAAGAATCGGGTGAGGTGCGGTCCTGGAAGCGAATCTTGTAGCCAACGGCCTGGCCGAGTGGCTGACGCAATTCCTCGGCAATTCTCATGGCAATGGTCATGGCGGCTAAGCGCCTGGGCTGGGTGCAGGCAATCTTCCCGGCCACACCCTGGCCGGCTTCCAGGCACATTTTAGGAAGCTGGGTGCTCTTACCGCAGCCGGTTTCGCCGGAAATGATCACCACGCGATTTTCCCTGATAGCCTGCACGATTTCCCGCCGGTGCCTGACAATGGGAAGTTCATAGGGGTAGGAAAGGGCTGGTTTTCGGCCTTGACGGGTTCTTTTTTCTTCAGCCGATTTTTCTAACTGCTGCTTCAGCCGCTTCAAGATGTTGACGGCTTTGGCCGGTTGGCGGCGTGGCAGGCTGGAACTGAGGAGCTGAACAAGTTTTTCCCGGATGCGGTATGAATCCCGGAGCATGGCTTCAGGCAGAAGTCTGGAGATTTCCTGGCGAAGGACCTGCAGCTGGCTGCGGTCCGGGGCTATGGCTTCTTTGCTTTCTTCTTTTTTAGTTCGGTCCGGGCCCATTTTACCGTGCCTTCCAGCAACTAAATTTTATCTTATTTTCTATTTAACCGATATAGAAAGAGACGGCAAGAATTGCCGGGGAAAAAATAAATCATCTTCGGCAGAAATCTGGAAAATGGTGAAAAACAGGTCTTGATGCGGTCTGCGCCGGGCAGACCTAAGCTCGTGGTCAGGGTGAGGTTTTAACTGAACAATTTTGTTGTCAATAAATGGTGGCGGCGCAGGCCCTGTCCACGCTCTGGACAAGTGCGGTGTCGCAATAATCGGCATAAGGATACATGATGGAATCGGTACAGTCGTTGTGGTCAAGACCTATGGCATGGCCGAATTCATGGGCGGCAATCACGCTCAGATAGAAGCCGCTGTTGCAGGCTGAGGTACAATTCCCGTCAAAGCTGAAGTATTTCCAGCCGTCGTAGAACATCATGTCGAATTCTATGATTTGTCCTGTTGTCCGGTTGTACCAGGTGTAGGTGACGGCGATGGTGCTGCCCCCCTTGGCCTTTCTGAAGAAAACTATGTTCTGATAATCCTGCCGCACCTTGGTCATGGAGGTGGTGCCGGCAATTACCAGGTTGAACACGGGCTGCCAGCTGCCTGAACCGCGGTCGATCTCCGAGTAGGTGCAGGCGGAAGTCATGTCATTGCAATTCGGGTTGAGGTAGAAAGAAGTGGTGTTTTGTGGCCATTTGGCGAAGGTGGCACAGCATTCAGTTTGAGGCTTGGCTTCGGGTTTTATTTTTTCCTGTTTTATAAGTTTATAAACGGCGTTCAGCTTTTTTAAGTACAGTCTGTGGACCTGGCCCTTCTTGAAAACCGGCGTATTGGAGACCCGCAGGCCCATCTCGCCGACCTCACCGCCTTCAACTGAGAAAGAGATGAACTTCTCGGCCCGGCCCTTGAGCTCTTTGTCCACCCTGACGGTAACCCGGCTGAAGATCAGGTAATCACCGTACTCGTTGTAGTCGTAATAGCCTTCAACCCCGGTCACCTCTCCCACCAGGATATGGGTGGCTTCTTCTGAATCCCGAACTGTCCTGTCGGCCAGCCCGGGGAAGACCAGGAGAAAAACAAAGATAAATACCAGGATAGCCAGCTTTTTCATGGCGCTTCCCTCCTTCCTGATTTTTCTATATTCCAGGCCGCCCTGGAATGTCAAGTGAAATAAATCTTCGGTAAGATTTAGCTATATCGGAATGGATTTGGCGCGCGGGTGAAGAATAGCCCGAAGGACGAGAGCCAGCAGAATTATGACCAGGCCGGCGAGGGCAGCTATCTCCACCACCCGGTCAGAGGCGGCGGTATCCTGGGTTCTCTTGTAAAGAATTCCGAAAAGGGCCCAAATAACCGTTAAGCCATAAAGCAGGTCCCTCTTCTTTAAGACGATGATGAGGGTCAAAATTAAAATCAGGGCCAGAACACCAACCGTCCAGAATTGCGGGCTGAGGCCAAACCCATTCCAGCCATAGCGGACCAGAACGGCCGTCGTATTGGCCACGGTGGCCACGGAAATCCAGGCTAAGTAGATGCTGAATGGCAGCTTAGCCGGGAACTTATCCAATCTCTTTTCTTCGTATGGCCTCCGGTCGAGTTTTTGGTAAATAATTATCAGAAGAACCAGCAGCAAAACCATTATCGTTAAAGACCAGGCAAGTTGCTGAAAATGCCAGGCAAAAATCCAGCCGGCATTGGCCAGGCAGGTCAGAAAAAACAGCAGCCCGACTTTTTTAAAAGCCGGGAAAACTTCCTGTCCGGTAATGGCCTGCTTCAGCGAAAAGAAGACAAAAACTCCCAAAAGAATGTAGATCACTCCCCAGATGGAGAAAGTAAAGCCGGCCGGCACGAACAGGTTGGGGTATTTATCTGAAAGCTCGCCGGTAGTCAGATGGTTTAGGGGCAGAGCATTGGCCAGGTAGTTGATGGTCACCATAATCAAAAAGCCAACCAGGTTGAACCAGGCTAACCAGTTACCGGCTTTTTTCTTTCTTATCTCTGTTGGTTGCCCCCGTAAGAAAGCCTGCGTTCCTTCCATTTTGCCCTCCTAAAGGTTTTTGACCAAAATCTCAGGCCATAAGAAATTTTATTTTATTCTTTATTTTTTTAAAACAATTTGTTAGGCCGTCTGTCAGCTCAGCCCGCTTCCTTAAAAAAATCGGGACACACTATATTTTTCCTATTTTTTCTTGCCATCATTAGGTTGATATTAATACCGGACACCATTCATTTTCCCAAGGGGTCACTAATTCTTCGCTTTATCCAAATTATGCCCATTAATAAATATGAAGTTCATATTGGTAAACCAAGAATTGATTATTTCTCATTTACAACGCAGCGGATAAGCTTCGGGTATACTTCTTGAGTGGCGAAATAGAGTTTTCCCTGGTAATCGCAGGCTTTTAGCTGGCCCGGAAGCTTCAGGTTTCCCACCTGTTTTCCGTTAAGAAAAAGGTCAGCCAGGCTTTCCTGGTTCTTGTATGAGTCAATATAAACAAGCAGGTGTTTTCCGGCGGGAAGAATTACTGCTGCGGTGGAAATAAAAGCCCGCCCCCTCCGGGTCAAAGGCTCGTAAATCTCACTGGAACCGGTCAGGGTGGACTCGAGCTTTTTATCCTTGAATACCAGGATTTCGTAACGGTAGGGATTAAAGACAAAAATCTGACCGTCTTTGGAAGCAGAAAAAAGCAATGGTGCCCCGAACATGGGCATCATCTTCATCGGTTCAAATTCCTTGGGAACAGCCAGCAGGTCACCGAAGGAGCCAAGAACCTGACCTTCAGAATTGAAAACATGGAGAATCTTTCCCTCATTCGGACCTATGCCAATTATTTCCTCCCCGCCTGCCGACCTGATACAACTGATTTGAAAACTGACCCTAAAAGTGCGCAGGTAATTTCCGGCTGCATCATAGATAATCATCTTCCGGTCGCCGTTGAGAAAAAGCTGGCCGGAGGCGGTTACCGCCATTCCGCTTATCTGGTTCAGTTCCTGCGGCCCCTGACCTTCTGGCACGTCGATTTTGCGCAGGAACTTTCCATTCTGGTCAAAAATTTTTACCTGCCGATTCTTGAAATCGACCACGTAGATATTCCCTCTGGCGTCTGTATCAACATAATTGATAGAACCAAACATTGGATTTTCGTCTCCGCTTTCCCCGCCTATGGTCAGCTCCGGAATTAATTTTAATGGGGGCTCGTCTTTATTCACGGAGGCCAGACCCGGTTTTATGGCCAGAAGAAATAATGACAGCAATAGCATCAGAAAAACAAGTGACGGGCAGAAGCCATAGCGGATGAAAGCAGTTCGGCCAGCCAGAGAAAAGGCATTTGGAGATTTTTGTGACCTAAAAATAGGGAAGTTTTCGGTTAGCCTTTTGTCCATGTTCAACCCTCCCTCTGAAATTTTACTTAAATTTTAAATTAAAAGGCAAAAAATTGATTTTTATGGAAAGTAGCCGGCCCACCGGCTGACAGAAGAAATCTTTTCTGCTATACTTTACCACCTGTTTAAAGAAATTGTGGCGATAAGGACAATACAGGAAAAAATACAGCAAACCTAAATTTCGCAAGACCGTTTGGCTGTTGAAGCAAATCTCGACCACGGGTAAGAATCGGTTGTAATTTTTTGTTCAGCCAAAATCAAAATCTGCGGTAATCCTGAAAAAGAACAAAGCATCCCGGAAAGTCAAATTTAGCCAAGCCTTATCCCGGAGGAAAAGAAGATGAAAATTGGGTTTATTGGCCTGCCAAAATCGGGCAAAACCACTCTGTTCAACGCCCTGACCGGCTCCTCGGCCGCCATCTCGGCGTTTTCTACTCAGCGGGTTGGGCCAAACCTGGCTTCGGTCAAAGTGGGCGATGAGCGAGTGGAAAAATTGGCGGCGATTTACAAGCCAAAACGGAAGGTTTACCCGACGATAGATATTGTTGACCTGGCCGGCCTTAATGAAGGAGACGGCCGGGCTGATGCTTTTTCCGGCGAGCTGATGAAACTTGCCCGGACGGTTGAGGCCCTGGCCATAGTCCTCAGGAATTTTAAGAGCGACCTCCAGGGTGCTCCACACCCGCTTGAAGATTTAAAAAAGATTGAAGAAGAACTGCTGCTGGCTGATTTAATCATCGCCGAACGAAGGCTGGAAAAGATTGCCAACAACACCAAAAAGGGGATTTTGACCCCGGCTCAGAAAATAGAAGAGCAGGCGCTGCGCTTGGTGGTGGAAGCCCTGAACAACGGTCAGCCGGCTCGCCTGCTTGAGCTTGACCAGAGCCAGGAACTGGCCATCCGCTGTTTTCAGTTCTTAACACGAAAACCGGCCATTGTCATCCTCAATTCAGATGAAGGCTCTTTTGGTAAGAATGAAGCCCTATTACATGAAATAGGTCTGAATTACCGAGCGATAGAATTCGCCGGACAGTTTGAGCTTGAGCTGTCTCAGCTTGACGAGGAATCAGCCCGGGCCTTTATGGAAGATATGGGTATAAAGGAATCGGCGCGAGACAGGTTGACGGCCCTGGCTTATGAAGCCCTCGGCTACATCAGCTTTTTCACCGTCGGAGAGGATGAGGTGAGAGCGTGGAATGTCAGGCGAGGCGCCACGGCGCTCGAGGCAGCTGGGACAATTCATACCGACCTGGCCCGTGGTTTTATTGCGGCCGAGTGTTTCCATTACGACGACCTGATGGAAGCCGGCTCGGACCAGGCCGTGCGCAGCAACGGGCATTTCAAACTGGTGGGCAAGGATTACATCGTGCGCGACGGCGACATCCTGTCGATTCGCTTTAACGTCTGAAAATTCGAAAATTCGGGACATAAGAAAATTCGGGACACATTATATTTTTCCGATTTTTTTAAGGTTCAGGGCGCGCGTTGAAAATTCGGGACACACTATAATTTTCCGATTTTTTAAGGTTCTGAGTGCACGGAAAATTATTACTATCAGTCCAGTTTGAACAAAAGTCAGCTATCATATTGATAATAAATTAAATAAAATCGGGACATATTAAAACTTTTTGGTGAAGGTTTATAAAGTCCAAAAAATAGGTGTTTTATTGCTGATAAAACAGACAGGGTTAACATCGCTCTTTATTTTCCTCTTATCATTTTTCTTAACCATCAACATTAATTAATCGGCTTAAAAAAAATTCCTGGGATTAAATATTTCTTATTTTTCCCTATCTACCCGGTCTCAAATTAATGGCTAACGGCCAAAAATGGTGCTTTATTAAGCATTTTAGGGTAACATATATAAAAAGATAGGGCGATGTTCAAAATAGCATTATGGGTTTTATTAGTCGGGGGAGGTTTATTTGCTCTCGACCGTCTCTTTCTGTTCATGGAAAGCCGGGGCTGGATATACTATCGCCGGCGGAAACCAGGCTCGAGCGCCCTGAGCAATGCCTGCCTGGAGGTCCAGCAGCTGCTCGAACCCTCGAAAAAGCATATTGTGCAAATAAAGAAAGAGCAAAAGGTAGAAGCGAAAGAATCAGGCTCTCTAAATCAAGATGACCCGGCTCTGGAAAATCAGGAAAATTATGATAAAGATCGCCCCCAAAAATTATTATAACCGGCAGAAACTTAGCAGCTAAACTGAGATTGAGAGGAGCAAAAATTAGCTTCAATGAAAGTAAAAATTGATGGGTCTGTGTAAAAATGATTTAAATATTTTGCTTTAAAGATAAATATTTGTCAGGAAAGGAGAAAAAATGAAAGAATCGATACTTATTCCGGATATGAAATTTGCCCGGCTGGCTTCTACTGAGCAGATAGAAAGAACGGTTCAGTCGCTGGAAAAAAATGGAATAAAAACTTATGTAGCCGAGAATGGGGAAGAAGCCAGAAAAAAACTCTGGGAATTAATTCCGCCGGGGGCAGAAGTTTTTACCGCCACGTCTGCCACGCTCGATGAATTGGGCATTCCAGCTGAAATAGAAACCCGTTATAACTCAGTTAGGGCCAGGCTGGCGAAAATGGACCCCAAAAGGGAAATGCGAGAGATGATCAAAATGGGCGCCGTGCCCGAATTTATGTTGGGAAGTGTCCATGCGGTGAGCGAGACGGGAAGCATAGTCATAGGTTCGGCTACCGGGAGTCAGTTATCGGGATATGCGGCCGCAGCCAACAGAGTAATCTGGATTGTCGGAGCTCAAAAAATTGTGCCTACGCTGGAGGATGGCCTTAGGCGTCTTTATGATTACTGCCTGCCGCTGGAAGATGCCCGCGCCCTTAAAGTTTACGGAGTCAATAGCAGTGTTAATAAAATCCTTATTATTCATAAAGAAACAACTCCCGGCCGAATTTCAATGATTATCGTAAAGGAAAAATTGGGTTTTTAAAAAAGGAAAAAAATGAAAATAGCCATTTTTTCTGATATTCACGGAAACCTGTTTGCCCTGCAGGCGGTTTTGGAGGACTTTAAGAAACGCGGAGTGGATATGGCTATCTGCGGGGGTGACCTGGTCGGTTACGGAGCGCATCCCAACGAGGTCATCGACCTTCTTCGCCAGCATCATATCCCAACCATCATGGGCAACTATGACCAGGGAATCGGACACGACTCTGACGATTGCGGCTGTGCTTATCGCGATGAGCTGTCTAAAGCGCTGGGCAAACGCTCCATCGCCTGGACCAGGGAAAAGGTCACACCCGAAAATAAAGCTTACCTCCGTAACTTACCTGAAAGAATCAGCATGACGGTCAACGGCCGGAAAATTCTCATGGTGCACGGCAGTCCGCGCAGAATCAATGAGTACCTGTTTGAAGATCGGCCGCTGACTTCAGTAATCAGGCATTTTGAAAACGAAAAAGCGGACATCATCACCTGCGGGCACACCCACCTTCCTTATGTTCGCGAGATGATAGTTGAAGAAGGACTGGAAACGGTAACCGGGCCAGACGGAAAGCCAGCCACCAGGATTAAGCCGGGCGGAAGATATATTCTGATAAACAGCGGAAGCGTCGGCAAGCCTAAAGACGGAGACCCGCGAGCCGGCTATGCTCTCCTCGATTTCACGGACGGAAGCCTCAAGGTGGAAATTGTGCGCGTGCCTTATGATGTCGAGGCTGCCGCCCGGGCAGTCGAGCAGAGCGGTCTCCCGGTGGAATACGCGGCCATGCTTCGCCAGGCCACCGGCTGAAAAATCGGGACACACTATATTTTTCCTATTTTTTTTCCCACTAAACCGGGACATACTTCATTTTCACTAAATTTCCCATTATGGCTGACCAGGTTTATCGGAAATTCTGAGATAAATTAGTGTGGCCACGCAGCAATTTCTGTTTTCGCCCCGAAGTCTTAAACAGAAATGAATGTTCGAGCAACCTGCCGGATCGGTCATTCTCAATAAATCTCTTAAATCATCCATCCGGAGGAAATAAAATTCGCTCCTCGCTGTTGTTGCCTAATCCCATCTAAACAATTTTTGAAGGTTAAAAAAGAAAGAAAATTGCACAGTGATAGATCACCTAATACCAGGGGTACTTTTTTCTCGGAGCACAGAAAGTCCCGGATACCGGACCCTTCAACACGACCACAAATTCAAGCGGCGGCTCATCTTCGGGCTGGTAAGGTCCTTTAACTGACATCCTGTAGATTCCAGGCTTAATGTTTAGGAGCTCAAAGTCCAGGTCAAAAAGGCAATGGCAATCGCAAAGGGAAGACGCTTCTTTTTCTTTTATCCTTATTTCTCCGGGAAGAATAACCAGGTCGGCAGAAATAGTTCCTGGACAACAATTGAAGGCGGCGTTAATATGCTTCAGCGTAAGCCTGCTCTGACCATCATAATAATATTCCAGGCATTCTTCGCTGGGCGGATGAATGGCTGCCTCCACTCCTTCCTGGCTGACCGGGAAGCTCTTACAGCCCGAGTATCTTATCAATCGGCCAGAAGCCGTCCCCATCTGAGAAGAACAGCTTATAAAGGACCACAGGAGTAGGCTGGTCACAGGAAATAAGGAAATCCACCATAACCTTCTCTTTAGTTTAGGTTTCATCCTGATAACCTGGCTGTCTGCTTGCTTTTTGCCCTTTTAAAATATAGGTTTTGGAGCAGCGGATGTCAAAGCCAGATATATTCTAAGCGTTAAGTCTGATGCTGGTTGAAAAACCGATTCCCCTGGTCAGGCAAAAAAATTATTAGATTTTGGGTTTCAGGCAAAGTCAGGAGGAAACCGGGTACCTTAAAGAACCTGTAATTCTTTATTTGAAAAAGAGACACCGGTAATTGGATAATATACTTTGATGACCAAAGATAGATGCGAGAAGAAGTTTCCTGATATTTCCACCGGTTCGCAGAAGAAACCTTCGATAATTGATGAACCGGTGGAGGTGCCGGTAGACGGTGTGCTGGACCTCCACACTTTTCAACCCAAAGAAGTCAAAGAGCTGGTTAATGATTACATCGAAGAATGCCTCAGGCGCGGCATTTATGACCTGCGCCTTATTCACGGCAAAGGAACCGGCACGCTAAAAGCCATTGTTCACAGCGTTCTTAAAAAACACCCGGCGGTGGCCAGCTTCAAGGATGCCGACCTCACCGCCGGCGGCTGGGGCGCCACCGAGGTAATCTTGAAAAAACGTGGTCTTTAAAGTGCGGAGGCACAATTATTTCCATCAGCTTTTTAATTTGCCGTGGCACTTATATTTTTCAAAATTCAATATTATCGGACACAGGAGATAAGTTTGCTTGCAGATATATGTCTCTCCATCATCCAGGTATATTTATCTGCATCATGTCTTCATCTTTTTTTTAATCCGCTTAGCCGGTAATTTCTTCTCGGCCGTAAGGAATTATAGACCTCGAATACAGATATAACCCCTTTTTTCAATTATCTTTCTCTGACGAAATTCCTATTATTTCAGGCTACTTAAGGAAAGAGTTATCTCTAAAAAATTATCTCTCTAATAAATAAGATAAAATTTTTTTTCTTGTTTTGTTGGTTTCCGGCTTTTTAGCGTTTCAGTTTATTTGCGCTGGGCCAGTTCGCGGTCAATCATCAGCAAACCCTGTTTGTGGTCGCCGACCATCTCCAGTTTGGCCACGATTTCCTGAGCATTGGCTTCTTCTTCCACCTGCTCATTGACAAACCACTGCAGCATGGCGAAGGTGGCCCGGTCTTTTTCCGCTTCGGCCAAATCTACCAGCTCGTTAATCTTTCCGGTGATGTGCTGTTCGTGTTTCAACACGGCCTCAAAAGCATCTTTCGGCCCCTTCCAGGTCCTTTCTGGCTCTTTGATAGTTGTTAATCTGACCTGGCCCCCTCTTTCTATTAAGTATTTGTAGAATTTCTCAGCATGAGCCAGCTCTTCGTGGTACTGGACAAACAACCAGTTATGAAAACCCATCAGATTTTGCTCGGCAAAATAGCCGGCCATTGACAGGTAAAGATAGGCGGAAAACATTTCCTCGTTAATCTGTTTGTTGATGGCTTCTTCCATCTTCTTGCTGATCATATTTACCTCCTTGCTTTATAACATTATAGCCCTTGAAGCTCTGGCTGGCAATGGAGGAGTAAGGGGCCGGGCAGATGAAAAGGCACTTCCAAAATAGCCTGTTTATTCGTTGGTATTGAGCTTTTTCTTGAGATGAATAATTTTGGTTTATCCAGCATTTAAGCGGAAGCCAATCGCGACATAAAAAACAGCAGCGGGAGCTTGGTTAAATTAGTGATTGAAAGGTATTCGATGAAAGATCTTCAAAAAGATAAAAAGCAGGCTGTTCGGACAGCCCGGTTTAATATCGACCAGCAAAGGCCTCTCTTCTGATGGAGATATTTTTTATGTTCCATCCCAGCCGCAGCGAAAAAATTGATTTTTAACTTAACCCTGAGCGGTCAATTTCATGATGGCCGAAACCCAATCTTTAAGTTCGAGGCCGGGGCACCGCAGGCCAGTAATTTCAAGCGCCCGGGACACGCTTTCCGTAACACTATTTTCTTCAAGCGTAACACCCAGCAGGGCTCTTTCCAGCTCGGCCACCCCTTCTTTGGGCAGGGCGGTAAAATCCCCGGAAATCCAGACCGAGTCAAGGATTGGTTTTTCACCATCCATCTTAATCCTGGCCGTCAGCCTGATCAGACCGCCCGGCGCTTTGTGGTCTACCTCGCGAACCTGAATGTCTTCATGGATCTTGATGGCCGGGCGGCGAAAAGAGCCTTTCTGGAAAATCAAGTCTTCACTCTGGAAGAGGCGGTCCAGCCTTTCTGCTTCGGATAGCTCGGCCGCCGTCAGCTGACTGAATTCCACTTCGCGGCCGGTAATTTCTCGAACCCTGGCCAAATAAATCTCTATTACTTTTTCTCTGGAGGGAACTTCTGGCAGAAGCTCCTTCATGGTGGTCATGTACTGCTCGAGGCTCTGGAAGACTTTATCCCTCATTTTTTCTGATGAGACGCGCAGCACCCGAGACATGGTTTTTTTGTCAAAATCGAACATAAAGCTTCCTACCAGAATTTCCGCCCGGCCGATTTGAGCGGCGCCCGTGCCGCCAATCTTTTTCCCGGCCACATGAATGTCGTTAATTGGCCGGTAAGAGGCTTCAATGCCCAGCTCTTTATAGGTCTGAATTATTGGCTCGACATAAAATCTGAATCTTTCCTCAAGCCGGTTGGGCAGGCTTTCCGGGTGAAAAATCCATTGGACAAAAAGCTGATTATGGTCAAGATACACCGCCCCGCCTCCGACTTCACGCCGATAAACGGGCAGCCCCGCCCGCCGGCAATAATCAAGGTCCACTTCCCGCTCAACTTCCTGGTGAAAACCAACGCAGACGTAAGGATTGGCCGGACTGACCAGGATGATGGTGTCCGGACTGTCCGGGCGGAAGGCATAGCCCACCGCATGGTAGCAGGTTTGCGACCTTACGGCCGGCACTTCGCCCAGGTTGATTACCCTGATTTTTTTCTTTCCACCCGTCATCTTTTTCTATCCTTTAACCTCGGTTTAGTTTATTTTATTTTAATTCTTGTCCAAATATCTTGCCAGATATAAATAACTCCCTCGTCTGACTGGCATGCAGATGGCCTTTACCTCTCAATTGAACGAACTTAATTAGTTGGCAGGCGGCCGCGAAAGCTTCTTGAATAAAGCGAGAAAAATAAAGAAATTCTCCAGTCAGCAACCGGGCTTCCTTTAGGTGGTTTCGTTTTCATTTTTTCTCTGGTTATTCAGGGCCTTTTGTGGAAACGATGCAGAAAATAATGTTCTCAAAGGGAAGACCTTGTTTTGTTGGTTGAGCCCGGATAGAGCGAACTGAACAACATCTGGTGAATCTCGATTGAAATTCCTGTGGTTGATCACTTTAGTGACTAACTGCGTGGTTTGGGACTCCGCCAGTTGTTCTAATTACGCCGCCCACACACTGAGAAATGCCCGACGAACCTTTTTGGAATCGATAATCTGATCAAATCCATCCCTGTTAATTTCAACTCCGCATTTAACAAGCCCGCTACAATTTTTCCTTTTTACCTGACAGATATTCTCATCTGCCCGCTTCCTGTTCCAGCCATCTCGTCAAGACTTCCAGGCCTTTTCTGGCCATTTCCCGCACGGCCTTTTTCACTTCGGCACTGAGGCCGAGCCCCGTGCTGATGTCTTTTGGTTGAACGCCGATCAAATGAACCTGCTCCGGAAATTTTCCCCGGACCTTGGCCACGGCCAGAACTTCCTGGAAGCCGAGCTGGTGCCAGGAAATTCTCCCGCGGTAGAAAAGCTCGATTTCTTCATCTTTGTATTCCACCACGCGACCCGGTTCAGCCGCGCCGTCGACCGCATCCAGAATAAGCAGGTGAGTGGCCCCTTCCACATAGGGAAGCAAATCCATACCCAGCACCCCACCGTCAACCAGCTCTACCCTCGCTCTTATTTCCTCCGGAGCAATGTTTTCCAGCTCTTTCAGGGCATAGACGCCTGCTCCTTCATCATGGTTGAGGATGTTGCCCAGCCCGAGTATGACAATTCTCTTGGCCATTTCAGTTTCCATCTTCAGGCTCGGCGAAATCAAGGACATATGAAAAACTATTCATATATATTCAGGGCCTCGAACTTATCCATCATCTCTTGTTTTCTGCACTCCGCCGGCATACGCATCTAACCGCATCATGAATGAGCCAATTAGCAAGCTTCATCTCGCCTGGCAAAAATGCCGGCCGTCCTTTAACTTGGCATACCTATTTTCTCTCGGCCTCAGCGCACCACCAGGTTAAAGCCAGTTCCTACTTCACCGACTTTTTTCCCGCTGGTATCAATCAGATGCACCGCACAGGCCAGGCAGGGGTCGAAAGAGTGTATTGTCCGCAAAATTTCCAGCGGCTGTGCCGGGTCAGCCAGTTTAGTTCCCACGAGTGAAGCTTCATAGGCCCCGGGCTGATTCTTATGGTCGCGGGGCGAAGCATTCCAGGTGGTTGGCACCACTACCTGGTAGTTTTTAATTTTTTTGTTCTCTATCACCACCCAGTGTCCCAGGGCGCCGCGGGGCGCTTCGGTGTAGCCGAAGCCCATGGCTTTTTTGGGCCAGGTTCGCGGTTCCCATTTTTCAGCATTGAAGGTGTCGGTGCGGCCGGCTTTTATTTCAGCCACCAGTTCATCGAAAAATTTCTGCAGCAGGTCAACGATGACCTTGGTTTCGATGGCTCTGGCGGCCGTTCTGCCGAGGGTAGAAAATACAGCACTTACCGGGGCTTTGAGCTTTTCCAGCACCAGGTTTACCAGTTCGACGGTTTGTTTGTTGCCCGTGGCATAAAGAATCAGCACTCTGGCCAGCGGCCCGACTTCCATCGGCAGCTCGTTCCAGCGGGGAGACTTCAGCCAGGAGTATTTACCCTCAACGTTGAGATACTCATAGGGCGGTCTGGGCCCGGTGTAATTGAAAACAGTCTCACCTTCCCAGGGGAACAGTCCCTCTCCGTCGCCCCTGCTGTACTTATACCAGCTATGGGTAACAAATTCTTTCATTTTCTGAGCATCTCTCGGGTCGGGAACAATCACATTCTTCAGGTCGCGGTTGATGATAACGCCGCTGGGGAAAATCAACCTGTCAATTTCGTTGAGCTGTCCTTCCGGAAATTCGCCCCAGGCCAGGAAGTTGCCCAGGCCTTCCCCGATTCCGGCATATTCCAGGTAAAAAGGTGCGATGGCCAGGAGGTCGGGCAGGTAAACCTGCTCCACAAAATCTTTCATCCGTTTGATAGAATCGGCAATGACCGCCAGTTTTTCAGCATTTAGGGCCTGGTCGCTGTTCATATCAATGGGCAGCGGCACACCGCCAACCACGAAATTGGGGTGCGGGTTTTTCCCGCCAAAGATGGTATGAATTTTCGTTACCTGCGACTGCCAGTCCAGGCACTCCAGGTAATGGGCCACACCCAGCAGGTTTATTTCTGGCGGCAGCTTGTAAGCCGGATGTCCCCAGTAGCCGTTGCTGAAGAGTGAAAGCTGCCCGCTGTCCACTATGGCTTTTACCTTTTTTTGCACCTCGGCAAAATAGCCGGGTGAAGAGTTGGGCCAGGCGGAAAGACTCTGCTGTATTTCTGAAGTCTTTTTCGGGTCAGCCTTCAGGGCGCTGACCACATCGACAAAATCCAGCGCGTGCAGGATGTAAAAATGCATCACGTGGTCATGGATGAATTGCTGGGCGATAATCATGTTGCGCATCAGGTTGGCGGCTTTCGGGATGTTTATACCGAGTGCGTCTTCCACCGCCCTGATGGAAGCGATGGCGTGAACCGTGGTGCATACCCCGCAGATTCTCTGGGCAAAAGCCCAGGCATCACGCGGGTCGCGCTTTTTGAGAATATTCTCTATGCCCCTGACCATCGTCCCGGCGGAATAGGCTTCCGTGATGGTGTTGTTGCCATCCAGGGCGGCTTCAATTCTTAAATGTCCTTCGATTCGGGTTATCGGGTCTATAACTATTCTGTTAGCCATTTTTCCCCTCCTTTCCTCATTGATTGCGAAGCCATTCCAGGGCTTCTTGTTCGGTTTTGAACCAGCGCACTTCGTTGGCATAATAGCTGCGGTCAATCTCCAGGATTTTGGGGTCGATTTCGGCTCCGATGATGGCGGCTGTGGGCATGATCGGCCTCATATGCTTGATATGCCGCAGGCACTCGGAAGGGTCGCTGCCGCTGAGGTCAATCAGCAGCTTGCCGTGGTATTCCCTGAAGAAAACTGTCAGAGCCTGAATATCTTCCGGAGTAAAAGTTCCCGTATGCCGGCACCTAAGAATACCTTTTTCTACCGGTGTTAAATTAAAGGAAGCCATTTTGCCCTCCTTTCCTTAAACCAGAGCCTTGGAGACCAGTTCGGCCAGACCGTAGACTTTCACCTGGGAGTTAAAGTGAGCCAGGCTGTCCACGAATTGCAGGCGGCAGTTGCTGCAAACCATGCACACCGCCTCGGCCCGGATGTCCCGGAGCTGCTCCAGCTTCATCTTAAACACGGCATAGCGGTTGGCGTCTGCTTCCTTGATGGAAATTACTCCGCCACCCCCGCCGCAGCACATCGACTGTTCTTTGTTTGGAGTCATCTCCCTGAAGCTCCTGGGAGCCAGCACCCGGAGCAGCTCTCGCGGTTGCCTGATGATTCCACCGCGGCGCTGGATTTTGCAGGAATCGTGGAAGGTGATGGTCTGGCCGTCAAAAGCCCCTTCTTTAATCTTAATTCGACCGGATTTCCAGAGCTCGTGGATGTATTCGCTGATATGCAGGATGTCCACTCCTTTGGGAACCTTCATGATATTCGGTGCGGTCCAGCGAAAAGCATCGTAGGCATGCCCGCATTCGCTGATGATAATCTTTTTCACCCCGAGTTCTTCCGCCGCTTTGAATACCCGGTACATAAATAGCTTGGTCAGTTCTTCGTCGGCTTCGAAGTAACCAAAATTAACCACCTCACGCCCGGTAGAGCTGACCGTCCAGTTTTCGCCTGCTTTGTTTAAAATTTTGGCGATATGGGCCAGGTTGTCTGGGAATTTCATCAGTTCAATGGAGGTGAAAACCATGAGCGTTTCCGCTCCGGCCCTGTCCACCGGAATGTCTACTTCCCATTCATCAGTTATCCAGTCAATCCGTTCGCGCCACATCTCATCGGTTACGCCGAGCGGGCTGCCGATGGTTTTCTGCTTTTCGGTGGCTTCGGCCAGGTCGCCGGGCACCACTCCGGCGGCGGCCATTCCGGCTCTAACCTCATGAATCAGCGGGCCGAGCTGGATACCCATCGGGCAGACATGAGCGCACTTGTTGCAGACGGTGCAGGCCTCGTAAACAATTTTGCTCCAGTGTTCCAGGTCTTTATCGGTGATTTTTTTCTCCAGACCCAGCGCCAGCTTCAGTTTTCCGGCCAGGGTGAAGCGCTGTTCGTAGGCCCGGCGCAGCGGTTCGAGCTTCCAGATTGGAGCGTACTCAGGATTGCCCAAAGCCTGGTAAAAGTGGCAGGCCTCGGCACAGATACCGCACCTGGTGCAGGCTTCCAGCTGGCCGGCCACCCAGCCGCCCGTTTCTTTCAGGTAAGTGTTTATGGCAGATTGAGTTTTCATTTTACGCCTCCTTTTCAGGGCATAACTGCCCGTTTCCCGGCCTGGGCTCCGTGGATCGTCTTGGAGAAGAAGTAGAACAGGAAGTGGGAAATGCGACTGAGCGGAATCCAGATTAAGAGCAGGCTGACTGAAATCAGGTGCAGGCTGAAAATAACTTCATAGCGGAACCAGAGATGGCGGGCCATGATGAAACCGGTAATCATCGGCAGGAAAACCATAAGCCAGTTAATCCAGACCGGCAGCCTGGTTAAGAGCTTTAGCACCGGGTGAGTCAGCCGGTTAATAAGGAGAACAATCATCGAAATAATCCCGACTGAGGAGAAGAAAGCCAGCACTGGCGTTGGTAATGATTTCCAGCCAAAACCGCACAGGCTTTTCCAGACGAGCACATGAGCCGTGCCAAAAGCCAGAATCAGGAACAGACTCAGGTGGAACAGCCCTCCGGCGATAAAAGTCAGCTCGTTGTTGCGGAAGGTGCGGCGCACCCAGGGGATGAAAGGCAGCACAATGAGGCCCTTCAGGTAATTCAGAATAACCCCCCATAGCTTGCTTCCCTTATTTTTTGCCCGGTCTCGCTCCCAGCCCAGCAGGACAACCCGAACCAGCCGGTAGGTCATCCCCATGATGAAAATCATCATTGACACATGGAGGAGAGGACCGCGACTGAAATTCATTATTTCTGTCCAGTTCATCTCAGCCCTCCTTCTTGCTTTCGTCTTGAGCGTCCCCGGCCGTTTTGGGCGTGGTGGCCGTATGATTTTTTTTAGCCCTTTTTTTCTTGACGGCGTTTATCCCGGCCAGAGCGGCGCCCACGGCCACACCGGCTCCAACCAGGGTGGCGGTTGAACCCTTATCCAGAATGATGGTCGGCGCCGATTGCCCCTGGTAAAAACCGCCCCCATCCCAGAAGTGCGGCTGGGAACAGCCCAGGCAGGGATGGCCTGACTGCACCGGATAAGACAAGCCGCGTTCCCACTTCAGAGCAGCGCACGCGTTGTAAGTGGTCGGTCCCTTGCAGCCAAGCTTGTAGAGGCAGTAGCCCTTTTTTGCCCCTTCATCATCGAAACTTTCCGCGAATTTACCGGCCTCATAAAACGGACGGCGCAGGCAGTGGTCGTGCACGGTGTTACCGTAGAACGGGAGTGGCCTTTTAAGCTCGTCGGTCTTCGGCAGTTCGCCCATGACGAGGAAATGAAGGATTGTTCCGGTGGTGACTTCGGGAATGGCCGGACAGCCGGGAATGTTGACCACCGGCTTGTCCTTGATAAGCTCGGCCACCCCCACAGCCTTGGTGGGGTTAGGATAAGCAGCCGGTATCCCGCCAAAGCTGGCGCAATTTCCGGTGGCAATAACCGCTGCGGCCCCGGCGGCGGCTTCTTTAAGCAGGTCCAGGTTGCTCTTGCCGGCCACCGTGCAGTAGATGCCGTCATCGGCCAGAGTGGGGCTGCCCTCGATTACCAGGACATACTGGCCGTGATACTTTTTCATACATTCTTCTTTGGCTTTTTCAGCCTGAAATCCCGCCGCAGCCATCAGAGTTTCGTGGTATTCGATGGCAATGTCGTCCAGGACGAGCTTGCTCAACAGGGGAGAACTGGAACGGGAGATGGCTTCGCTGCAACCGGCACAATCCTGAAATTCAAGCCAGATAATCGGGAGTTTCGGCTTGGTGGTCAGGGCTTGAGCCACCACTTCGGCCGGTGTCGGATGAACCGTTTTGCCCAGGGCCTTTAACGGCGGGGCGGCCTCGAGGCCCATCATCGCGGCGATGGTGCCGCAGAGTTTCATGAAGTCCCGCCGGGAGAGCCCCTTTTCCCTCAGATGCTCATAAATCGTTTTTTCCTTCATTTGCCCTCCTTGGCGAAGGAATTAAATTAATTTCGATTTACAAACTTTTTATTATGTATAGGGAATTAAGCGCGCCCATTTCTTTTGAAAAAATATCAGCCGCAGGAAATTCCGGCCGCTTCCAGCTTCTTTTCGTATTCAGCCAGGCCTTCAGCCCCTGTCAGAAGGGCTGATTTTTCTTCTTCCCATTTGGTGGCTTCCATCTCCACCACCCAGCCTTCGCCGTAGGGGTCAGTTATGACCAGGTTGGGGTCGGCTGTCAGCCTGTCATTTCCGGCCTTGACGATTCCGGTAATGGGTGCCGGAACCGGGCCAACGTACTTGCTGCTTTCCAGGGTGGCCACGCTTTTTCCCTGCTGGACTTCCGTGCCGATGTTCTTGGCTCTGATGGTAACGGCGTTCAGTTTTCCGCCGGCCAGCTTGCCGGCAATGGGAGTTAATCCTACCCGGAAAAGATTACCACCCAGGGGTTTGAGCCACAGGTGTTTTTCCGGGTAATAGTAAAGGTCTTCAGGCAGGTTGCATCCCCTAATTATAGCCATTTTTACCTCCTCTTACTTTTATTTAGAGACCGTATGTTCAGAATGTCAGGACAGTCTTGCTTTCTTCGGCCATCTGCCACATGGAAGCCCCGCCCACCAGCCTGGCCTCGGGAATCAGGTCTTCCGGCTTCAGTCCGTGAAGCTCGAGTGAAGCGGTGCAGGCGGTCATTTTAACCCCCGCTTCCAGGGCTTCTCTCAGGAATTCGCCGACCGATTTGCCGCCTTCCTTGGGGAACACTGTATCGGCCACGCCTTTTTTTAGCAGGAGTGTCCCGTCAATGGTGAAAAACATGGTCACCTCATAGTCCATGGCTGTGGCCAGGGTGGCGAAGAAAAAGGGTGTGGCGCAGCGCCTGGGGGTATCAGGTCCGCTGGTCATGATGATTAAAATCTTGTCGTCGGCCATTTCTTCCTCCTTAAAAAGTCAGGGTGATGGCGTTCTGGCTGGCAAACTCTAAGAAAGTGGCCGCCCCGCCGATTTCAACCCCGTCTATCAGGTCTTCCTTCTTGATACCCATAACATCCATGCTCATCTGGCAGGCAATAAGGCGGACACCCATTTCCTTGGCCGTTTCCAGCAGCTCGCTGAGCTTCGGGACCTTGGCTTTTTTCATCCAGGAGTTCATCATCATGGTGGCCGCCGGGGTCATTCCGGGCAGCATGGCCAGGATGCTGGGCATTTTTACCGGCATGGCCGGATTGGCCAGGGGAGAGACTTTTAGCCTGTCGATTTTTCCCTTTTTCAGAATCTCAAGGCCGTAGAAGGTGAAAAAGATGGCCGCCTCCATGTCCATGGCCACGGCCGCGGTGGCCAGGATAAACGGCGGGTAGGCCAGGTCAAGCGAGCCGTGAAGGGCGATTATAGCTAATCTTTTAGCTGTCTGTTCGGGCATGATTTATCCTCCTTGCAGATTATTTTGCTTTTCGTATGTAAAAAATGTACCTGTCACCGTCCTGCTCATGTTTCAGCAGCTCGTGACCGGTCTTGCTGACCCAGGCCTGGACATCGCTGACCGAGCCGGGGTCGGTGGCAATCATCTTCAGTATCTGTCCGACCTGCATCCCGTCGATGGCTTTTTTGGTCTTGATGATGGGCATGGGGCAGGACAGACCGCTGTTGTCTAAGGTTACATCAGGGATAAATTCTGACATAGGCAACCTCCTTAATTTTTTTTATTTTTGGTTTGGCAAGAAATATTTATGGCCTGTCCAAATTTTTGTTTGGCCGGCCGAAGCGTCTTTAAGTTGACTTTTGATTTTTCAGGCTCAAAAGGAATTCGCCGTAAAAAGCAGTTCGGCGGGAAAAATGATGGAGTCTGTCCTGGTTTTCCCTGCCGGTTACCTGAAATGTATTCGGGCGGATATGAAGTTGCGTATGAATTTAATGAAGAATTAGAGGAAGCGAAAGATTCAAAAGATGAATACAGAATAAAACGTTGGTGGACAGGTGATTTAATCCGGTCAGAGCCTGTCGGCTGACTCCAAGCTTCTGAAATGAAAGCCTTTTCCCTCAGCCGTCCGCTCATGGCTTAATTATCCTATAATTCTTATAAGAATACAAGGAATTTTTTTATCTTTTTTCTGAACGAAAAGAATAGCCGCCGGACAGCCGATTTTCTTTCATCCCGATGTTAGCGCACCCTTTAATAACAGGTTAATTTTTAAGAAGCGAAATGTCAAGAAATAGATTTTTCAAGTGATTGGCAAAAGCCCCGGTTGAGGTTCTGGAGACAGGTTTTATTCAGATCAAGTCGGGTAAATTGGAGTTCAGACCCAAGAGAAGAAGTCGGAGGTCAAATTCCGCGTGGTTCAAAATGAAAGTGGTCTTTATCTTATAATCGAAGTTAAGAAGAGACAGGAATTAAAATCCGCAAATCATTTTTAATCAATAGGTTAATAAAATTAGTTGAAATTCATCTGCAAATTTGCATAATAGGGGAATCAGCTTTTACTTATTCAAAGGAGGTTAAAAATGAAGAAAACGGTATGGCTGTTAGTGCTCGTGCTGGCTCTGGCTTTGAGTGCTTCAGCCGGAGGAATCCTGACCAATAGTAACCAGAGTGCCGCTTATGTCAGACTTCTGGCCCGCCTTGCCTCCCTTGACGTTGATGCTGTCTATTACAACCCGGCTGGGCTGGTCAAATTGTCTGACGGCTTCTACCTGTCTTTGTCCAATCAGTACATCAGTCAGGATAAAACCATCATCAACGGTTTTCCTCTGTTGAATTCCTCGGAATATGTGGGAGAGGTCAGGGTTCCTGTTTTCCCGGATTTGTATGCGGTTTACAAGAAAGGCAAAATGGCTTTTTCCTTTGGTTTTGGTCCGAATGCCGGTGGCGGTTCAGCCGATTTTAAAAAAGGGCTGCCCTCGTTTGAGATTCCATTTTCCACCCTGCCCATGCTTATCACCGACATGGACATCCCAACCACGGCCTACCAGCTTGATATGGCCTTTAAAGGAACGTCTGTTTTCTTCGGTTATCAGCTGAACTTTTCTTACGCCATAAGCGATGTTCTGTCGTTTGGCCTGGGCGGACGGCTTATCCAGGCCAAGAATGATTATGAAGGCCACATCAGCGATATCATGATCAATCCCCAGCACCCGCTTCTGAACCCGAGCGGCGGATTCATCAGTGCTTATGATTTTTTTATGGCCGTCGGTCAGCCAGCTTATGCCGCTCTGGTGGCTGACAAAGAGGTGAAAGTAAAGCAGACCGGTTCTGGTTTTACTCCCATCCTCAGTCTGAACTATATGCCGAGCGAGGCCCTGGTGTTGAGCCTGCGCTATGAGTTCAAAACGAAGCTCGAACTTAAGAATAAAACTACGGTTGACGATACCGGTCTGTTCCCGGACGGTTATACTTTCCGCAACGACCTTCCGGCCATACTGGCCGCCGGGCTGAGGTATTCTATTTTCCCGCAGATGCGGGCTCATTTCTCCTTCAGTTACTTTTTTGATAAGAACGCCAACTGGGAAGGCAGGGAAGAACTGGTCAACAGCAATTCATACGAAATGGCTCTGGGGCTCGAGTATGACCTGAGCAAAACCATTACGGCCAGTGCCGGTTACCAGAAAACCAGCTACAGCCTGAGCGATGGCTTTCAGACTGACCTTGACCACGAACTCAGCTGCGACACAATCGGCGGTGGCTTCCGGTTCAAAGTTAACGACCGGCTTAATTTTGACCTCGGTGCTCTTTATGTTTTTTATAAAAAATACAACAAAACTGATCATTACGGTGATTTATTCAGCTATCCGGTAACCTTCAAGAGAACCACGTTTGACCTGTCGCTGGGGATAAATTACAGATTCTAACCCGGCGATATCATGGAAAATCAGTCCCGGCTGTCCGGTTAAGAAAATTACCCGGGCAGCCGGGATTTTTTATTTAAGGCAATCTTAGCCGTACGCCGGCTGAGTTTAATACAGGGTCAAACTCTAAGCGGAAGATAAAACAGTAACGTTATCATAAGTTTCTTTTCGGTTTGATTTTTGAGACTTTTCTGTTCCTTCGGCTCGAAAGTAGTCCCGATGAAGGGCCTGAACGGCCTTCAGGGCATCTTCATTTTTTACCAGCAGGTAGAGAGCCACTTCTGATGCGCCGCCGGAAAAAAATTCCAGGTTAATCTTTTCTCTGGCCAAGATAGAAAATATCCGGCCGGCTATGCCCGGTCTTTTTTTGAGACCGGCCCCGACACAGGCAATCAGGGCCAGGTCGCTTTCTAAGATTATTTTTTTGATGGCCGGCTCATTGAGCTTAAGAAGAAGCCTGTGAGCCGTTTCAGCTTCTGTCCGGTTGAGGATCAGGTTGATGCAGGTTTGCGAAGTTAAAACGCTCAGGATGTTAATTCCTTTTTCAGATAAGCGGCCGCCAAGCTGACCGATAATTCCGGGCTGGTAACCTACATTGGGGCCCTCAATGCGCAAAACGGAAATGTTTCTGTTAACTGAAAAACTTTTGATGATTTCCTTTGTCCTGACTGCTTTTTTGGTAATAGTTGTTCCGGCCACCTGGGGTTTATCAAAATTTCTGATTTCAAGAATTACCCGGCGGCTGGAAATAGGCTCAAAAGTTTTGGGGTGGAGGATTTTGGCCCCAAAATAGGAAAGCTCGGCCGCTTCTTTTTGACTGAGGGATGGGATTAACTTTGCTCCGGGAACGACATCCGGGTCGGCCGTCAGAAAGCCGGCCACATCTTTATAGGTGATCAGGAAATCTGCGCCTAAAGCCCTGGTCATCAAAGCCGCGCTGTAATCTGAACCATTACGACCGAGGAGGGCTATTTGCCCGTTTTCTGTGCAGCCAAAAAAGCCGGTAAATACAGGAACAAACAGGCCTCTTTCTATCTCTTTCAAAGTCCCGGCGAAATTTTTATCAAATTTTTCTATGTTGACTGTGGCTTCCTCACCTGGCCGGTCAACGATTAGCCCGATACGGTCGCTTTCATAGACTCTGGCTTCCAAACCAATTTCTATCAGCGTCTCGGCTACCAGGAAAGCAGAAAGACGTTCTCCCTGACTCAGTACTCTGGCTTTCAGGCCAGGTCCGGTTTCACCAACCAGACTGATTCCTTTGAGGAGACGGTCGAGCCCGGCGAAGATTCCGGTAAGTTTTTCGGAAAGAAGCCCGAATCTTTTAAGCGACAGCAATTCTGAAGCCAGAATTAAATGCTTCTGCTTAAGGTGATTGAGTATTCCCCGGAAATTTTTTTCCTGGCCCAAAGCCTGGTGGTAGGCCTCCAGAAGAAGGTCAGTTACTCCCTGCAGGGCTGAGACCACCACGGCTGCTCTCTCATTTTGTTCTTTGACAATCAACGCCGCTTTTCGAATCGAGGAACTATCTTTTAGGCAGCTTCCCCCGAATTTCAGGACGCTGACTATTTTATTTGGCGTTTTATTTTTTAAAGGTGTTCCGGACATCTTTCACCTCCCGGTCAACTCAGGTATCCAAGAGCAACAGCCAGTTCGGCCGCCAAAAGGCAATTTCCCGCTGCACCGCGCATCAGGTTGTTGGTCAAAGCAAAATAGCGCAATGAATTGTCTGCTAACCGCCATCGCCCGGCAGAAACGGCCATTCCCCGGGCTGTCTTCGGCCTTCCGGCCCACAGGTCTAAGGCGGGCTGAGGACGATTTTCCTCATCCAGAGCAATCAGGGGCTGTTCCGGGGCAGAAGGCAGAGAATGGTGAGCCAGCCCGGGGAAGGTATTCATCTGATGGATTAATTCTTTAAGTTCTGGCACGTTCTGGAGTTCCACGCTGACCTCCAGCAGATGGCCAAACTTTACCGGCACCCGCACACAGGAGGCCAGCACCCGAACGGAATGGTTTATAATTTGGTTGTTATACAGGAAGCCCAGAACCTTGGCTGTTTCGCGCGCGATTTTCTGCTCTTCATCCTTGATATGCGGGATTAAGTTTTCGAAAATTTCAAGCGCCTGAAGCCCGGTGAAACCGGCGCCAGAAATTGATTGAAAAGTGGTGACGCTCACGTTTTTAATTCCCCAGGTAAGAAGCGGTTTGAGTGTCAGGGCGAGGCCGGCCACGCAGCAGTTGCTGCCTGAAACAATAAAGCCACCATGTTTTTCCTTTTGCAGGTTAATAAGAGCAAGATGTTCCGGGTTGACTTCAGGTATGACCACCGGGACATCTTCCAGCATCCGGCAGGCCGAAGCATTGGTGAAAACAGCCAGCCGCTGGCTTCTTAAACCCGGCTCAAGATTGAGAGCAATAAAAGCAGGCAAAGCGCTAAAAACCACCTGTATGTTTTCCTCCTTGAGCCTGGCCGGCAGGCTGGAGTTGACCGGCTCCAGCTTCATTTCCGAAACAGAGGAAGGAAGTGATGATGAAAGAGGGTAGGAACAGGAAGGGGAAAAAAGTTGTGGCCAGGCTAACTCCTTGAATTTTTTACTGGCGGTTTTTTCAGATGAAGCCAGGAAGGCCAGTTCGAAAAAAGGATGGTCAAGTAAAAGCCTGACAAAGTGCTGGCCGACCAGGCCCGTCGCACCGAGGACGGCGGCTCTTAATTTTTTGCCGTTTGTTAAGGCTCTCGCCCTGGAATTCAGGCCAGATGCTTCTAAATTTTCTTTTGGCTGTATGGCTTTGAATTTGTTCGTAGGTTTCATGTCAAACCTCCAGGTTTTTGCTGTGATGTACGTCAGAGTGATACAGGCAAAGCAGACAGACTGCTGCCTTTTACTGGATTAGGGGGTCCCCGAATACCTGCCTTCCTCGGGAAGGCAAGCATTCGGGCTTCACATTATCATGCAGGGGAGATAATGGGAGGGTAGATAAAAAATATGGGGAAGAGTGCCGTTCAGGTGATGACTGCTTTTTGGAGCCAAAAACCCATTATTCATTTTTGCTTTTCCTTATTTCCTCAAAAAAAATTAGCAGAATTGTTAGAACCTGTCAAGAAAACGGCCGGAAATTGATGTTCGTTAATTTCATTTTTTAAAAAATTCTTTAATTCGCGGGTCATCTTTGATGGCGGCAAACTCAGGTTCTTTCTCTAAAAGTTCCCAGTTTTTAAAGCCATAGCGGCGGGCCTTTTCCAGGTTTTCCACTGTTTTATCAAGGTCATTGCGGCCGGCATACAGTCTGGCCAGGGCAAAATAAAGTTCAGGCAGAGCTGAACCCTTCATCGGCAGGCCGACCACGGATTCAGCATGTTTTTCCAGAAAATCAGGTGCTAACTCCAGCGCCCGGCTGAGACAGCTTATTCCTTTTTCTTTTTCTCCGAGCTGGAAGTAAACCGCGCCGAGACCATAATAGGCGCTGGCCAGGTCAGGGGCCAATTCTATGGCCTTTTCATAATAATCCCGGGCTTTTTGGTAAAGCTCCTTCATGGCATAAGTGCTGGCCAGGTTAAGGTATCCTGTGGCGTACTTGGGGTCGGTTTTAATGGCTTTAATAAAATAGGCTTCTGCCTGGTCATAATTACTCTCGCGGAAATAGGACAGCCCGACCAGGTTGTAGGCTCTGGCTGACCTGGGGTTGATGGAAATGGCCTGGAACAGTTCTTGACGGGCCAGCGTATACTGCCCGCTTTGCATGAAGCTTATAGCCCGGTTTAAGTGAAGATTATATTCTGAGGGAGAAACGGCTTTCTTTGCTGGCAAACAGGCCGAAAAAACAAGAAGCACAAATGAGAAAAGGATGATGATTTTTAATCTTTTGCTGAACATTTTATGCCTCCTGCCACAAATATATTTTATTTTTTTTATAAATTTACTGTCAAACGGGAGAGCCGCAATTGAGGGAGCGGGGGTCAGGGTTTTTAAAATTATTTGATTTTAAGGTCTTAATGATTTTAGGCCAATTTAGATGATAGGAGGCATGAGAAAAAATTGAGATTTGAAACAGTTCTCTTTGATTAAAATTCAACTATCTTTTAGCTGGATTATTCTTCATCAAGCCTTAACGCCAGCCGGTAGAGACCAAATTTTTTTAGGTAAGGGGTGGCCCTGTATTTCTTGAGCCTTAGCTTGATTCGGTCAGTGGTTACCGGCGTGAAAGTTATTAACCTTTTATAACCGATGGTCGTTCCGGCGGCCATCTGTTCCCAGCTTCCGTTTTTCCAGACTTCCAGCGAAAATTCTTCCACTCTCTGCCCTTTGGAAATATCTTCCCTTAGTTCAGCACAATCAAAAGTAGCTTTTTCCCCCAGCCAGAATTCCACGCTGGCTTCTTCCTGGTTTTCAGCCGGAGCCCAACTGTCTTGCTCCTCATTGTTCACCAGCGAAGCGGCGGGATGTTTTTTTTGTTCGCTGGAGGCGATGGCTCTGGCTTTTAGGGCGAAATCTTTCCTGAAAGTAAGGTCCAGGAGCTTTTTCCATTCTTTAAGCGACCGGGCATCATTTTCGTTTATCAGCCCGCGTCTGTCAGGCGGTATGTTCAGAAGCAGGACGGAATTTCTGCCCACCGATTGGAAGTATATTCTGAACAGGTCGGCCGGTGTTTTCACCTGGCTATCCTGGTCAGGATGATAGAACCAGCCGGGCCTGATGGATACATCCACCTCGGCCGGATACCAGAACAGAGCCCGCGCCTGCAGAATCTTTTGGCGGCTCCCCAGGTCTTCTCCCATCAGATTTTGTGGCACGAAAACTTTTTCCAGGCTCAGAACCTTTTTTTGCAGGGCGCTCAGGGAAGTTGCGGGCAAGCTTAAAGGAAGAACACTCCATTCTGTTTCCCGGGCCAGCCCGTTTTCGTTACCCACCCACCTGACGTCCGGACCCATAATGGCTATAACCGCGGCCGGCTGAAGCTTTCGGACAAGCTGGTAGTAAGAATTCCAATCATATTCTTGCCGCCGTCCGTTCGGGCCTTCTCCGCAATAGCCATCGAACCAGACTTCAGCCACGGGGCCGTATTCAGTGAGCAGTTCTCTGAGCTGGCGGCGGAAAAATTCATTGTAGGCTTCTGTACCGTAGCTTTTTTCGTGTCTGTCCCAGGGTGAAAGGTAAAAGCCAAACTCCAGCCCTTCTTCCCGACAGGCTCGTGCCACATCCCGCACCACATCTCCGTGCCCGTTCAGCCATTTGCTTTTTTTGACTGAAAAATCGGTCGTTCCGGTGGGCCACAGGCAGAAACCATCATGGTGCTTGGCCGTTAAGATGACTGTTTTAAACCCGGCTTCTTTTAAAATTCTGGTCCACTGCCTCGGGTTGAAGGAAGTCGGGTGGAAAACATCCGGGGATTCAGTGCCCAGGCCGAGTTCTCGGTTTGTAAAAGTGTTCAGCCCAAAATGAATAAAAGCCATCAGCTCTTTCTGCTGCCAGGCCATCTGTCGCTGGTCAGGAATTACATGAGCTGCTTTGAATATGATGGTCTGTTCGTCATCTTCTGGGTCAATAAATTGAATCCGGTGGGGCTGGACGGGATCTTTTAACACTCGGTCAGAAGCGGGGACAGACTTTTTATGGCAGGAAAAAAGGAAAAAGGTCAGAAAAAGAAAGATAATAGACGCGAATAATAAATTTATCCGTAAACGCCTATCAAAAAACCTCATTTTCTCCTTAGTTTCGAGACGTGTCATTTTTGACCAGGCCATAAACCTTTTTCTTCCTGTTGTTCTGTTTTTTTTGCGCTGACTTATTTACCAGAAAATCAGGTAGAGCGTGATGGTGATGATAATGATGGCGGCACACAGGTATTTGAGGATTGGCGTTGAACTCATGTCAAAACCTTCCAGTACGGGCAGCACCTTGGGTTCCTTAAGGGGCTTCAACAGGGTAATGATGGCCATCACCAGCACCAAAACCAGAAAATTTATGGCGATGCGATTGAGAAAAGCCACCTGGCCAAACTGCCATTTAAGAAAACCATAAACAGGGACTGATAAAACAAGAGATGTAACCCCGGCTGCCGGCGGAGTTTTCTTGATAAACAGGCCAAAAACAAAAGCAGCCAGAACTCCAGGAGAGACAAAGCCCTGGAATTCCTGGATGTAGTTAAAAATTCCTTTAAACCGGGGGTCTCCCAGGTGCGGGGCCAGCAGGCAAACGGCTAACACAAAAATGACGGTAGCCACCCTTCCTATTTTTATTAAAGATTCCTGGCTGGCCTTTGGGTTGAGGTGCCTTTTGTAAATGTCCATGGTCAGGATGGTGGACACCGAATTCAGCAGTGAGCCAAGGGTGCTGATGACCGCTCCGGCGATGGCGGCCAGAATGAATCCTTTAAGCCCCGGGCCGACCAGGTTCTTAATAAGCAGCGGATAGGCCTGGTCGGTCGTATGACCGGGAGCCAGAAGTTGATCCTTGTAGAGCTGATAAGAGATGATGCCGGGGATTATGATGATAAACGGGATGAGCAGTTTGAGAAAGGCGGCAAACATGATGCCTAACTGCCCCTGTTTCAGACTTTTGGCCGCCAGCGTCCGCTGGGTGATAAATTGGTTTAATCCCCAGTAATAAAAATTAGGAATCCACAGACCGACCACGAGGGTGGTCCAGGGAATGACCGGATGGTCAGCGGGCAAAATCATGTGAAGCTTATCCTGGTTGGCGGCAAAGAAAGCTCCTACCCCGCCGACGGCTTTGAAGCCGAGAATCATGGTCACCACACCCCCAAAAATCAAAGCCGACCCCTGAAAAAGGTCAGCCCAGGCTACGGCTTTGAGTCCGCCCCACGTGGTGTAGATGGCAGCGATGATGCCTATTAGCCAGACCGCTTTAACCAGGTCAAAGTCAAATATCGTATGAAGGGCAAGTGCTCCCGTGTAAACCACTGCCGCGATGCTCACCAGGGTATACATCAGTACCATGTAAAGGGCCATGATAAATCTGGCAGCCGGGTTGTAGCGGTATTCGAGGAATTCTGGAATGGTATAAATTCCACTGCGCAGGAATTTCGGCAGAAAAAACAGGGCCACAAACACGAGAGTTATGGCAGCCATCCATTCGTAGCTGGCCACCGCCATTCCGGCCAGGCCGGCTGCCTGTCCGGACATGCCGACAAAATGTTCAGTGGAAATGTTGGCGGCAATCAGGGAAAATCCAATTAGCGGCCAAACCAGGCCACGGCCGGCCAGGAAAAAATCGGTGCCGGTCCTTTCTTTTCTGCTTTTATACATGCTTACAGAAACCACGACGGCAAAGAAAAGCACAAAGATGGTTAAATCAAGCCAGTGCAGTTCCATCGCTCACTCCTTGATTTGGTCTTCATGATAAAAAATTTTTCATAAACAATTTAACAGGATTTCAGCATATTTAAAAGTTAAACAAACGTCAATCTAATAAATAAACCGGTCATTGGAGAAGGGAAAATTCATGAAATACATGAAGAAGATAGGAGTTCTTCAGAGTTTTTGGAGAGAAAGAGACAGAAAATAATACATTCAAAAAATAGTCCCTGTCAGGGCGAGGGCCGGTGAGAAGTGCCGGCTGGAAAATATCTGGCAGAGGTATAAATAAAAACAGACTTACCCGAATAAATTTGCCGTTCGGCCGGAATTATCAACCTCAAAAAACAAAGGCAGCTTTTAAAACGCCGTCCAGCCTGTCGGCCGCCGTGGTGAAGGCCAGCTGTCCTTCTGCGAGAGAGAACCTGTGCGTGAGCAGCCATGAAACATCAACCTGCTTTTCGTGTATGGCTTTCAAAGCAATTTCCAGGCATCGATTCTGTCTTCTTGAATTAATGATGGTGATTTCTTTTCTCCTGAGCTTGCTTATACGGTAAGAAATTCTTTCGGGCAGGGGAATGCCCACCTGAATTATTTTTCCGCCAGGCTTCACTAATTCCACAGCCTGGTCGATGGCCTCCTGGTCTCCGCTGACTTCAAACACCACTTCCAGACCTAAGGGTTGGCGGGTTGATATTTCTTTTACCACGTCTTCTTCTTCGACGTTGGCGGCCCAGCTCGCTCCGGCTTTGAGGGCGGCCTGAACTCGCGCCTGGGACCTGTCGGTAGCATAAATGGAGGGAAACCCGTGGGCTTTTAACCAGAGTATCAATGAAAGACCGATTGGCCCGGTACCCAGGACTCCTATTTTATCCCGGCTTTCCGGTTTGGCCAGGTTAAAGGCATGGATGGCAATGGACAGGGGTTCGGCCAGCATGGCCAGTTCAGGGGAGAAGCTTTCGGGCAATTTAAAAAGGTTTTTTTCGGGCATGACGAAATACTCGGCAAAGCAGCCATCCAGTTCACCCGGATGACCGAGAAATTTAATCTTCCGGCAGGTGTTAAACCGGCCAGCAAGACACTGGTCGCATTTACCGCAGGAGATGGATGGTTCCACAGCTACCAGGTCGCCCGGGCTCAAGGCTTTAACTTCTGGCCCGACCTTGACCACTTCAGCCGAACACTCATGACCAACCAGGCAGGGATAGGGAATAAGCTCACCGCCGACACTTTCAGAAATAAAATAATGGAGGTCGCTTCCGCAGATGCCGGCCACCCTGGTTTTTAGCAGGACCTGGTCCGGTTCTGAAAGTTCAGGTATCGGCATTTCTCTGATTTCGGCCTGCCTCAAACCGGTTAAGTACAGAGCTTTCATTTGCTTTTCCTTTTTTGCTTTTTCTGTTTTTCTTTTATTATATTAATAAGGTCGTAAAGATGTTAAGTCAACCTTTAAGAGTAAGATTCGCAAAAATAGCTTTAATTTGAAACAAAATTTTTATATGTTATTTGATGTTACTTGTAGTCTGAATTAAAGAGTTCAGGAGAACTGATGTTTTCGAAGAAAATTCATATTCACCCTTACCTTTATATTCCATTTGTCCTCGGGCTTACCTGGGGAACGTGGCTGCTGGCCATAGCCACCGGCCAGGGAGTGGAAAACCCGGCCGTGAAAATCCTGTTAATTGCCGGGCTTCTTTCACCCGCCCTGGTTGCCCTGGCTTTTATTCTACTGGGGGAAGATGCTGAGTATCACTGGGATTACTGGAGAAGAGTGTTTGACCCGACCCTGATCGGCAAACAGGGCTTCCGGATGATTTTCTTTTTGCCTTTTATTATTACCGTTGTTTCTATCTTTGCCTCATTAATTTTTGGCGGTCAGCTGCACCAGCTGAAACTTATTCCCCAGGTGCGGGCCCATATTCCATCCATCCTTTTTTTTATTTTTTACAACCTTTTTGTCGGACCTTTTCCAGAAGAGCTTGGCTGGCGTGGTTACTGGCTGGATAAACTGTCTCACCAGCTTTCAGGTTTGAAGGCCAGCCTGCTGGTTGGCCTGGTCTGGGCCCTCTGGCATTTGCCGCTTTTTCTGGTAAGGGGTTACATACTTCAGGCCCGTTCTTCCCACCCGCTTCTGGTCATACTTTATTTTATTGAGCTCTTTCCCAAATCGGTGATTTTTACCTACCTGTTTTTCAAAAACCGGAGAAGCACCCTGGCGGCGATACTTTTCCACTTCATGATAAACTTTGTCAATCAATTATTCGAACTGAACGTCATCACTGTCGGAATCGAGACTTTTCTTTACGTGGCCGTGGCGGTATATCTGGTCAGAAAAAATAAAGGGATATTTAGCGAAGCAGAAGCTACTGGCTCAGCTCAGTAGTTTGGGGGTAGCTGATGAGGAACATGGAGCCAGCCTGAATTATGATGAAAATAACAAAGGCCAGCAGCAAAATGCCAAAAATGATGAACAGGACTGATTTTAAATTCGAGACTTTTTCTGCAATACCCTGAGGGAAGAAAATATCAAAACCCATTTTGCCCAGCATGATGATCAGGATGGTCAGCCCAAAAAAGAGCCTGTAGACAAGAATTTTGGCCTGGGCGTAATCAGACTGCTCTATTCTAAGAAATGGATAAAGGAGCCAAAAGGCGGTCAAAAAAGCCAGCACCCCAACCCAGTGCTTTCGCAATTCCTTGGAAAGTGCTTCTAATGCCCTCATTTTCTGCTTACATTTTACCTTAATTTTCGTTTTTTAATCAAACTTTATCCTGCCTTCCTTTAATTTTTGAGCCATCTGCCTCTGTGCGGTTTTCAAAAAATAAATCCCTTGTTTGCCATAGTTCTGCTTTATCTGACGAAATAAAAATATTTTTATTCCCAAAAAATTAATTTGAAAAAACATTAAAAAACTTTAAAATTCGCTTGCATATTGGTATATATTGGTATAAAATGGACTACGAAAATATATAAATTTCTAACGAGGTATATTATGGATATAAAATTAAGCATCGAAAAGAATAGCCCGGTTCCAGCCTACAGGCAGATCATCAGGCAGATAACCTCGATGATCCGCGATGGGTCAATTAAGCCTGGAGATAAGCTGCCCACTGAAAGGGAGCTTGCCCAGCAATTACAGATAGCCAGGGGGACGGTTAAAAAGGCTTATGAACTGATGGTTAAAGAAGGCCTGATTGAGACCACTCAGGGCCGGGGAACTTTTGTTTCGGCGAGGCAGGATATTATTCCCAGCGGCCGCAAGGAAAAAGCCATGAAAATGATAGACGGTCTGATTGATGAATTGCGAAGGCTAAATTTTTCTTACCAGGAAATAAGAACTTTTGTGGAAGTGGCTTTAATCCAGCGGGAAGAAAAATTGGAGAATTTCAATGTGGCTATCATAGATTGCAACCCGGAAAGTTTGGCTATTTTTGAAAGACAGCTCACTTTTCTCAAGCACGTCCGGGTTTCCAGATTTCTTCTGGACGAAGTTGTGGCCGACCCGCAGGCTGAACGAAGGCTTGAACCTTTTGACTTAATCCTGACCACCAGCACCCACTACAGCGAACTATTGGGTAAAATCGCCAGGCTTAAGGACAGATTGATTCAGGTAGCTGTGTCCCCCAGCCAGGAAACCATAATCGAGATGGCTAGCTTGAGCCCCATTCAGAGGCTGGGTGTGGTTTGCGAGAGCCAGAATTTCCTGGCCAGAGTGGTAGATAGAATAAAAGAGATGGGCCTGGCCACCGGTCAGATTCCTTATTTGTTTTTTAAGGACGAAGAAAACCTGCCCGAGTTTTTGGAAAAGGTTGATGTGGTTTTTGTTCCGCCAGGTTATCAGCTCCAGAGAAAGAAAGAAAACCTGGCCGCCGTTCAAAATTTTACTCAAAGAGGGGGTAAGGTCATCGTTTTTGACTACCAGATCGAAAGAGGTTCATTACTTTATGTGGAAGAAAGAATCAGCCAGCTTTTGAACCCTTGAATTTAAGCCAGTTTCACGCGGTCTTCAGTCATTTAAGTAACTAAGGAAAGGTTTATGAGCAGTAAAGCAGGAGAAGTAAAAATGGAAAAAGACACTATCATCCTTGGAGTGATAGGAGCCGATTGCCATTCGGTGGGCAATAAAATTCTGGAATTGTTTTTTAGCTCTGAGGGTTTTAGGGTGGTTAACCTGGGAGTAATGGTTTCTCAACAGGAGTTTATCAACGCGGCCATTGAGACCAATGCCAAAGCCATCCTGGTTTCCTCTCTGTATGGTCATGGGGAAATTGATTGCCAGGGGTTCCGCGAGTTGTGTCTGGAGAAAGGGCTGGACCCGATAATCCTTTATGTGGGCGGAAACCTGGTGGTGGGGAAAACGCCTTTTTCGGTGGTGGAAGAAAAATTTAAGAAGATGGGCTTTGACCGTGTCTTCCCGCCTGATGTGGACCTGAAGAAGGTGGCTGAACTGCTCAGGCAGGATATCAGGGAAAAATTCGGTCAGTTGGCTTCCGACAATAAAAGCCAGCTTCTCACTGAAGAAAAAACCGATGGCGGTCAGCCGAACAGGCCTTGAACATGAAGACCATAATCAGTATTGACATAGGTTCTACCTGGACAAAGGGCGGAATTTTTGTCCTGGAAAATTCGGCACTCAAACTGAAGAAAAAAGTGGTGTTGCCCACCACGCAATCCAACCTTGTCCTGGGTTTTTCCGAAGTGCTGTCCGCTCTCCTGGAAAAGGAAAAATCCACGCCTTTAGAGATGTTATCCGGCTCGGCCGAATTATTTTTTTCTTCTTCAGCTAAGGGCGGGTTGAGAATCTCAGCCATCGGTCTTGTTCCGGACCTGACTCTCCAGTTGGCCAGATTGGCCGCCATGTCGGCCGGGGGCAAGGTCATTCAGAGTTTTTCTTTTGCCCTGACCAGGAGCGACGTAAAAGAGCTGGAAAAGCAGCGGCCGGATATCATCCTGTTCAGCGGGGGAACCGATGGCGGAAACAGCAAGTACATCCTGGAAAATGCTCTGAAGCTTAAAGCCTCAGAGATTTCCTGTCCCATAGTGTACGCCGGCAACCGGGCGGTGGCTGACGAGGTGGCGGATATTCTCCGCGAAAAAGAAGTCATCATCACGGAAAACCTGATGCCAGAAATAGGTCAGGTTAATATCGAACCCGTGCGGGAAAAAATACGTGAAATTTTCCTCAAGCGAATTGTCAGCGGACGCGGGCTAACGCAAATCGTAGAAAATTTTGGTACCCAGCCCAAACCAACGCCGCTGGCCGTCTATGAATTGATTTCGGCCATTCCCGCCCACCATCCTGAATGGTCAGATCTGGCTGCTATTGATATTGGCGGGGCGACCACTGATTTTTATTCCAACACTGAATCTTATCTGGAAACCGACTCGGTCATTCTCAAGGGAGTTCGTGAACCGAGAGTTAAAAGAACGGTTGAAGGCGACCTGGGCCTGAGAGTTTCAGCCCATTCACTTTATGACACGGCGCGGGATTATTTAGAAGGTCGGCTGAAAGAACTTGGGCTTAAGATGGAAAAGCTGGAAGAATACGTTGACAGGATTGCCAGGACGACTGAATACCTGCCCAGGACCGAGGAAGAAATTCTTTTTGACCGTTTGCTGGCTGAAGCCTGTGTGTATTTTTCTGCTCTAAGACACATCGGTGGCTGGAAAGAAACTTTTACTCCGCAGGGGAAGGTCTATGTGCAGACCGGAAAAGACCTCAGGCGAGTTAAAGCCATTATTGGCAGCGGCGGTTATCTTTCACAGGAAAGGTCAGCTGAAGTAATGCAACGGCCGCTGGAAAAACTTAAATTTTACGGGGATGAAAGAAAACTCACGCCGGAAAAACCTGAATTCTACCGTGACCGAGATTATCTTTTTCCTCTGCTTGGCAACCTGGTTGAGAAATATCCAAAAGAAGCGGCTTCCGCCGCCTTGGCTTCTTTAGAAAAATTATCATGAGAGGTTAGGAAGATGATTAAGAACCAAAAAATAGACCTTAAAGAATTCCTGGAAATCAGAAAAGAAGTTTTGCAAACCTGGCCTACCGGCCAGAATGTTTCAATTGAAGAAGGAATAAGATACCACCGGACGATTCCGGAAGAAAAGAATTTCTCGTTAGCCATGCTCCGGGCGAAAAAGAGTCGAAAAACCCTTCTTCAGCCAAGAGCCGGTGTGGCACTGATTGATGACCACATCAAGCTGCTGCGCTACTTAGAAACAGAAGGACAGGCTGACCTTCTGCCGACGACTATTGACGCCTATACCAGACAAAACAGGTATGAAGAGGCAGAAAAAGGTATTGAAAAATCAAAGCAAGCCGGCACCTCCATGCTCAACGGGTTCCCGGCGGTCAATTATGGTGTCGAAGGCTGCCGGAGGGTGGTGGAAAGCGTCATCCGTCCAGTTCAGGTCAGGCACGGCACGCCGGATGCCCGGCTGCTGGCCGAGATAACCCTGGCGGCCGGTTTTACCAGCTTTGAAGGTGGCGGCATCTCTTACAACATTCCTTATGCCAAGCGAGTTCCGGTGGAGAAATCTCTTAGAGACTGGCAGTATGTCGACCGTTTGGTCGGTATATATGAAGAAAACGGAGTAAGAATAAACCGAGAGCCATTCGGACCTCTTACCGGCACTTTGGTGCCGCCGTGCATTTCTATCGCGGTGGGAATCATAGAGGGGCTGTTGGCAATTAAACAGGGGGTAAAGTCAATTACCTTGGGATACGGGCAGGGCGGCAACATCATTCAGGATGTGGCCGCCATTGCTGCCCTTCGAGAGCTGGCTGAAGAATATTTTCGCCAGGAAGGCTATGATGACATTGAACTAACCACTGTCTTTCACCAGTGGATGGGCGGTTTCCCGGAGGATGAAGCCAAAGCCTTTTCGGTAATTGCCCTGGGAGCCATCGTGGCCAAACTTTCGGGCGCAGAAAAAGTTATCGTCAAGTCGCCGCATGAAGCCATGGGTATTCCGACCAAAGAAGCCAATGCCCAGGGGCTGCGAGCCACCCGCCAGGCTATCAGCATGGTAGAAGACCAGGTGATTTTTAAGCCCGAAGACCTTAAAACCGAAGTCGACTTAATAAAGGAAGAGGTCCGTTGTCTGATGAATAAAGTTTACGAACTCGGCCATGGTGATGTGGCCGCAGGCACAGTGGCTGCTTTTGAAGCGGGTGTGCTGGACATTCCTTTTGCGCCTTCCATCTACAACCACGGGAAAATAATCCCGATGCGTGATAACGAAGGCTTTATCAGGATTTTCAGCAAAGGGAATTTGCCGCTCAGCGAGGAAATCATGGCTTACCATCGGCAGAGGCTGCAGGAAAGAGCCAGAGCGGAAGGGCGGGCTATCAGCTTTGAGATGGTCACTGACGATATTTATGCCATCAGCAAAGGAAAATTAGTTGGGAGGCCCAGATGAAAATAAAAAGAGTTCTGTTTGTTCCTGGGAAATCGGCTTTCTTTTTTGATGACCAGAAAGCCATTAAAAAAGGAGCCAGGCCGAACGGTTTTGTCTACGAGGGCAAAGCCGTGACCAAAGGGTTTGAAAGGATCAGAATAGCCGGTGAAAGCATTTCCGTCATCCTGGAGCTGGAAGACGGACAATTGGCCGTGGGTGATTGCGCCGCTGTGCAGTATTCCGGGGTTGGTGGCCGTGACCCGCTTTTTCTGGCCGAACACTACCTGCCCTTCATGGAAAGGCACCTCAAACCACTGCTTGAGGGGCTGGAAGTAACTTCCTTCCGTCAGCTGGCTGACCGCTTTGAAAACATGAAATTTGAGGGAAAGAGGCTTCATACGGCCATCAGATACGGTTTATCGCAGGCTCTGCTGGACGCCCGGGCTAAAGCCGAAAAAAAGCTTAAGACGGAAGTCATCTGCGAAGAATATAACCTGCCGATTATCCCCGAGCGGATAAAAATTTTCGGGCAGTCCGGGGATGACCGTTACACCAATGCGGATAAGATGATCCTCAAACAGGTCGATGCTCTGCCTCACGCGCTGATCAACAACGTTGAGGACAAGCTGGGTCGCCAGGGAGAAAAATTGAGAGAATACATTCGCTGGCTGGTTGCCCGGATAATCAAGCTGAGAACCAGAGAAGATTATCGGCCTGATATTCATATTGATGTCTATGGAACAATAGGCCTCATATTTGATGGAGACACGGAACGGGTGGCGGATTATCTGGCTTCCCTGGAAAAAGAAGCGGACGGGTTTAATCTCTACATAGAAGGCCCGGTCGATATGGAAGAAAAATACCGGCAGATGGAAGCCCTGGCCAGGATTACCAGGAAGCTGGAATCGATGGGGTCGAGGGTAAAAGTGGTGGCTGACGAACACTGCAATACTCTGGAAGATATCAAGGAATTTACCGATGCCCGGGCCTGCCACATGATTCAGATAAAAACGCCCGACCTGGGTGGCATTCAGAATGTGGCGGAAGCCAATCTCTACTGTAAAGCTCATGGAATAGAAGCCTATCAGGGCGGTACCTGCAATGAAACTGACATTTCAGCCCAGGCCTGCGTGCACGTGGCCATGGCCACCAGACCGGACCGCATGCTGGCCAAACCGGGGATGGGCTTTGACGAAGGTTTCATGATTGTGAATAATGAAATGGAACGAATCATCCGGGTGCTGAAGATGAAATACGCGGAGAATAAATAAATGAAAAAAGCCAGTCAGAAAAAAATAAAACTTCCACCCTTTAAAATTCTTTCGACCACGGCCATCCTGGGCTACGGCTTCCCGGAGAGCTCTTTTCGCCGCGGCCTGAGCCGGAAGCCAGATTTAATCGCGGCGGATGCTGGCTCGACCGACCCGGGACCGTATTATCTCGGAGCCGGGAAATCCTTTACCAACCGCACCGCGGTTAAAAGAGATTTGCGGCTGATGATAAAGGCCGGGGTAGAAAAAAATATCCCGGTTATCATCGGTACGGCGGGCGGTTCAGGGGCCAGGCCACACCTGGAATGGTGTTTGGAAATTGTGCGAGAAATTGCCAGAGAAGAAAAGCTTCATTTCAAACTGGGTATTGCCCATGCCGATGTGGATAAAAAGACCGTAAAAGAGGCTCTCAAGAAAGGGAACATCAAACCGCTGCCCTTCGTGCCCGAGCTCACGCCAGAAGTTGTTGACCAGAGTGAAAACATCGTGGCCCAAATGGGGGTGGAGCCGTTCATCAAGTTGCTGGAACAGGGTTGCCAGGTCATTGTGGCCGGTCGGTCTTATGACCCGGCTGTTTTTGCCGCTCTGCCCATTGCCCGCGGTTATGACTCCGGGCTGGCACTTCACCTGGGAAAGATTCTGGAATGCGCGGCCATCGCCGCCACTCCAGGTTCCGGTTCTGATTGCGCTCTGGGGATTCTGGAAGAAGATTCTTTTGTCTTGGAAGCCCTTTCCCCGGAAAGAAAATTCACCCCACAATCAGCGGCCGCTCATACCCTTTATGAGAAATCAGACCCTTACGAGCTTCCTGGCCCGGGTGGCGTCATAAACTTAAGAGAATGCAGCTTTGAGGATATAGGCCATGGCCGGGTTCGGGTCAGGGGGAGCAGGTTCATTCCGACTGAACAGTACTGGGTTAAACTCGAAGGGGTCAGGCTCATCGGCCACAGGTCAATCAGCGTGGCTGGAGTTCGTGACCCAATCATGATTTCAAAGATTGATGAAATTTTGAAAGCGGTGGAAGCCAGGTCCAGAGAAATAATGGGGCAGGAAGCCGAGCAGGGCCGGATATTTTTCCACGTTTACGGAAAAAACGGGGTGATGGGGCAGCTGGAGCCGGTTAAGAAGATTCAGTCGCATGAACTTGGCCTGGTGATTGAGGCCATCGCCCCCACCCAGGAAGCGGCCGATGCTTTGCTGGCTGTGACCCGTTCGGCTCTTTTACATTACGGATATGAAGGACGGATAGCTACGGCCGGCAACCTGGCCTTTCCTTTTTCGCCTTCCGATGTGGCCATGGGCAAAGTATTTGAGTTTTCAATCTATCACCTCATGAAGCTTGAAGACCCGGCCCTGTTTAAAACTGAAGTGGAAAAAATTTAGGGGGACATAGATGGCCCAAACAAAAAGAAAAATCAGTAAAGTTAGTAAAAAAAGAAGTATCCTGGAAGTGGCCAGGGTTATCCGTTCAAAAAACTCTGGACCTTTTGAGCTGACTCTTGATATCATGTTCAAGGACAAGAAATATTTTGATTACTTCCGTAAGAAAAAGGTCATTACGGCCAAAAAGATAGCCAGGCTCTACGGGATTCCGGAAACCGAGGTGCTTAAGATTGTTTACTTTGAACCGAGCCAGGCCATCAAAGTGACCATAAAAAGGAAAATACCATCGGGCTCACCCGGCGACACGGATATTTACGGAGCTCAGCAGCATGCGCCTTTGCTGGACCTGACCTTTTAAGCCCCGGCGGGCTTGAGGATAGATAATGGACCCAAAGCAGCTGTCCAGAATTGACACGCTGATTTATGCCGTTTATTACGCGCCCCGCGGACGCTACCGTCTGTATATGGTGGCCAGTGAAATCGCGCGGCGGTATCTTACGCCCACCGATTATCTGATAGGTATCATAGGGGAAGAAGGAGCCGGCAAATCAACCCTGATTCGTGGCCTTTTCCCCGGGCTGGAGTTGACCAATGAGGATGAGGGAGTAAACGTCCGGCGGGCACCAATATATTCTTTTTCGCCGGATGATTATTTTTCTGGCCACACTTTTCACATTGATGTCAGGCACGAGCTGGCCTTTACGCAAAAGTACAAGATTAGGGAAGCAATCAGACGCGCCATAGAGCACAAGCGTCGGGTGGTGGTAGAACATTTTGACCTGATTTATGATGTGCTGGGCTGCAATGCCCAGGTGTTGATTGGCATCGGGGAAGAAATCATCGTGGCCCGGCCGACCGTGTTTGGCCCTTTTCCCGAGAACATAAAAACAATTGTGGATAGAACCATCAAGTACCGCCTGATGGCGCATTCGGCCGAGGATATAACCACCTATATCCTGGAAAGAGATTATCAATACCGTTCTTCGTCGCCTCTGATTCACTCCGATATCAGGCATGGCTTTGTCATAAATTTCAGCGAAAGGCCGGATATCGACCTGGATGAACTCGAAGAAAAAGTGAAGAAAATCATTGCCGCAGACTTGCCGATAGTCAGCGTGCCCGGTGAAGACGCCATTAAAGTAGGAGACATCAAAATTTACTGCACGGGGCCGAGGACGCATGTGGACCGCACCGGACAGATAGAGAATTTTCGGCTGCTGAAAGAGTTCAGGCTGAATCCGCTGACCAATGAATTCATGCTCATCGGCATGGTCGGCCAGAAAACCATCGCCGGTTTTGAGGATATCATCGAGTACATGGACATCGAAGACTGAATCTTAATTTAGGGGGAGAAGAAACCATGAGATTTAAATACGTCCCGCTTTTGCCCAGAGAAAAGCAAAAAATCAGTTACGAAAAATTGACTGACCAGTTTGTAAAAGAAATAAAATGGCGCGGCCGGACCTTCCTCGAAGTAAAACCCGAGGGGCTGCGGCTTCTGGCCAGAGAAGCTTTGGCCCGGGTAAACTTCTATTTTAGAACTTCTCACCTTGAAAACCTGGCCTCGATTATAGACGACCCGGAGGCCTCAGAAAACGATAAGTACGTGGCGGCCATGCTAATAAAAAATGCCATAATTTCGGCTGAAGGGCAGCTGCCGCTCTGCCAGGATACGGGTACGGCCAACATCATCGGTTACAAGGGAGAAAATGTGCTGACCGGAGTTGATGATGTTAAATACCTGAGCTGGGGAGTTTTTGACGCCTATACCGGTCTGAACCTCAGAGCCTCCCAGAATGCACCGCTTTCCATGCTGGAGGAAAAAAATACCGGAAACAACCTGCCGGCTCAGGTGGAGATTTTCAGCACGAAAGGCAATGAATATCACTTTTACATCATGGCCAAGGGCGGGGGCTCTTCCAACAAGACGGCTCTTTACCAGGAGAACAAATCTCTGTTAAAAGACGATAAAACGCTGTATGAATTTTTGAAGGACAGGATAAAAGCCATCGGGGTGGCTGCCTGCCCGCCTTACCGGATTGCCGTGGTGGTTGGCGGTCTCTCGCCGGAAATGAACCTCAAGACGGTGAAGCTGGCTTCGGCCGGTTTTCTTGACGGCCTGGTCACCAGGCCAACCGGTGAACCGCACGGGTACCGTGATTTGGAGTGGGAAAAGAAAGTGATGAAAATTGCCAGAGAAACAGGTCTGGGCGCGCAGTTTGGTGGAGTGGCCCTGGCGGTAGAAGCAAGAGTGATCAGGCTTCCCAGGCATGGAGGGTCTCTGCCGGTGGGTATTGGGGTAAGCTGCAACGCTGATAGAAACATAAGGGCAAAAATAAACCGGTATGGTCTTTTCCTCGAAAAGCTCGACCGGAACCCAAAGCGCTTCCTGGAAAAGGTGGAAAGCTTGAAGCTGGAAAAGGTGCCGGAGGTCGATTTGGACCAGGGCCTGGAGGGGCTGGTGGAGGAGCTTTCTAAATATCCGGTCGGCAGCCGGGTGAGCCTCACCGGGACGCTGATCGTGGCGCGGGATATGGCTCATCTGAGGTTGAAGAAAATGCTTGATGAGGGCAGGCCGCTGCCTGAGTACTTTAAAAAATATGCTGTTTATTATGCCGGGCCGGCCAGGGCACCAAAGGGCCTGCCCACCGGAAGTTTTGGGCCGACTTCAGCTCAGAGAATGGATAATTACGTTGAAGAATTCATGAAGGCCGGGGCTTCAAGAGTAATGCTGGCCAAGGGCAATCGGTCGGAGAAAGTGGTTGAGGCCTGCCGAAGGTATCGTGGCTTTTACCTGGGCACCATTGGAGGAGCAGCCGCCCTGGTGGCCAAGGAGCACATAATTTCCAGTGAGCTTCTTGATTTTGCCGATTTGGGTATGGAAGCCATCAGGAAAATTGTGGTGAAAAACCTGCCGGCTTTTATCATTATTGATGATAAAGGGAATAAGCTGTATTAGTCAGGATGCTTCGGGCTGGTAAAAGAACTTCAGCTGATTAAATTGGGGGAAAAATCTCCGGACGCCTTCGACCATGTGAGGCTTTGTATTAAAATCAATTTAATATTGTAATGAGTATAAAATTGTAATTATTATAAAGTGTAATTTAATATCGTTTGGACTGTTTTTTCCTGGAAATTGCTTTTGCCGGATGGTTTGGCTTTTTAACATTTGTGACAAAATATTGTAATGGAAATATGGTTATAAAGCCGGCGGACAGGGTTTGATTTTCGCGGCGCTATCCTGAAACTTTATGCCCTCAAACAGGACGTTTGGTAATGCGGCTGCCCGAGCTTTTCCTGGTTAATTGCTCATTTTAAGGACAGGTGTGCTGATAAAAGGACGTTCGGGCAGGTTTTCTTTTTGACCACAGGACAAGAAATAATGTTTGACTCTGGCACGAATTATGCTTAATGTTGATAGTGAGGAGATTAAATATGCGCAAACCGCCAGTTTACCTGCTTTTGTTAATTTCCCTGACTTTTGTGACCATCGTGGCTGCGGCGGCCGGGGAAAAACACTATATTTTGTCCGGAGGAGAAAGAGATTTCTATTTCGCTCATATAAGTTATCTGCCGGCTGACCTTGGGAGCAAAAACCCGGAGGTCTTGAGAAGCGGGATAGCAGGAGCCGAGGAAGTACAGCTTAATCTTCCTCTTGTCCCGGGCGATGTTCTCGTCACCTACGACCGTCCGTGTGAAGTTCAATTTGACTCGGGAACGATAGTTAGGCTGGATGTTGATTCCAGGTTGAAAATAGAAACCGTCCTGGCTCAGACCTTAAGTTCTGAGGAAAAACTTTCCAGTCTTTTTCTGGAAAAGGGGCGGCTGTATTTGATGTATACAGCCTACAATTCATGGGAAATTTTTCAGCTGGTAACACCCGCGGCCGCCCTGAAGATGAAAAATCATACCGTTCTGGTGGTGGCCCAGGATGAACCGGGTCCGACTAAGATAGCCGTTCTTCAGGGGAGTGCCAAGGTTCTTTTTGGCCCGGACGAGAAAAACCTCAGGACCCAGGCTTTAAAAAAAGGCCAGAACTTGATTATCAGCGGAGCTTCTCAAACAGAAAAAGTTTCTGTCATCAGCGAGTTCGGTGAGTTTGTGGCCTGGAATGAAAAGATAAACAGGGAATTTGTGGAGCTCCATAAAGGCCTGACTCCACTCCCCAAACCAGTTCAAAAATTGCCCTCAGCTGTTTTTTACTTTGCTCAGTATTATGGCAACAAATACGGAGAGTGGCTGTGGGATGACCTCTATGGTTATGTCTGGCGGCCTTTTTACAATGATATCTATCCCTGGGGCAACTGGTCCCCTTATTTTTATGGTCGCTGGTCTTATGTAAACGGAGAGCTTTTCTGGGTGCCGGAGGAGCCGTGGGGCTGGGTGCCTTATCATTTGGGAATCTGGCAGTGGGACAAGAAGCTCGGCTGGGTTTGGATACCGGGTTCGGTTTTTGCCCCGGCTTGGGTTGACTGGTGTTTTTATTACGGTTACTTCAGCTGGCGGCCCTGGACGCTGAGTGATTTCCTGTTTTATGCCTATTACGGTCTGGGAACCGGTGATTATTACTGGAACAATTACTGGACAGGCTGGTCGACCGGTTCCTATTTTGCCGGAAACCAGATGAATAATTTCCTCAAAAAGGTCAGCAAGGACCAGCTCAAGAAGAGAAGCAGTGTGATTCCTTCAGAATTCAGGCAAGTATTGAATACCATGGCGCAGGCCGTAGAAAAGAATGACAGGACAGTGCTGGAAAGAATAGAGGGTAAATCCCCGGCGGTGATAATTAGAAGGGAAGATATAGCCAGGACAGACCTCAGGTCGAGGATGATTACCTCTCCGGATAAAATTCAGGAACAGTTGAAAAATCAACCTTCCGCTCCTTCAGCGGTTAAAGAAATTGCCGGTACAGGGTCTGCCAAAAACCCGGCCGAGGAGTTTTTAAAATGGCGGCAGGCCCAAGCCGTTTCTGAGAATAATGCCGGGGAAGCTGTTCGCCGAGTGGTAGCAGTGATGGACCGGAAACAGGTCCAGAGTCAGAGAAGCGCTGCTAATTTTCCTTCTCCAAGGAATAATCCGGCAGAATATCTTAATGCCCCGGAAGCCAGGCGGGCCGAAAATGCCCGCAAGGCCGGCGGACCCGTTTTTAATCAGAGGCTCAGGTTCCGCGACTGGAACCCTGATGTCCGGGTGGCCAGAGAAGCGGGTTTCAGCCTGGTGTATGATAGCTCTCGGAATGCCATTGTGGTTCCTGAACTGGGGGTAAGTTCGCGGGAAGCAAAAGAATGGAGGGTGAGGCTGACGCCCTCGGGTCTAATTCAGCATGTGCCTTCAGGTTGGGCGGATAACAGCAGCAGTTATATTTCATCTGATTCTTCCTCCCCAGTGCCAACGGTTTCTCCCAAGACGATGTCTTCCGGCAGCTCAAATTCTGGACACAGCAGCGGTGGCAATTCCTCCAATGCCGGACGAGAAAAACACTGATGGAAATCTTCAAACCTGTTTGCTAAAATTCATTCGACTGGTTTTATTATCCAGGTCTGGTATTGAAAAGGAGGGCCCATGCGTTCTGGTTTTGTGGCTGTGGTTGGTAAACCCAATTCCGGAAAATCAACTCTACTCAACGCTCTGACCGGGCAGAAGGTCAGCATTGTCTCTGAGAAGCCTCAGACCACCAGGTTTAAAATAAGAGGGGTGGTCAACCGTCCGGAAGGACAGATTGTTTTTGTTGATACGCCAGGTTTTCACAAACCAAAAGATGCCCTGGGCGAATACCTGAATTCTCAGGTTACAGGTACCTTGAGAGAAGTTGACCTGATACTTTTTCTGGCTGATAGCTCGCGAGAGCTCACGGAGGAGGACCGCCTGCTGATGGAGGAAATAAAAAAAGCGCAGGCACCCTGCTTCCTGGTGGTCACCAAAAAAGACCTGGCCACGCCCGAAACGGTGTCTAAAACAGAACAGGAAGTGGCCCGGCTTTTACCCTGCAAAGAATCGGTGGTCATTTCCGCGGTTACCGGAGAAGGTCTGGACCTTCTTTTAGAAAAGATTTTCTCCTATTTGCCAGAAGGGCCTGCTCTTTATCCGGAGGATATGGTAACGGATTATCCGCTTAGCCTTCAGGCGGCGGAGATAATCAGAGAAAAGGTGCTTATGAACCTTCATCAGGAAGTGCCACATTCAGTGGCGGTGCAGGTCATCAAAATTGAGGAAAAACCAGAAAAGAACCTCTTGGCCATTCAGGCCGAGATATACGTTGAGAAAGATTCTCAGAAAAAAATTGTCATCGGCCGGGAAGGTTCAATGATTAAAAAAATCGGCACTCTCGCCAGAGAAGAACTTGAGCATATCACGGGGAAAAAAATATTCCTTGAACTTTATGTCAAAGTAAAAGAGAAGTGGAGGGATAAAGAATCATTTGTAAAAAAGCTTTATCTTTCTTAGCCTATTTAAAAATTTAAAAGACGGAAGGTCTGATATATCAGATATCAGAAAAAGTTATCTAAAAAAAATGGCTCCCATCAGCCCTTTTTGCTTTTCCCCTTTGTCAGAACACATGATTAGGATGACGAAATTTATTTTTGCAGAAAAAATTTGCAAATTTTTGGGTGTTCAATTAAGGTTAAAGGCCGAACAGTAATGTTTAATATGCCAGTTTTTTGTTTCGCGTTGGGCGGTAACTCCAGCCTTCTCCGTCCCAGAATCTTATTTTTTCTTTAAGAATTCTGAGTTCAGTAAGAGCCTGAGGGGGCAAAATCCCCTGAACCATGAACTCTTTGATTTTCTCTATGGTCATGTCAGTCGGGCGGGAAAAAAGCGGTTGAAGATGGTAATCAAAATTATATATAATTTCATAAGGATTTTCCTTTGAAAATTCAGTCACGGACGCCTCTATCTTTTTATCTGTTCTGAGCAATTCAAGCTGACGGGTGTAATTTCTTAAGGCCATAACCTGGTTTAAGGTGGTTCGAGGGAACAGGATATAATATTCCTGTGTTCCGGGCGGGAGGCCTTGAAACTGGAATTCCGGGTTGCCGCTGGAGGGGGAGCATCCTTCGACCTTTCGGGGGTCAAGCACCAGCAGGCAGGCGCACTGGAAATCATTGTTGGTTCCGCCGAGGATAATTTCATTCCAGCCATCTTCGTCAATATCCTCGACCAGGCAGGCATCTCGGTTGAGATGACCGGCCTGCCAGTATTCTCCAATTATCCGTCCTGATGAGTTTAGAAGGGTGATTTGAACCGGATACCAGGTCGCATGGTTGGCCACCACCAGGATGAATTTTTCCTCTGAGTTATTTTTGAGCTTCCAGATGCCCAGGTTCCGCACAATGTAGTTGTTGGAGAATTCGTCATTCAGTGTTTTAATCCTTTTACCCGGCTCAAATGACCAGCGCAGCTGACCATTTGGCTCAAAAAGTAATATTTCGGAAGTTCGCTTCTCCTGCTCTTTATAGTTTACGCCCACCAGTATTTCTTTTTTTCCGTCTCCTTCAAGGTCCATCAATTTCTGGGTCAGGCTTTCTGTTTCGGCTGAGCTTTTAAGCTGGTAGGCCCAGAGGACTTCTTTTTTTTCACCTATGGCCAGGAGTTTGTCATGATGCAGCTCCATGGCCACCACCGGCCTGGATGTCTTGAATGGAAAATAATTAGACCGGCTGCCAAACATGAATAAAAAGAACAGACCGGTCAAAAACAGGACTGAAAAAAATGTTTTGGCCACGAGCTTTCTTTTAGTCTTTATAAGCCAGATTATTTTGGAAGTGGAGTTTCTCTGGATTAAACGCTCATCTTCGATAATGTCCATCAGACTTTTTGCCCCGATGAGCTCCAGCCGGCGGTGGGTGTGCCCGGTCAGAAACTGATAAAGAATGAGACTGGCTTCCTTCATGTTTTCTTCAGGTATAACTAAGTAACGAATCCCTGAGTAAAAAGCTGCTTTAATCTTCATCTCCAGGCTTTCTGGTTCGATGCGCAAAACCTGGCCATTCAGGTCGACCCGACCGGTAAAAGCTGCCTGCCGGCTTATCGATAAAGAGTGTGGTGCTTTGAAAGTCCTGAGCTTTTGAGCGAGGGCCAGCAGGGTGACCGGCAGCCCGAGGCTCTGCCCGGGATAAATGAACTTTTTATCAGGAAAAGAAAAAATTATAAAAAATGGGGGAAGTTCCAGCCTGAAGGCCCTGTGAAGGACATAATCGGCGGCTTCGAGACCGTCAGCTAAGGAGGCAGAAAGTGCTTCCTCCAAAGAAGACATCAAATTAGAAAACTTAAAGATGTTTTGACCGTCGGCCACCGCCATTTTTCGGCCATGAGCTGAAAGGGAAATGATTCTGGCTTTTTCCGGAGGGGAAAAAGTTTCTCTTTTTTCGATCAGTGAACAGTAGAGGCTGTCTGAGGAAAAACCGCGGTACTTCTCCCATTTTTCAAAGATAAAATCTTTATCAGCCAGGATTTCTTCAGGCAATCCGGCTGAATTAAAAAATTCAACACACATTTCCAGGTTGGATAGCCGGGTGTTTTTGATCCTGAGAATCTGCTCGTAAGATAACGGACAAACAGCCGTCAGCAGGTCCTTAGCTTCTGGCACCGGGCCGCCTTTTAGCAGCCTGTTTTTAAAAACAAGGGCCTGACAGGCGCGGTCGAGTTCTCCCAAATAAAAATATTGAAGAGCCAGATAAAAGAGCAGGTTGGTCAGCCCCTCTCGGATGAGATTTTGGTCGAGCTTATCGGGGAATTTTCGGTAGAAATTGACTGCAGACTCAAAAATCGTCAGCAATTCATCTGGTGGAACAGATTCTGGCTGCATGCTGGCCAGCAGATAGAAAAACACGCCAGCGTACTGAAGATAAAATGAATAGACCAGGTCTTCGTTTAATCCTCTGGTTTCGTTTATGAACTGACAGATGACACGGACGCGGGAGGCGTCATCGGCCGCCAGAGTTATTTCGGATATGCTTCTGCGAAATAATTCCTCCAGTTGCAGGGGAGAAAGCTCGGGCGAGGAAGATGTGTTATCCATAGATGTTAATTTGAACCTTCTCAGAATTTATGAACCTGGCCGGAACCTCAAAAAGGGCCATATTTTTAAAGGACGTGGCTATCAGGGGTTCTTCCCCCTCTTTAACCAAAACCATTTTTTTCAGTTTCAGTGCGGAGTTTGGGTTCAGGAACTTGACCTTGATGGTCAGGTCTCGTTCCTGGCTGAATATTTCAACTTCGAGGGCTGATTCTTTAAAGCTTTCTATGCACCAGGCCTGTTTGAGAAAGGCAGTTTGCTTTGTTTCGGGCGGAGAGAATTCAAAAATGGCTGCCGGGGGCATGAGCTTTATTGACGGATTAGATAATTCCAGGTCCTCAAGCGAAACCAGCCCGTGAGAATCGGTCAGGTAGCACCGGGCTTGGTCCCTGGGGCAGATAAACACATACTGGTAACCGGATTTTTCTCGATGCAACAGGTGAGCCTGCAGCTGATGATGGATCGGATCATTTATGATTCTTAAAAGATACTGTCCGTCAGATGAAGCCAGCGAGATCTTTTCTGAGTAATAATCGGCCGCAGATAAATGACTGAATCCTATCAGGTTGGGAAAAGGAGGAGTTTCAGACCTGACTTTATGCAGGCAAACATTGAACAGAGGCGGTCCCTCAGTTTTATTTTCTCCACAACAAGAAATTATTTTTTCAATTAATTCTTTCCTGGTTTTCATTTACCCGCCTGTGCACACTGATAGTTGATTTGTTCCAACTTTTGTTTCAAGAATTCCCTTGAATTTTTTACCAGGTATTCAAAAATCATTCTCTTGTTCTGCCGGTAGTCGTCAGGAGTAATTTCTGGAAGATGACGTTTAAGGTAATTATAGAGAGATTTTTCCTGGCCACCGTCCTGCCAATCTCGGAAGAGGTCATTAAGAGCCAGCAGCCAGGCTTCCTTTTCTTTGTGGTTTATTCTTTTCTTCTGGACGTATTTTCCGACCAGCCGTTTGTTATAATTCATAAGTTCTTCAAACCACTGCTGTAAATTTTTGTTGACATCGTAAACCGGGTATCTGTCCGGCGAATAAAAAGCGGCTCCGGCTTCGACCATTAGATAATATTTCTGTACGGAAACAAAAAGGTCATAAATCCCGGAAAGTGACATTTCTAAGCCGGCGCCATTATTTTCGAGTATTTCAGCCAGCCGTCGGAAAAATTTGGGAATCTGTAACCCGCCCAGCCGGTTTTTTAGACATAGGCTCAGCAAACCATCTATCTCATTTGAATAAATTACCGAGGGCTCGCCTTTCGGCCGGAAGGTTATTTGTGGATTGTTGGACCTGTTCTTTATCTTGAACTGGCTGGTCTTTTTCAAAGCGTAAAGGATTTCTCTTTTTATTTTATTTCTTTCCGGTGTTATTTCATTGCTCAGGAAATAGTAGGTTTGTTTCAGTCTGCGTAAAAGTACGCTTCGCAGATAACGCTGGAAGTCCTCTTCATTTGAGGCCAGAAATTTTTCCACTGTTTTCCAGTCAAACAGGCGTTCCAGCACCGGGTATCTCCCCTTACTGTTCTTGATGAACAGATTGGAGATGGCCAGATAGGCGATGTCCCTTGGCTCGTAATTGGCCAGGTACAGATGATACCCCCGATTTTTCTTGATAACGGGAAGTAACTCGTCAACCATGGCTGTAATCAGGTCTCGCAGGTCTTTTTCCGAATACTGATTGTTAATGACCAGAAGTAGCTTGAGCAAAAGGTTTTTCTGGAGGGCCATGTCAGTTTTCTCTGATCATCGTCATTTTTGCTATTAGTTTATCAAAAAAAACGCGGCCTTTGTCAACAGCATTAACTTTTTGTCAAAATTATTTGGATTTTTGCCTGTCTATTGAGTATAATCAGTATGCAGGTAGGTTAACCTGGGGAGGGTTGACTTATTTGCCTTTTTTAGCTAATATTTTAAATCATTTTTAAGAGAGAGATGGCACAAAATGATTAAATTACGTCTGATGAGATTCGGAGCAAAGAAAAAGCCCTCTTACCGGGTTGTGGCTATTGATTCCCGCAGAGCCAGACAGAGCAAGACTCTGGACACGGTTGGGTATTATAACCCGAGAACTGAACCGCTTGATTTTAAACTGGATATGGAAAAGGTTAATTACTGGCTGAGCAAGGGAGCCAAACCTTCGGAAACCGTTAGTTCACTGATAAATAGAGCAGTAAAGGGACAAAAATCAACCCAAGATTCTAAGTCTTAAAGGAGGTTACTGTGAAAGAACTGGTTGAAATGATTGCCAAGTCTCTGGTTGACAATCCGGACAAGGTTCAGGTTTCCCAGCTTGAAGGGGAACAGACCACCATCCTGGAACTGAAGGTGGCACCTGAGGATCTGGGAAAGGTGATCGGAAAGCAGGGCCGTACAGCTCGTGCCATCCGGGTTATCCTGGGTGCAGCCGGCATGAAAATGAAACGGAGATTCAACCTGGAAATCATTGAGAAAGGTTGAGCTGGTAGCTGTCGGCCGGGTAATCCGGAGCGAAGGGAAGGATGGCACTCTTAAGATAAAATTACATGACTGGATAAAAAGAGAGCCATTCTTCAAAAAAGTCTATTTCGAAAAAGAAGGAGAGTTAAGGGAATACGAGGTTGAGCGATTCAGCCTCGTCCGAAACTCTCCTTTTTTAAAATTAAGAGGGGTTGAGGATCAAAGAAGGGCGGAGGAGTTAAGAGGGCGCGAGATACTTATTTCCAGAGAAGAATTTCCCCCTCTGGAAGCTGGAACCTATTACGACTTTGAGCTGCTGGGCTGCCGGGTGGAAACGGTGGACGGTCAGCTGGTGGGGCAGGTAGTCGAACTGCTAACTTATGGAGCCAATACCCTGTTAGTGGTTGAGGCTGGCTGGAAGCGGGTGGAAATACCTCTGGTAAATTCCATCTGCCGGGAGATAGATGTGAAGCGCGGGTTGATAAAAACCGACCTGCCGGAAGGGTTACTGGATTTGAATGAGGTTTGATATAATAACCATCTTCCCGAGGATGTTCGACAGCCTGTTCTCGGCTGGAGTGGTGAAGAAAGCTGCAGAAAAGGGAATTCTCGAAATTAAAGTTCATGACCTGAGAGATTACACGACGGACAAACACAGGCAGGTTGATGACAGGCCATACGGAGGACTTGAAGGAATGGTTTTGAAACCGGAGCCAATTTTTCGGGCGGTGGAAGCTATCCGCCAGCCAGAAGGCTCACTGGTCTGTCTTCTTTCGCCTCAGGGAGAAGTGCTGAATACCAGGCTGGCTGAGCAATTGGCAGGTTACCGGCAACTGGTCCTGATATGTGGCAGGTACGAAGGAGTGGATGAGAGAGTAATTGAACATCTGGTTGACAGAGAAATCTCTATCGGAGATTACATCTTGACCGGCGGAGAGCTGGCCGCCGCGGTGGTGGTTGATGCTGTTTCCCGGTTTGTGCCGGGCGTGGTCGGGAAGGAAGGCTCGGTCGCACGGGAGTCTTTTAAGGATGGGCTGCTGGATTTTCCCCAGTACACCAGGCCAAGAGATTTTCGCGGGTATAAAGTTCCTTCCGTTTTATTTTCAGGCGACCACCAGAAAATAGCTCGCTGGCGGTTAAAAAAAGCGCTGGAAAAAACTCTGGTCAGAAGACCGGATTTATTAAAATCAAGGCAGCTTTCCTCAGAAGAGGAAGAGCTCCTCGAGGAAATTAAGAAAGAAAGGAAAGAGTCATGAGTAACTTAATTAGAGCTGTTGAGGAAAAGCATATCAGACAGGATATAGAACCTTTTCGGGTGGGTGACACGGTTAAGGTTCACGTGTTGATCAAAGAAGGCGATAAGGAACGCATTCAGATTTTCAAAGGCGATGTCATTGCCAAGAGGGGCTCCGGCCTGGGGGCCACCTTCACCGTGCGCAAGATTTCCTACGGTATCGGCGTGGAAAGAATCTTTCCGCTGCATTCAAAAGTGGTAAAAAAGGTGGAAGTCGTCAGGCATGGCAAAGTCCGGCGGGCCAAGCTTTATTATTTGCGGCAGCTAAAAGGCAAAGCGGCTAAACTCAGAGAAGAGCAGCAGTAAAATTTGGTGCGGGGCTAATTATCAAAATCCTTTGATTTAACTCATCAGGTGGTGGTTCCTCTATTTTTTTCTCGACGCCCGACTGATTTTTAGGTAAAATAACAGCAAATGATGGGTGTCGAAACCGAAAAAAAACTGATTAACGAGGGGTACCGTTTCATAGCCGGGTTGGATGAGGCAGGAAGGGGATGTCTTCTGGGGCCGGTGGTGGCCGCGGCGGTCGTGTTCGACCCGGATTTCTACCTTAATAAAATGCCTTCCTGGACCCAGGAAGTGGCTGATTCCAAGCTTCTTTCTCCGACTAAAAGGAGAGTGCTGGCTGACCTCATTCTAAAAGAAGTGGCAGACTTTAGCCTTGGCTACGCTACCAGCCAGGAAATAGACAGGATGAATATTTACTGGGCGAGTCAACTGGCCATGAAAAGAGCCATCCAGGGGCTTGGCTGCTCTCCAGATATAATTTTGGTTGACGGCTATCAAATAAAAGATATAGATTATTTGCAGAGAGGCATTCCGCAAGGAGACAGGCATGTGTTTTGTATTGCCGCTGCCTCAATCATAGCCAAGGTTTTTAGGGATGAGCTGATGCATGCCCTTGATACCGTGTTTCCTGAATACGAGCTGGGAAAAAATAAAGGTTATGGAACAGAAGGTCATTATCAGGCGCTGGAAAAATTCGGGCCCTGTGTTTTGCACCGAAAAACCTTTAAGTTAAACCGGGAGCGGTGGCTTATAGAAACAGAGTAAGATGAACGGAAAGATAGACCGGCTGAAAATAATTGAACAGGCGGAGAAGTATGTTCGCTTGGGCAAGCTGAAAGAAGCCATCCAGGAATATGAAAAACTTATCGAAGATGACCCCAGCGATGTCAGCATAAATAATATCGTTGGCGACCTTTACGTCAGGCTTGGCCAGTATGAAAGAGCCATCAAAGCCTTTGAAAGGGTGGCTAACGAGTACGAGAAAAAAAGCCTTTATTCCCAGGCTCTGGCCATTTTGAAGAAGATATGCCGTCTTAATCCTGCCAACCACAGCTATTTCGTCAAGATGGCTGACCTGTCGGCCAGGCAGGGCTTCGTGGCCGATGCCAAGCAAGAATACTTGAGACTGGCTGAGAAATTCCTTCGGGAAAAGAGAGTGGATGAAGCTATTTCAATGTACGAAAAGGTGGTCAAGCTCGACCGGGAGGACTTCAACATCCGCATGCAGCTGGCTGCTCTTTACAAACTTGATGGCCGGACGGACAAGGCGGTTGAGGAACTGCTCGAAGCTGTTAATTACAAGTTAAGTCAGGGCCAGCTGGACGAAGCAGAGAAGTTTCTGCGGGAAATCAAAAAGCTTAATCCGCAAGAGGCCAGGGCTGATTTGAAGCTGGCTCAGGTGCTGAGGCTTAAGGGCCAGGGGGACAAAGCCATTGAGCTGGTTGAATCTGTGCTTCAAAGAGATGCTGATGACCTGGAGGCCATGAACCTTCTGGGCACTCTTTATTATGAAGAAGGCCGGCTGGAAGCGGCCAAGAACATGTTTATTAAAATCCTGAATACTTATCCGAACAACGTCAATGCCCGGTACCGCCTCGGAAGAATTCAGCTGGCTGAAGGGGATGTCGGCCGGGCTTATGAATACTTTGAGCCGCTGGTGGAAACTTATCTGAAGAAAAAGAGGGAAGAAAAGGCCATTGGACTTCTGGGATTAATACTCTCCGTCCGCAGAGATTACCTGCCCGCTATGGAAAAATTGGCGGAAATCCTGCGGGAGAAAAAAGACCTGGCTCGACTGGAATTGATTGACCGGGCCATCATTGAAGAGCTCAAGAAAGTTGGTGAAAAATCAAAAATGCTTTCTTACTATGCGGAATTGGTAAAGCTCAGACCCTCGGACCAGGAGCTGGCTCATGAATACCGCGAGCTTAAGAAAGAATTGAAAATTTCGGAAGAGGAAATACAGCTGGATACCTGGGCTCCTTCGCCTGAAGAAGAGGAAGAAATCCAGGCTGGCCTGGCTCAGGCGGAAGTTTACCAGAAAGAAGGTCTGATTAGACTTGCCCGCCGGGTGATAGAAGGTCTTCTTTTAAAATTTCCGAATGATTCGCTGCTTAAGGAGAGGCTGGAAGAGCTTGACCGAATAAAACCAACTTACTCGGATGAAGAGTTAATCAAAAAAGTAGAAAAAACAACGGTCATAGAAACTCAGGTCATCAGACCAACCAGGGGAAAGGCGGAAGCGGAAAAAGAGGCTAAGAAAAAAACTGCCTTCCAGCTCCAGGAACAGGTTCTCAGCGAGGACAAGATTAACCCGATAGACATATTTGCCGACACGGGCATCGTTCCCATCATCAGCTCGGACGGCCGGGAAAAGAAGTTCTACGACCTGCAGGACGTCATTCACAGTGAATTGACGATGCTGAACGCCGTTTTCCTCCGTCAGAAAAAAGGCGTGACCACGCAGTTTGAGAAAGAATTGTCATCGATTGTGGCTGATTTCAAAAAGGGAATCCGGGATAAGATTCCAGAAGAAGATTACCAGATTCACCTGCAGCTCGGCCTGGCTTTTATGGAGCAGAATTTAATCGACGAGGCGATTGAAGAATTTAACCTGGCTTCCCGGGACAAGAATTTAACGCTTGAGTGTTTAACTCTCATCAGCCACTGCCACAGGTTGAAAGGAAACCTGGAAGAGGCTGAACACTGGCTCAACCGGGCCATCAAGCTGGTGGCTCCGGGGACTGACCAGTATTTTGCCTTGATGTTTGACCTGGGGTTGATTTACGAAAAGGCCGGAGAGATAGATAAGGCTCTCAACATTTATCGGGAAATTCAGTCCTGGAATCCAAACTACCGCAGCGTGAGCGAAAAAATAAGCCGGCTCTCGAGCATAAACGGAACTTCCGGGGCGCCGGTCAGTTAATCCGAACCCTTTTTTTCTTTCATTTGACAGACTCCAATTCAGTTTAATTTTACCTGTGGCCAGAGGAGGGCAGCGGCCGGCAGTTTAAATAATTGTTTTCAGCCAAACACAGTTTTTTCCACTCAAACCACAGTCGGTATGGTTGAAAACCCCCTGGAGTAGGAAAGCACTTTCGCCAGAAGCTAAGACATGAAGGAAAGCTTCCAACTCTCTTTTATTCTTTTATTTTTATAGAGGTTAGCCGTTTTCCGGGATTAAAAAGCGGTTATCAGGCCCAGTCCCAGTCGGAAATGAGCACCCTGTTCCCCCTTGAAAACGTAGGTGCCTTCAATCGTGGCTCTTATATTTCTCCTTAGCAGATATCCATAATGTAGGCCAAATGAAGAGTAGCGCAATTCCGGCTGGTCGGAATCAACCCAGTTCAGCAGGGCGGTTGTGTACCAGCGGGAATCGTCTCCTTTTGGCATGAAAATTAATTCAGCAAAACCACCCCTCGTTTTAATTTTCTCCGGAGTCAGAACCCAGAAAAACGGGTTGTCGTCCCTTCTTTCGATATACTGAAGATTGAGTTCGAGCCTGGGAATACCCCAGGTGAAATCGGCGCCCAGCATCCAGAGATTATCATCAGCCTGACCCTGTCTTTCCCGACCCAGGTAACCGAAAGCACCCAGGCGGATTGATTCACTCAGGTCCTGAGAAACCCGCAGCAGAAAATTCTTGTATTTATCATAATCAAAAGTGTCCTGGTCATCAGCCGGTCGAAGCCCAAGACCGTTGATCACTTCAAGGCACAGGTCTGGCCCGTTGCGGAAGCTGTAAGTGAACATCAGCCCTCGGTCATAAGTCAGGTCGGCATGAGCTAACCCGACTTTTGTGCTGTAAATCTTGTAATCTTCGTACATCAGGCGCAGCTCGCGTTTGAACAGCGGGTCGGAGACCTGGAACTGACCGACAATAATATCAAATTCTTGATTAAAAAGGTTATTGAACATGAGAAAGGCGTCTTCCAGGCCGGCCACCTCGCCTTTTTCCGTGAAGAAAAAGTAGAAGTAGTAAGAAACGTGTTTGGTTATTTCACCGCCGGACAGCAGCTTGATCAGAAAGGGAGCGGCAAAGTCCAGTTTTTTGTTGTTACTGTTGTTCAAGGAAAGAAAACCTTCAAAGCGAATGGCTATCGGCAGTTCGCGCAGCAGGGAAAGCAGACTGTCCCCGGTGTCGATGTTGTAGCGGGGAGTTTCCTTATCTTTGATCACATAACCGTTGTTCATAAAGTCATCGCCATAGGGTTTAAGCTTGGGAAAAGGTGTGTGGCAGACCTTGCAGCTCATGCTGTACTTGCGGGCGAAAGCCGGGATGGAAAGAGCCTCAGAAGTCAGGACAGCCAGCAGCACTAAAGACAGGATGATGATTTTATAATTTTTTCCCATCGCCACCTCCAGTCTGAGCAGTTAATTTATAAAATTATTCAATCGACTATCTTGATGGTGGTGGAATGCCGGTTGACTTCAATTATTTCTGATTCATCCGGCGGGACACCCAGGAAATCAGCCACCGGTTTGACCAGTTTCTGATAATTAAGGACAGCCGTGACGGTGAGCGGACCGGGTGGCAGATCTTCAGGGAGCTGAAAAGTGCAGGTTTCAATCTTTGTTTCCCGGGGACCGATTCGGTAATCAACGCCGAGCGATTTGGTGTTCCACTGCTGGATGGTCATCCGGCCCTGGGGGTCAAAGTAAGCCATGCGGAAGATGCGGTCGCCAACCGGCAGGCCGTCACGCTGAACCCCCTTAAAATTCGGGTCACCCAGAGCAATACCCATATCCTGGTAAGCCAGGGTGTCAGCCGCGATGGTGTATTCTTCTCCTTCAAAGCCTTTTTTATCAACCGGCAGGTGATAGACTTTTCCTTTAGCATCAACCGCTTCAACGTGCATCCAGACAATGCGGTCTTCCACTGACCCGGTCGGAAACTTGTGGCCGGTTTTCTGGTTAAAAAGCACAATGGTGAATCTGACCCGGTCGCCGGGCGCAGCTTCGTTAACATCAGGATGAACCCGTAATTCAATGGTACCTTTAATCTTGCCCGGGTCGTGCGCCCCGTGGAAAAGGTGCTGTCGCACGTCGGGATAGGTGTTGCCCATGGAAGCGCTCTTGCCCGGGGCATAGGTCATGTGGCAGTCATGGCATTTTACACCCTGCCTGGCGTAAGGACCTTCTTTCCACTCCAGGTGGGTGGATTTTACCCACACACCGTAGGGGCTTTTTTCGTTGTGGCAGGTGCCGCAGAATTCAGCCGTGCTGAGGAATTCAGATTTAACCATGTTGTGTTCGGGCGAAATTTTCCCTTCCCGCGGCCCGTACTTGTTCTTGCCCGGCTCGGAAATCCAGTTGAAATTGTGAGGCACATCGCCGGCAAAACCGGTCACCGTGTGGCAAACTTCGCAGGAAACCGATTCGTTGGCCCGGCTGCCCTTGGCCGGAAGGGGTGGCGGCACATCGCCGGCCAGGAAGGCAATCGGCGTATGGCAGCCGTTGCAGCCGGCTTTTACTCCGGCCACTACCGGGTCTTTCTCCGCCTGGGGAACAGCCAGCTTGAAATATTCAATTTCGTCCCAGTGGTGGGTGTAGGCCTGGGACATCATCGCCTGTTTCCATTGCTGATAGATATCATTGTGGCATTGCAGGCCGCAGAAGGTTGGTGTCTGATAATCGCTGTATTTTCTCGTGCCAAGGGCCTCGTCTCCGGCTTTCTGCAGGCTGGACGATGTGACAAAACCGAGAGAAATCGCAGCCGAGATAATAAAAATGATTAAAATGAATGTGCCCGCGCGGTTCATCATCCCTCCTTGCCACCACTTTTATCATATGGCAATTTTTATTGCAAGCTTTTTTCAGCCCGGGATAAGAATTAAATAAGGAAGTTAAGAAGAAACCCGCCGATAGACAGGGCAGGGGGCTTAAGGTTTTTTGAAAGGTTAACAGTTTTTCTTTTTTTTGCCCGGAGAGAATTTTTGAGCTTAACAGAGTTTTGAAAAATTTTAAGAGCCGGTTGGGATATAAAAATTCAAACTCGGAGCTCTTCGAGATTCCTGCCAGCGGGGAAGCAACATTTTGAAAAGGAGAGGCAGAGGCAAAATTTATTTTGCATTTGTCAGCTGGATGAGTTAAAAGAAAAAGTGCCATAAATGTGGCCTTAAATTTTAAAAATATAAAAGAGGTATCAAAATGAAAATAGCCAGAAGAGCTATCACTCGCCGTGAATTTTTAAAAAAAGCTTCGGCCGCGGCAGTCGTCGGACTGGGTTTCCCCTCCATTGTTCCAGCTTCTGCTCTCGGCCGTGATAAAAGGCCGGCTCCGTCCAACCGCATCGTGATGGCCGGAATCGGTTTTGGCATGATGGGCATTCCCAACATGGAAGCTTTCCTGAGCAAAGATGAAGTGCAGTGGGTGGCCGTCTGTGACGTCGACAAAAACCATTTAGCCCGGGCCAAGGAAATCGTGGATAAAAAGTACGGTAACAGAGCCTGTCAGGCCTACACCGATTTTAGGGAACTTTTCCTGAGAAAAGACATCGACGCGGTATCCATCGCCGTGCCCGACCACTGGCATGCTCTGCTGTCGATCAGCGCGGCTCGGGCCGGCTACGACATTTACGGCGAAAAACCGCTGACCCACGACCTGGCTGAGGGCCGGGCCCTGGTCAGGGCGGTGGAGCGCTACGGCCGGGTGTGGCAGACCGGAAGCTGGCAGCGCTCGGTGGAGAATTTTCACCGGGCGGCCGAGCTCGTACGGAATGGCCGGATTGGCAAGGTGCTGCGCATTGAAGTTGGTCTGCCGGAAGGGCATTACGATTTTGCCGGCACCTTTGGCCAGGACAGGATTGAGCCGCCTCCGCCCGAGCTCGATTATGAAATGTGGCTGGGACCGGCTCCCTACTGGCCCTACTGTAAATCGCGGGTGCATATGAACTGGCGCTGGAACATGGATTTCGGCGGCGGCCAGCTTCTCGACTGGGTTGGCCACCACGTGGACATCGCCCACTGGGGCATGGGCTGGGACCGCACCGGCCCGGTGGAAATTGAAGCCCGCGGAGAATTTCCCAAAGGCGGGGTTTACAACAGCCCGGTCCGCTACTGGGTTGAAGCCAGATACGCCGACGGCACACCGATGATTGTGGCCGGCGGTTATCCGCAGGTCTGGAGCGGAACGAAATGGATTGGCGAGAAGGGCTGGATATGGGTGGACCGCGGCCAGTTTGAGACCGAACCCTCTTCCTTGAAGAACGAAATCATCGGGCCGGAAGAAATAAGGCTGTATAAAAGCCGCGACCACTACCAGAATTTCCTGGATTGTGTGCGGAGCAGAAAAGAGACTATTACTCCGGCCGAAGTGGCTCACCGCTCGGCCAGCGTCGGCCATTTAGCCATGGTTTCGATGAGGGTTGGCAGAAAAATAAAGTGGGACCCAGTCAATGAAAAAATCATCGGCGACCCGGAAGCAGAAAGGTTCCTCAGCCGTTCTTACCGTAAGCCGTGGATTTTGCCGGAATGAAGGGAGAGATGACCATGAGAAATGAAATCAAGAACGAATTTTTTGCCGTAGAAAAAAGAGGAGGCTTATTCCAGGCATTAATGGCGCCGGCAAATAAAATAATTGATGCGCCGATGTGGGAAAATAGCGTTTCGGGAGATAAAGCTATCATGAATGATGATTTTAACGGGGCAGAATTTGAGAATAAAAAAGAAGAAGACAGATTAGGTAAACACGGTGAACAAAAAGTTAAAGTATACAGCAATTGTAATTTAATAGAATTTTCTCACAATGAAGGAAAAAGTTGGCGAGATTGGCCTTCTTCTGTAGTTTCTTTTATGAAGGTTCAAAAAATTTATTTTGCTATTTTTATTTTCCTGATTTCTTTTCTTGTATCGCTTCCCAACCTGGCCATTTCTGATTCTTCATATTCGACGGCACCGAATTTAACCGAGCAGCAAGCAGCAAATCCCCAGAATATCCTTCTCCAGTTAGACCAGGTCTTAAAAGCGCTGGAAAAATTCGACCACAGTCAGGGAGAGGGCCCCGCTCTGGAGCTGGATAGACTCATCTTCAGCCTTAAGGATAACCATGAGCTGCGGCTTGCGGCTGAGAAGAAGATGCTGCAATTTTTTGCCGGCCCGGTAACCAGGGAGGCTCGCATTGCGGTCAGCAAACCCCTGAGCTGGATAGCCGGGCCTGAATCGGTTAAGGTTCTGAGTCCATATCTCGTTGATTCTGAAAAATCCGACCCGGCCCGCTACGTGCTGGAAAGGATTCCGGGAGAAGAGGCTGATACTGCTCTGATTGAAGCCCTGGAGAAAACACCGGCCGATGTGATGCCTGGAATCATCAGCAGCCTGGGTCACAGGAGGGTGGCCGCTTCTGTGCCTTATCTCGAAAAACTTCTTAAGAAACACTCTTCTCCGACGGTTATTTCAGCCACACTTGAAGCACTGGGCAATATCGGCGGCAGTTCGGCCGGCAAGTTGCTTATGAGTTATCTTAAATCAGGGGATGAGAAAATCCGTCTTCTGGCGGCAGATTCACTTTTAAGGATAGCCAGCAGGGAAATTGAAGACCGGCAGTATGAGAGTGCCGCTGCCACAGCGAATTCATTAATCAGGGCCACCCTCACTCCGGCTGAAAAGCTGGCCGCCTGGAAGGTAAAAATTCTGGCAGCTGGCAACAGCGCAGAGCGCGAAATTCAAGCCGCCCTGAAAAGTAAGGATGAACTGGCCGCCCAGGCTGCGGTTGGGCTAATCCCGCGCCTGGTGTCGCAGGAAAAAATTGATTCTTACCTGCAGCTTTTTTCCGGCCTTCCGGATAATCTTCAAGTTCAGGTTGCGGCTGTTCTGGCTAATTATCCTGTCCGTTCAGCCCGCGAATACCTGGTGAACCTGGCCAGCAAATCACCTTCATCTGAAGTCAGGACGGAGGCCATCATCAGCTTAGGGAAGATAGGCGATAGCTCGACGGTGGAGTTTCTGGCCGGAAAAGCAGCCACAGCTCGCGGAAATGAAAAAGCAGCTGCCAGAGAAAGCCTTATAGCGTTGTCTGGAAAAGCCGTTGATAAAAAAATCCTGGAAATGCTTTCTGTTTCCTCCGACCAGGCGCTGCGGAACGAATTGCTGCTGGCCGCCTGCGAAAGAAACATCAGGGAAAGCCGGGAATTTTTCCTGAAGGAAGCGGCCAATCCTTCGGCCGATTCAGCCCTGGTTTCTCGCGGGTTGAGAACCTTTGGTGATATCAGCCTGGCCGAAGAGTTGCTGAACATAGCCTTTAAGAGCGAAGACGAAGCTTTTCAGGAAGAACTGGCCAGCATCATGGCGGCCTGGGCAAAACAGAGCGCCCGGCCAGGTGCCCGTTCGAGCTATTTCAGGAACCTACTCAACACAGAAAAACAGCCTGAAAGGCAGGCCATTCTTATTTCAATAATCGGAAAAATTGGCGAGAGAAATTCTCTGCCTTTGCTGCGGAATTATTTGAAAAACCAGGAGCCAAGAATAAGAGAAGCTGCTGTCCGAGCCCTAACTGACTGGCCCGAGGTTGAAGCCCGCGATGACCTGATGCTGATAGCCCGCAGTCCATCTGACCTAAAGGAAAAGGTCCTGGCCATCAGAGGTCTGGTCCGGCTGACCGCTTCAGAAAGATACCGGAGGCCGGAAGCGGTGGTTGAATCCCTGAAGGAAATTTATATGCTGTGTCCGCGAGCTGAAGAAAAAAAGCTGGTCCTGGCGGCTTTCCCGGATTTCCCCTGCGAGCCAGGTCTTGCTTTCTGCCAGTCCCTTGCGAATGATCCCGAAGTGGGCCCCGAAGCCCGGGCCGCGGCCGAAAAAATCTCCCAGCGCCTGCGAAGGTAATTATCTGGATTGAATAAATAAAAATGAATCGCACCCCCGATGAATTAAAAAAATATTCTTGGGAGCATCTTTTTTATGAAATCTGGATGTTTTTTTCTCTTATATCAGTGGAAGATTTAATTGGAAAATTTAATCAAGACCCACAAGATTCAGATCCAATTCTTAAAAAGAAATTAATTGAAACAGTAAGAATAATTAATAATGCTTTGGTTGAATCATTTGCCATCCATACGCGGAATATAATAGCTTTCCTGTATCTGCCTAGAATGAAAAAAGATGAGATAACAGCTCTTGATTTTGTTAATGACCCCCGCAAATGGGAAGAACAGAGGGGCAAGTTAGAAGACTCTGAATTATTAGATGAGGCAAAAACAAGAGCAGATAAAGAGATAGCACATCTTACATGGAAAAGAATCAGCGGGGCTCCGCCTGAAAAAGAATGGCCTTTTTATGAGATAGGTCAAGCAATAAAAGAGAAATTAAAGATTTTTGCCGAGAATGCCGACAAAAATAAGCTTCATGAAGATGTTAGAAATTTTGTTAATTCCTTATCTTGAATAACTGGTACCGTGATATTCTGTTCCCCGGAAAGTCCTTCCTTCGCTGTGGATTAAGGTTCAGTTCAATATACCAGCTAAGATATTTCTGGTTTATAAGTATTTATGTCGATTGCAACATTACAGCTGGTGTAAGCAATAGTCTGTTTGCTGCTCAGAGAATGGGGAGCGCCTCAGATTTGAAAATATAAGAGCTTCCTCCGCGGTGGCTCCTATGGCCAGACTTCCGCCGCGCCGCCTCCAAATACTCCCTTTACCCTGGATACTATCTCCTAGCCTGAAAGTAAATTCTATTTGACAAATGGACGTCTATTTAATAATCATAATTACATGGTAATTAGACCATACTGGCTGAAAAAAATCCATGAGGCCTGGCAAAAACGCCCGATAGTCTGGCTGGCTGGTGTCCGTCGGGTCGGGAAAACCACTCTTGCCAGGATGATTCCTGATTCCGTTTACGTAAATTGTGATCTGCCGTCCGATGCCCGCAGGCTTGATGACCCAGAGCTATTTTTCCGTGCACAGAAAAGAACCTCCACCATTATACTTGATGAGGTCCACCGGTTAGCTGACCCCAGCCGGGTTCTGAAAGTGGCTGCCGATTCATTTCCCCATCTTCGGATTCTGGCAACAGGGTCATCGACGCTGGCAGCGACCAGGAAATTTAAGGATGCCTTGACGGGACGGAAAATAACCATTCATTTACTTCCCGTACTGTGGAGTGAATGCCAGAAAGATTTTGGCCTCCTGGACCTCGACCGGCGCTTGCTGCACGGCGGGCTGCCTGAATTCTTGCTTAGCGATCAAAAGGATGATTCTCTTTTCTCTGAGTGGATGGACAGCTTTTATGCCAGAGACATTCAGGAACTGTTTGCAGTCAGGGAACGCAGCGGGTTTCTCGATCTTTTTCGGCTTATGCTGAGAAGCAGCGGCGGGCTGGTAGATTATTCCCAGTTGTCCCGGGAATGCGACCTCAGCCGGCCGACCGTGAAAAGCTATCTCGAAGCTTTAAGCATCTCCCTGGTAATCTATCCAGTAAGACCATTTCATGGTGGTGGAAGAAGAGAGCTGGTTAAGAGACCCAAGGTTTATGGTTTTGATACCGGTTTTGTGACTTACGTAAGAGGCTGGGACGTAATCAGAGAAGAAGACCGCGGGCTACTCTGGGAGCATCTGGTCCTCGACTGTCTACGAGCTCGCACTGGCGGTGAAGGAATCTTTTTCTGGAGAGATAAATCAGGCCGAGAGATTGACTTTGTGATTCGCCGGGGAGAGGAAGTTGATGCTTATGAA
>JBNARJ010000012.1:0-68398 GCA_049719515.1 Candidatus Saccharicenans sp.
CCCGGACCGGCCGGCCCAAAATTAACGTGGGTCTTGCAGCCAGAACCCTAAGGAGTATAATCATCTAAGTAAGAAAAAATTGGTGTGGATTGAGGCATGGAAGGTTACAACACGGTCATCGAATACAAGGGTCGAAAATTCATGGTCCAGACTCAGGACAAAGGGCCGAGCTTTAACTATGTGGAATCTCTGATTTATCTCTCAGGAAAATTAATTGCCTCGAAAAAAATGCCCTACACCAACCAGCTGGACCGACCGGACCTTAAAGAAGTAATAGAGCAGATGGTGCATGACCTGCACGTGGAAGTCCTGGATGAAATTGTGGAAGGCAGGTATGATAAATACCTCTAAAGTTTGATAATGTCCAAGCCCCGACTTTTCTTGATTGACGGCAACTCCGTCCTCTATCGCTCTTATTACGCCATCCAGAAACTCAGCAATTCGGCCGGGTTTCCCACCAACGCCATTTATGGCTTTATCAATACGTTAAACAAGATAATGGAGGAAGAAAAAGCTGAATATCTCGGCCTGGTGTTTGATACCGGGCTGCCGACCTTCCGGCATCAAGCCTATCAGGAATATAAAGCCCAGCGCCGCCCCATGCCGGAAGACCTGGTCATTCAGGTGCCGGTGCTCAAAAAAATCATATCGGCCCTGCGCCTGCCGCTTTTCGAATATGCCGATTATGAGGCTGACGACGTCCTGGCCACCCTCAGCCGGAAAGCCGCGGAACAGAAAATCCCGGTTATCATCGTTACGACAGATAAAGACATGCTGCAGGTACTCGGCCCGCTGGTGGCTATCTTTAACCCGGCCAAAGAAATATACCTGGTGGACGAAAGCATTGACCGCGAATTCCTCGAAAGCCTGAAACACCGGCAGGTCAACACGGTAAAAGAATTTTTTGGAGTGCCGGCCAGCCGGGTAGCCGAAGTTCTGGCCCTGCAGGGCGATTCATCGGATAACATTCCCGGCGTCCCCGGCGTAGGAGAAAAGACCGCCCGGCAGCTTATTTCCGACTTCGGGAACCTGGAAAACCTCCTCAGGAATATAGACAGGGTTAAAAACCCCAGGATCAGAGAATGTCTGAAAAACAACCTGGCCCAGCTCGAATTGAGCCTCAAGCTGGTCAAAGTCGAAGACCGGCTGCCGGTTGATTTTGAGCTGGAAAAATTTCGCATAGCAGAACCAGACACAGAGCAGTTAGTGCGCCTTTACCGGGAGCTGGACTTTACCAGTTTGCTCCCAAAGTATCTTTCAAAAAAAGAACCTCAGACCAAAAATTATTCCGCCATCCTCAGTCAAGAAGAATTTGAAAAATTGCTCGCCCGGCTGAGCCAGGCAGAAGAATTCGCGCTCGATACCGAAACCACCAGCCTTTACCCGACGCGAGCCCGACTGGTGGGGCTATCTTTCAGCCTGACACCCGGTGAAGCCTATTATATCCCGCTGCGGCACCGCTACGCTCTGGCCCCACCCCAGCTGCCTGCTGATTACGTGCTCGGGCATTTAAAGCCCCTGCTGGAAAACCCGGCCATAAAAAAAATAGGTCAGAATATCAAATATGATTACATTGTGCTCAAGAAAGAAGGCATTAACCTTCAGGGAATAGAATATGACACGATGGTGCTATCCTACCTTCTCGAACCCAACTGGGGCAAGCACAACCTCGATAAACTGGCCGTCTATTACCTGCAGGAAAACAAGATTCCTTTTGAAAGTCTGGTGGGCAAGGGCAAAAAGCAGCTAACCATCGACCTGGTGCCGGTAGAAAAATCTGCTGAATATGCCTGCCAGGATGCCCATCTGGCCTTAAGCCTCAGCCGGGTGCTCTGGCCGATGGTGAAAGAGAGGAAGCTCGACCGGCTGTACCAGGAAATCGAAAAACCACTGATTGAAGTCCTGGCCGAGATGGAAATCTGGGGAGTAAAGCTGGACGTTGATTTTCTTAAAGGGCTCGGCCTGGAGTTAGAAAAGAAACTCAAAGAACTGGAAAAACAAATCTATGAACTGGCCGGACAAGAATTCAACATCAACTCCCCTCAGCAATTAAGCCAGGTCCTGTTTTACAAGCTTAACCTGCCAGCTTCTAAAAAGACACGGATTAACAAGGGGTTGTCGACCGCCACGGATATCCTGGAAGAACTGGCTCCTCTTCATCCGCTGGCCGGGGCGGTGCTTGAATACCGTCAGTTAGCCAAATTAAAATCCACCTACACGGACTCTTTAGTGGAGCTGGTCAACCCAGAAACCGGGCGAGTTCACACCTCATACAATCAGACGATTGCCGCCACGGGCCGGCTTTCTTCCTCGGACCCCAACCTGCAAAACATCCCCGCCCGAGGCGAAGCGGGGAAAAAAATAAGAAGAGCTTTCATTCCAGAAGAAGGTTATCTGCTCCTCAAGGCTGACTATTCTCAGATAGAATTGAGACTTCTGGCCCACCTGTCAGAAGACCCGGCCCTGATGGAGGTTTTCCTGAACGACCGGGACATTCACACCGAAACGGCCCGTCGGGTGTTTGGCCCGGCCGCTGAACTTTTTCCAGAAGAAATGAGACGGCGGGCCAAGATTATAAATTTCAGCATCATCTACGGAACATCGGCTTTTTCTCTGGCCAAAGAACTGGAGACTTCCCAATCAGAAGCCCAGAAATTCATCGACCGCTACTTCTCGGAACACAAAAAAGTAAAAGAATACCTGGACCAGGTGGTGGAGTCAGCCCGGGAAAAAGGTTACGCGGAAACCATCTTTGGTCGCCAGCGTCAGATTCCTGAACTCCGGAGTTCTGACAACAATACTTTCCAGGCCGGTCGCCGGATGGCCCTCAACACGCCGATTCAGGGCTCGGCCGCGGACATCATCAAACTGGCCATGATCAACATCTACCGGGAAATAAAAAACCGAAGCCTGAAAACCAGGATGATTCTTCAGGTGCACGACGAGCTGGTGTTTGAGGTGCCTCTCGAAGAAAAAGAAATGGTAGGGGAGCTGGTAAAAGAAAAAATGGAAGGGGTCTGCCCTCTTAAGGTTCCACTGAAAGCAAACCTCGGCTGGGGCACCAACTGGGCTGAGGTGAAATAAAGATTTCTGATTTGCTTCTACCCAGGCTGCCCGCTGAACTCAGGCGCGCCCGGCGGGTCATCTGCTGTGCCGAAATTAATCAACAATCAAACCGGTCAGCCGACCTGGCAAAACAATAACTTCTTAACCGAATTTTTAATCTTCAGAATTGAGCTGGTGATTTTTAGGCCGGGTGGAAGACAGGGGAGACAAAACAACTCCAAATCTTTTGGAGGAAGGCAGGCGTTTTTTAAGAAGAGCAAATTAGATTTATGAAAATATCAAAATTTTAATAACGCATAAATCAACCTGCCCGGCTGGCCGGGGTCGCTTTTTATTTTAAAATTACCACGCTGTTTCAGAATTAAGCCTTTATACGAGGGATTTCTGATAAACCCGGTAAATCTTGTAGACCTGCCCTCCCATTCTTTCCATCTCGGCCCTAACCTTTACGTTGGATTCCATTTCATGGTGGGTGTCGATAATTTCAAAACCCGCTTGCTGGGCCGAGGCAATCATGGCCATGCCCATCAGGGCATCAAGCCCCTGGCCGCGATATTCTTTTTTTATCGCTCCAAGCAGAAGGTCCAGCTGTTTGGTTCTCTTGCTGGCTCTTAAAATATGAATGAAGCCAAAAGGAAAAAGCCGGCCGCGGGCTTTCTGGATGCCGGCGGTCAGGTCCGGGATGCCGATGATGAAGGCCACCACCTGGCCGTCTTTGAGCACCGCTTTGACAAATCTCGGGTCAAGTACGGGCAGGTATTTTTTGGCCAGGGCGTCCATTTCATGTTCATCCAGGGGAGCATAACCATATATGTTGCTCTCCACGTAGGTTTCGTTCATCAAAGACAGAATGGGTCTCACCCAGGGCTTTATTTCTTTCCTCTTTTTGAATTCGAGCAGCTGGAAATTGCCTTTCTTGAGAATTCTTTCTGACACCCGACGGTAGAGCTCGGGGATTTCTTTGGGTATTTCAATTTTGTAGACAAAATAATCAATGTCCTTCGTGTAGCCCTCTTTTTCTACCATCTCGGGCATCCATTCAAAGTTGTAATAAGTGGCGATGGTTGCCCGGTGCTCAAACCCCTTGATGAGAAATCCTTCCGGGTCCTGGTCAGAAAAGCCGTAGGGGCCGATAATCCTGGTCATGCCTTTCTCGCGAGCCCACTGCTCTACCCGGGCAAGAAGCGCGTGGACCACTTCCTGGTCCCTGATGCTTTCCAGAAAGCCAAACCGAGCCGTTTTCTCGTTCCGCACTTCATTGTAGCGGCGGTTGATGATGCCCATCACCCGGCCGACTATTTCGCCATCCTTTTCGGCCAGCAGCAAAATGGTGTCGGAGTATTCAAAAGCTTTGTTCTTCTTGGGGTCGAAGTAAGCCCATTCATCCATGTAAATCGGTGGCACCCAGTTCGGACGACCGCGGTGCAATTTTTCCGGCAGGTATATAAAAATCTTTAATTGTTTTCGGTCCTTAACTTCAATCAATTGAACACTCATGTGCCTCCTCTCTAATTTGTTATTTTTTTAGGATTTTATCAAAACCAGAGATAAAATAAAAATAAATATTTTTTGGGACCGGCGCGTTCTTCACCGTTCGCTCTTCTTCTCTTTATCAAAATAACCGGCCCTTCTCCCCAAGAAAATCAGGTTGTGGAAAAATTGTGCTTTGCCTGTGAAAAAGCCTGCGGATTCGTTGTTAATTTTTTATCATAAATTCTTGACAATTCCTTTTTTAATTTAATATACTCACTTCTCATGAAAACCGAGGCTATAACTCTACTCACCATTTTTATTCCGATTTTGGGTTCGCTGCTGGTTCCTCTTGCCGGGTCAATCTCTCCCAAATTACGTTCCGCCTGGTCAGTTCTGTTAGGAGCCATAACCGCTTTCCTGCCGCTGACGCTTCTACCTCAGGCTTTTAAAGGCGGGGAGATTGTCTGGAGCAAGAGCCTGGCGCTGGGATTGGATTTCATCCTGATTATTGACCCCCTGTCGATCTTCATGTCGATTGTTTCCTCCTTCATCGGCTTCCTGATTATCATCTACTCGCTCGGCTACATCCACCACGAAGAGCACCAGAACGAGTACTACCTGATGGTCATTCTGTTCATCGGCTCGATGATGGGGCTGGTTTTCTCCGGCAACCTGGTATTTATGTACCTGTTCTGGGAAATTATCGCCATCGCCTGCTGGAGATTGATCGGCTTCTACCGTCAGAAAGAATACATCCTGCGTGCTGACAAAGCTTTCCTGCTGACCTTCGGTGGTGCGGTTGTCATGCTGTTGGGTTTCATCCTCATCTACGGACAGACCGGAACGTTCAACCTGGTGGCCATGCGAGGCGTGGCTGTTCCCGGCACAGCCGTTCTTCTGATCCTCTTCGGCATGTTCTCCAAATCGGCCACCGTCCCCCTGCACACCTGGTTGCCTGATGCCGGTGTGGCCCCCACCACGGTGACTGCTTTACTACACGCGGCCGTGCTGGTAAAAATCGGGGTTTATGCTTATGCCAGGTTATTCCTTTACACCTTTAAAATACCAGAGTCCTGGCAGCAGGCCATCATCATCATGGCGGTTCTGTCCAGCCTTATCGCGGCGGGCGCGGCCACCGTGGAAAATGATTTTAAGCGTATCCTGGCTTACTCCACAATCAGCCAGATCGGATATATTTTCCTTGGTTTGAGCGTGGCCACCCCGGTAGGTATTACGGGCGGCCTGCTGTATATCCTTATGCACGGACTGGCTAAAGCCGGGCTTTTCCTGTGTGCTGGCATTGTGCTTCATGCGACACACAAGCGTGATATAAGAGAGATGGGCGGGCTGATTAAAACTATGCCCGTGACGGCCATCTCTTTTCTTATCTGCGCTTTTTCAGTCATTGGCCTTCCGCCTCTGGGAGGCTTCTTCTCCAAGCTTCTGGTCATCATGGGTACCGTTCAGGCCAATCAGGTCTGGGTGGCGGCCTTAGCTCTGTTTACCGCTGTTCTGACGATGTTCTACCTCATGCGCACTTTTGCCCTGGTCTTCCTGGGTGACCTGAAGATGGCCGCACCAGAAAAAACTTTATCCATGGTCAGTGTGGTAGCCATACTGGCTATCCTCTCGGTGCTGGCTGGCCTTTTTGTCTCCTACCCGATGAAACTCGTCCAGCTGGCAACAACTCAAATTAGCTGGTGGCTAAAATGACGGCAACGACATTATTATGGACAATACTGTTTCCGGCGGCAGTGGCCATCATTCTGTTCTTAATCCCGGCCAAGGTAAAACTCGTTCGCGAAGTTCTGGGGGTGCTGGCCTCGGCTGTTTTGCTCTATCTCGGGTTCGCTCTGTTCTCTGTGAAAAACCTTTCTCTGAAGACAGACTGGCTCGGGCTGGGCATAAACTTTGACCTGCGGTTGTACCAGTTCTCTGCTTTCATCCTGCTCGCGCTGGCCGGCTTTCTGTTCCTGATCGTCCTCTACTCCACGGTCAAGATGAAGGACCACCCGAGAGTTCGCGAATATTACCTTTATGTGTTTCTGGCTGCCGCCTTTTCTAACGGTGCGGTTCTGGCTAATAATTTCATCTTACTGATTTTCTTCTGGGAAGCTCTGCTCATCACAACCTATGCGTTAGTGACCCTCGGGCTGAAGCCCACCTCACACCGGACGGCCGTTAAATCGCTGATTATCGGCGGGTTCTGTGATTTTTCCATGATCCTGGGCATCGGGTTGCTCTGGGCTTCTACTGGCACGCTGACCATGGACCAGATTCATGTCGAACCCCACGGGCTGGCCGCCGCGGCTTTTATTCTGATGATGATCGGCGCCATCGGCAAAGCCGGCGCCATGCCCTTCCACACCTGGATCCCCGATGCCGCCCTTGATGCACCCGTCAGCTTTATGGCTTTTATGCCCGCTTCCTTTGAAAAACTTCTGGGCATTTATTTGCTGGCCAGGATTGCCCTGGATTTCTTTGAGCTTAAAGTCGGCAGCGCCATGTCTTTGGTGCTGATGATTATCGGCGCGGCCACCATCGTGCTGGCCGTTTTCATGGCGCTTATTCAGAAAGATTTTAAGAAACTGCTTTCTTTCCACGCCATCAGCCAGGTGGGTTACATGATCCTGGGCATCGGCACCGCCATTCCCGTGGGAATTGCGGGCGGTGTTTTCCACATGATAAACCACGCCATGTACAAATGCGGCCTCTTCCTGAGCGCCGGTTCAGTTGAACATCGCACCGGGACGACCGAACTCAAAAAGCTTGGCGGGCTGGCTCGCGAGATGCCCTGGACGGCTGCCGGTTTTACTGTTTGCGCCCTGGCCATTTCTGGCGTCTGGCCGCTTAACGGCTTTGTCTCCAAGGAAATGGTTTTTCACGGTGCGCTGGAAACCGGACTGCCCATTTTTGCCGTGGCCGCCTGGGTGGGAGCCATTTTTACCTTTGCTTCCTTCCTTAAAGCTGGACATTCAGTATTTTTCGGCCCGCGCAGCACTGAGGTGGCCAAAACCAAAGAAAGTCCGGCTCCTATCGTGCTGCCCATCCTGATACTGGCAGCCCTGTGTATCACTTTCGGTGTGTACAACAGGCTCCCGCTGGAAAATTTCATCCAGCCCATTTTGGCCGGCCATGTAGAAGCCGGTGAACACGTGGATTTCACCGCTCATGCCCTGAGTCTTTTTAACCCGGTGGCCGGCATTTCCATGCTGTGCCTGCTGATTGCTCTCGGGATTCATTTCTTCGGCTGGAAACGCGGCGGGAAAAAAGCTTACCTGGCATCCGAACCTATTCATCAGCTGCCTGGCCTGAAAAATCTTTATGACCTGTCCGAAGCAAGGTTCTTTGACCTCTACGAACAGGGCGTTAAATTCCTGCAGTGGCTGTCGGGCATTCTTTTCCGCTTTATCGACCGGCCGATTGATTTCCTGTACGAAAAAGTGGTTACGGCCATCGGTCGGACTTTTACCGGCCTGCTGCAGAAAGCGCACAACGGTCAGTATGCAAACTATCTGGCCTGGACTATCGGCGGCCTGGTGGTCGTCGTTTGGATAATACTTCAGTTATTAAAATAGAGGAGGAGCGGTGGTTTTCTCATTCATTGTCATTCCTTTATTGGTAGCTGCTTTTCTGCCTCTCATCGGTAAGTTTTCGAAAAAACTAATTCCGGACGTGCTGACCAACGCCGCTCTGGCATTCCTGCTTTTCAACGCGGTCATCCTGGTAAAGCCCATCTTCACGCAGGGAACCATTATCCGGAACGTCAACTGGTTCGGAGAACAGGTCAACCTGACGGTGACCCTGGATGCTTTCAACCTGTTCATGCTGTTTACCATCTCGCTGGTCAGCTTGGGGGTAACGCTTTTCTCGGTAGATTATCTGGAGCATTACGGGCATAAAGCCAATTTCTATGCCCTTCTGATGGTGATGATCGCCGGTATGAACGGCCTCGTGCTGGTCCCCGACCTTTTCTCCATTTACCTGTTCCTGGAAGTGGCTGCTGTAGCGTCTTATGCTCTGGTGGCTTTTGGCCTTGGTTATGACGAGCTGGAAGCTTCCTTCAAGTACCTGATGCTATCCGTGGTGGCTTCCGCCTTCGCCCTGCTGAGCATCACCATCATCTTCGGAATGACGGGCAGCCTGAGCTTTCAGGCCGTCGCCCAGGGGTTGCAGGACCTTCAGGCACGTTACGTGGTTGGGGTTTGCGTGGCTTTCTTCATCGCGGGGTTCGGGCTGAAAGCGGCCCTGGTTCCTTTCCACGCCTGGTTGCCCGATGCTCACCCTTCGGCCCCTGCTCCGATTTCCGCCATGCTGTCCGGATTGCTGATTAAGGTTTCTGGCATCTATGCCCTGTTCAGGATAATTTACAGCGTGGTGGGTATGACTCCGGTTCTGACTCAGGTCTTTCTGGCTCTGGGCACCATCTCGATGGTGGTGGCGGCCCTGCTCGCCCTCGGGCAGAAAGACCTCAAGCGGATGCTGGCCTATTCATCCATCAGTCAGGTGGGCTACATCGTGGTCGGGCTGGCCCTGGGCACTCCTCTCGGTTTACTGGGCGGTCTGTTCCATCTGTTTAACCATGCGGTGGCCAAGGGTCTTCTGTTCTTGAATTCAGGCTCGGTTCAGCACATAACCGGCACGAGAAACCTGGAAGAACTCGGCGGGCTGGATAAAAGAGCGCCAGTCACGGCCACCACCAACCTGATAGGCGCCCTGTCGATTGCCGGCGTGCCACCGCTGGCCGGGTTCTGGAGCAAACTCATCATTATTATGGCTCTGATTCAGGCGAAAGAATTTGGTTACGCCCTTATCGCCATCCTGGCCAGTATCCTGACCCTGTGGTATTACCTGCTCATCCAGCGCAAAGCCTTCTTCGGGCCATTGAACGAGAATTTAAGACACGTTAAAGAGGCCCCGTTCTGGATGTCAGCCGCCTGCGTCATTCTCGCCCTGGTGGCTATTCTGATAGGTGTGTTCTTCACGCCTTTCGTTAAAACCTGGATTTCTCCGGCCGCAGATGTGCTGGCCAAAGGAATTCAACATGTATTAACGTGGGGAATTTAAGATGACCATACAAATATTACTGCTGTGTGGCTTGGTGGTCTTTTGCGGGCTGGCCATTCTGGTTCGCGACTTGATTAAAGCCGCTCTTTCCCTGGCGGTGGCCAGCTTGTTCCTCGGCCTTATCTTCTTTCGCCTGGGAGCGCCTTACGCTGGTGTTTTTGAAATCTCGGTGGTGGCCGGGCTGATTACCGTGCTTTTCGCCCTGACCATCGCCCTGACCAAGAAGGATGATGAAGTGCAGGAAAATCGTCTGGTGAAAACCATCTTCCCTGTCTTCTTCATCTTATTCCTGGTCATCGACGGGCTGGTCATGAAATCACTTCTGAGTAAAGTGCCCGCGCTGCCCGCCTCACCAGAAGGAGGCACCTTCGGCCAGGTCCTCTGGAAGCAAAGAACTTTTGACCTGGTGGCGCAAATCGGCGTTATCTTCGCCGGCGTCTTGGCCGTTCTGGCCTTGTTCCGGAAAACAGGGAAAGACGAGGACAAAGATGAGTAACCTTTGGTTTCTTTATTTATTCTTTTCGGCTTTATTAATTTTTATCGGCATCTACTGTCTGCTGACCATGCGCAATGTCATCCGGCTGTTTATCGCCGTGGAGATTATTAGCAAAGGCGTAAGCCTGGCCATTGTGGCCACCGGCGCGGTGAAAAACTCTGTGATCCTGGCCCAGAGCCTGGCAATTACCTACATCGTGGTGGAGGTTAGCCTGGTGGCTACCGCCCTGGCCCTGATTATTAACATATACAAAAAGAATAAAAGCCTCGATGTACGTTTATTATCAAAATTGAAGGGATAAGCCATGAAAGCCATAGACTTTTTGCTTTCTCCTCCGATTGCTTTCTTCTTTTTCCTGCTGTTTGCTTATCTGCTTTACGCCCTTGGTAACAGTATGGCTCCCAAACTGAAGAAAACTCCGGGTAAACTCAGCACTTACGCCTGCGGTGAAGACCTGCCCGGGGTTAAGGTGCAGTTTGGTTTTCGCCTCTTTTATCTGTTTGCTCTGTTTTTCACCATCATGCACGTGGCGGCTTTGGTAATAGCCACCGTGCCGGCTGGGAAAATAGTGTTTTTCGCAATAATATATCTGGCCATGATTTTTCTGTCCATCATGGCCCTGGTCTCGAGGAGCTAACATGCTGGCAAAACTAACCGAATGGTCAAGATTAAAATCACCCTGGATTCTCCATCTGAATACCGGTGCCTGCAACGCCTGTGACATTGAGGTGGTGGCGGCCCTTACTCCTCGGTTTGATGTGGAAAGATTTGGCATTCTGCTCAAGGCGACGCCCCGGCATGCTGATGTCATTATTTGCACCGGCCCGGCCACCCGCCAGATGAAGGACCGCTTAATCAGGATTTATGAGCAGACGCCCGACCCGAAGTTCGTTATCGCGGTCGGGGCCTGCGCCATGTCCGGCTGTGTTTACCGCGGCGCTTATAACGTGATCGGCGGCATTGACCAGGTGATTCCGGTAGATGTGTACGTTCCAGGCTGCCCGGTGCGGCCTGATGCGGTGATAGATGGAGTGGTAAAACTCCTGAACAAAATCAAGGGATGAGGGAAAAATGAACGACCAAATGCTGATAGATAAAATCACCGACAGATGGAAAGACCAGGTCGGGGAGATTACCAACCCGGCTCCACGTCGCCTGTTTGTCAGAGTAGAGGTGGCCAGGCTGCTGGACTTTATCGGCTGGCTCAACCAGGAAGAGGGTTTTACCCATCTGTCCACCATAAGCGGAGTCGACCTGGGCCAGAATTTCGAACTGCTCTACCATTTTGCCAATGATTTCACCTGTCTGACGGTTCGCACAGAGATTCCGCGGGATAATCCGGTTCTGCCCAGCATCTGCAGCATCATCCCTGGGGCCATCCTGTACGAGCGAGAACTGCAGGATATGTTTGGCATTAAGGTGGAAGGGCTGCCGGACCCCCGGCCGCTGCTTCTGCCCGACGACTGGCCGGCAGGAAATTACCCGCTGCGCAAGGACTGGAAGTACGAACGTCCGGCCGAAGTCATTCCGGGAGGTAAAAAATGAAGTTCCAGATACCCATAGGACCACAGCATCCTGCCTTAAAAGAACCCATCGGTCTGCGGGTGGTGGTCGAAGGCGAAATCATCAGGGATGCGGACCTGCGCCTGGGTTATAACCACCGGGGCCTTGAAAAACTGGCCGAGCAGAAGACCTGGATTCAGAACATCTACCTGACCGAACGAATCTGCGGCATCTGCTCTCATTCCCATACAACCTGCTACGTCCAGGGCGTGGAAAAGTTGATGGAACTCGAAGTTCCCAAGAGGGGGCTTTACATCCGCACGCTGGTCTCTGAACTGGAAAGGGTTCACAGCCACCTGCTGTGGTTGGGCGTGGCCGGTCATGAAGCCGGCTTCGACAGCTTCTTCATGTACACCTGGCGGGACCGCGAAATAGTGATGGACATCCTGGAAACAATTTCCGGAAACCGCGTCCATTATGGCATCAACACCATCGGCGGAGTGCGTCGCGACCTGGACGAGCTGCAGGTCAAAAAGATTCTTGATTCTCTGGACACTCTGAGAAAGCGGAGTGAATACTACCAGCACCTGGGCACGAACGAACCGAGTTTCGTGGCCAGGTTAGCGGGGGTCGGGTATCTCTCTAAGGAGGACGCCATTGCCCTGTGTGCCGTGGGTCCAACTCTGCGCGCTTCCGGCGTGCCGCGCGATGTCCGTAAAGACGACCCGTATGCCGTTTATGATGAGCTGCCGTTTGAGGTCTGCACAGCTGAAACATGCGACGTTCTCGGGCGGACGGTGGTCAGAATCAAGGAGCTCTTCCAGAGCTATAACATGATTGAATACCTGCTTAAGAACCTGCCCGCCGGGCCGATTGCCGTGAGAGCCCCCCGCCGAGCGAAGCCCAACGAAGTGGTCAGCCGTTATGAGGCGCCCCGCGGCGAAAACATCCATTACATAAAAAGTAACGGGACAGATAAACCTGAAAGATTGAAGGTTAGAGCGCCCACCCTGGGCAATTACGCGGCTACCATCAAAATGCTCAAGAACGGCTTCATTGCTGATGTACCGCTGATTTTCGCCGCGATTGACCCCTGTATCTGCTGCGCCGAGCGCGCTGTTGCCCTGGTGGATGCCAGGACAGGTGAAGAAAAAGTGGTACCGATGACCGTCCTGAAACAACGCAGCCAGAAATTTTCTGGATTAAACGTAAGAAAGAGGGAAGTAGAATGGCCACTCTGAAAACACTGATTTATCTGATAATTTATCCAGGCCTTCTCTTTTTATTTATCTATTCAACCTTCATAGAATGGTACGACCGAAAACTCTATGCCCGGTTCCAGAACCGCATGGGGCCGACCCACACCGGTAAAGCGGGTATTCTGCAGCCGATCGCCGACTTTTTCAAGCTGATGGCCAAAGAAGATATAACTCCAGAAAGAGCTGATAAGGGCATGTTTTCCGCCCTGCCCGCTTTTGGACTGGCCATTGTGGCCACCGCCATGCTGCTGCTTCCGGTCTGGAACTACAGCCTGGACAGACCCTCTTTTACATCATTTAACGGAGATATCATCGTTCTCCTCTATCTTTTAAGCCTGCCGACCTTTATTTTCTTCCTGGCCGGCTGGTCTTCTACCAACCTTTTTTCCACCGTGGGGGCGGCTCGCGTGCTGACCATGCTTTTCGGTTATGAAGTGCCGCTTTTCCTTTCCGTGCTGAGCCCGGCCATCCTGGCCGGCTCGTGGCGGCTGGCAGAAATTGCCGCCTTTTACCGTGAACACCCGTTGCTCATCCTGGTCAACCTGCTCGGCTTTGTCATTGCCTTAATCTGCGTGCAGGCCAAGCTGGAAAGAACACCGTTCGACATCCCGCATGCGGAAACAGAAATTGTCGGCGGTACCTTTACCGAATATTCGGGCAAAAAACTGGCCATCTTCCGCCTGATGATGGACGTCGAGATGGTGGTGGCCGCCGGGCTGCTGGCCACGGTTTTTCTGGGCGGCTTTCCAACCAATCCCTGGCTCGGCCTGATTTCCTTCATTTTAAAAACCATGTTCGTAATTTTCTTCCTCAGCCTTATACGAGCCACCACTTCAAGAATCAGAGTGGACCAGGTGGTGGCCTTTTCCTGGAAATACCTGGCTCCGCTGGCCGTGCTGCAGCTTTTAATCGTCATCATGGTTAAGGGGTTAATCTCATGAGGATCGGCGCTTTTATCCCGGAACTTTTTCGTCATCTATTCAGAAAACCGGCTACGGTGGATTATCCATTCACCAAACTGGAAGTCCCTTCCGGCTTCCGCGGTTCTCCTTATCTTAAACCCGAAACCTGCATTGTTTGCCGGGCCTGTGAGCGGGATTGTCCGGCTGAGGCTATCGAAATTCTCTCAATCAACGAAGCTGAAAAAAAATTCAAGATGATCATTCACAATGACCGTTGCATTCACTGCGCGCAATGCGTGGATTCCTGCCCGACCGATGCCATGCAGATGGACACCAGGTTCGAAATATCCGACTATGACCGGCACAACCTCAAGATGGAATGGGAATACGTCCGGGCGGTGGTCAAGCCCAAATCAGCCGAGCCTAAAGCTTGATTTATTTAAAGCAGTAAAATTTTTCTTGCCTGCGAGATGCCGATAGATTAAATTAGCTACTTGGTAAATCAGGAGAAAGAGGTAATAAGGCTAATGACCTCCGACTGGCAAAATTACCTGAAAAAAGAATTGCGGGGGATGGAAAAAATCGTCATCTTGGGAACAGGGAACGCCCTGGAAGCCGATGATGCCGCCGGACTTTATGTGGCCAGCTTGCTTGATGGCAAGCTGTCCAAATACCAGAAGTCCCGCATTAAAGTACTGAGGGCTTACGAGATAATCGATATCTACTTAAAAAAGATTAAAAGAATCAAGCCCAGCCACCTGCTAATCGTCGACGCCGTGGATTTAAAGAAAAAGCCGGGAACTATTATGGTCGAAAGGCTCGATATAGAAAAAAAGCGAAAAAGAAAGATGGGGGGAGAATTCGCCAGCTTCATGGAAAAGCTGGCCAGTGAAGCTGCCTGCAAGATTTATATCATAGGCATTCAGCCGCAGAGGCTTGATTTTGGCCACCCGATAACACCCGTGATAAAAGACGCCTGCCGCCTGCTGGCTGATTTTTTGTTTTCTCTTGTGCCAAGAAAGACTAAATAATTTTCTATCCTAACTAAAATTAGTGTTAGCGCGGATACAACAAACAGCCCTCAATTACTTATGACCTAAAACAATATAATTAGCTAATAATTTATCCACTGCCTGGAAGTTAGCATGATAGGGGACAGCCCTTCGGCCGGCTAACCGGACATTAAATTAGTGCTGACTTATTTGATAAGATTGCTCTTGAAATTTTGTCTGCAAGAAGCCCGGGAAAAAACCAGCTTCTTCAAATCTTCATCGGCATCAAAATATACAGGTAAGTGCCTTTTTCTTCCGGCTCTGGCTTTATCAACACGGCACTGTTTTCATCTTTTATCTCAAAGCGCACCTTTTCTGAGGACACTGTTCCCAGAAAGTCAAGCAGGTATTGAGCGTTAAACCCTATCTCCAGCTCTTTACCCTGATATTCTACCTCGAGTTTATCCCGCGCTTCTCCTATTTCCGGGTTAGAAGAAAACATCCTTAATTCATCTTTCTCTATCTCGAATTTTATGCCCTTCGATTTTTCAGAGGAAAGCAGAGAAACTCTTTTGATGGCATTTATCAAGTTTTCGCGGTTTATCAAAAGTTTGTTCGGGTTGTCTTTCGGGATAACCGCCTGATAATTAGGAAATTTACTCTCTATGATTCTTGAAATGAGCATCCGGTTATTGACCCTGAAAAACAAGCTGTTATCGTCAAAATCAAAATCAATTTTTTCATCTTCAAATTTCTTCAGCTCGTTCAGCGTTTTTTTCGAGACGATCTGGTTTATTTCTTCATCCGTAATCAAATTCTCAAATTCGCGGCGATTATAAGCCAGGCGGTGCCCATCAGTGCTGACCAGCTCGAGCTGATTTTTTCTGACCGACAGCAGAGCGCCGTTGAGGTAATATCTCTGCTCCTGAGTAATGGCATAGAGCACACAATCAATCATGTCCTTAAATTCGTTTAAATTAAAACTAATATTTCTTTCAAAACTGCATTCTGGAATGGGCGGGAAATCCTCTTCCTGAGCGGTAACAATTTTAATTTCACTTTCTCCGCTTTTAACAATCAGATAATCTTCCTTGCGCACAAAATCTATCGGCCTGTCTTCAGGCAGCAATTTAATAAAATCAAAAAGTTTACGACCGTTTACGGCGGCCACACCTTCTTTCTTTATTTCAGCCTCAAAATATGTTCTTAAACCAACCTCCAGGTCGGTCCCCATCATTACCACCCTGTCCTTTTCAGCTTTTATCAGGACATTGGACAGTATAGGCATGGTCGTCCTTTTTTCCACAATACCCTGAAGGAGGCTTAACTCGTTAATAATATTGGATTTACTGGCTGAAAAATTCATTTTTCCACCTTTCCTTGGTTTTTATATATCAATTAAAATTATAAATATCCAGTTAAAATAAAACAATAAAAATCATTGCAAAAGTGAAAAATTTTCCTATCTGCTTGATTTTTCTCATTGTAAGAGGTTAATCAGAGTGTTGATTTCTCTGTTAATTTCCGGGTCTTCCTTGATTAATTTCTCAATTTTCCTGATGCTGTGGAGAACTGTCGTGTGGTGTTTGCCTCCAAACTTTTTTCCTATTTCTGGTAAAGAACTATCAGTCAGCTCTTTTGCCAGATACATGGCCACCTGTCTGGGGAAGGCCACCCGCGGAGAATTATTTTTCGACTTTAACTCGGTCGGTTTCAATTTGTAGTGGTTGCTTACAACTTTCTGTATTTTTTCAACAGTGATGACATTGGCTGAGGCGTCAAGCAGGCCTTTTAAGGCTTCTTTGGCCAGCTCTAAATCAATCTTTGCTCCTTTCAAAGAAGCATAAGCGATAACTCTTCTCAGATAGCCTTCCAGCTCTCTTATGTTTGAGTGAACCTTATCAGCGATATACAGGGCGACCGGTTCAGGCAGAACCACGTCCTCCAGCTCAGCTTTCTTTTTTAGAATGGCGATTCTGGTCTCGATGTCGGGAGGTTTCAGGTCGGCAATCAACCCCCATTCAAACCTGGAGCGAAACCTGTCTTCCAAGTGAGGAATGTCCTTTGGCGGACAGTCGCTGGAAATGACAATCTGTTTTTGAGAATCATATAAGTGATTGAAAGTATGGAAGAATTCTTCCTTGGTTCTTTCTCTGCCTGAAATGTAATGGATGTCATCCATAAGTAATACGTCAACCGCGCGGTATTTCTGACGGAATTCAATTATCTTTCCGTACTGGAGGTGGTTGATCAAATCATTCATGAACCTTTCGGTCGTCACGTACATGACTTTAAGCTTGGCATTGTTGGCCATAATATAATGGCCGATGGCGTTCATCAGGTGAGTTTTTCCAAGCCCGGCGCCGCCGTAAATGTACAGGGGGTTGTAAGATTTAGCCGGGTTTTTGGCCACGGCCAGAGCGGCAGCATGAGCAAACTGATTGCATGAACCAACCACAAAATTTTCAAAAGTATAGGTCGGGTTTAGGTTGGCGGCCTGGACAATAGATTTTTCTATCTTTCGTTCCTCCGGGGAGTTCCTTAAGAAAGAATTTGGCGTATCGTCATATATGTATTTTATGTCAAAAACCTTATCGAAAAGCTGCCGCGAACACTCGTTTATCAGACGCGAATAGTGAAAACTGAGCCAGTCTTTAAAATATGAGTTAGGAACCTTAATGTACAGAGTGTCGCCTTCTTCCCCTATGTAAGTGGTAGGCTCAAACCAGGTGGAAAAAGCATTCTCGTCGACGCGGTTTTTTAACTCCGCCAGTAATTTATTCCAGATATTAGCTTTATATTCTTGTTTCATGTCTGCCCGATAGATTTCCACAAAGATTTCCACAGTTGTGGAAATCTTCCCTTTTAAATTTCTTTCCTTGAAAAGCTTCCAAAATATTATCAATTTCTGCACTGAATTTCAAGAAATTTTTTTTTATAAAAAATATTATTTTCAGTCAGAATTCCGGTGATCTCCTCTCTGCCAGACCTTTGGCTGTCACCAAATTTTATACTGGGATAACTTGCTTTTTTCGAGCAAAGGTGCCGGTTAACCTTTTAGCCGGCGAGGGGTTGATTTATGCCGAGAAATATGTTATACAAATAACTCCAATAACCTACTGAAAATTCAAAGGAAAGAGAGAAGGACCATGGCGAGAGAGTGTGATATTTGTCATAAAGGACCTATCTTCGGTCACAGCATCAGCCACTCTAACAAGGCTACCAACAGAAAATGGAGCGTTAACCTGCAGAGAGTTAAAGCCCGCACGGAAAACGGCGTCCGGAGAATTTGGGTTTGCACCCGGTGCCTTCGTTCCGGCAGGGTACAAAAAGCCGTCTGAGGTCAGCTCCTCTCCACCGAGTGAATATCTTTCAGTTTAGCAATACGTTTAATAATCTCGTTTAAATGGTTTATGTCTTTGATGGTTACTTCCAGGTTGATGGAAGCGTCTCCCTCACCGGAAGTGCTGACTTCAGCTTTAGTAATGTTCCCGTTTAGCTCGGCCACGGCCGTGGCCACCCGGGCCAGAACGCCAGGTGAGTCTTTTGAAGTGATGGTCAGCTTGGCTTTAAACCTTCCCTCGTAAGACGGGTCCCACGTCACCTCCACCAAACGCTGGCTGTCGAGAATTTCCTTGCTCACCAGGTAGCATCTTTGAGCATGGACGGTCAAACCTTTGCCGGAGGTGAGGTATCCAACCACGGGTTCTCCTTTGACCGGCTGGCAGCAGCGGGCCAGGGTAATCATCTGCTCTTGAAGATTGCGGATGACCAAACCGCCGGGCTGATGACGGCCGGTCAGAGAGTCGACCATTTTCTTGAAGAGACCAGAAACCGGTGGCTGACCCAAGGTGGCTTCTGCCGCCAGGCGTTCGACCAGCTTTCTGTTGATGATGACTTTACCCAGGCCGGCCAGGACGAAAAAGTCATCCATGGTCTGGATTCTTAGCTTTAATTCCTGCCTCAGCCGGTTTTTCAGGTTTTCTTCAGAGCGCAATTCAGCCGGCAGCTGATATTTACTGATTTCTTTTTCCCAGAGTTTTTTGCCCAGGGCGAGGGCCTTCTGGCGTGTTTTTAAATTAAGATACCTTTTGATGTTTTGTCGAGCCTGAGCGGTGGCCACCCAGTTCAGCCAGCTGCGGTTCGGTTCTCTCCCTGGCGCAGTAATGATTTCCACAATATCCCCGGTATGAAGCTGAGTTTTTAGAGGCATGAGCTCGCCGTTAATCCGAGCTTGTGACGCCTTAAGCCCTATTTCCGTGTGTATTTTAAAGGCAAAATCGAGTGCCGTTGCTCCCGGCGGCAGGGTTATTACTTTTCCCTTCGGGGTAAAGGCATAAATCTCTTCCGGGATCAGGTTAATCTTAAGGTTTTTTAGAAATTCTTTGGGATTTTTCTGCTCGCTGAACAGAGCGGCGATTTCCCTGAGCCACTGCAACCTCTGGTCTTCACTGGCCAGCCCGGTAGGTGCCCCCTCTTTATACTTCCAGTGAGCGGCAATCCCGTTTTCGGCCAGTTCGTGCATTTCTCGGGTTCTAATCTGGATTTCAAAAGTCTGTTTGTTTTCTGTGATGATGGTGGTATGCAGCGATTGGTAAAGATTCGGCTTGGGCATGGCGATGAAATCTCGAAAGCGCTGCGGCAGATGAGGCCAGCGCTGGTGAATTATGCCCAGAGCGGCGTAGCAGTTTTTTACCGAGTCGGTAATGATGCGCAGCGCCAGGAAATCATAAACCTGGTCGAACCCCACCCCTTTTCTTTTCATCTTGGTGTAGATGCTGTAAAGCCTTTTGATTCTGGACTGGATTTCGGCCGGGATGCCGTTTTCTTTTAAAACCTGCTCCATCTCCTTTTTTAATTTCTTTAGTTCTTTTTCGCCCTTTTTGAGCTCGGGCTCGACCAGGGCGACCATGCGAAAATATTCATCAGGCTCCACATAGCGAAAAGACAGGTCTTCCAGTTCGGCGCGTATTTTTCCCATGCCCAGCCGGTTGGCAATCGGAGCGTAGATTTCCAGAGTTTCCTGGGCGATCCTTTTCTGCTTGTCTTCGGGCAGGAAGTGCAGGGTTTTTAAGTTGTGCCAGCGGTCAGCCAGTTTGATGAATATAACTCGCAAGTCATCAGTCATGGCCAGGATGATTTTGCGGATGGTTTCCGCCCGCGTTTCCTCTGGCGTGGCGTCTTCTACCCTGGCAATCTTGGTCACGCCTTCGACCAGGTCGGCCACTTCCTTGCCGAAATTTTCCCTTATTTCCTGGATGGTAACGTCTGTATCTTCCGGCACATCGTGCAACAGTCCGGCCACCAGAGTGGTCAGGTCAAGGTTCATATCGGCCAGAATGTTGGTCACTTCCAGCGGATGGCTGAGGTAGGGCTCGCCCGAACGGCGGATCTGCCCCTTGTGTGCTCGGGCAGCGAATATATAGGCTTTTTGCAGCTGGCGGATGTCTTTTTCCGAATACTTGCCCTGTATCTTTTCTACTATGTCGTCAAAACGAATCATATTGTAACCTGCAGAGCTAAATGGGCTCAGATGCTAAACGAGCCAAGCTCTACCACTTTTTGGAAAACTTCCTCGGGAGATATGCTCTGGAGGCAACGATGGTCATAGGGGCAGTTTTTGTAGGAACAGGGCGCGCAGGGTGCGGGTTTCTGGAACACGTGAACGGGTGGCAGAACCGGGCCGCACAGCCTGTAATCGGTGGGTCCGTAAAGGGCAACAACCGGCCGTCCGAGCGCGTTGGCTAAATGAGTTAGACCACCGTCGTTACCCACAAAAACTCTGGCCAGGGCCAGCAGCCCGGGCATGCTTTCCAGCGGCCATTGTCCGGCCAGATTATGGGCATGACCGTCAGCCCCGGAAACTATTTTTTCACACACTGCCTGGCTGGCGGGAGAGCCAACCAGAACAATCCGGGCGGGCAGGCGGGAAAGTTTCCGGACAAGTTCGAGCTGGTAGCTTAAAGGCCAGACTCTGGACAACCCCCAGCTTGAGCCAGGTTTCAGGATGATTAAATCTTCGCCTGAAAAATCTCCGGCCTGGCTTAACTGTTTTCTGGCTTCTGCCACGTGCGTTTCGGCCAGAACAAGATTAGCTTTAGCCCCGTCGATTTGAAGGCCAAGTTTTTGAAGCAGGCTGAGGTAATAATCCATTAAATGAAGAGGCGGGTCGGTAAACTTCACCCGAATTTTTTTGGTGAGCATGAAGCCGCGGTTTTCCCGGTCATATCCCCAGCGTTCAGGAATTCTGGCCAAGTAAACAAGCAAGGCGGCTGCGAAAGAATCATCCAGCAGGATAGCCAGGTCAAAACGCTGCCTGGCCAGGAGCTGGGAGGTGGATTTCAATTTTTTTATGTCTTTAACCTCACCCAGCCGTATCAGAGAAAATTCTGGAAGGAGCTTGCTTAGCAGTCCGGCATAAACTTCGTTTACAGCCAGGGTGATTTGACTGGCCGGGAAATTCTTGTTTATGGCCCGCAGTGCAGGCAAAGACAGGATGGAACTGCCCAGCTGCCTTGGGAAAAAAACCAGGATTTTCATCTGCTAAATCTTAATCTGGAAACCGGAGAAAGTCAAAAATCATTACTTGTTAGCCGCCGAGCCGGCTTCCTTTTTTTCTGACGAAGGTTTGTCTTCTTTTCCGTTTCTGTGGCCGTTAGACCCGTTTCCTCCCGAAGGAGAATTTTTATGGGCATAATCGGTGATGTACCAGCCAGAGCCTTTAAACTGGATAGCGGGTGAAGAAACCAGGCGCGTCAGGTGCCCGCCGCACTTGGGGCAGGTATCTAAGCTTTTATCATTAATTTTCTGTAAAATTTCAAACTGATGGTGGCACTTGTCACAACGATATTCGTATATCGGCATGGCCACATCTCCTTATCCAGAATTTGAAAATACATTATAGCAAAAAAGTCAAACAGCAGTAATAGATGCTCCAGGGCAAAAAGGCCCCCTCGGCTTCCTGGAAAGTCCCCCCTTTTATTCTGTCAGCAAAAAATGATTTATTCTGAATCGTCCTGGAACTTGGGGATGCGAGCTCTTTCCTTCTCTTTTCCAAAGTGGAAGCCAACCAGAAACATGGTAAAAATACCGATTAGCAGAAGCAATATGTTGAACAGCCTTCTCATTTTTGCCTTCCCAATAAATTTTTCCCTAAATTTCCACGCTTGTCAACAGAAGTTGATGCTTTTTTTTCTGATCAATAAATTTTTTTTATTTTTGTTGCTGATTTGCCAGGCGGTCCTTAAAGTTTTAATATGTTAAGCAGGAGGGAGAAAATGAACAGGCGAGTTTGGCTCGCTTTGGCTTTAATCTGTTTGCTGGGCTCATGGCACTTTTTACCCGCCCAGGGCGTTAGGAAACCGGTCTGGGCCGGTCAGTTTTATGAAGCTGACCCAGTGCGCCTGAGCCGCGCCCTTGATTTGTACCTTAACACTGATAAGACTCTGCCTGAAGACAAAGAAATTGCAGGGCTAATCTGCCCGCATGCCGGTTATGTGTACGCTGGCCGAGTAGCCGGGGCGGCCTATGCTCTGGCCAGGAACAAAAAAGTGGACACGGTCGTCATTGTAGGTCCCTCGCACCAGTACGGGTTTGAGGGCTGCTCCATATACGGGAAAGGAGGGTTTGAGACACCGCTGGGTGTAGCACAGGTTGACGAGAAGCTGGCTCGAGAAATTTCCAGGGCGAGTGGCTTTGGCTATGTACCCCAGGCTCACGCAAAAGAGCATTCTGTAGAAGTACAGGTGCCTTTCATCCAGAAAACATGGCCGGAAGCCAAAATAGTGCCCATAGTCATGGGATATCAGTCCCCGGAAACAATTGAAGCCCTTTCCTCTGCCCTGTACAAAACGCTTAAAGGCAAAAATGTATTGGTGGTGGCTTCCACTGACATGTCTCATTTTTTGACCAGGGAAGCTGCTAACCAGGTGGACCGCCAGACGATTGAACTCATCAAGAAACTGGACCTGAACACGCTATCGAGAAAGGTGGAAAGAGCAGAAAATATAATGTGCGGTGGCGGCCCCGTTCTGGCACTTCTGCAATACGCCCGCAAATTAGGCCAGGTCGAAGTGAATGAAGTTATGTACAGCGATTCGACGGCCGCCGGCGGACCGGCTGACCGGGTGGTTGGTTATTTTTCTGCCATAATTCTCGTTGAAGAGAAACGCCAGCCGATGGAATTTACCGGAGAAGAAAAACAGGAGCTTCTGGCGCTGGCCCGGCAATCTATCGCCCATTATCTGGAGACGGGCCAGGTGCTCAATATCGTGCCCGAAAACCCGAAATTCAAAAGGCCAGCCGGGGCTTTTGTCACCCTGCGGATTAATAAGGAGCTGCGGGGTTGCATAGGTTTTGTCGAACCGGTGTTTCCCCTTTATCAGACGATAATTCAATCAGCGGTTTATGCGGCTACCCAGGACCCCAGGTTTCCCCCGCTCAGAAAGAGTGAGCTTAACCGGGTGAAGATAGAAATCTCTGTTCTCGGGCCACTTGAACCGGTGGAGAATGTCTCGGACATCGAAGTTGGCCGACACGGCCTTTTGATTAAGCAGAAAGGCCGGAGCGGGCTGCTCCTTCCTCAGGTGGCCACGGAATTTGGCTGGGACCGGCAAACTTTTCTGGTGGAGGTTTGCCGAAAAGCTGGCCTGCCGGACAATGCCTGGAAACAAACAGGCTCGCTTTTCAAGTTTGAAGCGGTGGTTTTTGAAGAATAGACAGGCAGATTTGCTAAAGCGGCCGACTAAACATATAATTTAATCTGGAAGGTGAAAAGAAAATGAGCTGGACAATTTATGCCATTCTGATAATTTTTGGCCTGTTCATCGTGCTGATGATCATTAACCCCAACCTGTCCTGCTTTGGACGCCGCATCCGTTCTCCGTTTTATCCTGTTATCAGAAAGAGGAAAATGAAAATAGCCGCCAGGGATTATAAATTTGATGTCACGGGAGAAGGGCAGGCGAAGAAAACTCCTGCCGCTGGCGACCCGGAAGTGAAGAAAAAGCTGGAAGACGAATACGGCTTCAAGCTCGATTAAAGCTGAAACACACGAGGAACTTAGGTGGGCCGGGTAAGAAGGGGATGGCTAAAAATTTATGCCACGCTTTTTGAAAGCAAACTTTCTGCTTTTTCGATTGTTCTATTAAGTTTGGTTTTCCTGGCCGGCTGTTTTGTATCGCCGGTTCGAATCATTCCCGCCAGAGAAGTGGAGTCGATTCAGGCGGAAAGTTCCTTTTTTTATCACGGAGAGGCCGGGCAGGGCCGCTCGCGTTTGCTAATGTATCTTCAAACACCAGACCGCCTGCGGCTGGAAATTTTTAACCCCTTTGGCGGGCTCGAATACATCCTCTGGTTAAATGGCGAACAGGCGAGCCTTTATCTTCCGGGGAAGAAAGTTTTCTGGGAAGGAAGCAGTCTGAAGCTGACCACGGAATTTCTCGGCGGACCAATCACCACAAACGAGCTGGCCTGGCTTTTTTCAGGCAGAATAGAACAATTGAGCCAGAGCCCGGGCTGGAAGTCTGCCGGTCAACGGCCGTCAAATTTTTATGTGGGTGAAAAAGATGGCTGGAAGTTGAGCATAAAAGAATTTTTCAAAGGGGGAGAAATACCGAGAACCATTTACTTCGAAAAGCCGGGTCAGGTAGTACGGCTTCGCCTTCTAAAAATAAAGTTTAATCCGAGATTTAGTACTGAGGTCTTTTTACCATCTTATGCCCAATCGGCGGAAAAATTATCCTGGGAAGAGATTTCTGAGCTATGGAAGAAGTAGTGTGTTTTTCGCCCGCCAAGATAAACCTCGGGCTGGAGATAACCGGCTTGAGGGAAGATGGCTACCACGAGCTTATAACTCTGTTTCAGACGGTGGACCTGTGCGACAGAATAATTTTTAAGCGCAGAGAAGATAGACAGCTTCTGCTCTCTGGAAATGACCCGGCCGTTCCCTGGGACAGGCACAACTTAATTTTCCGAGCGGCGGAAGCACTGCAAATCAAGACGGGTACTTCTTCCGGTGTGGAGATTTGGGTCGAGAAAAACATCCCGGCCGGCCGGGGGCTGGGTGGCGGAAGCAGTAATGCCGCGGTAACGCTTTTGTGTCTGAACCGGCTGTGGAATACCGGGCTATCAATAAAGGATTTGTATCCTTTGGCTGTTGCACTCGGCGCTGACGTGCCATTTTTTCTGTGGGGTGGCCTCTGCCTGGGTCGTGGTCGGGGAGAAAAAATTCAGCCTTTGCCTGAGAACAAGAAATGGTGGGTCCTGCTGGTCTTGCCCAGCTTTTCAATCTCTACCGCCACAGCTTACCGAGAATACGACCGACTGGCGGACTCCTTGACTTCAAAGGGTAAAGAAAGTAAAATTATTCAGTTTTTAGAAGCTAAAGATATTTCACTAATTAGAAGTTTCAGGAATGATTTAGAAGCTGTAGCTTTTAAAATAAATCCGCAGCTGGCCAAGATAAAACAGAGCATCCAAAGAAGCGGAGCAGAATTATCTCTTATGAGCGGTTCGGGTTCGGCCTTGTTTGGCTTGTTTTCGGAAGAGACCAAAGCGCGGGAAGCCGCGGAGAAACTGGCCGGCCAGCACAAAACGCTGGTGATAGCTACAGTTAACAGAACAGAATACAGGCGCAAGCTCGGCACTGGGGCGTCGCCAAACTGGTAAGGCAACGGACTTTGGATCCGTCATTTGGAGGTTCGAGTCCTCCCGCCCCAGCTTGACAAGTTAGATTGGCTTTAAGGATAGCAAAATGAAGGTATTTAGCGGCTCTTCAAACCCTGAACTGGCCAGGAAAATAGCCAGCTATTTAGGGATCGAACTCGGCCGTTGTGTGCTCGGCCGTTTTGCCGACGGAGAAATTCACTTTTACATCGATGAAAATGTGCGGGGAGAGGATGTTTTTGTCATTCAGTCCGGTTGCTCGGATGCCAATTTCCACCTGATGGAACTTTTTGTCATGCTGGATGCTTTCAAGCGAGCCTCGGCCGGCCGCATAACAGCTGTTATTCCCTATTATGCATACGCTCGCCAAGACTGGAAAGACCGGCCGCGAGTGCCGATTTCGGCCAGGCTGATGGCTGACCTGCTGGAAAAAGCCGGGGCCAACCGCGTGCTGACCATGGACCTGCATTCACCCCAGATCCAGGGCTTTTTCTCCATCCCGGTTGACAACCTGACTTCAGCCCCGGTGATCGCCAACCACGTCCGCACTCTAAACCTGGAAAACCTGACCGTTGTTTCGCCCGATGCCGGCGGAGTCGGGCGGGCTCGCGTGTTTGCCAAGAGGCTGAACGCCATGCTGGCCATCATTGACAAGAGAAGGCCGGCGCCGAACGTGGCCCAGGTTTTGCACGTTATAGGCGATGTGAAGGATAAGGATGTAATCCTGTTCGATGACATGGTGGACACGGCCGGCACGCTTACTCTGGGGGTGGAAGCCCTGAAGCGCGAAGGCGCCAGGCGGATTTTTGCGGCCTGCACTCATCCTGTGCTGTCCGGCGAAGCCATTGACCGAATCAACAACTCCAGCCTGGAAAAAGTCTTTGTCACGGATACTATCCCCCTGAAAGAGCAGGCTAAGAACAGCCAAAAATTTGAAGTGCTGTCTGTGGCTGAGCTGTTCGGCGAAGCCATTCGAAGAATAAATGAGGGTAGCTCAGTTAGCTCTCTTTTTACTTAAGGAGGAGAAAAAATGACACTGGTAATTAAAGCAGAGAAAAGAACCGAACTCGGTAAAAACGCCTCCGGGCGTCTGAGACGGCAGGGCCTGGTGCCCGCTATTCTTTATGGAGAATCCATAGAGAATATTCCTCTGACTCTGAAGAAAAAGGACGTCATTGAAATCCTGAAGTCAGAGACGGGCGAAAACACGATTTTTAAAGTGGCTTTTGATTCCGAAGAACGGGATGTCATGATTAAAGAAGTTCAGATTAACCCCATTACCGATGAATTAACTCATGTAGATTTAATCCAGATTTCCATGGATAAGCCCGTGCGGGTATCCGTGCCGGTCGAGCTGGTGGGCGAGCCGGTCGGTGTGAAAACCGGAGGAGGGGTGGTGGACTTCTTGCTTCGTGAACTGGAAATTGAATGTTTGCCACGTGAAATTCCTGAATCGATCAAGATTGACATTAGCCCGCTGCACGTACACCAGTCGTTTAAAGTCCAGAACCTGACGCTTCCGGCCGGGATTAAAATCCTGCATGACCCGAACACGGCCATAGTTGTTATCAGCAGCGTGACGGAAGAAGCGGCCCCGGCTACCGGTGAGGAAGTGATTGAAGGCGCCGAGATGAAGGAGCCTGAAGTTATCAAGAAAGAGCGCAAGAAAGAAGAAGAAGAGAACAAGGAGTGATGAGTGTGGCTGGTGGTTGGCCTGGGTAACCCCGGGACGGAGTACAGCAGGACGCGCCACAACCTCGGTTTCCTGGTGGTCCAGGCCTTAGCCCGCGAGCAGGGGCTTCAGATAAAAGAAAAAAAATACCGGTCGAAAGTGGCCACGGCCGAAATAGACGGGCAGAAGGTCATCCTGGCCCTCCCTCAAACCTACATGAACCTGAGCGGGCTGGCCGTGAAGGATTTGCTTGACGGCTACCACCTGCCTCCGGAAAGAATGGTGGTCGTGTACGATGACCTTGACCTGCGCTTCGGTGATATCCGGGTCCGACCCCAGGGAAGCCCCGGCACGCACAAGGGAATGAAATCTATAGTCCAGGAAATAAATACGACTGTGTTTCCCAGGGTTAGAGTGGGTATTGGCCCGAAGAGTGAAGGCCAGGACGCGGCGGAGTTTGTGCTGTCAGAGTTTTCGCCCGAAGAGCGGGAGAACTTGAAAGAAGTTATTGACAGAGCCTGCACGGCGGTAAAAATGGTCCTGGCCGGGGAGATGCAGAGGGCCATGAACGAATTTAACCGGAAGAAGGTTTGATTTTTTCTGGAAATAGTTTAAAATATGTGTTCAACTCCTTGCTCGTGCCGGTGAGAGCACGGGCTATAAAACCGTGAGGAGGTTAAGATGAATCAATACGAAACAGGTTTCATTATCGCACCCAACCTGTCGGAAGAAGAAACCACGGCGCTGATTGCTCAGATGGCCGAGGTTGTGCCGGCCAAAAAAGGCCGGATGATCAAACAGGACCTCTGGGGAAAAAGAAGGCTGGCTTATCCCATCAAAAGGTTTACAGAAGGTTTTTATGTCTTCTTTACCTATGAAGGCACCCCGGCTGTTCCGGCTGAACTGGAAAGGAAATTCAAGCAAACGGACGCTATCCTGCGCTTCATGACCATCAAAAAGGACCCCAGAGGAATGGTTAAAGGCAAGGAAAAAGAGACAAAGGCTGAGCCAGCACCGGCGGCCGAGCCTGAAGTGACCGCAGAGGTTAAGGTTGAAGCCGAGACTGCTTCTGGTGAGGAGGTAAAATAAGATGGCTAACAGAGAAGAAAGAGAAAAAACAGAAAAAACACAGGCCAGGAAATTCTTTCCTCCGAAGAAAAAAGTCTGCCGTTTTTGCGAAAGGAATTTGAGGGATATAGACTATAAAGCGGTAGAAATTCTGCGGAAATACATACCAGACCGAGGCAAGATTGCTCCCCGCCGCGTAACCGGCACCTGTGCCTATCATCAGAGAAAGCTGGCCAGAGCCATCAAAAGAGCTCGGATCATGGCCCTGTTGCCGTTTGTGGAAGATTGACAGGCAGGAGGCTACCGATGAAAGTTATTCTGCTGGAAAACGTGGAAAAAGTTGGACGCAAAGGCGACATCCTGGAAGTAGCGCCCGGTTTTGCCCGCAACTATCTCATCCCCCGGCGCCTGGCGATGGAGGTAACCCCCGCCAACCTGAAGATGGTGGAAATGCAGCAGAAAGCGCTGCGAAAGAAGCTGGAAAAAGAACGGCTCACTTACCAGGAACTCATCAAGAAGCTGAACGAAGTCACCTTAACTTTTTATCGTCGCTCGAGCGAAAAGGACGTTATTTTTGGTTCTGTCTCGGCGGCGGACATACAGGAAGAACTGGCCAAACTCGGCTTTGAGATAGACAAGAAAAAAATTATTCTGGATGAGCCAATTAAAAGGTTGGGAACCTTTACGGTGCCCATCAAGGTCTATCATGAAGACCGGGCAGAGATAAAAGTTATAGTCGAAAAAGAGGCTCAACCTCAGGCCGAACCAGCTGAAGAAAAACAGAACTCTTGAGAACGGGCAGATTGCAGTTTCGTCTCTTTAAAGCATGAGACCCAGGGGGTTAAATCCCCTGAAGAGAGATAAACATGGAATTTGATTTAACCGTTCTCAAAAAAGCTCCGCCGCACAGTCTGGAAGCCGAAAAGACCGTCCTGGGTGGTATTCTGGTCAACAATGCCTACCTGAATGTGGTCCTTTCAGCCATCAATGTTGAAGATTTCTACAAAGATGCCCACCGGACTATCTTGGAAAAAATGATTGTGTTGATGGACCGGGGGCAGCCGATTGATTTGCTGACTTTAAGCGAGGAACTCAGCCGGGCCGGTCAGTTAGAGGAAGTGGGGGGTGCTGCCTATTTAGCTTCTTTAATGGACGGAGTGCCTCGCAGCCTCAACATCGAATACTACGTGCAGATCATCAAAGAAAAATCGCTGCTGCGCAAATTAATATTTTCTTCAGCCAAAATTATCAGCTCTTCTTACGAACAGCAGGTGGAGGCGGATGAGCTGATCAATGAAGCCCAGCAGGCTATCGTGGAAATCGCCGAAGAAAAGATCAAGCCGGGTTTTGTGCCAGTGGGTGAGCTGACTGCTTCCATGATGGACACTATCCGGGTGCTGGCTGAGCGGCGGGAAGCCGTCACCGGTATTCCCACCGGTTTTATAGATTTGGACAACATAACGGCCGGACTTCACCCTTCTGAATTCATCGTTCTGGCCGCCCGGCCCTCAATGGGTAAGACCGCCCTGGCTTTAAACATTGCCCAGCACGTTGGTTTGCATACTGATTATTATGCCGGCTTCTTTTCCATTGAGATGTCAAAGGAGCAGGTGGCCCTGAGGCTTCTTTGCTCTGAAGCTCAGGTGGACATTAAAAAAGCCAGATCCGGCTTTATCAGCGAACGGGAGTTTGAAAAACTCCAGATGGCGGCCGAAACGCTGTCCCAGGCCAGGATTTATATTGACGAGTCGCCTGCCCTGACGGTCATGGAAATGAAAGCCAAGTGCCGGCGGCTTAAACTCGAAGGTCACCTTGACATCGTCTTCGTGGATTACATCCAGCTGATGCGGACTGGCGGACGGTTTGAAAACCGCAACCAGGAAATGTCCTTCATCTCTCGGTCGCTGAAAGAGCTGGCGAAGGAGTTAAAGATACCGGTGGTGGGAATTTCCCAGTTGAGCCGGGCCCCGGAGAAAATGCGCAAAGAACCCCGGCCGATGCTCTCTGATTTGCGGGAATCTGGAGCCATTGAACAGGATGCGGATGTGGTGATTTTCATCTATCGGCCGGATTATTACAATCCAAATGATGAAACTATTCAGGGGATTGCCGAGGTGAGCGTGGCCAAGCAGCGTAACGGGCCGCTGGGCACCGTCCGGCTGGTTTTCTTGCGGGAGTTTGCCAAGTTTGCCAACATGGAATATGGCTATCGGGAAGAAGAGGGGGTCTAAATAAAAAATGGCCAGCCCCATCTGGAGACCTTTTTGGGATGGATTTTTCTTCGAGCTGGGCCAGGTTTTTGAGCTCGGCTGGCAGGCTTTAAAAGGAATTTTTAAAAAGCCTTTCGAAAAAACCAATTTCCTTCAGCAGCTGGAAGAAGTTGGGGTCAATTCACTACCCGTGGTTTCACTGACGGCGGCTTTTGGCGGGCTGGTTTTCGGGTTGCAGACTTATTTAGCCTTTCACCGTTACATCGGACCCGGGTCAGAATCTCAGGGAGGGCCGATTATTGCCGTTGGCCTTTGCCGCGAGCTGATTCCCATCTTGGTCGGACTGATGGTGGCCGGCCGGGTTGGTTCGGCCATGGCGGCGGAAATCGGCACGATGAAAATAACCGAGCAGATAGATGCCCTGTTCAGCCTGGGGGCCCATCCGGTCAGGTATCTGGTGGTTCCCCGGTTATTGGCCAGCCTCATCATGGTGCCAATCCTGACGCTCTACGGAGATGTTATTGGTATCTTTGGCGGCTTTGCCTACAACGTTTTTTTGATGAAGGTGAACCAGACTCTGTACGTGCAGAACACCCTGAAATATTTTGAAATGTGGGACGTGTCGGTTGGCCTGATAAAAGCCGTCGTCTTTGGCCTGGTGATTGCCGTGGTTGGTTGCTGGCAGGGCATGACCGCGGAAGGCGGGGCAGAAGGTGTGGGGCGGGCCACGACCAAATCGGTGGTGGTGGCCAGCATCGCCATACTCATACTGAATTTCTTCCTGAGTAAGGTTTTGCCGTCAACGCTGAATTGAGAGAAGATAAAAACTGGATTAATGGGCAGAAAATTATGAGCAGAATAAAAATCAAGCTGGTTGACGTCCATAAATCTTTTGGCCCTAAAAAAGTTCTGTCCGGTGTCAACCTCGATGTTTTTGAAAACGAGACCATCGTGATTATCGGGCAGAGCGGTTCGGGGAAAAGCGTCCTGCTCAAACACATCATCGGGATTATGAAACCTGACCGGGGGCACATTTATGTTGATGGCCAGGATATAACCTCACTGTCAGAAGAAGAAATGATGAAATTAAGCCGGAAGTTCGGCATGCTTTTCCAGGGGGCCGCCCTGTTTGATTCTCTGACGGTGGCTGAAAATGTGGCTTTTGGCCTGCGGCGGCATACCAATTTATCAGAAAAAGAAATTGAAGAGGTGGTGAAGGCCAGTTTGGAACGAGTCGGATTGCGGGGAGTGGAAAACTTGCTGCCCTATGAGCTGTCTGGGGGGATGAAAAAGAGGGTCGGTTTGGCCAGAGCCATCGCTTACAACCCGGAAATAATTCTTTATGACGAACCGACCACCGGCCTGGACCCGATCCGGGCGGATGCCATCAACGATTTAATCCTGCAGCTTAAAAAAGACCTGTGTGTCACTTCCGTTGTGATAACGCATGACATGAACTCGACCTACAAAATAGCCGACCGCATTGCCATGCTGTATGATGGCCGTATAATTGAGGTCGGGACGCCGGAAGAAATAAGAAATTCTTCCAACCCGGTGGTCCAGCAGTTCATAAATGGACGGGCCACCGGCCCGATTGAAGAATGGTGAGGTGCGGACATGACCCGAAGAGAAGTTAGGGTTGGCATTTTCATTTCTGGGGCCTTCATCCTTCTTGCCCTCCTGATTCTGTTCGTGGGTGATGTGCAGGAGCTGTTCAAAAAACCCGGCTACCGGGTTTACGCCGTGTTTGATTCAGCCCTCGGCCTGGAAAAAAACGCGGCCGTTAAAATGGCCGGCATTAAAATTGGGCTGGTGAAGGATATAACCCTTGATGGCCGTCGGGCCCGGGTGACCATGAGCATTTATCCGAATTACCGAATACCCCACGGTTCGCGGGTTACCCTGGCTTCTCTGGGAATTCTGGGAGAAAAATACGTGGAAATTGTTCCTGGCAAGGAAGATACATATTACGAGCCGGAAGAAATCATGGAATCGCTTCCGCCGATAAGCTTTGACCAGTTAGGGACATTGCTGCTCTCGATGGGCGAAGATGTCAAAAGGGTAAGCAATTCTATAAACAACGTTGTCAGTAAGGACTTAGGGCCCAACCTCAAAAAAACTCTCGAAAACCTTCAGTCGCTCACAGCAGAGCTTGATAGCCTGCTCAAGGAAAACCGAGAAGCCTTGCACCAGACAATTCAGAACTCCGCACAGACCATCAGCACGCTTAACCAACAAATAAACAGCGTTTCCCGGGAAGTGCAGGACACCCTGGGTGAGGTGAAGGGTCTGGTGAAAGACAACCGGGGACAGGTCCGCGAAAGCTTAGAGAAACTGAAGGCAAACCTGGATAAGCTCGAGGAAACGCTCAACAGCCTCAACCACACCTTGCAGAAGATTGAGAAGGGAGAAGGCACAGCCGGGCGATTGGTGAACGACCCGCAACTTTATGAAGAAGCGAAAGAAACGATTAGCCAGGTAAAAAGCATAAGCTCTTCAGTTTCAGCGCTAAAGCCGATGGCCGGCCTTCAGGGCTGGTATTATGGCGAGAGCGAAAAAATTAAGGGAAACTTGATGGCCGGTTTGACCTGGAAGGAAAAGTTGATGTTTTCAGCCGGCCTGAGCAACCGGATAGCAGACGACCATATCCTGTATTCAGTCCAGGGCGGCTGGAAATTTCAAAATCTGGCTCTGCGGGGAGGTCTGATTGAATCAAAATTTGGCGCGGGGGTTGACCTTTATCTTTTGAAAGACCGGTTGTCCCTGAGTGTTGAAGGTTTTGATTTTAACCGCTCTTCGCGGCCGCAATTCAGGTTTTATGGCCGTGTTTACCCGGCCAAGAATTTTTTCCTGCTGGCCGGGCTGGAGGATTTTTCTTTGGCTTCCAACCGCGAATTTTTCTTCGGACTGGGATGGTCATGGCGCTGAATCAGAATTGCTTGACGGGTGAAAACTAAGATGAAAAAAGGAACAGTCTTTGTCTGCCAGAACTGCGGCTTTCGCTTGCCCAAGTGGCTGGGCCGGTGCACCATGTGCGGTGAGTACAACACGATGGTGGAAGAGCTGGAAGAAGAAGTAATCGTTGACCTCTCAGAAACAGGCAGCGAAGCAGTCCTCTACTCCGAGGTGAAAGAAACAGCCGGGCAGAGAATCCAGGTGGGCATTGAGCCGGTTAACAACGTGCTCGGCGGCGGCTTGGTTCTGGGTTCGGTGGTGCTCATTGGCGGTGAACCGGGAATCGGCAAATCGACGCTTCTGCTCCAGGTGTCGCGGGATTTGGCCGGCCGAGAAAATCCGGTGCTGTATGTTTCCGGAGAGGAATCACTCGAGCAGATAAAACTTCGGGGCGCCCGTCTCGGTTTATCCGATGAAAAAGTTTATCTTCTGGCGGAAACTTCCCTGGAAAGAATAATAAACATTGCTGACCGTATGAACCCACGCGCTCTGGTGGTGGATTCGGTCCAGACCATTTTTTCTTCCAAACTTACGTCCAGCCCGGGCACGATAAGTCAGGTGCGGGAAGTAACCAACCAGGTTTTCCGACTGGCCAAGAAGAACCAGATTCCGGTTTTTTTGATCGGGCACATAACCAAAGACGGAACCCTGGCCGGGCCAAAATCGCTCGAGCACATGGTGGACGTGGTGCTTCTGTTTGAAGGGGAAAGGGACCATAACCACCGCGTTCTGCGGGTGCTTAAGAACCGCTTCGGGCCGGTGTCGGAGCTGGCCATCTTTGAAATGAGTCAGTCTGGCCTTCGGCCGATTGACAACCCCTCGGCATTTTTCTTGCGGGAGCGGCCGATGAATGAACCGGGCAGCGTGGTCGTTTCCACCATCAAGGGCACCCGGCCCCTGCTGGTTGAAATCCAGGCCCTCGTTTCGTCGACCCTTTTTTCGGGCAATCCCCGGCGGATGTCCATCGGGCTGGACCATTACCGGGTAGCCATGCTGCTCGCCCTGGTGGAAAAGAAAATCGGTTACAGTTTTGCCGGTGAAGATATTTACCTTAACGTCGCCGGCGGCCTGACGGTCGATGAGCCGGCCGCCGATTTAGGAGTGGTGCTGGCCGTTATCTCGTCAGTTAAAAACATCCCGCTGCCGCGGGAGATGGCTGTTTTTGGCGAAGTGGGGTTGAGCGGCGAAGTTCGGTCGGTAAGCCAACCGGTTGCCCGGGTAAAGGAAGCTCGTTCCCTTGGTTTTGAAATGGTGCTGATGCCGGAGGGCAATCTGCCGCAGTTAGCCGGCGAAAATCTGTCCGGCATAAGATGTCTCGGGGTGGGTTCGGTCAGGAAAGCCCTGTCTCAGATATTTTAATTTTAAGCGTATTCTTGTAAAATAAGCCTGAACCTGAAGGAAGGATTAATAACATGGGATTAATAGTTTTCAGGTTAATTATTGTCATTTTGTTAACCGTTGCCGGTTATTTTTATCCACCGTTTACGCTCGGTGCTAAAAGCGGTGCGGCGGTTGGCTTCATCCTGTCCGTTTTGATTATCTTTTTAGAAAACCGCGTGCGGAAAGCGCAATTCAGAATCATCTGGACCGCTTCTGTTGGAACTTTACTGGGCGTGGTCGTCGGCTGGCTGCTTGGCTCGATATACCATAACATCGTCCAGACCTCCTCCATGGCAAATTTTATCCGCATTTTTTTCTTGGTGGCTTTCCCTTACATTGGTTTTCTGCTGGGCATCAAGAAACCGGAATGGCTGGAACCGGCATTCTTGGTTAATTTTTTTAAGAGCAAGAGCGAGGAGCATTCTTACAAGCTGCTCGACACCTCGGTCATCATTGACGGGCGGATTGCGGAGGTTTGCGATACTGGTTTCATAGAAGGGGTGCTGGCGGTCCCCCAGTTCGTGCTTAAGGAATTGCAGCTGGTGGCAGATTCCCCGGACCCCTTAAAAAGGCAGAGGGGCCGGCGCGGTCTGGAAGTGCTCGACCGCTTGCAGAAAAATTCGAAGATTAAAGTAGTTATTTCTGACCTGGATTTTCCTGAAGTCAAAGACGTGGATTCCAAGTTAATTGAGTGTGCCAAAAGCCTTAAAGCCAAGATTATTACCAATGATTTTAACCTGAACAAGGTAGCCAAGCTGCAGGGCATAGAAGTGCTCAACATAAACGAGCTGGCCAACGCCCTCAAGCCGGTAGTTCTTCCGGGTGAAACGATGAGGGTTTTTATCCTTAAAGAGGGTAAAGAAAAGGACCAGGGCGTGGCTTACCTGGATGACGGGACGATGGTCGTGGTGGATAACGCACGACGGATGATTGGACAGACGGTGGATATAACCGTGACTTCGGTGCTGCAGACCACCGTCGGCAAAATGATTTTTGGACGTTATAACGGGGAGCTTCACTGATAAATTTATCGACTTGTAGTACAAGGCAAAAAGGTAAAATCAGATGAGTCAGAGAGTTGGTCTGGGCTATGACCTCCACCGTTTGGTGCCAGGGCGAAAATTAATTCTGGGCGGAGTAGAAATCCCGGCCGAGAAAGGCAGCCTGGGCCATTCTGACGCCGACGTTCTGGTGCATTCTTTAATTGATGCTCTGCTGGGTGCCTGTGGTTTGGGAGATATCGGGCAGAAATTTCCAGACACCGACCCGGCCTATTCCGGAATTTCCAGCCTCGTCCTGTTAAGGCAAGTTATGGAAGAGGTAAGGGCAGCTGGCTTTTCTGTCATCAACAGCGATAGCCTGGTCGTTCTGGAGAAGCCCAAAATAGCTCCTTACATAGACCTGATGAAAGCGAATCTGTATCCCATAATCGGGATTTCTCCGGATAAGATAAGCATCAAAGGGAAAACCGCTGAAGGTACCGGGGAAATCGGGTCCGGACAGGCCATTGCCTGCTGGTCTGTTGTTCAGGTCAGCCGGGAATAACCGGTTGACAGTTTTTGATTTAAATTGTTGAATCTGGTATAATATATTCTAATAATATCAGGGGAGTAAGGTTTCTTAACTCAGCATAAAAAAAAAAGAAATAATAAAAATTTCATAGGGGAAAGAAACTACTCTTCTGAGAAATCCATGAAAGGAGTGTTAGATGAAATCCTTAAAGGAAATTGCTGAAAAAGCATTTCTTTCTGAAGAACAGCTTCAAAAGATTGAAGCTATCATCCTGAAAGACAATTTTTTCCCGGCCGAAGCTGTCCGCCAGGAGATTGAAACTTTCTGCACGGACCTCGGGCTGAACAGCCAGTATTTTGAGACGACGCCCCTGGAAACCATAGCCAAGCATATTGAAGCTCTGCGGTCAGCTGAAATTTTGGCCACTTTACGGGGCGAAAAAGAAGTCAAGATCGATTTCGCCACCGAGCATGAAGATGAGGCTTTTTATTTGGTGGAAGACAATCACTACCGGGCGATCGAGATTGAAGAGAGGATAGAGAGCAGGTATCCCGGTTATCGACTGCAGTCGTACCGTTCGGCTCGCAAGTTGAAAGGAGTAGAGCACCTGCGGTGGTATGTGGTCTGCAGGCCGGAATTTCCGACGAAAGAAATTCTGCCGGAAGAAACTGATTTGAGGAAGATTGCCGACAGGGAATTTCTGCGTTCCATCCCAAAGGAAACCTATGACAGATACCAGAATTTGCTCAAGAAGGCCAAAGATTCAGAGAGACCTTATCTCGAAGCTAACCATGTGACCAAGGATAATACGCTGCGCATTTCGGTAGTTTGCAAGAGTGATTCTATCCCGCGGTTTTTCATTAATGTTTCCGATGTGCTGAATTCTCACGGTCTTGTTTCCAGGCGCAAGTATATGGAACATTTTGCTAACGGCAAAACGATATTTACCTTTTATGTTGATGACATAAAAGATGAAAGCAAGCTGCAGGATCTGTTGGAGGACATTTCCCTGATTTATGTCATTCCGGAAAGCCCTCTGTCGAAGCTCTTCCGGGAAGGTAAACTCACCGCCCAGGAAACAGTGTTCGGCGTTTCAGCCTGGAGTTTCTGCCACCAGTTCCTCAGCTCTTTTAATGAAGAATACGAGAAACTTTCCCAGGCCCTCAAGGATTCTCCCGAACTGCTCGGCTTGCTGCGGGAGATGAAGACCAGGCTGGCCAAGGAAACATTCACTGAAGACCGGGTGTGGGATGCTTTGATCAGCAATTATCAATTCGTAAAAAAGCTTTTTGTGGCTTTTGACAAGAAATTCAACCCGCTCGAAAAAGACCACAGAGTGGAAGAACAGCTCCAGACCCTGAGCAAAGAAATAAACCGCGAAGTTCAGGTCGAAGCTGACCGCATAGTTCTGCTGGCGGTCATCAAGTTCATTAACTCTATCCTGCGCACCAATTTCTACAAGCGGGAGAAAGTTTCCATCGCCTACATGTATCACCCTGAATTTTTGAACAAAGTTGATTATCCGGTCACGCCATTTGGAGTTTTCCATGTAGTTGGCAAGGAATTGCGCGGCTTCCACATTCGCTTCCGGGACATTGCCCGCGGCGGCATCAGAATCGTGCGCTCGATAAATTACCAGACTTACCTGAATAATTCTGATTTCATCTTTGATGAAAACTACAACCTGGCCTTAACCCAGCAGAGGAAAAATAAGGACCTGGCCGAGGGTGGTTCCAAGGGTACCATTCTCCTGCGCTGGGGCTTCAACGACAAAATGTCTGTGGCTTTCAAAAAATACATCGACGGCTTGCTCGACCTGATGATGCCCGACCAGAGCATTGTTGATTATTATGGCAAAGATGTTTTCCTGTTCCTCGGTCCCGATGAATGGACGGCGGATTTAATGGAATGGGCTGCCTATCGGGCAAAAGTTCGCGGTTATAAATTCTGGAAAGCTTTTACCACAGGCAAGCCGCTCAGCATGGGGGGCATTCCGCATGACCGCTACGGCATGACCACCAATTCTGTCCATGAATACGTGCTGGGCACGCTGGAAAAACTTGGCCTTAAGGAAGAAAACGTAACCAAGGTCATGACCGGTGGCCCGGATGGCGACCTGGGTTCTAACGAAATTTTAATTTCCAAGGATAAAATCCTGGCCATCATAGATGGTTCGGGCGTGCTTTATGACCCCGCCGGCATCAACCGGAAAGAACTGACCAGGCTGGCCAAAGCCAGAAAGATGGTCGAAAACTTCAACCGCTCCTTGCTCTCTCCGCAGGGCTTCCTGGTCACCATCAAGGACCGCGACGTAACTCTGCCTGATGGGGAGAAGGTGGAAAACGGGCTGGAATTCCGGAATAATTTCCACCTGCATCCGAAGTTCAGGGCAGACATTTTTGTGCCCTGCGGCGGACGCCCGGCTTCCGTCAACATCAACAACTGGAAAACCTGGGTTGATGAAGACGGACGCCCGAGGTTCAAGGCCATCATCGAGGGTGCCAACCTGTTCCTCACGCAGGAAGCCAGGTTAAGGCTGGAAGAAAAGGGTGTGATCATCTACAAAGATGCTTCGGCCAACAAGGGTGGAGTTACTTCTTCTTCTCTGGAAGTTCTGGCCAGCATGGTGATGACTGACAAAGAATGGGAAGAACTGATGTGCGTCAAAGGCAATCAGGAATCTGAGTTCAGAAAGCAGTATGTAAAAGAAGTAATTGACATAATCAAGCAGAATGCCAGGATGGAATTTGAAATTATCTGGAAAGAGAATGCTCGCACCGGTATCCCCCGGGCCGTCTTGACGGATTTAATCAGCGAGAAGATCAATCAGATTAAAGATGCTGTCAGAGAATCTGACCTGATTAAAGATAAGGTTCTGCTCAAGAAGGTCATTGAAGTTGGGGTGCCCAAATCACTGGTCAAGCTGGTTGGCGTCAACCGGATCATCAACAAGCTGCCGGAAAACTACCTGAGAGCCCTGTTTGCTTCCAGGCTGGCCGGACGGTATGTTTACACCCATGGGCTGCAGGCCAATGAAATCGATTTTTATCGATTCCTGGAAGAGTTCAAGAAAAGCTGAAGCTGCGGCTTAACTTATTTCGCCAGTAATGTAGGCCCGGGTTCTGGGGTCCTGCGGAGAAGTAAGGACTTCAGAAGCCGGGCCGAATTCTATAAGCTCTCCCAGATAAAGAAAAGCCACATAATCAGCTAACCTTTTAGCCTGTCGTAGGATGTGGGTGACCAGGACGATGGTGTAGTTCTCTTTAAGTCTTAGCAGCTGGGCTTCCACGTTTCGGCTGGACTGGGGGTCAAGAGCGGAAGTTGGCTCATCACAGAGGAGGATTTCGGGCTCAACCGCCAGCCCCCGGGCCAGGCACAGCCTCTGCTGCTGACCAATTGAAAGCCGGTGGGCGGGCTCTCCCAGCCGGTCTTTAACCTCTTCCCACAGGCCGGCTAAGCGCAGATATTTTTCCACCACGCGGTCAAGTGCCTTTTTATCTTTGAGCCCGTGCAAACGCGGGCCAAAGGCCACGTTATCATAGATTGACATGGGCAGCACCTGCGGTTTTTGAGAAAGAAGCCCCATCTTTTTACGTACGAGAGTCACGTCCACATCCGGGTCGTATATGTTTTTCCCGTCAACCAGGATTTCACCTTCCACCCTGACTTCTTCCACTTCATCCAGCAGCCGGTTGAAACATTTAAGCAGGGTGGTTTTACCGCAGCCTGAAGGCCCGATGATAACCGTGATGCGGCGTTCAGGAATCTGCAGTGAAATATTTTTCAGGACCTGGTTTTTCCCGTAAAAAACATTGACCTTCTTGAGGCTTATTCTTCCCCGGTCAACCATTTTTACTCCACCTGAAACAGATTTTTGTTGCTAATTTTTTTCTTGGCAAGGCCTGGGCAGTCAAGTCTTAGCAGCATTTTATTTTATTCTATGTCTGGCCACTTTTCGGGTCAGAACCCTGGCGGCCAAGCTCAGGCTCAGGACAAGCAAGGTCAGGATAGCCGCCGAAGCATAGGCTCGCTGTTGCACCTCTGGAAAAGGCGAGTTGAGCTGGAAAAAAATGGCCAGCGGCAGGGTGGCCACAGGTTGCAAAAGAGAAGTGGTAAGGCGGTCGGTGTAACCGGCGGTAAAGAGCACCGAAGCTGCATCTCCCAAACCACGGCCGAGCGCAACGAGCACGGCTGTTACCAGCCCGGGGAAAGCCTGTCTTAAAACCACCCTGGTGGCGGTCTGCCAGCGGTTGGCGCCAACGGCATAGGTGGCTTCTCTGAGCTCGGCCGGCACCAGGCGGATGGTTTCGTCAAGCGCGCGGGCCAAGATTGGTAATTCCACCAGGGCCAAGGTAATCATACCGGCCAGCAGGGAGGCCCGCAGCCGGAAGGTCAGCATCAGCAGGAAGCCAAAAGCCCCGAAAACAATCGAGGGTATGCCCCAGAGTATGTCCAGAACGAGCCTGATTACTTCAGAAAGAAGTGATTTTTTCTTAAGATAAGTGTTGAGGTAAATAATTCCGGGCAGGGCCAGAAACATGGCCAGCAGAGTGGCGCCCAGGGTAATCTCCAAGGAACCAACGATGGCGTTGAGTATTCCTCCCTCCTGGCCAAGGTAATAACCGGCGCCAGAAGTCTTGGTGACCATCGAAAGTTTAAGAGCAGGCAGGCTCTTGCGCAGTACGGTCACCAGGATCAAAAGCAGTATTAAAGCCACCAGCAGGGAGGCTCCGAGCATCAGGAAGTAAAAAGCGCGGTCAACTCGCCGGCGGCGTTTGAGCCGGTCCTCAGCCGCTGAAATTTTTTTCACTGCCCGGACCTCCTGACTAACCTTGAAAGATAGAGCCTGGCCAGCAGGCTGAAAGCCATTACCACGAACAGCAAAATAAGGGCGGCCAGGTTGAGAGCTGCTTCGTAGCCCGGGATAGAAAGCATCTCCCCGTAGTTGTTCGCCAGCAGAGCTGGTATCGGGTAAGCCGGGGAAAAAAGTGAACGAGGTATTTCAGGTACATTGCCAACCACCATCAGCACGGCTATGGTTTCACCAAAAGCTCGGGCAAGCCCCAGCACGCCCGCGGCTAAAAGACCCGGGCGCGCTTTTTTCAGGATAACATGTTTGACTACTTCAAATCGGGTGGCGCCGAGAGAAAGGGCCGCTTCTTTCAGGCTGGCCGGCACAGAACTTATCACTTCGGCCGAAATGTTGACCATGGTCGGCAGAATCATCACGGCCAGGACGAGGCCCGCGGTCAGCACGCTGTAGCCTGAGCTGGGGCAGCCAGCAAGGGGAGCTAAAAAGCGGCCAACAAATGGTACAACCATCAATACCCCCCACATACCGTAGATGACCGAAGGTAAACCGGCCAGCAGGTCAACTGCGGGCAGGATTATTTTTTTAACTCCGGCCGGAGCATATTCTGCCAGATAAAGCGAAGTGAGCACAGAAACAGGCAAAGCCAAGATAAAAGCCACGGCTGTTACCCAGAGGGTGCTCAGGAGAAAGGGCCAGAGGCCAAACTCACCTTTTTGCGGCTGCCAGGCCGAACTAAAGATAAGTTCCGGCAGCGATTTTAAAGAAATAAGCGGCCAGGCTTTAAGCAGGATGGCCAGAAAGATGGCCGCAGTCAACAAAACCGGAAAAAAAGCAATTATGCCTGAAGCACCGGCCACCAGCTTTTCTTTTGTCATTTCTGGCGCTCTTTTGCTAAATCTTGGGATAAGGATTTTAGCTTGATTTTTTCTTCTTCCAAAACTGCGGCGGGCAAACGCACGTAGCCGGCTTTTTCCACCAGGCTCTGGCCTTCCTGCAGACACCACAGTAAAAAAGGCAGGATTAACTGATTGTGAACCGGCCTGGTTATGACCAGGTAAAGGTCTCGGGCCGGGGGAGAAGGATAAACGCCTGAAGAAATGGCCTGCCTGAGGCTTTCTCTTGTGTGATAAAAATCTTCTTCCCCAGACAGCTGACCGTCTTCGTTCAGGTCGAGCGGGCCAACCGCCAGGCCAGCGTGCGGCCGACCTGTGGCGGGGTTAAAGGCGAAATTCAGGTTGTTAAAACCCAGGCCCAGCGGGTCGCGGCGGACGGCTTCGGCCAGCCCGGGGTCGCCGTAAATGGCAATACCTTTCAGGTCTTCCTGGTGTCCGCCGAGAAAGGCGGCCCAGGTTTCGGCCGCACCGCAGGCGTCGGACCGGGTATAAAGATGGATGGGCGTCTGCCCTTTTTGTCCTACCAGTTCTTCCCAGGTTTTAATTTTACCTTCAATCCAGACTGCTCGGAGAGCTTTTCGGTCGAGACCTTTTTTCAGTATGAACTTCAAAAAGGGGTTTTTTTCGTTCAGGGTAGCGACCACCGCATCGCGGGCGACGGCCACCGGAAAGGCTCCGCGGCTTATTTCTTCAGGGTAGACAGCACGCGAGACAAGGGCAATATCTACCAGGCCGGACAGAACATCGGCCATACCCTTGCCTGCCCCGCCGGCCTGCAGGTCTATTTTTACCCCGGGCTGGAGTTTCTGAAATTCTTCTACCCAGCAAGCGGCTAAGGGGTAAAGAGCCCAGGCGCCAGAAATGCTCAACTGACCTTTAAGCTGAGGAAGGGGCCGAGTTAAGAAATTTTTGTCGCTCTGGCTTTGCGCCAGTAGACCAGAGGGTGACAGTAAAAAGCTGCCAGATATAAATAATACAAACAGAGCAACGGCCAGCAGCCCTGACCGGCTCAAGACGGATGGCCTTTTCCTTTTAGCCCGTAGCTTAAAAGCATTGACAGAAACCGGTTTGAAAATCGGCCTTTTTTGAGTAACAAACAATTTCACCTTATCTTTCCTCCTCAGCCTTAACCAACTATTTATCTAAAGTTTCATTTACCCAATTGCCCTTAAAAGCCGACCTGAAGCTGAGCCAAGAAAGCGTGGGTATCCCTCTCCAGCTGGCGGTCATGGTATTCATAGTTGACCTGGAATTTTGATTTAGAAGAAACAAACCAGTTCAGCCCCGTCGTGTAGATGGTGGTTTTCTGCCCGGGCCGGGACAGGTCCAGATTAACAGAGTCAAGGCGCCCGATTAACTGGACCTTGTCAGGTATTAACGTATAACCCAAAAGGGTATACCAGCCCTGTTTTTTCTGCAGGTCATCAGTCGCCCGGATGTATTCCGCCTGAAAAGCAAAGCGCCCGGCGGAGTAACTGGCTTCCAGGCCATATTTATTTCTTACTAAATTAGTAGGATTTCCGGGAACGGTCTTTTTGCCCTGATAAAGCGAAAAGCCTAACTTCAGGCCGGGCCTGGCTTTTAATAACAGCCGGCCGCTGAAATCTTTCCGGTCGTTGTCATCTTTGCGGTTGATGCCTGAGCCGTTAATCAGCCCGAGATAATATTCAAAAATCGAATGGCGCCCGAAAAGGACCAGCCCCTGGTCTCGCCCCGTTGCTCCGTTATCCCGGCCAGGGGCAAGCAGGTCAACCGTCTGAGAGCGGTTAATAGTTAGCAATTCGCCGGCGGAAGTAGTGTTTTCCAGACTGAAAGGCACCAGGAATTGACCGAAACGCAGGTTAAGCTGTTCGCTTATGGGAATTTCGGCCAGGGCATCCCGCAGAACAGGGGACTTGGCCAAGTCAACCTGAATTTTAAAGCGAAGCCATTTTAAAAGGCTTCCGGACAGGGAGAGCCTGGCCCGGTTGACGGAAAAAGTGTCGGCTTCGGTGTTTTTACTGCTAAATTGAAGCTGGGTGTAACCGGAAAGCTGGAGTGGGATGGTCGTCTGGATGGCCAAGCTTTCTGCTTTTTTGCTTTCCCCGTTTACCGCAGTGGCCTGCACTGAGCCCGGGCGCACCAGAATAATCAGCAGCATGACTGAAAGGAAAAGGTTTAACAAAACAGGTCGATTCATTTTTTCTTCTCCATGAGGTGTTTTCTGTTTATCAGCTGTTGCCTTTTGAGCACATCTGCAAAAGTGGTTTTTTCTAAGTGTAAGGCCACCAGGTCGCGGACCTCTTTCCACAGCCAGCGCAGCCCGCATCTTTCTTCAAGCGGACAGGGTTCGTGCTCGATGACGCTCACGCAGTTGATGGGCGCCAGCGGTCCGTCCATCACCCTGATCACTTCGGCTACCGTAATTTCGGCTGGCGGCCTGGCCAAATAATAACCGCCGTTCGGTCCCTTTTTGCTTTTGACATAACCGGCCCGACGCAGCAGGAGCAGGATCTGTTCCAAGAAAGGCTGAGGAATGGCCTGGCGCATAGCGATGATTTTAATGGGTACCGGCCCCTGACCGTAACAAGCAGACAGCTCGACCATCGCCCGGCTGGCATATTCACCCTTGGTGGAAAGCCTCAACGGCCTGACCTCCTTAATAGTTGATTAATTTTATCGACAATATCATATAATAATTTTAAGGGTGCTTGTCAACAAGTTTTTTGCGGGCGGCGGCCAGAAATTCAGACTGGTCTGGACCGCCCGGACGACAGATAAATTTAAGATAATTTTTTTCTTGTCTGAATACATTTCGAAGACAGAAGATTTTTTGACCGGCTAAATATCATTTAAGGTTCGACACGGTATTTTCCGGGGGAAAAGAAGAAAAGAAAATTGAGGAAAAGCTGAAACGGCCTCCCCGGCCGTACCGGCTCCGGTCTCTCACCGAGGAAGTCCATCTGTCGAGCACCATATCAAATAGATATTTGAACGCCCCGCTCAACCACACTCCTTGTGGCTCTCAACATAACTCAAAGAAATACCAGATAACCTTCAGTTGATTAAAAAAATTTTATTTTCGTTGAGACCATAATTCGACCAGAAACGTCATTCAGGGTGGCAATAAAAGCGGTCAGGTTCCACTGGTAATGACCGCCCTGCCCGCATTTCCTGTTTTTCGAGGAAATATGCTTAAGCAACAGAGGCCCTAACTTTAACCGGCGTTTTTATAAAGATTAAAATAAAAAAATTAGATATTGCTTAGAAATTGGTTGCTTTATTTGCCGGTTGAATGTTTATGTCGATGTATTAGAATTGTAGAAGCAGGGTAGCGTTTAGAAGGTTTGCCTAAAAAACGGTGTTTGGCTTTCGGCCCGGGCCAGCTTCCGGGCGAAACTGGTGGAAAATTTTTATAAGAAATTTTATTATTAAGTTATAAAATAAACTTTGGTTTCGAATTTTCAGGTCAGACCGGAGGGCAAAATGAAGAAAAGAAACTGGGCTGGCACGGCTTTGATGATTTTGCTTTTTTGCAGCCATTCTTTTTTACTGGCTCAGGTCAAAGCGCCCAGGGTGGTGTTTAAGGAAAAAGAATGGGATTTTGGCCGGATAAAACAGGGAGAGGTAGTGACCCATGAATTTATTTTCCGCAACGAAGGCACGGCGCCTTTGAAAATAACGCGCGTGACTACTTCATGCGGTTGCACGGCGGCTCTGGTTTCGGCAAATGAAGTGGCTCCGGGGCAGGAAGGCCGTCTTAAAGTCACCTTTGACTCGCGAGGCTATTACGACAAAGTCATAAAATATGTTTATTTCGAATCCAACGACCCGGAAAAGCCAAGAATTGAGCTGACCATTACTACCATAGTGGAGACAGGGCCGGCCCCGCGGGTGGAGCTGGACCGTTATAATGTCGATTTGGGCATAGCGCTTGAAGGAGAAGAGGCTTCGGCCGTCATCGGCCTGAAGAATGTGGGCCAGCTCGAACTGAAGATAGAGACCGAAATGTCTGATACTTCTTTTTACGTCAACGGCAAAAAAATCACTTTCCCCTACCGGGTGCCGGCGGGCAAAGCGGTTGAACTGGAAGTACGTTTTCCGGGCAAAGCCGGTCGCCTTGGTTTATTGAGAGATTACGTGCTTCTTAAAACCAACGACCCGATGCGCTCCACGCTTTCTATATTTGTCACCAGGTATGTGGTGACCAAGGATGAGTTAAAAAAACTTTTTGAAAAATATGGCCAAGAGCTTGGGATAAAACGATGAGCCAAAATAGGGCCAAAACAATCTCATGAAACAGCAATAATCTCATGAAACAACCCGAGCCGGTGAAAAGATTACTGAACGTAAAGGTGCAGCCCAAGGCCTCGCGGCAGCAGCTGGTGCAAACAGCCGAAAATGAATTTAAAGCCTGGTTGACCTCACCACCAGAAAAAGGCAAAGCCAATGCCGAGCTGCTGGAGCTTCTGGCCGATTATCTGAACCTTCCCGTTTCGCACCTGCGGCTGGTGCGGGGTGAAACCTCAAGGATAAAGGTGGTGGAAGTGGTTGGGCGGCCGAAATAAATCTGCCGGGCGAAAGAAAAATCCAAATATTTCAGTGAGAAGTGTGAGCCGGCTCTCTTTTTTATCAAAGCCGGGCTCCCACTGCTTGAGAGCTTGCTGAATTATGGTTAAAATCGGATAAATAATAATTATTTAAACGGGGAAAAATATGAGCTGGTTGAATGCCATAAGCTTTCTGGGGATATTTCTGCTGGCCTCAGCCGCCTGGCTTTTTTCCAGCCAGAAAAGAGTTATAAACTGGAAAGTGGTCATCTGGGGAGTGGGGCTTCAATTAGGTTTTGCCTTCTTTATCTTCAGGGTTCCGGCCGGGGTTAAGTTTTTCTTGGCCATGAATGAGCTTGTGGTCAGCATACTAAATTCAGCCACAGCGGGCATTAAATTTCTGTTTGGCCGTTTAGCTATTCCGCCAGGTGCGGTTGGAGAAGGGGGAGAGACCTCTCTCGGTTTTATCCTGGCGGTGCAAAGCCTGCCCACGGTGGTGTTTTTCTCCGCCCTGGTGGGCATGCTTTATTATCTTAAAGTTATGCCCTTCCTCATCCGGCTTTTTGCCAGGATTTTTACCCGTTTGATGAAGGTCAGCGGCGCAGAAGCGCTGTGCGTTTCGAGCAATATTTTTGTCGGTGTGGAATCTTCCGTGGTGGTCAGGCCTTATCTTTACCAGATGACCATCTCGGAGCTCGGGACTATTCTGACGGCCGGAATGGCCACCATCGCTTCCTCGGTCCTTTCAGTCTATGTTATGGTTCTCAAAGAAGCATTGCCAACCATTGCCGGTCATTTGGTCTCTGCCTCGCTTCTCTCGGCACCGGCAGCCCTGCTGACCTCTAAGCTGATTTTCCCCGAAACAGAAAAGCCGCTGACCCTCGGGCTGGAGGTGAAGCCTTATTATGAAAAAGAAGATAACCTGATTATGGCCATAATTAACGGGGCCAATGCCGGCCTCAAGCTCCTGGGCGGCATCATTGCCCTGCTGCTGGCTTTCCTGGGGTTGATGGCTCTTCTGGACTTTTTTCTTGGCTGGGGCGGCGGTCATCTCAACCGTTGGCTGGGGCTTTCCTTCAACTGGAAAATAGCGAACATCCTGAGTTATGTTTTTTTACCTTTTACCCTGGTCATGGGAGTGCACCCCCATGATGCCCTCACGGTGGCCAGGCTGCTGGGCGAACGGGTTGTGGCCACAGAGCTGGTCAGCTACCAGCACCTGGCCGACCTGATAAAAGCCGGAGCTTTTATCGACCCCCGCTCGCCGGTCATTGCTTCTTATGCCCTGTGCGGCTTTGCCCACGTAGCTTCCCTGGCCATTTTTGTAGGCGGCATTGGCGCGCTGGCTCCGGGCAGGCTCAAAGACCTGTCACGTATTGGCCTGAAAGCTCTGGTGGCGGCCACCATAGCCTGCCTTATTACCGGTGCGGTAGCCGGACTTTTTGCCGCCGGCTCGACCGTGCTTTTCGGACCTTGAGCACTTATAAAAGACAAATTTCAAGCTGAGAAATTCAAGGATAGCCGCTCGTCTTATATTTTGTCTGAAGTAAAAAAAGGTTGTCCGGGGCTGACGAGGATGTGATAGAATAAAAGAAAATCGAGAAGGAGAAGGGAACATGAAAAATCAAATTAAAAACATCCTCTGGGCAACGGACTTTTCCGGTGAATCTTTAACTGCTCTGAGTTATGCCAAGTATCTGGCCGATAAATTTAATGCTTCCATCACGGCTCTGCACGTCGTGCCGGATTTTGCTCCGGCCCTTTATGAAACGCGGGGCGTGCTGGTGGCGGAGCTGGTTGAAAAGCAGGAAGAAAGCAAAATAAAAGCCGGAAAGAAGCTGGAAAAAATTCAGGAGAAAGCGGGATTAAGCTTCGCCAAGATTTTAGTGGAGACCGGCTCGCCGGGGAAAAAGGTTGCTGAAATGGCCGAAAAGGAAAAATGTCAGTTAATCGCCATCGGCCGCAAGGGTATGTCAGCCCTGGAGAAAATTTTGCTCGGCAGTGTGGCCAGCCGCATACTCCGGCATTCGAAAGTGCCGGTCCTGGTTACTCCCAGAATGAGGAAATCGCCAGAAATTAACAACATCCTGGTGCCCACCGATTTTTCTGGCAGAGAAGAGAAAGAAAGAGACTATGCCTGGATGATGGCCTCGGCTCTTCAGGCTAATTTGACCTTGATATATATTCTGGAACTGTACGATTTCAAATTTTCCCCAGATGAAATAAAAAAAATGATGGACCAGGCTCTGGAAAGGTTAAAAAACCGCAAGAAGCGCCGGCAGGAATTTGAAGTCAAGGAAGTGGTGGTCCGCGACCTGAATGCCGCTGCCGGAATTGTGACCTATGCGGCCAGGCATAAAATGGACCTTATCTTGATGTCCACCTGTGTTTCTCCCATTGAGAGGTTTTTCCTCGGCAGCACAACTGAAAAAGTGATATCCTACGCCACCGTTCCCGTGTTAGCTTTGCCTTCGGTTTACTGTGAGAAGTGAAGGAAGAAAACAGAAAGCTTTTATGCTTAGCGCTTAATTTTCTGGTGACAGAAGGGCTGGTTTCCGGCAGAAAAGCTCTGACTATTTTTGACGAACCGGAGAAGCTGTTCCAGCCGGGGGAAAGCTGGCTTGGTGCTCTTAACCTCAGCCAGAGAGCAAAGGAAAGTATATTATCGGGCCAGCTCCGAAGCCGGGCCCTCCGGGAACTTGAGAAGGCAGAGAAAAAAGAGTATACTCTTTTAACTATAGGTGACCCCGGTTACCCTGAGGCTCTTCGCCAAACCCTTGAACCACCACTTGTTCTTTACGTTAAAGGCCAGCCTGATGTGCTGAGCTGGGCAGCGGTGGCCGTCGTGGGTTCAAGGCGCCCATCGGGATACGGACGTCTGATGGCCGAAAAGCTGGCTGAAGAGCTGGCCGCCGCCGGGCTGGTAGTGGTCAGCGGGCTGGCCAGAGGCATAGATACCTGCGCCCATCGGGGAGCCCTCAGAAGCGGTCGGACGCTTGCCGTCCTGGGTTCTGGGCTGGAAGTTATTTACCCAAGGGAAAATAAGATGCTGGCTGAAAAAATTGCCGAAAAAGGAGCGGTAGTTAGCGAATTTCCGCTGGATTCCGGCCCGGCCCGCTTCCATTTTCCGCTGCGCAACCGCATCATAAGCGGCCTCTCGCTGGGCTGCCTGGTGGTTGAAGCCAGCCGCCGGAGCGGTGCTCTGATTACGGCCAGGCTGGCCCTTGATGAGGGACGGGAAGTTATGGCCCTGCCGGGACCGGTGACCTCAGACCTCAGCGGAGGCACCAATTTTCTGATTAAAAACGGGGCAAAATTGGTTGAAACAGCCTTTGATGTTATTACAGAATTGCCTTCTCCCTGGAAGGAGGCAGCTTTTGGTCTTCTTCAGGCCAGAACTCAACAAAAAATCGAACTGCAGGGCCAGGAGAAAGCAGTTTACGAAGCACTGCCAGACAATTCGGTTATCCATATAGATGAACTATCTGATAGAATTCAGATGCCCGTGGCCGAGCTTTTAACTGTCCTGCTGGCTCTGGAAATGAAAGAGCTGGTGGTGCAGGAAGCCGGGAGAATGTTTCGCAGGAGATGAGAATTGGGTAAAGCGTTAGTTATTGTGGAATCGCCAGCTAAAGCCAAGACGGTCAACCGCTATCTCGGCTCGAATTATTTAGTCAAAGCCTCAATGGGACACGTGTGTGACCTGCCGAAGACCAAGCTCGGCGTGGATGTTAAAAACGATTTTAAACCCACCTACCAGGTTATTCCTGAACGTCGGAAATTGGTGGCCGAGCTTAAAAAACTGGCGGCTGAATGTGAAAAAGTCATTCTGGCGGCTGACCCGGACCGGGAAGGTGAAGCCATCTCCTGGCACATCAGCCAGCTTCTGGAAAAAGAGAACCCGCACATATACCGGGCGGTGTTTCACGAGATAACCGAAGAGGCCATCAAGGAAGCCTTTTCCAAGCTGGGGCCTTTGGACCAGAATAAGATTAACGCCCAGCAGACGCGGCGAATCCTCGACCGGCTGGTGGGCTACCTGATCAGTCCGCTGCTCTGGAAAAAAATCGGCCGCGGGTTGAGTGCCGGTCGGGTGCAGACGGTGGCCCTGCGATTAATCTGTGACCGAGAAAATGAAATAAAGAATTTTCAGCCGGAAGAGTACTGGACTATCTCAGCCATCCTGCGAGCGGAAAACCCGCCCGAGTTTAAAGCCAGCCTGGTCACGATCGATGGCAAGAAAAGCAAAATAAAGGATGAAAAGCAGGCTCAGGAAATTCTTGAAACATGCCGGAAACAACCGTTTGTTTTAGAAAAAATCCACGTTCGAGCCAAGAAAAAGAACCCGCCTGCACCTTACATTACTTCGACCTTGCAGCAGGATGCCTACCGTATTCTGAAATTCTCGGTTAAGAAGACCATGATGGTGGCTCAAAGGCTGTATGAAGGGCTGGAGCTTGGTGAACTGGGGCCGGTGGGCTTGATCACTTATATGAGAACCGATTCGGTCAGGGTGGCTGATGTGGCCCGCCAGGCGGCCAAAAAGTACATCGAGCAGCATTACGGTCCGGAATTTGTGCCTGAAAAACCCAACGTTTTTAAATCACGCAAGACAGCCCAGGAAGCACACGAAGCCATCAGACCAGCCCACCTGGATTTACCGCCGGAAAAAGTTAAGCCTTACCTGAAGAAAGAAGAATATGACCTTTATCGCTTGATCTGGAACAGGTTCCTCGCCTCGCAGATGAAGCCGGCCGAGGTGGAAGAAACTCAGTTTGACATAAAGGTGGGAAGATATGGCTTTGTGGCCAAAGGCGAGGTGGTCAAGTTTAAAGGATATTTGGTGCTTTATGAGGAACAGCACCTGAGCTTCGAAAACGGAAAAGCAGAAAAAGAAGGAAGTGCGGCAGAAGAGAAGGAAGAGACGGGGCTTCTGCCGGTCGCCCGGGAAGGAGAAATTCTTTCGCTGGTAGACATCCAGAGCAAACAGAATTTTACTCAACCACCCCCTCGCTACACTGAAGCTACCTTGGTAAAAGAGCTGGAGGCCAGGGGCATCGGTCGACCGAGCACTTATGCGCCGATCATTGCCACTCTGCAGAACCGGGTTTATGTAGTCAAGGAAGAAGGACGGTTCAAGCCGACCCAGCTGGGTATGTTTGTCACGGATTTTTTGGTCAAGTATTTCAGCGAGCTCTTTGACTACAAGTTCACGGCCCGGATGGAAGAGCAGCTTGACCGCATCTGCGACGGTGAAGCTGACTGGCTGGAAAGTCTGAGAGGGTATTACCAGCTGCTTCAGAATTATCTCGAGAAAGGCCAGGAAACAGAGTCAGTCAAAAAAAACGGCATACCGGTCGAAGAAAAATGCCCTAAATGCGGCAGGCAGTTAGTAATTAAAGAAGGCAAATTCGGCCGATTTAAAGCCTGCTCGGGCTATCCTGAGTGCGATTATAGCGAGCCCCTGCTGAAAAAAGAAAACAAAACCCTCGACGCGAAATGTCCCAAATGCGGTTCTCCCCTGGTTTACCGTAAAGGCAAATATGGCAGTTTCATTGCCTGCTCTAATTATCCCAAATGCAAGTATATCCATAAAGAAAAAACCGACACTGGCCTGCCCTGCCCGCTCGGTTGCGGGGGAACAATCATTAAACGCAAGACTAAAAGAGGCAAGTATTTCTATGGCTGCAGCAACTTCCCCAGATGTCGTTTTGCCACCTGGGATGAAATAGTCCCGGAAAAATGTCCAAAATGCCAGGCTCCCTTCCTGCTGAAAAAGGTGCCCAGCAAGGGGCATCCCTACATCTACTGCCAGAATTGTGATTATGTGAATTACCAGGTGGAAGGAGAAGAAGACCAGAAGTTTAAAATAGACAGGCTCGCGGAGAAAACGGTAAAAGCGGAAGAGCCCGGGAGCCCCGACCTTTCTAAAGAAAACAGTAACTCTGACAAAGATGAAGAAAGAGGTTGAGGAATTCCTAAATTATCTCCGACTGGAGAGGAATGCTTCTCCGCACACGGTTTCTAACTACCAACGCGACCTCAAGCAGCTGGCTGAATATCTGAAAGAGGGGGGATATACCTGGCGTACGGCCGATACCATAGCCCTCAGGGGTTTCCTGGCTGAACTGCATGAACGGAAGCTTAAAAAAAGCTCCATCATCCGCAAGTTAGCCTGTTTTCGCTCCTTCTTTGAATTTTGCCTGAGGAAAAAATGGAGGGATGATAACCCGGCCAGCGTCCTGGCCACCCCGAGAAAAGAACAGCAAATCCCCGGTTTTTTGACCGAGCAAGAAACGGTCAAACTGCTGGAATGGCCGGTTGAGTTAAATGACCCGCTTGAAGTCCGCGACCGTGCTATCCTGGAATTGCTTTATGCTTCAGGCCTCAGAGTATCGGAGCTGACCTCTCTTGACCTTGAAGACCTTCATCTTAAAGAAAGACTTGTCCGGGTAAAGGGCAAGGGCAAGAAAGAGCGCATTGTGCCTTTTGGCCGGGAGGCGGAAAAATGGTTGCGGGAGTACCTTAAGGCCCGCTTAAAAATTTCTTTAAAAGGGCCGGCCACACAGGCCTTATTCCTCAATTATCGGGGCGAAAGGCTTACCGTCCGCTCTGTCCAGCGTTTAATCCGGCAGAGGATAAATCAGATAGCCCTTAACCGGCGGATCAGCCCGCATTCTCTCCGTCACTCTTTTGCCTCTCATCTGCTGAGCCGCGGTGCCGACCTGAGGGCCATTCAGGAACTTCTGGGACACAAAAGCCTGGCCACCACTCAGAAGTACACCCATCTGGACCTCAGCCGGCTGCTCGAAGTTTACCGCCGTTCGCATCCCCGCTCGTGAGCGGTTTAAAAAGTGCGGGTACGGAAGGAAAAATCCTCCCGCACCCGCAGCCATGCCTTGAGTGCCAGATCGGTTTCTGTTTTTACTTGTTTTCGCCCACGGTTATCCGGTCCTTAATCTGCTCGAAAACCTTTTCTCCGATACCCCGGACTTTCATCAAATCTTCAATCTTTTTGAAAGGTCCGTTCTGTGTCCGGAAATCAACAATTCTCTGGGCGACTTTTGGCCCGATCCTGGGTAAATTCTGCAGTTCAGCCGCCGAGGCGGTGTTGATGTTGATTTTACCCTGGGCAGCCTTCGGTTGAGCCTGAGTCTGAGCTACAACCGGGGTTAAAGTGGAAAGCAGAAGAGCCGCCGAAAGCCCGACGGCCAGTAACAGCCTGAGATTAATTCTCATCGTCAACCTCCTTTCGCCTTGATAATAAGCAACAAGCGTGCCAATCCATTGAACAGGCTAAAAAATTGATAAAAAATAAATTATAAGACTGAACCACACGTCCCCGGTAAACGACTGTTTACCCTGAGGAGAAATGGAGTAAATTCCAGTTGACGAAAGATGGGCTTTTATGAGCGGAGATGATCTGGTTTAGCTGCTCGGAGCCTCAGACGAGCAGTTGGCCTGAAATTTTTCCAGAAATTTTCTGAGCTTTCTTAAGGCGCGGCCGCGATGGCTTACCAGGTTTTTTTCCTCTGCAGTCAGTTCGGCAAAAGTTTTCTTAAGCGGCTTGTAATAAAATACCGGGTCGTAGCCAAAACCTCCGCTGCCCTGCGGCTCCCTGGTAATCACACCGCGAACCTGTCCTTTAAAACTTTTAATAACCCGGCCGTTTCTGGCCAGGGTGGCCACGCACACAAACCTGGCTTTTCTCCTGGCCGGCGGGACTTTCTCCAGAAGGCGAAGAAGTTTTCTTATATTATGGCTGTCGCTTGCTCGAGAGCCGGCGAAGCGTGCCGACCTTACTCCGGGTTTCCCGGCAAGGGCTTCAACCTCAAGGCCAGAATCTTCGGCCAGCACCAGGCCGGGGTATTTGCGGCTGTAAAAAATGCTTTTGGCCCGGCTGTTTTCTTCAAAGGTTTTCCCGCGCTCGACCAGGGTGCCAAATTCGGGATAATCAGCCAGGCTTTCTATTTTAAGCCTCAACCCGCGCAGCAATTTTTTTATTTCCCGGACTTTTCCCCGGTTGGTTGTGGCCAGCAGGAGTTTTTTCTCAATCAACCTTAAATTCCTCCAACCCAGCCAGGTTCATAAGGGAATCGTTGAATTCCTGCTCTTTTTCTTCCGGGCCTGAAATAGAAAAACTGATGATGAGAGAAGAGCCTTCTTTCCGCAGGCTGAGCCTTTCCAACTTTACTCCGTGGTGGAAGCTGATTTTTCTCAGGTTTGAAAGCAGGTCGGGCGAATCTTTAAATCTCAGTTGGTAGTGGAAAATGTGTCTTTTGAGGTAAATCTCTTCGATTTTCCGGAAAGCGACCAGGGTGGCCATTACCACGGCGGTAATGATTAGGGCCGGAACATAATAGCCGGCCCCGATGACCAGACCAAGGCCGGCCACCACCCATAAAGTGGAAGCGGTGGTCAGGCCGATGACCATACCGCGGGCGTGGATGATGGTGCCGGCGCCCAAAAAGCCTATGCCGGTGACCACCCCGGCTGCCATGCGCACGAGAGTATCAGGGGCCATCTGCCCTGACTGGAAAAGCCCAACGGCCAGGCTCATCAGGGTGGTTGAACCGAGGCAGACCAGGATGTTTGTCCTGAAGCCGGCCGGTTTCTGGCTGGCTTCTCTTTCTATGCCAACCAGACCGCCGAGCGCCACAGCCAGGACCAATTTTAACAGCAGTTCAAGTATGTTCATTTGCTCAGGGTCTCCTTCGTAAAATACTTCCCTTCTTTCAACCTGATTTTATAAGAAATAAGGTGAAATTAGAAGAATAAATTTAATCAGCCGGACCACCCGGGGCATTAGAATTGCGCTGTTTTCTGTGCTAAAATTTTAAACAATAAATTAGATATATTAAAGAGAAAGGAGAGCAACAGATGAAAACGACTATCAAGAGCGTAAAGGCCAGAGAAATCTTAGATTCCAGGGGAAATCCGACGGTCGAGGTTGAGATAAGGCTGGAAGACGGAACGATAGCCAGGGCCGGCATTCCTTCCGGAGCTTCAACGGGAGTTCATGAAGCCCTCGAATTGAGAGATGGCGATAAAAAAAGATACTCCAGCAAAGGTGTTCTTAAAGCAGTGGAGAATGTTAACAAGCTCATTGCGCCAGAAATAATCGGGCTGGATGCGGCTGAACAGCTGGCGCTCGACCAGAAAATGTTGGCTCTTGACGGAACTCCCAACAAGAGCCGCCTGGGGGCCAACGCCATCCTGGGGGTCAGCCTGGCCGCTGCCCGGGCTGCTGCTCTTTCGCTCGGTCTGCCGCTTTACCGGTACCTGGGTGGCGTTTCTGCCCGAATTCTGCCTGTGCCATTCATGAACATCCTCAACGGCGGAGTGCACGCTAACTGGCAGGGGCCGGACCTGCAGGAGTTCATGATTGCCCCGGTGGGTGCTCCCACTTTCGCGGAAGCTTTGAGGTGGGGAAGTGAAGTTTACCAGGCGCTCAAGGGGGTGCTCAAAGCCAAAGGTTACGCTACTGGGGTGGGTGATGAAGGTGGTTTTGCCCCGGCGCTCAAGAAAAACTCGGAAGCCCTCGACCTGATTGTCGAAGCCATCGAAAAAGCCGGCTATAAGCCGCTGGAAGATGTGGCCATTGCCCTTGACCCGGCTGCCAGCGGCTTTTTTGAAGATGGAGTTTATAACCTGAGAACTGAGGGGAAGAAGGTCAAGGCTGAAGAGATGGTGGCCATGTACGCCGACTGGGTCGAACGTTACCCCATCATTTCCATCGAAGACGGCCTGGCCGAAGATGACTGGGAAGGCTGGAAGATTCTCAACCAGACGCTCGGGCAGAAAATTCAACTGGTGGGCGATGATATTTTTGTCACCAATGTTTCCAGGATTAAAAAAGGGCTGGAACAAAATGTGGCCAATGCGGTGCTTATCAAACTGAACCAGATAGGCTCGCTCACTGAAACCATTGAAGCAATTAACCTGGCCAGGAGCCACGGCTGGACGGCCATGGTCTCACACCGCAGCGGCGAGACGGTCGACAGCTTCATCTCTGACTTCACGGTCGCCATGGGGCTCGGTCAGCTGAAAACCGGCGCGCCCTGCCGAGGAGAAAGAGTGGAAAAGTACAATCAGCTTTTAAGGATTGAAGAAGAGCTGGGCAGTGGAGCGGTTTATGCCGGAAGAAGCATCTTGAAGGGACAGAAGTAATTCTGAAAGCTTAGCGAAAAAGAAAAAAATATTTGGCGAAGAAGTAGCCGTGACCGAGAAAGGTCGCGGCTATTTTTTTTATTACAGGTTTTCTTTTTTTAAGCAATTATCTTATACTTGTAAAAAAGAGGGACGCTTATGAAAAAATATCTGTGGTCGGCGATAACGGTTTGTTTGCTGATGGTTATTCTGGTGAGCACGTCCACCGCCCAGAATCAAAAATTCCGGGTTAGGGTGGTGGCTGAGCAGGCCAACATCAGAGTTAAACCCGATATCGGCAGCGAAATGCTTTTTCAGGTGCCGGAAGGAACCGAGCTCGAAGCCGAGAAGAAGGAGGGAGAATGGTTCCTGGTGTTGTATGACCGGTCTGACGGAAGCAAGGGGCGGGGGTATGTGCATGAGAGCCTGGTGGAAGTAGTCCAGCCTGATAAAACTTCAATCCAGAAAACACTTCCGCCGCCCAAGGAAACCGGAAAGGTTGAAAAACCATCTTCAGCGGGAGAAAAAAAAGCAGAAACACAGCCTGCGCCCCGGCCTTCGGTTAGGGCACAACGGAGGTTCAGCTCGAAGGATTTTTCTTTCGAGCTGTCTGGCGGTGGTTTTTATTTAAAGGCAGCCGAGATTAACCAGGCCGCTCGCGGAGTGATAGATTACTATCAGTATTATTTAGGAGAAGCGAGCAGCAGGAAAATAAGACCGCTTCATCTCGGGTTGAATTTCGGGGCGGAAATCTTTTACCGGATCTATTCCGGCCTGTACGCTGGCTTTGGTTTTGAATACCAGCAGAGAGAAACCACACACAGATTAGAATATGCCGCTGGAACGGAAGGTGCTTATTCCGTGCTGGTCAGGGAAGGAATCAGAGACTGGCCTCTGCGTCTGTCGGTGATGTACGAACCAAACGCAAATTTTTACCTTAAAGTCGGCATTGAATACCACCTGGCCAGGCTTACCTATTTTTATTCTGCTCCGCTTAGCCTGGCTGAGCCGGCTTCAGCCGCGGCCATCTGGCAGGGCAAAGCCACGGGAAACTCTTTGGGCTGGATGGAAGCAGTCGGTTATCGTTACCAGCTTACTTCCTGGCTCAAGGCTTTTGTCGAGGGTTCCTACCGCTACGTCAGGATTAAAAATTTTGAAGGCACTAACAGCTATGAGAATACACTTGGTGTGACCGGTCAGGAAAAAGGCAGGCTGTATCAGTGGGAAGCAGAGGTGACCTCTGGCCGGACTTTCCCGGTCATGTTCATAAGAGAAACCAGGCCGACCGAGCCCGGCGTGCTTAACGTCAGGACGGCCAATATCAGTTTCTCCGGGCTGGCCCTCCGCTTTGGTTTTCATCTGATGTTTTAAATTCCCAGAGCTGGCCGGACCGGGGACGGGTTTGTTTACCGGCATTGGATATCTCTGAGCAGGCTGTTAATTTTAATTTGATTTATTATCATTAAATTCTTCTGTTTCTGGCAAAAATTGATGAAATGAGAAGCAGTCCTTCATCTGTCGGTTGAGCTTAATTAATTTTGTTTGCCCGCCGGGCACCTTTTTTTTTATAATGCTTCTCTCGGCTTGTTTGAAAATTTGTTTAGATGGTTTTTTTAAACAAAGGCAATTTTGATTTGGCTACCGGCCGGAGGCTGATTTGAGCCAGAACGAGAGATTCCTTTCCAGAATAGGGTTTGTGTCTGCGGCCATTGGCATGGCCGTCGGTACGGGCAACATCTGGCGTTTCCCTCGCATGGCCGCCCAGTACGGCGGAGGGGTGTTTGTTCTGGTTTATATTCTGGCTTTATTCCTCTGGTCAGCTCCGCTGCTGATGGTAGAAATGGCCATCGGTCGGACCACCAGGCTCGGGCCCATCGGAGGCTTTAGGGATTTTATCGGGCAGAAGTTCACCTGGATGGGTGGCTGGATGGCCGCCGTGTGTCTGTTGATTACTTTTTATTATGCTGTTATTACCGGCTGGTGTGCCAAGTACTTTATCCTGGCCCTTCAGGGTGGTTTAAAACCGGGGGTGGATACGGCCTCTCTCTGGACGAGCTTTCTGCACAACCGCTGGCAGAATGTTTTTTACCAGGCGTTGGCTATCGGTCTCTGTGGACTTATCATTTACAAAGGAATTCAAAAAGGGGTGGAAAAGATTAATAAAATTCTGGTGCCCTCTCTTTTTCTCTTTCTGATCATTGCGGCGGTGCGTGCGGTGACTCTGCCCGGAGCCAGCCTGGGATTGCGCTATTTATTCATACCTGACTGGTCAAAGCTGTCTGACCCGGCCACCTGGCTTCAGGCTTTCACTCAGTCTGCCTGGTCGACCGGAGCCGGCTGGGGGCTCATGCTCACCTATGCGGTTTACACCAGCCGGAAGGACGACATTCCGCAGAATGCCCTGGTGACTGGCTTTGGGGATAATTCGGCGGCCCTCCTGGCCGGTATGGCGGTCATTCCGACCATCTTTGCCCTTACGCCGAACTTGGCCGCCGCCCGGGCCTCGCTTTCTGATAACATGGGCTTAACCTTCATTTCGCTGGCCGGGCTGTTCCCTAAAATGAAGGGTGGCATGGTCATCGCACCGGTCTTTTTCCTGGCCATGCTTTTTGCCGCTTTAAGCTCGTTGATTGCTCAGGTCGAGCTGGGGGCCAAGACCTTCATGGACTTCGGCTGGACCCGCAGGAAAAGCACGACCGTCATCATCCTGGTCTGCTTTATCCTCGGCTTACCTTCTGCCGCTTTTCCTTCTTTCCTGCTGAACCAGGATTGGGTCTGGGGCATGGCCCTTCTTCTGAGCGGTTTCTGGACGATGCTGGCGGCCAGAAAGTACGGGCTGGAAAAATTGCGGAAGGAAGTCAATGCGGGGGCAGAACTCAGGATGGGGAAATGGTGGGTTTTTATACTTAAATATATATCCCCCCTGATATTCCTGGTGATGACCGGCTGGTGGTTTTATCAGGCCATTTCCTGGGATAAGAAAGAATGGTGGCATCCATTCAAAGTGAATTCGGTCGGGACCATCATCCTGCAGTGGGCCATGCTTTTGATTCTGGTCTGGCTGTTGAATAACAGGCTGGCCCTCTGGACCAGGAAACCGGCGGTCGAGGAAGAGGATTGACATGGACCTCATCATCTGGATGGTCATAATACTCGGGCTGAATTTCGGGGGGTTGAGTTACTTGCTGTGGAGGCTGCTGAAGAAAAAGTAGCCGCCGAGTATTACGTTTTAATTAATTCGTAACATCTAATCAGCTTCAAACTTGTAGCCCACCCCCCGCACGCTCTGGATGGAGACGGCCAGCGGCCCGAGTTTTTCCCTCAGGTGCCGCACATGAACATCGACCGTGCGAGGGATGACCACTTTGTCCTGCCCCCAGAGGTGGTCGAGTATCTGGCTTCGCTCAAACACCCGGCCCGGTCTGGAAGTCAGGAGTTCCAGGATTTTAAATTCGGTCTTCGACAGGTCGAGGCGCTGGCCATCGACCAGGACCTCGTATTTTTCGGGTTCGATGACCAGACGGCCTTTGAAAAAAACCTTTCGCCCGCCGGAGCCGGCGGCCGAAGCTTCCTGTCTTCTGAGGACCGCCTTGACCCGGGCTTCGAGCTCCCTCAGGGAAAACGGCTTGGTGATGTAATCGTCAGCTCCCAGCTCGAGGCCGGTCACGCGGTCGGCTTCCTGCGAGCGGGCGGTCAGCATGATGACCGGAATGGAAGCCTTTTCCGGTTTTTTCTTCAGATAACGACAGATTTCCAGGCCGTCAGAACCGGGTAACATCAGGTCAAGCAGGATGAGGTCGGGTTGATGCCGGTCAAGGTATCTAAGGAAAGCTTCCGGTGAAGAAAAAGGTTTGACCATAAAACCCGCTTTGGTCAGATAATTCTGGACGAGCTTCAGGATATCTTCCTCGTCATCCAGAATGGCAATCGTCCTGGTCATTATTCTTCCCCTCTAATTTTAAAACAAATTTAAATTATTTTGTCCAGAAAAAGACGGCCTTTGCCATTTGACGGCTGCCCGGGCTGAATTCACCTTCCATCATGTCAACCGAAGCGGCCGGTTATGTAATCTTCGGTGAGCTTGCTGGCCGGGTTGGTAAAAATTTTCTCGGTTCGGTCATATTCGATGAGTTCCCCCAGCCAGAGAAAAGCGGTAAAATCAGACACGCGGGCGGCCTGCTGCATGTTGTGGGTGACAATGACCACGGTGTAATCCTTTTTAAGCTCGTGAATCAACTCTTCGATGCGGGCGGTGGCGATGGGATCAATGGCCGAGCAAGGCTCATCGAACAAAATGACTTCTGGTTCAACGGCCAGCGCGCGGGCGATGCACAGTCTCTGCTGCTGACCGCCTGACAGTTTCATGGCATTTTGATGAAGGCGGTCTTTTACCTCTTCCCAGAGGGCCGCTTGCCGCAGGCTTTTTTCCACGATAAATTCTATTTGCTCCCCTTTCAAGCGTCGGCCGATTCTCAGACCGTAGGCAATGTTCTCGAAAATTGACCTGGGGAAGGGGTTGGGTTTTTGGAAGACCATGCCCACTTTCTTGCGCAGGGCCACAACGTCCACATCCGGGTCATAAATATTTTCCCCATCAAGAAGCACCCGGCCCTCTACTCTTGCTTCTGGAATCAGGTCGTTCATTCGGTTTAACACTCGGACCAGGCTGGATTTGCCGCAACCGGATGGCCCGATAATGGCGGTCACCCGCTTTTCAGGAATCTCCAGGGAGATATCTTTCAGCACTTGCTTCTTACCGTAATACAGGTTCAGATTTTCAATCTGGATTTTGGTCTCAGCCGGTGACAGGCGAATAACTTGGTTCATCTCAGTGTCTCCATTTATTTCTCAACCGAGCTCGAATGAGGATGGCTCCCAGGTTGAACAGGATGATGAAAGCGATGAGCACCACGGCCGTGCCGTAAGCAATGGCCCGGGCTTTATCTATCGCGTGGTGCTGGGTGGCCATGATGTATAAATGATAGGGCAGAGCCATAAACTGGTCTTTTAGTGAGCGCGGCAGGTAGGGAAGATAAAACGCCGCACCGGTAAACATGATGGGAGCTGTTTCTCCGGCCGCTCTGGCCAGTCCCAAAACTGCTCCGGTTATCATGCCCGGTACTGCGTAGGGAAGCACGTTAGTCCTGACCATCTGCCATTTGGTGGCCCCCAGGGCGAGCGCGCCCTCGCGGTATGAGTCCGGAACCGATTTCAGGGCTTCTTCGCTGGCCGTAATGGTCCAGGGCAGGGTGAGAAGTCCGAGGGTTAGCCCGGCAGAAAGAACCGATGTGCCGAATTTCATGATGTTGACGAATAAAATTACTCCGAACAAACCGTAAACTATGGATGGCACACCGGCCAGATTCCTGATTGATAACCTGATAAGGCGGGTGAGGCGGCCAGCCCGTGCGTATTCATTAAGATAAATGGCTGCCGCCATGCCCAAAGGCACGGCCACAAGTGCGGTAATCATCGTCACCAGAAAAGTGCCGACGATGGCGGGGAATATTCCGCCCTGAGTCATTCCTTTCCGGGGAGCCTCGGTCAGAAAGGCCCAGGAAAGTGAACCATAGCCCTTGCTCCCGATATCATACAGAAAGTACAAAAGGATAAAAAGAACAGCATAGACCGACACCCGCAGGAAGAAAAACCCGAACCATTCGGCCAGGGTTGATTTTGTAACGCCTTTTTTCTTCTTAATCGAACGGTTCACAGGAGTTTCCTTTTCTGTTTTTCCATGATTAAATCAGCGCTCAGGTTGACCGCAAAAGTCAGCAGAAAAAGCGCCAGGCCAAGAGCAAACAAAGCATAATAGTGGGGAGTAAAGTACGGCACTTCGCCCAGTTCGATGGCGATGTTGGCAGTAAGTGTTCTTACTGATTGCAGAAGCCCGTGGGGAAAAGAGCGAGCATTACCCGTCGCCATGAGGACCGTCATGGTTTCGCCTATGGCCCGGCCCATACCCAGCATGAAAGCGGCCACGATTCCCGACATGGCGGCCGGAATTTTCACCCGAACAAGGGTCTGCCAGCGATTGGCTCCCACGGCCAGAGAAGCTTCGGTGTAGCTCTGGGGCACTGCCCGCAGAGCGTCTTCTGAGATGCTGATGATGGTTGGTAGGGCCATGATGGCCAGGAGGATACTTCCGTTGAGAGCGGTCAGGCCATGGCTCATCTTGAAGATTCTGGCTATCAGCGGGCCAGTTAAGGTAATTCCAATAAACCCGATGACCACCGAAGGAATGGCCGCCAGAAGTTCGACCACTGGCTTAAAAATTTCTCTGATTTTCGGGCTGGCCACACCCGAAAGATAAGCCGCCACCGCCACTCCGAGGGGAAAGGCCAGCACCAGAGCCCCCGCGGTTACCAGAAGTGAAGAAGCCAGCAGAGAAAGAATTCCATAAGCCGGCTTCTCGGGCGAGGTGGGGTCCCAGCGGGTGGAAGTAAAAAATTCTTTCAGGTTGATTTCTCTGAAGGCCGGGACCGCCGTGTAAAGAAGAAGGACAAAGATACCGAGCAGGGCAAGAACGGTCAGCAGACCGCTGACCTGGAAAAGATGTTTGATAAGTTTTTCTTTTAAATCCCCGCCGAAGCCCTTCTTCTTTACCGAGGTCATATTGGTTTTCCTTTTTGCTTTATTTCAGGTTTTTAAGATTTTGTTCCATAAGTTCCTGACCAATCTTGAAGAAGCCTTCTTTTTCTACAATGGCCTGGCCTTCCGGGCTGAGGATGAATTTAATGAATTCAGCGGCCAGACCGGAGGGCTGGCCGTTGGTAGATTGATAAAGTGGCCTGGATACCGGATATTTAGCTGAGTAAACAGCTTCTTTGTCGAGAGGTGAGTAAGCCGAGGACTGGTCATCCTTTTTGATTTTCAGGACTTTAATCCCCCGGCGCAGTTTTCCGTTTTCGTCATAAAGGTAGCCGACCCCGACATAGCCCACACCGCTGGCATCCTGAGTAACCGCTTCGATAATCTGAGCGTTGCCGTTCATCTCTTTAACCTCCGGCGAGTAATTCTTGTTGTTCAGAACATGTTCCTGCATGAAAGCGTATGTGCCGGAGTTGGATTGACGCCCGTAAAGAGAGATTTTCTGGTCCGGTCCACCGAGCACTTTCCAGTTCTTGATCTCGCCGCGGAAGATGGAGCCCACCTGAGCCATGGTCAGGGTATCCAGGGGGTTCTTTTCGTTGACGATTATACTGAGGGCATCGACCGCCATGGCAAAAATCTTGGGCCGGACTCCCTTTTCGTAGGCCAGGTCCAGCTCCTTTTGTTTCCATTCCCGAGAATGGTTGGCGATGTCACAGGTGCCGTTGATTAGGGCGGTGATACCGGTGCCCGAACCTCCGCCAAGCACGGCGATGGCCGCTCCGGGATTCTTGGCCATGTATTCTTCGGCCAGGATTTGAACCAGGTTAACCATCGTGTCTGAGCCTTTAACCTGAATCATCTTTTTCTGGGCGAGGCTCGGGCTCAGCAGAGTGAACACGGCCAGGGCCAGGGCCCACACCAGCCTGAACGGCCCGGAGATTTTGTTTGATTTTTTTTGGCTAATCATTTTGCCTCCTTATTTTTTGAATTAATTTTTTTAAAAGCTCATGAAGAAGGTCAGGTTGAACACAACATCACTTTTCTTGAGCGGGTCCTGGTAGTCATACACCCAGATGTTTGGCTGAAGTTTTAAACTGCTGTGAAGAGGAGCCCAGTCCAGCCCGGCGATCACCAGATTAATTTGATCGTTTGACATCAGATTGTTGGGTTCGAAATGGTCAAAGCGGGCGAACAGGTTAAGTTTTTCTGGGATCAGATTGTAGCGCCCGAAAATTGACAGGCCGGCGCGGTCATACCTCTGACCATCTTGCAGATTTTTATCATTCCGGTAAACAAACCATTCCGTGCCCAGGGTGAGGTTGGGGATGAATTCCAGGTAGAGGTCGCTTTTGTAAGTAAAAGCTTTCGCCCCGGGTTCTTGTTTTTCGTAATCTATGTAGCCAACCACAGACAGGCCGGCTACCGGAATAACCTGCAGGTAGGCCATTAATTTTTTGTGCTTATCCCCTTCAGGATGGCTGTAGCCGGCGCCGTTAGTTAGCATCAGCCCATACCGAACAGGACGGGCTATCTTACCGGTCAGGCTCACCCCCAGGTCTGCACTGGAAGCGTCAACCTCTTTTCCTGTCACATCCTTGAAAATGTCCATAATCGTTTTGGCCACGCTGCGGTAACCCCAGCGGTCTTCAGCCAGCTTGAAGGTGATGGTGTCGGCCAAACCAACTTTCAGGTCAGTGCCCGGCCAGATTTCTGAAATTTGAAAATACAGGTGCTTGAGAAAGGGACGAAACTTGTCATCTTTTTTGCCCTGAGCATCGACTGCTTTCACATAGTCACCGTCGAAAGTCAGGCGGAAACTCAATTTGTCGTTGATCTTATTGTCGTAACGGAAGTAAGCCCGGCGGAAGGTGAAAAAATTGTTCTTAAAATTTGGGTCACCCTGCGGATTGGTGAGCGGCCCCTGGTTGGAAAGGTAAAAAGTGTAATCCAGGTAGATGGCGGTCGAGAATTTCTGCTGAGCCTGTCCTGCTGCTGTCAGAAAGAAGAAAATCATCAAGAAGAAAGCTGCACAGACGGACCAGGATATTCTGGCTTTTTTCCTTAAATTCATTTTTCCTCCTTAATTTTTTTACCCTGGAAATTTTCAGGCGCCCGTTTATCCCAGAGTTTATTCAGGCTCAAAATATAGATAAGCCGAGTGAAGAACCGGTGAAAGAAAAGTTAAGATTTGGTTAAATTTCCTGGCATCCGGCTTGTTTTTACACCGGAAACTGAGTTGGACATATTTCATAAAATATTATGGTGCTATAATTGAGCCAGGCTCGAGCACTGGCAGACAGAAGGTTTTACCCCAGAGCTTTAATGTAGGTTTAACTGAGATTTCTTAAGGCCGGCCAGATTACCCTTTTATTCAAAGTGGCGATTGGCCAGGAAAGCCCGGCCAGAAAGCCCTTAACATTTAAATAAGCCGGGACATATTTCTATAAACTTTTTCCGCAGAAAAATATGAATTTTAACTTCTTGAGCGATTGGCCTGCCTGTTAAGGCGAGGGCCTGTTCCATTTAAAAGGCGGTTTTTATCTGGTATAATAAAAACTAAACGAAGGGATAAACTTCAATGTGTGGAGTTATTGGTATCTGGTCTAACCGGGAAGTTTTCCATGACCTTTATCAGGGGTTGCTGTCCATCCAGCACCGCGGACAGGATGCGGCGGGCATTATCACTTACGACGGCCGGTTTCATGAGAAGAAAGGCAGCGGACTGGTGATGGATATTTTTGGGCCGCAGGAAGCAGCCCAGCTCAAAGGTCAGATTGGCATTGGCCACACCCGCTACCCGACTGTTGGCGGGGGAGGCCACGAAGATGCTCAGCCCTTTATGGTCAACACGCCTTTTGGTATTGTGCTCGCCCATAACGGTAACGTGGTTAATTACCGGCAGCTGAAAAAAGAGCTGTTTGAGAAAAACCAGCGGCTGTTAAATTCAGATTGCGACGCGGAAGTCATACTGAACGTTTTTGCCCAGGAATTAGAAGACCTCAGAGTAAAAAACCTGACCGCGGAAAATGTGTTCAAAGCGGTGGCCGGTGTTTACCGGCGGGTCAGGGGCAGCTATGCGACCGTAGCTTATATAGCCGAGCAGGGTATGGTCGCTTTCCGCGACCCATATGGAATAAAACCGCTGAGTTTTGGCCGTCGGCGAGATGGTCTGCTTCCGTCGTATGCTTTTGCTTCCGAAACGGTCAGCCTCAACCTGATGGGTTTTGATGAAATTGAGCACCTCGAGGCCGGGGAAGCGATTTTCATCGACCGCAACCGTCAGCTGCACCGCAAGAAAATCATCAAGAGAAAACACACTCCCTGTCTTTTTGAGTGGGTTTATTTTGCCCGGCCTGATTCAGTCATCGATGGAGTGAATGTTTACAAGAGCCGGGTCAACCTGGGTCGTTTGCTGGCCGGAGAAATAAAGAAAAAGAACCTGGAAATTGACGTGGTGGTGCCGGTTCCCGATTCAGCCAGGGATGCGGCCATCGAGATTGCCCGCCGGCTGAAATTAAAATACAGCGAAGCGCTGGTCAAGAATCGTTACATCGGACGAACATTTATCATGCCGGCTGAAGCCAAGAGGCAGAGTTCGGTCCGGCAAAAACTCAACCCCATCTGCTCGGAGATAAAAGGCAAAAAAGTCCTGCTGGTAGATGACAGCATCGTCCGCGGAAATACCTCCCGGGCCATTGTGGAGATGGTCAGAGAGTGCGGAGCCGAAAAAGTTTACTTTGCTTCCTACTCTCCCCCGCTGCGTTACCCCTGCGTTTATGGCATTGACATGCAGACCAAAACAGAGTTTGTGGCCAGGGATGCGGATGAAGAGCTGGTGGCCAGGAGAATTGGAGCGGACAGGGTTATCTATCAAACGCTGGAAAACCTGAAAAAAGCCATTCGTATGGAAAACCCAAAATTAAGGTATTTTTGCTCTGCCTGTTTTGACGGAAATTACCCGACCGGTGATATAACGTCGGATATCTTAAAAACTATCGAAGAAGAAAGAAAGGCCGTGCAGGAAAACCAGCTCGAACTTAACATTACTCAGTCCAAGTGAATTGCGTTGAACAGCGAAAAGAATTGATAAAGAATTATTAAGCAGAATTATTTAATAACTTCACGCCAGTAATTAAGCAAGTCCAGAAGTGATTGCTTGAGGTTGATTTGCGGCTTCCACCCGGTGAGCTTCATCATCCGGGAAATATCTGCCAGCAAAATGGGTGGCTCGGGAAAATGGAGCGAGTGATTTCCTTCCGTGTTAATTACAATCTTGGCCCTGGTCAGGCCAACCATCATCTTCACCAGCTCGCTCCTGGACCAGGCCAGACCTGAACCAAGGTTGTAGACTTCGCCGGGTTCACTTTTTTCAGCGACCAACCAGAGAGCTCGGACGAGGTCTCGGACATCCGTGCAGTCTCTTTTGACTTCAGGGTTGAAAACCTTGATGACCGGGGTAGCCTTCTTTTTTTCGATTTCGGCGATCTGCCGGGCCACGCCAGAAAGAAAGTAAAAATCAGGCTGCCTGGGTCCAACCAGGTCGAACAGGCGGACCCGGATGATTTTCAGGCCAAAGCTTTTGAAGAATTGAAAGCCGAGCAGGTCCTGCGCCGCTTTGCTGACGGCCAGCGGGTTAAGCGGCCGAAAAATGGCAGTTTCTTTTAAAGGCAGCTCATCGGCAAAGGCCAGGCCATAAATTTCTCCGCAGGAAGCAATTATAATGGTGGGGTTAAGACGGCTTTCTCTGACCGCCTGGAGCAAATTCAACGTTCCCAGCGTATTGACTTTGACGGCCAGCGCCGGCAGGTCGAAAGAATAATGGGTGGAGCTAAAACCAGCCAGGTGGAAGATGCGGTCCGGCCGACATTCTTCAAGCGCTTTAAGCAGGGAATTCTGGTCAAGCAGGTCGCCAAAATGGAGATGCAACTGGTCAGTGGCCGGGAAAAGATGGCCTGGTGTCCGGCCGGGCCTTACCAGCCCATGGATTTCAGCGTTCTGAATGTTAGAATGGATGTAGTCAATTAGATAACTTCCGACAAATCCGGTAATACCAGTTAACAGGACACGCATCGTATTTTCTTATGCTTTGTATTCCCAAACTCAATTAATCTTATATGAATTTTTCTTTTTTATGTCAAATAGAAGTTGGCTCTTCAGCCAAAAGTGTGGTGAAAAAAGAAAGGGAATGTGGTAGGAACTC
>JBNARJ010000013.1:0-53818 GCA_049719515.1 Candidatus Saccharicenans sp.
GCTTAAAATGGAGAAATTACGATGGCCAAATTGCGAACAAAACTTGACATGGCCCCAAATTCCCTTTTTCAATTTTAACCTTCCCAATAAATATCTTAATTAAAATAATTAAAGGCGCGTCTTAATCTCGATTTAATTATCTTTTGCTCAGTTGCCTGATTCCTTCAAGAGCCGCGTTTCTAATTAGATTCCGGTATGAAGGAATAGCCGAGGCCTTCTCCAGAAAATCTATCTGTTTTTTATCACCGGTCTTCCCTAAAGCCTTCAGGGCTTCAGCCTGAGCTACATAGCTATCATCCCGGCTAAAGCATTCCCGGAAAAAGCCGGCCAGGCTGGCCAGCCCGAAATCGCCTAACACTTTCAAGGCGGCGGTTCTTACCTGAGAATTCTTATCCCGGCATTTCTCTTTCAAAAAAGGAATAAATTTAGTGTTCTTCCAGGTTCCGATAACTTCTACCGCTGCTTTTCTTACCGCCCAGAAATTATCATTCCGAGCAATATCCTGTATAGCTTTAACCACCTCTGGCTTCTCTCCAAACCTTCCCAGCTCCTGGACTGCCCACATCCGACCGATTACGTCATCATGCCTTGCCTGGTAGAGCAGTTCTTCAACACTTTTGGGAAAAGTCCATTCTTTAAGGAGATAATTTCCCCGGTCAAAGCGAACCAGAAGAGGCTTCTGGGTTAGGTGAAATTCATAATGATTTTCTTTCTCGGTTATCCAGATTTTGTAGATGATATCATCATCCTGGTCTCCTTGAATGACATTCTCATCCAGGCTTTTACTTCCCCTTATACCAATTAGTACTGGAGTTTTATATACAGGGATTCCGCGAGAGATGTCCTGAATTTGCTTAACAGTCAAATCGAGCGTTTTCTTGGCCTCATTCCAATTAGATTCAACTTCAAAAACTGGATGACCCGGCCGGAAAAGCCACTGCTCGAAAAACCAGTCCAGGTTCTCCCCGGTAACTTCCTTGACCGTCTTCATAAAATCATGGGTATCCACCGGTTGAAAAGCATATTTATGAAGGAACTCTTTCAGCACCTGAAAGAAACGCTGGTCACCGAGAATAAAGCGAAGCATGTTTAGCACGCAGGCTCCCTTTTGATAAGAGTGAGCATCGAACAAATCCTGGGGCTTATCATAATGGTCGGTGACAATCGGACGAATGTATCTGGTTCTGGCTTCCCTTAAATAGGCATTTTTCTTATTGAGTAAATTAATGGCTCCTTCCTCTGGTCCGCGATCATATTCATAGTAAAGATAATCAGAGTAAGTAGCGAAACTTTCATTCAACCAGGCGTGCTCCCAGCTGCGCAGGGTAATTAAATCTCCCCACCACTGGTGAGCCAGCTCGTGGGAAACAATGCCGATACTGGTAAAATCTTTCTCGGCTTTCTCATCATGAATAATCTCATAGGTCATGGCTGTGGCCGAAGTGCTCTCCGCACCGCCTCCTAAAGGCACCGATATCTGGTCGTACTTATCCCAGGGATAAGGAGTGACAAAAGTCTTGATAAAAAATTCCATCATCTTCGGTGTTTTTTCATAAGAACGAAGAGCATCTTTCGCCTGCTGAGGGAAAACCCAGTAGTTGATAGGAATCGTTTCATAGTGGTCGCGAATAATTTCATAAGGCGCGGCCGCCAGGAAAATTAAATAAGTAGAATGGGGCTTATCCTGAAGCCAGTGATAGGTCACTGTTCCTTCCCGCTCATTTTTCACAACCCTTACTAATCGACCGTTCGAAGCCACCTTGTTGGGATCCTTAACTGTAGCGATAATCTCATTGGTTACCTTATCATTGGGATAATCATAGCAGGGGAACCAGTGATGAACCCCATCAGGCCATGAATCTGAAGCCACCAGAGCCGGGTGGTCAGAGGAGGCCTCAAAAAAGCGAAGCCCTTTTTTATTGGTAGTTTTATGGGCCCGGTCATCACTGCGGTAAAAAACCGTGATAGAGAAAACCTCGCCGAGACTATAAGGTCGCTCAAGTTTGACGAAAAGCTTTTTATCTGTCTGATTAAAAGAAAGAGGTTTCCCCCACTCATCAGTTACTTTTTCGACCTTAAAATCTTCAGCGTCGAGCTCTACGCTTTTTAAATCCGGTCGAAGTGAACTCATCGTCAGAACGGCTTCCCCCTCAAAAGCTTTACCTTCAACATCCAGATTAATTTTAATCAGATAATGACGAGCGTCATACGCCTGGCTTCTTTCCCACTGGCGTGGTTTTTTACTGAAATCAATCTGCTGACCAATTAGAATGGGAACACTAAAGTAAAGAAGAATTACACTCGACAAAACAATTAAAATGGCAACTTTACAAGCCAGCCAAAGCTTCTTCATCACTTATCTCCTTGCTCGGTCTACTCGGCCGGAGCCCCGGCTCAGTAAACTTTATTCTTTTTAAGCACCTGAATAATTCCCTCTTTTTTCATCAGCTCTTCTATTTCTTCTACCGTTCGCGGAAGTCCCTCTCCTAAATTCAGGTAACCACTTTCGGTAATAACAATATTGTCTTCAAGACGGACGCCAATTTCCTCGTCCGGATGCATCACCTGAATATCACAGGAAAACACGTATCCCGGTTTTAAAACCTCATCCGGCCCAGAAAAGGTAGCCTGGACATCGTGGGTGGCCAGCCCAACCGAATGATTATATCCACCATAACGAAGAGCGCCTTTTATATCGGGGTCGTCTGGAGAAATTCCCTTTTCTTTTATGTATTTTTTAACTTCTTCGGCCACTTGCCTAAGGCTAATTCCCGGTCGATAGGAATTAAGGCAGGCCTGGCGAACAATAAAGGCTTTTTGATAAAGCTCTTTCTGCCGTGGCGTAAATTTTCCACTGGCCGGAAAAGAAGTAGAAAGGTCGACGTTGTAATATTTATAATCAGCGCCGGCGTCCAGAATAACAAAATCTCCCTCTCGGAGAGTTCGGTCGTACCTATGATAATGACCAAAAGCATGATTTTTGCCCGACATAATAATGGTATAAAAAGCCAGGTCCTGAGCCCCTTCCTTAAGGCAAACATATTCAAACAGAGCGGCTAACTCTTTCTCCGTTAGGCCGGGGCGAGACGCTTGAATAACTGCCCGATGGGCTTTGACTGCAATTCGGGCCGCCTGACGAAGCACTCCTATTTCGGCAGGTGATTTATATTTTCTTAAATCCCACACCACCGGAGAAATATCTTCCACTGGCAGACGGGGAAATTTTGTTTTTAATTGAAAAACAAACTGAATTTCCTTTGTCAGGCGCTGATCGAATAAATCAAGCACCATCGTTTGTTGTAAAGCATTATATTTTTCTCTGCTGTTTTCTCTCATCAGTTCTTCAGGATAAAACATCGTATAGACCGTTCGACCCTGGTTGTTCAAACCGGTCAGGTAGGCAGGAAATTGCTCTAAAGGCAGAACTTTCTCAACACCGGTTACTTTTTGCGGCTCGCGAATCAAATCAAGCTGAATTCCCTCGCCCTCGGCTTCCTTTTCATTATAGGTAAAGAAAAGAAGACTTTCTTTTTTCTGCCCGTCAATCACCAGAATAGCATTGGGAATTTCTACTCCACAAAAATACATCAAATCATTATTTTGATAGAACTGATAATCGCCAGGTGGTTTTTTTGCCCCCAGAAAAACAGCCACCCCGTTACCCAGAAAATCCATTAATCGGCCACGCCGTCGAGCATATTCTTCCGGAGGAAATATCAAAGCAGCTGAAAGTAAACTGGTCAATTCTAAACCGATAATTAATAAAATGCCCAATTTAAACAATTTTTTAAACTGCTTTTTATGATTTAAAATCGTCCTTCCTCCTTTCTTAATTATCTTAACTAACATAATTCATAAAGCCAATTAATGCAAATTTTTTTGCTTACTTCCTTCGACGATTATAAATTTATTTTTACAGAAGGAGCCAAGGCAAGGCACTTAAGGCAATATGTACAGGTATCTTCAATTAAATTCCCAACACCCGGTAAAAAATTTATCCATTCTGTTCACCCGACGGCTTGCTCTTTTTGATTTATTTCTTTTCTTAAATAATAAAGAATGATTTTTATTAAAAACTTGATTTGCTGGCATCAATTTAGTAATTAGAACTCAGAGGAGAAAAAATGAGTGAAAAATTAAATCGCCGCGATTTCCTAAAATTAACCGCAATTGGGAGCTTAAGCCTTCCTCAGGTTTTTTCTTCCATATCCTGCCACAGCCGGGCTTCCAGGCCAAATATTATTTTCATTCTTTCAGACGACCACGCCTGCCAGGCCATCAGTGCTTATGGCAGTCGGCTCATCCGGACCCCTCATTTAGACAGACTGGCCAGTGAAGGCATCCGTTTTGACTGCAGTTTCGCCACCAATTCCATCTGCGCTCCGAGTCGTGCCTCAATTCTTACCGGTCAGTACAGCCACCGGCACGGAGTAATTGACAACAGCCTTGAAATGAAATCTCAGGAAGGTACTTTTCCTGCCTTGCTGAAAAAGGCCGGCTATCAGACTGCCCTGGTGGGGAAATGGCACCTTAAAGCCACTCCAGTCGGGTTTGACTATTTTTCCATCCTGCCTGACCAGGGACATTACTACAACCCGGATTTCATCGAAAAAGACCGCAAATACCAGGAGCCGGGTTATGTCACCGACATCATCACCGAAAAGTGCCTGGCCTGGATAAAAAACAGAGATAAAAGCAAACCTTTCCTGCTGTTCATGAACCACAAAGCCCCTCACCGCAACTGGATGCCCGGTCCGGAAACCATTAATCTTTTCCGGAATGAGGACCTGCCCGTACCAGAAACTTTTTTTGATGATTATCGAACAAGATGCGAGGCCGCCCGACAGCAGGAAATGAGAATCGCGGATCATGCCTACTTAACTTATGACCTGAAACTATTCCCCCTGCGCGAGGCAGAGCTAAACGAGCAGGAAAAAACCGGTCTGGCCTACTGGAATTCTGTCTACAGCCGCCTGACCGACGACCAGAAGAAAGTCTGGGATGAGGCTTACCGCGAAGAAAACGAAGAATTCTGGAGAAAAAAACCTGAAGGTAAGGAACTCGCTCTCTGGAAATATCAGCGTTATATAAAGGATTATCTGCGCTGCATCGCCGCGGTCGATTTAAGCATCGGCCGGCTGTTAGATTTCCTGGATAAGGAAGGACTGGCCAATAACACCATGGTCATCTATGCTTCAGACCAGGGATTTTTCCTGGGTGAACACGGCTGGTTTGATAAACGTTTTATGTACGAACCCAGCATTCGCTTCCCCCTGCTCATCCGCTATCCTGACGGGATAGAAAGGAAAGTCGATAAAGAGCACCTGATCCTTAACGTGGATTTGGCTCCAACCATTCTGGAAATGGCCGGATTACGCGTGCCCGAGGAAATGGAAGGAAAGTCATTCAAAGATATACTCCGGGGTAAAAAAATAACCGATTGGCGTGAATCTTTTTATTATCATTATTATGAATACCCGGCCGTGCACTCCGTCAAAAGGCATTATGGAGTGAGAACTTCCCGCTACAAGCTGATTCATTTTTATTATGACATCGACTGCTGGGAATTGTATGACCTGCAGACCGACCCCCAGGAAGTAAACAACGTCTATAACCATCCTGATTACCGGGCGGTCCAGGAAAACCTGGTTCGAGAACTTGACCAGTTGAGAACCGAACTCGGAGTAAAGCCGGGAATTTAATACCTCTTGTCGGCTGTAAGCTTTTAAAAAAACTTTTCATAGCTGATAAATGGGCAAATCCGAAAAAAACTTAATCAAGCCAAAAAAGCTGACCAGTGTTTTGATTAAACCGGCCGGGCCGGATTGCAATCTGCATTGCCATTACTGTTTTTACCTGAAAAAAAGTGATCTTTTCCCTGACGTCCGAGCTCACCGAATGAACCCTGAAATTTTGGAAGAAACCATCAGGCAGGTGATGACTCAATCAGCACCAGAAGTATATTTTGGCTGGCAGGGTGGAGAACCAACTCTGATGGGGCTTGATTTCTTCCGGCAGGCGGTTTTTTCGCAGCAAAAATATGGAGAAAAACACTCTGTAAGTAACGGCTTTCAAACCAACGGGATATTGATAAACAAGGACTGGGCCCGATTTTTCCGTGAATATAATTTTCTGGTTGGACTGAGCCTGGACGGCCCCCAGCATATCCATGACCGATATCGGCAGCATTCTAACGGTCAGGGGTCATGGGAAAAAGTGGTGGAGGCGGCCAAACTGTTGCTTGATTCAGAGGTAGCCACCAATGCCCTGGTCGTTATTAATGATTATTCGGCCAGATTTCCGGAAGAAATATATGAATTTTTAAAAAGTCTGGGCCTCACCTACATGCAATTCATTCCCTGCCTTGAACCCGACCCGGCCACTCCAGACCGGCCGGCCAGCTTTTCTGTTTCGGCTGAACAGTACGGTGATTTTTTGCTCAGATTGTTTGAGCTCTGGAAAACCGATTTCCGCCACGGTCGGCCGTCAACCTATGTCCGCAATTTCGAATCCCTGCTTTTTGCTTTTGCCAGTTTGACTCCACCTGATTGCACCCTGCACAAAGAATGTGGTGACTACTTGGTAATAGAACACAACGGGGAAGTCTATGCCTGTGATTTTTACGTTCAGCCGGAATGGAACCTGGGAAATGTTAAAGATAAACGTTTAATTGATATGCTCAACTCCGCCACCCAGAGAAAATTTGGGAAAAGGAAATCTCTTCTGCCCGAGGAATGCAAAAAGTGTGAATGGCTCGTTTTCTGCCGCGGCGGTTGCCCCAAGGAAAGAGGCTTCGCACCTGAACCAGAGAAAAGTTATTTCTGCCAGTCTTATAAACGTTTCTTTCAAAAAACCAGCCCCTTTTTCCAAGAATTAATTAAGAACTTAAAAACCAATAAAATTCCGGATACTTTTTAATTAAGCAGGGCCCAGAACCATCCTGCTGAAGTCCAACCATTTTCGAACAGGAAAGAACCAGCAGGATATATTCTGATTAGCGGTCTTTAGCCATAAGTTTTATGGACAAACTTTTAGCTAACCATAATAAATTTATTTTTTTCACCCTGGCTGAATACAGACATTTATTCAAATTTTCTATGCTTCACCCAAAAAGTTTATAAAAATCCAGCACCAGATGATTTGGGCGGATGAGCGATATAGCCACAAAGACCAAAACGTCCGGCTTCCCGCGGAGGCAAACTGTTTATTTCTTTTGGTTTCTGGAGACCTTTTAGCTTTCACTATTCCTCTCCAGCTTTCGTTTTTCTCAATCCTTTATTGCGACTTTATCTTTTATTTTTAGCTTACTCGCCAAAAATCAAGACATACTTCAAGCATATTTGATTTAGCAGGAACAACCTTTTTCATCAACAAATCAAAAGAGGTAGATGGTTTAATTCTTCAATAAATTCATTCGCCAGGAGAAAAACACCAAGGCTTGAGCAAAAACTCACCTTCATAAAATCAAAGTAAAAACATTTATTGAATGCTGGTCTCCTCGATTTAAAACTTATTTCAAAGTTTTTCGCGGCAGTTTTATGTCGGTCATGGCCGCCTCGTAAGCAAATGCGGCCATAACCACGGCATTTTTCATCAAATCTTCAGGTGAAAGAGTATCGAGGAAATCCAGGTTGGTGTGCCCGGCCGTGCCGGCAATCCGGTCCTGGATAAACTGAAAAGCCGGAAGCCCGGCTTTATCAAATGGAACGTGGTCGGTGCTGCCCACGCTCCTGACTGAAATCGTCGTCATACCGAAATCCCGAAAAGGCTCCATCCAGGCCTGGAATATTCGCCGCACACCCTCATTTCCCTGAAGGTATATGCCGCGATACTGCCCGGCTCCGTAATCCTGATTGAAGTAAGCCTGAAATTTTTCGTATTCTTTTGTCGGCGGGTTGTTGGGGTCTTTGGGATTACCAAAATGCTGACGCACATACTCGGTGGAACCGAATAACCCCTGTTCTTCTCCGCTCCACAGAGCGACTCGAATGGTCCGCCGAGGAGTTGCTCCGATGGCTTTTAGAATCCTGGCCGCTTCTAGCACCACCGCACAGCCTGAAGCATCATCGCTGGCATTGGGACTGGCCTGCCAGCTATCGAGGTGAGCTCCAATCATGACCACTTCATCTTTCAAATCCGTGCCAGGTATTTCACCTATTACGTTAGCCGCCTTTATTACCTTTTCTCCAATTTTGTTTCGAATCTCAAGCTCAACTTTTACCGGAATTCCGCGCTTAACAATCCGGTACATCCGGTTGTAATGCTCCGGCGTCACAGCAACGATGGGCAATGAGTCCAGCGTTTTTTCACGCGACCACTTATCCTTGACGCTCCCCGGCCGAGAATAGCCAACCACGACACCTGGACGACCGCCTTCGCACTGAAATACGGCGACCGCGCCCTCGGCTTTGAAGAAAGCCATCTTTTCTTCCTGGCTGAGCAAATCCGGGTTGGCAACTGGAGGAACGGGACGTGCTGGCGGAATAACGTCCTGTTCCAGCTTCTTCAGGTCTTCATCACTCAGCCGGCTAACTCCGCGAGAAAGTTCAGCCTGAGTAATGGGCAAAGGGGGACTGCTCAGAACGATGGCTCCTTTAAGTTTTCCTTTTAGCTGGGACATCTGAGACTTCAGTTTAATATCACCTATAACCACCGGACACACCACTTTTCCTTTGGTACCCGGCGTGTGGGCCAGCGGGAAGCCGGTCATCGGCTGGTAAACCGGTTCGAGCAGGTGCAGGGAAAAATATTCATTGTCCCAGGTTACCCCGTAATCCATATAAGGTTCAAGGCCTACATTTTCCAGGCCTATTTCTTTCATCTTGGCGGCCGCCCACAGCTGGGCTCTCTTCATACCCTCAGAATTCGTGAGCCTCGCCCCAAGAACATCAATGATATATCCGGCAATATCCATAACCTGAGAGTGCTGCAAACCTTCTTCCCTTATCCTGGCGATAGTCTCCCAGTGCACCGACACCTGGTCCTGACCGCTCAGGGAAATTTGAAACAAAGAAAGGGAAATCAGAAAAATGGTCAAAATTTGGCATGCTCTCTTCATATTTCTCTCCTTCACGCCCGAGCGCAGGCCTCCGGCCAAAAACATAAGCCCGGGCGATTTGATGTTTTGCCGGTTTATTTGAAATCTTTGATGGTTTTTAACCCAGCCCATTTAAATCAGCCCTAAGGATAAATCCTATAACTTCATCCGAATTAAGGTTAACCAGGAAAGCTTTTTACCGGGCCCTTGCTCCTCCATTTTTAATTTTTTCCGTTCAACCTCTTATTCTTTTTTATTCTTTAACATTTATTTTTGAACAGGCAAAAATCCCTTTTTCTAAGCGCCGTTCTAACTGCCAGACAAAACCCTAAATCAAAAACCTTGACACGGCAAAACTCGCTTTAATATAAAGTATGTGATATTTTACTCAATGGAGGAGAAAATTGAAATCAAAAAATATTTCATTCCGCTTGGCCTTTTTAATAATATTTTCTTTTTTCATAACAAATCTTTTTGCGCAGGACCAGAATTCTGAGTACCTGACTCTCGAACGAATTTTTGCTTCCGGCGAGTTTTCGCCAGAAAGTTTTGGCCCGGCTCACTGGCTTAAAGACGGGCTGAGCTTCACCACGGTGGAAAAATCCGTCCAAACACCGGATGGCCGAGATATCGTTCTTTATCAGACAAGAACCGGCCAGCGCCAGGTTCTGGTGCCGGCTGCCTATCTCATTCCAGCGGGCCAGAAAACCCCTCTCCGGATTGACGGCTATTATTTTTCTCCGGACATGAAAAAATTACTCATCTACACCAACAGCCAGCGCGTGTGGCGCCAGAGGACCAGGGGAGATTACTGGGTGCTGGACCTAACCAGCCGTGAACTCAAAAAACTCGGTCAGGGCACTGAACCGACCTACCTGCAGTTTGCCAAATTTTCTCCCGACGGACAGCAAGTGGCCTATGTTTATAAAAACAACATCTACCTTGAGGACCTGTCTTCAGGTCAGATTACCAGGTTAACTGACGATGGTTCTGAAGATATCATAAACGGCACTTTCGACTGGGTTTACGAAGAAGAATTTTCCCTGCGAGATGGTTTCCGCTGGAGTCCTGACGGCCGGAAAATAGCTTTCTGGCAGCTCGACACTTCCGGTGTGCCCGTCTTCCACATGATTAACAACACCGACAGCCTATACCCTAAGGTCATTTCTTTCAAATACCCGAAAGTTGGAGAAACCAATTCTGCCTGTCGCGTCGGAGTGATTGACCTCAGCAGCGGTAAAATAACCTGGCTCAACGTTCCCGGCGACCCGAGGAACAATTACCTGCCGTGGTTAAGCTGGCTCGGGCCGGATAAACTTCTTCTCCAGCACCTGAACCGACTGCAAAACAGGAATGAAATCCTTCTGGCCGAGGCCAACACCGGCTCAGTCCGAACAATTTTTGTGGATGAAGATAAAGCCTGGGTTGAAGTTGATACTGATTTAACCATCTATGAAGGCGGACAGCGCTTTCTTTTCACCAGCGAACGGGACGGATGGAAACATGTTTACGCGGTCGACCTGAACGGCCAGGCCAGGCTACTTACGCCAGGCAATTATGATGTCATCAGGATAAACGGCCTGGATGAAAAAAGGGGCTGGCTGTATTTTACGGCCTCGCTGGAAAATGCCACCCAGGAATACCTTTACCGAGTGCAGATTAAGAACCCCGGGAAACCAGAACGGGTTACCCCTTCCTCTCTCGCCGGAACAAATTCTTACCAGTTATCACCGAACTGCCAGTTTGCCTTTCATACTTATTCCCGGTTCGGTCAACCGCCGGTTACTAACCTGGTTGAACTTCCTGCCCATCGCACCCTGAGGGTGCTGGTGGACAACAAAAACCTGACAGCCAGAGTGAAAGCCCTGCGGCAGACGCCGGTGGAATTTTTCCGCGTGGACATCGGGCAGGGAATAGAGCTTGATGGCTGGCTGATGAAACCTGCCGATTTCGACCCCTCAAAAAAATATCCCCTTTTCATCTATGTTTATGGTGAACCAGCCGGAACCACCGTCCGCGATGCCTGGGGCGGTAACACCTATCTTTATCATCTTTTTCTTACCCAGCAGGGCTACCTGGTGATGAGCATTGACAACCGCGGCACCCCGCAGCCCAGAGGAAGAGAGTGGCGCAAGATTATCTACCGCCAGGTAGGCATCCTGGCTCCGGCCGACCAGGCAGCCGCGCTGAAAGCCGTGCTGAAAAAATGGAATTTTGTCGACCCCGACCGGGTGGGCATTTGGGGTTGGAGCGGCGGCGGTCAGATGACCCTAAATGCTCTTTTCCGCTACCCGGAGCTTTACAAGATGGGCATCGCCGTCGCCTTTGTCAGCGACCAACGGCTTTACGACACCATCTATCAGGAAAGATACATGGGGCTGCCAAAGGATAACCCGGAAGGTTATAAGGATGGCTCACCCATCACTTTTGCTCATCAACTTCAGGGGAAATTGCTCATCATCCACGGCACGGGCGACGACAACGTGCACTACCAGAGCTTCGAAAAGCTGGTCAACGAGCTGATTGCCAGCAACAAGCTCTTTTCCATGATGATTTATCCGAACCGCTCCCATGGCATTTACGAGGGCAAGAACACTACTCTTCATCTCTACCGAACGATGTTCAACTTCATCAAGAATAATCTTTGATATCTCAGCTTCAGAGATGACCCGGTTCATCGAGGAAAATTGATGTTCGGCATGATCTCAAAATCTATGACGGTTTAAGAGATTTTGCTTTACGGAGAAAGCTGCCGTAACCAGAACAAAGAGTTTTGTGCTTTGCTCGAAAAATTTAAAAAATTGTAGAAATCATAAATTGCCATTTTTAAAACGGTAGTTATTTTAAATTTCTCGCAGAAAAGCCGAAGGAAACAAAGGAATAATGTCTCAAAGAACAGAACATATCTTGCGGGTTGTTTTTAGATAAAGGGCTGAAAAAAGTCTTTTAGAACCAGATAAGGTTTAAGGAATTATCCGCCTGGTGAATCAATCATTCGGGACGACGCCCCAAACCCTTCCTTTATTACCTTTATCTTAACCCGAAGGAAAAAAGCCTGATCTCGGCCTGCTATGCCAGCAAATTAATTATCTGCCCCCCAAGAAAGGCCCGCTTGGCCAAAATATCAAGGGAACTTTTTTGAGTAACGTGGCTCAGCCGCGGTAAAAATCGAACTGGGTTCCTCTGCCTTCCCGACCGGCTTTTTCCAGTATCCGTGACCCCAGGACAATATCCTGAGCCGCTATTCCGACTGTTTTAAAAAAGGTAATTTCTTCCGGCGTCAACCGCCCGGGCTTTTTACCGGAAGCCACCTCGCCTATTTCAGCCACGATTTTATCCGGGGAAAACAGACCTTCCTTCATCGGTATTATCAGGTCGCCGGCTTCTTCCAGAGCCATGTCTTTTTTATCCACAAATACGCGTGCTCTGAAAACCGTTTCGGAAGGAATCTCCCTTTCATCTGGTTTGTAAGAGCCGATGGCATTTATGTGAACACCCGGTTTGAGCTGGCTGTCGGGGAAAACCGGGCTCTTGGAAGTGGTGGCCGTGGAAATTATGTCTGCCTGAGACACAGCTTCATCGGCCGAATCAGCCACCCTAATTTTAATTCCCGTCCTGACTGACATTTCCTGAGCGAATTTTTCAGCCCGGCTTTTATCCTGGTCAAAGACCATTACCTCTTCCAGCCGGCGAACCGCAGCCACCGCTTCTAATTGAAAACGGGCCTGAAAACCGGCGCCAAAAAGAGCCAGCTTCCGGCTTTCCGGGCGGCTGAGAAGCCCGGTAGCCAGGCCGCACGAAGCACCGGTGCGCAAAGCGGTCAGGGTGCCAGCTTCCAGAACGCCCAGCGGCTGGCCCGTGCTGGCTTCGAAAATCAGCATCAGGGCATGACTGAAAGGCAGTCCCTTCAGCGGGTTTTCTTCATAAAGATTGATAATTTTAACCCCAAGTTTTTCTCTGTCTGGAAGGTAGGAGGGCATGACCAGCGAGGTACCTTTTGACTTCGGCACATCAAGGTGAATCCGCGGCGGGACCTCAACCCTGTTTTCTGAGGCCAGGATGAAAGCTTCTCTGACCGCCTCAATGGCTTCCGCCATCGGACACAGATTAAGAATGTCTAAAGAAGACAGCAGCAAAACTTTGTGTTCTTTCATTTCCTTGTTTTTCCTTACCGCCGGCTGTTAACGGCCTTCAAAAATTTTTTCTATCTTTCTTTTTCAAGGCCAGAGCGGAAGGGCAAACCGCCAGCCCGCCGAGCGAAGTAACCCGCAGCTCAGGTGGCATGGTTTTCCCCACCGCCAGCACGGCATCTATGGTTTCATCGAGGGGAATCGGGTTTTGATACCCACCCATGATCAGGTCAGCACAAACAAAGGCGTTGGCCGCCGCCACGGCATTTCTCGTATGGCAGGGTATCTCACAAACTCCCTGGACTAAATCGCAAACCAGGCCCATGGTGTTTTGAAAGGAAATGGCGGCCGCTTCGCAGGCTTCTGCCGCACTCCCGTCCGCGGCCTCGACCACGGCGGCCGCGCCCATCGCTCCGGCCGCGCCTATTTCCACCTGGCAACCCGCAATTTCTGCGGCAAAAGTTGCCCTGGTGGCCACAATTACTCCAATTGCTCCGGCTGCCAGAAGAGCCAGGGCCGCCTTCTCCTCACTTATTCGCCCTTCTTCAAGCAGGGTCACCATAATTCCCGGAATTGTTCCGGCCGAGCCCCCGGTTGGAGCGGCACAAACAACTCCCCCGGAAGCGGCCACATGTTCAGCCGCCAGCGCCCTGATGGCTGCCCGCGTTAATCTTCCCCCGGTGAGCTTTCCCGCTTTCTCAACCAAATGAATTTTAGCTGCCGTTGGCTCAAGAAGCTGAAGCCTTAAAGATTCAGCTTCTTCTTTCAAACCGTCTTCCACCGCCTCCCTCATTATTTTTAGCCGGCGGGTCATCTCAGCCAGGACATCTTCCTCCTTCCAGCCCAAAAGCTCAGCTTCATAGCGACAGCCGAGCTGACCGAGAGATGCCCCGGATAAAGCAGCCAGTTTGATTATTTCTTCGGCTGAACGAAACAGCGGTTTCCCGGCCACGACAAAAGAAACCGGAGGACACTTCCATAAATGCAGGCCTTTTAGATTTTTGAGCCGCTGTTCAATTTCGTCCGGAAGAGGTTTAAAGCCAGCCAGACGAATCAAAACCCGCTCTGACTTTTGCTGTATTTTTATCACCTCAAACCTGGCCATCTTCTGGCCAGAAGCTTCAAGAATATTTTTTGCCGCTTCCTCCGCCCCGGCCGGTGCTTCCAGCAAAGTTTCATAATAGTCCCCGGAGAGAAGCAATGGCCAGCCGTTTAGCTCTGTGATTTCAACCGCCCCTCCGCCGATTGATTTACCGACCATCACCAGCCGTCGCCCTGATTTTGAAGCGAGTTCCAGCCGGACCGTGTTAGGATGGTCGGCTGACCGGATAGGTTCAATGGCAAATTCAAACTCATGTCCTGAAGAAGAAGCTACTCTTAGCGCCTGGAAAAATTGGGGGTCGGTAATTTCCCAGCCCAGAAATCCGGCCACAAAAGCCAGGTCCGAATTCTGCTCGCGGTAAACCCGGGCATAGGAGCCGTTCGCGTCAAAAATTACCCGTGCTTCTAACGGTTCTTCTCCCAGCAAATTTCTGGCCAAGAAGCCAAGTCGGTAAGAAGCCGCCGTGTGAGAGGAAGAAGGTCCCCGCATAACCGGGCCGATAACATCATTAAAAATGGATGTCGTTTTCATCACGGCTATATTATTAAGGCTGAGCGGCCGTGTCAATATATGAATAAATTTTCATATATCTGATGTTTATTTGAATTTTTGTCCTGCCTAAACTAAAATCAGGGCATGGAAGCTTTGAGAATCTATGCGGAAAAACCTTACCGGCTGCACGGCCAGGTGACTATCAGCGGGGCCAAAAATGCCGTGCTGCCCGCTCTGGCAGCCGCACTCCTGACTTCACAGCCGCTGGAGCTTACCAACGTTCCAATGGTCAAAGATGTGCAGACCATGCTTACCCTTCTCCAGGAACTCGGCGCCGAATACGACCTGAAAAAGAAGTCTTTAAACATACAAGTTAAAAAAATTACTTCGCCTCAAGCTTCTTACAAGCTGGTCCGGGCCATGCGGGCCTCTATCCTGGTCCTCGGACCGCTGGTCGCCAGAAAGGGCAAAGCAGTCGTCGCCCTGCCTGGCGGCTGCGCCATAGGCACCAGGCCGGTTGACCTGCATATCAGCGGCCTGCAGAAACTCGGAGCCAACATCAGCATCAAACACGGATACATCGTGGCTGAAGCCAGAAGACTCAGGGGAACTGAAATTGAATTTGAAAAAAAGACGGTCACCGGGACAGAAAATCTGGTCATGGCCGCCTGTCTGGCCAAGGGCGAAACCATACTGAGAAACTGCGCCCTTGAACCAGAAGTGTCCAGCCTGTGCGAACTCCTGGTCAGGATGGGTGCTGAAATCGACGGCCTCGGTGAAGAAACCATCAGGATAAAAGGCGTGGAGGAACTGGGCGGCGCCCGTTTCCGCATTATTCCTGACCGCATCGAAGCCGGGACCTTTATGGTTGCTTCGGCCCTGACCGGCGGCGACCTGATTCTAAATGAAGTAGAGCCAGCCCACCTGGAAGCCGTTATCGACAAGCTGACCATTTCCGGTGCCAGAGTGGAAAAGGTTGGGCGTCACTCCCTGAGGGTCACCCGGTCAGAAGAATTAAAAGCCCAAGATATCACCACCGCCCCCTATCCAGGCTTCCCCACTGATATGCAGGCTCAGTTTATGGTGCTGATGACCCAGGCCCATGGCACGTCCATCATCACCGAGACCATTTTTGACCGCCGCTTTGCCCACGCCAACGAGTTGATTCGCCTCGGCGCCAGCATCGAAGTGCAGGGAGATAAAGCTATCATCAAGGGCCCCACGCCTCTTTCCGGGGCAGAAGTGGTAGCCACTGACCTTCGAGCTTCAGCCTGCCTGGTGCTGGCCGGCCTGATAGCCAGCGGTCAAACCACCATCAACGACATAGAGCATCTGGACCGAGGTTACGAAAAAATTGAAGAAAAACTCAAAGCCCTCGGTGTAAAAATCGAGAGGCTAAAAAATAATAACAGCAATGGAGCTAAGCATGGCTGATTGCATTTTTTGCCGAATCATTAACCGAGAGATACCGGCCAAGATAGTCTACGAGGATGAAAAAATCCTGGCCTTTGACGACATCAGGCCTCAAGCTCCGGTTCACACGCTCATCATACCGAAGTCTCATCTTGCCAGCCTGAAAGAAGCTGATGAATCACAGACAGAACTTCTGGGCTACGTGCTGCTCAAAGCGAGAGAAATTGCCGCTCTGAAAGGCATAGAGAGCAGCGGCTTCCGCGTCGTGCTGAACACCGGCCCGGATTCCGGTCAGGAAGTTTTCCACCTCCATTTCCACCTTCTGGGCGGGCGCAAACTGGGCTGGCCACCCGGCTGAGCAAAAATTCATCGGAACCTGTTAAGACTGACCGATGGCCTATCTTATCGACGGGAATAACCTGATGGGGCAGGCCGACCCCTATTTCAAGCTTGACCTTAACAGCCGCCAGCGGTTAATCAGCCGGCTTCTGCTGTTTCAGAAGAAAACGCGCTGCCGCATTTATCTGGTCTTTGACGGACGCCCGCCGCTTGAAGAGCCGGTCATCAGGCTTAATCCGAAGTTCACCGTGCTTTTTCCAGAACCAGGACAGTCGGCTGACCAGCTGATTGCCGGCCTTTTGGCATGGAAAAAGGACAGGCGGTACTTCACGGTCGTCAGCTCTGACCGCGGGGTGCAAGAGGTGGCCAGAAGTCGCGGCGCAAAAAGCCTGCCGAGTCAGGAATTTCTTAAGGAATTAAAACAAACTTTAAAAGCTTTCAAAAAAGAGAGAGAATTAGAAAAGGAAGACAAAGATTCTTCCCCGCTGGAGATTTCCCTCTGGGATGAAATTTTTTCCAAACGATGAGCGAACCTAAATCTTTTTCAATCATTGGTGCCGGACGGGTGGGAATAGCTCTGGCGGCAGCCCTCATCAGCCGTCGCCGGCATCTAAAGGTAATTGCTGACTCGTCGCTTAAAAAAGCCCGTCGGGCCAGGAAAATACTTGGCCAGGGAATGTCTACCGATAATCCGGCCCGGGCCGTTCGCCGGTCTGAGCTGATTTTCATCTGTGTGCCCGATTCGCAGATAGAAAAAGTGGTGGAACAGCTGGGCCCCTCCGATGTGAAAAATAAGTACATTTTTCACACCAGCGGGGCCCTTTCCTCCAGGCTGCTGGCCCCGCTGGCTGAAGCCGGCGCCAGGGTGGGGTCTTTCCACCCCATTCAAACATTTGCCTCTGAAGTTCCAGATAAAGATATTTTCAAAGGAATTTTCATCGGACTTGAGGGACAGCCAGAAGCTATTGAAATGGGGGTCGAGCTGGCGAGAGCTCTTAAAAGCCAGGTTATCCTGCTGGCACCTGAAGACAAACCGGCCTATCACCTGGCCTGCTCCATTTCTTCCAACTTCCTGGTTGTCCTGCTCTCCGAGATAAAAGACATAATGAGGACCATCGGTCTGGACGAAAGAGCCACGCTGGATGTCCTTACCCCGCTTCTTAATAAAACTTTACATAACGTCAAGAAACTTGGCATTGAAGAAAGCCTGACCGGCCCGGTGGTCAGGGGGGATGTTGAAACGGTAAAAAAACACCTGGAGATTACTTCCGGTTTCCCCGGCCTTGACCGAGTTTACCGGGCCATGGCTCTGGAAGCTTTAAAGATAGCGGAAAAACGCGGACTTGGGGAAGACCGGCTCAAAGCATTGAAGCAGTTGCTGGAATAAAAATAACTTCCTCTTCCAGCTCGACGTTGAATTTTTCCCTAACCCTCTCCTTCAATTCAGAGGCCAGCAGCCTTATGTCTCTGGCGGTTGCCTGGCCAAGGTTGATGATGAAGTTGCAGTGTCCGGGATAAACCCCGGCCTGTCCCACACGGCGGCCCCTGGCCCCGGCCTGTTCAAGAAGATATCCGGCCGGAACCTTCTGCCCGTCGGGTAAAACAGGGTTTTTGAAGTAACTCCCGGCGCAAGGGGTACCGGCCGGCGGATGTTTAGCGGCTCTTTTTTCCAGGATAGAAGCCACTTTTTTCTTAACCTCAGGCACCGAGCCCGGCCTTATTTCAAGGGTGGCTCTCATGACTACCCGGTGTTCACTTTTCAGGGCAGATGACCTGTAGCTGAAGTTAAGGGCATTTCTGTCCAAGACCTGTTCTTTCCCCCCGACATCCAGGACTTCCACCGCGCTAATCAGTTCTCCAATAGAATGACCAAAGGCTCCGGCATTGCCATAAATGGCCCCACCGGCCGTGCCCGGGATACCGGCCAGGAACTCCAGGCCGTCGAGGCCCTTTTCCGTCGCCAGGCTGACCAGCTGCCCGAGTCTGGTCCCGGAATATATTTCCAGCCACCCTTCTTCAACTGAATAATTAACGCCCGAAACTGAGTTTTTTATGATCAGCCCGCGGTATCCTTCATCGTCGAAAAGAATGTTGTACCCACCGCCTATTACATAGAATGGAATGGCCATTTGCCGGGCGACAGCCACCGCCCTTTTTAGCTCAAAGGGCGTGACGGCTTCAAAAAAATAATCGGCTGGCCCCCCAACCCTGAAGCTTGAATAATCGGCCAGAAGAACAGCCTGCCGAGGGGAAGAACCAACTTCTCGTTCAAAATATTGTAAAAAATCTTGATTCCTGTCCATTTTTTCCTTATTTATTATAAAGAAAGCCAGAGTATAAGTCTAATCCAGAATGGCACATAACTTGCAGAAGTAATCATTGATGATTAACTTAATAACAAATTGATAGTTGACATTTTAAAAAATTAAGGGCAAGATATTGAGCAAAATAAATTTTGAGAGGTTAGAGATGAAAAAGTTTTCCTTTTTGCTTTTGACTTTAATCATTCTGGCCAGCGTCGCTCTGGCTCAGAACCCCGCAGATGAAGCTTACATCAAAGCCATGACCGTTCAAGACAATTGCGAAAAGGTCAAGCTGCTGAAAGATTTTATAAATAAATATGCCGGCAAAGGTTCCCAGTACGAAAATTATGCCTATGCCTATCTCTGTCTTTTGCCCTGCCCGAGCAAAACTCAACAGGAATCGATAGGTTATGGAGAGAAAGCCCTGACCATGGAAGGCCTGGATGCAGAAGTTAAATCCTCACTTCTGGCTTTCTTGGCCAAAACCTATGTCGACCAGGGCCAGAATCTGGATAAAGCCAAAAACTACGCCAGCCAGCTCATTGAACTGGCCAAAGCTGAGAAGGGTAAAGAAGGCGCCAACCAGGATAAATGGAATAAAATAATGGCCGCCGGCTATTTCATCATCGGCAACGCCGCAGAAAAAGCCAAGGATATAAACTCGGCCCTTGATGCATACCTGACCGCCTACTCCATGAGCAAAGATAAAAGCATCATGGTCTCCCTGCGCAAGATGGCCAAAAACTTCGCCGATGCTCAAAACTATGCCGAAGCAGAGAAAGTTTATCGAACGATTTACAACCAGAGCAAAGACCCGAACGACGCTATTTTGCTCAGCCAGCTGCTTCTCAAGGCAAATAAAAATGACGAAGCGTTGACTCTGCTGAAAGAAGCTTACGCCAAGAAAAAGGATGGCGAAGTGGCTTTCTCCATCGCTGTCATCCTGGCCAACAAGGCCAAAACCGACCCCTCGGTGGTTAACGAGGCCATCCGCTATTCCCTGGAAGCCGCCTTCCTGTCGAAGAAGAATTCCGACCAGGCCATGAAAATGGCCGAAGGTCTATTCTTCACCATGAACAAGGACCTCAAGTACAACGAAACCGTCCTGGCCATCCAGAACAAAGCGAAGGAACTGGATGAGCTGACCAAGTTCTTCAACGAGAGATTTGGCGGCAAGAGCGAAGATGAACTCTCAGAAAAAGATAAGAAAAAAATGCAGGAAATGATGGCCGAGATGGAAGCCATGAAAGCTGAGATAGAAAAGCTTAAAGCTCAGCAGAATGCCGCTATTGCCAAATTCAACCAGTTGATTGAAGAGACCAAAAAAAGGCTGGGCGTTAAGTAATTTACAGAAACCGCCACTGCCAGCCAAAACTTATTGCTCTTAAATATGCTACCTTCCGCTTTTAAGCCTGAGGTTCTGTTCTAACTTCAAAATCAGGAGGCGTTTGTATTAAAATAAAAAGCAAGGGAGGGGCAAAATGGAAAAAAAACTGAGCCGCGAGCAAGCCCAGAAAAGAATTGAAGAGCTTCGCTCGCAGATAACATACCATGAAAAAAAGTACTACATCGATAACGAGCCTCAGATTTCCGACTACGAATTTGACCAGCTTATGGCCGAGCTGAAAAGGCTGGAAGAGGCTTATCCAGAATTCATCACGCCCGATTCCCCCACTCAGAGGGTAGGGGAAAAGCCGGTCGAAGGTTTTCCCACGGTTGAACACAAGCGTCCGATGCTCAGCATAGAGAACTGTTATAACGAGGATGAATTCCGGGAATTTGATGAGCGAATTCGCAAATTGCTGCCCGGAGAAAAAATTGAGTATGTGGCCGAGCTCAAGATAGACGGGCTGAGCATGTCCATCATCTACCGCGACGGTCATTACCAGCAGGCGGCCACCCGGGGTGATGGTTTCCGTGGCGATGATGTAACCACTCAGGTTAAAACTATCAGAAGCCTTCCCCTCAGTATTCCCATAAAAGATGAGGTTGAAGTCAGAGGGGAGGTCTACCTGCCCTACGAATCTTTCAGGAAAATAAATCAGGAAAGAGAAAAACGAGGCGAACCGCTTTTTGCCAACCCGAGGAACGCAGCCGCCGGCTCCATCAGGCTTTTGGACCCAAAAGAAGTGGCCGGCCGGAAGCTGGACATTTTTCTGTATTACATTTTTATCAACGGCCAGGAAATGCCCTCCCAGTGGGAAAACCTGCAACAGCTTAAAAAGCTCGGCTTTAAGACCAACCCCCATTCCCGGCTGTGCCGCAGCCTGGAAGAGGTGATTGATTATTACCGTGAATGGACGGAAAAAAGGGATTCCTTAGAATACGACGTGGACGGAGTGGTGGTTAAGGTAAATTCCACCAGGCAGAGGGAACTGCTGGGGACGACGGCTAAATCTCCGCGCTGGGCTATTGCCTACAAGTTCCCGGCCCGCCAGGTGACCACCAGGATTAAAGATATCATCATTCAGGTCGGACGGACTGGAGCCCTGACGCCGGTGGCCATTCTTGAGCCTGTTCAAATAGGCGGCACTACCGTCAGTCGCTGTACCCTGCACAACGAAGAAGAGCTGAAGCGCAAGGACATCAGAGTAGGCGACTATGTCCTGCTCGAAAGAAGCGGAGACGTCATCCCCCACATCGTTTCGGTGATGAAAGAAAGAAGAACCGGCGAAGAAAAGCCATTCAAATGGCCGGACAGATGCCCCGTCTGCCATTCAAAATTATACAAAGAAGAGGGGGAAGCCATTTCTCGCTGCATCAATCCCTCCTGCCCGGCTCGACTCCGGGAGTCCATAATTCATTTTGCTTCACGCCGGGCGATGAACATCGAAGGGCTGGGCGAAGCCTGGGTGGACCAGTTCCTGGCAAAGGGACTCATCAAGCAGATTCCAGACCTTTACGACCTGAAATATGAACAGCTTATCCAGCTGGAAAGAATGGGACCCAAAAGCGCCAAAAACCTGCTGGACCAGATAGAAGAATCAAAAAAGAGAGAACTCTGGCGCCTGATTTTTGCCCTCGGCATAAGGCATGTTGGCGAAAAAATGGCTCAGTCTCTTGCCCGAAAATTCAGGGATTTAGAGCGGCTGGCCGCAGCTACCGAAGAAGAGCTTATGACCGTGGAGGATGTTGGGCCAAAAGTGGCCAGAAGCATTGTCTTTTTCTTCAAACAACCGGAAAACCAAGAACTGATTCGGAGGTTGAAAGCAGCCGGGCTTAATTTCAAAGAACAGGAAGAAAAAGCCGGGGCCAAACCTTTGTCGGGTTTAACCTTCGTGCTAACCGGCACTCTATCTTCCATGACCAGAGAACAGGCAAAAGAAAAAATAGAAAAACTGGGCGGAAGCGTCGCCTCCTCGGTCAGCAAAAAAACCAGCTATCTGGTGGTCGGAGAAGAACCGGGCTCAAAATTGCAAAAAGCCAGGGAACTGGGAGTTAAAACTCTTTCTGAAAAGGAATTTCTCAAGCTGTTAGGTGAAAGCTGAATTATTTTTTCTTTTTGAAAAGCCCGGAAAGGTCAAGGCCAAAGAGTGTAAATTTCTCTTTATTTTTTTCCAGTTTTTCGAGCGCCGCCCTCGCCTGGCGGTGGTCCGGGTCAATTTCTACAGCCTTCTTGATGTACTTTTTGGCTTTTATCTCAAGGCCTTCACTCAGATAAAGCAGACCCAGCCCGAGGTAAGCCTCTGGATTCCACGGCTCCAATTCAATAGCTTTCAAAAAGTCTTCCTCGGCTTTTTTCTTAAAAGCGGGCAGTTTGGATTCGGCCATGGCCAGAAGTAAATAATAATCCGGTTTGTTACGGCGGAGCCTGATGGCTTCTTCGAGAAAAATGATGGCCTCTTCATACATACCCTGCTGAAAAAGCGTTCGACCCTGCCGGTATTTAATGTCAGCTTTTTTGGCCAGGTCTTCAGCCGAGTCTGACGTCCCCTCCGCAATCTGGGTGTCATAACGTTTTCGGGCTTCGGGGTCGATCAGCGTGCGGTAGGCAGTGGTAATCATGTTAAAAACTTCATTAATCAGTGCTTCATTTCCGAAGCCCGCCGGGAAGCGGTCAGGGTGGTATTTTCTGGCGAGGTTAAAATAAGCTTTTTTAATTTCATTTTCGGTGGCCACCCGAGAAACGCCGAGTATATCGTAATAATTTCGGTTTTTAAGAGTTGATTTCAGCTCCCGTATTTCTTCCAATCTTGCTTCTATTTCGCTCAGCGTTTCTTCTTTTTGTTCTTTACTGAAATCATCTTTGCGATAGGATGTATCGGCTGATGATACCTCAATCATGTCCAGGCAATAGAAGAGAAACAGGGCTTTGAAATAGCTATCGTTGGAAAAACGCGAAGGTATGGCCATGCGGTCTATGATTTGAGCCGTGGAAAACCGGTCAAGCAAGATTTTCTCTTCATCTGTCAGGTAATGTTCATATTTCTTGTTTTTCAGCACTACCTTTTTGCCAGAAAAAAACCTTGTTAAGCTGGCCTCATACTTCATCCTTCTTATGCCATAATCAATCAGGAAGGGAACATCTACCGGCGGGAACTCCCCTGGCGGATTCAAATCTTTTCTTTCCTGAAAGCTAATCTCGGCATCAAAACAGGCAAAAACATTAAGAAGAGCCTCTCTTATCTGGAAAGCCAGGGCTTCTTTCAGGTCATTTTCGGTAATGACACCTGTTTTTTTCAAAGTTTCGCCGAGCGGCTGGTCGGAAGTGATGTAATCATCAATCCGGTTGTAGGTTTCAGCCTGAATCTTCTGAGTCTTAAACAGTATTTCGCCCAGCCTTTCTGATTTTACGTTTGTTTTAACTTTAAAAGGTTTTCCTTCATAAAAGAAGAAATACTTTTCGGTTTCCTGCTTCCTGACGGCCAAACGCCCGGTTCTGGAGTTAAAAAAGATATCTTTTAAAAAAACAGCTACGTGATTGACCGCGCTCACTTTTTGCCTTCTATTTTTGCTTTTTTATAAAATATTAGAAAATCATAATTTTTTCAACCCGGAAAGCCTATTTTTTTGGCAGAAAGGTAAATTGGACAGGACCCCCTTTTTTGTGATATTTTTTAAGCATGAAAATCGTTCTGGCTCAGATTTCTTCCGTTCTGGGTAATTTTAAGAAAAACCTGACCCGTCACCTCGACCTGGTGCAAGAAGCCAGGAAGCAGAAAGCCGATTTAATCATTTTCCCCGAGTTGAGCCTTATCGGCTACACGCTACGCGACCTGGTTCCTGAAGTGGCCATTACCCCTGCTTCGTCAGAGCTTTTCTCCCGGTTGCTGGAAGCCTCCAGGAATATTGATATTGTGGTGGGGTTTGTGGAAGAAAAAAAAGACGACCCGGGTATTTTTTTCAACTCGGCTGCCTATTTAGCCGGGGGGAAAATTGTTCATGTGCACCGTAAGGTTTTCCTGCCCACTTCAGGTATGTTTGAGGAAGGCAGGTTTTTCGCCGCCGGGAAAAATTTTAAAGCTTTTTCATCGAAGTGGGGCAAGGCCGGGCTGCTTGTCTGTCGGGACTTTCTCCATTACTGCTCAAGTTACTGCCTTTTTGCCAGCGGTGCCAGCCTGATCATCACTATCTCGGCTGCTCCCGGCCGTGGAGTCTCTGACACACAAAGCCAGGGCTTTGAGACCAGCCGCATGTGGGAATTGATGGGCGAAGCCATGTCCTTTTTTTCCAGCTCGTTTGTGGTTTACTGCAACCGCGTAGGAGTGGAAGACGGAGCCACCTTTGCCGGCGGCTCGTTTATCTATTCCCCTTATGGAAAATTAATTACCAGGTTACCCTATCTGGATGAAGCTTTCCTGGTCCAGGAAATCGACCTGGAAGAGGTTAGAAGGGCCAGGAAAAGCTGGCCTTTCCGCCGTGATGACCGGCCGGAAGTAATCTGGCAGTCGCTCGAACAAATAATAAGGAAGACAGATGAACATTAACCCCGAACTGGTAACCCGAATTCTCACCAATTTTATCAGGGAAGAAACCCGTAAAGCCGGGTTCGAACGGGTTATCCTCGGGCTGTCCGGTGGACTCGATTCGAGCGTCTGTGCTTGCCTGGCCGTCCGGGCTCTCAAGGCAGAGCATGTCCTTGGTTTAATCATGCCTTACCGTGACCTTGACCAAACAGGTCAAGAGCACGCCCGGAAGATGGCTGAGTTATTAGGAATTAAGTACATCAAAATAGACATATCTCCCCAGATTGACGCCTATTTTTCCATTTTTCCCACCGAAAATCAGTTGCTTCGCGGTAACAAGATGGCCAGGGAAAGGATGTCCATCCTGTATGACTTTTCGGCCCGAGAGAAAGCTTTAATTCTCGGGACGAGCAACAAGACTGAATTGCTCATAGGGTATGGCACAATACACGGGGATATGGCCTGCGGGATTAACCCGATGGGAGACCTTTACAAAACGCAGGTCCGGCAGCTGGCCCGCTACCTTGAGGTGCCGGAAGAAATTATTATTAAAAAGCCTACCGCCGGGCTGTGGCCCGGTCAGACAGACGAAGAAGAAATCGGCCTATCATATGAGGAACTGGACTCTATTCTGTTTAAACTGGTCGATTTAAGACAAAGCCCGGAAGAAGTAATAAGCTCGGGTCACGAGGAAGGCAAAGTCAAAAGAATAATCCGGTTGATCAAACAATCTGAATTCAAACGAAGGATGCCGCCCATAGCCAAGATATCCTCCCGCACGGTCGGTCATGATTTCCTCTATCCATACGACTGGGATAAGTAGTTCAGGTGTCGCCTGTGAATAAAAAGGGAAAACTGTTTGTGGTGGGGACGCCCATCGGACACCTGGAAGACATAACACTCAGAGCTCTAAACGTCCTAAAACAGGTGGAAGCCATAGCCTGTGAAGATACCAGGCAAACCATTAAATTGCTGAATGCTTATGGCTTAAAAAAAAGGTTGATTTCTTATTATCACCCCAAAGAAAACCAGAAACTGCCGGAAATTCTTTCTCTTCTGAATCAGGGAAAAGATGTGGCCCTGGTTTCTGATGCCGGCATGCCGGGCATTTCCGACCCGGGGTTCCCGCTAATCAGGGAGGCCATAAACCAGCAGATTGAAGTGGTGCCGGTCCCCGGACCGAGCGCGGTCACCGCCGCCCTTTCTGCTTCAGGGCTTCCCACGCACAGGTTCCTTTTCCTGGGTTTCCCGCCTGTAAAAAGAGGAGCGCTTAAAAACTTCTTATCTGAATTACAGGAAGAAAAGGGGACGATGGTTTTCTACCTGCCCATCCGACGTCTGAGGGATTTCCTCCAGGTTGCGGCTGAAGTGTTCGGAAATAGGCGGGCAGTTATTGCCAGAGAGCTGACCAAGGTTCATGAGGAATTTATCAGGGGAAATATAGCCGAAATTTCAGGCCAGCTAAAGGAAGAACAATTAAGGGGAGAATGCACTGTCCTCATAGAAGGCAAGCCCAAATAAAACGAAAAAATTTTTTTCTAAATACTTGACAAAATAATACTCAAGAATTATATTAATAATGCACTCAAAAAAATCCTAAAAAGGAGGTAAGACCATGGCCATCACCAAATGGGATCCATTCAAGGACATAATGATCTTAAGGGACAGGATGAACCGCCTGTTTGAGGACCTGGTAACCTCTCCTCGGTTTGAAGATTCGGAAATAATGCAAAGCACTTGGTCTCCGGCTGTTGACATCTATGAAACCGAAAACGAGCTCGTGCTGACGGCAGAGCTGCCCGGCATCGATGAAAAAGACGTGGAAATCAAGGTTGAAGATAATACCCTCAGCATCAAGGGCGAGCGGAAGTTCGAAAAGGAGACCAAGGAAGAAAATTACCACCGTATCGAACGGGCTTATGGGTCTTTCTACAGGTCATTCAGCCTGCCTAATTACGTTGACCAAGAAAAAATTACGGCCGAGTTTGAAAATGGCCTGTTGAAGATCCATATGCCCAAGAAAGCTGAGGTCAAACCGAGGAAGGTTAAGATCCTCAAACCGCAGAGTCACGAGAAATCGGGCGAGAAAGAATCCAAATAAAGCATTAAGGCAAGCCCGAAAAGCCCCCTGTCCGGGGGCTTTTTTTTATGCCCTGGCCAGAGTAAGCACTCTGACTTCTTTAGCACCGAACTCCAGCAATACCCGGCTGCACTCTCGGCAGGTTGAACCCGTGGTAAACACATCGTCAACCAGCAGGATGACCTTGCCTGCGATTTTTTCCGCCTTTCTGACGCTAAAGGCACCGGACAGATTGTGCTTTCTTTCCTCTGCCTCGAGCGATACCTGCGAGAGCGTTTTCCGCCTTTTAATCAGCACTTTTCTGGCGACAGGTATTCCGACTTCCCTGGATATTTCTTCGGCCAGTAATTCGGCCTGATTAAACCCCCTTTCCTTTAGCCGGGTCGGGTGTAAGGGTACCGGAATGACCAGGTCAAGGCCTTCGAACAGCCTCTGAATTTCGGGGCTTCTCCTCATTAACCTGGTCAAAGGTCTTTTTAAAGACTCGTGCTGCCGGTACTTAAAAAGGATTATCATCTGCTTCAAAATCCCAGAATAGGAGCCAACTGCCCTGTGCCGGGTAAAAGGCGGCGGCTCTTTTAAACACTCGTGGCAGACGAATGATGTCCCTTCCTTAAAATAAAAAAACCGTCCGCAGACCTGACAGGCCTCTCCCCGATGAATTTCTGCTCGGCTGAGGCAGTCAGCACAGACAACTTTTTCTTCGCCTTCCAGAAATTTCCCGCAGATTTTACAGGTTGAGGGGAAAATAACTGATTTTAAAGGGCTGGTCACCAGGCCGAAGATTTGTTTTATACTCACCTTAATTTAGATTCGTTTTCTTTTTTCTCCTGGCAGCTTATGCAATAAGGGGTCCAGGGAACGATTTGTAACCTTTTCTTCCCTATTTCCTTATGGCAGACCTGGCAAAGACCAAACTCATCCTTTTCCAGCCTTTCGAGAGCCTGGTCAATCAAAGTCAGCAGCTCGCGCTCGCTGTCTGTTAACCCGAGCAAGAATTCTTTGGTGTAATAAGTCTCGGCCTTATCTACCACATCCAGGGCTGTATCCGTTTCAATTTCCTTGCTCTCGTTGTAAAACTGGCTCAGTTTCCTGACGATGCTGTTCTTTTTTTCCAGCAGCAGCTTCTTGAACTCTGCTTTTTCCTTTTTGCTAAGTTTAAGTTTTTCTGGCATTTAACCCCCTATCATTTTGGATAAGAATGTCCTTTAATTATGCTCAAAGAACGGTATACCTGTTCCATGATGGTCACCCTGGCCAGCTCGTGGGAAAAGGTCATCCGAGAAAGGGACAGGCAAAAATCAGCCCGTTCGACGATTCTCGGCGCCAGACCCAGGAAGCCTCCCACCAGAAAGATAAGCTTTCGCCCGCTTTTCATGGCTTTGTCTTCTATCAGCCTGGCCAGTTCGTTTGAACTCATTTCTTTTCCTTTATCAGAAAGGCAGATAATATATCCACCCTTCAGGTGTTTTTCAAGCCCAGCCGCTTCCTTTTCCAAAATTTTTTCGGCCCATTTTTCTTCCAGGCCCCGGGCTTCAGCCGTTTCGACCAACCGAACCCTGGTCAGACGGCTTATTTTTTCTAAATATTCTTCTTGCAACGCCTTAAAACTGGGATTCTTTGTTTTCCCCGGCCATAAGAACACTATTTCCATCATCAAGTGGTTTTAAATAAATAAACGTTTAGAAGAGAAAAGTCAAGAAAAAAATTGAAAAAAATTTTTACTCATAATCAAGGCGTGGGGCGTCGGCCCAGAGTTTCTCCAGGGCATAGTACTCCCTGGCCTGCCTGGAGAAAATGTGCACGATAAACGAACCGTAATCAAGCAGAATCCATTCCGCGTTCTCCAGCCCCTCCACACCAAACGGCTTTATTTTTTCCTTGGCCAGCTCCTGCTCAATGTTCTCGTAAATGGCTATGTTTTGTCGAGATGAATTTCCCTGCATGATGACAAAATAATCGGTAAAGCTGGTCAATTCCCGAAGGTCCAGCACGCAGATCCCTTCCGCCTTTTTGTCCTGGCTGGCTTTTATCGATAGCCTGACTTCCCTGGGCAGGCTCCTTTTGGTAAACTTTTTCTCTTTCACCTGACTCACCTTCTCCTTACTTATATAGATTATACCTTTCGATGTATTCTGCAACTTCTTCCGGGACCAGGTCCCTTATTGGCAACCCAAGACGTCTTCGACGTCTTATCTCAGAAGAAGAAATATCGGGGGTGGCAACGTCCAAGACATAAACCTGCCCGAAGAGAAATTTATCCTGCCCATCAGACCAGTCAGCAATTTTAACGGCCAGGCCTTTCTCCTGCAGGCCCGCAATTTTACTCTTCAAAAGCTCAAGCCCAAACCCCGGCCGCCTGACCACAATAAAAGAACATTCCTCAAAAAGCCGCGAGAAATCTTTCCAGGTGTCAATCTCCAGGAAAGCATCAACCCCCACGATGAACAGGAAAAAATCATCCGGATAAATCTCCTTTAGCTTCCTGAGTGTGATGATGGAATAAGAAGGCTGAGGCATCCTGGCTTCTATATCACACACCTGAAATCTACGGTCATGACGGCAGGCCAGCTCTACCATCTTCAACCGATGCTCTGCCGGAGCCAGATCCTGGCCCTCCTTGTGAGGCGGAAGATAGGAAGGGATAAAAAATATGCGCCACAGAGGAAAGTAGCTCAGGACCTGTTCAGCCACTTTTAAATGGCCGTTATGAATCGGATTAAAAGTACCGCCAAACAGTCCGACCCGGCTCATCTTATTCCTCGGTCTTTAGCCGCGCTGTGTTTTGTTCTTCCTGCCCGGACTTTCCCGCCTCCTGTTCCTCTTCCAGCAACTTAACCAGCAGGGCTTTCAATTCCTTTAACCCCTCGCCCTTCACCGCCGAAATGGCCAGGAACGGCTTTTTCTCTTTTCTGGCCAGCTTTTTTACCGCCTGCAGGCGGCTTGAGTCAGAACCGAGCAGGTCAATCTTGTTGGCCACCACCACCTGTTTTCTTTTTATCAAATCAGGGTTGAAAGCTTCAAGTTCCTTCTGGATAACATAATAATCGCGCACCGGGTCACGACCCGAATAGGGTGAAACATCAATCATATGAACCAGGACTCTGGTTCTTTCGACGTGCCGCAAGAACTGAACACCCAAACCATGTCCTTCGTGCGCACCTTCAATCAAACCCGGAATATCAGCCACCACAAAACTTCTTTCATCATCGACATCCACTACTCCGAGGTTTGGGGTCAGGGTGGTAAACGGATAATCAGCTATTTGCGGCCTGGCCGCCGAAATCCGGGAAATGAGGGTGGATTTACCAACGTTGGGAAAGCCCACCAGGCCGACGTCAGCGATCAGCTTTAGCTCGAGGATTAATTCTTTTTCCTCGCCGGGCCTGCCCTTTTCAAACTCTCTGGGAGTTTGATGCGTAGGTGTGGCAAATGAAGCGTTTCCGCGGCCTCCCCGGCCTCCTCTGGCTGCCAGAAAAATTTCACCCGGCCTGGTAAAATCGTAAAGCACCTCACCGGTTTGAGCATCTTTTACCACGGTGCCGACCGGCACCTTCAGGTACAGGTCTTTTCCCCTTTTACCCTGCTTGTTAGACCCCTGGCCGTGGGCTCCCTTTTTCGCTTTGTTTATCGGATGGTAGCGAAAATAGGCCAGCGTGTTGAGGTTTGGGTCGCTGACCAGATAAATATTGCCGCCATCTCCACCGCGGCCACCGTCCGGGCCCCCCTTGGGCACGCGGTACTCCCTGCGAAAACTGACGCAGCCGTCGCCACCCTTACCGGCAATAAGAGTAACCTTTACCTGGTCAACAAACAATTGAGCACCTGCCTTCGCAAGAAATTGAATGAAGATTAGCAGACAGCCTTAGGGAGGTTAAAAATGTTCTTTGATCAAGGGGGTTAAAACCCATCTTAAGAAGCGGTCTCGGTTTTTCCTTCCACCGGAATAACCGAGACAAATTTTCCCATCCTTCCTTTGTCTTGGAATTTAACCAGCCCGCTTACCAGGGCAAAAAGAGTATCATCTCCGCCGCGGCCGACATTCAGGCCCGGTTTGAATTTAGTGCCCCGTTGTCTGACCAGGATTGAACCGGCACTTACCAGCTGACCGCCAAATGCCTTAACGCCCAGATGCTTGGGATTAGAATCGCGTCCGTTAACTCCTGACCTCTTGTGAGCCATGGTTATTCCTCCTTAGCTGGTTCTTCTTTGGCTGCAGCCTCGGACTTTTTGCTTCTGGTAGATTTTTTAACGGCCGGCTTTTCCTCGCCTGCCTCAGTTGTCTTTTTCCTTGTCTTTTTCGGAGCCGCCTCTACCTCAGACTTTTCGCCGGCAGCCGGCGCGCCATCAGGATAAATACCTTCTATTTTCACCTTAGTAAGCAATTGCCTATGTCCCTTTTTGCGGCGATAACCTTTCCTTCTCTTTTTCTTAAAAACAATGACTTTCTCATCTTTGTAGGCTTCGATAACTTCTGCCCTGACCACCGCCCTGTCTAAATAGGGCTGGCCTACCAGGATATTTTCACCATCTTCCAGCAAAAGAACCTGGTCAAAATCCACTACCTGGCCCTTTTCGGCTTCGAGTTTTTCAACAGAAAGGATGTCTCCTTCCTTCACCCGATACTGCTTACCACCGGTCTTAATCACGGCAAACATTTCTTATCACCTTTCTTGGGGATAAAAATTGGATTTTAAATTTAACATATATGGCAGGTTATGTCAACCAGCCTGAAAAGGCAGCTCAACCCGGAAACCAGGCCATCCGGCTTTTTTTACAAATACCTGACCAGTGCCCCCCAGCTCCTGTCCACTTCAAAATTCTCCTTGAGGAAAAAGAAGGGAATAAGATAATGGGTCATTATCATTTTTACCCCTGCTGACCTCATTCGGCTCAAGAAATCCCTCAGCATTCCCCGCCCAAGTCCATTGTTTTTATAATTCTCGCTGACCACTATTCCTTCCATAAATACTACCTGGCCGGAAATATGACGGTAACACAGACCGCCTATCAACACTCCTTCATCAGACATCAGCACCAGGTGCTGGTTTTCCTGAGCTATCACCCTGGGATAGTTTTCTTTCAGAAACAGACTGTAAAGTTTTCCAATTTCGGCCGGGTCATAACTCTGCCGGAAAACATATTCCCTTCCAAGTTTGTCTCTGACCACCGAGGTTATTACCAGCTTTTCCTTACCCGGGTCGCCGGTTCTGGACAGGCTTAAGGGCTTTACCTGCCGAACATGGGGAAAGACCATACGGCTAAAAACCCGACGGTCAAAATCATCAACCAGCTGACTCTGAATTTCGGAAAGTTCCACAAACTGGTGAGGATGTTTTCCCGGTTTTTCTTTCATCCGGCCGAGCAATTTTTCAAAAGCCAGAATAACCTCAGCCGGGAAAGAGGCGAAGTAAGTGTGCCGATAAAAATAAAATCTAATCCAGTCTGTCTTTTTGTCCAGTTGATATTCTTCAATCAGTTGCAGAACCTTCTGCTCCCGTTCGGCCGGCGCCACGCCTGGCCTGGCTATCTCCCATTCCTTGAAATTTCTGACCGCCGTCAGCACAGAAACTGGCAGAACCGGATTTCCCCTGACCTCATTCAGGTAACTTTCCAGCTGCAGCTTCAAAGAACCAAAGGTTTCAAATTCCAGGTCTTTTTTCTCCAGCTCTTCCTTCAGAGTTTCCAAAAATTGAAAAGCTTCCGACTCTTCCCAGACTTCAAAAGCAGCATCAAAAACCCAGCTCGGGTCAAGTATTTTCCTGGTCCATGGATAGGCTTCCGTAATTTTCAGATAAAAATTCTCAATAATTTGCCTTAAAAGTTCAGCTTTACTTTCATACGCTTTTATATTTCCGAGGCAGGTAAGGATAGCTCTGTTTGCCTCCACGGCCACATTTTCCGGCAGGGCCTCTCCCGGGACCAGTTGATAATCTGAAGCTGCTACCGCCCGATAGATAGCGGAAACGGCCCTGATGTAGGTTATTCTCCATTCCTGAATGATGGCCGAGGGCTCCAGGCCCTCGCTCCGGCTGGCAAAATCCCTTATACGCTCTTCCACCGTTAGCCGACTGTAATGCTTGTAGCATACCACTCCCAGGTCAGCCCTCCAGCTCGCCAGAGGGGGGAGCAACCCAGGATATTCATAATGTTCAGACAGAATAAGATACCAGCAAAGTTTCTTCCAGGACAACCGGCCTGAACGCCGGTTTTCTATTTCTATTCGAAAATCAAAGTGCTCACCCTGGCCAAGGTTAACGCACACTCTTAAATGTAGACCCCGGTAGATAGAGGGAATTTTGGAAACCCTGATGGTGCTGCCCGCCAGACTTTCGGACTTAAGTTCCTGCTCACCGTAGATATTTTTGATGCTCTCCAACAGCAAGGTCGGGTCGCTCAGAATTTTTCTTACTCTCTTTTTTTCTTGTTCGCTGAACTCCCCAGAAAAATTTATCGCCAGATTCAGTTTTTGACTGAAATCTTCTGGCAATTTTAATTTCGTTCTCAGCCGGGAAACCAGGAAAAGGTTTCTCAGAGACTTCTCGGCCTCGGCCGCCAATATCGGGTCAGCTTGATGCATGGCCCAGCTCGCCAGCTCAGCCGCCACGCTGCGGGCAAATGAAGGATGAACCAGGGCAAAATTAGTAAGCAGCTTAAAAATCCGCCGGAACTGGTCAATGGTTGTTGCTTCTGCCGGCCAGGTTAAATTATTGCGGTAGTAGGCCAGTCTTCTCCTCAAAGCTTCAAACCGCCCGCCGCCCAGTGTTGAAGAAGCAATTTCTTCAATTGATTCCTCGTTCAAAAATGTTTTCCCGGACTCAACAAAAATTTCCAGTCGCGGCCTGAAATTGAGGTTCGGTTTATCCATTATTAGCAGCCGATAAGCCCAGCAGCGCAGGCTTTCATCGGGATGGTCAGCCAAAGCTTCGAGTCTGAGTCTCAGCAAGATTGAATGACGGGGGTTTTCGGAAGCGTAAAAAAGTTTCTCCAGCTGCTGCCTGGCCTCCTGTGCTTCCTCGCCTTCGCCCGTGTAAAGTTTTACCAGCCATTCGTGCAGTTTCAGCAAGGCCAGGTCTCCAATATTTTTTCCATAGCTACCGGATGAAATTTTTCTTTTCCGGAGTTCGCCGGGCAAACGTGCCCTTTGATTAACGTTCGACAGTGAAGCGTCCCATCCTTCTTTAACAGGCAGGAATTCCACTAACCTTTGGTTTGCACACCACAAATATGGCTGGCGGGCAAAAAGGCCAAGGTCAATTAATCCACCCTTAATCTCATACACCAGGTCTCCAACCTGGTACCAGCCCTTTTTGAGAAGCGGTTTTATTTCCAAAGAAAGATTCTGACTGCGGTTTATAAGATAGCCATCTTTAAACTCGAATTCGCTCTCCAGAAGACCCAGGTCCCGAAAAATCCAGTACGGTACCAAGAGCCTAAATCCGGAGCCATTGAATTCAACATAATTTTGCTGATAAAGCTTTTCAATTAAACCTGACCAATTACTGACAATGTTTTTCCTGTTGAGGCTCCCCTTGGGGGTTATCTCCCCTTTGTCAGCGCTGAAATCTCGGTCAAGAACGGCAAAATTCACAACCCTTTCATAGGGAGCCAGGTCCAGGTTGACCGCTTCGATGATTCTTTTGAAGTATTCTTCTTCTTTTTCCTGGCCAAGCTTTTCTCTTAACTCAAAGTTGTTCCCTTCCGGAATGATTAACAGAATATTATAGGGTCGACCATCCCCCACCAAAAAAACTCTTTTTATCCCCGGAACGCCTTTGAACTTATCTTCGACTTTCCTGGGGGCGATGGTTTGCCCCTTGCTGTTTTTATATATGTCTTTAATCCGGTCAACAATTTGGTAATACCCGTTGGGCAAAACCTTGAAGACATCACCCGTTCTAAGCCAGTAATCAGAGCCGTCCTGTCCGGGATAAGGAATCTGGTCGCCCGGCCCCTTTTCTTCAAGATAGCGAGCAATGTAATGACCGCGGGCCAGCAATTCACCTTCCGGGCTGAGCTTTAATTCCACTCCGGGCAACGGACAACCCTGAGTATCGTCAACATAGCGCCCCGGTGGAGTCATGGTCAGACCACCGGTGGCCTCAGTTAACCCGAACCCGCTCACTAAATTGATTCCGTGATTTTCAAAAAAATGGAAAACTCGCGGGTCAAGATAACCGGCAGCAGAAATCCCCCATCTCAACCGCGACCCCACCACCTTCCTGATAATTTCCTCTTTATCTTTCTCCGGATTCTGTCCAATTTCTTCTAAGCATTTTTCATAAATCTGCTGCCAGCGCACGGGCACACTGACCAGTCCGGTCGGATTGATGCGTGGAAAGAGACTTAGCAAGGTTTCGATTGATGGGTTACCTGAAAAGACATAAGTGCCGTGCCAGAAAATAATGCCCAGCAGTTCAAAATACCGTCCGAAAGTATGGTACAGAGGCAGGAAAGAAAGGAGAACTTCGTCTTCCCCAACCTGGGGCAGGGCGGCTGCCCGGGCAAACCGCTTTGACACCAGATGATATTCAGAAAAAGAAACCCCCTTGGGTTTTCCCGTGCTGCCCGAAGTGAACATTACCGTGGTCACTTCAGTAAGCGGTCGTCTTCTCCTTTGCCGGAGGACCTCCTCGGCTTGATTTAGGTTCACCCCCCTTATCAGCTCTCCAAGTAAGGTTGATCGCGTTTCTGAACCCTCCGCACGAAAAACAGTCAGGATTTCAAATTTCCAACCCGTCTTTTCCTTTAACTTTTCTAAAAGCCTCAGCCGGTCTGGCGAATCGGTAATGACCAGGTTAAACCGCAGCTGAGAAAAAATGTATTCCAGGTTTTCCAGATTAAAGTTAGGGTTCAGGGGAGAAACCAGTATGTCATAAAACAAGCAGGCCAGGTCGCAGCAGGCCGTATCCAGGTGGTTATCGCTGAAAATAGCCACTCTCGGCTGGTCCGGCCGAGTTATCAGGTAAAAAGAACCGGCCAGAAGTTTCAGGTATCGGTCGACCTCCTCATAAGTCCAGCTCCTGACTGGATTCTCGGCTAAATCTAAAAACAGGTTTTTATCCGGATGTCTTTTCACCCGGTCCTGAAAAAGGTCAATTAATTTGTATTCCAGTTTCTGGATGAAGGAAAAGCAGGTCTCCGCCCACTTCCAGTTTTCTTCCGGGTAGGCCAGGTTCTTCAAGAAAGCAGGATAGGAAGTTTCGTTTAGATAGCGGCGAAGCGTTTCCGGATTTACCTTCTGGAGAGAGCTTTTGTTTATTATTTCCAGGGCAGAATGGAGAATTTCTTTGGCGTAAATAGACGGATCTTCTTCCTGGCTCGGTGGCCAGGAATTTAAATGGCTTTCGAGAGGGTCACTTAAAGTTGGCACTGATTTTTCTAAGGATTTTCTATAGTCAGCTCAATACCGTGCTTGTAAACGGATCTTATTTTTATTTTAATCTTTCCGGAAAAGAAAGTCAAAAGCGATGGTTGTTCGGCCAGGATTGTTATGTTTTGTTAAGTTATTACCCGCGGCCATTCAAATTTCATCAGCCAGCTTATATTTTTTTGAAAAATAAGGGCGAAGCACCAAATAAAACAGCCAGACATACCTTATTTAACAAGCTTTTTTTCCCACTTAAAGGGAGGTCTTCGGACTACAAGCTCGAGGATGGATGACATATTAGCTTCAAACTTCAAAACTTTAAGCGCTCCGGCTGAGACAAACGTATAGTCTGAATTTTGAAATGTTTACAGGAAAAAAATTAAGGTTGTACTCACGCTTTTTTTACCGGATACGGAGTTTTAAATTCTATAAATATTTAGAGCAGGGGGATAACATGGCCGAACTCAAACTCTGCTGCTTGACAAAAAAAGCACTTTCCCTTAATTTAGGGTTAAAGATTACCAGGGCGGTTAGCTCAGGGGCAGAGTGTCGGTCTTACAAACCGGAGGTCACTGGTTCGAACCCAGTACCGCCCACCACTTCTGCTTGTCATTCACCGAACCGCAGGGGAAAGAGGAATGCAGGGCAAGAGAATCCTTATTGTAGAAGATGAATTGCTGATTTTTCGTCATATTGAACAGATGATTATCAACCTCGGTTACCAATCAGTCGGTATAGCCGAAACCGGGGAGCAAGCCGTGGAGCTGACTCGCCGCCTGACTCCCGACCTGGTTCTGATGGATATCAGGCTCAAAGGGCAGATGAAGGGGACCGAAGCTGCAGCCATTATTTGGAAAGAGCATTTCATTCCGATTGTTTTTCTGACCGCCTACGCTGATGACGACATCCTGACTAAATACACGGCCGCCGAACCGTTCGGCTATCTGATAAAACCATTTGAAGAAAAAGAACTTCTGGTGACCATCGAGCTGGCTTTCTTCAAACACCAGCTGGAAATGAAAAGCCGGGAACAAAAACGCTGGCTGAAGGCCATCCTGTCCAGCATCACGGAGGGTCTGGTTTCCACAGATAAAAATGGTCACATAAATTTCATCAATCCGATAGCCATAAAACTTCTCATCCGGGATGAAAGCGAAGTACTCGGGCAGCCTTTGGAAAAAGTTATTTCTCTGCAGTTCGGGAAAAACGGGCATCCCTTTCCTCTGACCACAGAAATTCTGAAAAATGGCCTTCTTCTGGAAGCTGATTATTATCTTTTTAGACAGGGCGGGTCCATCCCGGTAGAGTTGGAATCTTCTCTGATTAGAGACGAAAACGGCCAGACCACCGGCTATATGCTGGTCTTCCGGGATGTAACCCTGCGTAAAATGCAGGAAGAACAGCTTCATTATCTGGCGATTCACGACAGCCTGACGGGGCTGCCCAATCGCACCCTGTTCAACGACCGCCTGAAAATCAGTCTCGAGCAGGCCCGCCGCAAGCATCTAAAGCTCGGCCTTATCATACTCGACCTGGATCTGTTCAAAAAAGTTAACGATACTTACGGGCATAACCTTGGAGATAAAGTCCTGAAGGAAGCGGGACAGAAGCTAAGCCGGGTACTCAGAAAAACCGATACCGTGGCCAGGTTTGGCGGCGATGAATTTACCATCATCCTGGGGGAATTAAATTCGATAGAAGACGCCAGGCAAATTGCAGAAAGGATTGTGGACGCCTTCTATCAGCCCTTAGAGATTGACGGAAAGAACCTTACCGTAACGGCCAGCCTCGGCCTGGCCGTATTCCCTGAGGACGCAGAGGAGCCAGAAGAACTGCTTAAGAAAGCTGACCTGGCTCTTTACGCGGCCAAAGAAGCCGGCCGTCATACTTACAAACTTTTCAGCCGGTGAGAATAATTTTTAACTTGTCATTACCACAAGCGGCGGATAAAATATAAAAAAGCTGAGAATATGAGACGCGCCAGAATTCTAATTGTCGAAGATGAAAATCTGGTAGCGCGGGACCTCTATAACATGGTGCGAACCATGGGTTATGAGGTAACCGATGTGGTGCAGAACGGCGAAGAGGTCCTGCGGAGTATCCAGAAAAAAAGGCCTGACCTGGCCTTGATGGATATCATCCTGAAAGGAAACCTGGACGGCATCTCGGTGGCCTCTGTGCTGTGGGAAGAACACGGCATCCCGGTGGTTTACATCACCTCCTTTGCTGACGACCTGACCTTCGAGCGCGCCAAGTTAACCGAACCTTTTGGCTACCTTATCAAACCATTCGAAGAGCGCGAACTCGAACTGACCATAGAAACCGCTCTTTATAAAGCCAAGATGCAGCTGCTCCTCAAAGAAAAAGAGCAATGGTTATCGACCATTCTCCGGAGCATTGATGACGGAATCATTGCTGTAAATGCTGAAAACAGGGTCTCCTTTATCAACCCGGTCGCCCAAAAATTAACGGCCTGGAACGAGGCCGATGCTTTGGGCCAACCGCTCTCCCTTGTTTTTAACCTTAAGGAGACAAAATCAGAGAATAATCCTCTTGACCGGAGAGGCATACAGGAAGGTATCCTTGTTTCGCGCCCCGGAATGGAATTTCCCGTTGAACACACGGTGGCCGAACTGCCCGAGGAGCTGGGGCTGAAAGCGGGGAAAGTAATAGTTTTTCGAGATATCAGCGCCAGGAAAAAAGCCGAACAGGAACTCAGAGAAAGCTGGGAAAGGCTGAGAAGGACCCTGGCCGGAACCATTCAGGCCATCTCGGCCACGATTGAAATGCGCGACCCCTACACTGCCGGACATCAGCGGCGAGTGGCCCAGCTGGCCGAAGCCATTTCCCTGGAAATGAGGCTGCCCGAAGCCCAGATAGAAGGCATAAAATTTGCCGCGGAAATTCACGACATCGGGAAAATTTATGTGCCGGCTGAGATTTTGAGTAAACCCACCAAACTCACTGAACTTGAATATACCATCATCAAGACACATCCCCAGGCCGGTTACGACATCCTGAAAAACATCGAATTCCCCTGGCCGATTGCCCAGATTGTTCTCCAGCATCATGAGAGGATAAACGGCTCGGGCTATCCGAATGGCTTAAAAAACGGCGAAATTCTTCTGGAAGCCAAAATTCTGGCCGTGGCAGATGTGGTGGAAGCCATGTCTTCCCATCGGCCCTACCGGCCGTCTTTTGGCCTGGACAGGGCGCTGGAAGAAATCCGGTCCAACCGCGGTGTGCTGTATGAACCGGAAGTGGTGGATAAATGCCTTAAGCTATTTGCAGAAAAAAGGTTTTCTTTTCAATAACCCCCCTGTGCTATTTTTCTTGATACTTTATACTTTTTCTCTCAACACATTTGAGCCGCCGCTCTGACCAGCCCAAACCGAGCCAAAATTTAACTCACCTTACTATTCTTCATAAAAAAAATTAGCGCCCCCGACGGGATTCGAACCCGTGTTGCCGCCTTGAAAGGGCGATGTCCTAGGCCGGGCTAGACGACAGGGGCGCAAATGAGCCGTGCTGGACTCGAACCAGCGACACCCGGCTTAAAAGGCCGGTGCTCTCCCTCTGAGCTAACGGCCCCAACAGGTTAGCCGCATGAAAAATTATTTATAGCCAAAAATCCAGAAATGTCAATAAGACCTTGAATTTTTTTTCAGCTTACCGGTTCAAACTTAACAATAATCCAGCGGCCGTTGAAGGGTTTGCCGGCTTCATCTTTAAGAATATATTTTCTCAGCTTAACTTTATACTTCTTTTCAGCACCGGCCTTGGTCTTGACGCTGATAACCAGGTCTTTGTACTGAATATCACCCTGCATGCTCCTTACGCCAGGCAGGCTTTTCACACCAAGGGAAAAGAGGGTAATTTCTTCTTCCTTGGCGGCTGCTTCCTTGGCTTCAGTGTAAGCTTTCTGCAAGTCTTTATGGAGGTTGTATTCGGCATCATACTTGGCCTGGAGCTCATCAACTTTCTTCTTCAGGGCCGCCCTCGCCCCGGACGTTCTGGCATTGTCCAGCTCGTCCTTGGCTGCATCCAGAGCATCTTTGGCATCAACCACCGGGCCGATATGGTCTTCCATCTTTTTCTTGGCGTCAGCTTCCTTTTTATCCAGGTCTGGCAGCACGACCGGCATGGTTTGCACCGGCGGGTTCTCCACAATCTGGTAAGAAACAGCTTCGATCTCCAGCGGCTCAACCGCCATGGCGGCCATCGTTTGATTATCTTTCATGGAGACAGCATGAAAATACTTATCCAGCAGGGTTTTCTCTGGAGCTGAAGAACAGGCCGTGTAAACCAGAAGACCGATAAAAATAAGACCAAACAACCAAAGGCTTTTATTTTTCATTTTTCCTCCTTCCTCTGGTATTCAATTATCCTTTCTATATTATTTTTAAATTCAAGTTTTTTTTCAAGCAAAAAAACAAAATTGAGCAATTTGTCTTCCAAAAAGGGCGGGCCGATGACCTGCATCCCGAGCGGCAATCCCTCGGCGGAAAGACCAGACGGAAGAGAAACGGCCGGCACGCCGGCCAGGCTGGCCGCCACGGTGAAATAATCCTGCAGGTACATTGAAATTGGGTCCTGTTTTGCCCCCAATTTAAAAGCCGGCTCGGGTGTGGTAGGCGTCAGGATAAAATCAACTTTTTTGAAAGCCGCGCTAAATTCCTCGCCAATCACCTGCCGTGCTCTGGCCGCCTTAGCATAATAAGCTTCATAATATCCAGAACTAAGGGCAAAGGTTCCCAGAAGAATCCTGCGCTTAACTTCAGGGCCAAACCCCAGAGTCCTGGTTTTATGGTACATTTCAGCCAGCCCCTCCGCTTCCACCCTCAAGCCGAACCTCACTCCATCATACCGGGCCAGGTTGGAACTGGCCTCAGATGGTGCAATGATGTAATAGCAGGGCAGAGCGTACTTCCAGGAGGGAAAATTCATTTCTTCAATTTCCCAGCCTTCCTCCCGCAGCTTCTTGAGCACGGAAAAATAATTGCCGGCCACTTCTTCATTTATTCCTTTTAACTCTGACTCAGCCAGCACACCTACTTTCTTTGCTTCCGGCTTCTTTCCAAGCTCGGCCACATAATCGGGCACCGGGTTGGTAACCGTGGTTGAATCACGGCGGTCATAACCAGAAATAACAGCCGTCAGCAGGGCACAGTCTTCAACCGACCTAGCCAGCGGCCCGACCTGGTCCAGGGAGGAAGCGAAAGCCACCAACCCGTACCTCGAAACTCGGCCGTAGGTTGGTTTTAACCCGACCACCCCACAAAAAGCAGCCGGCTGTCTGACCGAACCTCCGGTATCGCTGCCAAGGGCCGCCATCGCTTCAAAAGCAGCCACGGCAGCGGCTGAACCACCGCTTGAGCCACCGGGCACTCGCTCCAGATCCCATGGGTTCCGGGTGGGAAAGAAAGCTGAGTTTTCGGTGGAGGACCCCATGGCAAATTCATCAAGGTTGGTTTTGCCGATGATGATGGCATCTTCAGCTTCAAGCCTTTCTACCACTGTGGCGTTGTAGGGTGGAATGAAATTTTCCAAAACACGCGAGGCACAGGTGGTTCTTATTCCTTTGGTTACGATGTTGTCCTTTACCGCCACGACCGCCCCGGCCAGCTTTCCTTTGACGGGCTTTCTGTCTATTTCTTTAGCCTTTTCCAGAGCACGGTCAAAGTTATAGGTCAGGTAGGCTTTCAGGCGGGGGTCAACAGTTTCAATATGCCGGATATAAGCCAGCACTATCTCTTCCGCCAGAATCTCGCCTTTCTTAACAAGTTCAACCGCTTCAGTTAAATTCAGTTGCAGAAGGTTCATTTTCCTGTCAACACCTTGGGCACTTTGATAAAGTCACCTTCTTTTTCCGGCGCCATGGCCAAAACTTCTTCCTGGGGAAGAGAAGGTTCAACCCTGTCTTCCTCCAGCCTAAGGCTGAAATCAACAGGTGAATACTTTTCTCCGGAACCGGTTTCCAACTCAGCTAACTGACTTACCCACTCGACAATCTTTTCCATTTGAACCGACAGAGTCTGCTTTTCTTCCTCGGTCAGTTCCAGGTTAGCTAACCGGCCAACATATTCAAGGTCAATTTTCATAGTTGCATTATAGAAAATTACTTTTTTTTAAACAAGCCTGGTCTTTTTAATTCAGCCTGTTTATGATATAAATAATTCTAATTTTATGCAGGGGTTTCTTATGGATGTTTTAAAGCAAATACTGAAAAAATACGGAAAAAACCGACCCGGTCTGATAGCCATCCTCAGGGAGCTTCAGGCAGAAAAAGGTTACATCCCGGAAGATGATGTGGTTAAGATAGCCGAGGCGCTGGGGCTCTCGGTGGCCGAAGTGGAAGGTGTAATTTCTTTTTACCATTTTCTAACCGATAAAAAACCTGGCAAATATGTTGTTTATCTGAACAACTCCATCACTTCCGAGATGGCCGGAAAAGAAGAGGTGGCACGGGCTTTTGAACAAGAGGCAGGAACACGTTTTGGTCAGACTTCACCCGACAACCTGATTACCCTTCTGGAAACTTCCTGTATCGGGATGAACGACCAGGAACCTGCTGCTCTGATCAACGGGGTGGTTTTCACCTGCCTAAATCCCGCGAAAGTTAAAAAAATCGTCGCCTGGATGAGGGAGGGCAAACCGGTCCAGGAAATGGTAGAGGAATTGGGCGACGGCCAGAACCGGCATGAACTGGTGCGGGCCATGGTTAAAAATAACATCAGGAAGCCGGGCCCGGTTATTTTTGGTGATTACACCCCCGGCCAGGCCATCACCAAGGCGCTCGGGCTGACCCCCGAGGCGGTCATCGAAGAAGTGAAAAAAGCCAACCTTCTCGGGCGCGGCGGAGCCGGATTTCCCACCGGTCTTAAATGGGAATTCTGCCGAAAAGAAAAAAGCGGCGAGCACTACGTGGTGTGCAATGCTGACGAAGGCGAACCCGGCACTTTCAAAGACCGGGTCATCCTGACCGAGCGGCCGCAGATGGTTTTTGAAGGCATGGCCATCGCCGGCTATGCCGTGGGTGCCAGCCTCGGCCTGCTTTACCTCAGGCACGAATACAGCTATTTAAAGAATTACCTCGAACATGTCCTGCAAGAAATGCGGGAGCAGGGAATTCTTGGTCAGAACATCGCCGGAAAAGGTTTTAACTTTGACATAGAAATTAAAATGGGCGCCGGTGCCTATGTCTGCGGTGAAGAGTCGGCTCTGATTGAATCAGCCGAAGGCAAACGCGGCGAGCCAAGAGACCGGCCTCCTTTCCCCGTTCAGAAGGGCTACCTCAACCAGCCGACGACCGTTAACAACGTGGAAACTCTGGCCACCGCGGTTCAGATTATTAACCGTGGAGCGGCCTGGTTCCGGTCGATGGGGACACAGGTTTCGGCCGGCACCAAGGTGCTCAGCGTATCCGGTGACTGCGAAAAACCGGGTATTTATGAAGTGGAATTCGGCCTGACCGTTAAAGAACTCCTGGAGATGGTCGGTGCCAGAGACACGCTGGCCGTTCAGGTTGGCGGACCTTCGGGCAACTGCATCTCTGAAACCGGTTTCGGCCGCAAGATCTGCTATTCCGACCTGGCCACCGGGGGTTCGGTGATCATCTTCAATAAAAGCCGCGACCTTTTAGCCGTAGTTCGCAACTTCCTCGATTTCTTCATCGAAGAAAGCTGCGGCTGGTGCGTGCCCTGCCGGGCCGGCAATGTCCTGCTGAAGAAAAAATTTGAAAAAATCATCAGCGGGCACGGAACGCTCCAGGACCTCAAAGAAATAGAAGCCTGGGCCAAAATCATCAAGAGCACCAGCCGTTGCGGCCTGGGTCAGACTTCACCCAATCCGGTGCTGACCACCCTGACCAACTTCCGCGAACTCTATGAAAGCCGGATCAACAAGCAGGCGGATTTCCTGTCCGAATTTGACCTTGCTCAGGCGGTAGCGGAAGCCTGCAAGATTACCGGGAGAAAATTTACGGAGGAACACCACCATGCCTGATAAAATAAAATTTTTCATCGACGGTAAAGAGTGCTGGGCTCACCCCGGTCAGACCATCTATGAAGCGGCCAAGGCCAACGGAGTTTACATCCCGGTTCTCTGCCATTATGAAGGGCTGAAACCAGTCGGCAGCTGCCGGATTTGCTCGGTGCGGGTTAACGGCCGCTGGATGGCTTCCTGCACCCAGCCGGTAACGGAAGGCATGATGGTCGAAAACCACACGCCTGAAGTGGAAGAGTACCGGAAAGCTATCATCGAGATGCTTTTTGTCGAGGGCAACCACTTCTGCCCGGCCTGCGAGAAAAGCGGAAACTGTGAGCTTCAGGCTCTCGCCTACCGTTATCAGATTATGGTTCCCCAGTTTCCCTACCTTTTCCCCAAAAAGGAAATTGAAGCTTTCCCAACTTTCTTGCTCGAGCACAACCGCTGCGTGCAGTGCCGCCGCTGCATCAGAGCCATTCAGACGAAAGACGGAAAGAAAATCTTTGCCATGAAAAACCGCTCAGGCCAGGTGAGAATCAACGTTGACCGGAAGCTGGCCGCCAGGCTGAGCGAAGAGGAAACCAGAAAGGCCATGGACATCTGCCCGGTCGGGGCAATCTTAAAGAAAGAAGTTGGTTTTCGGATACCCATCGGAAAACGCAAGTACGACCAAAAGCCAATCGGCAGTGAAATAGAAGAAAAAAAGAAGAGGTAAAAAATGAGTAAACCAGTCATTGCCACAGCTTCTCTGGCCGGCTGTTTTGGCTGCCACATGTCCATCCTGGACATTGACGAAAGAATCCTGGATTTAATAGAACTCGTCGAATTCGACAAATCACCCATAGATGATATCAAGAATTTTACCCGTCCGGTTGACATAGGCCTGATTGAAGGTGGTTGCTGCAATTCTGAAAATGTGGAAGTTCTGCGGGCTTTCCGGAAAAACTGCAAGATTCTGATTTCTGTGGGTGAATGTGCCATCATGGGCGGCCTGCCGGCCATGCGCAACACCATTCCTCTCAGGGAATGCCTGGAAGAGGCCTATCTCCATTCTCCCACGGTGGCTCCCGAAGACGCCGTTATCCCCAACGATGAAGAATTGCCCCTGATTCTGAACCGGGTTTACCCCTGCCACGAAATAGTTAAGATTGATTACTTCCTGCCCGGCTGCCCGCCCAACGCTGACCTGATCTGGGAGGCTCTGACCGCTCTCCTGCAGGGGCGTCCGCTTAAAATTGATTATCCAATCTTAAAATATGACTGAGGAACGTGAAACATGACCAGAAAAATAACTATAGAACCGGTAACCAGGGTTGAAGGACACGGCAAAGTTACCATTCACCTCGACGAGCAGGGCCGCGTGGCGCAGGCCCGCTTTCACGTGGTTGAGTTCCGCGGCTTTGAGCGCTTTGTCCAGGGCCGGCCCTACTGGGAAATCCCCGTCCTGGTGCAGAGGCTGTGCGGCATCTGTCCGGTCAGCCATCATCTGGCCGGGGCCAAAGCCATGGATGTAATCGTGGGCGTTGGCCCGGGAAAGCTGACCCCCACCGCGGAAAAAATGCGGCGCCTGATGCATTACGGTCAGATGTTGCAGTCTCACGCGCTGCATTTCTTCCACCTCGCCTCGCCTGACCTGCTCTTCGGCTTCGATGCTGACCCTACCCTCAGAAACATCATCGGGGTGGCCAAAACGCACAGGGACATCGCGGTCAAAGGTGTGATGCTCCGGAAATTCGGCCAGGAAATAATAAAGGCCACCGCCGGAAAGAAAATTCACGGCACAGGGGCTATTCCCGGCGGCATCAACAAGAGCCTGACGCCGGAAGAAAGAGATTATTTTCTGAAGTCTCCGGCCCCCTTCAACGTGGACACGATGATTGAATGGGCCCAGGAAGCAATCCAGCTCTTCAAAAAAATTCACCGTGAAAACAGGGAAGTCATCGATAATTTTGCCCATTTCCCCTCCAACCATCTGAGCCTCGTGCGGAAGGATGGTGCACTGGATTTCTACCACGGTGTGCTGCGAGCGGTGGATGCGGAAGGTCGGAAGATTCTCAACGACGTCGATTACCAGGATTATTTAGAATACATCGGTGAAGAAGTTCGGCCGTACAGCTACATGAAATTCCCTTATCTCAAGAAATTGGGCAAGGAAAAAGGCTGGTACCGGGTGGGACCGCTGGCCAGACTTAACACCTGCGATTTTATACCGAGCCCAAGAGCGCAGAAGGAATTTGAAGAATACAAGGCCTATACCGGCGGAAAACCAAACAACATGACCCTGCACAGCCACTGGGCCAGGCTGATTGAGATGCTGCACGCGGCCGAGGTCATCAAGGACCTGCTGAACGACCCCGATATTCTGGGCAACAAACTGGTCAAGAAAGGCCGAAAGAGATACGAAGGTGTTGGCCTGATAGAGGCTCCGCGCGGAACACTTTTCCACCACTACCGCATCAACGAGAATGACCAGGTGACCATGGCCAACCTGATTGTTTCCACCACGAACAACAACCAGGCCTACAACGAGGCGGTCAGGCTGGTGGCCGAAACTTTCCTGGCGGAGAAGCCGGAAATTACCGAGGGCATGCTCAACCGGGTGGAAGTGGCCATCCGGGCCTATGACCCCTGCCTGAGCTGCGCCACTCACGCCATTGGTCAGATGCCCCTGGAAATAGCCCTTTATGACTCCACCGGGCGCCTTGTAGACCGCAAGAGGAAATAGCCACGAGAGCAGAAAACACCAAAAAATTCCTGGTTTACGGCGTTGGTAATCCCGGCCGGCAGGATGATGGTCTCGGTCCGGCCTTTGTCGAACGCCTGGAGCGGGAAAAGATTGAAGGGGTAGAGCTTGAAGCCAGCCATCAATTTCAGGTTGAAGACGCTCTGCTTTTCTCAGAGTTCCCGAAACTGGTGGTGGTCGATGCCCTGAAAAAGGGTTCTGGCCCTTTTGTCTTTAAAAAAATCAGACCGGCCAGGAAGTTCACCTTTACGACGCATTCCCTATCCGCGGAAGCCGTTCTCTACCTGGCAAAAAGCCTTTACGGCCGATGCCCGGAGGCTTACCTGCTGGCCATCCGGGGATACGAGTTTGAAATCGGCGAAAATCTTACGCCGGCAGCTCAGAAAAACCTGGAGCTGGCCTTAAGTTTCTTTAAGGAAAAGGTGAGGCCAGCTTTTTAGTGTTATGAATTTTTATATCGTAATACTAAGGCCCGGTTTTCTGCTATAATAGAAAGCTGATAAATGACCGACTCGGTTAAAACATCAGGAGCAAGGAATAATGGATAAAAAAAGAAAAGAAGTTCTGGTGCTGGAGGATATCCTCGGTTCCAATAAAAAGATAGCCGGCTCAATCCGCCAGAAATTGCTGGAACACGGCATTCTGGCCGTCAACCTGCTGAGCTCTCCCGGTTCGGGTAAAACTTCTCTGCTGGAAAAGATCGGCCTGAGGCTTCAGCAAAAATACAAGGTGGGGGTAATTGAAGGTGACGTGGAAACCGAACGAGATGCCGAAAGAATCAGAAAGGCCGGGCTGCCCGCCTGGCAGATTACCACTCACGGCGCCTGCCACTTAGAAGCCAGGATGCTGGCCAGGATTTTTGACCGGATTCCGGCTGACCTGGACTTCCTGTTTATCGAGAACGTGGGCAACTTGGTCTGCCCGGCCAGCTTTGACCTGGGCGAAAGCCTGCGTTTTGTCCTGCTGTCGGTGCCGGAAGGTGACGACAAACCCAAAAAATATCCGGAAGCTTTTATCACTTCCCAGGTTTTTGTCATCACCAAGGCCGACTTGCTGCCCTATCTTCCCTTTGATGCCGACCGGGTAACGGCTGAAGCTCTGGAAATAAACCCGAAGCTGGAGGTTTTCCGGACATCAGCTCTGACCGGAGAGGGGATAGAGGCTGTCTGCACTTTTCTGGAAAAGAAACTTCAGGAGCTACGCGGCGAAAATGCATGAGCTGTCCATTGTGGCCGACTTATTTACCATAATCGAAGAGCAGGCCAGGCAGGCCGGTGCCACAAAAGTCACCAGGGTTAAGGTGCTCATCGGTGAACTTTCCGGTGTGGTGCCCGAGCTTTTCCGCTCTGCTTTTCATAGCTACAAGAAGGGAACGATTGCCGACAAAGCCAAGCTGGAGATTAAAATCACTAAAATAAAATTCAAATGCCACGGCTGCGGAAAGGAAATTACTGCTAAAAATATATCTGATGAATCTTTCAATTACTGCTGTCCTTTCTGCGGTTCAAAAGATATGGAATTAATCAGCGGCCGCGACCTTTACTTAGAAAAGCTGGAAATAGAGACCTAAATGTCATATATCAGTACATCTTGTTTATTAGCTCATCTTGGCTCTCATCTCAGCAATTCTCCACCAAACCCCTCTCCTATAATGCACGTCAATATTTAAAAACGCCCGATTTTATATAACTACCCATATAATTAAAAGCCGTTTCCACCCTAATAAACCTAGCTATAAGCAGGAGATGGCTGAGGACACTAAAACCAGACTGTCCTTCAATTTAACAACCAGCAGCGGTCCAGTAGAAAAGGCAGTCGGTATTACTATCTCGGCGCGGTTCAAGAGAAGAAGGATGAGCTGGTATGAGCGTGGAATTAATCCCCTGCTTGAACTGCGCTTGCTGAAACTCAATGGAGAATGGGAGGCTCATTGGAACCACAGAAAACATGAACTGACCTGCCATGAAAATTAATTGCCATCACGGTAATAAAAATGCTTACGTTGGCTAACTTATGTTTATCCAACATAGTAATTTATTTTATGTTATTTAATTATATGCTATCTAATCTTGACCCTTAGCCCGAACGAATCTCATTCTGTCCAAAAAGGTACCAACTGATCTTATTTTGGGCAACAATATTTACCCTTCTGAGCCACACCAAATCTCAGAATAAGCTGAATACCTGTCCTGTCCAGTTTAAAAAGAACGAACATACTCTTCAATCTGTATTAATTTCTTTTTAGGAATGAGCACAGTTTGTTTTAATTCTTTTTCAGAATCCGGTATTCTAATGAAGATTTGCAGTGTGGTCCGGAAATTGCTCTTTTTAATCTCAAGCCGGGAAATTCTATCTTTTGAGAAATACACGTTTCTGATGACTAGGCCAGCTGAGCCGAGAGCACAAAATGTTGATAGGTATAACAGAATAGCCAGAAAAATTATTATGGACAAGCTGCTCAAGGCATAGTAAAAACCAGCAGCCTGATTCTTATTTGAATAGTAAAGCCAGCTGGCGTAGGCCACGAAGATTAACACCGCAATCATGCTCAGGGGAAAAACCGTCAGTCCGCTGGCAAACCACTGCACGAAAATGTCAGCTGCTTTTCGCTTATTTTTCGAAATCTCTTTCAGTTTAATAATTGAGAGCAGAATGGTTCCGGCCAAAAAAATACTCGCGATGATTAAATTAGCTGTCATTTCCCACCTCTTCGTTATCAATCAATTCTTCTAGATATTTATAATCAATCGGAAATTTAATCAAATCAATATATCTTTTACCATAATTGAAATAAATCAAAACAGGAGCCTTGTTAGTTTTGGGCATAAATATTCCACTTCTATCAATCAGCACGGGGAACCTTATGTTGTTTCCTATAATGTATCCCCTTAACTGTTTTTGCATAAATTTAATACGGTTCTCGTCATTTCTATTATCTTTGTCTATCGATAGTATGCCCAGAATATTGTTTTCAAGCTCATGTGTTTTAATAAATTCAAGAAAGATGTCAAGCGAATTTTGACATAAAGGGCATTCGATGAAATCTTGGTTAATTATAAGAATTAGTTTTATGTTCTTCATTAATCCGGGAGGTTCAGGCGGTTTTTTATTTACAATATTGCCTACTTCGGATTGGACAAAAAAAGAAAAAATATATATCAAAATGGCAGTAAATTTTATTACAGGCATGGCAGTTGTTTTTTAATTAGAATAGGTAAGCTTGTATTTTTTTATAGTCATCCCCTCGTCAGCCCGGGCATATAGAAAGTTATTGTGGTCTATGTAAATCATGTGGGTTGGCTCAGGTAGCGTTAAGGTTGTTAAATAATCGCCCTTTTCAGTCAGAACAATTATATCTTGCTTAGGATGAGAGGAATATTTTCCGCATAAAATAAATATGTTATTAAACTTATCTGTTTCCACGTCCACGTAGACATGATCCTGGGGAAGTGAATTTTTAAAGGGCGCGGTTTTTGAATCAAAAAAACTTTTCTTGAATATAACATGTCCGGTCGGGTCAATCTTAATTATCTTATCAACAAATTCATAGGCAATGATAATATTGCCATTTTTATCTATCTTAAAACAAATTGCTTTGAGGTAAAACTCTTTAAGCTGCGTTTCGGCAGGTGAGTGTTCCTTCGTTTCAAATTGGATCTTGCTCTTTTCTCTGCCATCTAAATCATATTCTATGAGGGCTGCGGGTTCGGCTGGAGAATTTAGTAGGGCGGCAACTATCCTTCCTTGCTGGACTTGAAAATCCAGAATTGGCCTGTTTATATTTGTTATGATGGTGGAGACATAATTCAAATCCTTGGTAAAGACCTTAATGCCCGGCCGATAAAGTTCGGAGACATAAAGACGATCTCCGTAGCAATTTATTTTGACTGGGAAATTGAATTCTCCCGGTCCTTCTCCTTTCCTTCCCGTCTTCTTAATAAGGTTGCCTTGCGGATCGAATAATTTTAAAGAAAAATCCTTAACGTCAAGGACGTATATCAAATCCTTGTCGTCTACGGTTAAATCTGACCACTGATAAAGCAAATCATTTTCTAACCCCCCTATGGCCAGAACCTCTTCCATAACTATTTTTTTATGGCTTTCTGCGTAAATAAGATTATGAAGAATGAGGAATGAAAATATATGACACAATAATAATCTTTTTAACATGGTAGAACTGCCCACTCGAAAGTTTATCCATTTTTATTATTTTTTTATATATTTTAAGCAGAATATGTATCCAGCGTCACAATAAGCAATCCAACCTGCCCCGCCATATAAAAATAGAAGAGAAACATCAGAAAGACAGCGCTCGAGGGCTTCTTCGCAAGAGCCTTTTTCCGCACTTGAAATTGGAAGAGAGCTGAAAACTATGGTTATCGCACAGATTATAAGGGAAATTACAATTCCGACTTTTTGTCTTCTAAGATTTTTCATTGCAATTTCTCCTTTTTCTTCATGTTATCCTTTGTAATATTTTTTACACCAATCATATCCTGTCAGACACCAGCTGGCGTAGGTTCCTCCGATTACTATTCCTAAAATTGGCGTTGCGGTAATTAAAGTAATGCCACCTGTTATACCAGCATCGATTAAACAATCAACAAATGCATCCCAACAGACATCCGCAGAAGGCATACTGTAAAGGGACGAACAGAAGAGAATTCCCAAGGCAAGGATATAAGCGATAACCCTTTTCATATTCATTTTCACCTCCTTTTACCTATTACGATTATCTAAAGTGCCAACCGTTGATTCAACTAAAATATCTTTTTTTTATTTGCTATTTATTATTAAAAATTGCCAACATTTTTATGTTTTTGTTTTTTCAAACCAATATAAAATTGTATTGATTGATCTATGGCGAGCCTCCCCAGGTGAACATTGAAACTTATTTTTAAACTTTACAGAAAAGGTGATTGGCGAGTATCCGTTATCTAAGGCGATTGCTTTTATGGGTTTAGCAGATGTTATGCATTCCCACAGGCAAAAGCATAGGTTGATGGTATTGATAAATAATTTCAAATTCATTTTTGTATACTTATGGAATAGCTTAGAAAGATAAGAGTTAGAAAGTTTGATTTCTTTAGAAAAGGCAATAATTCTTTTTATTTTCCCATAATTACTTATTATAAAATTCTCAATTAAGAAGGCTTTATGCATACCATAAGAATTAATAAATAATTGTTTTAGGGTCTCCTTGGTAGCCCTATAGTGCTTGTCGTCATGAAATGATTGAATTATATATCTCTGATCTACGGTATTTATTTGTGTCAGCACAGGCCTGATTATTTTAAATTCAGCTCCTCCATAGAATCGGCTTAAAGTAAATTGCCTTAGGCAACTTGATTGATAACAATTGTAATTACACAAATGGATGATAATTTCAGGATGTAAACTTAGTGAAGGCCTAAAATTTCGATCGGCGAGTATTAATTCCGAATTTGGATAAATTGATTTTAAAAAAGAAAGCAAACCTTTATCTTTTGATAAAACTAATATCCTTTTACCCATTTTGCTTTTTTTTATTTTATTACTAAGAAAAAAGAGAAATCAAGAGTCCAAAGGCTCTTCAGCCAAAAGTGTGGACGCTAAAGAGAAAAATTACGGAAGCACAAAAAAGAAAAAGAATCAGAAGAAACCTTAAGAGTCTCATCTTAAACCCTCCTTTTTAAATATTCCTATCATAAAGGCTTCATTAGTTTGGTCTCTAAAAGAAATGGTAAATGATATGCTAATTCTTCCATTTATACAGATTACTCTTACCATTTCAGGATATATACCATCGGGCAAAATTATTCTTTCTCTTACTCCCAAAGATTTTTTGTCGACTACCAGAATTTCATATCTTCCTCCTGTCACATATCATAACATTAGAAGATACAGGTAATCTCCATAAAGGCAGGCATCATTGAAAATCCTCCAATTGGTAACGGTGCCGTCGGCGTTCTTCTTTACTCCCTGTTCAAAGAATTTTTTTCTATATTTCTCCCGATATTTATCAAGATTCTCAGGCCCAGATAACTTTCTCCCTGATATAAGTTGGCCAGAGGGATCATATACTCTGATTTCTCCAAATACATAAGAGACATAATAAATATAGTTGCCATCAAGTAAGACGGCTCCATCATTTGCCATGCGGTCCACTACAAAAGCAAGGGGAGTAAAGAAAATATTGTGTCTGGTAATATATGTAGCTTGAAAGGAGGAAAGGCGAGATGGGCGAAGACATTCTTGAGAAAGCCAAGGAACAAGCTCTGGCCAAGGTTGGTAAGAAGTACTTTGGTGAGGAGCTTCAAGGTGAGCAGAAATTAGCTTTGAAGTACTTTTTTGAGGAGATGCTCAACGAGCTCATGCGGGCCGAGAGAGAGGTATTTTTGGAGAATGATACCCGCAACAAAGGCAATGGTTATTATCAACGGGACTTAGTCACAGGTTCTTTGAAGCTCAACCTGGATGTTCCCCGGGACAGGCGCGGCAGGTTCCGACCTCAGGTTCTTCCAGCCCATTACCAGAGGGTGGATGAAGAATACACTGACTTATTAATGAGCTTAGTGATCAATGGCTACTCGGAAAGTCAGGTAATAAGGTCTTTAAGGGAATTGGGCCTGCCATACTCTGAAGCTGAGCTGAACCAAATCAAAGAAGAACTTGAGGGAAAGCTCAATGATTTTAAGCAGAGGAGCCTTATTCATTAATGGCTACCATACAGAGATAAAAGACAAGGCCAAAGTCCGTAAAGCCTGTGTCTATACGGTGTTAGGCATAGATTTACAGGGGAGAAAAGACATCTACGGCTTTTATACCTTCTTTGGCTCAGAGAATAGGGCTTAGTGGCTGAAAATATTTAATAACCTGATAGAACGAGGGCTGAAGAAAGTAGCTTTGATAGTCAGCGATGACTTTCCTGGACTGAC
>JBNARJ010000014.1:0-53614 GCA_049719515.1 Candidatus Saccharicenans sp.
AATCCAACAACTTTTTAACCTCAAGTTCTATGAACAGACACAAAATTATTGACAAGTGTCCTATATCGATACCGTTATGCATTTTCCACTCTCCATCGATATACCTCATTCCATAGCAGCTGGAAACAAGAAGGTCCAACCTGGACATTAGATTCCCATTGAAACAGTCTATTATCCCATCATTGTTGGCATCTTTATTGTTTATTATTATACCACCACCGCCACCGCTGCCAGGATCATCTAAATCTCCGCCATTACTACCTCCGCCTCCACTGCTGCCACCATCTCCACCGCCTTCATAGAGATACCCGAAATACGTGACACAATCCCAATAATATTGGGTTGTAGAAAAATTATTAGTACCATCACTACATTCAATCGTATAAGTCTTCAGGATACAAACCTCATAAGCATATGCCGCACCCTCAGAATTTCTGTAGGCCACAAGAGCAAAGAGAAAAAAGACAAGCCCGATTAATAATAATTTTAATTTAACGGATCCCCTCATCCTAATGCCTCCTTGAATTAAGGATAAAAAAAAACATCTTTGTCAAGAGCCAATTATCCACTCGTGGCGTTGAAACAACTTTGGCCCTCTGCTAAAATCTGACTATGAATAAAGCCCTCATCCTTGATTTTGGGTCGCAGTATACCCAGTTAATAGCCAGGAAGGTGCGCGAGCTCGGAGTCTATTCCGAGATACATCCGTTCAATATCTCGCTTAAAAAAGTAAAGGCTCTGAACCCCGGAGCCATCATTTTTTCCGGTGGTCCCCAGAGCGTTTATGAACCGGACTCGCCGCATCCTGACCCCGGAATTTTTAGCCTGGGAATTCCCATACTCGGCATCTGCTACGGTCTGCAGCTCATCGCCCATCATCTCGGCGGTCAGGTCCAGAAAGCTCCGGAAAGGGAATACGGGTTTGCTTCGCTGCATATAGTTGACCGTAGCGGCCTGCTTCATGGGTTAAAAGAAAAAACCCAGGTCTGGATGAGCCACGGCGACCGCCTGGAAGCTGTTCCCGAAGGCTTTTTGGTCACGGGAAAAACGGCCAATTCTAAGGCGGCAGCAATTGAGAACCGCGAGCGCCGAATCTACGGGGTTCAGTTCCACCCGGAAGTGGCTCACACCCAGGAAGGCAAAAAAGTCCTGGCCAATTTTCTCTTCCGCCTGGCCGGCCTTAAAGCCGACTGGAACATGAGTTCCTTTATCCAGGACAAGGTTAAAGAAATAAGGCAGCTGGTCGGGCAGGAAAAAGTTATCTGCGGTCTGAGCGGCGGTATAGATTCCTTGGTGACTTCGCTCATCATCCAGAAAGCCATAGGCCGTCAGCTTCACTGCATTTTTGTCAACAACGGCTTGCTGCGCAAAGGAGAGTACGAAAGCCTGCTTGGAGAATTTCGCCGAAAGTTTTCGCTTCAGGTCATCGGGGTCGAAGCCGAGGACCGGTTCTTAGAAAAGCTCAAAGGCGTCACTTCGCCCGAAAAGAAACGCAAAATCATCGGCCAGACATTCATAGAGATTTTTGAAGAGCAGGCCGAGAAACTGGGCCAGGTAAAATTCCTGGCTCAGGGCACCATCTACCCCGACGTCATTGAAAGCACCTCGGTCAAAGGGCCCTCCCATACAATTAAATCTCACCATAACGTGGGCGGTCTGCCTGAAAAACTCAACTTCCGGCTGGTTGAGCCGCTGCGAGAACTTTTCAAAGATGAAGTGCGCGCTTTAGCTCTCGAGCTGGGCGTCAGCCGCGAGTTCATCCAGCAGCATCCTTTCCCCGGGCCCGGACTGGCCGTGCGAATTATCGGTGAGGTGAATAAAGAAAGCTTGCGCATGGTGAGGGAAGCAGACGCCATTCTCTTAGAAGAAGTGAAAAAAGCCCGAATTTACCATAAATTATGGCAGGCCTTCGCCGTCCTGCTGCCGGTCCGTTCGGTCGGGGTGATGGGCGACCAGCGAACCTACCAGCAGGTGGTGGCCCTCCGCCTGGTCCAGAGCACCGATGGCATGACCGCCAACTGGTATCCGGCTTCCCCAAGACTTCTGGCGCGCGTAGCCACCAGAATCGTCAATGAAGTTGACGGCGTCAACCGGGTGGTTTACGATATAACTTCCAAGCCGCCTGGAACGATTGAATGGGAATAATCTCTGCTGCTATTCTTAAGCACGAGGTTTGTTAATCATGGACAAGGCTTTCATCCATCTCCACCTGCACACCGAGTACTCAATACTCGATGGCTGCCTGAGAATTTCCGACCTGCTGGAAAACGTCAGCAAATTTAACATGCCGGCCGTGGCCATTACCGACCACGGCAACATTTTTGGCGCGGTGGAGTTTTTTAAAGCGGCCAAAAAACAGGGAATTAAGCCCATCATCGGCTGTGAAGTTTATGTGGCTCCCAGGTCTCGTTTCGATAAAAAACCAGGCAACGGCGATGAATCCCATAATTATCATCTGGTCCTCCTGGTTAAAGATGAAAAAGGCTACCGCAACCTCTGCCAGCTGCTGACTTCCGCCTATCTTGAAGGCTTTTACTACCGGCCGAGGATTGATAAAGAACTCCTGCGCCGGCACTCAGCCGGTCTGATCGCCCTGTCCAGCTGCCTGAAGGGCGAGGTCAACGATTACCTGGTCAAAGATATGGAAGATAAAGCGGAGGAAGCTGCTCGAGAATACCGGGACATTTTCGGTGAGGAAAATTTTTATTTAGAACTTCAGGACCACGGCCTGCCAGAACAGAAAAAGATTATCCCGGGCATTGTTGCTCTTTCCAAAAAGCTGGGCCTGCCCCTGGTGGCCACCAACGACGTCCACTTTCTTAAGCAGGAAGATGCCCAGATCCAGGATGTGCTAATCTGTATCCAGACCGGGAAAAAACTCACCGACACCGACCGCATGCATTTCTCGAGTGACCAGTTCTACCTGAAATCTTCCGCCGAGATGAAAGAGCTCTTCGCCGATTATCCTGAAGCCATCGAAAATACCAGACATATCGCCGCTCGCTGCAACTTTGAATTTCCGATGACCGGCCACTTCCTGCCCAACTTCAAGCCGCCGGACAACAAAAACCTTCGGGACTACTTTGAGGAGGTGGTCAGGCAGGGGTTTGAACAGAGGCTGCCTCAGATAAAAGAAAAAATAGAGAAAGGCCTGAACCCCCACACGCTGGAAGAATATTACCAGCGGCTCGAGCGTGAAATAAAGCTCATCGAGCAGATGGGGTTTGAAGGCTACTTCCTCATCGTGTGGGACCTGATTAAGGCCTCGCGGGAACGGGGCATTCCGGTCGGGCCGGGCCGGGGCTCAGCCGCCGGCAGCCTGATCGCCTATTGTCTGGGTATAACCCAGATTGACCCGATTGAATACGACCTGCTGTTCGAACGCTTTTTGAACCCGGAAAGAATCAGCCTGCCCGATATTGACATCGATTTCTGCGGTCGACGCCGTCAGGAAGTTATTGATTATGTGACGCAAAAATACGGCCAGGAAAACGTCTGTCAGATTATCACCTTCGGAACGATGGCCGCTCGCCAGGCCATCCGAGATGTCGGCCGGGTGATGGATGTGCCGCTCAGTGAAGTGGACAAGGTGGCCAAGATGATACCCACCCAGGGACCGGATACCAGCATCGAGGGTGCCTTAAAAAGCGTGCCCGAGCTCAAAGAGCTTTACCAGAAAAACGAAAGAATCGCCAGGCTGCTTGACGTGGCCAAGAAACTGGAAGGTCAGGTCCGGCATCCCTCGATTCATGCGGCCGGTATTGTCATCACGCCGAGGCCGCTGGTCGAATTCCTCCCGCTCTACCAATCCTCCAAGGGTGAAATCACCACTCAGTTCCCGATGACTGACATCGAGGCCATCGGCCTGCTGAAGATGGACATCCTCGGGTTGAGAAACCTGACTATCATCACCGACACCCTGGAATTTATCGAAAAAGATACCGGAGAAAAGGTTGACCTGAACAGCATCCCCCTCGATGACCAGAAGACTTACGAGGTCTTCCAGCAGGGAAACACCAACGGGGTGTTCCAGTTTGAAAGCCACGGCATGAAAGAACTCCTGCGCCGTTTCAGGCCAGAGCAATTTCGTGACCTCATCGCCCTCAATGCGCTGTACCGACCGGGTCCGATAAAGAGCGGGATGATGGAAGAATTCATCCAGCGTAAAAATCACCCCGAACGCATAACCTATGAGCTGCCCCAGCTTGAGCCAATTCTGCAGGAAACCAGGGGCATCATCGTCTACCAGGAACAGGTTATGAGAATCGCCACCGTGCTGGCCGGCTTTACCATGGCAGAGGCTGACCTCCTGCGCAAGGCGATGGGCAAGAAAATCAAGGAGATGATGAACGCCCAGAAGGAAAAATTCCTGCAGGGCGCCAAGAAAAACAGCATTCCGCAGGCTAAGGCGGAAAAAATCTTCGACCAGATCGTCCAGTTTGCCGAGTATGGCTTCAACAAATCGCACAGCGCGGCCTATGCCTATCTCGCCTATCAGACCGCTTATCTCAAAGCTCATTACCCGGCTCATTTTCTGGCTGCCTTGCTGACTTCCGAAGCAGAAAAGGGTGATACCTCGCAAATCGTCAAATATCTGAACGAGTGCCGCGAGCTGGGTATCAAGGTGCTGCCGCCCGACATCAATTACAGTCATTATAACTTCACCGTCGAAGGGAACAACATCAGGATGGGACTTTCCGCCATCAAGAACGTGGGCGAAAACACCATCCACCAGATTATCGCCTGGAGAGAGAAAAGAGAGAAATTCCAGAATTTGTTTGACCTTTTCGAAGAATACGATTCAAGGGTCTTAAACCGCAAATCGCTCGAAAGCCTGATCAAGGCCGGAGCTTTCGATTCACTCGGTTGGAAGCGTTCCCAGCTTTATTACCTGCTGGATATTCTGATCGAATACGGCCATCAGCGGCAGAAAGCCCGCGAAGAACAGGCTTTTTCCCTGTTTTCAGATGATTATCTGCGGCCGCCAGACATCCCGGCCGAAGTCAATTCGATGAACGAGTGGGATGAAGAAGTGCTCTTGGCGTACGAAAAAGAAGTGCTCGGCACCTACCTGTCAGGCCATCCACTGGCCAGGTATAAAAGCAGGCTTAACCGCCTGGTCAGCCACACCATTGAAGCTATTGACCCGGAAGAAGATTTTGACCGGGAAGTCAGGCTGGCCGGAATTGTCGTCTCGGTCAAGCTGCTTAAAACCAAAAAGGAAGAAAGAATGGCCTCTTTTATACTGGAAGACCTGAGCGGCCAGATTGAGGTCACCGTTTTCCCTGAAGCCTACAGCAAATACCACCCATATATCAAAGAAGGTCAGATGGTCTGGGTCAGGGGAAAGATGTCCATCGATAGTTTCGAAGTTAAAAAGGTCCTGGCCTCTCAAATTCTTTCTCTGCCGGAAGCCCTGGAAAAGCTGGCCAGAAAAACCATCATCCGCCTTTCGCTCGACCGGCTGGCGGAGGAAGATTTAAACCGGCTGCTCAGCCTGCTGGCTTCTTTTCCGGGGGAATGTCCGCTTTATTTTGAGCTGGAAAAATCTGACTCCATCTGCCTGGTCCAATCTGCCGAATACCAGTCGGTATCTCCTTCCGAAAAGTTCATTGAACAGGCAGAAGTGTTGCTCGGACCGGAAGCGGTGGTCGTAGAATATTGAGCTTGCCTGATTGACAGAAAATGGCTAAAAATGTAGAGTAAATTATCTATTTTCATAAAATTATAAGTTTAGATGACTTCAGGATTTAAAAGTGGCTTTTGACCTGATAATTGTTGACCCGAGCCCGACCATGAAAAAAATCTACCAGACTGCTCTGCCCGAAACGCAGTACCGGCTGCATTTTGCCAACCGTTTAGAAGAGCTGTGGCCGCTGCTGGAAACCGTTTCCCCAGAGCTGCTGATTGCCGACCACTCCGTGTTCGAAAACCTTCAGGAGGTCAAGGAATTTAGCCAGAAAATCCAGGCGGCCGGTCCGGTGCCTTATTTCCTGACGGGCGGGTTGTTTGACCAGGTGCCCAGGGACTACCTGGCCCAACTTAGACCAGAAAAAACCCTGGTCAAGCCGATTCCCTTGGACACTCTGGCGAAAACGGTTAAAGAAATCATAGAAAAAAATCATGTGCCGGATACCCTGCCTGAAGAATTGCCTGAATTTAATGAGCCGGAATGGCCGTCAGAAGCCATCAATCTTCCACCAGAACTGAAGCGCCAGGTCCAACTGCTGGTCAGGCAGGAAGTGCTGGACGCCGAACGGGAACTGGAAAAAAGAATAAAAGCCAGCCTCCTGCGAGAGCTCAGGACAGGTGAAACCTGGGCCGGAGGCCCTTCTGAAATTAACAAAGTTGAGAGAAAAGGTTAAGAGAAACATGAGAGAAAGAAAGTTGTTAGACAAAGCTTATGACCCCAAGCCGGTCGAAGCAAGATGGGGTAAATTCTGGCTGGATGAGAAGCTTTTTGTGGCTGATGTTAATTCGCCCAAGCCCAAGTTTTCCATGGTGCTGCCGCCGCCGAACGTAACCGGCGTGCTGCACATGGGCCATGCCCTGTGCTTCACTCTGCCTGATGTCATCGTCCGCTGGAAAAAGATGCAGGGCTACAACACGATGTGGCTGCCGGGCACCGACCATGCTTCCATTGCGGTGCACAACGTTATCGAACAAACGCTGGCCGCTCAGGGACTCAGCCGGGAGCAGGTGGGCCGGGAAGAATTTTTGCGGGTGGCCTGGGAATGGAAAAACAAATACGGCGGAGTCATTACCGAACAGCTAAAAAGGCTCGGCTGTTCGCTCGACTGGTCGCGCGAGCGTTTTACCATGGATGAGGGTTTTTCCCGGGCGGTCAAATACGTCTTCGTCTCCCTCTACCGGGAAGGCCTGATCTACCGAGACTATTACCTGGTTAACCGCTGCCCGCGCTGTCAGACGGTCCTTTCCGACATTGAAATAGAACATAAAGAGGTTCAGGGCAAACTGTGGTACATCAGGTATCCGCTGCCGGGCACCGACGATGGCATCGTGGTGGCCACCACCAGGCCAGAGACCATGCTGGGGGACACGGCCGTGGCGGTGCATCCGGATGATGAACGCTATTTTAAATTCCACGGCAAAAAAGTTCTCCTGCCGCTGCAAAACAAGCTCATTCCGGTTATCACCGATGAACGCGTGGAAAAAGACTTTGGCACCGGCGCGGTGAAAGTCACACCGGCCCATGACCCGGTCGACTTCGAGCTTGGACGCCAGCACGGCCTCGAACAGGTCATTGTGATTGACGGTCAAGGCCGGATGACCGAAGCGGCCGGCGAAGAGTTCAAGGGACTTGACCGCTTTGCCTGCCGGGCCAAAGTTGTGGAAAAACTGAAGGAACTCGGCTACCTGGTAAAGGTTGAAGATTACACTCACGCGGTTGGCCACTGTTACCGTTGCAAGACGGTCATCGAGCCCCACCTGTCCTGGCAGTGGTTTGTCAAGATTGAACCCCTGGCCAGGGAAGCCATCCGGGCGGTGGAAGAAAAAAGGATTGTTTTTATCCCGGAAAACTGGACCAGGACTTATTTTGAATGGATGTACAAAATCCACGACTGGTGCATCTCTCGCCAGCTGTGGTGGGGACATCGCATCCCGGCCTATTATTGCCAGAATTGCGGTCACGTGATGGTCGAGATGGAACAGCCAGCCGCCTGCGAAAAATGCGGCGGGCCGGTCGTCCAGGATGAAGATGTGCTCGACACCTGGTTTTCCTCGGCGCTCTGGCCGTTTGCCACCATGGGCTGGCCGGAAGAAACCCAGGACCTTAAAGTCTTTTATCCAACCGACCTGCTGGCCACCGGCTTTGACATCATCTTCTTCTGGGTGGCGCGGATGATTATGATGGGCCTGAAATTCATGAAAGACATTCCCTTCCGCGAGGTCTTCATCAACGGTCTCGTTCGCGACATGAAAAAGCGGAAAATGAGCAAATCGGAGGGCAACATCATCGACCCCCTGGAGATGATTGAAAAATACGGAACAGATGCTCTGCGCTTCACCCTGATTTCCCTGGCCGTTCCGGGCATGGATATTGCCCTGTCAGAAGAAAGAATGGCCGGATACCGCGCTTTCGCCAACAAAATCTGGAACGCTTCGCGCTTCGTGCTGATGAACCTGGCGGAAGAAAAGATTACGCCGGAGCAAAGCTCTCTGACGCTGCCCAACCGCTGGATCAGAAGCCGGCTGGCCCGGACAGTTGAACAACTGAACAAATCCCTTAAAGAATATAAATTCTACGAGGCGGCGGAAACTATTTACCATTTCATCTGGCATGAATTCTGCGACTGGTACATCGAGTTCATCAAACCCGAGCTCAAGGCCGGAAACCGCCACACCAAGGCCGTCATGGAAGAAACCCTGGAAACCATCCTGCGCCTGCTTCACCCCTTCATGCCCTTTATCACGGAAGAAATCTGGCATCACCTGCCGGAAGCCGGCCGCTCGCTGCTCGAAGCCCAATGGCCCGAGCCCCAGCCCGGATGGATAGATGAAGAAGCAGAAGCAACCATGAAATTCTTGCAGGACATAATTTCCGAAGTACGTACTATCCGGGCGGAAAATAAAATTCCGGTGCCAGAGAAAGTGGACCTGTGGATAACCGGCGGGCAAGCCAGCCAGAAAACAGTCGAGCCTTATGAAGCAGCCGTTCAGCTGCTGGCCAGAGTGGGGAAAATTACTTACGTCGAAGACCTGTCCGGCGTCAAAAACCTGCTCAAGGGCGTGGCCGGCACGACGGAAATCGGCCTTAAGGTGGCCACGGCGCTTGACCTAACGCAGGAAAGAGAAAGGCTGGAAAAAGAGCTGGCCAGAGTTGAAGAAGATATCAAGAAAGTTGAAGTCAGGATTAACAACCCGGCTTTTCTGGAAAAGGCTCCGGCCACCGTCGTGGAAGAACACCGCCAGAGGCTGGCCGAACTAAAAGTGAAAAAAGAAAAGCTGGAAAAAAGTCTGGCTGAATTCAGTTGAAATTGCGGCCTCAAAAACAACTTTATCGTGACTAAATTACTCATGTAAAATTGTCCATGAATTCCCGAAGGATGAAAATCGGCGACCTTTGTTTTCGCTTTGACCAGCTTGATTCTACCATGAACTACTGCGCCCGCCTGGCCGAATTTGGGTTTCCCGAAGGCACGGCCGTGCTGGCCGAAGAACAAACTGCCGGCCGCGGGACCAAAGGACGCAGCTGGCATTCGGTTAGGGGAAAAGGGCTTTACGTTTCCTTCTTGCTCAAGCCGAAACCGGAACATTTGAATCACATCCCGATCCTGGCCGGTTTATCATCACGGGAAGCCATCAGGGCCCTGACCCAGGTTGAGGTCAAGCTAAAATGGCCGAACGACCTGGTGTTTGAAGGAAAAAAGCTCGGGGGCATACTCTGTGAAGGTGTTTCCACCGGAAGAAAAGCGGCCATCATCGTCGGGATTGGCCTGAACGTGAATCACCAGCCGGAAGACTTTCCGGCAGAAATATCTGGCCTGGCCACCTCGCTGGCCATCATCACCGGCCGAAGCCAGGATAAAGAATTTCTTTTCGATTTCCTTGGGAAAAGCCTGGAACTCTGGTATAATAAACTGGAAAAAGGGCAGGAATCCCAAATCATCCAAACCTTTCGAGAAAGTTTATCTTTTTCCCCCGGTCAGAAACTGATGGTCGAGCAGACCGGAGGAGAAAGAATAGAAGGTGTTTTTGTTGATATAGACCGGAAGGGTGGAATAATTTTAAAAATCGAGCAGGAAGAACGGGTTTTTTACAGCTCAGAAATCGTAAAGATTTTTGTCTGAGAGGAAAAGATAAATGCTTATCACTTTTGACATAGGTAATACTACTATCGGTCTTGGTGTCTTCCAGGGCAAAAAGCTCCTGAGTGACTGGAAAATTAAAAGCGACCGGGAAAAGACGGCCGATGAGTTCGGTATTGTCCTGTGCCAGCTGCTCGGCCACGCCGGGATAAAATGTGAAAAATTGACCGGGGCCATAATCTCTTCCGTGGTTCCCCCGCTGACTCCCATCCTTCAGCAGGCCTGTGAAAAATTTTTCGGGCTGAAACCGCTGGTTGTGGGACCGGGCTTAAAAACCGGCATCTCCATCCTTTACGAAAACCCGGCCGAGGTTGGTGCAGACCGCATCGTCGGTGCGGTGGCCGCTTTCGAAAAATATGGCGGTCCCTGCCTGGTGGTTGATTTTGGCACGGCCACCACCTTTGATGCCATTTCGGCAAAAGGTGAATACCTGGGTGGAGCTATTGCTCCGGGGGTGTTGATTTCCGCCGAAGCTCTTTATCTGAGAACGGCCAAGCTGCCGCGGATTGAAGTGCGCAAGCCCAGAAACGCCATCGGCCGTTCCACGGTGACCAGCATGCAATCCGGGCTTTACTTTGGCTATGTCGGGCTGGTGAACAACATCATTGCCGAAATGAGCCGTGAACTCCAGGCTAAACCAAAAGTCATCGCCACCGGCGGCCTGGCCGAGATGGTGGTGGAAGACATCAAAAGCATCGATTGTGTCGAGCCCAACCTGGTGCTTGAAGGCCTGAGAATAATTTACGAAAAAAACAGAAAAACGGAGAAAAAATGACGGAGGATTTTTCTGCCCGGCAGGAATATTACCAAAAAATTGCCCGGGCTTTTTTAAAACATCAAACCTCCCTGTTTTTTCTGCCTCCCCGGGACATTTCTCTGATTGCCGAGTGGGAAAAACTCGGCCTGCCGCTTGAACCCATCCTTGAGGGTATAGAAAAAACTTTTGCCAAAAAAATTGCGGGTAAAAGGAAGAAGAGAATTTATTCTTTAAGCCAGTGTGAAAAAGAAATAATGAGGGCTTATGCCCAATACCAGGACCGGCTGGCCGGCTCCTCCTCCCCGGAAATAAACCGGGCCGGGAAAATCGACCGCGCCCGCCAGGAAATAAGCCACTGCCTTGAGGCCTTCGGAAATTCTTCCGAGTCTGTGCTCAAAGAGCTTTTAAACCGGGCCCGGCAACTTCTGCAGGCCGAAGAAGTTGATGAAGAACAGCTCGAGCAGATAGATGAGGAAATAGATAACTTCCTCTGGGAAAGCAGCCCGGCTGAGGAAAAGAAGTTTTATCTGGAGGAAGCCAGAAAGGATTACCCTGGCCGGACCCATTCCCAGCTGGAAGAAATTCAGCGCCTGCTGTTGATAAAAGGCAAAAGACAGGCTCTTAAAATTCCTTATGTCTCGCTCTTTTATTATTGATAAAAAATGTTTAAAGCAAAAAAACTGCAAGGAGATTTAATTTAAAATTAATTTAAAAGGAAAAAACATGGAAAATAAAATAAAAGAATATTTACAAAAGAACAAAAAACCGGTCAGCCTCAACCGGCTTATCAGAGCCCTCAACCTGAACAAAAAAGAAAGAAGGAAGCTGGCCGGAACTCTAAAATACCTGGAGAAGCAGGGCCTGCTGAAAATCGTCGGAGATAGAGTTATGGCTCAGCCCGGCGCAAACCTGGTGCGTGGAATTTTTTCTCTCAACCCGAGGGGCTTTGGCTTCGTCACCCCTGAATCACCAGAAGGCGGCACCCAGGATATTTTCATACCACCGCACCAGACGGCCGGAGCGGTGACCGGCGACCTGGTCGAAGTGGCCGTCCGGGAAAAAGGCCTGAAAGGAAAACCTGAAGGCCGCATTCTGCGAATCCTGAAAAAAGGGCGGCCGACCCTCTTTGGCGTTTTCCTGGAAGTTAACTACCAGCCGTTCGCCCTGCCGATGGACACGCTTTTTGAAGAACCCATTCCTTTAAAAATCAAAGGCACTCGCCTCCCAAAGCCCGGGCAGATTGTTGAACTTGACCGCAGCACTTTTAAACTGGTCAGAACCCTCGGTTACCAGGACGAACCCGGTGTCGACCTGGAAGTAACCATCAACCAGCACAACCTGCCTGACCGTTTTTCTGAGGAAGCTATGAGGGAAGCCGAAGCGCTGCCCGAGGAGCCCGACCCGCGCGACTTCGAAGGCCGGGTAGACTACCGGAACTGGACCACGGTGACAATCGATGGAGAAAAAGCCCAGGATTTTGACGATGCGGTGAGCATCAGGAAGTTATCCAACGGAAATTTCTTATTAGGAGTGCATATCGCCGACGTTTCACATTACGTAAAGCCTGGCTCGGCCCTCGACCGTGAGGCCTACCTCAGAGGCACAAGCGTCTATTTTCCGGACCTGACGCTGCCCATGCTGCCCGAGAAGCTGTCTAACAACCTGTGCAGCCTGCGGCCGCGCCTGCCGCGCTTGACCGTGTCAGCCATCATGGAAATCGACCGCCGGGGCAACATCCTCAGGGCAGATTTTCATCCTTCAGTCATCAAAACGGTCGAGAGAATGACCTACGATTCGGTCTACAAGATATTCCAGGGCGACCCGGAGCAACAGAAACGCTACGAATACCTCCTGCCAGATCTGTTCACCATGAGGGAACTGGCCAGGATACTCAAGGCAAAACGGCTCCGTCAGGGAAGCCTGGACTTTGACCTGCTCGAGCCGGAGCTGGTTTACCAGGAAGGAATGCTGACCGCGGTCATTCCTTCGGAAAGAAACGAGGCTCACTGCCTGATTGAAGAATTTATGCTGGCGGCCAACGTGGCGGTGGCCAGTTTCTTGACCGAACTGGGACACCCCTGTTTGTACCGGGTTCACCCGGCGCCGGCCCGCTCCGACCTGGAAAAATTAAGAAATTTACTGGTGCATTTTGGCGTCGAGCTTCCCCGCTCAAGTCAGATAAAATCTTCTGACCTGCAAAAAGTTATCGACCAGTTCAGGGGGCGCCCTGAAGAAAAATTCATCACCATCCAGGTGTTACGTTCGCTTCGCCTGGCTGTCTATTCGGAAGAAAACTGCGGGCACTTTGGACTGGCACAGAGAGCCTACACTCACTTTACTTCACCCATCAGGCGATATCCTGACCTGGTCATCCATCGTCTGCTCAAAAGAGCCCTGTCGGGGAAAAAACCCAGGCCGCTACCCCTGGCTGAAATCGCCCTGCACTGCTCTCAAAGAGAAAGGATCGCCGACGAGGCGGAAAAATCCTTGCTGGAATGGAGAATTCTCAGACTGCTCAAAAACAAACTGGGAGAAGAATTCACCGGTATGATTACAGACATAACCAGAGCCGGACTCGTGGTGGAGCTGGACGACTATTTCATTGATGGGCTTATTCCTTATTCAGCCCTGGGAGATGATTATTTTCTGAGAAAAAACGAAGCCACGCTCAGAGGCCGCAAGACCGGCACCACTTTCTCGCTGGGTGATAAAGTCCGCGTCACCCTGGTCAGCTGTAATCCCATTCTGAAAAAAGTTGAATTTCTGCTGGCCAATCAGGTAGATTAATCAAGACCATCTGAGGCAAACCATGAAGCACCAAGAGAATGACTTTCTGGCTGTGGCTCAAGAAAAGGAAGAGATAAACGGGGCCTGCCCTGGTTTTATCCTGCATCAGGATAAAGAGCATAAAGCCACGCTTGAACCATGGCCTGTCAGCTATCCGGGCCTGCCGGCTTTATACCGGGTTAAAGCCAGGCTGCCTTTTAAGGCACGCTGGGGCGACCGGCTGGCATTCCTGACCGGTGAAAAAACAAAAAAGCTTTTTTTAAAGGTCATTCATCCGGAAGCAGAAAAAATCAAAAAATTAAAAAAAGCCAGGGCCCAGGAATTTCTGGCCAGGCTGGCCGCCGATGAACACCAGATGTTCCTCGCCCTGGCGGAAGAAGCGGGGGTGCGCGGGCTCCGGCAGGAACAACTGGAAGAATTCTGCCGTCTATCCGCGGCCGAGCTGCAGAAGATAGCCTCCGACCTGGAAAAAGAAGGGTTGCTGTACATCCTGGAATTTTCTCCGCTGCTGGTTTTGACCCATCGCAGCTTTGTCTTTCTCAACCAGAAACTTCTGAACTATGTGGAAGCCTACCATCAGAAGCGCCCGGCTGAGCTGGGGGTGCCGCTCAAGAAATTAAAAGACCGCTTCAACCTGCCCCGTTCGGTTCTCCTTTTTTCCTTAAACTGGTTGGCCCGAGAAAGAAAGGTCTATTTTGACCAGGAAACTGTTTCTCTGGCCGGCTTTGAAACCAAACTATCCGCGGAAGAAGACCACATCCGTCAGGCGATTGAAGAGCTGCTGCGTGAGGAAAAATATTCTTCCCCTTCAGTGGCCGAGCTGGCCAGGAAATTCCATCTTCACCCGAGCCGGCTTAATACGCTGATTGATTTGCTCTTGCAGAAAAAGAAAATCTTCCAGAGCCGGGAAGGGTTTATCCTGCACGCCGACTGGCTTGAATCGCTAAAAAAACAACTGGCCGAACTGAAAAAGCGGGGCCAGAAAGAGCTGACCGTGGGAGAATTCAAGAAGATGACCGGGCTGAGCAGAAAATATGCCATACCCCTGCTTGAATTTCTGGATGAGCTGGGGCTTACTCGCCGGATAGGATCGAAGAGGGAAATCCTTTAATTTTTAGGGAAAAAACCTGGCGGCTAACTGGCGGGCCTCTGCCTGGGTTAGGGTTTTCACAGGAAAGCTTTCCTGGTTAGCTCCGTTTAATATCCGCTCAGCAGGTTACCGGAAGTTGTGGCCTGTGCGACTGGCCGGGAAAAGCAGCTGAACAAACCGGCGGAAACGGCCGGCCATCAAAAGAAAAAGCCAATCCCTACTATTTTAGTAGGAATTGGCCGAACTTTTTGAAAATTAGTTTTATTTCTTTTCTTCTTCCTTACCTTCTGGCTGCTTCTTGCTCAGAGCCGTTTTCAGCATCTCGGCAAAGAAACCAAACTTGGGTTCTTCCTTTTCTGCTTCCAGCTCAACCTGGATGGTTTCTTCTTCTTCGTCACCGGCCGCCGCTTCCAGCTCTTCTTCTTCCTGAGACTTTATGGCTTCCAGGGCTTCAATCTCCGATTCCTCTTCCATAATTTTTTCTTCTATTACCCGGCGCTCGCTCTTGCGCGGTTTGGCTGCTTTTTCTTCAGCCTTGGCTTTCTTCTTTTTGGCTTCTTTTTCTTCCTTTTCTTTTTCGGCTAATTTTTCCTTCTCTTTTTCTTTCTTTAGGGGCTCCAGCTTAATCTGGACCTGCTCCGGTTCCAGTTCAATAACCTCCGGCTCCGCCTCTGCTTCCATCACCTCTGGCTCAACGGGCTGAACCTCGTGCTCCGTTACTTTCTCTTCTTCTTTTTCTTCTTCTTTTGCTTTTTCTTCTCCGGCTGCCAGCTGCTCCACCATGGTTTCCAGGATGGCCTGGTCAATTTTCTTTTCTTCAACCGGTTCTTCTTTTGGCAGCATTGATTCCTGGTAAATGAAGACCCCTTCTTTCTTCTCAGAAAGGATGAATTCTGGAGCGGCATTCAGCACGTATTCCACGTCTTCCGCCGTGGTCGGGCGCAACAGGTCAACCATGTGGTAAGCGCGCAGGAAATGAAGAGAGCGAGTATTTCCAGTCAGTTCCGGCGTCCTGAACAATTTACCGAGCAACTGTCTCAGGTCCAGCCCTTCGCATTCTTCGTACATGCTCAGGAGTTTCTCCACCACTTCTCTCTCGAGCTGCACACTTTTGTTGGTCAGGGCCAGGGTAAAACCTTCTTCAGAACTCAACTTGAACCGGTCTGTTTGCGGGTCATATTCGAGCTTCAGCACCGGCGATTTCTTTTTGGATTTTTTAATCCAGAAGGTAAATTGCTCCGGGCCTTTCCGGTCGAGAGTCAGGCTGGCTCCCTGCGGGATGTTGTTCGCCTGGAAATATCCGGCCAGGCCCAAAAAATAATTTCCTTCCGGAAAATAATAAACGGTGTAAATCTTGCCGTCTTCGTCGTCAATCAGCTGGTATTCCCGGGCGTTGAATTCCCGGCTGAGGCTTCGGGGCAAGCGAACAGCACCCGACAGGATTTCCCTCCAGGTCAAATAGACCTTGGCCGGAAATTTATCAACTCGGGTGAACTCCAGGGACTCAACCTCGCCAAGCTCTGGAACCGGGGCAGGTGGCTTGGAAATGGGCAGCCCCTCGGGCATCCGGTTAAGAACAGACTTCAGGTGCCAGCGGCCCCAATCTCTGGTCGATAAACAGATGAATTCCCTGCGATATTTCTTATCCAGCAGGTAATTCAGGCTCAGGCAGTGAAGCTCAAACAGGTCATGAGCGGGTTCGAGGTTAAAATGCCTTCTGACCAGGTTGGTCGTTGATTCCGAAACTCCAGAATCAGCCAGCTCCTGGGAAATGGACTTAATTTTTTCTTCTTCAATTTCAACTCTCTTTGAAGTTAACTGCCAGTAGTCGTTCCAGCTGAAAAATTCGGGCAAAGCCGACATGGCTTTCCGCAGATTTCTCTCGAGCGTCTTGAGGTCCTTCTCGGTCATCGGCAGCTCAGTCTGGCGGGGGTCGGCTTCCCCGGGCAGTAATGGAGGTTCCAACCCCTTGTTTTCCAAATTAGAAGGAAGGAGGACCTGCGTCTTGGTCTTCTTCATGTAGTCAATGTACTTCCGGAACAGTCCGCCGCCGTCATAATCAACTTCCAGCATGTCGCAGTTAAAATCGGGGTATTTAACCTTGTTAACCACCTTGAGCACCACCCCGCCTTGAAAATGCTCGGTAACCTTGCTGCCCACCTGGAGAGGCTCGTCATATTCTTTATAAATGTAGTCGCCAACTTCATACCTGGCATAGGGGTCGTAAATCTTTACCGGCTGGGTGCGCTGACTGGCAGTCTTGGCAAAGGCCAGTTTTTCAGCCAGTTCGGCCGTTGACAGAGGATGATTTGTTCGACTAAGCTCTTCTTTAATTACAGCCAGGTCCTCTGCCGTTATGGCTGTAATTTTTAAATTTTCTTTTTCCATTTTTTATTTTTTCCCCATCAATAACATCATGATTACTTTCTGAACATGCAGCCTGTTTTCGGCCTGGTCGTAGACTATCGAGTTGGGAGAATCAATGACCTCGTCTGTCACCTCTTCTCCTCTATGTGCCGGCAGACAGTGCATGAAATAAGCCTCGGGTTTGGCCTTGGAGAAGAGTTCTTTATTGACCTGATAAGGCTGGAAAATCTTTTTTCGGGCTTCTTTTTCTGCTTCCTGTCCCATCGAGGCCCAGACATCCGTGTAAACGGCATCTGCCCCCCGGACTGCTTCTCCCGGGTCGTTCGTTATGGTCAGTTCAAAACCGGTGTCTTTACCATCTTCCTTGGCCCAGGAGACAATCTCCGGGTTGGGCTCATAGCCGGGAGGGGTGGCCACTGCCATTTTCACTCCAGCCTTGGCCGCGGCCAGCATCAGGCTGTGGCAGACATTGTTACCGTCTCCCACAAAAGCCAGCTTCAGGCCGGCGAAGCTTCCTCTTTTCTCCCTGAGGGTAAAAAAGTCGGCCATGGCCTGGCAGGGATGGAGCAGGTCGGTCAGAGCGTTGATGACCGGTATTCTGGTGCTCTCGGCCAGTTCCAGGATGATGTTGTGGCCAAAAGTTCTGATCATAATCCCGTCCACCCAGCGTTCCAGGTTTTTGCCGATGTCACGAACGCTCTCGCGGGAACCCATCTGAATATCTGATGGAGCCAGATAAACAGCTTCACCGCCGAGCTGGAGCATGCCCACTTCAAAAGTCATGCGCGTGCGCAGTGAAGGTTTTTGAAAAATCATGGCCAGAATTTTATCTTTGAGCACCTCGCGGTACTTTTCTGGCTTCTTTTTCATTTTTTCTGTAAGGTCCATGATCTCGTGAAACTCATAATGGCTAAGGTCATGGATGGTGATAAAATCTTTTTTCATCATTATCCTCCGATTTCTATTTGGGCCGTTGTTTGAAGGCCAGAGACAATTCTGGTGCCTGAGCGGTTGATAAGGGCAGCTTTCAGGTGGTTGGCTGAAGTAATCAGCACTTCTTTACCGCCAGCTTCTATGTACTCGATGGCTGCCTTTATTTTAGGCCCCATCGAACCGGCCGGGAACTGACCTTCGGCCAGGAATTTCTTGGCTTCTTCCACGGTAATGACCGGCAGGGGTTTCTGGTCCGGCTTACCAAAATTATAATAAACCCGGTGAATACCGGTCAGGATGATGAAAAGCTCTGCTCCAACTTCTCTGGCTAACAGGCTGGCTGCGTAATCCTTATCAATAACCGCTTCCACACCTTCATAAAGGCCGCGACTGTTCAGGATAACCGGGATCCCCCCGCCGCCGGCCGCAATGACCACCCGGCCGGAGAGAACCAGGTCGCGGATTATCCATTTCGGCACGATGTCAATCGGCCTGGGTGAAGGAACAACTTTTCGGTAGCCCCGCCCGGCATCTTCCACCATGGTCCATTTTTTCTGCCGCATGAGCTGCTGCGCCCGGAATTTGGGATAAAAGGGCCCGACCGGCTTGGTCGGCTTCTGAAAGGCCGGGTCATCTTTGTCCACCACCACCTGGGTGACAACCGTGGCCACGTCCTTGTCTATTGATTCCCGCCTCAACTCATTAATCAGGGCCTTCTCCAGCATGTAACCCATACTGCCTTCGGTCATAGCATCGCACACGTCAAGAGTAAACGGGGGAATTTTGTTGGACGCTTCTTCCATCTGAATCAGAAGATTGCCCACCTGAGGTCCGTTGCCATGAACGACAATAAGCTCATAACCCTTTTTTATAATCTGCACCATCATTTCTGCCGCTTTCTGCGCGTTCCGCATCTGCTCTTCCTGCAGACCCTTCTGGTTTTCCGGCAGGATGGCATTCCCGCCGAAGGCAATCAGGGCAATTCTTCTCCTCATCTTCTGCTTTCCTTTATCCCGAGCTTTTTTTAATTCTTTAAGCCTCTTTCTCTCCTTAAAAATCTTTTAAAACGGTCTTCAGGTTTGGTGTACCGATCTCTTCCAGCTCGTACCGCACCCGGAGCATCGGTTTGTTCACCTTGATGACCCGGTTGAGGTCTATCGGAGTGGCGCTGACCACCAGGTCGCAGTCTATCCTGTTAATGGTCGCGGCCAGCTCTTTCATCTGTTTTTCTCCGTAACCCATGGCGGGCAGGACTTTATCCAGGTGGTTGTACTTTTCAAAGGTCTTTTTGATGCTGCCGACGGCGTACGGCCTCGGGTCAATAATTTCAGCCGCACCGTATTTTTGGGCAGCCACAATACCGGCGCCATAGCGCATGCCGCCGTGGGTGAGAGTCGGGCCATCTTCTATGACCAGCACTCTTTTACCTGCAATCTGCGAACCATCTTCTACAAAAATTGGAGAATTGGCTTTGATGACCTTGGCCCGGGGGTTAATTTTCTTGATGTTGTCCATAACCATCTTAACTTTTTCCGGGTCAGCGGTGTCCAGTTTGTTGACCACGTAGACGTCAGCCCGGCGGAAATTGGTTTCGCCAGGATGATAGGTCAGTTCGTGGCCTGCCCGATGCGGGTCAACCACCACGATTTCCAGGTCTGACTTGTAGAACGGGAAGTCATTGTTGCCGCCGTCCCAGATGATGATGTCAGCTTCCTTTTCAGCCTTTTTCAGGATGGCGCCGTAATCAACGCCTGCATAAACCACGATGCCGTTGTCGATGTGCGGTTCATATTCTTCTCTTTCTTCAATGGTGCACTCATGCCGGTCTAAATCTTCGTAGGTGGCAAACCTCTGGACGGCCTGCTTCACCAGGTCCCCGTAAGGCATCGGATGCCTGATGACCACCACGCGGTGGCCCTTGGCTTTTAAGGTCAGGGCTACTTTTCTGGTCGTCTGGCTCTTGCCCGAACCTGTGCGGACAGCGCAGACAGAAACCACCGGTTTGCGGCTTTTAATCATGGTGTCGTTGGGGCCGAGCAGAACAAAATTGGCCCCCGCGGCCATCACCTGGGATGCCTTATGCATGACATATTCATGAGAAACATCGCTGTAGGCAAAATGAACTTCGTCCACTTTATACTTTTTTATCAGGTCGGTAAGCTCTTCTTCGGCATATATGGGAATTCCCTTGGGATAAAGCTTCCCGGCCAAAGCGGCTGGATATTTCCTGCCTTCAATGTCCGGGATCTGGGTGGCCGTAAAAGCCACAACCCGATAATCCTTGTTGTCCCGGAAATAAACATTAAAATTGTGAAAATCCCTCCCGGCAGCTCCCATAATGATGACTTTTTTCATTTCCTCTTCTCCTCTCTTATTTAATTCATTTTAAATTAAAAAAACAGGATATAAGTATAGCAAAAAACAGGGGTTAATGTCTAATTTAGTCAGGTCGGGCTTCCTATTAACCAATAAACTCCGGCCAGACCCCTGATTTTCGGCCCTGAAAATTCTGCTGACATAAATTTCCAAGACCTTTATTTTTAACTGACCTCTCCTGAGGCAGGAACGCCTCCCCGGTCAAAAAAATTGTCCGTTATACATTGCCATGCGGAATGCTTCTGTACCCCTTTTGAAAACAGAAACACTTCTTACGGAAGCCAGGCCGAACAGAACCTTATTTCGTTCCCTTCTCCGCGTTTTTCAAATTCTTTTTCTTTTTCTGGAAGCCTGGCTGATTCCGCGTTTCAAGGGTGGGAAAAGGCCCGGGGACGGGCTTTCGTTTTTGCATCCAGCCTGGCTTCTGTCGGTGGCCAATGCTTTTCATAAAAGCTTCCCCTTACCTAAAAACTGTGAATTATCAGAGAATCAGAACATCAACCACCCGCGTGTTTGGGTCGAGCAGGGCAACCGTGGCCACTCCCTTTACCCAGCCACAGGTTTCACCCGGGTTGATGAGCAGCCGGTCTCCATCTCGATTAATCTGAGAACGGTGAGTATGACCAAAAATGATGACGTCCGCTTCCGGACAGGATTCAGCTTCCACCGGATAGTGAGAAACCAGGAAACTGAGGTTTTCGAAGGTAAAAATGAGCGGGGCAGCCTTGATTTCGCCGATTTCCTGGAAAACCCGGGTTAGCCCTTCGTTTTCTCCGTCGCAGTTACCAAAAACTGCCTTTACCGGGCAGCGCAGGTTTTTCAATTCCTGAGCAGCAAACGGGGCCACTATGTCGCCGGCATGGATAACCAGCCGGCAATCAGCCCGGTTGAAAAGCTCTACCGCTTTGCGGATGTTGGGAATGTTATCATGAGAATCTGACATTATGCCTATCATGCTTAAAATTATAGCCCAAATCGTGTCTTTTGTCAGAGGTGTAAAGGAAAGCGGTTCGGTTTTCCGGGGTAAATAAAAAGCTAACTTGACAGGATAAGGAAGAATTCATTAATATATAGAAGCTTAAATTTAAGTCAGGCAGGCGCGTAGCTCAGTGGGAGAGCGCTTCCTTGACGCGGAAGAGGTCGTGGGTTCAATCCCCTCCGCGCCTACCACTTTTTTTTAATGCATCACCTCGAGATTTATAATACCTCGAAAAGTGGTAAAATAAATAAAAAGTAAAAAATTGAACCGATGGACGAATTAATAAGAATCAAGGTTGAGGAGTCTATTTTTTTTCTGAAAAAGGGTACTCCTCTATCCGAACTGCTGGCCGAGCTCCCTCTTGCTCAGAGACCAATCCTTTTCAAAAGCGAAGGGCAGCTGCTTGACCTCAGCTATCCAGCCGACCGGGAAAGAGAACTCAGCCTGGTATTTGAAGGGGACCCGGAAGCCCTGGAAATTCTCCGACACAGCGCTTCCCACCTGCTGGCTCATGCCGTAACCGAGCTTTTTCCTGAGGTTCAGGTAGGCGTCGGCCCGGCCATAGAAAACGGCTATTACTACGATTTCTTGAGAGAAACTGCCTTTACACTGGAAGATTTAGAAGCCATTGAAAAAAAGATGAAGGAGATTTCTGCCCAGGACCTGCCGATAGAAAGGCTTGTCCTCCCCAAAGAAGAAGCCATAAAAATTTTCAGGGAGCGCAGACAAGATTTAAAGGTGGAACTGATTGAGGAAAAAGGTGGGGCAGAAGTAACCTGCTACCGTCAGGGCAGTTTTATTGATTTCTGCCTCGGACCTCATCTGCCTTCAACCGGCTTCATAAAGCACTTTAAACTGCTTTCGGTTTCTGGCGCTTACTGGAAAGGTGATGAGCGTGGCCCGCAGCTTCAGCGAATTTACGGCACAGCCTTTTTCAGCGAAAAAGACCTTCAGGATTACCTGAATTTCCTGGAAGAGGCCAAGAAACGTGACCACCGCCGACTGGGCCCCGAGCTGGAACTTTTCAGCACGCAAGAGGAGCTGGGCGGGGGGCTGGTGATCTGGCACCCGAAGGGAGCCATCATCCGCCACGAAATTGAAACCTTCTGGAAAGAAGAACACCTGAAAGCCGGGTATGAGTTTATATACTCTCCCCATATTGCCAAGCTTGACCTGTGGAAAAGAAGCGGCCACACCGAGTTCTACGACGCGATGTTTCCGCCGCTGGAGTTCGAAGGTTTTAAGTACCAGCTGAAGCCGATGAACTGCCCGTTTCACATCATGGCCTACAAAACCAGGCAGCGCTCTTACCGCGAGCTGCCCCTGCGCTGGGCCGAGCTGGGTACGGTCTACCGATATGAAAGAAGCGGCGTCCTGCACGGCCTGCTCCGGGTAAGAGGCTTTACTCAGGATGATGCTCACATCTTCTGCCGGGGAGACCAGCTCGAGGATGAAATTAAGGGAGTGATCAATCTGGCCACCAGGTTGCTGGCCGCCTTCGGTTTTGAAAGTTACCAGGTTTATCTGGCCACCAGGCCTGAAAAGTACGTAGGAAAGCTGGAAGACTGGAACAGGGCAGAAAAAGCGCTGGAAGAGGCCCTGAAAGCCTCTGGCCTGCCCTATCAGATTGACGAAGGTGAAGGGGTCTTTTACGGCCCCAAGATTGACATAAAGATTAAAGATGCCATTGGCCGCCTGTGGCAGTGCACTACTGTTCAGTTAGATTTCAACCTGGCCGAGCGGTTTGATTTAACCTACGTGGGGCAGGACGGACAATTTCACCGTCCCTTCCTGATTCACCGGGCACTCCTGGGTTCGATGGAACGCTTTTTCGGCGTGCTCATCGAACATTACAAAGGAAACTTCCCGCTGTGGCTGGCGCCGGTACAGATCATCATCCTGCCCATTGCTGACCGGCATGAAGCCTACGCCAGGGAACTCCAGGCCCGCCTGCGGGCTGAAGGCTTCCGGGTGCAGGTTGACGACTCCCGGGAAAAAGTTAACAAGAAAATCCGTGAAGCTGAACTGCAAAAAATACCCTTAATCGCCGTGGTCGGAGACAAAGAAATTTCCAACCAGAGTGTTTCTCTGCGAATCCACGGCCTTGGCGACCGAGGACAGGTGGACCTGCCGACCCTTATTCACAAGGTTAAAACTATAATCCAGAATAAATCGCTGGAAATCAAATTTTAAAGGAGGTTGACTATTTTTCAGAGAGAGCCTTATCGTCCTGCGAAAGCCAAGGAAAGACCACATCGGATTAATGAGATGATTCGAGCGCCTCAAATTCGGGTGATTGACGAAGACAAGAATCAGCTGGGGATTATGTCTGTAGCGCAAGCGCTGGAGATGGCCCGGGAAAAAGGACTGGACCTGGTGGAGGTCGCCCCCCAGGCTAACCCGCCGGTCTGCCGCATCATGGATTACGGGAAGTTTCTTTACGAACTGCACAAAAAAGAGCATGAGGCGAAGAAACACCAGAAGCAGGTTCAGGTAAAGGAAATCAAATTTCGCCCGAAAATCAGCATTCATGATTACAACTTCAAGCTGAAACACATCCGCCGCTTCATCGAGGAAGGAAATAAAGTAAAAATAACAATCATGATAAGAGGAAGAGAAAGGTCTCACCCCGAGATGGCCCAGCAGATACTCGACAGAATCCTGGCCGACGTGGCTGATATCGCCAGGCAGGATGGCGAAATCAGGACTCAGGACTGGGCCAGCACGGTGTTGATAGTTCCCATAAAAACAGGAGGTAAAGATGCCAAAAGTAAAAACCAACAAGGCAGCCAAAAAGAGGTTCAAAATAACAGCCAACAAAAAAGTACTGCACAAGAAAGCCAACAAAAGCCACATTCTGACTAAGAAATCAGCTAAGCGAATTCGCCAGTTAGGCAAACCGGCTGAATTGAGCCCGGCTGACCGCAAAGTAGTCAAGAAGATGCTGCCCTACGATTTTTAAGCCGGACTGCTGTCAGCTGTTTATTCTGAAAAAAAGGAGTGAGCAACAATGCCAAGAGTAAAAAGAAGTTCTAAGAAAAGAGAAAGAAGGAAAAAGATATTAAAACTGGCCAAAGGCTACTGGGGAACCAAAAAGAGCAATTACCGTACGGCCAAGGAAACGGTGGAAAAAGGCCTGCAGTATGCCTACCGCGACCGCCGCGCTCGCAAAAGAGATTTCCGCCGGCTGTGGATTATCAGGATTAAAGCGGCGGCGGAGGCTAACGGTATTTCTTACAGCCGTTTTATCAAGGGTCTGAAGACTCTGAACATCGAGCTTGACCGGAAAATCCTGGCTGAAATCGCGGTCTCTGCTCCCCAGACTTTTGCCTTTCTGGCCGAAAAAGTGAAGCAAGCGGCCGCCTGATAAAAATGAGCAGCCTGTCAGCCAAAATCGAAGAATACCGCCATCTTTTTCATGAACTGGCCGCCCGGGTAAAAGGGTCCAAGGAAGTAGAAGAACTGCGGCAGACGTTCCTGGGAAGAAAAAAGGGCCATTTGACACTGCTGTTTGAAGAACTCAGAAACCTGGCTGCTGAAGATAAAAAGCTGGCCGGCCGGGCCCTCAACGAACTCAAAAAAGAAATTGAAGAAAAACTTGCAGAGCTCGAGCAGAAATTCAGCCAGCCGCAGGCTACCAGACTGATTGATGACCTCACCCTGCCTGGAAAAGAAATTTATTGGGGAACTCCCCATCCCCTGACCCTATTTGAAAGGGAAATAGAGAGGATTTTCGTCTCGATGGGTTTTTCCGTGGAAGAGGGGCCAGAGATTGAAACTGATTACTACAATTTCGAAGCCCTGAACTTCCCCCCTCACCACCCCGCTCGAGATGCCTGGGATACCCTGTACATCAACGATAAACTCCTTCTGCGCACGCACACTTCACCCGTCCAGATAAGAGTGATGGAAAGAAAGAAGCCGCCTATCCGGATTATCATTCCGGGCAAGGTCTTTCGCCGTGAAACGCCAGACCCGACCCATCTCCCGATGTTTTATCAGGTGGAAGGTCTGGTAGTGGACAAAGGAATAACTTTTGCCCACCTGAAAGGCACACTGGAATTCTTTATCAAGGCGCTGTTTGGTGAGAAGATTAAGCTTCGCTTCCGGCCGAGCTTCTTCCCCTTTACCGAACCCTCGGCTGAAGTTGATATCGAATGCATTGTCTGCCATGGCCAGGACCCGAGCTGCCGGGTGTGCGGCGGAACAGGCTGGAAAGAAATACTGGGTGCCGGCATGGTCGACCCTCAGGTTTTCAAGAATGTCAACATTGACCCGGAAAAATACTCCGGCTGGGCTTTTGGTCTGGGCATAGACCGTACGGCCATGTTTGCTTTCCAGATACCGGAAATCCGGTATTTTTATGAAAACGACCTTAGATTTTTAAGGCAGTTTAACCGAAGATGAAAATATCATATGAATGGCTTAAAGAATACGTCGACCTGAACGTATCTCCCGAGCAGCTGGCCGAGTGCCTCAACCGCCTTGGCCTGATGGTTGAATCGGTAGAGAAAGCTGAGGGGGATACGGTTTACGAAATTGAAACCTATGCTAACCGGCCGGACACTCTCGGTCACTTAGGAGTGGCCAGGGAAATAGCCACTTTGCTTGACCTGCCGCTTAAAACCAGAAAATGGACTTATCCCGAGCTGGAAGAAAAAACCGCCAACTTGGTTGATATTCAAATCCTCGACCCGCAGCTTTGCCCGAGGTACTGCGGTCTGGTAGTTAAGGGAGTTAAGGTCGGACCTTCTCCCGACTGGCTGAGGAAAAAAATAGAAGCGGTGGGTCTCAGGTCGATCAACAACATCGTGGATGTCAGCAATTATGTCTGTTTTGCCCTTGGCCAACCCATCCATACTTTTGACCTGAGCAAGCTGTCCGGCCAGCGGGTCATCATCCGGCGAGCCCGTAAAGGCGAAACCATAACCACCCTCGACGGGCAAAAAGTTGAGCTCAGCCAGCAGATGCTGGTCATCGCTGATGAATTAAAACCGGTAGCCATCGCCGGCGTCATCGGTGGAGAAGAATCGGGTATAACAGAGAGCACGACCGATGTCTTCATCGAGAGCGCTAATTTTGACCCGGTTTCGGTAAGGCTCACGGCCAAGCAGCTGGGGCTGAGCACGGATGCTTCATACCGGTTTGAAAGAGGGGCTGACATCAATGCCGCGCCAGAAGCGGCCAGGATGGCCGCCGCTCTGCTCAGCCAGTTTGGCGGTCGAGTCTCTAAGGAAATGATGGATGTCTATCCTCTTCCTAAAAAGCCCAGGACGGTCACTTTGAGGTTAAAAAGAGTGGCCGAGCTGTTGGGGGTGGAAATACCGGCTGAGTTTGTCGTCCACACGCTGGAGGGACTGGGGCTTAAACTCAAAGAAGAAAGAAAACAGGTCTGGTCAGCAGAAATTCCTTCGTTCCGCCTTGATTTGGAAAGAGAGGCTGACCTGATTGAAGAAATAGCCAGGTTTTTTGGCTACGATAACATTCCGAGCGAAGTCACCCCGGCCAAGTCTTTTGACCTGCCGCCGGCCGACCGCAAAAGAGACCGGGTGTGGAAAGTCAAAGAAATACTCTTCCACCACGGTTTTGACGAAGTTATAAACTTCAGCTTTGCTGACCCGGAAAAAGAAAAACTCTGGCAAACGGGCTACCAGCCGATTGCCCTGAAAAATCCTATTTCAGCCCGTTTCTCCATCCTGAGGACTTCGCTTCTTCCCGGCCTGCTGGAAACCGCTGCCTGGAACTTCAATCGCGAAGCTCAGGGCGTTCATCTTTTCGAAGTGGGCAACATCTACTTCTGGGAAGAAGAAAACGAGAAACACCGGGAAGAAATCCGCCTGGGTATCATAACCAGCGGCCTGAGAGAACCGCAAACCTGGAACTCACCCAAGCGGGAGACCGATTTCTTCGTGCTTAAAGGGGCAGTGGAAGGCCTGATTAATTACTTAGGCTTTGAACATCTGTCCTTTGAATCGGTCGACCATCCATTTTTTGAACCTGGGCACAGCTTAAAGATCTTGCTCAAGAATGAGTCGGTCGGCCATCTGGGTTTGATCAAGCAGGAAACAGCCAGGGCGTATGAACTGGAAAAACCCGTCTTTGGCGCTGAAATTAACCTGCAGGTGCTGCTGCAAAGGCCTGCCCAGGCTTTCACCTTCAGGCCGGTACCCCGGTTCCCGGGAGTCAGCCGTGACCTTTCCTTCCTGGTGGACGGGAACATCTCTTACCAGGAAGTTTACCGGCAGCTGCAAAAACTCAACGTGCCATACCTGGAGAGTTTTGAGATATACGACCGTTTTAAAGGTAAATCCATACCAGAAGACAAGGTCAGTTTCTCGGTGCGGTTTAATTTCCGGCATCAATCGAGAACGCTTCAGGCTGAGGAAATTGACCGGGCGATGCTGGACATAACCTCTCAACTGAAAACTTCACTTAAGATTCAGTTGAGATAAGGAGGCCAAATTGACATCCGAACTGGAGAGGATTAAAATACTTGAGGGCAAAATCTCTCAGCTGGCAGAGAGTTTTACGCGCCTTTTTTCGGAAAATGCCAGGCTCAAAGAAGAGTTGAAGCAGCTTAAGGCAGAAAAAAAAGAGCTGGAAGAAAAGCTGAAAAAAATGGTTAGCCTGGAAGAAGAGGTTAAACTGCTGAAAGAAGAGAAAGAATCTGTCAAGAACCGGATAGAAGCTCTTATTGCCCAGGTTGAAAAACTTGGTATATGAAAGAAAAAATAATAGAAGCAGAAATTTTTGGAAATAAATACAGGATCTGCGTCAAAGGAGAAGAAGACGAAAGGTATATCAGCCAGCTTATTGATTACGTTGACCAAAAGATGCATGAAGTAGCTTTGAAATCCAGGTCCGGCGATGTGGCCAAGATTGCCGTTCTGACGGCCATGAACATTGCTGATGAACTTTTCGTGGCTGAAAGGACCGCGGAGCAATTGAAGCGCGCCCTTGACCGGCTGGAAGAGGAGCTGGCTCAGATTGAGGTTCAGGTAAAAGAAAATGATGATAATTTTAAAGCCGTGGAAAAGCTTACCCCTTAATTTAGAAAAATTTGATTATTTTTCTTTCGATAGATTGGCTGGCCAGTCTAAGCCATCGATCAAAGATGACACCTGTTGTACTGACAACGGGAAAATTAAGGGGGGATTAACCGGATATTTCCCGGGGTAAAACACCTGACCTTTCTTCTCCTCCTTTGGCCCTGAGGTCCTGAAGGAGGTTGACATGACCAAGACCATATTAATCGTGGGGATTCCCCTTTTATCTTTAATTTTTCTTACTCTCATCTTTCTGATTCTTAAAAGAAGCGGCGGGTTAAAAAGCATCCTCCAAGCAGAAGAAAAAGCCAAGGAGATTTTGGCTCAGGCGAACCAGGAAGCTGAAAAGATAAAAAAACAAGCCGAACTGGAGGCCAAGGAAAAAGACGCCGCCCGACAGGCTGAGTTTGAGGCTCAAACCAGGGAGAAAAAGCGCAAGCTGGCTGAACTCGAGCGCCGCCTGCTGCACAAGGAAGAGGCCTTAGAAAGGCGTTACCAGAACTTAGAACGAAAAGAAAGGGACCTGTCGCTCAAGGAAAAGCGTCTCTACTCTAAAGAAAAAGAGCTGGAACTTTTAGAACAAAAAATAACCGAGACCCTGCAGAAACAAACCGAGGAGCTGGAAAGGATTTCCGGCCTGACTCAGGAAGAAGCCAAGAACATGCTCATCAGAAAAATAGAGGAAGAGGCTAAGATGCAGGCTATTCAAACCGTGAGAAGAATCGAAGAAGAGACCAGAGAGAAGAGCCGGGCCCTGGCACGTGAAATAATTTCCAACGCCATCCAGCGCTCGGCCGCCGAACATGTGGTGGAAACCACCGTTTCGGTGGTCGACCTGCCATCTGATGATATGAAAGGCCGCATCATCGGCCGTGAAGGCCGGAACATCAGGGCGCTGGAGATGGCCACAGGTGTGGATATTATCGTCGATGATACCCCGGAAGCGGTCATCCTCTCCAGCTTTGACCCGCTGCGGCGGGAGCTGGCCAGAATGGCCATCGAAAAGCTGGTGGCTGACGGCCGAATTCATCCGGCCCGCATTGAAGACATCGTCGAACAGGTCAAGGTCGAGCTGGAAGAAAAGATAAAGCAGGAGGGTGAAAATACCCTGCTGGAACTGGGCGTTCAGAACATGCATCCCGAGCTGGTCAAATATCTGGGCAAGCTGAAATACAGAACCAGCTACGGCCAGAACGTCCTGCAACATTCAAAAGAAGTGGCTCTGCTTTCTGCTCTCATGGCAAGAGAACTGGGGGCTGACGTCAACGTTGCTCTGAGGGCCGGATTGCTTCACGATATAGGCAAGGCTGTTGATAAAGATTATGAAGGGACCCATGTGGAACTTTCGGTCGAGCTGGCCAAAAAGTACGGAGAATCGGAAGCAGTTGTTCAGGCCATTGCTTCCCACCACCGGGATATTGATTTTCCTTCAGTCGAAGCTGTGCTGGTCCAGGCGGCTGACACCCTGTCGGCGGCCAGGCCGGGAGCTCGCCGGGAACTGCTCGAAACTTACATCCAGAGGTTAGAAAAACTGGAGCAGATTGCCACCTCGTTTGAAGGGGTAGCCAAGGCCTTTGCCCTGCAGGCCGGCCGGGAAATCAGGATTATCGTTGATGCTCAGAAAGTGTCTGATGACCGGGCGGCGGTCATTGCTCGAGATATTGCTCAGAAGATTAAAGATGAACTTGATTACCCGGGCCAGATAAAAGTAATGGTCATAAGAGAAATGAGGGCTGTCGAATATGCCAGATAAATTTGGTGTGCTGTTTATCGGAGACCTGATTGGCCGGCCAGGCAGGAGAGCTCTGGCCAGATTTTTACCGGAACTAAAAAAGAAATACCAGCCTGACCTGGTCATAGCCAACGCTGAAAATGCGGCCGGGGGAAACGGCTTGACGGAAGAAATTGGCCGGGAGCTTCTGTTCCAGGTTGATGTGCTCACTTCCGGCAACCACATCTGGGACAAGAAAGAAGCCCTCAGCTACCTGGACCGCGAACCAAGGCTTTTAAGACCGGCCAATTATCCGCCGGGAAACCCGGGCCATGGCTCGTATGTCTTTCAGGACGAACACGGCCAAAAAGCGGCGGTGCTTAACCTGCAAGGTCGGGTGTTTATGGAGCCAATTTCCTGTCCGTTTCGCACGGCTGAAGAAGAAATAGAAAAATTGAAAGCTCAAACCCCCATCATCATCATCGATTTCCACGCCGAAGCCACTTCGGAGAAGCAGGCTCTCGGCTGGTTTCTTGATGGTCGGGTGTCGGCCGTCATCGGAACCCACACCCACATCCCGACGGCTGATGAAAGAATTCTGCCTGGCGGCACAGCTTATCTGACGGACGTCGGCATGGCCGGCGGTTTGAATTCAGTCATCGGCATGAAACCGGAGCAGGCGCTGCAGCGTTTTCTGACTTCCCGTCCGCAGAGGTTTGAGCCCGCTACCGACGGCCTTATTTTAAGCGCCGTCTACATCGCCATAAATCCGGAAAACGGGCTGGCCCTGTCCATCAGGCGTGAAACTCTAACCGAGGAAAAAGGCAGTGAAGAATGAAAGCCTGATCATCCCGGACAAGATATATACGGTTTCCGAGCTGACCAGATTGATTCGTCTCGACCTGGAAAGTTCTTTTCCGTTTGTCTGGGTGGAAGGTGAGGTCTCCAACCTCAGACAACCAACCTCCGGTCATTACTACTTCACCCTGAAAGACGATACCACCAAAGAAGAATACCAGCTGCGAGCCGTTCTGTTCCGTTCAGATGCTTTGAGGCTTCAGGCGGCCAACCGGAAAGCACCCCTGCAGCCAAAATTCGAGCTCAAAAACGGGCTAAAGGTAATCTGCGGCGGAAGGATTACGGTCTACGAGCCGCGTGGAGAATACCAGCTGGTAGTAGAAAAATTGGAACCAAAAGGAAAAGGCGCCCTGCAAATAGCCTTTGAGCAGCTCAAAGAAAAACTCAAAGCGGAAGGCCTGTTTGACCAGAAATACAAGAAAAAACTCCCTCTCTTGCCGAAAAAAATCGGCATCGTCACTTCGCCGACGGGTGCCGCTATCAGAGATATCCTGAGAATCATCGAACGTCGCTTCAACCGCCTGCACATCATCATCTATCCCTCGCTGGTTCAGGGCGAAGGGGCGGCGGAAAACATCGCCGAAGGTCTTAACTACTTCAGCCAGCGTGATGACATAGATGTGGTTATTGTCGGACGCGGCGGCGGCTCGGTTGAAGACCTCTGGGCTTTTAATGAAGAAATCGTCGCCCGGGCTATCTTTAACTGCATGAAAACCAAGCCGGTCATCTCCGCCGTTGGGCATGAAATAGACTTCACCATCGCTGATTTCGTGGCTGACATCAGAGCCTCCACTCCTTCAGCTGCGGCAGAAATGGTGGTGGCCAAGGAAGCAGAATTTCAGGATAAAATAGACAACCTGGTTACCAGGCTGGTCCAGGCTGAAAAATATTTTATTGAAGGTTTAAAGTCACGGATCATCTTCCTGGCCGAACACCGCATTTTCAAAAATTTCGAGCTGCGGCTCATGGGGCTGGCACAGAAAATCGACGAGCTCGAGATGAAAGCCTGGAGAATCATCCGGGAAGAAAAACAAAAGCTTTCTGACAGCCGGGCCCGGACCGACCTCTTGCTGCAGCAGCTGCGCCATGCAATGCAGATTAAAATAAGAGAACTTAATTCCTCTTTTGAAAACCTCGCTTCGGCCCTCAATAACCTTTCTCCCCTGAATATTATGAAGAAGGGCTACGCCATCTGCTGGAAAGCAGGCGGTCTGCAACCGCTGCTTAAAGCCAGCGAGGCTGTACCGGGCGAAGAAATCCAGGTTTCCTTTTACCGCGGGCAATTAAACTGTCAGGTCAAGGAAGTTGAACCGAACATAAAAATTGAATCAAAATTCATCAAGGAGACAAAATGAATACCAAAGGCAAGGAGATGAATTTTGAAAAAGCTCTGACCGAGCTGGAACAGATTGTGGCCAAGCTGGAAAAAGGAGGTTTGACCCTCAACGAATCACTGGGGTTGTTCGAGAAAGGCGTGAAGCTGGCCCGATTTCTGCGACAGGAACTCGATAAAGCTGAAAAGAAGGTCGAAATCCTGCTCAAAGACGAGAAGGGAGAAATAAGAGCCCAGGATTTCACCCTGGAAGAGCTCCAGGAAGAGGAAGGCAGCGAACCGGAGGAAGATTCGCCAGAGGAAGAAAAATTTTAATCATTTAAACTGGAACACAGATGGACCCAAAAGCCTACCTGCAGGGCAAAAAGGAAAGGTTGGAAAAAGCCTTGGCCGAATATCTGTCCGCCTCTGACAACCAGGTTTATCAGGCCATGCGCTATACCGTGCTGAGCGGCGGAAAAAGATTCCGGCCTCTTCTTTTTCTGTCCTGCGGGGATTATTTTGGCGCGACGGAAGAGCTCCTCATTCCCTACGCCTGTGCTATCGAACTCATCCACAACTATTCACTGGTGCATGATGACCTGCCAGCCATGGATAACGATGATTTCCGGCGGGGACAGCCTACCTGCCACCGGAAGTTTGGAGAAGCCCTGGCCATCCTGGCCGGTGATGCACTGCTCACGCTGGCTTTTCAAATCATGGCGGAAGCCCCGGCGCCCGAAAAAAACCCGGCAGAGAAAGATGTTTTTATCAAAGAGCTGGCTGAGGCCATCGGCCCGACCGGTATGGTGGAGGGGCAGTGGCTCGACCTCAGCCTCCCACCGGAAAACAAAAACCCGGAGGATTATCAAAACATCGCTTCCAAAAAAACTGCCGCCCTGATCATGGCTGCGGCTTCGGGTGGCGCTCGCCTGGCCGGCGCTCCCCCGGCTTCCATAGAGGCCATCAAGCGGTATGGCTACATTTTAGGGCTGGCTTTTCAGCTCCGTGATGACCTTGACGACCTCGACCGCGACCAAAAATCCACCTCCGGCTATCGCCCCAACCTGGCCGCCCTTCTCGGAAAAAAGCAAGCGGCCTCCCGGCTGTCTGGACTTCAGTCGGCGGCGGCTGAGGCCCTCCGCGCTTGCGGAATTCAAAGCTCCGTGCTTGAATATTTTATCTGGATGCTCAACCCACAAACTGAAAAACTACCATGACACCCGCTAAAATTTTACCCAGCATAAACTCCCCGGAAGATTTAAAAAAACTGTCCATTGAGCAGCTGGAAGAGCTGGCCCGGGAAATCCGTCTGACTATCCTGGAAACTGTCTCCCAAACCGGGGGGCATTTAGCTTCCAACCTTGGGGCGGTAGAGTTGACCCTGGCCCTGCATTACGTCTTTGATTCGCCCCGGGATAAAATCATCTGGGACGTCGGACACCAATGTTACACCCACAAGCTTATTACCGGCCGTCAGAAAGATTTTGGCAAGTTGCGTCAGGCGGGCGGGCTGCTGGGCTATCCCTCAAGAGAAGAAAGCGAACATGATGTTTACAATACCGGCCATGCCTCGACGGCTTTGTCGGCCGCCCTGGGGCTGGCCGTGGCTCGCGACCGCAAAAAAGAAAAACATAACGTGATTGCCGTCGTGGGAGACGGCAGCCTGACCGGCGGTGTGGCTTATGAAGCTCTCAATCAGGTCGGACATCTCCGGGAAAGACTGATAATCGTGTTGAACTATAACGAGATGAGCATCTCCCCGAGCGTCGGGGCGCTGTCACATTATCTTTCTTACCTCGTTTCCGGACAGCCTTTCCTGAGGATGAAAGAGCAGGCCAAGTCTGTCCTGCGCTCCATACCGAGAATCGGCTGGCCCCTGATTAAAGCGGCCCGAGCGCTGGAAGAACTGGTCAAAAAAACCTTTTTCCCCGGCATTTTCTTTGAAGAGCTGGGCATCCGTTACGTTGGCCCGATTCACGGTCACAGCCTGCCCAGCTTAATCGAAGCTTTTGAAGCGGCTAAAAATTACGACGGGCCAATTTTAATTCACTGCGTGACGCAAAAAGGCCGGGGCTACCGTCCGGCTCAGCTTAATCCGGAAAAATTCCACAGCGCACCGCCCTTTTCCATAAAGACGGGAGAACCTTTAAAAAAGGAACAACAACCCAGCTATTCGCAGGTCTTTGGCGAAACCGTAAGAGAACTCGGAGAAAAAGATGAAAAAATCATTGCCATAACCGCAGCCATGACCGATGGCACCGGGCTCCATCAGTTCGCCAGTGATTTTCCTGACCGTTTCTTTGACGTTGGCATAGCCGAGCAACATGCGGTGAATTTTGCGGCCGGGCTGGCCATCGCCGGTTTGAAACCGGTAGTGGCCATCTATTCAACTTTTCTGCAGCGGGCTTACGACCAGATTTTCCACGAAGTCTGCCTGATGAACCTGCCGGTCGTTTTTGCCATGGACCGGGCAGGCATCGTGGCTGAGGATGGCCCAACTCACCAGGGCATAAACGACATCGCTTACCTGAGGCATCTCCCGAACATAATTTTGATGGCGCCAAAAGACGAAAACGAGTTGCGCCATATGGTTTTTTCTGCCCTTCAATACGAGAAACCCGTAGCCATCCGCTTTCCGAAGGGAAAGGGGCCAGGGGCCAGGATAGAAAAGGATTTCCGGTTTATTCCCGCCGGCCAGGCCGAGCTGCTTAAAGATGGTAGGGATTTAATCATCGCCTACGGGAACATGGTCACCACCGCCCTCGAAGTCGCTGAACAGCTGGAAAAGGAAGGCCATTCCCTGGCAGTGATAAACGGACGATTTGCCCGACCCCTGGACGAAAGTTTGATTGTCGACCGGGCACGACAGGCGCGAGTTATCATTACGCTTGAGGAAGGTGTTCTGCCGGGTGGCTTTGGCAGCGCCGTCCGGGAACTGCTCGACCGGCAGGAGATTTATCATCCAGCCTTCAAGAGTTTTGGCCTGCCGGCTGAAATCTATCCCCTGGGCAAACCGGAAGAAATAAGGAAGTGGCTGGGCCTCGACCCGGAAAGTCTGGTGAAAAACATCAAAACGATTTACCAAAAAGCCGGAATTAAATAATCTATTTTCTTAAAATCATGGCTGATAGCCTGTTGAGATGATGAAAAAAGTCCGACTTGACGTTCTGCTGGTCGAAAAGGGGCTGGCTCCAAGTCGCGAAAAAGCTCAGGCTTTGATTCTCGCAGGCAAAGTAACGCTTAACGGACAGGTGCTCAACAAACCCGGACAGCAACTTAACCCGGAAGCAGAGATCGTCCTGGCTGAAGATTTTCCCTATGTCAGCCGGGGCGGGGCCAAACTGGCTCAGGCTTTGCGGGTGTTTCCGGTGGATGTAAAAAATAAAATTGCCCTGGACATCGGCGCTTCGACCGGTGGCTTCACCGATTGCCTGCTTCAGGCCGGAGCCCGCAAAGTTTATGCCGTGGATGTCAACACGAAGCAACTCGACTGGAAGCTGCTGCAGAACCCAAAAGTGGTGCCCGTAGAAAAAAACGCCCGATACCTGGAGCCGGAAGACCTGCCTGAAAAGCCCGACCTGACCGTGATAGATGTTTCTTTTATCTCAGTGCTTAAAATTCTTCCAGCCGTTAGAAAAATCATGACGGCCGGTGATTTGGTGGTGCTCATTAAACCCCAGTTTGAAGCCGGCCGCGAGCAGGTAGGGAAAAAGGGCGTCATCAGAGACAAGAAAATTCATCAACAGGTTTTGACCAGGGTTTTAAGCCAGGCTCAGGAAGAGGGCTTCATAGTTAAAGGTTTGGCAGCCTGCCAGACGCTTGGCCAGCGGGGAAACCAGGAATTTTTAGCCTGGCTGCAACCGGGGAATCGGCCTCTTGACCGAGAGGCCTTAGAAAAAATAATACAGGAGACATTAACCTATGGCTCAGAGTCAGAAAATTAAAAAGGTTGGCCTGATAATCAAACCCCACGCACCGGGGGTGGAAAAGATTCTTCAGGAAATGATCCATTTTCTTCAGGAAAGGCATGTGGCCTGGGCGCTGGAATCATTGGCCGCCGAAAAAATCAAAGGAAGAATCAATGTTGAGGAAGTTTATCCAAGAGAAGAAATGGCCAGGAATGTTCAGGCCATCATCGTGCTCGGTGGAGATGGAACTCTTTTGAGCATAGCTCCGGAGGCTGCCCGGGCACGCATCCCGGTGGTTGGAATTAACCTTGGCCGCTTAGGATTTCTGACTGAGATTCCGGTGGAGGAAGCTTTCCCCGCCCTGGAAGCTTTTTTAACCAGAAAAGACGGTTTCATCAGCCGAAGAACCATGCTCGAAGTTAATTATCAGGACCGGCAAGACACCTGTTTAAACGATGTGGTTTTAAACAAATCTGCTCTGGCCCGGATGATAGAACTCCTGATTTACATCGACGGGAAAGAAGTTACCAAGCTAAAAGGAGATGGGCTGATACTGTCAAGCCCGACCGGTTCTTCTGCCTATTCCCTTTCTGCCGGCGGCCCCATCGTCCATCCGCAGGTGGAAACCATCATCCTGACGCCCATCTGCCCTCATACTTTATCGTTTCGGCCGCTGCTCATTCCGGCTCAATCGGTGGTCAAAGTTAAGCTATTAACGCCTGAAGAAAAAGTTTACCTGACGATTGACGGCCAGAGAGGATTCGCCCTGGAGAAAAACGCCGTGATTGAAATAAAAAAATCAACACATGAACTCATCCTGGTCACTTCCCCCCGCCGTTCCTACTACGAACTGGTGAAAGAAAAGCTGGGCTGGGCTGAATAGGCTTTCTTCTGCCAGATAATTGATTTTTCTCACTTTCGCAGCTATCATTTTGTCTAATGAAAAGGAAGGACCTGCGTCTGGCGGTGGTCACGCCTGAACTGGCTCCCTACGCTCGTTCTGGCGAGCTGGCCGAAGCTGTCTCTGGACTGGTAAAAGCCCTGGCCAGGCAAGGCACCGAAATAAATGTTTTTCTGCCCTTCTACCGGAAGCCAGAGCTTGAATCCCTGAACAAGGAATTAATTACCAGGGAGCTGGTGGTCCCTGTTGGCCGTAAAAAGCTAAAAGCGAGCGTTTACCGTTCCGAAGTTGGTCGGTATAACCTTTATCTCATTGACCAGCCTAAATATTTTCACCGGGAGCACATCTACGGCTCATCGCAAGAATATTACCCGGATAATGACGAGCGGTTTATTTTCTTTAACCGGGCCGTAGGGGAATTCCTGGCCGAATCCAGGATGAAAATAGACGTGGTCCACGGCCATAACTGGCCATCCAGCTTGCTGCCTCTTTTTTTAAAAACGGTCTTCCAGAAAAAAGCCAACCTGAAAAAAGTCGCTTCCGTCCTGACCGTGCATAATTTTTCTTACCAGGGAGAATTCCCGGCTGAATCCATCACCCTGACCGGACTGGATTGGCATTACATGAATTCTCACCAGCTGGCTTTTCGGGGAAAGTTTAATTTCTTAAAAACAGGCTTGCTCTTTGCGGACGTCATCAACACGGTCAGCCATACTTACCGAAAAGAAGTGCTCAGTCAACACCCCGACCTGTGCTCTATGCTCGCCGACAAAAAAAAGCGGCTGTTCAGCATCAGGAATGGAATAGATACCGAAGAATGGGACCCCTCGGCTGATGAGCGCCTGCCGGCTAACTTTTCCGCTGAAAACCTGGAGGGGAAAAGAATCTGCAAAAAACATCTGCTGAAAGAATTCAGGCTGGCCATCGAAGAAGATACCCCTCTTCTGGCACTGGTCGGATACCTGACCCGACTTAAAGGCCTGGACCTCATCCTGAACAACCTGAAAAAGCTCATGGAACAACATTCCTTTGGCCTGCTGGTCATCGGTCAGGGCGAAGAGATTTACGAGCAGGCTTTCAGTAAGCTGGAACAAATCTACCGTGGCCGCCTGGCCGTCAAGCTGGGCCACTACCAGGGCACTTACCATCAGGTGCTGGCCGGCGCGGACCTCCTGCTCATGCCCTCGCTGGAAGAACCGTGCGGCCTGGCGGTAATGCATGCCCAGCGCTACGGCACGGTGCCTCTGGTCCGGGCTACCGGCGGACTCAGAGAAACTGTCATCCCTTTTGACGGAGATTCCGGACGAGGGAATGGCTTTGTCTTTGAAGATTACAGCGACCAGGCTTTTTGCCAGAAGTTCAGCGAAGCCCTAAAAACCTATCAAAATACTAAGATTTGGCTTAATTTGGTGTATAATTGCTTTGTGAACGACAATTCCTGGAACAAAGTCATTAACAGGTACAGAGCGCTTTATCAAAAAGCGATAAAAATAAAAAACGGAGAATGACATGTCTGACCGCATTACCCACGTGACCGACGAAACCTTTGAACAGGAAGTCCTGAAATCAGAATTACCCGTGCTGGTTGACTTCTGGGCCCCCTGGTGCGGGCCCTGTTTGATGGTGGCTCCCGTGCTGGAAGAAATCGCCGCTTCCTATTCCGGCAAGCTGAAAGTGGTCAAGGTGAACGTGGACGAAAACCCCAGGCTTTCCGCCACCTTTCAAATTATGAGCATCCCAACCCTGATTTTGTTCAAGAACGGTCAGCCGGTGGATTCAGTCATAGGCGCCCTGCCGAAGAACAGGTTGATAGGCTTCCTCTCACGGCACCTCAACCTAAACTGATTAATTTTTTTTCTTGCTTAGCTCTTAGGAGCTGCCTTGGCTTCGATTCTTTCGTTAATCACGGCCGTCAGCTCTGCCCCCCAGAGCAAGATCAGCAAGGAAGAAGAAATCCACAGCAGGAAAAAAATCACCGAAGTTAACGTGCCGGCCAGTACCCTTGAGAGCACCAGGCCGATGGCTGAAAAATGAACCACATAAAAGGCAAAGCCCCGCTTGAAAAGTTCCCAGAAAACAGAAGCCACCGTCGCTCCCACCAGGGCGCTCCTGGTATGAACCCTGGTTTCCGGAATAAATTTATAAAGAATGAACAGTATTAAAAAAGTCAGCCCGAAGGGCAGCAAATACTGAAAGAAAAAGTTATTGATAAAATTAATGACCCGGGGGTTGATGAACTCCGAAAAGACCGGACTGGCCTTTAGAGTCCTTTGCAGAGCCGTCCAGACGGCCGTGATAGAAAAAGAAAACACCAGAACTACCCCCAGCACGAGCATCACCACATACTCAATCAGCCGGTTGTAAAAAAAAGATTTATGGTATTTAGCCCGGAAAATCTGGTTCAGGGAAGAGATAAGGTTGGAGAAAAGGAAAGAGGCAGAAATAAGAGAACCCAGGATGCCAAACCAGCCCAGGTCGTTAACGTTCTGCCCGAGCGCCTGAAGTTTTTTAAAAAAGGCCGGGTCCATCCGGACAAAAAATTCTTCCGTAAAAATGTTCAGGCTGCGGAAGAAAACTTCAGAACTGCCGAGGATTTTGACCGCCAAAAAAGCAAAAAGGGCAATCAGCGGAACGATACACAGCAGGGCAAAATAGGAGATGACCACCGCGGCCGTCCAGCAGCGGTCATCATTGAACCTTTTAAAAGAGGTCCAGATTATCTTTAAAAAGCCGTCTGACATCTCTCCGGCTCGGTCAAAGGAGAGCTTTTAATAAGCTCCCCACTTGACCATCAGGATAATGATAGTGATCAGCAGGGCATAGATAACGAGGGTCTCAATCAGGACGAGACCAAAAATCAGGATGCCCCTGATGTGCTGGCCGGCCGCCGGGTTGCGAGAAATCCCTTCGCAGGCCGAGCTGATGGCCTTCGACTGCCCGAAAGCTCCGGCAATCACGGCCAGGGTGATAACTGCTCCTCCTACGATAATTGAAAGTTTAAACAGAGAAGCCCGGTTTGGGTCCACCGTTTGAGCAGCCAGGGGAGTCAGGGAAAGAAAGACCATAAGGAGCAATAGTCCGATGGCTTTGTTCTTCATATGCTGTCTCCTTTTCATTAATGTTCTTCCTCGGCCACTGCCCCGGCGAGGTAAATGCACGACAGAAGAACAAAAACGTAAGACTGTATTACAGCCGTGAAAATTGAGATGGCCATAAAGGGCAATGGCAAGAAATAAGGAATAATGGAAGCTATGATCAATATCAGCAATTCCTCTGAAAATATATTACCAAAAAGACGCATGGAGAGCGAGACCGGACGAGAAAAATGAGAGATTATTTCTATCGGAAGAAGAAGCGGAGCCAGTAAGGGATTCGCCCCGGTAAATGTTTTCAAGTAGCCAAAAAACCCGTGGCTTTTGATACCCTGCCAGTGGTAATAGAGCCAGACCACCAGAGCACAGCCCAAGGTTACGTTCAGTTTACTGGTTGGAGACATCAGCCCCGGCACGAGTCCCATCAGGTTCGAGGTCAGGATAAAAAGCCCCACCGTGGCTATTACAGGCAGGTACTTAAGCCCTTCCTCTCCTATGGTATCAAGGATAAGACCTTCGAAAAAGTCGACCAGGCTTTCCAGCACAATCTGACCGCGCCCCGGAACCAGCCTGGCTTTTTTCCCGGCCACAGCCAGGACCACTGAGAGAACAAGCACTACCAGGAAAGCCATTACCAGGTAATCGGGAATCAGGTGGTGGGCGTCTTTAACCTGGAATCCAAGCCATTTTAACAAGGCGGCCAGGACTGGGCCAAAAAGGTGGTTGATAAATTCCACCAGGGGGAGGCTGTGCTCTAAACCTTCCATTGTCTCATGCTTACCAGGCTTATCAGAGCTTCAATCATGATTGAAACAACTATGAGCGAAAATCCTGCGGCAAAAGCAATAACTTTTTTCTTAAAGAGAAGAATTATAGTTAAAAAAATCAGACAAATCAACCCGAGCCGCACCAGGTAAAGAACCAGGGCTTTCTTTATAAACTTCGATTTCGGTTGAGTTAACCAGCGGTCAACGGTCCCTTTTAGCCCGAGGAAACTGCCCCCGGCCACCAGTGCGCCGGCCAGCACCAGAAGCCCTGAAAGCGGCTCATAGACCGACCCGACTAACAGGCCAACGGCCAGCCCCAGGATAGAGGTTTCTGCCGGAATTCTCCTGATTGATTTTTCCATCTGCCCGGTAATCACCCTTGCCTCTCCTGACTGTTCCGGGGCTTATTTCCCCCGGTGTCGTTTTGGCCCAAATATCTTTTCACCCCGCGCCACAAATTCATAATCCCGGAAACCACGCCCAACACGGTCCAGGCCAGCAGCATCCACGGTTCGGTTTTGAGCCACCTGTCAAGATAATAACCAATGACCAGCCCAACCGCAATAGAGGAAGGCAAGATCATGGCCAGGGAAGAGACCTCCCCGAATTTTTTGAAGTCAAAATTCCGGCCCGGCCTGAGAAAAGCGCTCATCTTTTAAATTATATTCCATAATGAAAAAGATAAAAATCGGCAGTTCAATCTTTCCCGTTCTGTGGCCGGGAAATACGATTCTGGCCAGGGGAACAGGCCTTTCTTGAAAAGCAGAATAAAAAGGCGTAAAATTGAAAAGCAGCTGGGGCGAAGATGAAAGCAGAAGCAGGCAGAAAAAAATTGTCAGGCAGTAAAAGAATAATCACCGGATGCTTCGTGCTGCTTCTTCTATTTGCTTTCACCTTAGAACTTACTGCCCAGCAGAAGCAACCCCCCAAGTTAAAGGTTGACCCCTTTTATCTGAAATTGTTTGAAGAAGCCAAGCAGGCTTTTAACCAGGGCGACTACGAAAATGCCTTCCAGACCTTCAAGCTGGCCGCTTTTGGCTTCCTTGATGAACCGGACCTTCTGGGAGAAGCCCTGGTTTACCTCACTGTAACCGCCTACAACTTGAAAATAGAAGACCAGGTGGCCTACTACTTGAAGGAAATAATGCGCTTCAAGCTGACCAACCGCATTTCTGCCGCTCCTCTTCCGCCTGACTTAAAGAAAAAATTTGAAAAGATTCAGGCTGACCACAAAATAGCCAGCAACGGATAAAATTCAGCCGGCGGTTCCGTCAACCTGTTCATCTGATCTTTAAACCAAGAGCCAGAGCTATTTCCCGGTCAATTTCCACCTTCTTATTTTTTCTGTAGACCAGTCCAAAACTCCCGTCATATTCCCACATGGCCCAGCCGATGTCATATTTTTCCAGCGCCTGTCTGACATCTTTTATCCAGGCTTTCCGGTAGGGAGGCAAACAGTAATCGCGGTAGGCCCCAAACTCATTGCAGAAAAGCCTGACTCCGTGCTTTTCCGCCCAGCTTACCAGCTTCACAATTTCCTGTTCGATTCTGGCGGCATCCCAGCGTTCCTGCCCGTAATCTTCCAAATACGGCCTGAGCTGCGCTCGCTTGACGAGAGAAATGGCTTTCTGGACGGCTTCTGGTGAAGAGGGATAAGGAACTTCTCTCAGTTCTTTCAGCCAGTCCGAACTCCAGGTCGCTCCCTGGTGGGTAAAAATGTGGGGATAATAGAAATGAAATACATACCACAGGTTGTCATCATTCAGGGGGATTAGCCGGAGCAGGGCGGGCGGGTTCGACCAGAAAGCACCGGTCGCCAGGATGGTATGCCTGGGAAGTTTTTTCCTGATTAAAGAAATCAGCTTTTCCTGGATGGGTGGCCATTTATCTTCTTCTCCCAAGAAAACCGGTTCATTCATCGGTTCCACCACCAGCCAGTTTGGGTCAAAAACGGCCAGCCTTTCGGCCAGATTTTCCCAAAACAAATAAAACTCCTGAGTGAATTTTTCATCTTTGCCCAGAGGCCCAGAATAATCGCTGCCCCCTTCTTTTTGGGAAATACTGTGCAGGTCAAAATTAACTCCCAGTCCACAATCGATTATTTTTTTAAGGCCATCAAAAAGCAAAGCCAAATTATCCGGATGGAGGCGGTCGGCGCGCGAAGGCTCATAAAGGTTGGCCATGTCCACCGGAAGGCGCAGGAAAGTAAGGCCCATTTTTCTCAGGTTTTTCAGCTCGGAAACTGAGAGCCTCTTTTCCAGAGGCACAAGCTCCCCTCTGTTCAACCAGAACCAGTAGGCCAGATTCAGCCCGCGGGAAAACCTGGCTAATTTATCTCGCTCCCAAATCTTTTCGGCTGCAGAGAGGGCGGCCGGCCGGGACAAGGGCCACAAAAACAAAATTAATAAAATTGTGATCATGCCGAAACGCAAAACTTTTTTGCTCATGGCCGCTCCCGAAGATATTCTTTTTTTAGATATTCTTTTTTACAAACCAAGTTCCTGAAGCCTGAGTTCAAGAGTTCTGGTTTCATGATTAAAGGCGCGCCACCTGGCTTTTAATCTGTCTAAAAAGCTGGCCTCCTCGCCTGACAATAGTTTAATCCTATCTTTAACCCAGGCTTTCTCCGCTTCACTGAGTAAATCCCACTGTTCAAAAAAAACGGTGAGGACGTTGAGGTTGATGAATTCATCATAAGGATGGCGCCGTACGGCCTCCTGACAGAGCTTCCTGGCCTTGTCGGCATAGACCGGGGCCGGGTAGTTATACAGAAAATAGACTTTGCTTAATTCCCAGAAAGACTCATAGTCGACAGGTTGCCCTGCTATGGCTTTAACCAGCGCCTGGCTGGCCTGGTCGAGAAAGGGAAGGCTTCCAAGCGGTTCTCCAAACTCAACCTCGGCCATGGCCCGCCACAAGAAAACTTTTCCCAGCTCAAGCCAAAAAAGAGGCAAAGGATAAACCCGGGCCGCCCGGCTCAGCCTGCTCTCCAGCCGGGTAAAATCTCGCTCGAGGCTGCGCATGTTTCGCCTGACTTCCAAGTAGGAGTAATACTGGTGATAGGCATAATAAGAAAGAGTGGAAAAGATAATGCCCAGCAAACAGGCCACAACCATAACTGCCCTTAAGACCTTCCTCATTTTTGGCCCTCCGGCAGCAGGTTTTCTTCTGCCTCCTGCGCATCTTCGCCGGAAGTCAAGGCGAGGCAGCGGGAAGCCAGCACAAAAAGTGATACCCAGGTCACCGCATTCCCCGGCATTCTTAGGCTGAAGTCAGTCAGGCTGTGGAGGAATATTCCCAACACACCGATCAGGGCACCGAGTCCGATGCCCCGGCCAAGAGGACTCCTCACAGAAGACCACCGATGAAAAAGAAAGCCCAGCAGCCAGAGCCCTGCCAGCACCAGCATACCCCCGGCTATCATACCGGCTTCGGCCAGCATTTCCAGGTAGTCGTTATGGGCATGACTGACAATTACCCCGAAATTTTTCCTTAAATACGGATTGATGGTTTTAACATAAGTTCCCAGCCCGGCACCCGTGAGAGGAAAATCGCGGATGAGATTTATGGTGGATCTGTAAAATAACAACCTGTTCTGGTCCAACAACCCTTCGCGCGTGAACCGTTCCAGAACGGGGTTAAGGCCAATGAGGATGGCCGCCATAATCACCAGGCTGAAAACAACACGGACCAGCTTCTTTTCCGTGCGGCGACGACCGCTTATTCGGCTGAGTGAAAGTACCAGCAGCATCAAAGAAAAGCTAATCAGAAAAATGAATATTCCCGAACGGCAGCGAGAAAAAACCAGACCAACTCCGATGATGATGGGAGGAATGATAAACAACAGTGATTTTTGCAGCCTGTCCTGGCCAAGAGCCACCAACCTTTGCCTCCAGCTCAGCCCCCGCTTGATAGAAAAATAGTCAGCTCTTACCAGAAAATAACCTACGCTCAGCGGAAATGCCATCTCCAGTAAAGCGGCGTAATGGTCCCGGTTGACGAAGGTACCAAAAGCGCTCCCTGAATAATAGCGGTTGACCCAGGTAAAAATTCGATGGGTGCCGCCAAAATGTTCTGACATCCCATAAAGTGCCTGAAACAACCCTGAGGAGATTAAAACTGCGGTTAAAGCCCTGACCTTAATTTTTGAATCAAGCGTTCGGCTGAGCAGGAAAGCAAAAAGCGCGTAAGCTGCGAACTTCAATAATTCATAAGCAGAACTCCAGGGAGACAGAGAAATGGTTTGCCAGCGCAAACTGCTTTCCGGTATCAGATTGAGTTCGACCAGACTTTTTCTCCATTCATAAGCTGTCGGAGAAATGGCTCCCACCCAGCTGCCTGGCAGCGGAATAATCTGGAGAAGGCAAAATATAAAAAAAAGGAGGAAGAAAAATAAGACCGGTCGAGGAAGTTTAAATTTACCAGCCTGGCTTTGGTCTTTTCCCGAGCCGGGACGGCCAAGGAAATAGGCCAGACCGCCGCTGAACACCAAAAGCTCAAAGCCATAAATCGCCCATTCTTCATTCCCGCCAAAAGGTAAGGGTAAAAGAAAGATCAGGAGGCACAACAGCAGAAACAAAACATTATTCATCACCAACTATTCTATTAAAATTGCCGCCTAAAATAAAAGTGCGGCAGGAAGCCGCACTTTTCTTTTTCTGAATAATTTGGTGAAGAATCTGCGCTTTGAAAAAGACAGATTACTTCTTGGTTGGAGAAGCTTCTTCTTTTCCTTCTACCAGCTTGAAGATACCATAAAGGGCTACTGTGCCCGCCACCACCAGAACAGCAATCCCGGCTGGTGTCTTAAAGAATGGAATTTTCTCTTTTTCTGGCGTCGGTTCTTCCTGGGTCAGTGTGCTGGCTTCTCCAGATTTCAGGGCTAAGGAAAGCTTGCCCATTTCCCCGCCTTTAATGGCCATCGCGTACTCGAAATTGTAATTCCCTTCAGGAGTGGACACACCAAGGATGTACTTCCCTTCCTTTACCTGGTCAATTTTATAGGCACCGTTGGCATCGGTGGGAGTGCTGGCATATTCTTTTCCGTCATCAAGGCTGCGAAGCTTAACTACCGCATCTTTAACCGGAGTTTTCATATCACTGCCGTAAATAAAACCAACCAAAGAACCGTAGTTTGGGTTAGACTTGGCCACGCTTTCGAGAGGCAGCATGATAAGGGTAAAGCTGACAATCGTCAGGAAAAGAAGAGCAGGCGACCTAAAAATCTTTTCTCGGAGCATTTTATACCTCCCTTTTTTATTAACTTAAGCTTTTTTTTGCCTCTGTCAACCGATTTTTTATTATTTTTTAAAAATCCCGAATAATTTTTTCTTTTCTCTGCTCGGGTTAATGGGTTGACCCAGGTCCGGTATAACCCGGTTATCCAGGATAGCCTGAGGCACCTCGCCGACCATGGCCTCGGCTTTTTCCTGACCGACAATCTTAGCGGCCTGTTCGACCGCCCGGCTCAACACTGGTTTTCTGCGGACTGAATCATGGGCATCGGTGGCCAGCAGATGAACCAGGTTAAGTTTTAAAAATGATTCAGCATACTTACGAACCTCAGCTCCAAACCCGCCGGTCAGGCTCATGGCCGTCAGCTGCGCCAGACAACCCCGGCTCACCAGGTCAAACAGAAGCTCTGGCTGACGGCCAAAAATTGTATTCCTCTCGGGGTGACTGATGATTGGCGTATATCCCGCCAGTTGCATCTGATAAAAAAGCTCTTTGGTGCCGGCGGGCACCTGGTCTGAAGGAAACTCCACAAAGACATACTCGCTTCGGTTAATACTCAACTTTCTTTCTTCTATCAGAGAAACCAGGTCAGGATGGACAAACACTTCTGCCCCACGGAAAAACTCCATCTGGTAAGAAGAGCCGTATCTACGGAAGAATTCATCAAACCGGCTGTCCAGCACCTGGAGGTCATCGTTGTAGCGAGAAAAACGGAAAATATGCGGCGTCAGACAGATTTTTTGAATTCCATCCGCCGCGGCCAGTTCCAGCATCTTTTCCACTTCTTCCCAGGATTCCGGTCCATCATCCCAGTCTGGAAGGAAATGACAGTGCAGGTCAATCATCACCACCCCCGCTATCCTTGGTACTCTTTATAATAATGTTTATAATACCGGCGGTAATAATAGCCCCGGCTATCCAGGTCAAAACAGTTGACCACCACTCCGAGGGTCTTAATCTTGAGCAGGTCGAGGAGTTCTCTGGTCTGGCGAAGCGCTTCCCGCGGTGTTCTCTCCGCCTGGACGACCAGGACCAGACCATCCACCATTTTCCCGACCACCTGGGCATCCGTGACAGCCAGCACCGGCGGCGTGTCTATTAACAAGAAATCATAGCGACGGGACATCTCCTCCAGCAGTTGGGACATTTTTTCTGTGCTCAAAAGCTCAGCCGGGTTTGGGGGAATTGGCCCGGAATTGACCAGAAAAAGGTTGGGCACCATTGTTTCTTTCACCAACTTATCCGGCGGCAGGTCGAGCGCCAGGTAGTTAGTCAGTCCGTCATGATTTTTCACGTTGAACAAACGGTGCTGGCGCGGGCGTCTGAGGTCGGCATCGATTAACAGCACTCTGCGCCCCATCTGGGCCAGGCTGACAGCCAGGTTAGAGATGGTTGAAGATTTGCCTTCACCCTGAAGCGGGCTGGTTACCTGAATCTTCTTTAAATGAGCTTGCGGTCCTGAGAGCAGAAGTGCCGTGCGCAGCGAACGATAGGCTTCAGCCAGAGCTGACTCCGGGGCATGGTAGACTATTAACTCTATGTTTTCTGGCCTGGGTTCTTTCTGCTTTGCCTTACCATCTTTTCCTTTTTCACCTTCTTTGCGTGAACTGTACGAATAATAGTAGCCATAGGCTCGACTATCACTATCAAAGGCGGGGACCACCCCCAGAGCTGGCAGACCCGTGTACCTTTCGACATCTTCCACAGATTTGACGGTATTGTCCAGGTATTCAAGGCCCAGGGCCAGACCGACTCCGCCAAACAGCCCAAGGAAGAGAGCCAGCAACAGGTTGCGGAGTTTTTTCGGGCTGGAAGGCCTCACCGGGATATCAGCCCGGTCGACAATTCTGATGTTGGAAGTTCTCAGGCCCTTCAACCTGGCGGTTAAACCGGTTTCGCTCTGTCTCTTCAAGAGCGATTCCAGAAGATTCTTGCGGTTTTCTATTTCAATCTTCAGGCTGTTGTAAAGGATGGCGCTGGAGTTTATCTTGAAGGCTTCTTCTTTCTGACGGTCAAAAAGCTCCTGCAGGGATTTTTCTTTTTTCAGGGCTGCCTGGTATTCAGAATAAGCCGCCTTGACCAGGCTTTCTGTTTCATTCTTCAGCATGTCCCGGGCCGTGTCGAGTTCAGCTTTCAACCTCTGCATCTCCGGATAATCTGGCTGGAATTTTTCCTGCATCTTGGAATATTCCCGACTCAATTTGATGTAATCCTCTCTCAACCTCTGGATGAGCGGGTTATTCATCGCTTCGGGGATAAAATCCGGCGAGGCATTTTTTATCTCATTGTAGTAGGATTCTTTCCTGACCCGGTCAATCTGAGCCTCGGTAAGAGCCCGGTTTATTTCCCCCAATTTTTCTATTATGGTAGTTTCCTTATCGCTCAGGATGACGATATCCTTTTCCTGCCCGTAACGCTGGAGTTCCTGTTCTTTCTGGCTGATTTCTTTTTTCAGTTCGTTAATCTGCTGCGCGAGAAATTCGCTGGCCTGCTCGGTGGCTTCCGACTTGGCTTCTATGTTCATATCGACAAAAGCATCAAACAGGGCGTTAACACAATCGCTGGCCAGCGCCGGGTCATACGAGGTAAAGCTCACTTCCACCAGCCTGGTCATCCTGACCGGTTTTACCTCGAGCCGGCTTAAGAAACGGTCTATGACTTTTTGCTTAAATACCGGGTTTTTAATTTCTTCCGCCGATACCTCACGCTTGCCGGAAAATTCTTCTCTGCCCCAGAGATTAAGTTTGTCTATGGTCCTTTCGGCCAAGCTCCGGCTCTGCAAGAGTTTGTACTGAGTTTGAAAATAATCATCGCGGAAGGTCTCAATCTGAAAAATATCTTCAAAGCTCAGGATGTTTGGTTCTTTTTCTATCATAACCATTCCGCGGGCCGTGTAGCGGGGCCTCATGGTAAAAGAAATCAACAGGGCAATGGCCACGGCCATCATGGTAATGGAAATAATCGTCCAGCGCCGGCGAAAAAGAACGTCTATGTATTTTCTTAAATCAATTTCCTGGAGGTCACTGACCTGGGTTTCAGGTGTGTAGTCGTTCATGCCTTCCCTCGCTAATCCTCAGAAAATGCTTTCCTTGACAATAACCACATCCCCTTCTTTAAGGGGAATGTCCTGTTTTTTTCCTTTAATTATGTCGTTAAGGTTGACTTTTATGTTTATTTCTTTTCCCCGTTCATCCTTCCTTTTTATGGTGACACCTCTTTTTGAAGCGTTTTCGCTCAACCCGCCAGCCTGGGCAATCGCTTTAAGAAGAGTAATCTTTTGCGACCTTTTTACCTGAATGGCGCCCGGGTTACGCACTTCTCCAAACACATAAATTATGATCATTTTATCTACTGGCACATTTATTACGTCGTTGGGCTGGATGGGGATGTTGAGCTTCTGGTTTCCGTTGAGCAACAGGTCTTCCAAGTCAATGGCAATGGAGGCCGTGTTGCCATCCTGGCCTTCTCTCAACACGTAGATTTCATTGGCCGCATTCTCCTTAAAACCGCCAGCCTGAGAAATCATCTGAAGCAACGTCTGGCGTCCAACCAGTTCGTACATGCCCGGTTTTTCCACCGCCCCGATGATGGCCACCCGGCTGCTCTGGTATTCTTTGATGAATACCGAAACCTGAGCATTCTTGACATATTTATCCAGAAGAGAAGCTAACTTTTTCTCCAGCTTTTCTTTGGTCAACCCCCAGACTTCCACATTGCCTATCAGAGGCAGGGTAACGGTTCCGTTTTCAGAAACGCGGACAATCTGGTCGAATTCAGGCAATTCAAAGACTTTAATCTCCAGCAAATCCCGCGGGCCTATCACATACTCTCTTATAAAATATTCCCTGGCCGCTGCCTGTTCATCCTGTTGAGAGGAACCGGATGCCACATTCTGCTGAGGATAGACAAAAGTTGTCAGGATAGAGAGTAAAAGAAGAACCCACCCCGTCTTCACTTTCCTGCTCATCTTAGTTCCCTTTTCTCCTTATATCACCGAGATTCTTTTTTATCAAAAATCATACGTCAAATTCAACCCGATAAATTTCCGGCTGGCATCCCAGTTGAAAACATTAACCTTTCTGGTCCAGCTCCCGGCACTCAGGCCAAGCCCGGCCGTTTTTGATATTCTATAATAAATCGCTACCGAATTTAAAGTGTAATCATCTCTTCTGGGGTCGGCCCCGGGATATTCAGGCACGGGATAATCATTTCTCGCCCGGCTGTAGGTATAATCAACCCTGATTTTTCTTCTGAAAAGGTATACGGAAGGACCGGTCGCCCAGGATTGCTCAACGAAATAAGCACTTCTGGACCAGACAGAGAAGTTTACATCTCTCCGGTAAGAGCCTCGCACCGTCAGGAGCTTCCCGAAAATTAAACTGACCGAGCTCTCGCCCACCAAACCTTTAAAATCAGGCAGGTCGGGTGTCAGGGCATCAAATTTCTTATAGCCAATTCTTATTTGCCCGCGAATGCGGCCGGTCGGGGAGAATTCAAACCCGCTGTAAAGACTCTGGCTGCGGGAATCGCCGGCACTGCCCGGGTTTTTAAAATCAAACCTTCCGAGCTCTCCCTCAATGAAATAACGAATTCTGGGGTTCAAGCCGTAGTATATTCTGCCGGACAGATAATCCTCCCGATGAGTAAGCCTTTCTCCGATGTTAACGCCATTGTATTCTATGCTTTCATAATTGTAATCGAGGCGCCTGACCCGGCCTTCAAAGGAAACCCGAGAAGATTTCTGGAAAAGGAGGGAAAAAAATGCCCCTTTCTCTTTTCTCCGCGGTCTTATGTCAATTTCATAATTCCATCTTTCTCGAGCATTATTGTAGCTTCCACCAAAAGTGAACAGCACCCGGTTAAAGCTCAGCGAGACGTCTCCATTAAGATAGTTATTCCAGGTCCTTTCTCTTTTGGTTTTTAAAAAGAAAACATACTGCGGTGATTCAAAAAGATGGACAATAAGACGTCTTTTAACCATAAAATACATGTTAGCGGCCGGCCCGGCCGTCAGCCAGAAATCAGAAACCGCTTCCGGGTGATAATAAATGTTGGAATCGTACCCGGCATCCTTTATCAGAATGGCCGGCTGCAGGCGTACGGGTCCTATTCTCCAGGCTGCCCTTTCCCAGGCCAGCCTCATTTCCTTGGCCTTCCAGGTCTCAGCCTGTGCGGTGGTGAACAGCCCCATACTTAATATGACCAGAAAGACCAATCGTTGAATTTTAGTTTCCATCATTCAATTATTGTAATATAATATTTTAAATTATCTACAAAACAAAAAACTTAGCTGATTAGTTTACCATATAGATACATGTTATTTGAGCATGAAGCGAAAAGGAAAAACCATTTATTTCAATAAATGTATCATAACATTTATTTTTTTTGCCTCGCTACTATTGTTTTTGCCACTCAGATTACATTCCTATGAACTGATCGACAGCAAGATGACCGATAAAAATTCTCAAGAAGAACCCATCAAACTTTTTGCCCGAAACCAAGAAAAAAGAGGAGAAATCGTACTTGCTTCAGGAGATGTCGAGCTGCATTTCCGAAACATAGTCCTGCTGGCCGAGGAAATCCAACTCAATACGTCGACTTATGAGGTCATTGCTTCCGGGCATGTCACCCTGCAACACCCATCAGAAATAATATCCTGTGACCGGTTGGTTTACAACCTGGAGACGCATGAAGGAAAAATGGATAACGTACAAAGCATTGCTCGCCCCAACCTTTTATTTGGAGCCAACAGCATAGTGAAGAATACCAATGACCTGTATGAAATGAAGCAGGGGTGGCTGACCAACTGTACCCAACCTGTGCCTCGGTGGTGCTTCTCAGTCGCCCGAGCCAATCTAAAACCCAATGATTTTATTTCAATCTGGAGCGCATTCGTCAGGATAAAGAATGTCCCGGTTTTTTACATTCCTTACATGCGTTATCCATTAAAAGAGAGAGCCACCGGATTTCTTTTCCCAAAAGTTGGTTTCACTAAAGTAAAGGGACTTTCGCTCAGTGAAAGCTTTTATTGGGCCATCGCTGAAAATATGGATGCTACAATAACCGCTGATTTTTACACTAATCAAGGCGTGGGGGGAGGAACAGAATTTCGATACATCTTGGGCAACGAAACAAAAGGAGAGGTTTCAATCTATTATTTTCGCTTTTTCAAGAAAAGCAATATTGAGGACATGCCTGAAAAAGCTCACCTGATACGTTGGGAACATCAGCAGGCTTTGCCCGGCGGGTTTCATTTGAATGCTGAAATTGACTATTCCAGCAGCTTTGATTTTTTAAGAGAATTTGAAAATAACTTCAGCTACGGGACTTCTGGTAACCGTTCTCATTCAATAAGTCTCAGCAAGAATTGGTCCCTATTCAGTTTTAACATTAGGACCTCTCGGTTCGAAACCTACTTCCCTCAGACGGGCCAAAGCTCGGTTTCTGCTTATTTGCCACAGGTTTCCTTCAACCTCATTAATCTTAAGATGTTTCATTTGCTTTCCTTTTCTTGGCAATCAGCCTATATTAACCAAATATATTCATACACCAGATATGACAAAACCACAAAAACTTATAATAATGGTCAGGCTTTTCTGAAGCCGAGGCTTAAACTGCCCACTAAGCCTTTCCCATGGCTAAACCTAAACTTATCTGCTGGCGTCAACCTGATTAACTACTTTCAGACCTACGCCCCTGGCACGACCATCAGGGTAAATGAACCAATGTTTGTCACTCAAAAAACGTTTGAATGCAACATAGAAGGCCCTTCTTTCTTCAAAATCTATTTCCGCGGAAATGAGCCATATCTTAAACATTTAATCGAGCCATTTCTGAAATATTCTTATGAAAGCTCCCTTTCCGCAGATCAAGCCAGCAGGATCATTTCTCCTTTCGGTTTCATGAGGGACAATCAGGTAGTTTATGGTCTCAATCAAGATTTTATCATCAAAACAGATACCTCGCCCAAACAAGTTTTTAGCTTGGCCATTTCTCAATCATATTACTTTGACCCCCCAACAAGTGAAATCAGGAGATACTATCCAAACCAATTAAACCGACACAATTCACCAATTAATTTCCTTGTCCGTTTTTACCCGCAAGGCAATTTTAAGCTGGACCTTTCTGCTGATTACAATACCTATGAAAAAAACATCCTGAGTATCAGGTTAAGCCCAACATATGGAAACCCGGATGACAATTATTTTTTCAGCCTGAATTGGTCAAAAAGCTATTACATGATGGGGCCAGATAATATCTTTTGGAGCAATCAGGCTGGTTTGCAAGCAGGTTTCCGGTGGCGAGATAATCTTGACATCAAAATACAAATGCAAAGAGATTTAAAGAGAAAAAAGCAAATATATAACGGCCTTTTCGCCATATATCATTATCAGTGTATTGATTTCGTCCTGGACCTGAGAATGTATTATTACAGGTCCAAACCTGATGCCCAATTCAAGTTTTCTATCCGACTTGGCAATATAAATCAATCAACCGATATCCTGGGATCATTCGGCTTTTAGATTTTTATGCCACAACGTCTAACGGGTCAAGATCATAGCAGTTTCAAGCTGTTGGTTATAAAGATTTATCCTATCAGAAACTTCTATGGCTCTTCAGCCAAAAGTGTGGTAGAGAAGGAGGGGGATTATGGTAGCCGGG
>JBNARJ010000015.1:0-28061 GCA_049719515.1 Candidatus Saccharicenans sp.
GACGACGGCCGCCTCAGCGTGGAGGTTCTCCGCCACCTGAAGATCGAGAAAAGAGCGGAATAAAATTTGATGATGCAGGTAAAAATTGGGAAAGGCCGACAGGTAGCGAGCTTGCTGACGGTTATTCTTTGAAGAAAAGGTAATGGCCATAACGGTGAAGAAAACAAGTTATCAGAGCGATAACGATAATTATATAAGCAACAAAGACCGTAACCGAAATGGTAATAACATAAGACCGATTCGGACGGGAGGTATCACATGAGCCCACGCAAATGGCAGACGAGCGAAGAGGTCTTCAGGCTTTTCCGCGCCATCGGGCGCGCCTCGCTTCTCTACGACATCCAGGACAGCCACAGCGGCAACATGGCGATGCGCTGGCGCAACGAAGCCGGTGAGGACATGGTGGTCATTACTGCCACCGGCTCGCAGAAAGGCGACCTGGAGCCAAACCACCTGTGTTACCTTTCACCGGCCGAGACCGACTTCGGCTATTACAAGGCTTCATCTGAAACTGATATTCACGTGCGGATTCTGTCAATACCGGGTGTTCAGGCTTCGATGCATGCTCACACGAAAGAGCTGGTTATGGCCACGCTGGATGATACACCCGTGCCAAAAAAACCCGCGCCGTTTGTGCCGGTCGACCCGCTGGCTTTTTATCAGCTCGGCCCGGAAATTCCGGTTGACTGGTTTGCCGTGCCTAGTGGTTCACCAGAGATGGCCAAAACCATCCCGGCCCGCTTAGCCGAACACCCGCTCACCGTCATCTACGGCCACGGCGCGATGACCAGGGGCCGGTCCCTCAAAGAAGCTTTCTACAACCTGTGCCTGGCCAACAATGCCGGATATATCGTCAGGCTTTTGGAGCGGCAGACGAGCGAAGTGGAGCTGACCCCGGAGTCACCGACCGGCGTTCCGGCTGACCGCTCCGAACGCCAAAGAATCAGGATTGACCTGGAAGGTTTGCGGGCGAAAATCAAAGCCGACCCGGAACGCCATTTTCACTTCAGGCCGTCTCCTTACAACGTGGACATAGATGGCCGGTGCGATTTTCCGGAAGAGGAGGAAATCCTCAAAGAATTTCGCAAAGCCGGAAACCGCATCTTTGAATCGCGGCTTTCGCCTTTCCACACCGGGTCGATGTCGGTGCGCGGGGTGGATTACCTGCTTTACGCGCCGCAGGCTTCGATGCCGTATGAAGTGGGTGGCGCCCTGCTGAAGCTGCCTCTTGCACCCCAGCCGGGCGACGACCGCGAACTCGAGCTTCACAAAAAAATCTATGCCGAGGGGGATTTTCAGACCGTCATGCACTGCTACGTGCCGGAAGCCGAGGCCCATGCCCATTACATCTATCCGGGAGAAGAGCAACCGCTCTCGCGCATCATCCCGGTCGATGCCGAGGGAAGTTTTATGTACCTGGCCATTCCGGTGGTTGGACCTGAGGTCAGCGACGAGGAGCTCATCCGCCTGCTCCACGATTACAAGATGGTGGTCGTGCGAGGCGGAGGCACCTGGGCGGTGGGCAGCCAGTCGCTATCAGAGGTGCTCCACCATCCGTCATCGCTCCGCGAAATCTGCCTATACCGGATTGCCGCCATCGAGCGGGGCTTAGACCTGCGTAAAATGGAGCCGGAGAAGGGCCGAAAATGGTAAGGCGCCCCGCCGGTAAACTTGGGGATTAAAAAATAAACTTTAGTTTTTTATATTCGCCTTTAAATTCACCGCTTCGCACAGGGCTTCGAAAATCTGAGTGTTATCGATGATTTTTGTGCCCTGGTACCACTGGCGCGCGTGCCTGGCCAGGTAGCGATAGCCGGGGCCTCGGCCGTAAACATAGACCATCACGAGCTCGTTCGTGTGTTCGGTTGTGGCGTAGGTCACCAGGTCGTACTGGGCGGGGCGTCCGAGCCTGGCCGGCTCACCTTGAGGCAGCTGACCTTTTTTAAGAAGCGGCTTTCCGTCGGGCCCTCTTTTAAGGCGCATAAAGCCGTTGGCATGGTCGGCGGTTACTATCAGCACCGTGTTTGACCAATCAACATCATCGCCCGGCTGATTGACAAAATTTATCGCTGCTTTGACCGCCTCGTTTAAATCCCACACGGTGCCGACCATCCAGGGAAAGTTGTTTTCGTGGTTGGCCCAGTCGATGTCACCCTGTTCAAACATGACGAAAAACCCGTCCGGGTCGCGGGACAGAACTTTCAGGGCGGCCAGCACGGCCTCTTTGAGCAGGGGGTTTTCGGTCGTCTGTCTTTTGATTGACGGATGGCCCGGGCTGTTTGCCGGAAGGGGCGGCTCGAAGTTCCCGCCGGGGCCGCCGAACAGCCCGAAAAGTTTCTTTCTCTGAGCGATGGCCAGGTCGGCTGCCTGGAGAAGGGCCTCAGCGCCGTTTTTCCCGGCTTCTCTTTCCACAAAAACATAATCGCCGGTGTTTCCATTTTTCAGGTCGCGGTAAGCGGGTTCGGAAATGAAAGTGAACCTGTTCGTTCCGGAAGGTCCGGGGTATCCGCCGCCGATGACCACCTCGGGTTTGGTGGTGTAGATTATTTCTTCAGAAATTTGAGGGTAGTTGCCTCGACTTACGTTGTGGCTCACGTGAGCCGCCGGTGTGGCGTGGCTGAAAGGCACCGTGCTGACCACGCCGATGGAAGCTCCGTACTGCGCCCGAAGCATCTCAGCCAGCGTGCTGAGCTTTCCTTCCGGCGGGTCGCCAGGGAGCCAGGAAATATTCCCGTCGTCGGTTTTATAGCCGGTGGCCACGGCTGTCGCGGCGGAAGCAGAATCAGTGGCCGGCAGCTTGGTTTTCTTTCCGTCGGGGGGCAGGGGTAGACGGGTAAGAAAATAACTTTCCTGACCGGTCTTATCGAGCGGGAAGGGCCATTTTCCGCCAAGAGCCGGGTTATAGCCGAGAAGCGGGTCGAAAGAGTTTCGGTCGTAGGGCGGGTGGCCGGCCTGGCGGGCGAACTGGTTGTAGGTGGTCACATCCCAGGTGGTGCAGGGCAGGCGGTGAAAGTCAGAACCGTGCCAGACAAGCCTGAACTCCTGACCGGTCAGATACTGGCTGGCGGCTATTTCGTGTTCAAGCTGCATGCCGTCGCCGATAAACAGGATGATATGCTTAATAGGGCTTTTCCGGGCGCTGGAATCCGTTTTTATGGTGGCAGACGGACCGGAACAGCTGAGGTGGAACAGAAAGATTAGAGCTGTAAAAAAGAAAACAAAGATGGCCAGATTTTTACCGGCCGTTTTACCGGTGAAGAATTTAAATTTGTTGCTTTTAGTCCATTTCTGGCTATCAGCCTTTAGCATTTCTTTCTCCTTTATTCGGCGCCCCAGTTGCCGAAAAAATCGGGACACAATATAATTTTCCGAATTTTTTCGATTTTTTAAAGCATTTATATAAAATATCTCGAATTTTGCTGAATGTCTTGATTTTACCCATCTTTTTAGAAAAAAAGGGAAAACTCTGTGGTGTCCCGAATTAGTGGAGAAAAAAGGCAATTTCTATTGTGTCCCGAATTAGCTTTGCGTCCCGACTTTTATGCTTTCTCTAATTGATAAGTCCCAATAAATTGCAGAGGATTTAGCGGAAAGAAATCGGAAAAATATATTGTGTCCCGATTTTTTTTGTCTTCGATTTTTTTTGTCTCGATTTTTATACTGTCTCGAATTAGTAAGCCCTTATAGATTGCAGGAAATTTAATAGAAAATAAGAAAAATATATTGTGTCCCGATTTTTTTGCCGATTTTTGGATTGCCGAATTTTGAGAAGAAAATAGGAAAAATATATTGTGTCCCGATTTTTGGGAAAAATATATTGTGTCCCGATTTTTGAAAAAGTGGCCAATCGTGTATAATGAAGGCGCAAAGTAACATAATCCTATAGGAAATATAGAAGAAGGAGGAACGATGAGCATGTTTTGTTATCAGTGCCAGGAGACTTTAAAAAATCAGGGCTGCAGGGCCATCGGGGTGTGCGGCAAACCGGCTGAGGTGGCCAACCTGCAGGACCTTTTGATTTATTCCCTTAAGGGTCTTTCCTGGCTAAACCTGAAGGCCAGAGAAAAAGGAATCAACGAAGAAGGCACGGACCGCTTCCTCATCGAAGGGCTTTTTTCGACCGTAACCAACGTCAACTTCGACAAAGAGTTTTTCCTCGAGCGGATAAAAGAGTCTGTCGGCCTGCGTGAACATCTGAAGGCGCTTCTGCGGCAGGCAGGTGTTAGCCCGGCAGAGCTGGAGTCTCATCCGGCAGTCTCCTGGACTTACAGCACAGATGAAGACCTGATGAAGCTGGCCACCAGCGTGGGTGTTTTGAGCACCAGGGATGAAGACGTCAGGTCGCTGAGAGAACTTATCACTTACGGGCTTAAAGGAATGGCGGCTTATGCTTATCATGCCTACCAGCTGGGCTTTAAGGACGACCAAATCTATCACTTCATGGAAAAAGCTCTGGCGGCCACGCTCGACGATTCCATTAGCGCTGACCGGCTTACAGCCTTAGTGCTGGAAACGGGGAAATACGGGGTGGAAACCATGGCTCTGCTGGATAAAGCCAACACCTCAACTTACGGAAACCCGGAAATTACCAGAGTGGACATTGGAGTCAGGAATAATCCGGGCATTCTCATCAGCGGCCATGACCTCAGGGACCTGGAGCAGCTTCTGGAGCAGACGGCTGGCACAGGCGTGGATGTTTACACCCATGGCGAAATGCTGCCGGCCCAGTATTACCCGGCCTTCAAAAAGTATCCACACTTTGCCGGGAATTACGGAAATTCCTGGTGGCTGCAATATAAAGAGTTTGAAACTTTTAACGGCCCCATTTTGATGACCACCAACTGCCTGATCCCACCTCGAGATTCTTACAAGGACCGTGTTTACACCACCGGCGTGGTTGGCTACCCCGGGCTGAAACACATCCCGGAAGGTCCGGATGGCCGCAAGGATTTCTCAGAAATTATCGAACATGCCAAAAAGTGCCAGCCGCCGGTGCAGATTGAGAAAGGAGAAATCATCGGCGGGTTTGCCCATCATCAGGTGATGCAGCTTGCGGACAAGGTGGTCGAGGCGGTGAAAAGCGGAGCCATCCGCCGGTTTTTTGTCATGGCCGGCTGCGACGGACGCATGCGAAACCGGGAATATTACACCGAGTTTGCCAAGGCTCTGCCGAAAGACACGATAATTCTAACCGCCGGCTGCGCCAAGTACCGCTACAACAAGCTGCCCCTTGGTGACATTAATGGAATACCGCGCGTGCTGGATGCCGGGCAGTGCAACGACTCTTATTCCCTGGCCGTCATTGCCCTGAAGCTCAAAGAAGTGTTCGGTCTCGATGATGTTAACCAGCTGCCCATTTCTTACAACATCGCCTGGTACGAGCAGAAGGCGGTAATTGTGCTGCTGGCCCTGCTGTCGCTCGGCGTTAAAAACATTCACCTCGGGCCAACCCTGCCCGCTTTCCTTTCGCCTAACGTGGCCAAAGTGCTGGTGGAAAAATTCGGTATAAGCAGCATCGGCACGGTAGAAAACGACCTCAAGCTCTTTCTCCAGTAAATGGTCCGAACGGCAAGTGCCATAAAATAGAGTGCTCGGATTTGGCTTTTTCCCTGCGAAAATTATGAGAAAAATTCTTTTTTCTTTACTTGATACGTTGCTTCTTTTTCTTTGCTAATCCTTTTACTGAGGCTTATCCGCCCGGAGGCTAATGCTGACCACCGAAGACAGGCCTTCCATAAGCCTGTCAAGAGGGAGGCCCAGAGTCCCGCTTATCTCCTCGGCCCGTCCCATTTCCAGCAGAAGCTCAGGCGGAAAAATTTTTTCTGTCAGGATTTTTATCTTCTTGAAACCGGCTCCTTTGATGGCCGCTAAATAATCTTCCAAGAGCAGAGCTCCGGCCACACAGCTCACGTAAGCATCGAGCGACCGGCTTATTTCGGGAGGCAGGGATTTTTTGAGCACCAGGTCGGAGACGAGCAATCGACCACCTGGCCTGAGCACGCGAAACGCCTCGCGGAAAACTTGCGGCTTATCCGTTGACAGGTTGATGACGCAGTTGGAAATAACGACGTCAACGCTGGAATCGGCCAAAGGAAGGTTTTCAATTTCACCAAGACGAAATTCGACGTTCGAAAAACCGGCTTTCAGGGCGCCGGCTCTTGCCCTTTCTATCATTTCCGGAGTCATGTCCACACCGATTACTTTACCTTGGGGGCCAACTTTTCGAGCAGCCAGGAAACAGTCCAACCCGGGGCCCGAACCAAGGTCAAGGACAACTTCACCGGGTTTAAGGTCAGCCAGAGCCGTTGGGTGGCCGCATCCCAGTCCCAGGTTGGCTTCAGCAGGAATGGATTTAAGTTCCTCCTCGGTATAACCGGCGGTGAGGCCAGCCCCGATTCTGACATCCGGCTCAGAGCCACAGCAGGAAAATTGTGAACAGCAGCTCTGCCCCGAAACAGCCAGGTCGGCATAACGCCGGCGAACGATCTTTTTGATTTTAATGGCTTCGATTTTTTCGGGCATGTTCAACCCCTATTTTAGATAAGGTCCTTAATCATCGGGCCCAGTTTTTCCCTGATGAGGTCCTTGAGTTCTTCGGTCTTGATGAGGGTCAGGCAGCATGACCCCTGAGCTCCCCGCCACATAATGACGGCTAACTTATCGCCGGGCTTCAGACGCGCCGCTTCACGTATTTCTTTGGGCAGAACCATCTGTCCGCGCTCGTCCACACTGACTATGGATTCCAGAGCACAGCAGGGCAGCTCATCAGTGACCTTCTGTCTTTTTTCCCCGGTCGGCTTACCCTTCATGTTAGTCTCTGAATAATCTGATAAATCAGAATAATCAGTAATCGGAACTAATTTTATGCAGAACTGGGAAATCTGTCAAGCAGAATCATCAGAAAGCCAGGCTCGCTGCGAGCAAAAAAGCAGCCAGGCAGTTGAAATATCTGCCGGACATTCTTTTTCCTTCCCCTCTAATCAGCTGCCTGTTCTGCGGTGAGCAGGAATGGAGATTAAAACTTTGTTTTTCTTTTATTGTTAATTATTGCGCATGCCTGCTTTTGCCTCGCAGGCGGGCTTAAAATTTGGCCGCAGAAATCAGCCAGAATGGCCACCCGTCGCTCAATTCAGATAAAAACTCAGAAACAGATGCAGTAGAGCGGCCGGGACGTTTAACCTGAAAAAAAATTAAATTCATTCTGTCCCGGATTTTTTTAATTTTCATCCGCCCCTCGAGTCTCTCTTGCTGAGAATTCATAAATGCTTTTTCTGTTTTTGTTTGTAAATAAAATTTTAATTTAATAAAATCGAACTGGTGGAAATAAAAATAAATATTTTCCGAAGGTTCAGAGTAGCTCGGAGTATTTAATGGACAGCCGCCGTCGCCTGGTTGTTTCCGTTATTTTATTCGCGGGCGTTTTTCTGGCCGGTGTGGTGGGCTTTAAAATTTTTGGCGGCCGCGACTGGACATTCCTCGATGCCCTGTACATGACGGCCATTACCATTTCCACCATCGGCTACGGAGAAGTCCGCGACCTGTCCGGAAATCCGCAGGCGCGCCTCTTTACCGTAATTTTCATCATGCTCAGCCTGGGCACCATTGCTTATGCTGTATCTTCTATCACCGCCTTTATCGTCGAGGGCGAGCTTAAAAACCTCCTCGGGAGAAGAAAGATGGAAAAAGAAATTGCCCGATTGAAAGAGCATTATATAGTGTGCGGGAGCGATGAAACGGCCCAGACCATTGTCCGCGAACTCAGTCTCACCGGTCGGGAATTCGTCCTGGTCGAACCATCTTCAGAAAAAATCAAGCAGATGGCAGATTTTGTTCATCAGCTTGGGGAAGAATCCGGCCGTCACCTCAGGCTGCTTTATGTTGAGGGCCAGCCGGAGGACGACGCGGTGCTGCTCAGGGCAGGCCTGGAAAGAGCCCGCGGCCTGTTCCTTTCTTTGCCGACCGATGAAGCCAACCTCTATGTCACCATAACTGCCCGCGGGCTCAACCCGAAAGTGCGTATCGTTGCCAAGGGCATTGACCTCAAATCGCACCCAAAAATGAAAAAGGCCGGCGCCGACAGCGTCATTTCTCCCACCTACATCGGCGGGATGCGCATGGCTTCAGAGATGATCAGGCCGGCGGCCACCACTTTCCTCGATATGATGCTCCGCGACCGGGACCGCGGGTTGCGGGTGGATGAAGTGCCGGTTGAAGAATCATCTGCCTTGGCCGGTAAGACTGTTGAAGAAGCCCGCCTGGAAGAGAAAACATCCGCTCTGCTGGTGGCCATCAAAGAAGCGGGCACAGAAAACTACATCTTTAATCCGCCGCTTGACCGAGTCATCAGGCCCGGTGAGGTTTTGATTTTCATCGGCAACCCCGAAGCTCGAGCAAGGTTGAATGAGCTGGCCCGGCCGAAAAACAAAAGCGGTGCGTAAGGGGCAGAAAAATAGAAAAAATGAGTAAAGACATAATGAGGAAATAAGAAATAAAATTTAAAAATGGAATTAAAAAGAGAAGACTGAATGGTGATAAAAAATTTAGCCAAGGAAATTAACTCAGCGCTCCCGTCTGGGTAAAGGAGGCAAGGAGGCCCTGATGAAGAAGAAGAATTATTCACTCAACAAAAAAACCTGGCTGTTTTTGCTTTTCTCGGTTTGTGTCATCCTGGTAGGCCTTTTGATGGCGGAGACCCTGGTGGTCAAAGTCCAGAGTACGGCCATCCGCAAAAGCCCGAAATTTTATGCTGCCGCCCTCAAAACACTCAAAGCCGGGGACCGCGTGGAAAAAATTGGCGCGCAGAATGACTGGCTTCAGGTTAAAACAGGTGATGGAGTGACTGGCTGGCTCCATTCGTCTGCCGTCCAATCCGGGAAGGTCAACCTGACCGCTTCCGGCCAGTCACTTAAGACAGAGGCCACGACCGGCGAGGTGGCTCTGGCCGCCAAGGGCTTTAATAAACAGGTGGAAGATGCCTACCGCGCCCAGAGGCAGGACCTCGACTATACCTGGGTTGAGAGAATGCTCAAACTTAAGGTCTCGGAAGCCGAGCTGGAGCAATTCCTCAGGCAGGGGCGGCTGGCGGAGTTTGGAGGTGGCCAGTGAAAAATCTGCTGCTTGCGGTTTCTGTCCTGACCATCCTGACCGTCTCCTTTATCTGGTTCTCTGCTTGTGCCACGGTGGAAAAGGGCGTGGTCGACACTCTGGCCGCCCAGGGTAAAATCTCGGAACAGGATAAAACAGCCATTTTGAAAACCACGGCCGCCCTGCGCTCCACTTTTGCTGACATCACGGAAGAAGAAGAATACTACATCGGCCGCAGCGTTTCCGCCCTTATTCTTTCCAAATACAAAGTTTATGACCGGCCTGACCTCACCGCCTACGTCAACCGCGTCGGACAGGCCGTGGTCAGCTTTTCCAGCCGGCCGGAAACCTATGCCGGCTACCACTTCTTAATCCTCGACAGCGACGAAGTCAACGCCATGGCCGCCCCGGGCGGATTTATTTTCATCACGAAAGGGCTGCTCAAAACTTGCCGGGATGAAGAGATGCTGGCCGCCGTCCTGGCCCACGAAGTGGGACACGTGGCCGCCCGTCACGGTCTTCAATCGATAAAGAAAGCCAGGCTGATGGACGCTTTTAAACTTCTGGCGAGCGAAGCTGCTTCCCGCGCCGGCTCGGAAGAGTTTAAAAAACTGGTGGGCGCCTTCGATGGCCTGCTGGGCGATATCCTGTCCGTGCTGGTCGAACGCGGTTATGACCGCAAGTTTGAGTATGAGGCGGACAGCCTTTCGGTTAAGTTTCTGGCACAAACGGGCTATTCGCCCTCCGGCCTGTCCGCATTCCTGGAGCAGCTTGAGCAAGAAATGCCAGCCACCACAGCCGGCGCCCGCGGCTGGTTCAGAACACATCCGCTCCCCGCAGACCGACTGGAAAAAATCAACCGGGAAATCGCCTCCGCGGCGGTTTCTGTTCCGGCGGCCTCGATTTCTGTGCGGCAGGCGCGTTTTCAAAAAATGATTCAGCTGGCAAATTGATAGATGTTGATGATTCAGACAAATAATCTGTAAATGTTTATTACGGGCGGAGGCCAGGGAAAAAAGTCGAAGGTCAGGGAAAGAAAAACGGGATGAGCCAAAAATAAGTTAAAAAGGAAAAACGGAAGGATGAAAATTCTGGATAAAAAGCCGGCGGCCAGGCAAAAATTCCGAAACGGCCTTCTGGCCGGTCTGGCTGTTTTTTTTCTGTCTGCCGTGCTTTATTTTACCGGCTGGCTCAGAGTGGCGGAGTGGAAAACCTGGGACCTCAGGCTGAACCTCTGGGCCCGGCCGGAAAAAGCGGATAAAAACATAGTTATCGTTCTCATCGACCAGTACAGCCTGGATTATTTTTCCCGCGAACAGCAGGTGTCCTGGCCGTGGCCCCGTCAGCTCTACGCCGCTCTGGTTGACTACCTGAAAAAAGCTCAGGCGCGGGCTGTCTTTTTTGACCTCATCCTGAGCGAAAGCTCGGCCTACGGAGTGGAAGATGACCGGGCTCTGGCTGAGGCCATCAGGCGCGCCGGAAACGTTTTTCTGGCGCTCTCGCTGAGCCGGAAAGAAACAGGTTACGGGGAGGTTTCAGCTGAGCGGCTTGAAAAATTTTCCTTTGTCCCGGACTTTGCCGCCAATCTGAAGCTTCCCGAAGCTGCCTCTGCCACCCTGCCCGTTCAGGTCTTGCTCGATTCGGCGGCCGGAGCGGGCAACGTGCTTTTTGAGCCCGATGCTGACGGAATCTTCCGCCGTCTTCCTTTAGCCATCAGATACCGCACCCTGGTGCTGCCCTCGATACCGCTGGCCCTGGCCCGGGCGGCAGGAATCAGCCAGGTTGACCGAACGAGGCTTGACAGCCACGGAGCCATCATCCTGAACTATCATGGCCCGTCCGGAACTTACCGTTCCTACTCGGTGGCGGCCATCATCAATTCCTGGGCTCAGATGGAAGAAGGGAAAACGCCCCAGATTAACCCGGAAGAGTTTCGGGATAAAATTGTGCTGGTCGGCGCCAGCGCTCCGGGACTTCTCGACCTTCGTCCTTCTCCGCTAAGCCCTGTCTGTCCGGGTGTTGAGATGCAGGCCACTGCCCTTGACAACTTGATTCACCGTGATTCTTTTCGAGAAACAGGTCCGGTTGCTCTGATTGTTTTGGTTTTCTTCTTTGCCGTTCTGGTGGCCATGCTGAATTCTTTCCTGCCGCATCTGTGGCAGCAGGTGGGCTTCCTGCTGGTCGCTCTGGCTGTTCCGGTCGCCTTAACCTGGATTGCTTTCCGCTCGGGCTTCTGGCTCAACCTGGTGGTTCCGGAGGCGGCTGTTCTTTTAAGTTTTATTTCTACCTCACTTGTTAACTATGCGGTTGAAGGACGGCAGCGGCGGTTCATCAAAAATGTTTTCAGCCACTATCTGAGTCCACAGGTTATAGAAAAAATCGTCGACCACCCGGAACTGCTTAAACTCGGCGGGGAAAAGCGTGAAGTTACATCTTTCTTTTCTGATGTGGCCGGTTTTACTTCCATTTCGGAAAGGCTCTCGCCGGAAGAGCTGGTCAGCTTTCTGAACGAGTACCTTTCGGAAATGACCGACATTATCCTGGAGGAAGGCGGGACGCTCGACAAGTACGAAGGAGATGCCATCATCGCCTTCTGGAATGCCCCGCTTGACCAGCCTGACCATGCGCGGCGGGCCTGCCGGGCTGCTCTGCGCTGCCAGGCCCGGCTGGCGCAGCTTCAACCGCGCTTTGAGGCTCTTACGGGAAGACCAGTGCGAGCCAGAATCGGCCTGAATTCCGGACCGGCCGTGGTTGGCAACATGGGGTCCACCCGCCGATTTGATTATACCGCCATGGGAGATACCATAAATTTAGCCTCCCGTCTGGAAAGCGCGGCCAAGCAGTATAGGGTGTCAATCCTGATGGGGCAGAACACTTGGGAACTGGTCAGGGAATATTTTGTGGCGCGGCCGGTTGACCTTATCCGGGTCGTGGGAAAAACCGAACCGGTGGCTGTTTATGAATTGCTTTCTGAGAGAGAAGCAGCCACCCCAGAACTCGAGCAGAGAATTGAACTGTTCAGCCGGGCCCGGGCTCTTTACCTGGAAGGCCGCTGGGATGAAGCGCAGAAATTGTTTGAGAGCTTGAGTCCTGACCCGCTCTCAGCCGTTTACGCCGAGAGATGCCAGCTTATGAAACTCAACCCACCGCCTGAAGACTGGGACGGCATTTTCATTTTAAAAGAAAAATAAGGGCAAAAAAGGGAGGAAGGGCATGCTGATTGAATTTCTCGGAGTGAGGGGCACGGTGCCGGTGTCTGGCCGGAAATTCATCTATTACGGCGGGGAGACGCACTGCCTGCGCATAATTTCCAAAAGCGGGAGCGAAATCCTGATTGACGCCGGGACGGGCCTGAGAAAACTAAGGCCGGAAATAAACCTCCACCTGAAGAAGAAAAAACTCAGGTTCAACATTTTCTTCACCCATTTTCACCTCGACCACATCATCGGGCTGCCGTTTTTTGAGCCGCTTTACTGGCCGGAGGCGGAATTCAATTTTTACTCGCCGTGGCCGGCCGGAAAAATTAAAAGCGCCCTATCCGGGCTTATGGCTGAGCCCTATTTCCCGGTTAAGCTCCTGAAAACCGCTTCAAGAAAAAATTTCCAGCAGCTTAAGAGAGGAAGCCTCAGGATTGGAAGCTTCAGGATTAAATTTCTGGAAGTTAACCATCCGGGCGGGGCTTTTGCCTACCGGGTGGAGGAAGGAAATAAATCGCTGGTGGTGGTCACGGACCACGAGCCAGATGGCCGCGAGGGCGACCAGAAGCTGGTTGATTTCTGCCGGCAGGCTTCCTGCCTGATTTATGATTCAACCTATACGGAAGCCGAATTTAAAAACAGAAAAGGCTGGGGCCACAGCACCTGGAAGCATGGCCTGGAAATAATGAAAAAAGCCGGGGTGGATATTCTGGTGCTGAGCCATTTCAGCCCTGATTATGACGACCTGACCATCACCCGAATGCTGCGGAAAGCTCGCCTGGAAACGCGGAAAGTCTGGGCGGCTCGCCAGGGCTACATCCTGGAATTGCAGCCGAGCCACAGCCCATCCAAAGAGAAAGTCAGGGGGAGATGATGAAGGACCTGGCCGTCTTCCTGACCTGGTATGCGCTGGCCCTGCTCTTTTATTTGCTGCTGGTTCGGCTTACGGACAGGCTGATGAGAGAAAGGATGAAAGCCGGTCTAAATTTCCTGAAAAGAATATTGCTGCCGGTCTGTCTTCTGGCTGCTTCTTACCTGGCGCTTAAGTTCCGGCTGTGGAACCTGGTTTTAACTTCTGAAAAATTTATGGATTATGCTCAGGCCGCCGTCCTGCTGTTTTTAATCTTCTCCGCGGTCAGGCTGGTTGATGCCTGGTTTATTTTCCGCAAGGAAAGGAGAAATTTGCCCCCGGCCCTGCCCAGGGTTTTACACAGCTTTCTGCTTTTTGTGATTTACCTGGTGGCCCTGATGATTGTCCTCAAGAGCCGGTTGGGCATTAACATCTCAGTTCTGCTGACGACCTCGGCCATTTTCACCGCGATCATTGGCCTGGCTTTCCAGGGAGTGCTGGGCAATCTGCTGGCAGGCATTTCACTCAACCTGACCAGGTCATTAAGCCGCGGCGACTGGGTTTCCATAAGAGGCACCGAAGGTGTGATTAAAGAGATGAACTGGAGAGAAACGCACCTTATCGACCGGGCCGGCAATTTGTTTATCATCCCGAACAGCGTGATGGCTTCGGAAGTGCTGGTCAATTTTTCAAAGCCAGCCAGAGAATCCCTGGTGGTTATTCCGGTAAAGGTCAGTGCTGAGGTGCCGCCGGCCGTCGTGCTGGAAGCCATGAACCGCGCCGCCGCGGAAGTGCCCGGAGTGCTTTCCCGGCCGGCGCCCGACACCTTCATTCAGAATTTTGAGAGCACAGGCCTGACCTATCTCCTGCGTTTCTGGGTTGATGATTTTTCGAGAAAAAACATCATCGCCGGAGAAGTGGCCAAGCACATCTGGTACAGGTTTGAGCGGGAGGGGATAAAATACGCTCTGCCGGCAGGCGAGTTTGTCGAGCGTTTGAGCGGAATTATAAGGCCTGAGCTAATCCAGGAAAAAGAGAAAGACCTGGCCGAGATTAATTTTAAATGCCTGGCCGAGTCCAGGTTGTTCAGAAAAAGCGAAGGTCAGGAACCGGGTGCCTGGCTGGTGCCAGAAGATGAGGTTAAAAAACTGGCCGCCCGGCTGAAGCGACGGCTCTACACCGCGGGTGAAATTTTATTTCGGCAGGGAGAACAGGGAAGCAGCTGTTATGTGGTGGCCAGAGGAAAAATCAGGGGTGAAATAGTCTACGAGGAAGGCGGCAAACGTTATCTTTCAGAGTTTGAAACAGGAGCGGGCGGGGTGGTGGGTGAGATGAGCCTGTTTACCGGGCTGCCCCGAACGGCCACCTGCCGGGCAGCCGAGGAAAGCGAGCTGATTGAAATAACCCGGGATGATTTTGTCTTCCTGCTCGAACAAAACGAGCAGGTGGCCGAGGCCCTGGCCGCCATGGTCAGCGAGAGGAACAAACAGAACGAGGAATTTCTGAGGAAGATAAAAGAGATTTCAGAGAAGGAGATTGCTGAAATTACCGACAAGGGCTCGCTTCTTAAGAGATTTCTGCGGTTGCTGCGAATTTGAAACTGAAGATTGCGGAAGATTTGGTTGAAAATAAATCTTCTGTCGCCGGAGAGGCAGGGGGTCTGGCGAAATCTTGAGCGGCCTGCAGCCTGAAAATATTGACTTAAGGTAAAGGCTCATATAAAATTCACATACCCGGCGGCGTAGCTCAGTCGGTCAGAGCATGCGGCTCATATCCGCAGAGTCGGGGGTTCGAATCCCTCCGCCGCCACTTATTTCATGACCCAAAAGATTTACCGGAAATTCAGACGTTTCATAGAAGGGCAAAATCTGTTTTTACCAGATTCTCGCCTTTTGGTGGCTGTCTCCGGCGGACAGGATTCAGTCGCCCTGGTGCATCTCCTGCTGGAGCTTAAAAAAGAATGGACCCAGCTGGAAATAGCCCTGGCCCATTTCAACCATCACCTGAGGCCCTCGGCTGATGAGGATGAAAAATTTGTCAGGAAAATGGCGGCTGACCTCAAGCTGGAAATCTATGTCGGCCGCGGCCGGGTGAGAGAAATGGCCGCTCGCCACGGCCTGAACCTGGAGGAAGCGGCCAGGCTGAAACGCTATGAATTCCTGGAGAAAACCGCTCAAAAATGGGGGGCTGATTTTATCCTGACGGCCCACACCATGACCGACCAGGCGGAAACCGTGCTGATGAAGATTTTCCGCGGAACCGGAATTGAAGGACTGCAGGGAATCAGGGTGAAAAAGGGGCAGGTGGTCAGACCGCTTCTCTGTTTGAACAGGAGAGAAACTGAAGAATATCTCAAAGAAAAAGGAATTGCTTACCGGGTGGATGAAACAAACCTGGACACCGGCCTGCTCAGAAACAGAATCAGGCTCGAGCTGATTCCACTGCTGGAGAAAGGATATGACCCGCAGGTAGTAAGCCACCTGGCCCGGCTGGCTCAGATTGCGCAGTCGGAAAACGATGCCCTGGAAGAGCTGGCTGAGGGACTCTGGCCCCTGGTCAGTAAAAATGCCGGGTTCAAAACTGGCCGGCCTGATTTTCCAGAGTGTCGCAAGGAAGATGAAAAAGCTGAACGGGAAAAATCTAAAGAAGAAGAAAGAAGTGCTGAGGTGTTTACGGATTTTCTGCTCTCTGGTAACGAACTCGGCATACGGCAGAGCGAAGCAGGGGCCGGGAATGGGAGTTATGAAAAAGGTTCAGATGCGGTTGAAGCCCGCAGAAAAAACTCGGAAGAAAAATATCCGGGGGAAATACCCGAGCCTTTCGGTCGGAATTATGCTGACCGTGAAAATAAAAGCTCGAAGGCAGCCGGCCTGGCACCCGAGCTGGAGCTGAACCTGCAGGCCATAAATAGTCTGCCCGAAGCCGTTGCCCGCCGGCTCATCAGGAAATTTTTGCGTTTGTCGCTCGGGTTAGAATCGCCGACTTTTGAGCAGACCGAGGCGGTCCGGGAGCTCAAAGAAGGGCAGAAATTCAGCTGGGGCAGGGATAAAGTTTTAATGAATGAAGCGGGCTGGTTAAAAAAAATAAAGGCGGAACGTCAGCCGAAAGAATTTTCAGTTAACTGGGACGGAAAGAAGGAACTTTATCTTGGCCCAAATCTGATTTTCAGCGGAAGGTTTATCGAAAGAAAAGAAGCCGTTCAGCCGGCTTTCGATGATGAGACCGCATGCTACCTCGATGCCGGCAGGCTGAAATTTCCGCTTGAAGTGCGCAGCCGTAAACCGGGGGACAGATACCGCCCGCTCGGTCTTAAAGGTCAGAAAAAGTTGAAAGAACTTTTCCAGGAAAGAAAAATCCCGGTTGGTGAACGGCAGGAGCGACCGGTTTTTCTGTCAGCCGGAAAAATCATCTGGGTCCCAGGTTTACCCGTAGCGGAAGAATTCAAGGTGACCAAAAATACCAGGATAATTTTTCTGATAGAAAAATTATCCCTCTCTTAAAAACTCAAAAGTCAAAAATCAAAAAATCGCCTGTCCTGAGATTTTCCACAGAGAGTGATGGCCGAAAATGACTGCCTGTCTTCTGACCGGAGGCGAGCTGACCGGTGGCCAAAATCCCGGCCAGAGAAATTTCAACAAAGCAGGCCCGGTTTGCCTGTCTTTTTAGATTAGGACGCAAGCGGTCAGCCGGCAATTAAAGCCTGGGTAATAAATTTTTGTTGGAAAAATTTTTTAAGAGGGCAAATGCCAGAAGAGCCAGAGATATTTAAATCACAGTGGAAAAGGTCAGCGGGGAAACAGGGAGAGGTACCAGCCGATGATGGCTTCACCCCAGATGAGCGAGACGAAGGCGGCCGGGGCGATAAACGTGCCGAAAGGCAGGGCAAACTGCAGGTCTTTTCGGCGAAGTTTCATCAGCAGTAGGCCAACGATGGCGCCCACCACGGAAGAGAGGAAAAGGGTAAGAACAGTCCGACCCACGCCCAGATATGCTCCCACCATGAGCATCATCATGACATCACCCATGCCCAGACCTTCTTTTTTTCGCCACAGCAGGTAAATTAAATAAACTATCAGCAGAAAACCGCCGCCCAGCACCGCCCCGAGCAGGGCCTGCTTCAGGTTTAAATCATAGCGAAACGGCGCATAGACCAGCGCCAGGATTAAGGCCGGAATGGTGATGTGGTCAGGAATTATCTGATGGAAAAAGTCGATAAAGCCGAGGGCAATCAGCGCGCTGACGAACAGACCATCGGCCAGCAACTGCAGGTCAAAAAATTTTAGGTTGTGAAAATAGACCAGGAGAAAACAACCGGCCGTCAGAGCTTCCACCGCGGGGTAAACGGCCGAGATTTTCGTCCGGCAAAAACGGCATTTTCCGCCGAGGAGCAGGTAGGAGAGCACCGGAATGTTGTCGTACCATTTTATCCGGCGCCCGCATTTCGGGCAGCTCGACGGCGGGCGGACCAGACTCAGCTCGCGCGGCAGCCGGTAAATGACCACGTTAAGAAAGCTGCCCCAGACCAGGCCAAGGACGATAACCAGAATTATTTTTAGCGTTTCCACCACACCCTCTGAGGTTTAACTTCGCCGGTTTTCGGGTCGTAAAGGTATTCTTTGCCGTCCAGGTCTCTGGGCACTTCTCTTATGAAGCCGGCCCTCACGAGCTGGTTCAGGTCGGCCGGAAAGCGGCCGTATTTTTCTTTGAACTTCTTTACCGCTTCCGAGAGAGCCTGGGTGTCAACCGTCGATTTTACCCGGTAAAGATGGTTGTAAGCAATTTCTTTGACCCAATCTTCCCTGGAAGTTTCGTAGACTTCCTTCCACATCTGCCAGGCTTCCTGGTAGTCCATCGTCCGGTAGGCAGCGTTGGCGTAGAGTCTTTTGACAATCGGCGGGGCACCGGGAATTTCCATCGCTTTGCGGTAGTACTCGCGGGCCACTTCAAAATCCTTGAGGTTCATCTGGGCAATGTGTCCGGCCTGGAAGGGAAAAATCCACTGGTCGGGGTTTTTCTCCAACCCCAGGTCGAGAATCTTAAAAGCCAGCCGGGGGTCATGAGCATCATAGACGGCAATCAGAGCACCAACTTCGTAGGGGTCGGTGTATTTCGGGTCGAGCTCGGCGATGATGGAAAAGATGTGCTCGAGGTATTTAAACCGGTCGGGAATGTCGTAGGAACCGTAATACTGGATGGCCCACAGGTAGATGATGTCGGCCATCAGGGAAGAATAACCGAAAGTGAAATATTTGAGATATTTGCCGGATGGAAGATAAATGATTGACGAGCCGGGCACCCGCGCCCTGGCCACTTTATCGGTCTGAACTTTAAGAAAAGAAAAAAGAAGAAGAGAGACGATGAGCAGGGCCACCAGCAAAAGTTTCTGTTTTTTGAGCGTCTTTTCTCCGCTCGGCTCGGGAAGTCTTTCCCTTGTTGTGGCCATAAGTCCTCTCTCCGCCTTTTCTGCTCAGATGAAATCCCGCCGCCTGAAGATGAGCATGGCCAGCAGCAGAATGAAGGCCGTGTAAACCAGGCCGTAGAGGAAGCCAATTCCGAGTAATTTAGTAGGAATTGGCAGGTTGTGCACCACTTCCGTTTTAAAGTTGAAATTTTCCAGGTCGGGCAGAACCAGGTAAAGCAGCCGCAGCAGCGCCCTTCCCGTCCCGCTTTTTACCTTCTTGATGAGCAGCTCCAGGCTCCAGCTCAGATGACCGATCAGGTAAAAGCCCAGCGAGTAGAGTGAAGCTAAAATCGGGGTGGTAAAGGTGGAAAAAAGCAGGGCCACGGCCGTCATCAGACAGAGTTCAAAGAAAATGTAAAGCACGGCCACCAGAATTTTCCACTCCACGGTAAACGTGTGAAGGAAAAGTATCAGCAGAAAAATCAGCGTCATGAGCACCGTCATGATAAAGATGGTCAGCACAAGTCCCAGAAATTTTCCCAGCAGAAACTCCACCCGGTGGATCGGCTTGGCCAGCAGGGTGAAGATGGTCTTTTTATCAATCTCCTTGTAGACCAGCCCGGTGCCCATCAGGATGGCCATGAGCATGCCGAAGAGCGAGATGGAAGCCAGCCCGACGTCCTTGATGATTTTCACCCGGTCGCCCACCGTGAGCAGGGCCAGGAACCTGGAGAAAAGCAGGCAGATGGCGGCAAAGAAAAAGAGCAGGTAGAGCACCCGGTCTCTTTTGGCTTCCTTGAAAGTATTTCTGGCGATGGTTGTGATTTTCATTGGTTCTTTACCATGCTGACAAAAATATCTTCCAGGGTTTCAGTCCGGGGCACCAGCGAGACAATTTTTCCCTTTTTCTGCAGGGTCAGGCTTAACACCCGGTCGATGTTGCTCTCCTCATACACTTTAAGCAGCACCCGGTCACCACGGCTGGAAAGGCTCTCGCCCAGCCCCTGAAACTCTTCGGCCGGCACTCCGGCCACCGTTATCTCCGTGTAGAGGACCTTTTCGGATATCAGGTCGCCCAGGTAGCCCTGGTTGATGATTTCCCCGGCCAGGATGATGGCCACCCGGTCGCAGATCATCTCGATGTCCTGCAGGATGTGCGAGCTCAGAAAGACCGTTTTGCCTTCTTTTTTTAAGCCGACGATGATATCACGAAATTCTTTTCGGCCGATCGGGTCCAGCCCGCCCATCGGCTCATCGAGGATGACCAGTGATGGGTCATTCAGCAGGGCCTGGGCCAGACCGATTCTCTGCAGCATGCCGCGGGAGTATTTTCGCAGCTGAAGGTCGGCCGCTCTTTCCATGCCGACCAGCTTCAGCAGGTAATTGATTTTTTCCTGCTTGGCCTGGCCGTGGAGTCCGAGAAGGTCGGCATAAAAAGTCAGGAATTCCCGGCCGGTCAGGTAGTCGTAAAAGTAGGGATTTTCGGGCAGGAAGCCAACCTTCTGTCTGGCCCGCGGCCGCAGGGAATCTTCACCGAAAATTTTTATCTGGCCGGCGTCGGGAAAAATCAGGTTCAGGATGCACTTGATGGTGGTCGTCTTCCCCGCGCCGTTGGGCCCCAGATAACCGAATATCTCGCCTTCATTCACGTGGAAGGAGACGCCTTTTAAGACCAGTTTTTTCTTTGGAATAAATCCCAGTTTATAAGACTTTTGGACATTAACTAGCTCAAGTACTTTGCCCATCTTGTATTAACCTATACAAAAATAGATGGCTTCTGTCAACCCGGAAAAGCCTGACCGGCTGACAGAAAGATGTCGTGCAGGGGTAAAACAATTTATTCTCAGTTAGAGAGCCGGTAGCCTGAAAGCGGTGAGAAAAAAGGAGATACAGCCGGAAGACCGCCGCCTTTTTTTCGTCGGATTAAGCTTTAAAAAATATTTTTACTAATTCTCCGCTCAGTTTATTTCTGGTTTTTCAGGTTGGTCTCAAACAGCCTGAAAATCCGGCGGTATTCATCCACCCAGGCTGAAGTCGTACGGAAGGAATGGTTTTCCACCGGGTAGATGGCCACCTCCCAGTTTTCCTTGCCCAGTTCAATCAGGCGCTGAACGAGTCTCACCGTGTCCTGAAAATGGACGTTGGTGTCAACCATACCGTGGCAGATGAGCAGGGCCCCTTTTAATCCTTCGGCGAAATAAATGGGCGAACTCTGCCGGTAAGCTTCGGGGTCATTCTGGGGCAGGTTAAGAATGTCCACGGTATAACCGGGGTGATAATGGGCCCAGTCGGTCACCGGCCGCAGGGCAGCCCCCGCTCTGAAGACGTCAGTTTTGAACATGGCCATCAGCGTCAGGAAGCCGCCGTAGCTTCCGCCATAGCAGCCAATAGCCTGAGGGTTGACCCCGTATTTTTCGGTCAGATACCTGGCCCCGTCGACCACATCATCCAGGTCTTTACCGCCCATGTGACGGTAGATGCCGGTGCGGAAGTCGCGACCGTAACCGCTGCTGCCGCGGTAGTCAACATCCAGCACATAGTAGCCGTGGTCTCGCAGGAAGTTGTGAAACATGTACTCCCGCTCGTATGAACTCCAGCCCCGGTGGGCATTCTGCAGGTAGCCTGCCCCGTGGATGAAGATGACGGCCGGTCTGTTCGGGTGAGGAACATCAGGTTTAAAAAGTCGCGCGTAAATGTCCACCCCATCCCGCGCCTTAAAGGTGATTATTTCCGGGTCGTACCAGGGATAGGCCCGAAATTCTTCTGTGGTGGAAAGCGTTATCTGCTTGGGTCTGGCCGCGCTGGAGCTGGCCTGCAGGTACAGCTCGGGCGGCCGGTTGCTGTAGGAGTGCAGGATGGCGATGGCCGATTCATCCGGTGACAGGTAAAACTCATTCAGCCCGCCAAGGCCGGTCAGCTGCACCTTCTGGCCGGTTTTGAGGTCGAGGACGTAAAAATGTCTTTCTCCGGGATGAACTTCGCTCGAGACAAAATAGATTCTGCGTCCGTCGCGAGAAAGCCAGGCCTGCGTTACTTCATACCGCCCATCGGTCAGCTGCTTTTTCTCCTGGCCGTCCACAGACAGGACGTAAAGATGAGCATAGCCGCTTTTCTCCGAGATATAACTCAGGTGCTGGCTGTCCGGCCACCAGAAAATGCTGGTCAGTCCGAGCGGCCCCACCCAGGCTTCATCGCGCACCGACTCCAGAACGGTTGTTTTGGCTGAAGGAAGGTCCAGGAGAAATATCCAGGCTTCCTTCCGGTCTTCGGCTTCAGCGGTGAGCACGCATTTTTTACCGTCCGGCGACCACAGCCAGTTCCTCGGGTTGACCTGGCGCTCACCCTGACCGTAGTCAACCCAGCGCACTTCTCCCGTGTCGGTATTCATGAGGCCCAGACGGTAAAGCTCTGAATTCTCAGCCGCTTTCGTATGAGAAGGGATAGTTTCGGTATAGCCCGAACGGGTGACGTAGTTCGGCACGATGGTGGTTCTGGCCGAGGGAATGGATTCGCTGATGGTAAAAAGAACATATTTTTCATCCGGCGAGGGTGCGGCCGCCAGCAGCCGCTGGTTTTCCTGAAGAACAAAAGATTTGCGCCTGGCCGGTGAAGGCAGAAGCTGAGGCAGCAGGTCAACACCGCGCCTGAAACTTTCCATTCCTTCAAAACCGAAGCGGAAAATTTCCCTGAATAAACTCTTCTGCTGGTCTTCATACCATTTTTCAACCGGGCCGGGCTTTTTCGGCTCGATTTGCTTTTCTCTGGTAAAGGAAGTAAGCTGCCGCAGGCCGCTGTCTGCCAGAGAAAGGGTGTAGAGATTTTCGCCAGACAAAAAGTAGATTTTCTGTTCGTCGAAGGTAAAGCCGGCTCCGGCCTCGCGCGCCTCGGTTGTGACCAGCGGTCTGGCTTTTCCGGTTTTCAGGTCAAAGAGGATAATATCACTGTTTTGAACCACCAGGAGTTTTTTCTTCGAGCGGTCCCACTCCCACTGGCTGCCAAAACGGGAAAATCCGTAGTAGCCGCGGCCGGAAGAAATGCTGGCCGGCGGGTTCTTGAGCAGGTCCTCACGTTTTATTTTGATGGGCTCGGGTTTGGCCAGGCTTACGGCATAAAGTTCAACGTTTTTTTCACCGGGTTTTTTCCACTGAAAATAGAGGGTTTTTCCGTCAACTGCCCAGGTCGGGTTGGAAGGAGGCGTGCCGTAGAATTCCTGGCCGGCCATGATTTTTTCCAGGGAAATTTTAACGGTCTGGTTCTGGTTGTCAGCCGGTTGGGACAAAGACCGGGTTGGAAGCAGGAAGAAAAAAACCAGAACCAGCGCCAGAAGCTTAAAGAATGAACTTGAGTTTTGTTTAAAAGAATGGCCCGTCATGTTAAACGCTCCTTTCCTTGGTCGGAAGAAGTTTTATTCGAAACATTTTTTTAATTTTCTGGTGAGGTACTCTTTAATCTCATTGGCGGCTGGACAGTTCCAGGTTTTCCGCACCTTTTGGCCGTAAATTTTCTGCGGCGGCCGGTCCGGTTTTTTGGCGGTGGCGGAGAAAAGTCGGAAGTCAGAAGTCCACAACCAGAAATTTTTACATTTCAGAAAAGATTTATCGGTGCTAAATTTTTCAGTCATACTTTTTTTAATCGCTTAAAACACCAAGATTATATACATTCTCGCGGTGAGAAATAAACATTTTTTTTCGCGAAAAATCACCCTCAAAATTACCCGCAGGGGTGATTGAGTCTCTTTGCTTTGTGTGAAATTCTGAGGTCGCCTCAGATTGAGGCGAGGCCAAGGTTGTTGAGGAAGAGGATGGGGAAGGAAGATTCCTTCTCCTTCTTCCTCCATTTTTTTAAGCAAAAACCTGTCTTACAATTGCTGACTCAATTCCTATTATTTCATCCTTAATGCATCTGCATCCTTAATAACCTGACAGCAGTAGTGGAAGAAAAAAGGGGAAGATCAGATAACGGGAAAACAAAAAGATTAAAACAGGTTGAGTGGAAGAAAGATTAATTCTCCTGGATTGAGTTCATCTTCAAGCCTAAATCAGGAAACCGCCGGCAGTCTGGAGATTTTAAACGGAACTTTCCGGCCATTTAGAATCCTGTCTTAAACTTTTTACCAGAAAAGATTTTAAGCGTAAGGAAAATAAAATGTGGAAAAAGTTTGCTCAATCTGGTAATTAGATAAAGATAATTTTTACGGGCAGCTTCTAAAAAGGGCAGCTTCAAAAAAAGGAGAATCTGTTGGGCCTCAAACTGAGAACTGACCTGGAAATCCAGCCTTTTTTCTACGAGGGTGAAAAAGCCCTCCTGGTGAGTGACCGTCTTGGCCTGCTCAAAAACCCGGTTGTCCTCCGCGGCCTGGGCATAGAAATCCTCAGTTTGCTGGACGGCCAGCGTGATGAGCGGGACCTTCAGCTGGAGCTTTTAAGGCGGCGGGGTTATTCGCTGGAAGGGGCGGAGCTCATCAAAGAACTTCTGGGCCAGATAAAAAGGCTCGGCCTTTTGGACGATGAAGAATTCAGGCGTAAAAAAGCCGCCCTGGTGGAGGAATTTACCAGAAATCCCGTAAGGGAAGCCACCCTGGCCGGAGAGGCCTATCCGGCTGAGCCCGAAGAGCTCAGGAAATTCCTGTCGGAAATTCTCAGCGAGAGTATTCTGCCGCCCGAGGTGGAAGAGCAGCTCGAGCAAAACCAACCTTTAAAAGCACTGGTGGCCCCTCACATCGACCTGAAAGTCGGACGGCGGGTTTATTCCCTGGCCTACCGGAGCGTGCGTTCAAAAGACTACCGGCGGGTGATAGTTTTGGGCACCGGACACCAGCTGGAATCAGGTGTGCTGTCTGTTTCGGAAAAAGATTTTCGCACGCCGCTCGGGCTGGTCAGCAATGACCGGGAAGTTTCGGCCAGACTGAAGAGAGCGGCCGGGGATTTGGTCGAGCCCGATGATTTCGGCCACCGGTCGGAGCATTCGGTTGAATTCCAGCTGATTTTCCTGCAGCATCTGCTGGGAAATGACTTCCGCCTCGTTCCGGTGCTCTGCAGTTCTTTTCATATCTGGCATGAAACTGCCAGCCGGCCGGCTGAGATTCCAGGACTCCGGCCATTTTTAGAAGAACTTAAGAACCTGGCCTCTGATTCGCATACGCTTTTTGTGGCCGGGGTTGACCTGTCCCATATCGGGGTGAAGTTCGGGCATCCGCGCCCTGCTTCGCAGATGAAAGAAGAAACCGTCGGTTTTGACCATGACCTGATCGAGGCCATGCGGGCGGCTGACCCGGTGGAGTTCTGGCGGTACGCCAGGCCGGCCGGAGAAACTTATAACGTCTGCGGCTTTTCGGCTCTGGCCATCCTGCTGGAAGTGTTCGCCGGCCACAAAACGGTCTTTCTGGGTTATGACCTGGCGGAAGAAAAAGCCACTCAATCAGCCGTGAGTTTTGCCGCCCTGGCCGTTTACTGATTTCAGCCGGCCGGGCATTGCGGTATAATTCATTGCGGTGATTAAACCGGAAATAATTAAACGGAGGAAAAGATGACTGATTTTGGCGGTGCCCTGAAAGATAAGAACAGGGTGGAATATTTTAAGCTGGCCATCATCGGTGTGCCCTTTGATGAAAAGTCAAGTTATAAGAGAGGCGCGGCGGCCGGACCGGAAGCCATCAGAAGAGTTTCCACGGGTAAGTGTTACAACCCGGACACTGAACTTGGCGTGGACCTGGCCGAAGACACCGTTCTGGTCGACCTGGGCGACGTTGACACTTCCGGCGATATGCTCAAGACGTTTGCCGCCATTGAGGAAAAAGTCAGGGAAGTGCTCGACCTGGGGGCCGTGCCGGTGGTGCTTGGCGGCGACCATTCAATAACTTACCCGGTGGTAAAAGCCATGGCCGGGAAATTTCCGGCGCTTGACCTTCTTCACCTTGACGCCCATCCCGACATGTACGAGGACCTTTACGGAGACCGCCTCTCCCACGCCTGCCCGATGGCCAGGATACTGGAAGACGGACTGGTGAAAAACGTCGTGCAGGTCGGTATCAGAGCCACGACGCCAGACATGCAGGAGATGGCCAGAAAGTACGGAGTGAGAGTAATCGAAGCCAGGGAATTTTCAGATGGTCTGGCACTCGAATTTACCAACCCGCTCTACATTTCCCTGGACCTGGATGTTTTTGACCCGGCTTTTGCTCCGGGTGTTTCACACCACGAGCCAGGAGGGTTGAGCTCCAGGCAGGTCATCAACCTTATCCACCGGCTGAAAGCCCGCGTGGTCGGGTTTGATGTGGTGGAGCTTAACCCGACCAGGGATGTTTCAGAGATAACCGCTGCTCTGGCCTTTAAGCTGATAAAGGAGATAGCAGGGAGGGTGGTTAAACCTTAACGCCCAAATGATAAGGGTGAAAAATTTAGTTTAAACGGAGTAAAATCAGAAAAAGTCACAGAAAGGAAAGAAAACAAAGGAAGATAAAAAAGATAAAATAAAGGAGAAAAAGAAAGAAGGAGGAAAAAATGAAAAAAGCGGCGGTAATGCTCCTCTTGGTGAGTCTTGTGGCGGGGCCCGCGCTTCTGGCTCAGAGCAAAAAGCAGCCGGCTTTTGACCGCTATTTCATAGATAAGACCATGCGCATCGATTATTATCACACCGGCCACAGCCAGGAGGAAATCGTGGCCGTGGACCGCATCTACCAGGAAGGCGTCTGGGCCGGTTCTACCAGAAACCTTCTGGACCCGTTTCTGCGCGGACGTTACGCCGTCAAAATTTATGATGCCGGCACGCGGGAGCTGATTTATTCCAGGGGTTTTGACAGCCTGTTCGGCGAGTACAGGACGACGGAAGAAGGGTTGAAGGGTATCAGAAAAACTTTTCAGGAGTCGGCCCTCATTCCGTATCCCAAAAATAAAATAATCTTTGCTCTGGAAGTGCGGGACCGAGAAAATAATTTCCACGAAATTTTTTCGCAGGAAATTGACCCGGCTTCGATTTATATTGTGAAAGAACAACCGGACCCGGCCGTAAAAGTTTTCGAAGTGCTTAAAAACGGTTCGCCGTCTGAAAAAGTCGACGTCGTTTTTGTGGGTGAAGGCTATACGGCAAACGAAGAAGCCAAGTTCAAAGCCGACCTTGATAGGTTCACCGCAGTTTTTTTCAGCCAGGAACCTTACAGAAGCATGAAGAATAAATTTAACATCTACGGTGTGCTCAAGCCGTCGGCCGAAAGCGGCTGTGATGAGCCTTCCTACGGGCAATTTAAGAACACCACGCTGGGAGCTTCGTTTGATTCTTTTGGTTCGGAACGCTACCTGCTGACCGAAGATAACCGCAGCCTGCGTCAGGTGGCCGGACAGGTGCCCTACGACACCATCTTGATTATGGTCAATCACAAGCGCTACGGCGGGGGTGGCATATATAACCTTTACTGCACCTTCACCACTGATAATCAGTGGCACGAGTACCTGATGCTTCACGAATTCGGCCACTCTTTTACCGGGCTGGCCGATGAGTATTACACTTCGCAGGTGGCCTATAACGATTTTTACCCGCGGGGTATAGAGCCGGTTGAGCCGAACATCACCGCCCTTTTGAACCCGGCCCAGCTTAAATGGAAAAAACTGGTCAGCCCCGGAGTGGAGATTCCCACCCCGTGGGAAAAGAAAGAATTTGACCGGATGGACCTGGCCTACCAGGCCACCCGGCAGAAAATCAACGAGGATATTGCCCGAAAGAAAAGGGAAGGAGCTCCGCGAGAAGTAATTGAGAAACTGGAAGCCGAAAGTGAGCGACTGTCGCTCGAGCAGGCCAGGAAAGTTGATGAGTTTTTGCGGAAGAGCAAGTATGCCGGAAAAGTGGGGGCCTTTGAAGGAGCCGGTTACGCCTCAACCGGTCTTTATCGCCCGGCTGTCGATTGCATCATGTTCACCAAGGGCAAGAAGCCTTACTGTCCGGTGTGTCAGGAAGCAATCAGGCAGATGATAAATTTTTATTGCGAGAAGTAGCTTTAACCCGTGGCTGTTTTTAATTGAGATTTTGAAAAGGCTGAAATCCCTAACAAAATCTCTAACAGAAGAAAGCGAAGGCGTTAAGATTGAGCCAAGCTAATTATCAACCGCAGACCAAGAAAGATTATTTTTTAATCATCGGCTGAACTTGATCCCCGCTTAATTTAGCAGCTTATAGGAAAACGAGCTTCGGCAGATGTCTGACGTTAGCCATTTTCCCCGTCACTTGATTGGGAAAGATATTAAGATCGGACGGTGGGTTACGGCCGTTTTTTGCTGAAGGAATGAGAGAAGAAGAGAATACAAAAGACTTTCAATGTTACGATATTTTCATTTCGTAACACCATAATGTTCAAACATGATGCGGGCTGTTGTCAGCAAAAGGGGGGTTGATGATGGGAACCAAAAAGGTGGGGGCTTTCCCCAGCCCGCCCAGGAAAGCCGATTTAATTTTAACTCTATGACTATAAAAAGTCAAGACTTTTTTGGCTCTTCAGCCAAAAGTGTGGTGAAAAAAGAAAGGGAATGTGGTAGGAACTCCT
>JBNARJ010000016.1:0-7889 GCA_049719515.1 Candidatus Saccharicenans sp.
TAATCGAAATGATAATAACAAATATTAAAAATTTCGATATTTTTTTCATAAGGTTGGCCTGCTTTTTACAGAAAATTAGACTTCTATAATAATTAATGATGTTGAACCAGCCAGCAGTCAAGAAAATTCATATGTCTTTTTTTTAAAGATATTAGAAATTTTTAAGTCGGGAATTTACCAGAGGCGATTAGGATTCTGACAGAAGAAGGCGGGGCTTTAAACAATTTGTGAAACAACTGGGAAAAATAGAGCGGCTCATAGCCGGCTTCAAGAGCAATGGTCTTTATGGGCTTATCGGTGGAGACGAGCTGCCAGAGAGCCCGGCAGCATCTCTCTCTGGCCCGAAATGTTCTGAGCGATATCCCCGCCAACTGCCTGAAGTTTACAGAAAGCCAGGATGAAGAACAGCCTGCTATTCTGGCTAAGTCCTTAAGCTGAAATGATACATGGTCAGATTCGATTATTATTCTCTGAACTGCAATTATTTTGCTCAGTGGGCTGAAAGGTAAGACAAGGAAGGTAGGTGAGCCAGCATAATATTTTGAATTTTTCATTAATGAAAGCCAGTCCTTCTGAATAGCCGCGAAGCCGGTGTTGTTTAGAATTCTGAAAAAGAAACCTGGATAGCCTACTCCGTTCTTAATTAAGACAGGCTTCAGTATCACCGCGGGTGTAGACTTGTGGTGATGGACAAAGAGGAATTTTTTCAGGCATTTATCAAGGCGGCACTGGTAATCGCAATCAGTAAGGATGAGGGAAATATCGTCCGTTGGAACAGAAGCCTCAGGCACATGAAGGATGGTTATCGAGGCAGATTCTCCCACGATATCTTTGACTATTAGCTGACTTTCCGTTTTTGAGGAAAGAATAAGAATTTTCTCCATCGCGAAGCCCCCGAGATGATTGTCTTTATGCTAAACCATAATGACTTTGATAGTCAAATTAAGGTCCTCGGCAAGTTTCTGAAAATTGATTGTTCCTGCGCTCGGTGCGGCTTCTTGACCAGGCAGCTATTGATGCTGTCAGACAGTGGGTCTATGAGCCTATGATTATCAATGGCCGCCCTCGCTCAGTAACTTTTACCGTGACCATTATTTTCAAGCTGCAGAAATAGGATTTCAAAGCTAATATTCTTAGGCTCGTAAAAAACGCCAGAGGAAATCGAGAAAGTTTTAATTTTCCTGAATAAAAACCAACACAGTAACCGCTGAAGGATTCTCAAGGCCTGTTAGCCAACCCTCTCAAAATTTTAAGTAAAAGATTATTCTTCTCACAGTCAAAAAATATGACGACTTGTCAGGGCTTGAACTTTTAAGAATCCTTTAAGGGGTTTTGATTCAGAAATTTCTGATTAACACAGTAATACCAAATTAAATCTGGTTAAAAAGATTCACTACTTTTTCTTGAAGACATCTATGTCGTAATGAGGCGGTTGAGAATGGGCAACATAAAATATCTTCTCTCCGTTAATTTCCGCCACGGCCATATCATTTACTTCATATACTTCATCAAACTCTGCCCAGTAATCGGAAAGAAGCTGCCAATCTTGGCTGAGTTCCAGTATTTCCAACCTTGGGTAGTCGGTCAGAAGATAAAGCCGGCCGTTCAGGTATTTATTTCTTATTATTATCGGCTTATAACCTGCCCGCACGGTTGTGTTTTTTACACCTTCACCAATCAGCTTCAGATTGTAAGTCTCCTTGGCTGAAATCACCGGGGTTTCGACCTTGTATTCGGCCAGAAGTTCACCCCGCGGGGAATATTTACGGACTATCGGAAAATAGACAAAAGCCACGTAAAGCTCGCCTTTTTCATTCAGTGAAAGTGAGACAGAATTTAATTCTTGTGGACTGTGCAGATAAAATATCGGCTGGCCAAAGGTGAATTTTTTTTCCTGGCCTTCATAAACGGTTATAAGTGGAGACTTCCTGTCCTGCACATAATGAGCGACGTAAAGGCGGCTATTGTTGTCGATGGCGAAATCACTGATTCCTTCCGTCTCCGAAAATTTCTGGCTTCGAAGCAACATACCCCGGGGATCAATAAGTTCCAGAGTATATCTGGCCGTATCATAGATGCCGAGGACATTGCCCGATAGATAGATGTTATCTGGAGCCCTCAGAAATGGCTTGCTGTTTTTTTGGGTGCCAAGTTCGGCCAGAAATTCACCAGAAGAAGAAAACTTCTGTATTAAATTGTGCTGGGTATTAACCACGTAGAGATTTCCTGCGAGGTCTATGGCCAGCCTGAGCGGGGACTGAAAATGTTCTGACTTGAGGCTGAAGACAAGCTTTAGTTCCACGGGTTTTTCCGGCAAAGGAAGAAGCCCCGATTCGGTGAAGAAAATGTCATCGTAAACACTGACCCTGGTCTTAATTTCCTGCGAATAAATAAAAGTGGAGCAAAAACAAAAAGATAATAATAAAATATTGAGCAGCTTGATTATCAAGGCTATGAAGTGGTATAGCTTGTTATTGGAGAAAAATCTTTTCACCATGCCGCCCCCGCCTGAATTTATTATAATATCAACGAATTGCGAGAATCAACCTTTGGGCTCTGATGACAATCATTGCCAGCCTGCTTTCTTTTTTTTATAATTGACGGGAAATCCGAATTAGGTCTCAGGTGTCCAAATTAATTCAGGAAGGCTATCATGAAAGTCAGCAAATTTAAGCAATATCTTCTCTCCGGTGTTTCTTATGCCATACCCTTTGTGGCGTCTGGCGGAATTCATCATGGATAACTTTCTGGAAAGTTTGGCAGAAGCTTGAGTTTGGCTTAACTTCTAGTTAATGAACTAACAATTCACATTAATTAGTTTCAATTGATTCAGCCAAACTGCTGCCTCTTATAGACTGTTTTAGATTAAAAAATTAGCTTGAGATATATTTATAGTTCTTTAAGTGACCTTTTTTCATTTTTATTAGAATGGGTGTATAAGGAAAGTTTATTATGTCTTCGATGTCACTTTTTTTAGGAAATATATATTGTCTACCTCAATGTTTTTCACCCAGGCTTTCCATTCATCTACCCATTCATGAATTGTTATAGCCAGGGTTAATTTCCTTGCTTGTTCTAATTGCTTTAATTCATAAAGTCCTTTATATATACAAGCCGGGCAATCATTTAATTTGAAAAATAAAACATAACTTTCCTCTGTTTTTAAAGTAGCTGATAAATATTTTTCTTCCCCTGCAGGAGTTAATATTTTAATTCTTTCTAATTTTTTAAGATCAATGAAATTATTCTTCTGTTTGATTTTATCAAAATAAATGTTTGCCAAGAAAAACACGTTAGCTAAAAGGAGAGTGATAATTATTAACTCTAAAAACCGCCCCATTAATAATTTTTTTGATTTTATCATTTAATTTTATAAATGTTGATTATCAATGAATTAACTGACTCATCCAGCCCCGGATCACCATTCTCCAGAAAATAATAAAGGCCATTTTTCTCGACAAGCAAGACATCATTAATGAAATAGTATTTTTCCAGGGCAAAAGTTTTTAGGTTATAAAGTAATAAAGTAAATTTTTCTTTTTCTGTATCGGGGTTACGAAACTGAACTACCAGATATTTATCAGTTACCAGAAAATTTTCGACTCTTGAATAAGAAAGCTCCCATTCTTCATATAGTTGAGGGATGGGCTTTCCTGGTTTCCAAAGGAATGTCTCTTTTTTGGTTGGAACAAAATTTTCAGTAGTTCTCAAGTTTATTTCTCTAATGATTTCTAAATTATCAGGATTAATCAAATAAATTTTTGGCTCCGTTTCGAGCATTACCCAGAGCAGCCCGTCTTTTTTTCTTATTATTGACCTTATAAGATGGGCGTAATACCTCCCCGTATATTCCTTATAAAGCAGCTTTCTAATTAATCTTCCGTTTTCAAAAACAGAGAGAAAGTATCCAACCGTACCGTTTTTCTTTATGGTTTCCTGATTATCATAAGAAAATCCGGCAAAAAACCATTTATTGTCAGCTCGTTCTACAGATTTAAAAAAGATAGTGCTTAGCTCTTTTAGCCAATCTACCTTATCATACCTATAAAGATCTCCGTTTTTCTTAAAATATATGAGCCTACCCGTAGTTTCCACATCGATAAGATGACTCTGGTCAAGGTACATAGTCCTCCAATGTGATATTTCGCCTGGCCCCTCTCCATAACCAGCCAGGGCATAAGCCGTAGCTGGAGAAACCACAAATATTCCATCTCGAAAAAACATAATGAATAAGGAATTGCCGTCGTCTATCCGAGATTCAAATATATAACCATGTAGCTTAATTTCAGGATGAGACCATTTTCCTGCCAGAAGCAATCCTTCTTTTTCCTGTTTACTCGAAGCATAAAGGCAGAAACAAATAGACCAAATAAATAGAAAGATAAAAATAGAGAATGCCAAGAACCCTATTCTTCTATTATACATTTTAATATCTCGGCCCTAGATTCCTCATAAGGAGATTTGAATTCAATCATCTTAGCTAAATATAAGCAATTTTCTCCATAACCTGCTGGGAAAAAATCTGTTAGATATATTTGCTCAGACTCCCAGGAAAAATTTTTATCCAACAAAATATAACAATAATCATGGAGATTATTAGCACCTTTAGATATTTGGAGGCCGATGAAATCTTTATATTTAAAGAGAGCCATAATTCTGTAACCGGTCTCTTCTGCTTGAAGGTCATACATCCAGGCTGGGTTTCGCCTTACAAATTTCTGTTTTTCCTTCAGATCATATTTGATATATTTCCACCATTTTTGACCAAACCATCTTTCCCCGAGAATTTCTCCTTCAAAATTTATCTTCCAAATACAATTTATAGTAGTAAAACAGAAATAAATGTCCTGGCCATCTAAAAGAATGCATCCCCTTAAAAAACTTTCTGGATAATCTTTGAGTTTTTTTTGAAATAGATCTGTTTCAAATAGTGCTTTTTGCCATTGGCCATTTATATCATATATGCTTATGGCCCAGGTTTTTATGCTGTTCTTTAAAATTTGCCTGCGATATTGAACCGTTGCTATGTATTTTCCATTTATAGAAATCCCCTGGATGACATTAGATACCCCTTCATAAAGCAATAGAAAGCGTTTTTGAAAAGCAAAATCTTTATTAAAAATGCTTAAGGTCCCCTGTAAAGGGTCTAAAATAAAATAATTATCATTAGCTTTTTGGACTGCACCAATGCCATAAAATTCACCGGGTCCCTGACCATAGCCTCCTACTGCTCGCTTCATTTCACCCTTCGAAGTATAGATTTGCAAATAAGAAAATCTATTAAGGATCAACTCGCCATTAAAACCTTCGTAAATTTCAGGAGGGGCAAAGTCTTGTTTCCAGAGAGCAAAAGCCTCTTTGTTAATTGAAGGTAGGTTTAATATAAAAGATTCTTTAATTTTTATAGATTCAGGATAAAGAAAGGATGTTAAAACCAAATAATATTGGAAAATTCGGATTAAAAGCTTGATTGGTTTTATCACCTTATATTATTTCCCACATTGGATAATTCTTATTGTTCTTTATTTTCCGCTTCCACTTTTTTATTTTATAATTTTACAAAAACAATCCCAATAAAGATTTTCTGCTGGACAATGGCATTCCCAGTCTGGTCCAGTCTCGGTCATAAAACCTTTTATCAACACAGGACTACCCGCCTGACCTATACTACCTATGGCCACCAGGGTCAAATATAAACAGATAGCCGTTAATAAAATTATTAGCATCCTTTTCGCTCTTACAAATATCATTCTTTAACCTCTCTTAATAAATGTTAATTTTCTATGATACACGAACAATCAGTATTATTTATAATTGTGCAATCGCAAGTAGGAATAGGCTGTCCCATTATTACAGTAACAGTTGTTTTTCCCCTTTTTTTAATAGGTTCGCTTGATAGTAAGAAAATATTTATAATTGAGATTAAAACGAACAAAACCGACAGAATTGATAAAAATTTTTTCATCTGGCCTCCTTTTTAAGGATATTAATATCTATGTTGAATATGTAAGGTCAATGCAGGCGGAAATCAAGAAAATTCATATGTCTTTTTTTTTTAAAGATATTAGAAATTTTTAAGTCAACGGGCTGGTGTAGGGGAGCTTTCTGAGGGAAGAAGGGGGTGCACCTAATATTCTGTGAAAGAGGTGGGAAAAATAGAGCGGCTCATAGCCGGCTTCAAGAGCAATGGTCTTTATGGGCTTATCGGTGGAGACGAGCTGCCAGAGAGCCCGGCAGCATCTCTCTCTGGCCCGAAATGTTCTAAGCGATATCCCAGCCAACCGTCTGAAGTTCAGAGAAAGCCAGGCTTGAGACATGTCGGCCACCTGAACCATTAATGGAGAATGAACAGGAGATTGCCAAGGCAGACAGCTTTTTTTATAATTGACGGGAAATCCGAATTAGGTCTCAGGTGTCCAAATTAATTCAGGAAGGCTATCATGAAAGTAAGCAAATTTAAGCAATATCTTCTGTCCGGTGTCTCTTATGCCATACCCTTTGTGGCTTCGGGTGGAATACTCATTGCTCTGTCGATTGCCCTGGCTCCGATGACTTCCCAGGGGCCAGATTTCAGCCGGGCTCCCTTTCTCAAGCTGATAAACGACATCGGGGTAGCAGCCTTCTCTCTGCTTATTCCTGTTCTATCGGGCTATATCGCCTTCGGCATTGCTGACCGTCCCGGGTTGGTGCCAGGCTTTGTCGGCGGTTATATTGCCAATCAGGTTGGAGCTGGATTCCTGGGCGGGCTGGTGTCCGGTCTTCTGGCTGGCTTTGTGGTGTTTTATCTTAAGAAAGTCAAGGTCCCACCTTACATTAGACCAGTAATGCCAATTCTTGTTTATCCGGTTATCTCATCATTTATCGTGGGAATTATTATGTATAAGATAATCGGTGCACCAATTCATGACCTCATGGTCAGCATCACCAACTGGCTGCAGGTCATGAACACCGGAAATAAAATCATCCTGGCCGTTATTCTGGGCTCGATGATTGCTTTTGACATGGGCGGACCGGTGAACAAGGTGGCCTTCTTTTTTGGCGCCGCCATGATCCAGCAGGGTAATTATTTTGTTATGGGGGCCTGCGCTGCGGCCATCTGCATTCCGCCGCTCGGCCTTGGGCTGGCTACCCTGCTCAACCGGAAGCTCTGGACCGAGCAGGAGCGGGACGCCGGGCTGGCCGCTCTGGCCATGGGGGCTATTGGCATTACGGAAGGAGCCATCCCGTTTGCTGCGGCTGACCCTTTTCGGGTAATTCCCGTGATTATGGCCGGTTCGAGTGTTGGCTCGGTGATTGCCATGCTGGGTAAGGTTGGCGACCATGCTCCGCACGGCGGGCCCATTGTTCTTCCTGTGGTGGACAATCGCTTCATGTATATCGTGGCTATTCTGGCCGGCACCCTGGTGGTGGCAACTCTGATGACCTTGCTGCGGGTCCGGAGCAAGAAAAAATCTGAAGCTAACGCCGCTTGAATTTCCGGCTAAATACCAGATATTCATATCCCATCGAACGTTGATAAAGGAGATTGTAAATACTAATATATAAGCCTGGCCTGGTGGCCGGATAGATTGTTCTTTATGCTAAAATAAAATCTGCCTTTTAAAATTGGAGGTCGCGATGAAATTAGTAGCCGTAACTGCCTGTCCTACGGGGATTGCCCATACCTACATGGCTGCCGAACAGCTGGAGAAGACGGCCAAGAAGATGGGCTTTTCCATCAAGGTCGAAACTCAGGGGGCCATGGGCATTGAAAACGAGCTCGAACCTGAAGACATCCAGGAAGCAGCCGCGGTGATTTTTGCGGTCGGCATTCCGGTGCAGAAAGCAGAGCGTTTTGAGGGCAAGAAAATTTTTGAGTTTTCTGTGCAGGAAGCCATCAAAAACGCAGA
>JBNARJ010000016.1:7899-16724 GCA_049719515.1 Candidatus Saccharicenans sp.
AAGTGAAGGCAGAAATTGGCGGCTGAATTCATTTTTGAATTTCCCCTCCCGCTCGGGCTTCATGCCCGTCCGGCCAGTTTTATCCAGGAGAAATGCCAGAGTTTTGCTGGCCAGGTGACCTGGGAAAACTTGAGAACAAAACGCCGGGCTGATGCCAAAAGTGCGCTTTCCCTCGTAACTTCAGACACCCAGCACCATGACCGCTGTCGGGTCGTGGTTGAGGGAAACGGAGAAAAAGAGTTTGCCGAAGAGCTGAAGAAGTTTTTGCTGTCCGAGCTTCCAGCCAAAGAAGAGCAGGCTCTAAAAATGCCAGAAGCTGCGGCTGCCATTGTTCCGCGACTGGTGAGGGACAAGCAGGAAGTCTATTTTACCGGGCAACCGGCTTCAGCGGGTGTGGCCATCGGGCGGGTTATGGTGCTAAAAGCGGGAACTGGTCTGGATGAATTGGGCGGCTTGGAGAATGAGAAGTCGGAAAACCCGAAGCAAGAAATTGAAATATTCCGGAAAGCGCTCGCCGCGCTTACCGAAGAAATAAAGAAAGGGCTTGAAGAAAAAACCGGAGTGGAGAAAAACATTCTCAAGGCGCATCTCTCGATTGCTTCTGACCCAGCGCTTCAAAAGAGAATTGAACAACTGATAGAAATAGAAGCTCTGCGTGCTCCGGCGGCGCTGGTCAGAGCGGTCCGAGAGTTCAGTCATGAGCTTCTCCAGAGCAAGACTCAGTACATAAGAGAGCGGGTGGCTGACCTCGGCGATGTTGCCCTCAGGCTGCTGCAGAAAATGGGAGTTAAAGTCGGAGGTGAAAAGAGAATCGAGATTACTGAGCCGGCCGTGGTCGTAGCTGAAGATCTTTTTCCATCTGAGTTTTTGAGCTTTAAACCCGGCCAGATAATGGCTTTGGTTCTGGAGAAAGCCGGTCAGACTTCACATACTCTGATTATGGCCCGCGGGCGCGGCATTCCGGCGGTCACCGGTGTGGCCGAAGCTTGCAGGCTGTTGAACACAGGGGAAGAGGTCATCGTAGATGGAAGCCGGGGTGTGGTGGTTGTTTCCCCGGGTGAAGAAGTCAGGGAATATTATAAAAAGGAAATAGAAGCGGAAAACCGACTCCGGCTCAATCGCCAGAAAAAAGCTTCTCTGCCTGGGAAAACAGCTGATGGCCGTCGGGTGGAGATTGCGGCCAACATCGGCCATCCGGAAGACCTCAAGAAAGCCTGGCAGGATGGAGCCGAAGCCGTCGGGATTTTCCGGACAGAGCTTCTTCTTTACGGCAAGAGCCAGCTGCCGACGGAAGAAGAGCAGTATGTTCTTTATAGGCGTGTGGCTGAGGAAGCCGGGGGCCGGCCCATCATCATCAGGACTTTTGATATTGGCGGGGATAAGCCCATACCGTCGGTTAAGCTCCCTCAGGAGCCCAACCCGTTTTTGGGTTATCGCGGGATAAGGATTTACAAGGAATATTACGAACTTTTTAGAAGCCAGGTGCGGGCGGTGCTGCGGGCAGCGGTGCACGGCCGGCTGAAGCTGATGTTCCCGATGGTTGCCCTGGTGAAAGAGGTGAGATGGCTGAAAGAGCAGGTTAAAAAATTCGCCGAAGAGCTGGGGAAAGAAGGGCTGCCGTTTAACCGCCAGTTGGAAATCGGCATCATGCTGGAAATTCCTTCGGTGGCTTTGCTGGCCGATAAATTTGCGCCGGAGGTTGATTTCTTCAGCGTCGGTTCTAATGACTTGGTGCAGTATTTCTTTGCGGCTGACCGGGGGAATCCAAGGGTTAAGTATTTGAACCAGCCGCTTAACCCGGCGCTGCTGCGTCTTCTGAAGTATGCCATTGACCGGGCGCATGAGAACGGCCGGTGGGTTGGGCTGTGCGGTGAGCTGGCCGGTGATTCAAGGCTTACGCCGGTTTTTGTCGGATTGGGGTTTGATGAGCTCAGCATGAGTTCCGGGTTTATTCCCGAGGTGAAAGCGGTGCTTAACGGGTTACAAACGGATGAATGCCGAAAGTTAGTGGAGACAATGCTTGAGGCGGCCACGGCTGAAGAAAATATGGCCGTGCTTGAAAATTTTTACCAGCAGCATTTTTCACGGGAATTAATAGCGCCGGATTTGGTAAATCTCGAGGCCGAGTGCCGGAGCAAAGCCGAGGTAATCCAGCATTTAGCGATAATGTTTGAGCAGGCTGGGCGGGTGGAGAGCCGCGCCGTGTTCGAGCAGGCTCTGTGGAAAAGAGAAGATGACGTGGCCACGGAAATCGGCTTCGGACTGGCCATTCCGCACTGCCAGTCCGGCACGGTGCGGAGTCCGAGCATCGGATTGCTGAGGCTAAAGCAGCCGGTTGACTGGCAGTCAAAAGAGGGTCAGCCGGTGGATTTAATCATCTGCCTGGCCATCCCGTCAGGCGATAAGGTTCGGCCGAAGCTTCAGCTCCTGCCAAAACTTTCCCGCAAGCTCATCCATGATGAGTTCCGAGACGCCCTCCGCCAGGCAAAGAGCAGGGAAGAAGTGGTCACCCTGATTAATTCTGCTATCTCATCTTGAAACCGAAGCTTTTATTATTAGCTTAAAAAAATTATATTATTTCACCCTTCGTATCATAACCTGTAATAAAACAGCGTTTGAAGTGTCAAAAAAGCCGGGCGGTTAAGATAAAAAAGCCCGGTGAAACACAAATTACCGGCCGATTTTAATTTGTTGCCATAAACCGTTATTTTCGATTATTTTTTGGAGGCCAGATTTCTTTCATCGTAAAGTCAACCCAGAAGAGGTCTGAAGTGTTGGGAGCGACCTGAAGGATGGCCCGGCCAATTTCAGCCGGTGGGTCAGATAGCTTATTCCACCAGATGCGGTCCGATGGGTAGCCAAATTGAAAACCAACTGGGGATGGATAAAACCACCGTGCCCATCTGGCAAATTCCAGGGTAATCTCCTCGAGAGATTGGAAAATTTGACTGTCGTCGATAAAAACCAGGCCCTGACGATAATTTGGTGGAAGCTTGCTTTGCTCCCAGTGCTTTAAAAACAGTAAATAGGAGGGATTCCAGCGGCGCAGAGCTTCAACCCACAGCCTGGCCTGTTCATCGGTTACGGCCTGGCCTTCATTATCCTGCTCACTCCAGCGATGCCATTCCACATCAACGCCGAAGCCAATGATACAGGGATGATGGTGATAACGTTCCATTACCAGGTCAATTAAAATGGGAACTTCAGCCATGGCTGGCTCAACCTGAAGCCAGACTTTATAACCAGCTCGGTCAAAGGCCTTAAGATAAGGTTCGTTGTGGTCATAATCGGCAAAAATGATGTTTTTATATTTTTCTTTTTCGCCGGCCGGAGCCGGGAAAGTTAATCTGGTCCGGCCGGTGTAAATTTGTTCATTCGGCCTGTTGGGGTCGCGTTCCATTGTGCTTACAATCCATACCAGAGTCGGTGTGCTGCCAGGAAACCTTCTGGCCATATCCTTAGAGGAATTAATCCAGTACTTAATATCAGGAAATGTTTTGCCTGCACCATAGGGTGAAGAACGAAGCCCGGCCCGGCTGACAGACAGCTGATTTAAATTTTTTGCTTGCTCAACCTGCCATCGTCGGATGAACTCAACTACCCGCTTCCTGACTATTTCCTGTTTTTCCTGAGATTCTGACAGGCTTTCCCAGTTCCAGAAGATTATCCCCTGAGAAGGTGGCTTAAGTGCTTCCTGAAGAGACTGGTCAAACTCTTCAGCACTGAGTTTCTCCGGCCGGTAAACTTCTTTTACCTGGATGCTGGGCAACACCGGATTTGGGGCGAATTTTTGAAAGTCTAAAACAACAGAATTTATCCAGGCCGGAGGTCTTCTAACCATGTGGGCATAGCACATCGGTGAAAAATAATCCACATATCTGAACAGACTCTTAATATCTTGGGCGGCCACTGTCCTTCTGGCCCCTTCAAAATCATTTTCTCTCCAGGGCACAAGATGGATGTTAAGCAGGAGGAAATGATTAACGGCGCGGGCTGTGCTGGATATTTCTTCGACCATGGAGGTAATCTGATGGCACCTCCAGTCAACCCATTCTTTGCGATGATGGCTTAATATCCACTTGGATACTGCCGGATAACCACTGATTTCGGGTGGGATGATTATTCCTGTTTCTTTTTGGAAGGTTTGCAGGCAGTCTGGGCAAAAGCAGGTTGTCTTGAGCAGATCCAGTCTGGAATCGGGGTAGACTTTTTCCCAGTAAATGAAATGACGAATAAAATCCAGGCTCAGGCCATCCGGCCTTAAATCTGAAACCAGCTTCTTGATGGTCTCCAGCATTTCCTGACGATAAGTTTTATTGCCGGGACAGATAAATTCTACCCAGACGTCCTTTGCGGGATGGCCTTCTCCTGTAAGGGCATAGAGTTCGGGCGAAGTCTTCAGTTTTTCCGGGTTAAAAAATATTGGGACGATGATGAAGGTTTTAAACCCATTTTGCTTGGCCATCCTTAAAAAATTGCCCCGGCTGGCTAAGTCCAGGCCGATAAAGGCGGTATTTATTCCGAGTTTCTTCCAGGTTTGGAAAAGAGGCTCGGGGTTGCGGTCATATTGATAAATCTTTATCCCTACGGTGGGCTGGGAGCTATATACAATAGAATAAGGTTCCGAAGTCTGGCAGTTAGATGGGTGATAGTAAGCGACTATGAGCAGAAAAAGGGTTGCCAGCCTAAAAAACGCGCGATTTAGTTTTTTTAGAGACGGCACCTCTTGAGGCCACCTTTCGCCTGATTTTGACTCATCTAACAATGATTAAAGAAGCCAATTCCTTCAGCACTTTTTATTTTATGATGAGAAAGAGGATAGGTGTCAATCATTCAGTTTTATTTTGGCCTTTTCAGGCTGTAACATGGACATCTCACCTGGCTTCTGGTCGGGTCTGGTTTCTAATGGAGTCCTGATTGAAATTCATTTGCGACTTTAGAACCCGTGTAAAGAACCACCGATGAGGCATAAATGGCTTAAGTGAAGGCATGGTTTTTCGGCGTATCTTTCTAAATATTAAAAAATGCCTTCTCCAAAAAAAATAAATTTGGTTAAAATAAGGAAGTAATTTGAAAACATAGATATTTGCTTATGAATGGCAGCTTAAGCTTTAATTTTAGGGAAAGAGGGAAATGAAAAAGATCAGTTTATTCTTTTTTATTCAAATCCTTATGATGATTTCCTTAATTCCGGCTTTTGCCCAGGAAAATGCGGCCGTGCTCAGGGAAGTGGCCCAGTGGAAATTTACCCCGGAAGAAGAGGCGGCGGTGAGTTTTTTTCCCTGCGGTGTGGTTGACTGTAAGAAACTGGGTATTACGGGCGGGCTGTACAAGGCGTATTTCCCGGATGGCTTTGTTCTGTCGCTTGATAAGACCGGGAAGGTGGTCGAAGCGTATTATTCTGTTTCAGCAAAAAACCAGGAGGCTTTCAACCTGAACCTGGAGCGGTTGGGGAAAATCGACCTGGAGCAATTTGGCGAAAAAGCGCAAAAGAGAATCAGATTGCTGAAGGCTGAAGCAGAAGGAATTTCTTCTGAACTGGAAAAATATCTTAGGGCGGGGAAATATCCCGAAGCCCTCTCTGAAATTGAAAAGAGCTTGGCCGGGCTGAAGGCTGAAACTGGCGAGCTCAAGGGAGCGAGGGAAAAAACCAAAGCTGCTTCACTATTGGGCGTGCGGAGTGTCATTTATTATTTCCTTGATGATAATGAAAGAGCTGCCCACGAAGCAGAGGCAGCTCTTTCGCTGGGGAGTGATAGCCAATGGGCAAAAAGGGCAGTGGCTATTATTTGTTTAGTAAAGGGAATGGATTGTGACCGGGCTTTAAGCCTCCTTTCGGCGTCTGACGAAACAGATGGCCTGCTTCAGGCTCTGATTTATGCGAAGCAGGGGGAACCTCAGAAAGCGGCCGAGGTTTTTCTGGCCATGGCGGATGATATTTCAGGAGCAGAGGATGCTTTCTTGGAAAACCTGGCCGGCAAAGTGCGCTTTTATCTGAAGCCTTATGTGAACTCAAAAATGGCTGAGGCTTCAAGCCTGGGAAAAAATGGTCAGCTGTCCGAGGCTCTTAAAATTTATGGTGAGGTGATTAAGCTGATTGAAGGTCAGCCAGCGAAAGAGCTCAGGGCTCACCTGGCTGAGATTTTTAAAAAGCAGCCAGAACTGAGAGAGATGCCGGAAGAGGCAAGAAAATATTATGTAAGGTCGGAAGTGATGAACCGCGAGGGCAGGTTCCTGGAATCGCTGGCTGAATGCCGTAAGGCTATTAAAATCTCCCCGCTCAGTCCGGAGCTTTATAAAGCCCTGGCCCTGAACTATGCCAAACTCGGGCGACTTAAAGCGGCTATTGCCAACATGAATGTTTACCTTGAGCTTTTCCCCGATGCCCCAGATTCCCGCGCCGCCCGAGACCTTATCTATCAGTGGGAATACCTATCGGAACAGAAAAATAACCAGGGCCGGTGAGTCTGCCACTGTAAAATTATACCGATCGAATTCAGCTCCGCCGGCGGCTTTATTCATTCTTTTGCCCGAGGCGGAATACTCTGCTATATGGGCATTCGCTTACACTGCTGGTTTTTCGATTGAGCGCGTTGGTTTATTTAAATTCTTCGCCAGTAATATATGAATATTTATTCATATGTTCGTATGAAAAACAGGGCTCAGCTAAATCTCCCGGTTATTTCTTCTCGGGCTTTTTCTGCTCGCTCTCCACGTAGCGCTTGAGCTCGAACACGCCGCCAGGCTGGATGGATTCCAGAGCGGTAACTTCTCCCTTGGCATCAAAAATAAAGCGCAATCTGATAACCGGAACCTCTTTTAAATAAAATTCATCCCCGAGGTCCGGCACCAGTTCATATATCGGCTGCCCTGGCACATAGAGTGTCAGCGTGTTTCCCTTAAGCTCAATGGTTGAAACCTGGTTCAGCAAAATATACTTACCGGTGAGCTTTTTTAAGAAATTCGGGTCATAGTATTTTTCGTCAGGCTTTTTCTTGAAGACGATGTCATCGGCCGTGGGTTCGAAAGTTGCGGCCACGGCGGCCACGTTACCGTTGACGTCAGTCTGGAAAGTGAACTTCATATCTTTAAAAGTCGGGTCTTCAGCCTGAAGTCCGTTAAAAGTTTCGTAATGCCAGTGCTCAAGAGGAGTGGTTATGCCGTTATAGGTGCAGTAAAGGTTTTTATCTTTAAAGGTTACTTTCAACTCACCGTAACCGGGGTGAAAATAAGTTCCGGCGTATTCTTCGAGCGGATGAGCCGGCCTGGTCCCCTTGATTCTTCTGGTCTGAACTTTCTGCTCGGCTTTTTCGCCGACCTGCTCAGCCTGGGCGGCATTGCGCACCGCCTCTCCGATCCAGTCCACCGCTTCAAGCCCCAGTAATTTATCAGTCAGCGTCCTTACCAGAAGCTCCGGCAGACCGGTGCCATTTCTGTTGGTCAGCACGACGAAACCAAAACCATCGTTCGGCAGCATGGAAACCAGCGCGGAAAAACCATCTATGTTGCCTCCGTGATAAACCCGCTGATGCCCGCGGTAGTAATCAACAAACCAGCCGAGGGCATAACTTGCCGGGCTGAGGTAAGGAGTGGAAGGCGTCTGGGCAATTGGCATGTACGGCAGATGCAGGTCGGCCATGGTGGCCGGATTGAGCAACTGCCTATCACCGAACTTACCCGAATTAAGATGAACAATGACCCAGTTGCTCATCTCCCGCACGCTCGAATTTATCGAACCGGCCGGTCCCATGTTGGTGATGTTGCGGAAGGGAATTTTTACTATTTTTTTCTGCCTGTAATCATAGGGTTGAGCAAAGTCCTGGTCTTTCTGGGAATCAGCCACGGAAAAGTTGGTTCTTTTCATCTGCAGGGGCTCCAGGGCCAATTCTTTTACCGCCTGTTCCCAGGTTTTTCCGGTCAGAGTTTCCAGAAGATAGCCGGCGGTAAGAAACATCAGGTTGTTGTACTGAAATTTTTCTCTGAGGTCAGCCGTAAATTGAAGGTAAGCTAATCGTCTGACCAGTTCTTCCCGGCTGGCCTGGTAATTGTTGTACCAGAGAAGGTCATGTCGGGGCAGCCCCGAGCGATGAGTGACCAGGTCGCGCGGTGTAATTCTTTCTGTAATCCCCGGGTCAGAAAGCTTGAACCAGTCGATGTAGTTGCGCACCGGTTTATCCCAGTCCAATTTGCCTTCATCCACCAGGCGGGCCAGGGAAAAGGTGGTAAAAGCCTTGGTGGCCGAACCAATAGCCAGCAGGGTATCCGGCGTCATCGGTAATTTGTTTTCCACATCGCGGTAGCCATAGCCTTTAAGAAAAATTACCTCCCTATCTTTGACCACTGCCAGAGCCAGACCGGGAACTTTGAGGTCGGCCAGAGCTTTATTAATGGTAGCGTCCATTCCTTCGAGGGTCTTTTTAGCTTTAGCTACCGGGTCTTCGCCCCTGGTCAAGTTGAAAGGAAAAGTTTGTCCCGACTGGGTAAAGTTGCCGCTGAGCTTTTGCCCGCTCTCATCCAGTTTGCCCTTGAAAACCGGATTTCCGGGCACGCCGGCGATGGCAAAGCTTATTTCGCTATCGGAGATTTTTATATCAGTTAGCGGCAGATCCTTAGCTTTCTGTATCGGAATGGAAATAACTCCCTCGTGCTTTTTATCAGCCGTGAGTTTAAAGTCCACCAGGATTTCCAGCTTCATCCCCGGAAGCTCAATGGCTCCTTCCCAGTGACCTGAAATTTTCTGACTCAGGTCAGCCGGCTGGGAACTCAGGTGCTGGCCGGAGGAAAAAATAAAAAATATAGCCAGGAGAAACATAATTGACTTACAG
>JBNARJ010000017.1:0-16136 GCA_049719515.1 Candidatus Saccharicenans sp.
TTGAAAAAGGAAAATTAAAAGGCACTATCCGCTTTTATGGCACGCCAGCCGAAGAGGCCATTGGAGGCAAAGTCTACATGGTTAGAGCCGGTTTGTTTAACGACCTGGATGTCTGCCTGACCTGGCATCCTGATGAAAAGACCAGAGCCTCGGTTGACGGCTCCCAGGCTATCGTGGAGTTCATCGTGGAATTTTTTGGTAAAACTGCTCATGCTGCCTCTGACCCGTGGGATGGAAGAAGCGCTGTAGCGGCCATGGAACTTTTCACCACCGGTTTAAACCGCATGAGAGAATTTGTCCGGCCAACCGTCCGCATGCACTATTCAATTCTCAACGGCGGCGATGTGCCTAACGTGGTGCCCGCCTATTCACGAATCTGGGTTTGGCTCCGCGATTCTAAAGGTACGGGTGTGAAGCAACTGCTCGAGCGCGCCGAGCACCTGGCTCAAGGTGCCGCGATGATGGCTGAGGTTGAATATAAAATCACTGTCCACGGAGGAAACTGGGAAACCCTGGTCAATCTCACGGGCGAAAAATTGATGTACGAAAACATGAAGTGGCTTGGTCCGATTAAATTTACGGAGGAAGAACAAGAATTTGCCCGAGAAATTCAGCGCTCACTCGGCCTGGAACCAAAGGGACTTGATGGAAGCCTGCAACCGTGGACCGCACCCAAGCCCGACCCGGAAGGCGGCTCAACCGATGTCGGCGATGTTAGCTGGCAGGTTCCGACCCTGAGCCTGAATGCCACCACTGCCCCAGTTGATGCTCCCTGGCACGCCTGGCCGGTGGTGGCTTGCGGCGGCATGTCCATCGGGCATCAGGGCCTGATCTATGCCGCCAAGGTTCTGGCCGCCACGATGGTTGACCTTTATGAAAACCCCAAACTAATCCAGGCGATAAGAGACGAATTTGAACAAAAAAGAAAAGGAGTCGTTTACAAGCCGTTCGTTCCTGACGGACCACCGATTTTTATCAAAAGATAGAATTTAAAGCTTCATTCAGCAGCCAGTTATTCTTCTTCTTATTTCCTTACACCAGGAAGATTTTTTTCTTGCAGCTTTTGCCTTTGATATTCCTGCCAGAGGTCCTGGCGGATGAGTAGAACAAGAAGGGCATCTGGCCTCAGGCTGTAATACTGGCTAAGATAAGACTGAAGTTCTTGTTCTGAACGCCTGGCCGCCTCCCTGGCCGAGATAATTATAATTTGGGCCGGTTCGAGTGCTTCAACTTTATCATTTCCAGTCCAGTAGCCGACCCGAGTATATTTTCTGAGGTACCAGGGTAAAGGCCAGGTTTCTTCTGGCGGAGCAATAACCCTGATAAAAATATTTTTTCCTTCTTCCGAGACCAGGCTCAATTCCTCCACCCGGGCTATTAACCTCATGAAATCAGGTGAAGTCTGGGCATACACATAGGGATTATCAGGGTAAGAATGAAAATAAAAATTCACCAGATAAGTCTGCCAGCCTGCCCAGAAAAGCAGTGCCCCCGCCAGGATTATTTTTACCTGCCTGATTTTAATCAGGCCAAGCAGATGAACAATACCGACTGCCGCCAGAATTAAAAAGCCGGCATAAGAAAACAGCATATTCCACGGCGTTTTATACCGGATAGCTGAAAAGGTCAAAGCTATCAAAAGCGAAAACAGGGCTATGTAAGCCCGGAAGTTCTCCTGAAACCTTCTTCTCATTTTCAACAAGCTAAGGATTAGGCCATAAAGAGCCAGCAGCAGGAAAGGAATTTCGCTGAAGACCGGGGAATTCGCCCCGCCTTTTTTATAAAGCAGGAGACTAAAATAATAACCAAAAGGATGTTCATGCCCGCTCGGCTGAATTGCCTTTTTAAAATAACCAGAAAAAGCCCGGAAAGATTCAGGGAAGCCCTGCGGATATTTGAAAAATGAAGAATAAAAAAGGAAAGAAATTCCGGCAAAAACAATAAGCGCCAAACAAATCGGCCTGAGGGATTTTTTCACCCAGGAAAAATCAAGCTTCTTTTTTGGCGAACCACTTTTCCGGCTGCTTCTATCTTTAACCCACGACCACATCCAGACAGACAGCAGGGCGACAGCCGCTGCGGCAAAAATTATTACCGAGGTTTCCTTGGTGGCATAAAGCAGGCCGGCAGAAATTCCCAAACAGGTGGCTTCCCGATAATCAGGCTTCTGAGCAAAACGCCACATACAAAAAACAAAGAGGAGGCCGAACGCTACCAAGAGGCTTTCCTGGATGTAAAACCGATTGAAATAAACCAGCGGCGGCGAAAGTGCTAAAAATAGCGACGCCCAGAGTTTTTCTGAGTTACTAAGATTTTTCCCGGCGGCCAGAAGAAACAGAACAGTCAGCAAGCCGAAAAAGACGGTTACCCTACGCAAAGTATTTTCAGTCAGGCTGGCATAAGTCTTCTGCCCGCTCAGCCAGGCAAAAGGCAGGCTGAAATAGTAAAGGGTGGGACCGTGGTGGTCAGCCGGGTCATAGCGATACTCGCCCTTTTCCAGGAGTTCTCCGAACTTATAGGCCTGGTTGGCTTCGTCGTGGTGCATCGGCCTGAGGTCAAGCTGATAAAGCCTGAGACAAAGTCCGGCAGCCAGTATCAGGACAAAAAGGTAGGTGAAACTCTTTTTTTTCATTTAACCGGCAGGCCATACACCTCAACTTCCACATAGTGGTTCATATCGTTGGAAGTGTTTCCGTTGCTCCAGAGGCGAACATAGCGAGCCCTGGTTCCTTTACCGTCAATCAGCTTACCTTCATTTGTTTCTATATACTCTTTGTCACGGCCGGCGCCGAGTCCCGAGGTGTTATCATGGTCATTGTTAAAAAGTGTAACCACGCCGTTGACAAAATCTTTATCCTCTGAAACCTGGACGATGACATCCCGATAAACGCGGGCCTGGCTGTGATAATGCCACACCACGATGGCCTGGATCAGGTAGGGCTGCTTCAGGTCAATCTGCACCCACTGCGGCCCGGGGCCGAGTTCAACAAAGTAGCCGTCTTCCCCGGACTTTTCCCCGTCGGTCACATAGCTCAGCTCGCCGATAACCGGCTGCGGGTCGCTCGAAGTGACCGGTTTTTTCAGGGAGACCAGCTCGGTTCCTCTGGGGACAAAGAACGGACCACGCGGCTTGCCGGTGATGGCTTCCAGGTTCGGCGTCTTGATGTTGCGAGGCGTGCCGATGAACATCGGCTTGGGAAGCTGTATCTTAAGCTCAACTTTCTCCTGCTCCTGGCCCCGAACCGGAAGAACAGCCACGATCAGGCCCAGAATTACGCTCATCGCGGCGGCCGTCAGAAATAGCCCGGTTAATCTCTTCATTTTCTGCTCCTCACATAGGCTCATAGATTTAGGTGATATTATAACTTTTTTCGCTGCCATTTTTTAGCCCTGAAAGCGAATTGACCCAAACAAATTCCAAAATAAAACAAACAACAACTGTAGTAGAAATGCAGGTATGGAGGGTGATCTCAACAGATTATATTCAGGGTATGTTGACCAGCCCGGAACCCGTAGAAGGTAAGGTCGATTTGCGAGCAACTACAATCTTTACCCCGCAGAAATAAAAAGAGAGAGCTTAAAAAGTATAATTATCGAGCAGCCCTCAGTTCAATTTGATTCTTTTTACCACCACCTCATTGCTCTCTTCATCTGCGAAATAGATGTGTCCCTTTATAGCTTTTGGCCTTCCTCTGCCGGAGGCTATACTCTTACCGAAATTGTACTGGCGAACCACCTTTATATTCTCGTCCCAGGTCTTTTTTTCAGCCTTAAATTTAATTTTTAACAATCGCCCATCATCATTCAATAAACACAGATCAAAGCCATCATCCTGCAGGTAAAGGCCTTCGACCGTCAGGGGAGGCAATTCCTTTTCCCGCCTGTTATTAGCGATATAGTTTTCAATTCTGAAGACAATTTGCCCATCTCTCCATCTGATAATAGCCAGACCTTCTCTGTATTTTTTCTCCGGGACGAAGTACCTGACAGCCAGATAATCCTGACCAAGGAACTTACCATCAGCTATGTTCCCGCCGATAGAATCTATCTTCCAGATATGACCGGGCTGTTGATATCTCTGTAATAAAACGGTCGCCCCTATGCCCCAGACGAATAAATTATCCTGACCGACCGGTAAAAAGATTCTGGTGCCTGTCCAGGGGATTTTCTCAGGTTGACTGACATCAGGCAGAGAAAAAGGTTCCAGCCTGAATTTCTCCTGACCGCTATTAAGGTCGTACACAACGGAGGGCATATACTGAGAGTCGTAACCCAGCGCGGCCAGGGCCACTTCTTTTCCCCGAACATCGCAGAATAATCTTCTGGAGCCAATATTTTTAACAGAAAGAATTTCTCGCCACTGGAGGTCAACTATCCTGGCTTCAGATAAAGAATCTCCTTCCCCCCTGAGTAAAATGAGGGCATTGGCGGGAGTAAAGCCACCAAATATCCAGCCCGAATCCAGCACCTTTTCCTCTATTAGCAGGTTGTCAGTATCAAATATTTTTACCAGAGACCGGTTTGAATGGAGGCTTTCGGGCCGGTGTTCAAGGAAAGACAGTGCTTTCATCCCGGCGGGCGAAACATGGAAAGTCTTGTAAATAAAACCCGCCGGAATTTTAACTCTGAAAAGTTCTTCACCTTCTGATTGCTGTGCCGCCACTTTGCCGCATAATATGGAAATAATCATTAAGGAAAACAGAAATGAAATTATTATCTTTTTCATTTCGGCCTCCTTTTTTCTTAACATGCTGATAAATAGGGAAGTGGGTCTTCATATTGACCATTTATTTTTAATGATAGATGAATATGGGGCCCATCACCACTGCTTCCGCTGCTATCGGCTCGCCCAATGGCCGTAATCCCAGCATAGACTCTTTTGCTGATTGAAAAATAGACGGCAATGTCCTGCGAAGGATTCATGATGAGATGACATTATTTAAAATCAGACAGGTCCAAATTTTAAGACCCCGCTTCGGATAAATTAAATCCGGATTACACAGAATTGAAAAATCGGATTCATAAAAGCAAAAGTAGCTAATTGCCTATTTTAAGGACATCCGGTTGAAGAGGTGGGATTTTTTATCACGACTGATAATTAAAGTCCAGACCTCGGGCCGGGCTTTACAATAACTCTCGATTTCATCCAGGCTCATGACCATAAAGGCCGTTGACAGAGCGTCAGCCACCACCGGCGAGGGATGAGAGACCCAGGCAGCCAGGTGTCTTGATCTGCTCCGGCCGAGGCGCGGGTCAAAAATGTGCTCTCCCTTGACCTCATGTCCTGAACCGCTCAGCGCCCGGTTTTTTAAATAAATCTTCCCGGGCTTAAAAAATTCAAACCCGCCGCCCACAGCCACCGGCCATGGCTTCTGCCCGCATCCTAAGACGGTACTGCCTCCGGCACTCACCAGAAATTCATCAATGTCCCAGGCCGTTAAAACTTCCGCTGCCCGGTTAAGAGCATACCCCTTCCCGACAGCGCCCAGATCCAGGTCCAGGCTTAAACCCGGCAGGTCAAGCCTCACGGCGGCATAATTTCCGCCGCTTTCCACAAGCTCAAGCGGAAAAAGCCAGAGGTAGTCTTTTTCTGACCTTTTTAAATCTTTTCCTGGATGACGGTCTGAAAGGTCAGCAGAATGACTCAAAAAGTTTTTGGCCGCAGCCGCAGAATCTGTCTCAAAAAATTTTGCTTTGTGATGCGGCCCTCTGTTCCGGCTGGAATTTCCACTCTCTTTATCAGTTTTCTTCCCGTTTACTTCCCTTTTAACGTCCGGTGATTTTCTTTCATTCATCTCCGTTTTCCAGTGGCTGCCCTTCACTGAGGGAGACTTTTTGAGGAAAGCAACATTCTCCTTTCTGGCCGTTTCCCTTCTGTTTTTCTCCGACACCCAGCTTTTTAAGGCGCGAAAATTAATGTTAAAAGCACCGCCGGTTTCCACCATAATTTGAAAACTGAGTTTCAGGCACTCAAAAGTCTCATAACTTATGGGCAGCACTTCTCCCAGTTTAAGCCGGTTAATTCGGGCGATTTCACTTCTCTGGTCGAAGCGGCTTAAAAACTCTTCCAGCCGGTCAATCTCTCGGAAAAATTCTGCCGCGGCACTCCTGGCATATGCTTCTTCCTGTCCGCCGATAAAGACCTCAAAAAAAGTGGACATGGCCTCATGGGTGAAGCGGAAGCTTTTTTCTTCGGCCTTCAGCATCTAACTTTCTGGTTCAGTTTTTATTCTATTTGCTATTCTACAATCATGACATCGATGGCCAAGCAAACGGCCAGGACTGAAGCCACGGCACTCCAGCGGTGCAGGTTAAAAAAGAAAATCTGAGCCGGATAGTTAAAATAAGGAAGCATCGACCCCAGGGTTGACAAAGCCAGCAAAAAGCCGGCCAGGGAAAAGACCCAGAAAGAAATGGCCTGAAGGTAAACCCTTGGCAGGCTTTTCTTGAGCCAGGGGCAGTAAAACCCTTTTTGTGTGGGCTCACCGGCTTTTTTCTCCACCGTTTCCGGCAGGTAGCTTTTTGCTTTCAAAAAAAGGAATACGGTCAGGCTAAGAGCAAAAAGAGCCCCGGCCGCCACATGAAGAAGCAAAGGGAAACCGAACAGACCGCGGGGGACAAACCAGGCAAAAAACAGCCCGCTCAGGGCCAGGTAGAGGTAACTGAGCACCAGCATGAGAAAAACCCAGAAGGCCCAGCCCGGGTAATTTTTCTTCCCCCAGCTGATAAGGTAATCAATCACCCGGTCCCACGTTCTCAACCTGAGGAAGGACATTTTCCAGCGAACTATCCAGCCCAAATATTTTTTAAAATTTTCGGCGGAGATTTCTCTTTCTTTCTCAGGCAGATGCTGCAAAAAACGACCAAAGGTCAGACGCAGGTTTAAGGCTACTATCAAAAGGATGCTGCCTAAGGCGAAAAGCATTATTTCTCTCCCCGGTTCTGGTCTGATTTGGCCTCAAGTCTGGCCACCCGGCCGGTCAGCCTGAGGGCCACCGCCAGAATGATGAGAGCCATCAGCACGACACAGGCGGCCAGAAACAGTTTGAAATAAGGACGGCCAAGAAAAGTGAGCCCGAACACGAACTGAAACAGGTGGCCCGTGCCGATAAAATCGGCTCCGAGCTTTTCCTGAGCCCGCTCAGTTTTTAAAGGTGAAAGCGCTTTAACTCGCCCAAAGAAAACATTCGAACCCGGGTGGTGACAGTCCGTGCAGCCGTTTTTGCCAAGCGCCTGCTGTGCCGGCCTGACGTTATGGGCTACCGGCCAGGACACCGGGCGAGCAACCGCCTCTTCTGCTGCCGTCAGCCGGCCGCTTTTATCCAGGCTGAAAACCAGCCCGGAGGCCACATAAACCACCTGTCTATCCGGATGAAGCTCTCTCAGCTTCTTCAGCACGAGCTGAACCTGCTCTTCCGTTAAAACTTCAGGCCCATCTCCGAGCAGGCTCAGCGTCCTGACTTCATAGGGGGAAAACAGAGGCTCAAACTTCTCTCCAGAAAGCCAGTAAATTCCCGCTTCAGCCGCTGCCTGACCTTCCAGCTCGGCTTTATCCAGGTAACCTTCAGTTATCCTGTATACATACTTCCCCATGACCAGAACCGGCTGGCGTCCGCCTGAAAGTGCTTTAAGAGCCTGAAGGGTGTTTAAAATTTTATCTTCAATCTCCGGCGGGGCCTCCTCCGGGTTGAAAGCAGGCAGAAGGTCAGTTATTTCATCGTTTTTGACCTGCACCAGCAAAAACTTATTTTCGCCAGCCTTACCGCTTAGCGGCGATGACTCCAGCCGCCTGGCTATTAGGGAAGCATCGGCGTTTGGTTCAAACAGAAAATCGGCCACCGCGATGGCCGGATAAAATCCTTCGCGGGCCAGCGGCAGCAGAGCAGAAAGCCTGGCCGAGACATTTTCTTTAAGGTTAAAAACTTCAGGTGCGGCCGCCAGCACCTGCTCTGCTTCAATGGGTAGAAATTCCCGGCCTTTCTTCTCGGCCCAGAAAGCCGGCCACATCATTCTTTCCGGATAAATCTTTCCATCTTTTTCCCGAACAAAGACCGGTTCAACCAGGACGGGGTAATCGGATGTCCAGTGAGCTTTGCCGAAAATGCCCAGCCGGTTAGCCCTTGCGGTGTAAACTTCCTGGGGTTCTTTCTGCGGCAGAAGGCCTGAATGGCAGGCTGTGCAGGACAGCCGCTCGAAATGAATTTTGGGCAGGCCTTTATGGGCCGGGCGCGGCGCACCCAGCTTGCCGGTAAACCCGAATCCGCCTTTTTCAGGTTTCTGCCCGAGGTGGCAGCCGGCACAGGTATAATCCTCAGGCTTGAGGTTCGAGTAAACGAGCTTCTGCCCGTCATATCCCCGAATCATTTCATGACTGAGGTCGTTGCGGTGACAATCAACGCATTTCAGCCCGGCCGCTAAATGAACATCAGCTTCCGTCTCAGCCCGGGAAGCAGCCTTCCTGGGAGTGGCGGCATGGCAGGCCAGACAGTTGCTGTTTTCCGGCCGGCCGAGGTCCAGCACAGTGTTATTCTTGCTGTCAAACAAATTCTGGTTGTATTTGATTTGCGGAACCACTGCCCATTCGTGGTCGTCGGGATTCGGGCCATCCACCATGCTCCAGGTGGACGGCAGGCGGGAAGCCATCCCCACCACCTCACCCAGTCCGGAGGCCGCCGTGGCCGCCCAGCGAAAATTCTGGCGCATGACCTGCTTCACCCATTCGCTGTGGTCCTGAAGGTAAGACCTGTTATGGCATCCCAGACAATTTATTTCTAATTTGCCGGAGATGTCCCAGCGTGAATCCGGAGTAAGGTCTTTCTCTGTCGGCTCTCCCAGGCCACCGCCGGGCAGGTTCCGGCCAAACAAATTTACCAGCTGCCAGGAGTTTAACCCCAGCTTTTCCGGTGACCAGAACCCCGGATAATCCTGGAAAGACAGAGGGAGCTGCAGCCCGGCTTTTTCCTCAAACAACACGAAGGGTTCGGTGCGTCGGTCAGAAGCCGCTCTTTTTTTCAGGTCAAAATGCGTACCCCGGCTTATCCGGTCATAATCGTGACAGGGGGCACAGGTATTCCTGGCCGAAAAGGGCAGAGATTCAGGGACGGCAGGGATGATTTTCTGATTGAATTCATCCATCAGCGGAATGCGGTGCAAAGGGGAAATCTGACTTCCGGACCAGGTGTTTTTTACTTCGATTCTGAGCTTAATTTCCTGGGATTTCTTCTCCTGACTTCGCGCTTCGAGCTGGCGAGAAGTTTTTTGTGTTACAATAATAAAAATAATAATACTAAAAATTATCAGCCCGAATGATAAAATCTTCTTCCAGATAATCTTTCCCATGCCACTTTTTTCTTTTTTGATCATCTGTTATCTTTTCACTTTTTTTGAATTTCCTTTTTTATCCGATTTCCCATTTAGCTTTTTTATGGACTTTTCAGCCTCAGGCCTTAAATTCTTCCGGCCGGAAGCGGAGCAGAGTTTTGTTTTTTACCGCCTCGTTGACTTTGAGCACGGCCACGGCCGTCTCGTAAGCCAGCTCGGCCGGGCAGTTTAACGGTATTCCCCTGCGGATGGCTTCAAAAAAGTTTTCCAGATGAGGCTGGTGGGCCGGCTTGGCCAGCTCCACCGGCAGTGGCCAGCGCCCGGCTTCAGCCGTTACCCGGACATCAACAAACACATTTCTGGTCTCCAACTTCTGAATCGGCGGGGCTTCTGATAACAGAAGGCCTTCCCTTACCAGAGGTTCCCAGTCCGGGGCATGAGCTTCCCGGTAGGCCCAATTTCCCTTCTGTGGCACCTCGGAAATAACCAGCGAGCCATTATCACCCATGAATGTTTCATAAAAGCCGCCGTGAGAAGTGGTGGTCTGAACCTGGTAAAAAGCTCTGGCCGGACCTTCCTCGGTCTCATATTCATAAATAACCATGACGTTGTCAAACCATTCTCGATTCTTATAATAATCAACTCCGCCGGAAGCCACGGCTGTCTTCGGGTTGGTCCGGAACACCCAGCTGAAAAGGTCAATCTGATGAGAACCGAGGTCGACGATCGGTCCGCCCCCGTATTTTTTGAACCATCGCCAGTTGCGGAACTCTTCCATCGAGTTGTAGCCGTATTTGTGCAGGGTCTGAGGGTCAATGGTAAACTTTTTCGGCCAGCCCAGCATGTCCGCTTTGGCCCGGTTCCACTGAGCGTAAGCAATCATTACCCGGCCGAGCAGCTTCCGGTCGTGAATCAGCTTTTCTATGGCATGGATGTAACGCGGGTTTGACCGGCGCTGGTGGCCAATCTGCAAGAGTCTACCGGTGCGCCGGGCCGTTTCCACCATCGAACGGGCCTTCTCCAGGCTGTTGGACATTTCCTTTTCGCAGTAAACATGAAGCCCGTGGTTAAGGCAGGCATTGGTGTGCTCGGCATGAACCCAATCCGGGGTGGCCACGATTACCGCATCAAGGTCCTTTTCGCTGTTGAGCATTTGCCGGTAATCTTCATAGAGGTTGGGCGTCTGACCATATTTGCGCAGATAGCCAGCGGCATAGTCCCGGCTGTACTGCCAGATGTCGCAGATGGCGGCAATCTTAACGCCCGGAATCCTGAGGCAGCAGTCAAGAAGCACCCGGCCCTGCTCTCCCGCACCGATTAAAGCCACCCGCAGTTCATCAGAAGGCATAACCACCCGGCCCTTGCTTTCATCGGAAAGGACGAGCGGCATTCCGAAAAGCTTGCCCGTGGCCATGACCAGTCCGGTGGCGGCCGCCGTGGTCTTCAAAAAATCCCGCCGTGACAGCCCGCCATAAGCCCCGGCTACCTTATTTTCTTCCATCGGGTTAACTTTTTTTTCACTTTCTTTTTTTTCCTTCACTTTCTCGCTCATAAATCTTCTCACTCTATAATCATCAAATTTAAATTTCTAACCTTGTTAACTCATCATCTTAAGCTTCACTTTTCTGCCTATTTGCTTCTTCAGTCCTCTTCGCCTTGTTAGAGACTGAAGATTGAACCGGCCGGGCCACCTGAAGGCCAAATTCCTGCCCGCAACCGTCCGGCAATCATAGTATTTTTATCATTTTTTCACCAGCGATTCCAGCCTGACTTTGTGAGTTCGTTGAACCAGATTTTTGTTAAGCCCGGAAGTCTCCATCAAGGGATTTCAAAAAGGCAAAGAGGCAAAACCTTCCGCTTTTATCTATTCAGCTTCGTTTGGCCGATACCATCACGTTCTGTGCTTATTCCGACCTGCCACCGACTGAAATCAACTTTACAGAAATCCTTTTAAAAAATTCCTGTGGAAAAAGAAAAAACCTTTCTTTTCACTTCTTCATGTGGCTGTCAAAAGCGACGCCCGATGGTGGAAAATCATGGCTGCGGACAAACTCCAGCGCTTCCTGGGCGCCGAACTCCCGGTCCATACCATTATCTTCCCACTCGACAGAAAGAGGGCCATTGTAGCCAATAGCATTAAGTTCACGAATGATGGACTCAAAATCAACATCTCCGTGCCCGAGTGAACGGAAATTCCAGCCGCGGCGCAGGTCGCCGAAAGGCAGGTGCGAGCCGATCAGGGAAGCTTTCCCGTCGAGCGTCACCGCCACATCCTTCATGTGAACGTGGAAAATCCGGTCGGGAAATTCCCGGATGAAAAGGTGCGGCACCATCCCCTGCCAGAGCAGGTGGCTCGGGTCAAAATTAAAGCCCAGGGTCGGCCGGTAGTCAAACACCTCAAGAAGCCTTTTAGCCGTGTAAAAATCAAAGGCAATTTCGGTCGGGTGAACCTCAAGAGCAAATTTCACGCCGCAGCGGTCAAATTCATCCAGGATGGGCGTCCAGAGTTCTTTGATTTTCTGGAACCCCCGTTCGACCATCTCTTCGCTGGTCGGCGGGAATGAATACCAGAATTTCCAGATGGGCGAACCCATAAAGCCGTTCACCACGTAGCAGCCCATGTTTTTGGCGGCCCGGGCGGTGAATTTCATCTCCTGGATGGCCCACTCCCGAAGTTCCTCAGGCTTGCCTTTAACCTCATCCGGAGCAAAAGTGTCAAGCCGCGGGTCGTAAAGGTCGCCCACACACTGGCCGGCCAGGTGAGCCCCGAGGGCCCAGCATTTGAGGTTGTTGGCCGTTAGGGTGTCCAGCTTTTTCTGGACGTAAGATTTATCTTCAGCTGCCTTCCTGACTTCCAGATGGTCTCCCCAGCAGGCTATTTCCAGTCCGTCATAGCCCCAGGCGCTCGCTTTCTGGCAGAGGACTTCAAAAGGCAGGTCGGCCCACTGTCCGGTGAATAAAGTTACCGGTCTCTTCATTTCTCCCTCCTTGATTCTTTATTTCAATTTATCATTTCAATTTATCAACCTGTTTTATTCTTGGATTTTTTTCAATTAATCGCTCGCCTTCCAATTTTTCTGACATTTATTTTGATTTCATATGTCATTCTTGAGATTGGGACCGATTTCAATTAAACCTTTATTCCCACCTCTATCAGAGGATATGCTTTTTAAAGAGTTCCTCAATTCAGCTGATCTTCCGGCCAAAAATTTAGGCCTGAAACTCAATGAAGCTATAAGTAACATTTCACCTTCTACTTCTTTTCAATGACCGAGCTCATATTCACTTAAGCTCTATAAGTTCCATCTAATTAAAGGGAAGTGCATCAAAAATCAACCCAGACCGCACCCCGGTTAGAACTTTCCACACACTTTTCTATGAAGCGCACGCCGCGCACGCCTTCTTCCGCATTTGGAAAATCGAGGTCATCAGGCGTGAGCGGCTCACCGCGCAGCTTTTTATCCAGGGCCGTGATAAAGGTCGAGTAGATGTTGGCAAAAGCTTCAAAGTAGCCTTCATTGTGGCCCGAGGGTATGCGCGACAGGGCCTGAGCTCTCGGACACATAGGGTCACGGCCTCGCGAGAGATAAGCCACCGGGCGGTCAAGATAAGCAATTTTGGCGTGGTTCGGGTCTTCCTGGTACCACTCCACCGCTCCCTTGGTGCCGTAAATCCGCACTCTGAACCCGTTGTCATGCCCGATGGCAATCTGGGAGCACCAGTAAAGACCGCGAGCCCCGCCTTTGAAATTCACCATGATAGAAGCGTTATCATCGAGCGGCCGGCCTTCGCCAAAGTGGTCCAGCCGGGCGCAGAGCGATTCAATCTCAAGTCCCGTGAGATAAGAAACCATGTGCTCGATGTGCGAGCCAATGTCTCCGACACAGTTGGAAATGCCGGCTCGGGCCGGGTCAGTGCGCCAGGCGGCCTGCTTCTGGCCGGTTTTTTCCAGCAGGGTGGCTAACCATTCCTGCGGATACTCGCCCGCCACGAAGCGGATGGTTCCCAACTCGCCGCTGGCGATGAGATGCCGCAGATGCTTGATGATGGGAAAGCCGGAGTAAGTGTAGGTAACGCAGAAAAGCAAATCTTTTTTGCGGGCCAGGTCAGCCAGCTCCTGAGCTAACTTGCTGCTGGTAGCTAAGGGCTTGTCGCAGACCACGGCAAAGCCTAAGTCAAGCGCCAGGCGGGCAATCGGATAATGGGTGTTGTTCGGCGTGACAATGACAATAAAATCAGGCCTGTCTGGACGAGCGGCTTCAGCCTTGAGCATCTCCTCGTAGTTGCGGTAAAGCCGGCTTTTATCCAGGCCGAGAAGTTCTCCTGTCTTCAGCGTGTTTTCATAGCTCTGCGAAAAACAGCCGGCCACCAGCCTGGCTTTGCCGTCCATGGCAATGGCTTTGCGGTGGACATCGCCGATAAAGGCGCCCACACCGCCGCCAACCATGGCATATTTAAGCCGGGTAACTTTTCCCAGGGTTTCCTGTCCTTCGATCATGTTCTCCTCCTTTAGTTAAAGCCTAAGTTCCTCTCCTTCTTATATTATTCATCTGCTTCTATCTTTTCAAAGAGAAATATTACCTCCGTTGAATATGACCATTAGGACTTGACAAGCTGTTTTTTTTTTGATATTCAGGAAAAAAATGAGGGCGGGATGAGCTTACGTGGACGAACCATATTCATACTCGTTTTAGCTATTTTGACAGCGATAATTTTGCTCATTCTGAACAAAACGTCCATTAGCAGAAGCCAAGAACTGAATATTTTCCAGGATTTTTCCCTCTTAGAAACTGAATCCGAACAATTTGTAATTTCTCAGGTAACCAAACTTGATTTTTCTTCTGAAAAAATTTTTGTTTTTGACCAGAGGCAGAAGAAGATTTTTGTTTTTTCTGAATCCTCTTCTTACCTTTATTCCATAGGCTCACCTGGCCAGGGGCCTGGAGAGCTGGAGGACCCGGTAGATTTCGCTGTTTGCTCAGATAAGATTGTCGTCCTGGAACGTTTTCCCAAAAGATTGGATATATTTACTCTAAGCGGCGAATTCCTCGACCGGGTGAATTTGAAGGTTCCAGAGGAAATATCTTATTCTTATCCCTCGGCTATCCTCCCCGGCCCTGATACAAATTACATCATAGCCTATAGCTTGAGTGCTCATTTAATGGATGTATATGATGCCCATGGCAACTATAAAACCACCCTGCTGAAAAGAGAAGATCCCATAATGGTTTACAGAAAAAACATCGGAAATGAATCAGCCATCGGCTTTTATAACCAAGGGAAGACCATGCTGCATTTTAATCGCCTGGATGGTGAGTTCATTGAAATTTATCCTGATGGGATATTGGGCCGGAGGTTTCGAATTCAGGACGACTCTCTTCAAAAAATAGCCAGAGAGCTTAAGGCAAATTTAGAAAAAGAAGGCAGCCTCAGCAGCATTCAAACCGATATCATTAGCTTTCTTCTGTACACTAATTTTTGTGTCGATGAAAGAGACAATTTATATGTGGTCCAGCTCAGGTCGGGAAAAGATAGTCATAGTCAGAAAATATGGATTTTTGATCCTGAGCAGAAATGCCATTCCGGGCATATAAGTTTACCCGGAGGAGAAAAAGTAAAAGCTTTATATTTCTGGAATGGTCAATTTTTTTTAGTAAGTGACCAGGAAAAAATCTGGGTTACAAAAAGGAGGGTTATATGAAAAAAGTCAAAGTGATTCTGGCCATGCTTTCGATAGGCATTTCTTTGTCGTTATTTCTTCCTACTCGGGGCAATGTGCCAACAGATAATTGTCCGTGTGTCCTTGAACCAGGTTGCGGTTGCTGTCCTGAATATAGACAGGGCTCAACCATCTGGTATCTCACTGGCTGGGAATGTGGTGGAAGCGACGGAGAATGCCAGTACAGACATTGTATTTATTCCTGATATTGAGCAAACAATGATACTTTTTTCTAAGCCTCTGTTATTGGCAAGATAGATTAAATCAAATGCGGCGCATTCTTAAGATAAATTCGTATCAAATAAACAGAAGCACAAAGTTCTTATTTGCGCTCCTATGGTTAAGAATGTCTTTACTTTCATTTACCTCTCCAGACATCTCTTCAAATTTGCACCTCTGGATATTTCAAATTCCAAGTCTTCAGAACATAAGGGAAAAACTAGAAAAAGACGGAAAACCTTTTGTCCTCATTAAGGGAGCAGATTTATCCGTTCGATTTCCTGATGAAGGTTTGTTCTTCAGCTCCCGGTCGATCAGAAGAGAAACTGAGCGGATTGCTGATTTTTTGCGCACCAAACTCCCTGAAAATAATTTGGATCAAAAATTAACAGTAAATTGCCTAATCGAAGAAAAAGACATTCGGTTCGATTCAAATAAGAACAAAATTGTTTTCAGACAGGTTGACTTTGATGGACGAAAGAATTTAATGTTCTGGATAGAAGGCAAAAAGGCGATTGGACCGGATAAGTTTATTATTAATATAAAAATTAAAGTCAAGTCAGGCTCTGATTCAAAAGTCATGGAAAAGTCTGGATGCTTATGGAACATTAATGAACAGATGTATTTAGGTTTTATTTCAGGTTCAGAAAAAAATGAAAAAGATAACGTAAAACTTAAAAGCAAAAAGGGAGATATCTACTTCATCGTTCTGTTAAACGAGCGTGATAAAGTTGAAAATTGATTAAAAAATTTTTTTCTGACGGTAATTTCTAAAAATAATACTAAAAAGTAACCAGAGCTTCAAAACCCGGGGGCAAATTTATTTTCACCACCCTGAACGGGTTGTTTCCGATGTTCCATTCAGTAAAAGAATTCC
>JBNARJ010000018.1:0-15124 GCA_049719515.1 Candidatus Saccharicenans sp.
CGGTCAAGTTACCGGCCGGGGTGGAGATGGTGATGCCTGGAGATAATGCGAACGTGGAAGTGGAGCTGATCACGACGGTGGCCATGGAGAAAGGACTGCGGTTCGCCATCAGAGAAGGTGGACGGACGGTCGGAGCCGGCACCGTTACCGAAATCCTGGAATAGCATAATAGAATTTTCGAAGTTTACTGGTAAGGAATTTAAAAGATGCGAGATATAATTACCCTTCAGTGCTCGGATTGCAAGCGCCGGAACTACACCACCACCCGGAATAAGAAGAAGCAAACGGAAAGGCTGGAACTCAAAAAGTTCTGCCCGTTTTGCCGTAAGCACACGCTTCATAAAGAAGTTAAGTGATAACAAGAAAGACGGAGGGTGAGTAGCTCAATTGGCTAGAGCAGCGGTCTCCAAAACCGCAGGCTGCGGGTTCGAGTCCTGCCTCACCCGCCAGAAAAAGGCATAAAAGGCGATAGGTAAAATGAGTGAAAAGCTACCGTGGTACAAAAGGTTGGTGAATTACCTGAAAGACGTTCGGTCAGAGCTGAAAAAAGTAACCTGGCCGACCAAACAGGAAGTGTACGGGACGACTATCATCGTCATCATCGCTATCTTCTTTTTCGGGTTTTATCTGTTTTTTGTTGATGTAATTTTTTCTTGGGTTATTGTTCAGATAAAAAATCTATTGGGATAAGACAGGGATATAAATGGCCAAGAATTGGTACGTAATTCACACTTACTCAGGCTTTGAGAATTTCGTGGCGGAATCAATCCGCCTCAAAGCGGCTGAGATGAAGCTGGAAGATAAGATTGGCCAGATTGTCATACCTACTGAAGATGTGGTGGAAATTCGGGGCGGGAAAAAAGTGGTAACCACCAAGAAGCCATATCCCGGTTATATCCTGGTAGAAATGGAAATGACCGACGAAACCTGGTTGATGATCAGGCAGATACCTAAGGTAACCGGTTTTGTCGGTTCTGGCCGAAAGCCGACACCTCTGAGCCCTGAAGAGGTAAGCAAAATCATCCATCATATGGAAGTTACTTCAGAAAAACCGAAGCCGAAACATACCTTTGAAAAGGGTGAAGCGGTCAGAATCATTGACGGTCCTTTTTACAACTTTAACGGTATTGTCGAAGAGGTCAACCACGAGCGCAATACCTTGAAGGTAATGGTTACCATCTTTGGCCGCTCCACTCCGGTGGAACTGGAGTTTCTGCAGGTGGAAAAAATCTAGGAGGAACCTATGTCAAAGGAAGTCGTTGCCAAAGTTAAGCTTCAGATTGAAGCTGGGAAGGCCAGCCCTGCTCCGCCGGTGGGCCCTGCTCTGGCGCCTCACGGAGTAAACCTGATGGATTTTGTCCGCCAGTTCAACGACCGGACCAAGAACCTTGAAGAAGGAACGATAGTTCCGGTGCTTGTTACCGTATATAAAGACCGCAGCTTCACTTTTGTGACCAAGACTCCCCCGGCCTCTTACCTGTTGAAAAAGGCGGCCGGGATTGCCAAGGGGTCGGGTGTGCCTAACAAGGAAAAAGTAGGCAAGGTAACCAGAAAGCAAATTGAAGAAATTGCCAAGATTAAGCTTCCGGACATGAACACTGATGACCTGGAAGCGGTTATTCGATGCATTGAAGGCACAGCCAAAAATATGGGATTGGAGATCGTCAGTGAGTAAACGTGGTAAAAACTATCTCAAAGCCAGGAGTTTAAAAGACGAGACGAAAGAGTACACCATCGAAGAAGCCGTCAAACTTTTAAAAGAAGCCAAATACGCCAAGTTTGACGAGTCGGTGGATGTAGCTATTCGTCTGGGGGTTAATCCGAAGTATTCTGACCAGATGGTCAGGGGAACGGTCGTTCTGCCTCACGGCACCGGCAAGACCAAAAAAATCTGTGTTATTGCCTCCGGTGAAAAAATTAAAGAAGCGGAGGAAGCCGGAGCTGATTATGTGGGCAGTGAAGATATCATCGAGAAAATAGCCGGGGGCTGGATTGATTTCGATGTGGTCATTGCCACTCCGGACATGATGAGAAGCGTTGGTAAGCTGGGCCGGATTCTCGGTGCCAAGGGCTTGATGCCCAACCCCAAAGCCGGTACGGTTACTTTTGACATCAAAAAGGCGATCGAGGAAATCAAGGCCGGTAAGGTGGAATTCAGGGTGGACAAGACCGGAATTGTCCACGCCGCCGTGGGCAAGCTTTCTTTCCCCGAGGAAAAGCTGGCAGAAAACATCAAGGCTTTTATCCAGGCTGTTATTCAGGCCAAGCCGCCGGCCGCCAAGGGAAAATACATAAAATCAATTTATGTTTCGTCCACCATGGGACCTTCCTTCAAAATATCTGAAGAAGTTTTAGAGAAATAGGAGTCCGACCGTGAAAAAAGAAACGAAAATCAGAATTGGTAAGGAACTCGAAGAAGCTTTTAACAAATACGACACCTGTTATTTAATCGATTACAAGCAGATGCCGGTCTGGAAAATGGTCGAGCTGAGAAAAACCATGAAGCGGAACAATTTCAAGATTAAGGTGGTAAAAAACAGGCTGGCTCTGAAGGTTATCGGTGATAAATATCCAGAATTAAAACCCTATTTTCAGAAAAATACTGCCCTGGCCTTTACCGACCGAGACCCCATCGCCCTGGCCAAGCTCCTTAAGGATTTTTCTGAGCAGGGAAAAGTCCTGGAGATAAAAGCCGGCCTGGTGGAAGGGAAGTACCTGGCCCCCGAGATGTTCTCGGAAATCATTAAATTAAATTCCAAGATGGATTTAATTGGAAAAATCGGGTACATGATGTCTTACCCGTTAACTCAATTCTTGAGAACGCTGCAGACGCCCCTGGTTAACATGGGCCGGCTGATGAGTGCTCTCAAGGATAAAAAAGAAAAAGAGAGTTGAGGGATAATCCCTTGAACTAAGCTCAAGAAAAGGAGAGGAGACCAATGGAAAAACAAGAAAAACTCACCAAAGAACAGTTTTTCGCTCATCTGGACAACCTGACCGTTTTAGAGCTGGTTGACTACATCAAAGAGTTTGAAACCCGCTATGGAATCAGCGCTGCTATGGCTGCTCCGGTCATGATGGCCGGGACGGCTGCTCCCGCGGCTGAAGCCAAGCCGGCTGAGGAAAAGACCTCCTTCGACGTCATCCTGAAAGATGTGGGTGCTCAGAAGATCCAGGTCATCAAAGTTGTTCGTGAAGTCACCAACCTCGGCTTGAAAGAAGCCAAGGACTTCGTGGACAGCGTTCCCAAGACCTTGAAAGAAGGCGTGAGCAAGGAAGAAGCCGAAGCCATCAAGGCCAAGTTTGCCGAAGTCGGAGCCACGGTCGAAATTAAATAACCTTGGCTGAGACGAAAATTATTTTTATGAATAAAAATTTGACTGACAAACTCTTTCTGTAGAGAGCCACCATGCTTGATCAACAAAAAAATATTTATCGAGAAAGGGTGGATTTTTCTAAAATAAAATCCCCCTTTCCGCTTCCTGACCTGCTGGAAATTCAGCGTAAATCCTACGAGGAATTTCTGCAGATGGACCTGCTGCCCGAAGAGCGAAAAGATATCGGGTTGCAGGCTGCTTTTAAAGATGTTTTCCCCATATCCGATTTTAAAGAAACGACCGAGCTGCAGTTCATCAGCTACACCATCGGAGATTGGGAATGCAAATGTGGCCGGCTGAAGGGCGTGGAAAATTCACGCCCGCGTTGCCAGTCCTGCGGTCAGCTTCTGCCGGCGGAAATCATGAACAGTGACAAACCGGTCTGCCCGGTTTGCGGAGGCAGCAAAATAGAACTACCTCTGTGCGATTACTGCGGAGATAAAGTTAGTCTTAAAATTAAGTACAGCCCGCTCGAGTGTATCCAGAAAGGCTATACTTATGAAGCTCCGCTGAAGCTGAAAGTCCAGCTGGTGTCCTGGGAAAAGGACCCGGCCACCAAATCAAAGAGGCTCAAGCACATTAAGCAGCAGGAAGTTTATTTTGGCAACATCCCCCTGATGACCGAAAAGGGAACCTTTATCTTCAACGGCGTAGAAAGAGTAGTGGTCAGTCAGCTGCAGAGGTCACCGGGGATTTTCTTCAGACCGGGTGAAATAAAAGGACAGTTTATTGCCAAAATTATTCCTTACCGCGGAGCCTGGGTCGAATTCGAAAACGATGCCAAAAATATCCTGTGGGTCAGGCTTGACCGTAAGAAAAAGTTTCTGGCAACTGTTTTTCTGAGAGCTCTGGGCTTCAGCTCTGATGAAGAAATCATCAAACAGTTCTACAGGTCGTATGAAGTAATTCCGGTTGATGGCCAGCTCTACTGGAAGGTCAGCGAGAGCCTGATCGGAAAAACAGCGACCGAAGATGTGTATGCGCCCGGAAATCAGAGAACACCGTTAGTAAAAGCCGGCACCAGAATTGACCAGGAAGTGCTGAAAAAATTACAGGACAACGGCATTGAAAAAATTAAAGCCAGCCGAAAAGAGCTGGAAGGAGCCTGTTCGCTCACGGCTGTCAAAGGCAAAGTCAGGGTTAACGAAGAGCTGACCCCCGAACAGATTGAATATCTGACCACCAGGGGAGAGCCGTTTGAAATTTTCTTTCCTTCTGAAGATGAAGCAGCCCAGATGATTCTCAACACGCTGAAAAAGGACCTGAAAAAGGACCAGCAGCAGGCGCTGAGCGAAATTTACAAAAAGTTAAGGCCGGGCGAACCCCACACGGAAGAATCGGCTAAAGCGCTTTTTGAGAACATGTTCTTTAATCCGCAGAAGTTTAACTTCTCGCGCATCGGCCGGAAAAAGTTTAACCTGAAGCTCGGGCTGGAAGACCCGCGAAAGGACCTGATTGCCGAATCAGAAAGAAAGTCCGGGCCGGAGGACCTGAGCGACAGGATTCTCTCCAAAGAGGATTATGTAAAAGTTGTCAAATATCTGCTGGGGTTGAAAAACGGCGAAGGTACAGTTGACGACATAGACCACCTGGGCAACAGGCGAGTCAGACCGGTTGGTGAGTTGATGGAAAATGCTTTCCGCATCGGTCTGACCAGGATGGAAAGGACCATCAAGGAAAAGATGACGGTCAGCTCTGACCTGTCGACGGCCATGCCGCAGGACCTCATCAACTCCAAGCCGGTTATCGCTGCCCTTAAAGAATTTTTTGGCAGTTCCCAGCTATCCCAGTTTATGGACCAGATTAACACTCTGGCCGAGCTCACGCACAAGAGAAGGCTGAGCGCCCTTGGCCCGGGCGGTTTGAGCCGAGAAAGGGCAGGGTTTGAGGTGCGTGACATTCAGGCTTCACATTACGGCCGGATATGCCCGATTGAGACGCCTGAAGGCCCGAACATTGGTCTCATTTCTTCTTTGAGTTGCTATGCCCGGGTTAATGAATATGGGTTTATCGAAACACCTTACCGTAAAGTGGAAAAGGGGCGGGTGGTAGATTATGTAAAAATACTTCATCCGGGCAGCACTGATTACCGCACCGGGCAGCTGGTTCGCAAAGAAGAGATTGAAAAGGTAGTGGAAAACCTGAAAAACCAGAAAGGGAAAAATCTGCCCGTTTACGAACCCTACATTTTTTACCTGACGGCCTGGGAAGAAGAAAATTACAAGATTGCGCAGGCCAACGTTGAACTTGACAGTCGTGGCTACATCAAACAAGAATACGTGAGTGCCCGTGACCGGGGTAACTTCCGCATTCTTCATCGAGATGAAATAGATTTTATGGACGTTTCTCCCAAACAGCTGGTCTCTCTTTCGGCTTCTTTGATTCCTTTCCTTGAGCACGATGATGCTAACCGGGCCCTGATGGGCTCTAACATGCAGCGCCAGGCCGTGCCTCTGCTGAAACCAGAAGCTCCGCTGATTGGCACAGGTATGGAGCACATTGTGGCCAAAGGGTCGGGAGACGTGGTGGTCTGCCGCCGCTCCGGAGTGGTGGAATTTGTTGATGCCGAAAGAATAATTGTCAGGGTTGATGAAAAGGAAAGTAACCTCTACGAACTCGGTACCGACCTGTACATTCTGACCAAGTTCCTGAGAACTAACCAGAATACCTGCATTAACCAGCGACCGATTGTCAAAAAAGGCGACCGGGTGGTTAAGGGACAGATTCTGGCCGATGCTTCCTGCACCGACAAGGGAGAGCTGGCTTTAGGCCGGAATATTCTCTGCGCTTTTATGCCCTGGCGCGGATACAATTTTGAAGATGCCATCATCGTCAGCGAACGGTTAATCAAGGAAGATGTCTTCACCTCGATTCATATCGTGGAAGAAATGATAGAAGCCCGTGATACCAAGCTCGGGCCGGAGGAAATAACCCGCGATATTCCCAACGTTTCTGAGAACCTGCTGCGTAACCTTGATGAGAACGGCATTGTCCGTATCGGAGCCTATGTAAAGCCAGGCGACATTCTGGTAGGTAAAGTGGCGCCAAAGGGCGAAACCCAGCTCACTCCGGAAGAAAAACTGCTCAAAGCTATCTTCGGTGAGAAGGCGCTTGATGTTAAGGATGCTTCCCTCTACTGCCCTCCTGGTATCGAAGGAACGGTCATTGACGTGCGCATCTTCACCCGTCGTGGCCAGGAGAAGAACGAGCGGGCCAAGCTCATTGAAAAAGAAGAAATTGCCAAGATGAAGCGCAACCTTGAGGATGAAATAGCCATCCTCGAAAGAGAAAAATGGCGCCGGATTAAAAACCTCATTAAGGGAGAATTGGTTGGCAAGAATGCCAAGGTGAATAACATTACCATTCCTAAAGGAACAAAACTGACGGAAAAGCTCCTGGAAACCATCGAGTTCAAAGACCTCAAAGACCTCGAAGAACTGAAGCTGCCGGCCGATGCGGAACGAGATGAAAAAATTAGGGATTTGGACCGCAAGGTCAAGCGCCAGATTGATGCTTTAAAAGCAGAATTTAAAGAAAAAGTTGAGGCTTTAAAAAAGGGTGACGAGCTGGCCCCGGGCGTAATCCAGGTGGTCAAAGTGTTCATTGCCATGAAGCGGAGACTGTCCGTCGGCGACAAGATGTCTGGCCGCCACGGTAATAAGGGTGTTATTGCCAAGATAGTCCCGGTTGAAGATATGCCACGACTGCCTGATGGTACTCCCGTGGATATAGTGCTTAACCCCCTGGGTGTTCCATCCCGTATGAACCTGGGACAGATCCTGGAAACACATGCCGGCTGGGCCGCCCACAAACTGAATCTCTGGCTGTCCACCCCGGTGTTTGATGGTGCTTCAGAAGAAGAAATAAAAGAGCTGCTGCGCAAGGCCGGCCTGCCCGAGACTGGCAAGGTCAGGCTGTATGATGGTATGACGGGTGAACCTTTTGACCAGGAAGTTACGGTCGGTTACATCTATATGATGAAACTCTACCACCTGGTCGACGATAAGATTCATGCCCGTTCGACCGGCCCGTATTCTCTTATCACCCAGCAACCGCTTGGCGGTAAAGCTCAGTTTGGTGGCCAGCGGTTTGGTGAAATGGAAGTGTGGGCTCTGGAAGCCTACGGAGCGGCCTATGCTCTGCAGGAAATTCTGACGGTTAAGTCTGACGATGTGGAAGGCCGGGCCAAGATGTATGAAGCCATCGTCAAGGGCGACCTTGATTTCCAGCCGGGCCTGCCCGAATCAGTCAACGTGCTGATCCGGGAACTGCAGGGCCTGTGCTTGAACATAGAATTGCTTAAGGGCGATAGAGAAGAATCGTTGCCCTGGGGTATCTCTGTACCGCAGGCAACCAAAGGAGAATCATGATGGAGATAAGGCAATCGTTAAGCACCAGACCTAAGATTGATTTTGACCGGGTCAGAATCAGCATTGCCTCTCCTGAAAAGATAAAGAGCTGGTCCTGGGGAGAAGTTACCAAACCGGAAACCATCAATTACCGGACCTTTAAGCCTGAAAAGGATGGTCTTTTCTGTGCCAAGATTTTTGGCCCGATCAACGATTATGAATGCTTGTGCGGCAAGTACAAGCGCATGAAATACAAGGGCATAATCTGCGAGCGCTGCGGTGTGGAAGTGACCAAATCGAAAGTCCGCCGCGAACGCATGGGGCACATCCAGCTGGCTTCCCCAGTGGCCCACATCTGGTTTTTCAAGAGTCCGCCAAGCCGTATCGGTCTGGTTCTGGACATGACCATTAAAGAGCTGGAAAAGGTTCTCTATTTCGAAGCCTACATCGTGATCAACCCCGGCGAAACCAATCTTAAGGAAAAGCAGCTTCTCAGTGAAGATGAATACCGCGAAGCCCGAGAAAAATGGGGTAACAAGTTTGAAGCCGGCATGGGAGCCGAAGCCATCAAGAAGCTGCTTGAGAAGATAGACATAGATAAAGAAACAGAAAAGCTCCGCCGGGCGATGAAAAAAGAGACCTCGCAGCAGAAAAAGCTTCGCTACGCCAAGAGGTTGAGAGTTTTCAAGGGGCTGAAGAAATCGGGAAACAGGCCGGAATGGATGATACTTGATGTGATTCCGGTTATCCCGCCTGATTTGAGACCTCTGGTCAGGCTTGATGGCGGGCGTTTTGCCACATCTGACCTTAACGACCTTTACCGTCGCGTTATAAACCGCAACAACCGCCTGAAGAAGCTGATTGAGCTAAAGGCCCCGGAGCTGATTATCAGGAACGAAAAGAGAATGCTCCAGGAGGCAGTGGATGCCCTGTTCGATAATGGTCGCCGCGGGCGCGTTCATCTGGGTGCCAATCGCCGTCCTTTGAAATCGCTGAGTGAAGCTCTGCGCGGCAAGCAGGGAAGATTCAGGCAAAACCTGCTCGGTAAAAGAGTTGATTACTCTGGTCGGTCAGTTATCGTGGTTGGCCCGGAACTCAAGCTTCATCAGTGCGGTTTGCCGAAGAAAATGGCTCTCGAGCTTTTTAAGCCTTTCATTTTCCACAAACTGGAAAAAGAAGGGCTGGTGCCTTCTGTAAAAGTGGCTCGAGAATGGCATGAGCAAGAAAGACCTGAAGTCTGGGATTGCCTGGAAGAAGTCGTCAGAGAGCATCCGGTTTTACTTAACCGTGCTCCCACGCTTCACCGTCTGGGCATTCAGGCCTTTGAGCCCATCCTGATAGAAGGGAAGGCCATTCAGATACATCCGTTAGTCTGCGCCGCCTTCAACGCGGACTTTGACGGTGACCAGATGGCTGTTCATGTGCCCATCTCTGTGGAAGCTCAGATTGAAGCGCACACGCTGATGCTCTCTTCTAACAACATTTTGTCGCCGGCCCATGGGCGACCGCTGGCCATTCCCAGCCAGGATATGGTTTTGGGAAGCTATTACCTGACTCTCGAGCAGAAAGGAGAAAAGGGTGAAGGCCGGATTTTTGCCTCGTTTGAAGAAGCCCTGCTGGCTTATGAGGCCAAGGAAGTTTCGCTGCACAGCCGGATAAAAGTCAGGTACAGCGGTCCATTCATGAATCTGAAAGCTTTCTACGATGACCAGGCGGTGGTCAACTGCCCCGTGGCCAACGTAAAGAATGAACTGATTGAGACTACTCCCGGCAGGATAATATTTAACAGCGTTTTGCCAAAGGGCTTGCCTTTCATAAACGGTCTTTTTAAGAAGAAAGGGTTAGAAAACCTGGTCTACTACGTCTACCTGAAGGCCGGTCTGGAAAAGACTACGGAAATGTTAGACAAGATGAAGGAGCTCGGCTTCAGGTATGCCACTTACGCTGGTTTTTCCCTCGGCATCGAAGACTTTATGATCCCCGATGAGAAGGAAGAAATCATTAAAAAGGCAGAAAAAGAAGTTCAGGAGATAGAAAAGCTTTATCGGGAAGGGACCATATCTTCCGGTGAAAGGTTCAACCGGGTGGTTGAAATCTGGACGGCCGTGACGGACAAAGTCACCAATGCCATGATGGAAAAAATGAAGAAGGTCAGCTTCGTGGAAAAGAAGCTGAACCCGCTGTATGTCATGGCTGACTCCGGTTCCAGAGGTAACAAACAGCAGATTCGACAGTTGGCCGCCATGAGAGGCCTGATGAGCAAGCCTTCAGGCGAAATCATCGAAACGCCCATTACTTCCAACCTGCGCGAAGGTTTGAACGTGCTGCAGTACTTCATCTCGACTCACGGTGCCCGCAAGGGGTTGGCTGACACCGCTCTTAAAACAGCAAATTCCGGTTATCTGACGAGAAAGCTGGTTGATGTCGCCCAGGAGGTCATCGTTGACCAGCATGATTGCGGAACACTCAAAGGTGTCAACGTCAGCGCCATCGTGGAAAACGGAGAAATCATCGAGCCCTTCATCGATAGAATTGTTGGCCGCATCTCGCTGGAAAGGATTGTTCACCCCGATACCGGAGAAATAATCGTTGACATGAATCAGGAAATCACAGAAGAGATTGCCGAAAAAATCCAGAATCTGGGTATCGAAAGAGTTAAGATTCGTTCGGTTCTCACCTGTGAATCAAAGCGCGGTGTTTGTCAGCTGTGTTATGGCAGAGACATGGCCACCGGACGTTTGGTCGACCTGGGTGAAGCTGTCGGGATAATAGCCGCTCAGTCAATCGGTGAACCCGGTACCCAGCTGACCATGAGGACTTTTCACGTTGGTGGCATAGCCATGCGTGGAGCAGAAAAGTCCAAGCTGGAAGCTAAAAACGACGGTACCATCAGGTTCAACAACCTGACCTGGGTTACTAACAGGGAAGGGGCCATCGTGGTGGTTAACCGGAATGCCAGCATTGCCATTCTTGACCACCGCGGAAGAGAGGTCGAACACTATCAGGTTCCGTACGGTGCGAAAGTGCTGCTTAAAGACGGAGAAGCGGTTAAGGCCAGACAGGAATTCGCTGAATGGGACCCGTTCAGCACTTTCATCCTGACGGAAGAATCCGGTAAAGTGCGCTTCAAGGATGTCGTTCTTGGGGTTTCCATGGATGAAATAAGGGATGATTTCACCGGGTTGATAACCCAGGTTATTACCGACCCCAAGGATGAAAAGCTCCAGCCGATGGTTGAAATCATCGACCCGAAGGCCAGGGACGAAAACGGTGAGCCTGTGGTCAAGAAGAGATATTTCTTGCCCAAGGGAGCAAACCTGGAAGTTAAGGATGGAGAAGAAGTGTTTGCCGGGGATATCCTAGCTAAAATCCCGAGAGAAGTGGCCAGAACCAAGGATATCACCGGCGGTTTGCCGAGAGCGGAAGAGCTGTTCGAAGCCAGACGGCCGAAAAACCCGGCCGTTATCTCGGAAATCGACGGTATCGTTCAGATTGGGGACCTGCTCCGCGGCTATCGTCGGGTGATTGTTCGGAATGAAAGAGGCGGTTCAAAAGAATACCTGGTGCCCAAGAGTGCTCATCTGCTGGTTTCTGACGGAGAAAAAATAAAGGCCGGAACTCCTCTTATGGATGGGCCCATCAACCCTCATGACATCCTTAAAGTTCTCGGTGAAAAAGAGCTGGCTGAATACCTGCTGCGTGAAATCCAGGAAGTTTACAGACTGCAGGGTGTCACCATAAATGACAAACACATCGAGATTATCATTCGCCAGATGTTGCGCTGGGTTAAGATTGAAGAAGTGGGCGACACGGAATTTCTGGTTGACGAACAGGTCGATAAATTCAAATTCCAGGAAGAGAATGAAAAAGTAATCAAGAAAGGTGGAAAACCAGCCAAGGCACGTCCGCTGCTGCTGGGTATCACCAAGAGCGCCCTGAGCACAGACAGCTTTATTGCCGCGGCTTCCTTCCAGGAAACCACCAGGGTGCTGACCGAAGCCGCTCTTTACGGTAAGGTTGATTACCTGAGGAAGATCAAGGAAAACGTCATTATGGGCAGGTTAATTCCCGCCGGTACAGGATTCAGGTACTACCGCAATGTCATCCTTAAAGAAGAACTGCCCGAAAAAGCAGAAGCTGAAGCAGAAATTCAGGCTCAAAATTAGTGTAAAAAAAAGCAAAATAGCCTGTAATTTTCTTGACAAGTAAGGCTGTTTTTGCTATTCTTCAAACATATTTCTCGGGAAAATCATCCTGGGAATAAAATTTATATAAATCAATTAGTTATAGAGGAGATTTATAAGTGCCAACTGTCAACCAACTGGTACGAAAAGGAAGAACGCCTAAAAAGTATAAGAGCAAGGCTCCTGCTCTTGATGGTTGCCCGCAGAAGAGGGGAGTCTGTGTGAGAGTTTTTACCACGACCCCGAAGAAGCCGAATTCCGCTTTGAGAAAAGTGGCCAGGGTCAGGTTGACGAATAACGTAGAAGTTACCGCTTACATACCTGGCATCGGACATAACCTGCAGGAGCACTCGATTGTCCTGATCAGGGGTGGAAGAGTTAAAGATTTGCCTGGCGTTAGGTACCATATCATCCGTGGAACTCTGGATGCTGAAGGTGTGCAGAACAGGTTTCAGGGCCGTTCTCGCTACGGCGCTAAGAAACCCAAGGAGAAAAAGGCACCAGGGAAGTAAGGTGACCGAGGAGAAGAAACATGCCAAGACGTGGAATAGTCAGGAAGCGCAAGCCGCAGCCAGACCCTGTATACAACTCTACACTGGTTGGTAAGTTTATAAATCTTGTTTTGAGAAAAGGTAAAAAGTCGGTAGCCGAGAGGATTGTCTACAACACGCTGGAAATTTTAAAGCAAAAAACCAAGGAAGATCCTCTGAAAGTCCTGGAAAAAGCCATAGATAACTGCCGTCCGCTGCTGGAAACCAAGTCCCGCAGAGTGGGCGGTGCTACCTATCAGGTTCCGGTCGAAGTGCCTGAACAGAGGTCCATTTCTCTGGGCATGCGCTGGCTGGTTAAATTTGCCAAGGAAAGAGGCGGAAAGAGCATGGAGGAAAAGCTGGCGGCAGAAATACTGGATGCCCTGGCCAATAAAGGTGGAGCGGTAAAGAAAAGAGAAGATACGCATAAAATGGCCGAGGCTAACCGGGCTTTTGCTCATTATAAATGGTAAAAACAAGATTGCTGAAAGTGCAATTAATTAAGTTGATTTTATTTATATATGGAGAAAAAAGTTCATGCGGTCGTGCCCGATCGACAGAGTCAGGAACATTGGCTTCATGGCTCATATCGATGCGGGGAAGACTACAACCACAGAGCGAATTCTTTACTACACCGGAATCACTTACAAAATGGGTGAAGTTGATGAGGGCACTGCCGTTATGGACTGGATGGTTCAGGAGCAGGAACGCGGCATTACCATAACGGCCGCGGCTACTACCTGCTACTGGCGGGACCACCGCATAAATATAATCGACACCCCCGGACACGTCGATTTTACCGCTGAGGTAGAACGGTCGTTAAGAGTCCTGGATGGGGCAATTATTATTTTATGCGCGGTGGGCGGAGTGGAGTCGCAGTCGGAAACGGTCTGGCGACAGGCCGATAAATATCGGGTACCCCGTATAGTGTATGTGAATAAAATGGATAGGTTAGGTGCTGACCCACAGAGAGCGGTGGAGGAGATACGCACCCGTCTGGGGGCCCGGCCGTTACCGATACAGGTCCCTCTGGGAACTGAAGATAAGTTCCGGGGCGTAATTGACCTGGTCGAGCAGCAAGAAATTGTCTGGGAAAATGACCTGCTCGGCACGAACTTTGAAAAGAGACCGGTATCAAAGGAATTTAAGGAAGAAGTTGAGAGGAAGAGAAAAGAAATGCTTGAGATGCTCAGTGAAGTTGACGACGAGCTGATGAGAAAATACCTCGAAGACGAGGAAATCTCAGCCGAAGAAATTAAAAGAGCCATAAGAAAAGGCACTATCGGCCTGAAATTTTATCCGGTTCTCTTTGGCGCTTCGTTTAGAAATAAAGGGGTGCATCCCCTTCTTGATGCGATTGTTGATTACCTTCCATCCCCGGTAGATATTCCGCCCGTAAAAGGTTACCATCCGCGAACCCATCAGGAAGAAATAAGGAAGGCTTCTGACAGCGAACCGTTCTGCGCTCTGGTGTTCAAGATTATGAACGACCCGTTCCTGGGCAGCCTGGCTTATTTTCGGGTTTATTCAGGCAAGTTAAAGAATGGTGCTTCAGTCTACAATGCCACCAAAGACCAGGAGGAAAGAGTTACCAGAATCCTGGAAATGCATGCTAATAAACGCCGGGAAATAGATGAAGTTTATGCCGGAGAGATTGCTGCTCTGGGCGGGATGAAGACCTTATCCACCGGTGATACGCTATGTTTGAAGAGCCGGCCCCTCCTGCTTGAACCGCCAACTTTTCCGGAGCCTGTGGTTTCAGCCACCATTGAACCAAAAACCAAGGCTGACCATCAGCGGTTGTACTCAGCCCTGGAAAGATTCATGGCTGAAGACCCGACCTTCAAGGTGGTTCAGGACCCGATGACCGGTCAGACCCTGGTCAGGGGAATGGGCGAACTCCATTTGGAAATCATCATGGACCGCCTGGTTCGTGAATTCGGAGTTCAGGCCAGACTTGGCCGGCCACAGGTGGCTTACAAAGAAACCATCACTCAGACAGCCGAAGGCGAAGGCAAATTCATCAGACAGGTGGCCGGAAAAGGCCAGTACGGTCACTGCCTGATCAGAATTGAGCCGCTTGAAAGAGGAAAAGGTTTTGAATTTGTTAACAGCCTGAAATCTGGTATTCTTCCACCTGAATTTATTGCTGAAATAGAAAAAGGCATAAGAGAGGCCATGGAAGCCGGGCTGGTGGCCGGCTTTCCGGTGACCGATGTTAGGGCGGTCCTGATAGATTCTTCTTACCACGAAGTGGATTCAGTCGCCATTGCTTACAAAATAGCCGGCTCACTGGCTTTTAAAGAAGCCGGGAACAAAGCCAACCCGGTCATCCTGGAACCGATAATGAAACTGGAAATAGTCACTCCCGACGAATATGTCGGTGGTCTGGTTGGAGACATAAACGCCAGACGGGGGAGAATTGAGGCCATGGAAATTAAAGGAAGCTCGCGTGTTATCCGAGCTTTTGTCCCTCTCTCTGAAATGTTCGGGTATGCAACCGTGCTGAGAACAATTACTCAGGGAAGAGGTTCATTCTCCCTCGAATTCTTCCGTTATGAGCCGACCCCACCGAACGTTCAGGAGGAGATAAAAGCCAGAATAGAAGGGAGAATTCCCTTCTCAGAAGCGAGGAGGTAAAAGACATGGCTAAGGAAAAATTTGAGAGGAAGAAGCCGCACGTT
>JBNARJ010000019.1:0-13617 GCA_049719515.1 Candidatus Saccharicenans sp.
CACTCTAAAATTAGATCTTCATTCTAAAATAAACTTTTGCCCCACCCAAAATAAGCTTTAAGCCCCTATTTAGCCAGTAAAAATATACTTAAATTATGATTTTTTAAATAGATAGCGTGGTCCGACCCCTTATTCCTCCTCCTTATTCCTCCTCCCTTATTCCTCCTCTCCGATTCCTCCTCCGACCCCTTATTTTTTTCTTTTTTAACCTTATTTTTACCTTATTTTTAAGTTCCGGATCTATTGACAAGCGTAATATATTTTGCTATTTTTATTTACAAATGGAAGTTCTAAGAGCCGGGCAAATAAACGAATTAAAAGTAAGCGGCTCTTTCATTTTATTATTGTCAAGACTCTTCTTCAACGCTTCTCATCTTATCTCAGTCAGCAATTCCAATAATAACGTCCCCTTCTGAGGGGACGAGACTACCTGACTGATACTTCCACCATTTTATTTAAACCCTACTAATCTATAATCTGCTGCTACTTTTCTTGAGGAGGAAAAAATGATTGATTTAGATACTTTTCTGGTTGAGCTGAAGTCACCCAGATTAAAGCTGGCTATTTCGGTTCAGACCAAGCTTATTTCTTTGATACGGAAGTTTCTGCTGCAGAAAGGCCTTAAAGAATTATTGCCGGTGATTATTTCTCCGTTCACGGATCCCCTGACAGATTATCGGGTGAGAGGCGAAGTGGAGTGTTACGGATTCAAGTATCAAATCACCAAGAGTATGATCTTTCACAAGCAGCTGGCCCTCAAGCTCTTTGATAGAATATTCTGTTTTTCTCCGAATGTCAGGATAGAATCAGAAGAGAGAAAAAATAGTGGCCTTCATCTGATAGAATTTGTTCAGGTTGACCTAGAATTGAGAAAAGCCACCCGGGAACAAGTAATTGATTTTGGTGAAAAACTTTTTTCGTTCATCATTGAAAAAATTGGGATTGAGGCCAAATCGGAGTTGAAATTGCTAAACAGAAAATTACCACCTTTTCAACCGCCTTTTAATCGGATAACCTATCGGCAAGCAGTTCTCAAATATGGAAAAGATTTTGATCTCAAACTTTCGGCCGATCTAAAGGAGCCTGTCTGGTTAATGGATTTTCCAGCAGAAGTCAGAGAGTTCTATGACCGAGAAGATCCGAAAAGACCGGGGGTGCTGGTTGATATGGATCTGATTTATCCTGAAGGCTTTGGGGAAGCTCTTTCCGGCGGTGAGCGCGAGTATCAGTTTGAGAGAATCAAAGAAAGAATGATTAGGAAAGGGATAGATTTAGAAGCTTATAGGCTTTATCTTGATCTGGAGGCAAAAGGACTTTACCCTTCTGCTGGGTTTGGCTTCGGCCTGGAAAGATTGACCAGGTTCGTCTGTGGACTTCGGGATGTAGCTGAAACCAGGCTTTTTGCCAAAAAACCCGGAGTGTACAGCCTTTGAAGAGGCTTTGAATGGGGGGCACTTCAAGGTGCAAGGTGCCCCAAAATTTTTCCCATATGCAAGAGGGGATGCTCAAGTCGCTCTATGATTTTTCCCATATGCCAGCACCCGGCAAAAAAACAACATGGGAGAAAGAGAGAAAAAATGGGGACATTATCAGGTGCCCCCTTTTTTCTTTGTATGGGTACGGTATTACGGGCCTGTTGACGGGTCAGGGTACGGGGTCGGTCAGGCAGGGTACGGGTCGGCGGGGTACGCATGGGGACGGGGCGGGGGGTACGGGGTCGGACCATGACATTTGCTTTATTATCTATGATTTAGCCCAAAATTTAGCCCCAAAAATCAGCCTTATTGGCTGTTTTGAGGGTATTAAAATTTGTTCTAACCGCTGATGAAGTTGTGGTTCGTTTCCCACTCTAAAATTAGATCTTCATTCTAAAATAAACTTTTGCCCCACCCAAAATAAGCTTTAAGCCCCTATTTAGCCAGTAAAAATATACTTAAATTATGATTTTTTAAATATATAGCGTGGTCCGACCCCATGTATTCCCCATGTATTATGACTTAACTTAACCACCCCATGTACCCAGCCATGTACCCCATGTAAAAACACCCCATGTAAAACCACCATGTAAAACCCATGTAAAGCCCATGTAAAGAAAAAAAATGCTGGCTGAAAGAACGCCAATCAAAGTTGAAGAGCTGCTCAGGCGCGTCGAATCGCTTGGCCTGGAGTGGGGCGCCTAATCTTATTTTGCAAATCCTTATTGCCCGTTTTTTCTTGACACAGATCCCTGAGGCGAATATATTACTAATGAAAATGATTTTCATTTTCTCTGGTTATTTTCTGATTATTTTTTCTAAGCGAGGTGAGAGTTGCCTCAAAGACATCAGCATCAAGTCAGGCGCAGGTTGAGAGATAACGTCAGCCGCTGGACCCAGCCACGGGATGTTATTCTGGATATCCTGGCTCGGACTAAAAAGCATCTGAGCGCCAAAGAAATTTATGATACCCTTTATTCGACTCATCCTGGAATCGGCTTAACGACTGTCTACCGGACGTTGGAACTCTTCCATCGCCTTGGCGTGGTCCAAAAAGTAACCTCCCCCGATGGCCAGAGCCGCTATCAGCTAAGAAGCGAAGGAAGCCAGGAGCACCACCATCATCTTATTTGTATCCGCTGTGGAAAAATCATTGATTACCAGGATTTTGCCGAAGAAGAACTTGAGCTGGTGAAAAAAACAGAGCAGGTCCTATCTCAAAAGCATAATTTTTTGATCCTGGACCACAACATAGAATTTCTCGGCCTATGCGAAAAGTGTCGGAAGGAAACTCAAAAAAGTTAGGAGCACAAAAGTCTTGGAGAAAGTTTTTGAGAACAGCTGCTTTTCCTCAATTTAATTTTAAAAACTGTTAGCGAGCCTTTAAAAAATAAAAAGAAAAATAAGATAAAAAGGAAATAAAAAAATAAGGGAAAAAATAATAAGATAAAAGAGGTAAATAAAAGATATAAAAGGAGAAAAAATGAGAATTGCTATTTCCACTGATAATGGTTATGTTTCTGCCCACTTTGGTCGCTGTTCCTCTTACACCATCGTGGAGATTGAAGGCGATAAAGTTGTTAAACAGGAGGAAATCTCCAATCCCGGTCATTCACCTGGATTTTTGCCGCGCTTTTTAGCTGAAAAAGGCGTCAATCTCCTAATCACCGGCGGTATCGGTCAGAGAGCCAAAGATTTTTTTAATCAATTCAAAATCGAGGTCATAAGCGGAGTTCAGGGTCCGGTTGACGAGGTCATCGGCCAGTTCCGGCGTCATGAATTGCAGCCAGGGGAAGAATTGTGCGAGCATGAGCATGATGCTCAGAGCCACCATCAAGAACATCACCCTCACTCCGAAGAACCCGAGACTTCTCCAGCTTCGAGTACATTCCATCTTTCGGCGGATAAACTCAGCGCCGGTGGATTAATCTGTTTCACTTCCAAAGGACCTGACCTTGATTCTGAACTGGAAGAAGCTTTTGGCCGGGCTCCATACTTTATCTTCATTGACCCGAAAACCCTGAAATTTGAAGCTTATAATAACGAAGCCGTTAACTTGGCACACGGAGCTGGGATTCAATCAGGCCAGCTTATGGCGGAAAAAGGTGTGACTGTTCTATTCACGGGCCAGGTTGGTCCTAACGCTCGCCGGGTGCTCGAAGCTGCCGGCATCCAAATCATCGAGCTGGGCCAAGAAAAAAGAAAAATAAGAGAAATTATAAATAGCTTAAAAAGCAGTTGAATTAGGTCACCATGAGTTACGTCCGCCGGAGTTCTGGCTTCGAGTTTGGGCTAAGGTTCGGGAACATATTTTGAAAAAGGAACTTATTAATGAGCTGGTCAGAGAAGGCTTCTGTTCATCAAGCTCCGCCCTTATCCATTACTGAAATTAGACGGCATGGGGAAAATGCATTTGGCAATAAGTTAAGAACGAACTCAGGAATTATTTAGGAATTATAAAGGAGGTTTACTAATGAAAATCGGAATCATCATTTGTGGGCGTTATCAATCTTGTGGTGGCGGGAAATGCTTTCGCTCAGTCAGGGAAAGGGTCGGTGGCTTTGCCCGTTATCCCAAAGATGAGCCACTGGAAGTGGTTGGTTATTCTTACTGTGGTGGCTGCCCGGGCGGCAACATAGAATATGTACCCGAAGAAATGATTAAAAATGGCGCCCAGGTGATTCACTTAGCTACGGGCCTGGTGGTCGGTTATCCTCCCTGCCCTTATATCCGTCAGTTCAAAGAATTCATAGAAACCCGTTATGGTATTCCGGTAGTGGTGGGCACCCATCCGATTCCCCTTAAATACTTGAAGGTCCACGAAAAGCTGCCCTTCTGGAAAGAAATGAAAATGGAAGAGCTGGCTGGAGATTTGATGAACGAAGATAAGAAAATCATGGAAGCTTATAATTAGTTAAGAGCTTAAAAATTTAGCTTTTAAAATAGAGCATTATAAATCAAAGGCTCGAATGGAATAAAACAGAAGAAAATAACTTCAGAGTTTAAAATAAAACCGCAAAACTAAGAAGGAGTTTAAAATGGTTGGAAATTTAGGAGGTTTTGGACGGGGAGGCCGCGGTGGCCGTGGCCCTGGTCAGGGTTTAGGTCGGGGCCAGGGGCGAGGAGCAAGCCGAGGAAGTGGCATTGGCCGAGGACTTGGCCGAATGGGTGGCACTGCTCTTGGTGCAGGAGGCTATTGTGTGTGTCCGGTTTGCGGAACAAAAGTAGAACATCAAGCTGGAGTTCCCTGCACCCAGATGACCTGCCCGAAATGCGGAGTCCAACTTACCAGGGAATAAGCCCGAGACAAAAGCTGAAAAGTTCAAGAAGAGAATCAGAGCCTTACCAAATAACTGGAAGCGAGCAAATAACTGGTTAGATATTCGGTTGTAATATTCGTTTGTACGAGAAAATAAGTACGATCTTTTGGTTTGAGGTAGAATAATTCTAACGATATTTTTTTCATTTTTACTCGTTTTTAATTACTATTTTTGCGATTCTAAGCTATTCAGCTAACTGCTTGCTGGAATAAAAAGGCAACAAGCCAATTTCCCCTTGACAAATAACCCAATGGCTTATATATTATTATTGAAAATGATTTTCATTATCATTTAAAAAGCTTGTAGGCTTCTGGCCAATGCCGGAAGCAAACTTTAGGAATTTAAGCAAAATGAAAAGACCGAAGGAGGTTTAAAATGCCATTGGGAGATAGAACTGGACCTTTAGGACTCGGTCCGCGGACTGGCCGGGGACTCGGGTATTGCTCAGGTTATCCTTACCCTGGCTATATGAATCCCGTTTACCCGCGTCTGGGATTGGGCTATGGCTGGGGTCGGGGGCTTGGCTTTGGTTTTGGTCGGGGTTATGGTCGCGGTGCTGGCTTTGGGCGTGGTCGAGGCTGGCGCTGGGCCGGATATTTTCCCGGCACACCTTTTTACCCGTGGTCAGCACCTTTCTGGATGAACTATCCTCCATATCCCTATTCGCCTTATTCGCCCACCTCAAAGTCACCCCAGCCTGGAACCAAGTCCGAGCCTGAAGAATAGGCGAATTCCTGGCAAATAAAAAAAATTAAGGAGGTTAAAAATGCCTTTTGGAATGGGACCGGCTGGCTGGTATTTCTGGCCACATTTTAGCTACTGGCTGTCTCAGACTTATCCCTATCCCTACCCACCCTATCCGGGTTTTATGAGCGAAGAGCAGGAAATTGAGATGCTGGAAGCTCAGGCGGAATATTTCGAAGACCAATTAAATAAAATCAGAAAGAGGCTTGACGAGCTAAAGAAAAAGAATAAATAAGACTGTAGATGTTCAAGTTGCCCCGCTGGCTGCAGTAATTCTCGATTTCTCGGCCAGCAAGAAATAAACTATGAAAGCAGATTATAGTTTCGGCGAGGTTGGAGGCTTTCAGTTTAAATTTAATTTAATTTATCAAACAGCAGGAATAAGTTTATAAAAATTTAAAAGTGTTGATTTTTTTAAGCCTAAGGCTGTAATTAAAAGGCAGATTAAAAAAAGAATGGTTAAATTCATATCGGCTTTTTTTCTGGGACTGATCTTAGCCGCGAGTCTTTATAGCGGTGAGGGGAAAATGGAAAATATAGAAGAGAACTCATTTTTAAGGGCTCTGGTTGTTTTTGATAACAACCGGTACGATGACCGCTTTAAAACCGACTGGGGCTTTTCCTGCTACCTTGAAGGACTGGAAAAGACCATTCTCTTTGATACCGGGGGCAATGGGAAAATCTTGCTCGACAATCTCGAGAAGGCCGGAATCTCCCCTAAAAAAATTCAGGTGGTGGTTCTTTCCCATTTTCACTCTGACCATACTGGAGGCTTGGAGGAACTACTTTCCCGCAATCCGGCAATTGAGGTTTGGGTCCCAGCCTACTTCCCCGAAAATTTTAAGGAAGGAATAAGAAAAAAAGGAGCCAGGGTGGTGGAGGTAACTACTTCCCGACAGATTTGCCGCGGTGCCTTTACTTCCGGGGTTATAGAAGGTCCGGTCAATGAACAGAGCCTGGTTCTGGATACGCCTCGAGGACTTGTGGTTATAACTGGATGCGCTCATCCCGGGATAGTTAAGATTTTGAGCCGGGTTAAAGAATTATTCCCAAAAAATTTTTATTTGGTTTTCGGCGGGTTTCATCTCGGTGGTGCTTCGCCTAAGGAAATTGAATCCATAATTGCCCACTTTGAGGCCCTGGGAGTAAAGAAAGTTGGACCGACTCACTGCTCTGGGGATTTAGCCCGAAAACTTTTTTCCGAAAAATATGGTGAAGATTTTATCCAGGTGGGAGTTGGTAAGGAGATAATTATAAGATGATTTTATCAATCGCCAGTGGAAAAGGTGGAACAGGGAAAACCACGGTGGCGGTTAATCTGGCCTTAGCCCTCAGCCAGACCCACGAGGTCCAATTCGTTGATTGCGACATTGAAGAGCCGAACGCCCATTTTTTCTTAAAACCCCAGATTTCAAAGAGCCAAGAAATTTATACCCTGGTGCCGGAAATAAATGAGGAAAAATGCACCTATTGCGGTCGCTGCGCTGAAATCTGCGCCTACAAAGCTATCGCCGTAGCCAAAAAGGCAATTTTGGTTTTTCCTGAACTCTGCCATGGCTGCGGAGGCTGCAGCCTTCTCTGCCCGGAAAAAGCCATAACGGAAGTTAGGCAGCGCCTTGGCGTGATGGAAATTGGCCTCAGTCGAGGTTTTAGCTTTATCCAGGGCAGAATGGATATCGGGCAGGCTGTATCTCCTCCGTTGATAAGAGAAATTAAAAAAAATATAGATAAGAGCAAACTGGTAATAATTGATTCTCCGCCGGGAACTTCCTGCCCGATGGTTGAATCAGTTAAGAGGAGCGATTTTTGCCTTCTGGTCACAGAACCAACGCCTTTTGGCTTGAATGACCTCCGGCTTTCCGTCGAGACAATACGAATTTTGAAAATTCCCATGGGAGTAGTTATAAATCGAGCAGGAATTGGCGACCACGGGGTGGAAGAATATTGCCGCCAGGAAGGTCTTCCCATATTGATGACTTTGCCTTTTGACCGGGATATTGCTGTAGCTTACTCCGAGGGTCTTCCTATCTGGGAAGCTAAACCAGCCTATCGAGAAAAGTTCGTAGAACTTTTTGAAAAGGTGCAGGAGCTGATTAAATGAAGCAAATCGTGGTTATCAGCGGTAAAGGTGGAACGGGTAAGACAGTAGTGAGTGGAGCTTTGGCGGCCGTGATAAAAGAAAAAGTTATGGCTGATTGCGATGTTGATGCCGCCAATCTCCATTTGCTTCTCAATCCAAAAATATTGGAAGAAGGGATATATACTGGAAGCAAAAAGGCAGGAGTAAATCCCGAGCTCTGCACCGGATGCGGAATCTGCCTCGATGTTTGCCGCTTTGATGCCATAGAAAGACCAGAGGAAGGTACAATCCGGATAGATGAGATCTCTTGCGAGGGCTGTGCCGTTTGTTCCCACGTTTGCCCAGTTGGAGCTATCTCCATGAAGGATAACATCTCCGGACGCTGGTTTGTCTCGTCAACTGTCTATGGCCCATTTGTTCATGCCCGACTGGGCGTAGGCGAGGAAAACTCTGGCAAATTAGTTTCGGAGGTGCGAAAAAAGGCCAAGGAAATTGCCGAAAAAAATAATCTCCCATATGTGATAATAGACGGGCCGCCTGGAATTGGTTGCCCGGTCATCGCTTCACTTTCTGGCGTGGACCTGGCTTTAATCGTAACCGAGCCAACGGTGTCCGGAATTCATGATATGGAAAGAGTTATCCAGGTAGCCAAGCATTTTGGCATTAAGGTTGCTTGCGTCTTAAATAAATTCGACCTCAATATCCACAAGGCCGCCGAAGCTGAGAATTGGTGTCTCCGTAATTCCATACCGGTGGTCGCCAGAATTCCGTTCTCCGAAGATGTAGTGAAGGCCGTAGCCAGGGGGGAACCATTAAATGAGGCAAGAGAGCCAGCAATCTCAGCCGAAATAAAAAAAATGTGGCAAAAAATACAGGAAATCCTTGAAAGCAAATAAGGAAAAAATATAATTAACGGCCAACAATTTTTAGAGGTGAACCTATGAACAGAAACCGCTGGAGGTACCTGGTTGATTCCCTCCTTTTTATCAGCCTGGTGGGAATGGTCATTATTGGAATCCTCATGGGCCTGGTCATCCCGAAAGGTCGGGAAGCTAACGAGGGGGCTAAGTATTTTCTTGGATTGCACCGGCATGAATGGGGAAATATCCATTTTTATCTGGCAACCGCTTTCGTGGTTTTAATTGTCATCCACCTTGCTTTTAACTGGAGCTGGATTAAATGTCAGGCTCGCCATATTTTCAACCGGCGCTGGGTGACCGCACTTGTTCTGACGACCATAGCTTCGATTTTTGTCCTTTTTATTTTCTGGCACTTTTATCCAAAAAATTCACCCAGGCATGGAAGCCGCGGTTATGGACGCGCGCCCAGCCATCTTTTGAGTAAGGAGTAGAGAAAATATAGAATCTAATGAAATCAAGAGAACATCAGATTAAAGAAAATGAAACGAGTCGATTCAAGTTGAATCCTGGTTTAATCAAAATACAAAAAGGAAACATGCCAGCATGGAAAAAATAATTTTTGGGCCGGTACCGTCGAGACGTTTAGGCAAGAGCTTGGGGATAAATAATATTCCGCCAAAAATCTGCAGCTATTCTTGCGTCTATTGCCAGCTGGGCAATACTTTAAAAATGTCGGCCGTCAGGCAACCTTTCTATGAACCGGCAAGAATTGTCAAAGAAGCTGAAGAAAAAGTGGCCGAACTTAAGAGCCAGGGAGAAAAGATAGATTACCTGACCTTTGTGCCCGATGGAGAGCCGACCATTGATGTCAGGTTGGGACAGACGATTGAGTTGCTCCGTCCGCTCCGGATTAAAATTGCCGTTATTACCAATTCTTCCTTGATCTGGGATAAACAGGTCAGGCAGGAGCTGAAACTGGCCGACTGGGTGTCAGTTAAAATAGACAGCTTATCACTCGAAATCTGGAAAAAAGTGAACCGCCCGTTTGGCCATTTAAAATTAGAGGCAATTGAGGAAGGTCTCCTGGAGTTTGCTCACGAGTTTGAAGGTGAACTGGTTACTGAAACCATGCTGGTTAAAGGCCTGAATGATGGGGCGGAAGAAATAGATAAAATTACGGGTTTTATCCAGAAATTAAAGCCACAGATGAGCTACATTTCTGTCCCGATAAGGCCGCCAGCCGAAAGCTGGGTAGAGATACCAGGAGAGCGGGAAATTAACAGGGCCTATCAAATTTTCAGCCAAAAATCTTTGCCCGTAGAGTTGCTGACAGGTTATGAAGGCAATGCTTTTGCCACCACTGGAAATCTGGCTGAAGACCTACTGAGCATAACTTCAGTTCATCCGATGAGGCAGGATGCAGTTGAAGAGCTGGTTAAAAAAGCAAGTGCTACCTGGGAGGTGGTTGAAGCCTTAGTTAGATCTAATCAGTTAGTAGAAATAGAATATCAAGGGAAAAAATTTTTCTTGAGAAAGTTAAGATTTAAATAGCCGCTATTGACAATGATAACCATTTCTATTAAAAATTAGTTCGATGCTAAGCCGAAAACGGAAAATATTCAATTTAATTTTCCCTGTTGTTTTCTTCCTGGTTATATCCACGGCTAACTTTTTCCACACTGAAAGAACGCCTTATGAGGACCAGAAGTGTCCGGTCTGCAATCTGCAGCATTCAACTCAGGGCATTGAGTTAATAAATGTTTTTCAGCCACCTATTCCCGAATTTACTGGTTTTATAAAAACAGAAAATCAGCATTTACCGATTATAAATTTAAATTTACCCACCAATTCTCGCGACCCCCCTGTCGTAACCTCCAAACCAGTTTAAGCGGTACCAAGTTTGGCCGCTTCTAATCAGAACAGACCTTTTGGGTCTATTCTGTCCAACTTCTGGATAATCTACCAGATTTTTAAAAGTTATCCTTACGAGTCAAAAAATGGAGGTTACTATGAAGCAGAAAATAATAAGCTTGATTATGATTGTTGGACTTCTGTTATTTTCAGGGCTTAATGCTAAAGCCTCTGGTCAGCAGGCTCAACAACAAAATCGTTATCGCCTTGGACAGGAGAAAGCCAGTGGTCTTTTTAATATAAAAGGAAAAGTCCTCGACCTAAATGGCGGAACAATTAAAAAGGCAGCGGTTGTGCTGCCTGAGCTAAGCCTTTCGGTAGAAACAGATGAAAATGGAAATTATACTTTTAACCACATCCCGGCTGGGAAATACCATATCGAGGTATATGCTGAGGGCTATATCGAATATAGCTCCGATCCGTTTGAACTTAAGCAGAACCTGAATAATTTTGATGTCAAACTGGTCAAGAAAATTGAGGAACAGATAGTAGTTACAGCTACCAAAACACCGAAGCTTTATGCTGAAGTTCCAGTCAAAACCGAAGTAATTACCCAGACCGAAATCAAACAGAAAGCCGCAGTTAACTTGGCTGAATCTTTGAGCTTTACTCCAGGGGTGAGAATAGAAAATAATTGCCAGAACTGCAATTTCACTCAGGTCAGAATAAATGGGATGGAAGGCAAATACACCCAGATTCTGATTGACGGTAATCCACTCGTCAGTGCTATGACTGGCGTTTATGAACTGGAACAAATTCCAACTGGGATGATTGAACAATTAGAAGTGGTTAAGGGGGGAGGTTCGGTCCTTTACGGAGGCAATGCTGTGGCTGGGGTAATCAACATCGTTACCCGCGAACCACAAGAAACCAAGACTAATTTAAAGCTCATGGAAGAATTGATTTCAGGGAAGTCCTACCTGAACTTAAACTTCGATACCAGCCACGTTTCCAGCGACCAGAATACCAAGATTTACCTCTTCACTAATTATCAGAAAAGAGAACCAGTTGATCTGAACGGCGATGGATTTTCGGAATTGGGCTCGATCAACAATACTTCTTTTGGTCTCGATTTTTACCAAAACTTTACCGAGTTGAAAGCTAAAGCTAAGGTAGAAGTGTTTAGAATATATGAGGATAGAAGGGGTGGTAATGATTTTAACCTGATGCCCCATCAAGCTGACCTCTGTGAATGGATTAAGTCAGATCAGATAGGTCTTATGGGTGAGTGGAATCACAGCCTGAGTTCTAATCTCTTTTACACCTTATCTTTTTCTTATCTCGATGCCAAGCGCAATACTTACTATGGCAGTCATCAAGATCCTAATGCCTATGGCTCGACCAAGAACCCGCTGTTTGTCGGCAGTGGGCAGCTCAATTGGCAGACAGAAAGTCATCTTTTCTCCCTGGGCTTTCAGACGAAACGCGACCAGATAAATGACCAGGCCTTAGGCTATGGCCGAGTTATAAATCAAACCTATAACGAATCCGGAATTTACCTCCAGGATGATTTTAAAATTAACCAAACCTTTAGCTTGCTGAGCGGGGTGAGAGTCAATAAACATTCGGCCATTGATCATTTAATTGTCACTCCTCGCTTCAGTTTTCTGGCTAACTTGACCAAGCAGCTGACTTGGAGAACTACCTTCTCCACCGGCTTTCGGGCGCCGCAGGTTTTTGATGAAGACCTGCACATTACCCAGGTGGGCGGCGAGGGAATGCTTATTGTCAATTCCCCAAATTTAAAGGAGGAAAGCTCTTACAGCCTGACTTCGGGCTTCGACTATGGCCAGCAAATTGGCCAGAATAAATTCCAGTTCAGCCTCGAGGGGTTTTATACTCGGCTGGCTCACACCTTTATCCTCCAAGAAATTCAGCGTTTAGAAAATGCTCGGGTAATGGAAAGAATAAATGGCTCCGGTTCAAAGGTTTATGGCCTTTCAGTCGAAGGAGGGCTCATTCTAATCGACAAGGTGAGAATCAGCTCGGGCTGGACATGGCAAAGAAGTTTACTTGACCAGCCGGAACCAGAGTTTAATTGCCGGGATTTTTTCCGTACGCCCCGCTCCTACGGTTATGCGACGCTGAGCTATAGAAATAACAGATTGGCAGATGTTGACCTCTCTCTTGATTATACTGGACCAATGAAAGTGCCTCATTACGCTGGTTATATAGCGACTGACCGGTTGGAAACTTCCCATTCGTTTGCTGTAATTAATCTTAAATTTCAGAAAAAGCTGGTAATGTCAAATGGAAGATTTTTCAATTTATTTTTGGGTATCTTCAACCTTAACAACAGTTACCAGAAAGATTTAGATATCGGAGCAGATAGAGATTCTGGCTATGTGTATGGCCCAAGCAAGCCCAGAACATTTTATGGAGGAGTTGAATATTCTTTTTAAAAAAATTTATTAATAAAATCCAGGTTTTAAAAATGCCGGGTTGCGCGTGGGCCGGGTACGGATAGGGCGCGCCGGGCGCGTGGAGGTAGCCTGGTTCAGGCGTGGTACTGGTGGATATACAGGTTGGGTCGGACCATGGCATTTCGTTTATTTTCTATATCTTAACCAAAAATTTAATCCAAAAATCAGTTTTACTGGCTGTTTTGGGGGTATTAAAATTCGTTCTAACTGTTGATGAAAAAATGGGGACACAATATTGTGTCCCCAATTTTTCTCTTCTGTCCCCAATTTTTCTTCTATCAATCAGATAGCATGGTTCGACCCGATGAATACCCTATGTGTCAACTCTATGTAGGCTCTTCAGCCAAAATAATATTGACAAGATGTTTTTTTTTTTTTTAACATATAGTCGGACTAGGTTGATGAGAAGGAAACTGATATGGATAGAAATTTTAGTAAGGGGGGATAATGGCTGCTAGTAAAAATTGTTTGTATTATAATTATGGAATCCTTTCTGACAAAAACAAGGCTAAGGATAATTATCTCTTCCGACCTAATAAAATCCTTGCCCTGTTGGTTCTAATCATTATTTTGTTGATTGCTTTTGCCGTAATATCGTGCAAAAATCAAAAATATATATATAGCAATTATCAGAAGCTCAATAGACCTGATAAGGTTACCAAACTTAAATCTTTCGTAATTAACAAATTTGAATTGTTTTTTCCGGTCGCGTTTTCAGTAATAAATAATTATCTGGGGCCATGTCAAGATTTGTTCGCAATTTGGCCATCGTAATTTCTCCATTTTAAGCCTTAGTTAGCTGAC
>JBNARJ010000020.1:0-13242 GCA_049719515.1 Candidatus Saccharicenans sp.
CCCGGCTACCATAATCCCCCTCCTTCTCTACCACACTTTTGGCTGAAGAGCCATATTCTGTTTGATTTACTTTTTGTCAAGTGCTAATATTTAATTTAGTCTTTAATTAAATACTTAAAAGGATGCCATTTGGATGAAGCAAGAAGAAAAGTTAGCCGCCTATTTTAAAGCCCTGTCGGCGCCGGCTCGGCTCCGAATCTTTAATTTGCTGAAAGGGAGGATGCTCTGTGTCAATGCCCTGGCCGAAGCCCTGAAGCTGACACCGGCCGCTATTTCCCAGCATTTGCGGGTGATGCGTGAAGCCGGCCTGATTCAATCAGAAAAGCGCGGTTATTTTGTCCACTACCGTCTGGATCCTAAAGCTTTAAATGAGATGGGAGCGCTGGTGCAAAAGCTCATTCAAATTGAAAAGAAAAAATAATGAGGAGAAAAAAAATGAAAAAGTTTGACCTGAGGCAAATTGAAACCTTTAGTTATGCCGAGCGACAGAAAAATGTTTTGTATGAAAAGCCGGAATTCAAGATAAGAATCATCAGCCTGGAGGCCGGCGAAATTATTCCAGAATGCCAGATGAGCTCACAGGTGATTTTTTTCTGCCTTAAAGGGATGGTCAAGGTCACCGTAGACGGCGAAAATACAGAACTCGGCGAAAAGCAGCTTCTGGTGAGCGGGCCTGGGGTATATTCCATGAAGGCGGTGGAGAAGAGTCGTCTCCTGGGAATTCAGGTGAAGCCGGAGGCTGTTCAGGGTTCGGATGAAGCTTCATTTCAATTTTTTTGAAATAGGTCAGGTGAATAAATGCCAATAGATAAAGAATCTGTTGATAAAGAATCTGAAATCAAAGGCTTGAGGACGAATTTTAGCTTTGCCTCTGTCACCAGCCCACGAGCTGGGGCTGAGGCCCTGAGAGGCTCTGATTCTGCTCCTGCTGACATCATTGTTGCCCGGAACCTGCGTAAGAGTTTCGGTCAGGTACGGGCCGTTGACGACCTCTCTTTCAGCGTCAGGGAAGGCGAGCTTTTTGGCTTCCTGGGTCCAAACGGAGCCGGTAAAACCACAACCATTAATCTCTTAACCGGCCTGGCCCGCCCTGATTCTGGCGAAATTTTCCTGGCTGGCCTGGACCTCAGGAAAAATTTGGCGGCGGCCAGATACCTGATTGGCGTGGTGCCAGACGAAAGCAATCTATATCCCGAACTCAGCGGCTTTGATAACCTTTGCTTTTGCGCTGCCCTCTACGGTCTTAAAAAAGAGGAACGAGAACGCCGGGCAACTGAGCTTTTAAAATTTTTTGGGCTGGAAGAAGCCAGCAACCGAAAATTTGCTGATTACTCCAAAGGAATGAAACGCAAACTGACCATTGCCGCTGGCCTCATCCATCAGCCGAAGATTTTATTTCTGGATGAGCCGACGACTGGCATAGATGTGGCCAGTGCCCGACAGATTCGCCAGTTGATAGGCGGGCTCAATCGCGCTGGTACTACCATCTTCCTGACGACTCACTACATAGAAGAAGCCGAGCGGCTGTGCCAGAGAATTGCCTTTATCGTTTCGGGGCGAATAATCAAAATTGATAGCTTGGAAAATTTGCTCCAGCCGCTAAAAGGACAGCACTTGTTACTAATAAGCTTTTCGGCTGAGTTACCTGCGACTGATGAGCTCAAGGTTAACCTGGCGGCGGCGTTTCCCGAGCTCGGATTTGAGTTTGTCAATTCAAGCCAGCTTCGCGTTAAATCGAATCAAACAATAGTCGTTGGGCCGCTGGTGCGCTTTTTTGAAGAACGAGGCTGTGAAATTGTTGAAGCCAGACGAATTCATCCTTCGCTGGAAGAGGTCTTTGTGGAGGTGACAGGCATTGAGGTTGAGTTGATGAAAAAAGAAAAAGAAAAGAAAAAGGAGTCTGGAGGAGATTGATGATGAAGGGGACGACTGTTTGAAGAGGGGACCAATAGAAATATGGATAAATTAAAAAGCAAGTTAGCAATCGTTGAAGGAAAAATAATAGAATCAGGTAAAAAGCGGCGAGAGAATATACAGATGAAAGTAAATGGCAATGCTCAAGCCTGGCAGCGACCAACTCGCTCCACTATCTGGGTTGCTTTCTGGAACATCCTGGCTAAGGATATGCGCACCTACTACCTCAAGCCACCCAACATCAGCTGGGGAATCATTTTTCCTCTGGCTTGGACCGGGATGTTTTTCATCCGCTCAGGAAGTGGGCTTTCGGGGGTGATGAGCCTTCTGCCCGGGGTGGTGGCCCTGTCAATTCTTTTCGGCACGACCTCACTGCTGGCGGTGACCATCACTTTTGAGAAAAAGAGCCGCTCTTTTGAGAGGCTGCTCCTGGCACCGATTCCTCTTGAGGTGTTGATGCTGGCCAAAACTTCGGGGGCAATTCTTTTTGGAGTAGTAAACGCTTTTATCCCGGTGGCCATGGCTGCCTTCATCGTTAATCTGAGTGCGGTCAACTGGGGGCATTTTCTGGCGGCTGTGGTGCTTATCGCCATGGCTTCTACTTTTCTGGGCCTGTTCATTGCTGTGGCCGTGAGCGAGGTTTTTGAAGCCCAGACCTTTTCTAATTTCTTCCGTTTTCCGATGGTCTTTCTGTGTGGGTTGTTTTTTCCGGTGAGCAAGCTTCCTCTTTTTCTCCGGCCGCTTTCTTATTTCTTTCCGCTAACCTATGGAGCTGACATCTTGCATGGTGCAGTCAATGGAGGAAATTTTTTGGCCTACAGCCTTGATTTTTCTATGCTAAGTGCTTTCTGCGTCTTTCTTTTTCTCTTGAGCCTGCGCAATGTAAGAAGGAAATGGATTAAGTGAAAATGGGAAAGGGGGACACCATACTCATTCACCGATTTTCCAACAAGAATCTGTGAAAAGAGTGCAAAAAATTAGCATAATGATATTCTATGCGTCGCTTTTCAAACTATGTTCCCAATTTTTCAGAAGAAAAAGGAGGTCAGGAAGAGGAGGGAATTGGGGTGAAATTGGTATTGTGATGCAATTAGGATGGTGGAATTGGGGTCGCACTATGATATCTTATTGAATACCATTAATTTAAGCTTATTTGAGCTATCAAAATAGAGTCTTAGAAGCGACTTTGGAGAGGATAAATGGTGGTTCAACGATGAAATTAGAAAATTTATTTATTCAAGGAATTAGGCGGAGATCAACCTAAAGTCTCGTTCGCTTTTAGGTTTACTTTTAGGCTTAAATTATATTTTGTCCCCCTCAAAATTGCCTTTAAGCCCGTTTTTTAGGCGGAAAGAATACGTTAACTTACGCAAAATCAACATATTGTGATGGTCCGACCCCAAAAGTAAAAACCCCAAAAGTAAAAAATAAAAAAAGCGAAGGGAAAAAATTAGGAAACGAGTATTGTGTCCCTATTTACCACAGTTGGAACGGTCTAGGGGCCGTCGGGCAGGATGGCCACGGTGGCCTCCGGGTTAGAGCGGAGCAGCTGGGCGACGGTTTCTTCAATAGAACGGCAAGGGTTAAGATGCGACCGCCGGATTTCTTCTTCGCTTAATCCAGCGGTGAAAAGGTGAACTCTGGCTTTAAGGCAAATCTGGGCCAGGCTTTGAGCTTCCCGCTGGTCGTGGCAACGGAACCCAGGAGCCATCACCCGGGCCAGGATTTATTCTGGAGAACTGGCTTCCCACAGCAAGCGCTTGAACTCGCCGTGGTTGGGAATACCGTCCCAGCATTCAGCGGCCATGATGATAATTCCTTTAGGCTTCACAATTCGCGCTGCTGCCGACATTCCTTTAACCGCTTGGTAGAGATTTAGGTCAGGCGCATAACCGCTATTGCTGGTAATAAGAAAACCGGGGACACCTGACAGGTGTCCCCATGGGTCATCTGAGGCCGAGGATGTGAGCCATGTTGGCTTTCGGGTCGAGCTTGACCTTGATGCGTCCCGGCATGGCACTCAGTATCGGGTTGACTCCAGGCCCATGGCCCGAGTAGTCGCTGAACCCGTGAATGACCACGCCTATGGTAACCGCCCCTTCGTAACGTCCGCGCCCATAATAATCGTAGTGGTCCCTGATGGCCACGATATCGCCAAGCCTCAGCTTCTTGAGGTTAAATTTTTCCACAGCCTCCGGACAGGTCGTCTGAATGTCATAATCAATGGCTTCGATGCCCTGGCCGCCGATACCCGAACCCATTAAATAGCCCGGCACCTCAGCCACCACCGGTACCACCAGCTGGTTGCCTTCGACCACGATGCCGATTTTCTCCAGGGCTTCGGGCGAAATCTTGTTCACCCGCACGTCTTCAAACCCGAGGATTTTCAACCCGACGCCGCGCGCTTTCACCAGCACCCGGTCGTTGATGGCCAGCTTTTCCTTTACCTCTGCCGGAAACCAGACTTTGTCATCAGACCCGGCATGACGTCCGATGTAAACCCCTTTGCTTCCGCGTGCCTCACCCGACACCACCACCGCCTCGTTGCCGATGCAGGCCAGCAGGGCCAGGGCGGTTTCCATCGGGCTCTGCCGGTCGCGTCCCTGGATGGTCACGTCCGGTTCGACGTGGTCGCCCTCAGCCCAGCCATACGTGGTGTCGCCGTAGCTTACGCTGTAATTTATGGAAGCCATGCCGATACCGAGCTTGGATTTTCCGTCAAAGCCGGGCGAATAATCCAGCGCGCTCGCCGGCTGGATGACGCCTTCAACGGCTATGGTCAGCAGCTCATCTTTGTTGGTCCGTATAGGCCCCTGGTAGTTAGCTCTTTTCTGCGGCTGCGCCTGAGCCTGTGGCTTCGTATCATCTGTTTTAACTGACACCTTTTTAGCTTTTAAGCCCGAAAACGGCAGCCCCAGATACCTGGCCAGGTTGGCTTCCGCCTCGAGACGATAAGTCAGCTTACCGGCCCTCGAAGACAGCACCGGTGTCACCCCGATTCCCAGCCCTGATATTTCGCTCGGGCCGCTGACCACCATCCCAACCGTTCCGGCGCCTTTGTAATATCCCTTACCGTAGTCGCACTGGATATCTTCCAGGAAGACCAGGTCGCCGAAGCGCAGCTCATCCAGCCCGTACTTTTTTATGTCCGGCGGAAAGCACGTCTGGATGCTAAAATGTCCGAACAGGCTTCCGGCCCCGGGCCCGCTGCCGACAATTTCGGCCGGAATTTTCTTCACCACGGGAACTTCCAGTTTGCCATCCTTCAGGACCGTTCCCATCTTCTCCAGAAGTGCTGGGGACAGGCTGTGCACGAACACATCAGGTAATCCTTCTATTTCCAGCCCGATGCCTTCAGCCTTCACCTGCAGCTCATCTCCGTAGGCCAGCTTTTCCCTGGTTTCGGCATCGAAATGAGCCAGGACATAGCCGCCAAACTTTCCGATAACCACACCTTTCGCCCCGCGGGCTGCCCCGCTCAGCACTCGCACTTCATTCCCCACAGCCGTGTGAGTAAGCCAGGCCTGCCGGAAACGGTCTTCGCCGACTCCCTCGGTAGCGATGCCCACCGTGACCTGGTCAGCGGCTGCCCAGCCGAAAACCGGGTCACCAAGGCTCAAAGTATAGTTAATCCCGGCCACGCCTATGGCCATCTTCGGCCGTCCGTCCCATGTCGTCAGGTAATAGCGTGAAGGTTGCGGATGAGCCACCTGCCCCTTGACCGCCGTGACCACCAGCCGGTCTTTGTTCGTTCTGATTGTTTCCACATCGCCGGCCAGCAGCAGGTCTGCCGCCAGAACCGAAATCAACAAAAGCGCCAGTGATAACAAACAGAGACTTCGTCCCACTTTTTCTGCTTTTTTCGCTTTTCTCCCGAGCATTGATAACCTCCTCCGGTTGGTTTCGATAAACGTATTTATTCTATTGTCATTTTATGATTCACATCAAGTAAAAATGCAGTCCTGAGACCTGTTAAATGAGCAAGCATTGTTTTCCGCTTGGAAGGAATTGAGGTTATGAAATTGGTCGGTGGAGAATTGGCGGGGAAAACGGGGTCGGGTCACTCTATCTCGCTGAATGGCGAAAAGTCTCATAAAGCAGGTGGTCGGATGGTGAGTTGCAGAATTTGTTATATGTGCCTGGCCGTGTGGAAAAATAGAGACAGAATAAGGCATTGCGAATTTCCCAGCGAGCAGGTTTAAAAGTGGGGAAACGATTATTGTGTACCTTTTTACCAGTTCGCTCTTTACTAAAAGTCCTCTATTTTTTTAAAGTTGGAACGGTCTGGGGACCATCGGGCAGGACAGCAATGGTAGCTTCCGGGTTGGAGCGAAGCAGATCGGCGACGGTTTCTTCAATCGAGCGGCACGGCGTAAGGTGTGAGCGCCGGGTTTCTTCTTCGGTCAGGCCGGCGGTAAAAAGGTGAACGCTGGCTTTAAGCCGTATCTGGGCCAGGATTTGAGCCTCCCACTGGTCGTGGCAACGAAAGCCCGGAGACATAACCCGGGCTAAAATCTCTTCCGGCGAGCTGGCTTCCCACAGCAGGCGCTTGAATTCGCCGTGATTGGGAATCCCGTCCCAACACTCTGCCGCCATGATGATATCCCCGCCCGGTTTGATAATCCGGGCAGCTGCCGACATTCCTTTAACCGCCTGGTAGAGATTTAGGTCGAGCGGATACCCGCTGTTACTGGTAATAACGATGTCGAACGGCTCAGGCACCGGCCTTATAGCATGCCGTCGAGCAAACTCGCAGCCAGCCCGATGAGCTTCCACCAGGTCGCCAGCAAACACGCCGGTAATCTGGCGGGCCTGGTTCAGGGTGACGTTAAGGATAAACGTTGGTTTGGTAAGCAGGGCAATTTCGAGCATTTCTTCCCAGAGGGGGTTGCCTTCAGTAATGGTCCAGGTTGCCTGTGGGTCGGCCAGCATGGTCGCTCCGTGATTGTCCAGGATGCTGTCCACATCAGCAATGCCCGGCAAAACTGCTTTTGGTCCGCCGCTGAAGCCGGCAAAAAAATGCGGTTCAATAAAACCGGTCAGGATGCGAACCGAGGCTTCAAGATAAGTACGGTTGACGTGTACGTCCCGTCCGGCGCGGTTTTTGCCAACCGGTGCCATGGTGGCTTTGTCCCAGGCATTATGCTGGACGATACGGTAACGATTGACCACGGCTTCCCCCAGCATTTTTTTAAGCTCGTCTTCTGTTTGCGGTCGATGCGTGCCGAGGGCATTTACCAGGATGACCCGGTCATCAGGCACACCCGCGCGGGCCAGCTCTTCCAGCAGGACAGGCAGCACGCGGTCGTTGGGCATCGGCCTGGTCAGGTCGCTGAAGACTATGGCAACTGTGTCTGAAGGTTTGACCAGCTGGCGAAGCGGTGCCGAGCCAACAGACGAGTTCAGAGCAGAAGCCAGCGCTTCGCGCTCGTCATCCAGGCCGGGAACAAATTCAGGTTCTATTATTGATACCCGGGCATCATCCGGAAGTTCAATTTCCAATCCTTTTCGGCCATAAGCTAACTTTATGCGCATTCTTTACCTCCGCAGCCTTCTGCCAGATTATAACATGAAGAAAAAATCGGGGCAGGGAGGTTATCAGCAGATTTAAATTTTGGGCTTTTATTGAGGCTGCCAATACAGTGGTCATTTTCCATAAAAAATGGATTGATAAACATGCTGCCAGGCTTATACTTTAGGCTAAGGGCTAAGAAAGGGCATAGTAAAGCTGTAGTAGCGGTGGCCAGACATTTAGCTGAAGCCGACTACTGGATTTTAAAGAAAAAAGAACCATATAGAGAAAGAGATGACAAGAAACCAGTTTCGTCCACCCAGAAGTAAGCGCGATTTTTCGCCTGAGAGTTTGAGTCTCGGAAATTGGAGGCGAAACTTCTGGGGAACATGCTCATGCCGTTATAACAGCGCATACATGCATCTGACGAAACGGGCAAATGAGCAAAGGACGATAATGGTTTTAAATAAAAAAGGAGGTACTTGACACAGCGCTTTCATACATGCGAACAAATCTTGACACGGCCAATTTTTAAGTAGCTTATTTAGAGAAATTCCATATTTCTTGTGAGCGACTGACTGTTAATTCTCTTATTTTTGTTGGCGATTTTTTGAATAATTTCTGGAAGAACTGGGAAAAATATAGCGGCACATAGCCTGCTTCAAGGGCTATGGTCTTGATAGGCTTATCGGTAGAGATAAGCTGACAGAGCGCCCGGCAGCATCTCTCTTTGGCTCGAAAGGTTCTAAGCGATATCCCAGCTAAACGCCTGAAGTTTTCAGAAAGCCAGGATGAAGAACAGTCTACTCTCCCGGCTAAGTCCCTAAGTTGGAATGATTCATCGTCAGATTCGATTTTTATTCTCTGAACTTCTATTATTTTGCTAAGTTGGCTGAAGGCTAAGACAGGGAAAGAAGGCAAGCCAGCATAATACTTGGAATTTCTCAATGATAAAAGCCAGTCCTTCTGAACAGCATCGAAGCCAGCGTCGTTTAGAATCCTTAAAAAGAAGCCTAAAAAGCCGACTCCATTCTTGATTATAACTGGCTTCAGTATCACCGCAGGTGTGGACTTATGATGATTGACAAACAGGATTTTTTTCAGACACTTGGCGAGGTGGCCCCGATAATCACAATCGGTCAGAATGAGGGTAAATAGGTTCTTCGGCCAAAAATTGATGAAACCATCTATTTTTAAAATAGAACCGATAGACGGAAGGTGAGCTGATTTGCTTTAAAGCTTAGCAGCGAGATTATATTCTTGGAACGGATCAACTGTGGATTGATGGCTTCTCTTAATTTTTTTATATAAAAAGCTTTTAAGAACGGATATTTTATCATATCACCTGTCATAACTATCTTGTTTGAACTATCCAACAGAAAAAGATTTGAATTGCCATAAGTAATTTCTTGACGTATCACCAATAGGTTATAATCTTTAAGTAATTGATCAAGCCAATATCTTATATAATTATCTGATTTTTCTTCTGTTATTAAACAAAACTCAATTTTATGTATTCTCTGTAGTTCTTGATAAAAATTATATATTTTTATTAAATCTACAATACAGACCGAGCAATCAAAATTTATCATATACACCAATTTAAAATTAGTCTGAAGCTGTTCTGGATCGCAGGACAAAACATGGTTATCTGTATTTCCATTGCCTATAAATTGTTTTAAATCATTCGAAAGTTCAAATTTTTTTCCTATCTGAGAATCTATTTTTCTGATGATCAACTCTTTGAAATAAATCTTTTTTAAATTTTGTATGGCTAAGAAAATCGATAAAGAAAATATCATTAAAATAATTAAAAAAAATAATCTTTTAAGGATCTTTTTAGCATAAGAGACAGTCATAAAGAGGTTAGGCCTTCAGAAGGTCCCAATGATTAGTGACAAGGACCTATTCCGTTATCGTAATGATCATCCACTCTAACCCCATCGATGATGCATACAGATTTCAACTGAGGACAGCATGTTCCCTCTCCTGATTTAGCAGAAAGGTAATTAGCTATGAAGGTCGAAGCTAAAATTATCGTAGTTATAAGCAAAATAAAGCTTATTGCCGCTAGGACCTTTTTTTTCATTTTGAAATTACCTCCTTTCTTTTTATTTATTTCCCAGACTGTCTCCTATGCTTTTATATTGAAATTTCAATACCACCCCATTTTCTGTCAACCCGAATATGGTAGAGCCATCTTCAGTTATCTCCATTTCAAAGATATTCTTGTCTAATTCAATCTGTTCTAAAATTTCGTCATTCTCATCAAGAACATAAATAATATTCCCCAAATTTTCTTTTTCGAAGAAATTCCTTCCTGAATAAAGTAGAAACAACCTATCTATTTTGTTGTTATAGCAAATATCAAAATACCCAAATCTTGTTTTCTTGTTGGGAGCCATCGTATAGTACTGGCCAGCAGGAACTACATCGTACTGGGGGAAAAATGATTCGGGGCCATAAAGGGTTGAAATTAAATCACCGTTCGGATTGTATTTTTCAACAATTGAACCATATAATGTTGCTACGTAAATTTCATTAGATTTATCTCTATAGACAATTTCTCCCTGAAAACCTTGGGAGTGTTGGCTGGCGAATTTTTCTTCTTTTACAGGAATTTTTCCGATAATCCTTATAAAATTTCCGTTTGTATCATATATAGCAACTCTTCCTTTAAAAAAGGCACCAAGAGCCAATATTTTTCCATCAGGAGAAAGTGTCAATCGAAAGGGGATTCCTGTCTCTTCAACAATCTTAATTATTTTTTCTGGATAATAATTGCAGTTAAGAATTTTAATTATATTAAATTTTTTAAAATTTCCTGTTGATAAATCAAATATCCAAAATGAATTTTGATCTTGTGGATCTTGGATTATCTGAGAAAATGAAATGAATTCATCCGGTCCTTGACCTCTTCTTCCAAAAGATTTCAATAATTTAGCAGATTTTAAATCAACTATCCGTACTATTTTATCGGCTTTATAATCTCCTAATACTAAATAATTATTTATTAATCCAATCCTGCGTGGCGAATAATCTTCAAATTTAACGAATTCAATTGAATATAGTTTTCTAGTTCTGTCGGGTTTTTTTAATTTTTTATAATTTATATAGTTATAATTTGCGGATTTACTTGAACATCCGATAAATATAAAAATGAGAAAGAAGACATATATAATAATATATAACTTGATTGCAGTTTTTCTATGGGCATTCTTTTTTCGGGACCGCCTGTTATGAAAGCTTTTGAGCCAATCTTTCATCAAGATAATTACCCCGGCTTTCGATACTTGTCTTTGTTTATCAGTAAATTAATGCACAGGTTAAATCAAGGAAATTCATATGTCTTTTTTTTAAAATTATGTCTTTTTTTTCACGCATTAGAATTTTTTAAGCGGAGGGAGTAGCTGAGGAGCTTTCTGAGGGAAGAAGGGGGTGCCCCTAATGTTCTGTGAAATAAGTGGGAAAAATAGAGTGGCTCATAGCCAGCTTCAAGGGCGATGACTTTTATGGGCTTATCGGTGGAGACGAGCTGCCAGAGCGCCCGGCAGCATCTCTCTCTGGCCCGAAATGTTCTAAGTGATATTCCAGCTAAGCGTCCGAAGTTTACAGAAAGCCAGGATGAAGAACAGTCTACTCTCCCGGCTAAATCCTTAATTTGGAATGACTCATGGTCAGATTCGATTATTATTCTCTGAACTTCAATTATTTTGCTCAGTTGGCTGAAGGGTGGGCTAGGGAAGGTAGGTAAGCCAGCATAATACTTGGAACTTCTCAATGATAAAAGCCAGTCCTTCTGGAAAGCCTCGAAGCCAGCGTCGTTTAGAATTCTGAAAAAGAAACCTGGGCGATCTGCTCCTTTCTTAATTAAGACAGGCTTCAGTATCACCGCGGGTATAGAGTTATGATGATAGATAAACAGGAATTTTTTCAGGCACTTGTCAAGGCGGCACTTATAATCACAATCGGTCAGAATAAGGGAGATTTTGTTATCAGGTAGGTTTTTTCTATGCGCTCTGTAGACTATTACCTTTCCTCTTTTTCCTATGGTTTCATTTATCAGATTTTCTAATTTCCTTTTGCTGGAAAGGAGAAGAATTTTTTCCATCGCCGAGCCCCAGAAGCTCATGTGTTATGCTAAAACATAATAATTTAAAAAGTCAAATTAAGGTCCTCGGCGGGTGGCTAAAAATAGATTATTCCTGCGCTCGGGGCCGCTTCTTGACCAGACAGCCATTGAAGCTCTCAAGTAAGGAATTCTTTCAGGTAAGTGACAGGTTAGGGAATAATCAGTAGCAAATATCGGGGGTAAGGGTCTATTGTAAAAAGGCGCGGTGACGATTCTCGCCCGGTAACTTTTACCGTGACTTCACTCATGTGGGCAGTTAGGGGATGTTCTGATCATTATTTTTCTTCTATTTCGGAGCTAAAGATAATCCAGGTTTGGATATTTTGGATAGCGCCTTTATTTTTGAGGCTTTGAAAGTCAATCATTCGGGCCAGCCCGGCATTTGCTCTTGTAAATAAAAGTTTGTTGGCAGAATCGTAGGCCTGACATTTTCCAGTGACTCCATTAGGTTCAGGCATGAAAATCAATTTGGTTCCGTTATCTGTCGCAAAAACCAGATCCCCTTTATCTCTGGATATCTTTGTTCCGCTTTTTAGCAAAAAGATTTTTCCCGGAGGGTCTGGTTGTGGGCCGAGACCTTTAAAATTTAGCAGGATAAGGTCCTCAGGCAGCACTTGCTGATTTCTAAGTTCGCTTGTATTCAATACATAAATTAATTGACCCTGTTTTGCTGAATGGAGAAGTTGATGAGTTTTATCATACGCTTTAATTCGGAGCAGCCCACCAGTGCCGATTACTTCAATCATCTTGTCCGGCATAATAAATCTTATCAAGTTACCAGAGCTCTCAATTTTAGTCCCTTTCATCAAATGGATGTAATTTTCATCAGAGGCAAAGGAAAGAGAAATGCCAATGAAAATTAGAAGATTAAATAGAATGAAGAAAAAAATTGTTGTTTTTCTGCCCATTTGTTAGTGTACAAAAATGTTCGCAATTTGATTTAGGAGGACGAGCCATCGTAATATCTCCTTTTCAAGAATTCAACCTTAAGAAAGGAGGTTTTTTCTTACGATGGCTCAAAGAGATTATAAGGGATTGCTGGGGAAATTGCTAACACAATTTATAGTGGAAGAGGATCCGCTGAAGGCGATGTTGGAGTGGCTGGCAGAGGAGCTGATGCGGGTGGAGGCCGAGGCCAAGGTGGGAGCTCCGAAGGGTAAGCACAGTGAGGAGAGGAAGACTGATTTTTCCGGCTGCCGGGTGAGGAAGTTAAACTCTCGTGTTGGGACTCTTTATCTGATGGTGCCGAAGTTGAGGAAGGGCGGGTACATACCGTTTTTTCTGACCGAGAGGAAGCGGAGCGAGGCGGCCTTGATGAGCCTGGTGCAGGAGGCGTTTATCAACGGGGTTTCGACGAGGAAGATAGAGCGGCTGGCCAGGGCCTTGGGAATAGATAGCCTCTCAGCTTCTCAGGTCTCGGAGATAACCAGAGGTCTGGATGAGCAGGTGAAGGAGTTTCGGATGAGACCGCTTAAGGGGGAGTATCCGTTTTTATGGATAGATGCCATATATGAGAAGGTGCGGGTAGAAGGTCGGGTTCAGTCGGTGGCGGTGATGGTAGCCTATGGGGTGGATAATGAGGGCCAGAGGGAGGTTTTGGCGGTCGAGCCCATGTATGAGGAAAGTGAAGATAGTTGGAAGGATTTTATCAAGGGGCTGAAGAGAAGGGGTGTAACTCGGGTGG
>JBNARJ010000021.1:0-10172 GCA_049719515.1 Candidatus Saccharicenans sp.
GTAGGAATAGGACCCCAGATTAAGAGGGGATTGCGACTGGTCGGGCTATCCATTGTTCTGTCTAAATCGCCCTGAGTAGGAATAGGACCCCAGATTAAGAGGGGATTGCGACCCGCGAGGCGGATGCCATATTTCCTAATTAATTGTAGGAATAGGACCCCAGATTAAGAGGGGATTGCGACCTGGCAGACGAGAGAATGTTAGAGAAAGTGCCGTCCAGGTAGGAATAGGACCCCAGATTAAGAGGGGATTGCGACAAGACTCAAAGCCCGAGGGATCGGGCTCGAGCTCGACCCGTAGGAATAGGACCCCAGATTAAGAGGGGATTGCGACCCAAAACTGATAAAAAATTTTTTAATCTTTTCATGCTGTAGGAATAGGACCCCAGATTAAGAGGGGATTGCGACCTTGACGTAAGTTTCCCAGTCCAACGGGGAGCCATTGGGTAGGAATAGGACCCCAGATTAAGAGGGGATTGCGACAAAAAGTAAATTCAATTTCTCTTTCAGACAAGTAGGAATAGGACCCCAGATTAAGAGGGGATTGCGACGGAGAGGTTTTGACTGTTATTATTTTAGCCATCCTGTAGGAATAGGACCCCAGATTAAGAGGGGATTGCGACGAAGCTTTGACCACAACTGGTATAACAACTCGGATTCCGTAGGAATAGGACCCCAGATTAAGAGGGGATTGCGACTCTGACGAGCTGGACCATTCATCTTGCGCAATCTGAGTAGGAATAGGACCCCAGATTAAGAGGGGATTGCGACGGAGCTGTTTTGAATATAAGTATTCCAATTCAGCTCCTGTAGGAATAGGACCCCAGATTAAGAGGGGATTGCGACTCAAATTCATCATCCGCGTAAATTGGCCTAACTTCTTCCGTAGGAATAGGACCCCAGATTAAGAGGGGATTGCGACTTAGCCCCCGGTAAATAAATCCTTTTCTTTAAGTCTTGGTAGGAATAGGACCCCAGATTAAGAGGGGATTGCGACAGAGATAACTTTGAAAAGCATAACTAACCTCCTTTATTTGTAGGAATAGGACCCCAGAATAAGAGGGGATTGCGACCTGGCTGGAACATGGGTTCCAGCCCAACCCCTATGTAGGAATAGGACCCCAGATTAAGAGGGGATTGCGACTTGAGCAAGTATAGGAGTTATTTGACAAAGTCCTACAGTAGGAATAGGACCCCAGATTAAGAGGGGATTGCGACTATACAGAGCTACACCCAGCTTCACAAGGTTTGAGGGTAGGAATAGGACCCCAGATTAAGAGGGGATTGCGACCCGCACCGTCCCTGCTCCCGAACTTCTTGCCGAGAGCAGCCAGGTAGGAATAGGACCCCAGATTAAGAGGGGATTGCGACTGCCCAGCAACCGGCTAAAAACCTCCGCCGTAGCCTGGTAGGAATAGGACCCCAGAATAAGAGGGGATTGCGACCCGGCTGGAACATGGGTTCCAGCCCAACCCCTATGTAGGAATAGGACCCCATTAAAATTCGGGACACACTATATTTTTCCTATTTTTTTCTGTTTTTGCTCACGGAATAATTTGATAAAATGATATCGCTGATGGGTTATGAAAAATCGGAAAATTATACTGCGTTCCGATTTTTTTGAAAACTATAGTATGTGCCGCTTTATTTCTGTGCCGGTTTTTCCCCAGGTTTTTCCCTGACGAAAAATTGGAAAATTATATTGTGTCCCGATTTTTTCCGATTTTTTTGTGTCCCGATTTTTCAAGGGAAAATTCTGATTAATACCACTCCGTGCGGGGCGACGTCAGCTTCGAAATAGCCGCTGAATGTCCCCAGGTCTTTCTGCCGCCAGAGGTCACGCACACGGTAAGAGCCCGAGCCAAGACCCAAAGCAGCGAAATCCACCCTGACCGATCTGCGGTCGTAAGCATCAAGGTTAAAAAGGCCGACTGCCTTCGAACCGTCTTCCAGCTCCCTGGCCCAGACCTGGTAATCGCCGCCATCAACGACCCTGTCTGCCTGGCGGCCGAGGGGATCCTGGTTAACTTCGAGGACTTCGGCATTGGTCAGAAGCCCCAGCGTAAAATCATCAATCTGCTCGATCGGGCAGCCGATGAGAAGCGGTGCCGCCAGCAAACACCACAGGCTGATGTGAGTATACTGCTCGTCTGGTGTCAGATGAGTCGGATGCAGCTCGGGTCCCCAGCCAACCTTTCCCACGACCAGCATATCCGGGTCATTCCAGTGCCCGGGACCGGCATACTTGGCTAACCCGGCCTGACCAAAGCCGATGCCGGCCATGCTGGCCCAGGAATCGGTTATGTCGCCGGTTGTCCGCCACAGGTTGCCACCGACGCTCTCGCCCCATTCCCATGGTTTTTCCACACCCCAGTTGCAGATGCTGAAGACGATGTCTCGCGGGGCACGCTTTATGGCATCGCCGAATAGCTTGTAAGCTGCCCTCGGGTCCTTGCCCTCGCAGTGGCACCAGTCAATCTTCACGTAGTCATAGCCCCATTTGGCATAGGTCATAATGTCCTGTTCTTCATGTCCTTCGCTGCCTTCATAACCGGCGCAGGTCTTGGGCCCGCAGTCAGTGTAAAGGCCGATTTTCAGGCCGAGGCTGTGGACGTAATCGGCCAGGGCTTTCATGTCGGGGAATTTTTCGTTGGAGCGGATTTCGCCGGTTTTCGGGTCACGCTTTCCGTGCCAGCAGTCGTCGATGTTGATGTAGGTCCAGCCGTAATTGATGAGTCCTTTTTCCACCATGGCCCGGGCGCTCTGGCGAACATTTTCATCAGTTACTGAACAGCCCCAGCAGTTCCAGCTATTCCAGCCCATCGGCGGGGTCAGACATATCCTGTCTCCCACTTCGATTCTGAGCTGCTTTTCAGCTTTTCCCAGTTTATTGCGGGCGATTAATTTCACGTTGTAGGTACCGGGCTTATCAATAAAACCGGTGATGCGGCCGGTTGAGCGGTCAAGCTTGAGGCCGGCCGGCAGCCCTTCCGCTTCGAAGGTCATCGGACGTTCTCCGGTGGCCGCTATGGTGAAAAGGAAGGGTGAGCCCGGACGCACGCCAAAGACCTTCGGGCTGTTAATTCTCGGCTCTGGTGCAGGTGGCGGAGTCAGGATGTAAGGTTCAGCCGCATATGGCTTTACCGGCTCAGGTTTCTGTCCGAGATATTCAATCCTGGCTTCGCACCAGTCAGCATGGTCGTAGGCGTTGCCGTCCCCGCCATCGGTGACCAGCAGGTCGACGGCCACCAGCCCTTTCAGGTTAACTTTGACTTCTCGAGCCGGGTCGCCGGCTTTCATCAGGCCGCTTTTCCACAACGTTTTTTTCAAATTATTTTTATCCGTGCCGGAAACTATGAATTCGACGGAAGCTCGCTCCGCCCCGCGCTGGCTCTTTTTGACCTCGTCATCAATCCCGACCAGTGCCCGGAAAGTCACGGCCTGACCGTCAAGTCGAAAACGGCACTGGCTTTCAGAATGCGTTCCCACACCGCGCTCATAAACCTGGGCGGCAATGGTCAGCGGGTTGCCTTCAATCGATTTATTAGCCTTGGATTCGCTCCAGCCGGCGATGATGTGTTCAACGCCAAGCTCATCAATATAGGCAACCGAGGTTTTCTTACAGCCAGAGGAGATGAGCGAAACTACCAGAATTAAAGAAATAAAAAATGAGATAATGATGATATCTGGCTTTTTCTTTTTCCCAACGGATAATTTTTGGTTGAAATTCTTTCGAGCAGTCAGGCGATTTTTAAACATATGCCTTCTCCTTGTTTGATGGGTTATTAAAATTCTTCAGTAAAATCTTATATCAAATATTTCTGCCGCAGAAAAGAGAAAAAATAAAAATCGGGACACACAATTGTGTCCCCATTTTTTCGGGCAGCACTCTCTCTTCCTTGTTACTCGAAATATTTTTTCCTGCTCTCAATGGGAGTTAGGCCATCAATTGCATTTAATTCAGCCCGCGCCTGTTAATAATCAGCAAAATTTCATAACGGGGGATTTATCTCCCCCTTTTCTGTGGTAACCTTTTAATAATTATAGAAGTTTAGTAGGGTAGGTTATTCAGGAGAGGAGTGGAGAATGAGGCCCAAAGATTTTAAAAGGTCAATTGGAATCCTAATTATAATAACCTTCATGACGGGCACCCTGCTGTTTGCGCCGCGTGAGCTGTGGGCGCAGAAAGTGGAGGTGGTCAACGGAGTGCCCCTGGTTCACAACAAGGGGATTGGGGTCTGGGGCAAGAAGCCTGCCCTCAGGCTCGAGCCGGTGCGTAAACTCGGCGACATAGATTCCACCGACCCCAACACCGCTTTCTACTTGCCGGCGGCCGTGGCCCTGGATGCCAGCGGCAACATTTATGTCCTCGACACCGGAAACAATCGCATTCAGAAGTTTTCCCCGGACGGCAAGTACCTGGCGACCATCGGCCGCTTCGGCCAGGGACCCGGCGAGTTCAATTATCCGGCCTGGCTTGACATAGACAGCGACGGTAACCTCTACGTGACCGACCCCTTCAATGAACGTCTCCAGGTGCTCAGGCCGGACGGCAGCGACCTGAAGACCATAAAATTCAGTGAAGGTCGCGTTGGCAATACTTTCGTCAGAACCGACGGCAAACTGATCATGGGACAGCCCACCATCAGCTTCCGCTTCCTGGCGCCAGAGGAGAAGAAACCGGCCAGCCTGCCGAAACTGGTCAGGGTGCTGGATGCCGAAGGCCACCCGGTCAAGGAGTTCGGCGAGATGCTTGACCTGAAGGACGAGCTTTTAAACAATACGGTGAACCAGTTCCTAATGACGGTTGACGAAAAAGACAACGTCTACCTGGCTTTTCCCTACCAGAACCGGATTGAGAAATATTCGCCGGACGGGAAATTGCTCTGGCGGGCCGACCGTGAGCTGCCTTATAGCCTGGACATTATTGACAAGGGAAGCATCGAGCGCCGGGAGGGCGGGGTGAGCATCCGCTCGCCCAGAATAAACCGCTCTTCAGAGGCGGTGGCCGTTGACGGCCAGGGCCGGGTCTGGGTGGTCACTTTGACCCGACAGCTCAAAAAAGAAGAACAGGTTGGCATCGGGGTAACCATCAGTCAATCACCGAGCGGACGGCAGGTCGGGTTCAAGCCGGCAGGCTACACGGAACTCCGCGAGACCGATGCCTACAAGCTGGAAGTCTTTGACCCAGACGGCGTGAAGCTGGGTGAGTTCCCGCTCCGGCAGTTTGTGGACGGGATTTTCATCTACGGCGACCGTCTCTTTCTGCTGGATCGGCTGCGCGGCGCCTCCGTCCAGGAATTCCGCATCAAATAAAACGGGGGAAAAACGGGGGACACAATACTCATACTCCAATTTTTTTCTGTTTATTTCTCATTAGGTCCGAAGTGTATTGGCATGGCTGCTCAAATCAATATCTGATAATTTTCTTATTCAGTTTCTTGTACCCTTTTTATTCTTTTGACTTTTGATTTTTTTATGTTCTATCATTTGTGCCTTAAGCCCGAAAATCCGCTGGAGGTCAGACTTCTGGCAAAAAATTATTACCATTTGTTTTTGCCAGAAATCAAGCGTCTGATTCAGCTTATTAGGGTAAGAGGAGGCCTTAAAGGTGGGGCATAACCGATGTCTTAACGGGGCAACCAGACTCCGGCACCATATAGCAGTGTCCGTGCTGGCGGCTGCTTTTCTGCTGATAAGTTTTGCCAGCTTGAACGCCCGGCCGGAAGGCATAAAGCGGGTTCTCATACTTTATGATTCGACCGGTGAACTCGGATGGCGGGGAGAACTTCACTCCATCTGCCTGCGCAACCTTCTCGGCCATTTTCCGCTGGCCGTGGCGACCAAGGGCGTTGAGAATTACAGCAGGGGAGAAGTGGAAAATTATGAGGCCGTTTTTTATTTAGGCTCCAATTACGATAACCCGCTCCCCGAAGCTTTCAAGAGCGATGTTTTGAAGACCTCCCGGACTGTTTGCTGGCTTGGCTATAATCTCTGGCAGGTAGCCTGGAGCGGGCCCAATAAGCCTGATAAGAGCTTTGAGAAGAAATTTGGCTTCAGGTTGCTGGGGCAGAGGCCTGGCGAATTTCAGAACATTCTTTATAAGGGTTTTGCCTTCACCAGGAAACTCGGGGGTTCAGACCTGGGGTTGGTGACCATCACTGACCCCGATAAAGCCAGAGAGGTGGCCACCTGTCACAATCATGATCCCCTGACCGAGATTCCGTATGTCGTCCACGGTAGAAATTTCTGGTATGTGGCCGATGTGCCTTTCACCTATATCACCATGTCTGACCGCTACATTCTTTTTGCCGACCTGCTCCACGATGTCCTGGCCATTGATCACCCTGAACGCCACCGGGCGCTGATCAGGATTGAAGATGTCCACGGCCTGGCCTCGCCGGAAAAGTTGCGCCAGATAGCCGATTACCTGCACTCTGAAGGAGTGCCATTTTCCGTGGCGGTAATTCCGGTATTCCATGATCCCAAAGGAGTTTATAATTATGGCCGCCCGCAAACGATCCGCCTGAGCCGAGACCGCAGACTGACTTCTGCCCTGAAGTACATGGTCTCCCGCGGCGGAGAAATCGTGCTGCATGGCCTGACCCATCAATGGGACGGCCAGCCCAACCCGCGCTCCGGCGTCAGCGCCGAGGATTATGAGTTTTTTAGGGTCAAACTGGATGCGGCTGGCCGACAGATTTTAGAGGGCCCCGTGCCGGAAGATTCACCCGAGTGGGTGAGCCAGCGGGTGGAACAGGCTATCATGGAAGTTCGGGCCGCCGGTCTTAACCCCGTGGCCTGGGAAACCCCGCATTATTTAGCCTCAGAACTTGACAATAAATATTTTGGCCGGCGTTTTGCCCTTATGGCTCACCGCGGGATATATTTTGTCGCTGACTCGGCTGGCAGGCTTCATTTCACCAACCAGTTTTTCCCCTACCCGATCTACCAGGATTATTACGGGCAGAGGCTGGCTCCCGAAAATATGTTTTGCTTTTCGGCCGAGGCTTTCATGGGCGAACCGCCATCCACCGTGCCGACCATGCTCCACCAGGCCAGGCTGAACCTGGCCGTACGCGACGGCTTTGCCAGCTTCTTTTTCCACTGGTACCAGGATCTGGGGGCTCTGAAAGAGTTGATCCGGGGGTTAAAAGCCATGGGCTACGAATTTGTACCGCTGAGCAGCCTGTCAGAATAAAAAATGGGGACACACTGTTGTGTCCCCATTTTTCCGCGCCATTTATTGCCATTTATTTAAAAAATCAGGAGCCGGGCGCCGATTATGTTCTATTTAATTGCTTCTTTTTAATTGCTTCTTTTTATAATCCCGCGAAACACGAGCGAATCAAACGGGAAAAAGTAAAGAAACAGGATGGCGTAAAGAAAAAACCGCTGGAGGCCCAGGCCTGACATGAAGCCGACGATAAAGATCAGGACATGCATGCGAACCACATTGATATAGGCAAATCCCACCGAAGGCCCGAGTTCTGTTTTTTGAAAGGCTGTCCGGTAAGCCCCCAGCCTGGACAGGGCGCTGGCCACAATAAAACTCCAGTAATTCTTGAGGGTAGTAAAGATAAGGTTCTTGAACAACACAAATTCATTAGAGCTACCCTGGCCGGAAGCTGATTCTGGAAAGAGGGGGAAAAATCCATTCAGGAACAGGCTGTGGACGAAGTGAAAACCCAAAAAGTGTATGGTAAAAAACCCGACCAGGAACAGGCTGAACGGCAGCAGGGCCAGAAAGATGAAGATTTTATTTACGCCTGGCGCCGGGCGAAGCTCCTCGCCCTTTTTCATCTGCTGGCGGTTGAAGCTGAGCAAAAGGCTACGCGCCGATACGAATGGGGAAGGTGGTTGTCCGGATGATGGAGCGGCCGTGGCCTTTTTAAACTGGGCGGCAAACATGCCGGCTATTGAAACCAGGATGTAGGAATAGCCGAGGGTCAGGCTGGAAATCCACAGCGACCAGACCAGGTCGGTGGCTGACCATTGCTGATGCCAGGCCAGGAGCACCGTGCCGGCAAAAATGACCAGTTCGGGCAGCCAGCCTTTGGTCTGAAAGAGCGCCATAAATTCAGTATACAGATATCAGATGATAATTGGAAATTAAAATAATTGGGAATGAATAAATGGTGAAAAAAGTGAAACTTTTGACCAGATTGGTAAAAATTAAGAAAAATTGTTTGGCGGACCAGTAGCCAAAGGAGCCAAAAAATAGGAAAATTATATTGTGTCCCGATTTTTTCGATTTTTATAGGAGCCGGGAAGATGGATGTTTATTTTTATGAGGTGTTTGAGGAAGAGGCCAGATGGATTCACACTCTGATTGGCCCCAGGTTAAAATACGGGCTTACCGATAAAACCATCCAGGAAAGCGGCCACGCTGACCCTCCGGCCCCCATCATCAGCGTGCGCACGCAGTCGGTTATTCCGGTCGAATGGCAGCACGGGTTAAAAGCGGTGCTCAGCCGGACGACCGGTTTTGACAATCTTAAAGCCTATAAAAAAGCAATTAGCTCACCGGTCGTGCTCGGGTACCTTGAAGAGTACGCCACCAGAGCGGTGGCCGAGCAGGCCATTCTGCTGATGATGGCACTTTTCCGAAAGTTACCCCGCCAGATGGAGCAATTCAAAAAGTTCAACCGCGATGGCTTGACCGGTATCGAGTGCCGGGGGCGCAGGCTGCTCGTGGTGGGCGTGGGCAGAATCGGTGGAGAAATTGTGCGCCTGGCTCAGGGGCTTGGCCTGGAGGTCAGGGGAGTGGACATTGTTCGCCGTCATGATTTTGTTGACTACGTGGAAAAAGAAGAGGGGTTACGCTGGGCTGAGGTCATCATCTGCGCCATGAACCTGACGGAAGAGAATTATCATTACTTCTCCTATGATGTGCTGAAAAAAGCCAGGCCGGGGGTTATCTTCGTCAACATCGCCCGCGGCGAGCACGCACCGCTTGCGGACATGCTCAGGCTAATGAAGGAAGGGCACCTGGGTGGACTGGCGCTTGATGTCTTTGAAGATGAGCCCGAAGTGGGTTCAGCCATGCGCACCGGTCGGGTGGAGAATTCGGAGCAGGCCAGGCTGGTGGCCGAGCTCCTTGAATTTCCCAACGTGATTTTCACCCCGCACAACGCCTTTAATACGGCGGAAGCCCTGGAACGCAAAGTTCGTTTCAGCGTGGACGAGATTTTCTATTTCCTGCGGGAGAAAAAATTTCATAACCAGTTATGATAAAAGGCCCGAAAATTCGGGACACAAAACATTTTTCCTATTTTTCTATTGCACTAAGTGAGTGGGCGTTGCTAGAAAATTCGGCGAAATTCGGGACACACTATATTTTTCCTAATTTCCTACTGTCCTAAGAGGGTCGGCACTGCTGAAAAATCGGAAAATTATATTGTGTCCCGATTTATTATGTCCTGATTTATTCTCCGATTTATTCGCAGCTGATGCGGATCCAGCGCAGGTTTGAAAGTTGCTCAGGGGTCAACTGGATGGTCTGAACAGAGCCGGACCCTCTTTCGCCCTCCGGGGCGCGCTTGAGAATGATATTTATCACTCCGGGTTCCAGGGTGGGGGCGGGCTTTATGGCCATGATCAGCACCCCGGGCACCGCTCCCAGAACAGCCCCGCCTATTACGAACGAAGGATACTTATGGTCAATGTCATGTGTCGGTGATACCAAAAATCCGAGCACCAGTCCGACACACATCCCGGCGACGGTTATCGGCAGGCCACCAATAAACCTCTCGGTGTTTGCATTAGTTTTAGACTGGACCTGGATCAGGGCCGGCTCATACCCTTCCTTTTCGATCTTTATGATGTGATTTCTGTCTCTGGATAAATTCAGCATTAGCGGGGTGTAGCCGATTTCCTGGCCATCGACCGAAATCCTGGCCTGGGCAGGGTTGCTGGTTACAGGAATCTTTTGAGGTCTGGATGTCCGGGTCAGACAACCTGACTGGAAAATCATAATTATTATAAGTGCCTGGATAAGAAACTTATTTGGCCTTTGAAGCCAGTGGAAATTATTCATAACGACCCTTCCCTCTAAGCTATTTATTTCCTTCTATTTGGAGATTAACACTATAAAAAATAATAGTCAAATGCGGCAAGGCTCTTCAGCCAAAAGTGTGGTGAAAAAAGAAAGGGAATGTGGTAGGAACTCCT
>JBNARJ010000022.1:0-9770 GCA_049719515.1 Candidatus Saccharicenans sp.
AAAGCAAATGTCATGGTCCGACCCCGTACCCCCTTCACCCCGTACCCTCCGACCCTGTACCCCCTGCAAGATTTGTGGTTAGTGCTTAGAGATATCCAGGGAGCTGGGGGGCGAAGATCAGATCCTAAGGTAGCCGACCCGAAAAAATTACCTCGCAGCCGTGCCCCCTCGCTCCCGTACCCCCTCGCTCCTTTGAGTGCTATCATACGAACTTATAATTTTGTCAGTACTACATTTTTCACCAAAAAAGCCCAGGGGAAAATAAGGGGTCAGTACCACATTTTCACCAAAAGAGCCCAGGTCAACCCCTGGGCATCGGGCATCTTAAAAGGGCGTGCTGGAGACCGAAACCAGCGGCAGATATTTCTTGCCCTTCCCGCGGGGATTCAGGGCCTCAACGATGGACAGCCCGCCATTCTGACTTAAATCTATCAGCTCTCCCTTATTTTGAGGTGCTATGATTTCTACGGTCGGGCGGGCGGAATCCTGTTCATTAACCCGGCGAACAACCCCAACCCGGCCATCACTCAAGACGACTATGCTTCCCACCGGCCACAGACCAACGAACTGAAAGAATTTATCCAGAAGCTGAGGGCTGAAGGCTTTCCCCTTTTCCATCATCATCAGCTTGTAAATTTTATCAGGTGGATAATCTTTTTTGTACGAGCGCTTCAGGGCCAGGGCATCATAAACATCGCAGATGGCGATCATCATTGAAGCCAGATGCGGCCGCTGGGGAAAAGGCATTTTTGGATAACCGGTAAGGTCGTATCGCAGATGGTGTTCAAAGGCAACTACCACAGGAAGATAACCGAGAGTATCCTTGTACTTTTCTAAGATTCTGGCCCCAATAATCGGATGATTCTGGATCTGCTGGAATTCCTCATCCGTCAGGCGCCCCTTTTTTTTGATGATTTTCTGAGAGATATAAAGTTTGCCAATGTCGTGGTACAGCGCGGCCATTCCCAGGTCCAGAACATCATCCTGGCCGAACCCGAGCTGTGAGGAAAAATACATGACCAGCAAAGAAACATTTAGCAGGTGAACAAAAGTGATACGGTCCCCCCGCTTAACCGAGACCAGGTTAAGGAGTTCCTGATGCCGACCAAAAAAGTCTTCCATGACGCTAAGGAGGTTAAACCGCAAATCCAGATAATCAACCTCCTGTTCATCCAGGACCAGGTTGAGCGATTGGGAGACAGACTGAACGGAACTTTCGTATTTTCTTTTAAGTTTTTCGCTCTCCTGGTCTGAATCCAAACTCTGAACAGAGGCTTTGAGACGTCCAGCCCGGATATTCTGGATGCCGTTCAGATAAGAGTATTCTTTTTCAGCCACCTGACCTGACTTTTTGACCCGGGCCAGGAAAGTAATGAACTGGCGAAGCTCCTCCAACTGCAGCCCCTGGGAAAAGATGATCCTTTCTATTCTATTCTCCTCCAGGAAGCTGATCAGGGCCCGGAGTTTTTCACTCAGGTCAAAAAAGATTTCTTCCTCCCAGGCCAGCTCACCGCTGACAATGCCCAGGGTCAATTCTTTCCTATTCTCAAGAATCTCCAGCAGATTAGCGTAAAGCCGGTCTAAGAATTCCCGGAACTTGGGGTGATCTGTAGAATAGATCTTTCCGGCCTGGATGGCATTCATCAGCAGGAGGAAACAGAGCTTTACTTTATCCCTCATCCCATTTCTCCAGAAGACGCCTGGCTTCCTGGCGCACCCGGCGGTTCCAGAAATCCTTGCGCCGGGCGAGCTGCAGGAGGAAAGGTCTGGCCTCCCTGAGATTTTTTTCTTCAACTATCTGAATATGTTGGATCAGTTTCTTATTCCTTATACCGTAAGGGGAAGTTATATTAAACAGCTTGGTAAAGGCGACATGCCTGGTCCGATCGTATCTCTGCAGCAGGACAAGCGCCTCGGCTTTGAGCTGACGGTCCTTTAAGTTCAGGATGGGAAACAGAAAAGCCTCGTCAATCTCACTCAGCTGGTGCATGGCCCGGAGGGTTTGAAGTTTGATTTTCTGGTCGGCGACCTGAAAGATCTTTTTTAAGATTGTCAGGCTAGCCGGTAAATCAACAGTCCTAAGACCAGCGACAATTTTTTCCAGCAGCAGGCTATCGCCTGACCTGCGACCGAGCTTTTCAAGAAAATCAGGTAAATAGGTCGGGAAAAATCTGAAGAAGGCCTTGAGCATGGTAGCCGAGACCTGCTTTTCCAGGAAAATTCGCCTCAAATAAACTTCAGGGTCATGGATGCTTTTGGGCAACTGCATTATAAGGGCATCCAGTTCAAGCTGAGTTTCGCCTTTGAGGACTAAATCCTCAATGTGCTCGGAAAGTTGAGAGTGGACTTTATCATAGTCCGGTTCAGCGGCCAGTTCATCCGCTTTTTTCTGGAGGACAGTCAGCAAAGACTGCATAAATTCCAGGTCGTTTTCTTCAGTTATAGCCGGCCATTCTTCCAGGATTCTTTGCAGGTAGATTCTGGCGGTTTCTTGTTGTTTGTCTTGCAATAGCAAGTTGAGCAGGATAAATCGGTAGTTCCTTTTTAATTGTTGATGGTCAAAGCAAATTTGCTTTTCAAACGAGATTTCACTGAGAAGGTTGGCCAGAGTCTGCCGATAAATATCGGTAAGAAGCTGTCCTGAAGTTCCATAAAGCAGGGCCTTGATTTTCTTTTCCACTTCTGGCTGCCTGTTCCTGGGTTCATCGGAGGTAAATAGCTCTTTCAAAGTGGTGGATATGGTTTTATGCCGGTCGCGGTCTATGATCCTGGCGAAAATGGAGAAGCTCATGGAATCAAACTTTTCGTTGCCGATCACTTCTTCCCAGAGCGTTGAAGCCAAGTCCTTATCGCTCAGAGAGGAAATGGCCTGTTTCAGATTTTCCAGTCTGGATTCTGCCGGTATTTTGCGAGCCGCCATCAACGATTTCAAGAATTTCTTGGCACAGCGGCTGTATTTATCTTGGGCTGTTTCCCGGAGATGGTGAAAAAATTGGATGAAATTCCGGTGAAGTTCTTCATTCTGGACGAGGTCCTCGGTGTTGAGATGACCAATTACTTTCTCAAAGCTCCCGGCTAACTGATCCAGCTTCTTGCTGTTATCTTCGGCCACCGCTTCCATCAGCAGATAAGGCCAGATGTCCTTTATCTCCTCACCCTCGCCCTGAAGAAGCTGAGAATAATCAAGGATTTCCAGCTTGAGGTGGACGAAGTTTTCCTCCCGGAGAAGGGCCTGAACGCCTCCCTGGCGGATCAACTCTTGAATAGGACGTGTCAGGCGGGAAATGAATCGGAGGAGCTCCCGGTTTGTAAGTCCACGGTAAATCTCCAGTCGCTTGATTTTGCGATAATGAAAAAGGTGGGCCAGTTCGGTAGTTGTCTTGTCTCCTCCCCAGAATTGCTCGCCAATAAGCAGAGAATTCGGGCTGAAACCGATTATTAAAGGGCTGAAGAACTGGAAAACGGCTTCCAAGCTAACCATCAACTCATCAACTGTTCTCTTAAACGTCGGATGGTCCTGGTTATAGATGGTGGCCATTTTGAAAGCGAGGCGAAGGATTTTTAAAAAATCAAGGAGGCGGCGGTCTCGCTCAGCGAGGTCCGGTTGACCAGGGCCGTTTTTTGGGCCGCGTTCCTCTATGGCTTCAGTGCCCATGGTTTAGCCCGGCTCCTTCTCTCATTTCCTGTTCTTCCGGAAAGTTAGCCATCTCTATAATTCCCGGACGCAATTTTTAATTTTGCCATTTGAACCTTTTGTCCTTTTTTATTCTAAGGGAAGGGGGGAGGTTCGTCATGCTCTCTGGCGGTGATTTTCGGGGCTAATTAAATTCCCCCTCTTCGGGGGCTTTTCGTGGTGGACGGTAGGGCAAATTGGGCCAAATTGGCCAAATTGGGGTCTTGGGCCAAATTGGGGTCCAAATTGGGGTCGGACCACGCTATCTATTTGATAAATCATAAATTAAGTATATTTTTGCTGGCTAAATAAGGTCTTAAAACTTATTTTGGGTGGGGCAAAAGTTTATTTTAGAATGAAGATCTAATTTTAGAGTGGGAAACGAACCACAACTTCATCAGCGGTTAGAACAAATTTTAATACCCTTAAAAGAGCCAATAAGGCTGATTTTTTGGGTTAAATTTTCGGCTAACTCACAGAAAATAAAGAAAATGCCATGGTCCGACCCCGAAAATACCCCCGAAAATACCCCCGACCCCCAAAATACCCCCATCCCCCAACATACCGACCCAAAATAACTTATAAGCCACCACAGAAACCGCCATCAAGTTGATAGCTAATTACTTACCTCAACAAAGTTGCTTTCATTATGATATTCGTTAACGGCTGTTATTCGGTAGCTATAATAATCATTTATAGTTAAACTCCGATGATCATATCGGAGCGACAAAAACGGGACTTCGGCTATTAGCCTATAATTTTCATCGGCATTGCCTTTTCTCTTGGCGTAAATCCTGTATTTAATAACCGCTGCGACGTTCTGTTCATTTGCTTCCCAGGTTAGCCTGTTTATATATTCTTTGAAAAAAATAAGATTATTGATCAGTCTTTGTATCCGGGGATTCTTGGGCGGATAAGCATTCTGGTCAACAACAGTGCCAGTGTAATTTGTGTTCTGGTCAGAGGTGACATTGTTGTAAGTCATAGAAGGAGGGGAAAAGCTATACCCAGACTTGGTCGGGGTCACCATTCCAGACCACCCCAACGGTACAGCACTAGCATAAAAGCCATTGCTATCAGTGCCCGGATTTCCAGGCAGGCCATTCATCACCACCCCGCTTATTCCGGCGCCCTCAGAAGTGCGAACATACCCCGAGATGGTAAAGCTCTGGCTCTCAAGTTTAGCCAGTGGGGCAGAGTTGCTCCAGCCCGGGGTTGGATATCCATCCCATTGAACTTTGACCCATAGATATCCTTCATTTTCAACTGGTCCATCTATAACTGATCCGGTAGCCCCGTATGAAACAGAATAAAGTTGCCCAGCCGAAGTGCTATAGCTGCTTCTTACCGGAAGATTTTCGGTAGTGACAACTTGAACTTTAGTCCCTATTGAAAATTTATCTGGAGCAGCATACTGAATATATCGGTAAGGCGAATAATTTGATATCTGGTAAGCATAGTAGGCCCGAGATGATACTTTCCAGTCGTTGCCAGATGACTCATAGACTATAAATCTTCCGTCGGTTTCCCTTCTATAAAAAAGCATCGCATGGCTACCCGGGTTATCCAGGGCATCGCCGCTTTCAAGAAAATCGTTTGAATATAATTTATAAGCTGAACTCGGCAGGGTACTGGTGCTGGCCTTAGAGCTTAAACCCCAGCATTGAGATATAAATCCTGAGCAATCCACTCCGACCGCACAACACGAACCGAAAGAGGTAGCGGTATTTATGTCGCCGGCATAAAGTCCGGCGTTCAAACCTTCCACAAAATTGTAGCCGCAATCGGTGGCCGAAGTTACGCCGGTGATTCCAGAAAAGCCTCCCCACTTGTAAAGAACCCCGGTGCAGGTGCCCGGCGTCCTCACATAAGTCTCAACTGTTTTCCCGCCGCAGTAGATTCCTCCAGCTGGAGTAATATTATTTGCCTTCACGGAAAATTGTAATCCCGCGTATTGCTCGGCCCGGTGAATTATGTCATCGGGAGCTATGGATTGAAGGCTCAAATTAGTGGCAGATAGCTCTTTATCTGCGGTTGAGACGAAAATAGGTTCTTTATTAATCCCTTCAGTTAAATTTAATCGGCTAAAAAAAAATTCTAAAGAATCATGGATGTCACTTTCAGAGCCGGCGGTCCCTGCTGTCCCCGAAGCCCACACCAATATGGTTAATCCGTTATCTGCGGGCAGCATTTGGTATATTTTTCCAGACGGCGTGAGCTTTAAGTCTTTGAATACATAAGCATAGTTGCTGTAAGGGAGCACCGTCCGGGCCAATAAATTTCCACCGGCATCCAGCTTTTTGAGATATCTTTTTATAATCCAGCCAGGGTTTATTGATTCTTCTATCACTAAATAAATGTTGTTAGTCTCATCAAATCCTAACAACTCTATGGTCTCAAGATTTCCTGCCTCGGGAGTAATGAGTATTTCTTTTTTAAGGATATTCCGGGTGTTAAAAACTTTTAGCCAGGCCTTCTTGGCTGAGTTTTTTTCTAAAAGGTACCTATAGTTGCCTTTAATTTTGCCAATTGTCCTTAAAGGTTTCAGATTTGCCGGGGTCTCTTTTTTCTGATTTATCAGTCGGAAAAATCTGTAGGTATTTCCATCTGTTGCCTCTAAATCAAGAAACCCATTGGTCAGGCTGAGGCCAGATATCGGCGATTTTAAAAAACTAATGGAAGTCCGGGATAAAAGCCGGCCGTTTAAGTTGAATTCATAAATATTGTTTTCTGAGCAGTTCAATACTAATAGGGTTTCATTTTTAGTTAACAACACCTGGTCGGGGCGCTGGTCTATGAAGACTTGATGGATTGGGTTTCCATAAAAGTCAAATAGGCTAACTCTCTTGTTTTCGGTGTCAAGGATTAAAATGCGGCCGGTCTTTTCATCCACCTCAATACTTCTGGGGCCATATAATCGTTCCGGGGTCCTTAAAATTCCAACTTGATTTTCCTGGTCACCCCAACCTAATGTAAAAAGTTGTTGGTAGGAAAATTTCTCTTGAGGGTTAATCGGATCGGCGGAAAGCAGGTAAATAGGAAGAATGACAAGAACGGCGGCCCAAATAATTAAAAAAGCATGTTTGAATATTCTTTTCATCTTTACCTTATTAGTATATATCTAAAAAAGGGTGGCAAAAAAGGGGGACACAATACTCATTCCCCAATTTTTGCTGATTGTGATAGAGCGGCGGAAAAAGGAGTGCGGCGGAAAAAGGGCGGAAAGGAAGGGTCGGAAAGGGAGGAAAGGGGTAAGGGAGGAAAGGGGAAGGGAGGAAAGGGGGGGAAGGGAGGAAAGGGGTCGGACCACGTTATTTATTTGAAAAATCATAATTTAAGCTTATTTTTGCTGGTTAAATAAGGCCTTAAAGCTGATTTTGAGTGGGCTAAAAACTCGTTTTAGAGTAAAAATGACGTTTTAGTAGGCAAAAGAAACCATAGCTTTATTAGAGTTAGAACGAATTTTACCCCCCAAAAAATGGCCTATAAGGCTGATTTTTTGGGTTAAATTTTAGGCTAACTCACAGAAAATAAAGAGAATGCCATGGTCCGACCCCAAATGCCACAGGCAGGCGCCAAATGCCACAGGCCCAAATGCCACACCCCCCCGACCCCAAATGCCACACCCCCCAAATGCCACAACCCCAAATGCCACCCACAAATGCCCACCCCAAATGCCACAAAAGGACAGGCTTCAGGCCGAAAAACAGAAACCGAATTTATAATTAATTGCCGGGATATCAGTTTGGCACCCACTATAACCCATATCAGGCGCAGGCGGATGACAGGACTGAGCCCTTGCTGGGCGTATCCGATATGCGGAGAATTGTAAGCCTATAGCCCATATCAGGCGGATGACGGGACTGAGCCGGCCAAAGGAGACAAAAAGGCGGGTCGTGAATAGGTCGGGACCAAGCTCATGGAATAGATTCTGTATTTTTCAGTCAGGGGCTTTTAATGTCGTCGGTTTAAGAAATGTGGCCGGTGCCCATCATCAATTTTCCTATTGACATGGATGCGCACTGATATTAATCTTTTAGTTAAAAGAAAGGGCTGATTTAATATCCTAGGTCCATGGTATCACATTCGGCTCAATAATCATCAGCTTCCCATCAGAGTAATATCATTGGATCGAAGGGCATTCTGAAGGAGGTGTCATTATGAGAAAAGGAAGAGTTTTTTTGATCATTGTCTTTTTTCTTATCCTGGGTTTATCATCGGCAGCACCTGCCCGCCAAATACAGACGGCACCCAGGAAATTGAATATCACGGCCGCTCCAACCATATTGCTCACCAGGCCTACTGCTGATGTCACATGGTATGCCAGTTCCGGCAACCGGTATTCAGTCATGTGGAAGACATCAGGCACATTCACCTCTGCCAATGTCAATATCTATCTCTGTGACGAGACGGGCAGCCGGGTTATCGCTCAACTTTCTGCGAACACCCCGAATGACCGGAACGAAAACGTTGAGCCGCCCTGGGGCCAGACCGAAGGACGATACACAGTCCGCGTGGAAACTACGGATGGAGCTGTGAAGGGAACGTCCAAACCGTTTTTTATCAGAACCTCGCCCTTCATTATCACCAGTTGGGGCGGAGACCTCGTTCGGGGACGCACCTATATGATTGGTTGGAGAACGACCCAACCGTCTTCTCTTAGGATCGACATCCTCCTGCGCCGAGAGGGAGCCATGGTCGCCGAATGGCTTTTGGCTCGACGGGTTCCCAACACGGGGAGGGCCGATATAGTGATTCCATCTGGGATCACTCCGGGAACCTACCGGCTTGAGATCCAGCCGGGAGGGGCCTTTGGCGGACTGAGTTTTCTGAGTCCTCCCATCAGGGTTATAGATTAGAGTCGCGAGCCCAACCTTTGCGGACTTTTCTTTGGGTGGGGACACCTGCAACTGTCCCCACATCTTTTTATCTGTTGTTTTATTTCGCCGATTTCCCCTATATGGGGAAAAAGTCGGGGACATCTGCAGGTGTCCCCTCTTGTCTTGGTGGGGAACACGATAGTGTGTCCCCCGTTTTATAAGATTGAATATTCCTTTCCGTACTTGAGCATCTGCGCGACGTAATCTTCGGGGTAGGAAATCTTCACGTCAACTATTTTCCCGTTTTCATACACCGGCTCAAGCTCGGGGTTTATGAAGCCGGCATAGGGAGCCAGGTTGAGCTTGCGGTAGCGCTCCAGCACTTCCTGGTGCAGTTCCGGGTCCACTTTAACGCCGTAGGTTTCAACCAGCGCTTTGGCCGCCTCGTAATCGCCTTCGCTGGTGATGCGCTGAATTTCCCGCAGCAGTTCGCCATAAAGCTGGCGCAATTTCTGATAATCGTTTATCACGAAGTAAGTTTTGCCGTCTTTGGTCACCTTAGAAATCACGTTTTCCGGCTGGCCCTTTTCATAGACCCAGTGCGAGACCAGCGCCCGTGCCCTCATGTGGGCTTCTTCGATGGTTTTTCCAGGTTCAATCCGCACTAATTGGGTGAGGAGGCCGTTTCGAATATCCATGTCGTAAGCGGCTTTGGCTGCTTCCTCGTTCGGCAGCACACCCAGTTCGACCATCTTCGGGTCCATGATGAAATAGAGCGCGAACAGGTCAGCCCGAGCCTCTTCAATCGGTGAATGGTAATTCTTGAGGTCTTCGCTCTTCACGCCAGGAAGCAGCTTCCCCGACCCATGTCCTAAGCATTCATGCAGGTCGGTGTGCACGTTGCCAGCGAGCGAGCCGTATTTCTTGATGCGGTTGAGGATTTCCTCATTGTAAGTAAATTCCGGGCCGAAGGGAGAATCAAGCGATGACTGGTCATAAGCATAGGTGATGTTTTCCAGCGTGACTGATTTAGAACCGTACATCCGACGGATCCAGTTGGCGTTGGGCAGGTTGATGCCGATGGGCGTTGAAGGGTAGCAGTCGCCTCCAAGCATAGCCGCCGTTATGACCTTCGCGCTCACGCCGGTGGCTTTCTCGCGTTTAAACCGTGGGTCGATGGGGGAGTGGTCTTCAAACCACTGGGCATTGGCCGAGATGACCTCCACCCGCTTGGTGGCTTCTGGGTTCTTGAAATTGACCAGCGCCTCCCAGGAGGC
>JBNARJ010000023.1:0-9072 GCA_049719515.1 Candidatus Saccharicenans sp.
CGCCTTCGCTGGTGATGCGCTGAATTTCCCGCAGCAGTTCGCCATAAAGCTGGCGTAGCTTCTGGTAGTCGTTTATCACGAAGTAGGTTTTGCCGTCCTTGGTCACCTTAGAAATCACGTTGTCCGGCTGGCCCTTTTCATAGACCCAGTGTGAAACCAGCGCCCGCGCCCGCATGTGGGCCTGTTCGATGTTCTTGCCTGGTTCAATTCGCACTAACTGGGTCATAAGGCCGTTTCGTATTTGCACGTCGTACTCAGCTTTGGCTGCTTCCTCGTTCGGCAGCACGCCCAGTTCGACCATCTTCGGGTCCATGATGAAATAAAGCGCGAACAGGTCAGCCCGCGCCTCTTCTATCGGCGAGTGGTAATTCTTGAGGTCTTCGCTCTTCACTCCGGGAAGCAGCTTCCCCGACCCATGTCCTAAGCATTCATGCAGGTCGGTGTGCACATTGCCGGCGAGCGAGCCGTATTTTTTGATGCGCTCCAGTATTTCCTCGTTGTAGGTAAATTCCGGGCCGAACGGCGAATCGAGCGACGACTGGTCGTAGGCGTAGGTGATATTTTCCAGCGTGACTGATTTTGAGCCGTACATCCGGCGGATCCAGTTGGCGTTGGGCAGGTTGATGCCGATGGGCGTTGATGGATAGCAGTCGCCCCCAAGCATAGCCGCCGTTATGACCTTCGCGCTCACGCCGGTGGCTTTTTCGCGCTTGAACCGCGGGTCGATGGGGGAGTGCTCTTCAAACCACTGGGCATTGGCCGAGATGACTGCCACCCGCTTGGTGGCTTCTGGGTTCTTGAAATTGACCAGCGCCTCCCAGGAGGCTTTCATGCCCAGCGGGTCGTTATAGACTTCAATGAACCCGTTGACGAAATCGACAACCGATTCGGTGTCCTTTACCCACAGGATGTTGTATTCATCAAACTTCTTGAGGTCGCCCGTACGGTAATACTCAATGAGCTTTTCAATAACCTGGCGCTGCAGGTCATTTTCAGCCACGGTAGCTGCTTTTTCCAGCCAGTAGACGATTTTTTCGAGGGTTGGGCCGTATTTTCCGCCGACGCGATAAACTTCTTCCACCACCTTCCCGTCTTTTTTCACCAGGCGCGAGTTTAGACCGTAGGAGATGGGCGTGGGGTCGTTCTTGTCGATGAGGCGGGCGTAATATTCTTCAACTTCCTTCTGAGTCACGCCCTCGTAAAAATTGACAGCCGAGTTTGCTACCAGGTCGAGCGACGGGTCCTGGCAGACTTTCTTGGCGTCAACCTTCGGGTCGAAGATGATGGGCTTGAGGGAGGCGATGAACTGGTCGAGCGACTGGCCCGGCTCCAGCGGGAACTTAACGCCCGCGCACCCTTTTATTAGCGATTCAAAATATTCGGGGCTGAACTCAGGCATGATTTTGTCGGTAGAATAATGATGATGAATGCCGTTTGAAAACCACACCCTCTTGGTGTAAACCATAAACTTTTCCCACTCAGGGGTGGTGCGGTCGCCCTGGTAGCCTTCAACAATGGCATCCAGGGCTTTTCGGATTTTGAGGTTGTGCTTATAATTCTGGTCAAAGATGATGTCGCGGCCCCAGAGAGCAGCTTCGCTCAGGTAGTAAATGAGCTCTTTCTGGCGCGGGGATAATTCCTCAAAGCCGGGCACCTGGTAACGAAGAATCCTGATATCGGCAAACTGATCCACCTGCCATTTGAACCCCTGCTTGGCTTCCGCTTTGGCTTCAGCCTTGGTTTCTGCTTGCGTGGCTTTATTTCCTGACGTTTCTTGCTTTGCCTTTTCCGGCCCCTTCTTACACCCGGCTACATACAGAACTACAAACCCAAGCAATAATAGTAGCAGCATTTTTTTCATCCTATCGCATCTCCTTTATCATTATTTTAATGAAAAATTAAAAGCATACTTTTCTTCTCCAGCTGATTCATTATCCTATATTAAGCTTCCATGAATTTTCAACCTGGATTTCAAGGCCCATAGCTGTTGCTTGATGTAAAAAATCTGCCAACTCTTTTTATACTAACTTTCAATTAATTCAACTTAGCTAATTTTCTAATTTGAAACATCTTGCATAAAGATGACTTTTTGAGGTTTAGGTTCATACCGAGACTTTTTCCCGATACCTAATTGACAATGCCAGTTGTTTCCCCAGGCCCATAGTGAGCCGTCTCGGTCAAGAGCTAAACTATGGTTCCCGCCTAATGCCGCCATAATTATGTTTTTAATCCAATCTAACTTTAAGGGAGGGTATTTTCCTCTTCCTTTGAGCAAAGTTCCAATTTCATTAATTGAACCGTCACCGAGTTGCCCGGAAGTATTTAGCCCCCATACCCAGCAAATACCGTCTTTATCAACGACCAGGACATGCATGGCTGAGGGCCCACAAAATATTTGTTGAGCTGGTGGTAATCCCTGAATTTTAGTCGGTGTAACGCTAAAAGCCTCAGCTTCAGTGTTAAATTGTCCGACAGCCCAAATGGTGCCATCTTGCTTGAGGAAAAGGCTCATAGAATGGCCCGCGGCTACCTGTGTAACACCTGCTAATCCCGATATCTTAGAGGGTTTATTTCTGTTGAAATAAATTCCACCTCGGCCATCTCCCAACTGACCTCGGCTGTCGCTACCGAAGGTCCAGACTGAACCGTTGGCATCTAAAACAACAACGTGCTTGGCTCCAGCGGCGATTGTTTTAACCGCCGGGATTTCAACCTGCAATGGATAAGGTATGATATTAAGGCTCTGTAAGTTCTGAGGATTTTTATTATCTATGCCTAACTGCCCATTAGTGTTAAGGCCCCAAGCATAAAGCCTCCCTTCACAGTCCAAAGCCAAACTGAAGCCTTCTCCAGCAGCAATAGCCACAATATCAGATAAATTTTTAACCTGATTAGGTATAGGTTCCCCATAAGGGAATTTATCTCTTATTTCACCATTTCCAAGCTGACCATAAGAGTTGTTTCCCCAGGCCCAGACTTTTCCGTCTTTGTCGAGGGCAAGGGCATGATTCCATCCCGCCGCAATGGCTGTGATGTTAGAAAGATAAGGAATCTTTTTTGGTAAAGAATGAGTATCTTGGTGGTCGCTAATTCCTAAGCCTAATTGGCCGTCTCCGTTAAATCCCCAAGAAAAAACAGTTCCGTCAGACATCAGAGCTGAACTGTAATCCCAACCGGCGGCTATAGCTATAATTTTGGGTTGGTCTATTGAAGAGAAAACCAGGTTGTAAATTGAAAGAAGAAACGAGCAAAGCAATGATGCTATCAATATTTTATTGAGCTTAAATATCTTAGGAGAGGTATTACAGCGGTTTTTCCCAGAAGAATTATTTTGACCGAAAATCTGGTGAATACTGGCGAAAATTGACCTCATTTTTTATTCTATCTTTTGATAGTCACAGCAGGGCTATTTCAATAAAAATTGTTTCTTTAACGCGTTATTTTTTAAGTTTTTTTCCTTAATTTTTTCAGGAGCCTTTATTTCGGCCATTACCTCAATTTTCCCGAGTCTCTTTGGTTTCCATTCAATTCTGACTGTTTCTACAGAATTTTCTTTTATGGAAATTGTCTTTTTTTCTTGAAAGCCATCATCAGCAGTTATCTCCAAAAAACATCCGTCCAGTGCCACCTTTGAATTGTTTTTTATCCGCACAATTATTTCTATTGGTTTTCCTTTCACTTGAGTAGATAAGCCAAGGCTCAAAAGAGTTAAGTCTACAGTACCTTCCATTGTATCTGAGCCAGCGGTTGACGTAGAAGTTGAAGGAACCGATGAACTGCCCTGAGCTGTATTGCTTAGCGAAACGGTGGTGTAGGTATCTATGGCTTCTTCCGGTGGGTATGCGGCCCAGTTGCCCTCTGAATCTTTTCCACAACAACGGAAATAATAAGTAGCACCGTCTACTCCTGTAAATTCCTTGGATTTTAGGGTGGTATTGGTGAGCCAGTTAACCCACTGGCCCGATTTCTCTTTTTTGTACTGAACGTTGTAAGATACAGCTCCGATCCCTTCCCAGCTCACAGTGAAACTTTTACTATTCTGGATTCTTGGCAGTGGCTTGATGAAAGTAGTAGCTTTGGAAATAACAATTTTGGTATGAGCATCTCCTTCGTTTTCTGAGGGATAGTCTTCCCAAAGGCCATAGGAATCTTTGGCCCGGCAGCGAAAATAATAGGTTTTTCCGTGAAGTAAGTTGACTCCAGGAGGTGGGAAAATAGCTTCTGTTTGAGTTGTCTCTGCCAACCAGTCTGTCCATTGACCAGAAAGTTCTATTTTATATTGAACATCATAGGCTACAGCTTTATTGCCTGTCCATTTCACAGTGAAATGTAAATAGGCCGGATTAGGTGGCATGGCAAAATTAGGGAAATGGGTTTCTGCTGGTAGAGAGTTTATTTTAGAGGTAGCCTGACCGCCTGAAGTCGTCGCTGATTGTATTTCCGAATATTCTCGTATGCTGCTGCTCACGTAAGCAATGATAAAATAGTATGTTGTTCGGGGCTGAAGGTTAGTCACAGTACAAGTGGTTGCGGATGCTGAATTAAGATTCATATAGAGGGTGGAATTGTTTGAGCCAAAGTATTGGTCGGGCAAATTGGTTTTGTGGACTTCATAGCGGTTGAAGCCTTGAGCGGTAGTGACAGGATCCCATTCTAACTTTATTGAAGTTGGAGTGGTTTCTTTTATCCTGAGTCCATAAGAGGTGGAAATAGCGGTAAAGGTATCGGGGACGTTGGAATATTCTTCCCATATCCCGTTCTGATCCTTAGCCCGGCAGCGGAAATAATAGGTGTGGTTGTTAGCCCCGGTAAATATTTTAGATGTTTGATTGGTATTGGTGACCCAATCTTTCCAGATACCTGTGGCTCCGTCTTTGTATTGAACATCATAGGCAATGGCGTTTGCGCCTGACCAACTCACATTAAAAGAGGTGCTTTTTTGGGTGTTTGGCAAAGGATTAACCTGTGAACTGGCCATGGAAACAGGTGCCGGCGGCGAGCCGATAAAATCTATGTTGGCGACGTCCTTATCAAGATTGACCGATTTGAAGGCAGGAGAAAATGTCCAGTTTTGATATTCCGCCTTGACAGTATAATTTCCAGGGCTTAAACCGGAGATGGAATAATTACCTGCATTGTCAGTAACAGCGCTATTTAGGTCTGAAATAAAAACTCTGGCTCCTGGAATTGGATTGTTATTGTTATCTTTAACTTTGCCTGAGACGGAATAAAGAAGGGCAATTTTAGTAAAGGCGTCCGGCTGAGGATGTTCAGCCTCCCATTGGTTGTTCGCATTTTTAGCACGGCTTCGGAAATAATAGATATTGCCTTCACAACCTTCTCTTTCCTGGCTGGGCACAGTAAAAGTAGCTGAGGTCATGGGTGTGTCCACTAACCAATCTTTCCAATTAGTCCAGGAAGCGGGAATGGAGCTACTGGCGGGTTTAAAAACTCTGTATTGAATGGTGTAAGTTCTAGCTTCAGAGTTGCCATTCCAGCTAACGTTAAAGGACAGGCTGTTGACCTTTTCTGGAAGAGGATTAACCTTAGAAGTAGGTGGGCCCGGGACCACAGGAATCTCAAAAGAAAAGGCGGGCCCGTTGATAAGGATCTCTCCTATGGATTCCCAGACATCTTGCGGTGTATTGGCTTTCAGGCCGGCTACAGTTAAGGTCATTCCCATTTGTCTGAAAAGATTAAATCTGTATGAGAGGTCTGAAAGACTAATTTTTACTATGCTATTTAGCTTTGCTTGGGGGTGAACACGGGCCGTGAAATAAACTACTTGGCCGTCAGTTGTCCAGTTAAAATACTGTTCATTTTCTCCCGTGGCTGAGCCAGTCGCCGCCACCTTGGCTGATACATATTTGCCTTCTAATTTTAATCCACCAAACAGCTCCAAAGAGGGAGAAGCAAGTTTTAAAACTCCATAGGCAATCTTGGCCTTTAAACCCAACCCGGCTGTATTAATCTCGGGAACCAAATTCAAGTAAGGAACAGAATCTCTTGCTTCCTGGCTCTCATTTTTCAGAAGAGTTTTAAAAGCCTTTTGGATATTAATGGCTGCATCTACGGGGGCATAAAGGTCACCAGTCTCATCTTGATAATTGTATTGAAGCTTTACTTCTGAGCCTAACCTCGATTCTAAAGAATATGAGCTGTTTGGCATGTGTACTCCGGTCAAATATAGCCCACTATTTGCTACTGGCATGGCAGCTTCAATTTTTATGCCTACTGTAAAAGTTCCCCCGGCATAAACTTCGTTTGGGTTATATTCAAGGGTAAATATTACTGGAAACTGGTATTTAAGTATGGAGGAAGTAGCAAAGGCATAAGATCTTATTCGCACGCCAGAATTCGGTATTTCTATCCAGCCGGTATTAGCTTCCCAGGGGACATTTTTGGTTTGGTCTAAAACAAAATTTATTCTCTGTTGCCTAATTTCAGCATGAGCAAAAACTATAACGCTGATGAAAAACAAAAACAATAATGTCATAAGAAAGATGCCTTTTTTCATATTCCCCTCCGTCCTAAATCAAGGTTATGGATGCTCCTTTATATTGATAGATAATAGGCTGGCTTAGAGCACATTTTAATCCGCCCTCTGCAATATTTTAAAATATTTAAAATTCCAAACTCAACGGTTTTTTTTTAGCCAATATGGGCATGTCAAGGTAAGCTATTAAAATGGACATCGTAAACGCCCTACTATATTTACCTTATTTACCTTGTTTACCTTTAGGCGCTCCCACCTTAGCTTAAGATTCCACCCTGGAAAGCCAGCCTAAAGAATGTCCAAGGTCCTGGATGAGCAATTATATTGAAAAACCCCATCTTTATATTTTCTAATTTCAAAAAATGTCGAGAAATCTATGCTTTTAAAATCTTACAATCTTGTCCAAAACTTGACAAATTATGTAATAATAATAAAATTAGCTTGGGAGGCTAAAAACTAAGTACCAAGCATCATGCCCTGATAATTTTTCTCCCCGTTTTGCGTCCTTTATTTAAGGAGTTCAAAAATGACAATAACTCAAGAAGAACTTGCCAGAAGGTTGCGTGAGGCAAGAGAAAGAGCTGGTTTTACTCAGGCCCAAGTCGCTGCGGCCTTAAATCTTGAGCGGCCAATAATAGCTCAAATTGAGGCTGGAAGAAGAAAGGTTTCGAGCCTTGAACTGGCAGCCCTGGCCCGGCTCTATGGTCGCTCACTCCAGAGTTTTTTTGAAGAAGTTTCTGAGCCTGATGGGATTTCTTATCTCTGGCGGGCTGCCCCTGAACTCCGTCAGGAGCCAAAAATCCAGAAAGCTATCAGTCGCGGGCTCGAAATAATAAACTCTATTCTTGACCTTGAGAATAAAATCGGGCTTTCCCGGCTGAGTTCTGGGCCTTCTGCTGCCTACTCTAAAAAAATTGGTAACAAATGGGAAGCTATTCAGCACGGGCAGGAAGTTGCCATCCAGGAGCGGCGGCGTTTGAATCTGGGAATAGCTCCCTTATTTGACCCAGCTGCCATACTTGACGACCAGGGTATTTTAATCCTCGGACTGGAATTGCCAGCAGGAATTTCCGGTTTTTCCTTTCGCTCTGGGCCGGCTATCGTCTGCGGCATTAATGCTAAGGAACCCCAGGTTCGGCAGCGATATTCTATTGTCCATGAATACTGTCATGTGCTCTGCGATTTAAATGACCTTCCGGCGATTATTTCTTGTTCCGACAAAGGCAAAGATTTAAGAGAAGTTAGGGCCAATGTCTTTGCCGCTAATTTTCTTATGCCAGAAGAAGCTGTAAAATCCTTTTTATTTTCTCGGGGAAAGGGGATTGCCTCAAGAGCCCGGACCCAATTCTTGGTAAATAATGAGATTGTTCCCTATGAGGCCAGGCGCCCAGAGCAAGCCCTCAAAATAAATTATCTGGATATCACGCTGATGGCTAACCATTTTGGAGTGAGCGTTGAATCTGCCGCCTGGCGGCTTCAAGACCTCGGTTTTATTAGCAAAGATGAACAAAAAGATTTGTTAGAGAAAGACAAGAGCGAAATTGGTAAGGTTTTGAAAAAATATTTGGGCCAGCAGGGCGTCCTTTCTAAGGACTGGGGCCAAAATAAAATAATTTATCAGAACGCGGGTGAACGCCTTTTGAGCCTGGCGATAGAAGCGTTCCGTCAAGGTCTAATCAGCCGGAATAAATTGGTTGAGCTACTAAAATTGGCCGGGTTGCCTGAAAAGGATATTTTTGAAATTCCTGAAGCCCGCCGCACCTGACCACCGGGCCGGTTAAATAAAATCGAGGGTCAACTTGGCAAAAGAGGAAATATATCTAATAGTTGATGCAAATGCACTAATTGATTTAATCAAGCTCGACTTGCTTGATATTATTTGTAGGTTGCCAGGCTACAGGTTTCATTTAGTTGAGGAAGTTTATGAGGAGATTACCTGGCCGATACAAAAAAGAGCGTTACATAACGCAATACAGAATAATCTAATAATAGTAGAATCACTCGTTGAAATAAAAGAATTGGAACTATTTTCAAGGTTATCTTCAGATTTGGATTCAGGGGAAGCTGCGTCTTTAGTTTATGCGTTTTTCCATAACTGTTATTTGCTCTCCGATGAGAACAACAAGGCCTTTAGGCGCGAGGTGGGAAGGACTATTACTTTAAGTAAGATAAAAAGAACTCCGGAAATTTTAGTTGAGGCTATCAGGCTTAGGAAAATAACCTTTTCAGAAATTATTGATAGGATAAAAAGCTTAGAAGGCAGAGCATCTACGCCAAGAGATTTTAATGATGTTGAACATTTTAAGCGCATATTAGAAAAGATGAGAGCTATAAAGTGATAACGGCAATATTTGATGAATAGTGCTTTTTTTACCCCTTAAATACATTCTCATTATGCCAGATTAGCAGCTCTCTCGCTGGGCGGTCCTCAGGCTGGTCGGGGAGCACACTCAAGCTTTTTCCGTGGTATGGATAATAGCTCTTGCCGTTTTCAAAATCCTCCTTTAACTTTTTGCTCACTTCAACTCTATATTCTGCCCAAATAATAGGGAGCACCTCATTCTTTTCGTAGAAAT
>JBNARJ010000024.1:0-5203 GCA_049719515.1 Candidatus Saccharicenans sp.
ACTGGTCGAGCGACTGGCCCGGCTCCAGCGGGAACTTAACGCCCGCGCACCCTTTGATGAGCGACTCGAAATATTCCGGGCTGAATTCGGGCATGATTTTGTCGGTGGAATAATGATGGTGAATGCCGTTGGAGAACCACACCCTCTTGGTGTAGACCATGAACTTTTCCCACTCGGGGGTGGTGCGGTCGCCCTGGTAGCCTTCAACAATCGCGTCCAGGGTCTTGCGGATTTTAAGGTTGTGCTTGTAATTCTGGTCGAAGATGATGTCGCGTCCCCAGAGGGCAGCTTCGCTCAGGTAGTAGATGAGCTCTTTCTGGCGGGGTGATAATTCCTCAAAGCCGGGCACCTGGTAACGAAGAATCCTGATATCGGCAAACTGGTCCACCTGCCATTTGAACCCCTGCTTGGCTTCCGCCTTGGCTTCAGTCTTGGTTTCTGCTTGCGTGGCTTTATTTCCCGACATTGTTTCCTTTGCCTTTTCCGGCCCCTTTTTACACCCGGCCACATATAAAACTACAAATGCGAGCAATAATAATGCAACCATTTTCCTCATTTCCTCACATCTCCTTTTTATTTTTAAAGCTGTTTCATTTTACCAAAAATGGGGGACACAATACACATTTCCCAATTTTCATTAAAATGGGGACACAATACTCTATCCCTATTTTTTATATTTTTTTATAAAAGAGGGTGATAGAAAATGGGTTATAAATATTTGAGAGAGATATGAGTAGTTTAAAAAATATGTTGTGGAAAAGAGGACGTGGCACATCTATCCTAATTATTTTGCGAGAGATGATCGGACGTCTCTCTGCGAAATATTAAAGTGCCAACTCAAGGTTGATAGCCTATTTCAGAAACCAGCCTAAAGAATGTCCAAGGTCCTGGATGAGCAGTGATATTGAAAAACTCCAGCTTTATATTTTTCTCACAAAAAAAGCTGAGAAATCAAGGCCTTTAAAATCTTACCAATTTATCCAAAACTTGACAATTTATGTAATAATAATAAAATTAAACAGGGAGGCTAAAAGATCACGGCCAGTTGTCATCCACTGATAATCTTTAGCTTCCTTATGCGCTTGTTATTTAAGGAGTCTTAAAATGCCTATAACTCAAGAAGAACTTGCTCAAAGGTTGCGAGAGGCAAGGGAAAGAGCTGGTTTTACTCAGGAGCAGGTCGCAGCAGCCTTAAATCTTGAGCGGCCAATAATAGCTCAAATTGAAGCTGGAAAAAGAAAGGTTTCAAGCCTTGAGCTGGCCGCCCTGGCCCGGTTCTATGGTCGGCCCCTCCAGAGCTTTTTTGAAGAAACCTTAGAGCCTGATGGTATTTCTTATATCTGGCGGGCTGCTCCCGAAATGCGTCAGGAGCCAAAACTCCAGAGGGCTGTAAGTCGCGGGCTTGAAATAATAAATTCAATCCTTGACCTTGAGGATAAACTGGGAATTCCCCAGCTTTTTTCCGGCCCTTCTGCTGTCTACTCTAAAAAAATTAATACTAAATGGGATGCTATCCAGCACGGTCAGGAAGTTGCCATTCAGGAGCGACAGCGATTGAATCTGGGAATAGCTCCGATATCTGACCCTGCTGCCATCCTTGATAGCCAGGGTATTTTAATCCTCGGATTGGAATTGCCGGTGGGAATTTCTGGCTTTACCCTCCGCTCCGGCCAGGCTATTGTTTGCGGCATTAATGCTAATGAGCCTCTGGTTAGGCAGCGATATTCTCTTGTCCATGAATACTGTCATGCACTCTGCGATTTAAGCGACCTTCCGGCGATTATTTCTCGTTCCGATGAAGGCAAAGATTTAAGAGAAGTTAGGGCTGATGTCTTTGCTGCTAATTTTCTTGTGCCAGAAGAAGCTGTAAAATCTTTTTTAATTTCTCGGGGAAAGGGTATGGCTTCGAGAACGATGGGCCAGTTAATGGTTAAAGATGAGATTGTTTCTTACGAGGCCAGGCGCCCCGGGCAAGCCCTAAAAATAAATTATCTGGATGTTGTGCAAATGGCTGATCATTTTGGAGTGAGCGTCGAGTCAGCCATCTGGCGGCTTAAAAGCCTCGGCCTTATTAGCGAGGATGAACAAAAAGATTTATTAGAGAAGGACAAGAGCGAAGGTGGCAAGGTCTTGAAAAAATATTTCAGCCGGCAGGGTGTCCTTTCTATGGGCAGGGGTCAAAGTAAAATAAATTATCAGAACGCTGGCGAACGCCTTTTGAACCTGGCCGTAGAAGCATTCCGTCAGGGTCTCATCAGCCGGAATAAATTGGTTGAGCTACTAAAATTAGCCGGGCTGCCCGAAAAGGATATTTTTAAAATTCCCGAAGCCCGCCGCACCTAAGCGCTGAGCTTGTTAAACAACTTGAGGACCACCTTGGCAAAAGGGGAAAGAGATTTAATAGCTGATGCGAATGCACTAATTGATTTAATTAAGCTTGACTTGCTTTTTATTACATGCGAGCTGCCAGGATACAGGTTTCATTTAGTTGAAGAAGTTTATAACGAGATTATCTGGCCCGAACAGAAAAGAGCATTGAAGATTGCAATACAGAATAATCTAATATTATTAGAGTCATTGGTTGAATTAGAAGAATTGGAGTTGTTTGCAAGATTATCTTCGAGTTTAGGTTCAGGGGAAGCGGCTTCTTTAGCCTATGCTCATTGCCATAACTATTATTTGCTCTCCGACGAGAACAACAAAACCTTTAGGCGCGAGGTGGGAAGGACTATTAATTTAAAGAAGATAAAAAGAACTACAGATATCATAGTTGAAGCTATCAGGCTTGGTAAAGTTACCTTTTCGGTAATTAATGATAGGATAAAAAGCTTAGAAAACAGTGCCTATTCGAAAAGAGATTTTAATGATGTTGAACATTTTAAGCGCGTTTTAGAAAGGATTAGAACTAAAGTTTGACAATGCGATGTTTTATAAATAGCTATTTTTCATCCCTTAAACATGTTCTCGTTATGCCAGATTAGAAGGTCTCTGGCCGGACGATCCTCAGGGCGGTCGGGGAGCACACTGAGAGGTTTGCCATGATAGGGGTAATAGCTATGGCCATTTTCATAATCTTCTTTTAGCTTTCTGCTCACCTCGACTCTATACTCTGGCGTTATGGTGATATAGCCGGAATCCATCAGCTTGTGAAAATCACTTCTCAATAAGACCCCGTTATAAACTTCATGCGGCCCGCTCAGGCTAAAGGGTTTGATATGGGCTGCTTCCAGCGCCGGCAGGGAATGCTCGGTGGTTATGGCGCAGGCCCTTTTATAACTATCGGTAACGATTATTCTAAAAGCAGCCTGACCCAGCCGAGGCCGGATGACCGTTTCTTTTCCATATCTCGCCCTTTCTTCCTCGACCTTGGCTGTTTCTGTGCTCAGATATTCATATTTTTGAGCTCTCCAGGCGATTTGCAGATTATTCAGAAGGTATTGCCACTCCGCTGAATTCATATCATAGGTTTTTCCTCGGACAATTGACTGATGCCATGCCGGGATTTCGAACCAATATTCCTGAGAAAAAAAGAAAACCTCGCTAAGAACAACGCATCCTATATGAAAATCCTCCCTTGGATTATCGGGTTTTCTCCTGTACTGGGCAATCTTCTGGCGCATTTCCTGGTACGAGGAGCACCCGTTTCTTTCTCCAAATGTGGCCCAGGCCAAACTTATTGGTAGCTCTGAATATGAGACGAAGATCCCACCACCAGCGATTACATCCCTTCTTCCTGTTTCTGCCGACCGGTGGAGCTTGAAAAGAAACAGATCACCTTTTCGTAATATTCTTATCGGCTCAGGCGAGGGCAACCAGAAATTAACTTCATCCCCGGGCTGATTAATTCGGGCCGCCAGAAACCGATACCATTCGTTGTCTGTTACGGCCACATAAATCTTCATTTTTCCCCCAGGTGCAGCTCAATAATAAATATTTACTCCTCATGTTGTCGAGAAAAAGCATACCGACTGGAAGAAGAGATTTGACTAATTTCCAGAGAAAAAAGACTGGCAAAAATCACTTAAACGAAATAATTATTTTTAAAAAGCTATGAAAGATCTAGAGCTTGGTTGAAAAAAAATCGACAAATGAAAATATAATTTTTGGCTAATGCGTTAATGAATTTTCTTTTTATATTAATGTTAGTATACTGTATAAAGACGATGGGGGATGCTATGGAAAACGAAGAAATTTATACTTCATTTCCTGTTGTAGATTTGAAGGGAATACTTATTCCCTGGGAAAAATGCCTAAAAGTTACTATCGGACCAATATCTGAAATATTAGTTAGAGAAATGGTAAAAAAAAGGTATGATTATGCCCCTGTGTTTTCATCAGATGCTCCAAATAGCCAATTGCTTGGATTAGTTTCGCGCCAAAGGCTTGAGAAACTTCTTAGTGAAAACAAAGAATTAGCCAAAGATGATAAGGAAATTATCTTTGCGGAAATCCCTATACGGTCAAATTTAGATTGTATACTTGAACTTTTCTCCCAAGAACCTACAAGAATTGTATCCCATGAGTATGAAGCAGAAGGACATACCCTTTATAATGCTTATGGAATTGTAAATAAATCTGATTTAAATAGGCCCCCAATTAGAAAAATTATCTATGAGATTTTAGCAGAATTAGAAATGAGGTTAGCTGAGTATATTGATTCTAAAAAAACTGATCCTTTTGCTTTAATAGAATCACTTAATGAAGATAGCCAGGCACGAATTATCGGATATTGGGAGTTAGCAAAAAGGAAAAATGCCGATACTGGTCCTTTAGCCGGGGCTATGTTATCTGAATTAATAAGAATTGTTGCTAAAAATTATTATGCGGATTTAGGGTATAAGTCTCGAAATGAATTTGAAAAGGCTACGGGACAATTGCCTGAAATTCGTAATCAAGTAATGCATCCAGTGAGGCCATTGATTACAGATGAAAGTAGCTGTCTTCGCCTCAAAGAAGCGTTATATAATGCTATTCATCTCACAAAAAAAATTGAAAGGAAAATCAGTCTCACTCACAAAGACTAAATATTTAGAGTTTTTAAAAGTTATCTTTTAGAAAGAATGCTTTCATCAAGTTCCTAAAAAGAGGGCCGTGGTTAGGTATTTTTAAATGCAGTAGCTCGTGGACAATAACCTCGGCCCTAAATCTGGCTGGCTGTTTTAATAATTCAGTATCAAAGGTTAATCTTCCTTTTGATGAACAG
>JBNARJ010000025.1:0-4943 GCA_049719515.1 Candidatus Saccharicenans sp.
AAGTTCATAGTAAGTAGGGTATATATTTTCTGTCATTGGGGTTTCCTCCTACTTTTGTTTAAAAGTTTCAACAAAATTTTTAACGGAGGAAGCCCTGCTTTTTCAAGTACCAATTTTAGAAAAACTCTGGCTTCCTCAGGTGTAGTTCCAATGGCTGGACTCCCACCGCGCCGCCTCCAAATACTCCCTTTACCCTGGATACCATCTCCTAGCCTGAAAGAAATTAGGACTTGACAAGCTGTTTTTTTTTTTTTTTATCTTATTGTGGGGAGGAGATGATACAAAACTTATTAAAAGGGGGTGTTCTATGAAGCAAAAAACCGTGTCTTTACTCACCATGATTCTCATCTTGGTGGGTATTGTATTAAGTGTAATGAATTTTAGTGCAACAATCTACGCCTCTCCACCCGTTACAATATATGGAACCGTAACAGCAGGTACTACTTATCTCGCCGGCTGGTGGGAATTAAACGGAAGATTCCTCTATGAGCAGGGTGGGATCAGATATTATTGCGTCTACGACCCAAGTAACTGTTGCATAGTCGATCCATGAAAGTTTGATCTTTCTCATCTCCTCCCCAAGGAGGTATTAAAATGAGAAAAATAATCTTCTGGCTGATGTTTTTGGTTTTTTCAAATCATTGTCTTGCCTGGCAAATTAAGCTTATTAAGCAAATTCCAGTCGAGGAGGGTTCTCTTCTCCAATCAGCTTCTTTTGTAGTCTTGGAAGATGGAAAACTCCTTTTCACTGACATCCGGGACAAAAACGCCCAAATTAAAATTGTCAATGAAGAAGGCCAGGTCATCAAGGCATTCGGAAAGGTGGGCCCAGGGCCTGATGAGTTTGGCGGTCTGGGTTTTCCTGATTACCAAAGCCCTTACCTGGCTGTCTCTGATGCTGGCAAACATCAAATTCATGTTCTTGAGAAAACCAAAGACTATCAATTCAAGAAGATTGGCGACATTCTGGCCTGGGAGCAGAGCGGCAATATCAAAATTTACGATAAGAACGTATTAATATCAGGATATATCGTTTCGCCAAAAGGGGAAAGATGTCGTCTTTTTATGAGGAATTTTAGCGGGCAAGAAACCAAATACATCTTACCCTTGGAATACCATTACGGGGCCGGTTCGCTCAGTGAATACAGAAAAATATCTGATGAAGTTTCAGGGATTTCAGTTTTAGCCTTTTTTGATGTGTGTGATGAGACTGTCTTTTATGTAAGCGATGTAAGGTTAAAAGTGGCTAAGATTAACCTTAAGACAAATAAGATAGAAATTTTTGGACAGGAACCGGAAAATTTTCGCCCTGTTGTTTTGAACAAAAAGACAAGTGAAGCTTTATTAAAAGATCCTCGGGTGCTTGAAGATATCACCAGCAAACATTCATTCATAGCCGGACTTTTCGCCGACAGGGAATTTGTAGGCGTTATTTATGTAAACCGAGAGAAAAAAATAGGAAATTCTCTCTATTATGTTCCTCATCTTCAAACTTATGATCATTCAGGAAAACTCCTTCACCAACAACTTTTAGCTCCGTTTTATACAGAAGAAAGAATCATTCCTCTTTACTACCAGAAAGACGGCCGTTATCTTTATTTATGCTCAATCATTTACAGCGAAGAGGCCACCAGGTACACGATTTACAAATATCAAATAGGACCATGAAGAAACAGTTTGAGATACTGGGTCTGGTAATTATCATCTTTTTGATTAGTGTAATTTATCGAGAGCGGGCCACTCCAAAATTAGTCATGTTCCCGGTAACGGAAAATAAATATAATTCCGGAAAGGAAGTGATGCTATATCTTTTCCTGTTCTTCTCCAAGAACAACTGCCCGCCTTGCCTGAGGGTAATCGAGATTTTAAATCAACCGAGGGAAAGCATATCAGTTACAGGCGTCATTCCGGAAAAAGAGCTGGCTTTGGTGGATGAAATCCGCAATGCTCTGCAGATCAGGTTTCCAATCAAAACCACCAAGAAATGGAAGCGTTTCCTTCCTAACTATACCCCCACTTTATACGGAGTCGGACGGGATGGTCGGATATATTTTGTTTTGCCCTGCGTGGGAATAGAAGAGCATTATCTTACGGAATATCTGAGCGAATTCGAGCGAAAAGCTGCCTACCTATTACTCTCAAGCAAGAGAAAGTAAGGTCGTTACTAAATCCGCATAGATTAAGATTGCCTTTATTTACATAATTGCCAGATCCATGTTTCTTTCAGATCTTGAATGACTGAATTTAATTCCTAATGGCAAGCATAATTTACATACAGGCGTCTATTTGTCAAACACGATTTCAATTTTTATATCAGACTGAAGCTTTAAAAAATCCCTGGCCTGGTCAATAAGGAACCCTCCCCTCCTTTATTGACAAATTAAAGAGTTTTTATATCTTATATAAATGAAGGGGTAAGATGAGAAAAATATTTGGTTCAATACTATTTTTTATGATTTTGCTAAACTTGATGATTGTTAAGGTTTCTTCAGGTGATAGTAAGCAGTTCACAGACTGCGGGTGCCCTGATCCAGACCAGGAGCACATTTGTTTCAATGATCAGAATTGTGAGAGCATATTTATAAAAGAATATTTAAGTTTATACCGTCAATCATATCCCGAGCCGTGGATAATAGAGATAGACGTTATTCCTCTCTGTCGTTATGGCACCTGCATCGACGGTATTTGCAGAAATTACTACGACATCTGGATAAGGCTTTTTAACCCGGTTACCCGCCAATCAGAAGAATACTGGAATTTGCATCAACCCTGTGAGACCTGGCCCTGCAATTAATTAATCTGGTTGATAAAAGAAATTAATTTCTCTTAAGGACATAAATCTCAGTAATGGGAAAGCAGCCGGGCAAGAAATCCTTGCGAAAACGAATTTTCTTCTTTTTAGGCATCTTCCTTCCAGCTAACTTCCTGTTGATGGCCCTGAGCCAGCAGCAGTTTCCGGTTGAACACTATAAAATAACTATAAGGCTAAAGCTGCTTGATGTCATCGTTACGGATAAAAAAGGAAATTTTGTTCCCGGACTGACTGCCAGTGATTTTGAGGTTTACGAAGACGGCTGGCCGCGACCTATTCAATCAGTAGAACTGATCACCTTAAAAAGCAGAGAAGAGTTGCTGAAAATTATCCCCGATATGAAGATATCTGAAGAAATAAAGCTGAGGAAACGACTCTGGGTAATTTTTGACTGCCTGAACACCGAGGTGAAGTTGATGAGAAGAGCTGTGGCCTACTTCTCAGAAATACTCACCCGCCTGACTGCTGACGGTTATGAAATAGCCATCCTCAAATTCGATTATAACGAGGGCCCAAAAATTCTGACCGATTTTACTGATGATGTCTCCGAAATAAAAAAGGCTCTCGAAAAAATTGAAGGCAGCTTCCCGGCTACATTCCTCAGGCGGTCTGAATCCGGAGAATGGAAAAAAGGGCCCGAACCCCTGGATGAAACCATACCGGTAACAAACACCAATGAGCTCGAACGCCTGCAGTGGAGAAACCTTCTGCAAAAAACAGTTAGCTGCCTCCTGACCTCAATTCAGATGATCCGGGAATCCCCAGGAAGAAAACAGGTTCTTTTCATAAGCTCCGGGCTGCCAGAAAAAGAAAGTAATCCGTATTTCGATAAGGTTGGCCTCAGAAATCTCCGGTTCTTTGACCCCTTCAGGATTATCAAAAGTGATGAATATACCGAAATCCTCGGTGAAATTATTAATTATGCTAATTCCAACCACATTTCTTTTTATTGTTTTAATCCAGAAAAGGAGGCTGGAATCTCAAGCAATTTTGCCCTTACTCACCTGTCCAGAGACACCGGCGGCTGGAATTTTACAGCAGAACCTGATTCCGAAAATTTTTTAGAGACTATAAAAAAAGAATTTGAACAATATTATGAAATTGCCTACAGGCCAGCCAGTAAAGAAGAAGACGGGAAATTCCATCGGGTTGAGGTGAGGGTAAAAAGAGAAGGCTTAACGGTAAGAAGCAGAGCCGGATACACTGAATATCCTGAGGAAGAAAGGAAAAAGAGGGAGCTGGCCGCTTCGTTCTTTTCCCCGGAATTTTATAATGAGATTGACTTTGATCTAAAACTGAGCGCCTGGCCAGAGAAAAAGGACAGGTTTTTGTTATGGGGGAAAATAAAAGTGCCGCTTCCACCATTAAAAGAAGCCAGCTTAGCCCAGGGAAAAATTAATTTCCTTCTTGGCTTGAAAGAAATAGCCGGAGAAAGAGTTCATCTTGGTGAGGAATTGCTTGACCTAAACCAGGACCTTAAAGCAGGAAACCTGTATTTCGATTACTACTTTGTCACCACAAAATTGAAGATTAAGCCTGGCCGTTACGAAACAATTGCTGTACTGAGAACAGACAATGATAAAACAGGGGCGAAAAAAATCTGGCTCGAGCTTCCCGACCTGAGCCAGAAGAGAGGTCCTGCGCTCATCAATTTCCTGGTCGGACGACTGCTGCCAAAGGAAACAAGAGGAAAACCGTTTACTTTTGACAGCCGCGGACTGCTGAATCTAAGTTCAGCGAGTTTTTTACCCTGCTCTTCAAAGGATATTTTTTCCGACCGTTCGCTAGCAATTTTCCTTCAGGTCTTTGATCCGGGAAAGCAGGAGACAAAGCCAGAATTCTTTCTTGATGGCCCGGGCGGACATTTTAAGCTTGCCGGCAGTTTATTAGAAAAGAACATTGACCGGCGAACAGGTTGCAGGTCCATGGTCTATAGCTGCTCCCTGTCCGAAATCCCCCCTGGAGAATACCGGCTTTCAGTCAGAGGAGTTGAACCATCTGACCTAATATGCAGAGATTACCTTAAAATAAGCAGAAGAAGTTGAGCTGAACTTCAGCAGTTAAGAGTTCCCTTTGATTTTCACCACCCTGAACGGGTTGTTTCCGATGTTCCATTCAGTAAAAGAATTCC
>JBNARJ010000026.1:0-4757 GCA_049719515.1 Candidatus Saccharicenans sp.
GATGACCACGATGTTGTCGGGGCCGAGCGGGTCGGTTTTTGGGTCAATGCGGTCGTAGAAAAGTTTGGTGGCCAGCCCTCGCCCGCCGAGGTAAAGCAACACATCCTCCGCCTCGAGCGGCACAACTTCAATTTTCCCGGTGCTGAGGTCCACCTCCAGCACCCTGCCATGATATCCTTCTATGCTCACTTGCGCTTTGCCTTTCGAATTTTATTGCGTTTATTCTTCGCTCTTGATTAGCTTCTAAAATATCAGAAAGTTTGCCCGCTGACAATTATTGATACCATTATTCTCATTTTTTTAAGCGACAACCTGTTAAAAAAAATTTGTTGACAAACTGTTAAATTAGAAATTAATAATATTTGTAAAGATGGGTTGAGAACCAGCAGGTCAAAGATAATCTCTACAATTATTTCTTTGCGTTTTTCTTTAGTTCAGGTCAAGATTGGTTTGCCACCTGACCATGATATTTGAGCCATCTCTGGTGCTTGCCCGTTTCGCTGGTGTCCCAAGCATTCAGATGCAATTCAAACTACAAAATTATCATCAGAGGCTTCTTTATTAGGTTTTTCTGGTCTTTCCAGCCTTTCAACTTCAAAATATGCCCGATGAAGAATTTGTATGGATTTGAGAGCATCTTGATTTTTTACAATCAGATAAATGGCTACCTCGGAAGCCCCGCTGGAAAAAAATTCCAGGTTAATTTTTTCTCTGGCCAAAACCGAAAAGATTTTTTCTGCCACCCCGGGTGTTTCCCTGAGACCAGCTCCAACACAGGCGATGAGAGCCAGGTTGTGTTCCAAAGTCAATTTTTTAAAGGTCGGCTCCTTTAGCTCAATAAGTATCTGATAAGCTTTTTCGGCAGATGTTTTTGTTAGAATCAGGTTGATGCAGGTCTGGGAGGTTAGCACGCTTAGAATGTTGACATCTTTTTCTGATAATTTCGAACCAATTAGGCCAATAATTCCGGGCTTGTATCCTACGCCTGGCCCTTCTATCCTTAGCACCGAAATGTTTCTATTAATGGAAAAACTCTTGATAATTTTTTAGCTCCGAACAGATTTTAGGGTAATAATTGTTCCAGAGATTTTGGGCTGCTCATAATTTCTAATTTCCAAGGTAATTTTCCGGTCTGAAATTGGGTCCCAGATTTTTGGATGAAGCACCTTGGCTCCAAAATAGGAGAGTTCAGCAGCTTCATCCCGGCTGAGGACGGGGATCAACTTGGCTTGCGGAATGAGAGCCGGATCAGCCGTGAGAAAGCCGTTGACGTCTTTATAGGTAATTAAAACTTCAGCTTTGAGTCCCCTGGCTATAATGGCGGCACTGTAATCAGATCCATTTCGACCGAATAGAGCTACCTGGCCATTTTCTGCACAACCGAAATAGCCCGTGAAAACGGGGATGAAAGAACCGCCTTCGATCTCCTTTGAGATGCTGGGAAAATTTCTATCGAATTTTTCCAGGTTGACGCTAACTTCGTCGCCAGGGCGGTCGACAATGAGCCCGATGCGGTCACTTTCATAAACCCGTGATTTTAGCCCGATTTCTTCCAGCACAAAGGACATTAAGGAAGCAGAAAGACGTTCTCCATAACTAAGGACCCTGGCTTTCAAGCTGGGGCTTGTTTCACCCACCAGGTTTATTCCCTTGAGGAGGCGGTCAAGATCAGCAAAAAATCCGGAGAGCTTTTCTGAAGCCAGCCCAAATCTTTTAAGAGCTAAGAGTTCCGAGGCAATAATTAGGTGCTTTTGCCTCAGGTAATGAAGCGTCCCCTGATAGTTTTTCCCTTGTTCCAACGCCCGGTGGTAGGCATCAAGGAGAAGGTCGGTAACTCCCTGGACAGCAGAGACCACCACGGCTACTCTCTCTTTTTGCTCTTTTACGATGAGCGCGGCCTGGTGAATAGAAGAGCTATCTTTGAGACAGCTCCCGCCAAATTTCAGAACTCTGGTTATTTTGGGTTTAGCTTGATATCTTAAAAACTGTTTTGACATTTTTCCCTCCAGATCAATTTAGGTATCCAAGGGTTAAGGCCAGTTCTGCAGTCAACAAGCAATTTCCGGCAGCCCCTCGAACCAGGTTATTGCTTAAAGCAAAATAACGGAGTGAATTGTCAACCAGTCGCAATCGACCTAAACAGATGGCCATTCCCCGGGCTGTTTGAGGCCTTCCAGCCCACAAATCAAAGGCGGGTTGAGGACGATTTTCTTCGTCCAGAAGGATAAGGGGCTGTTTCGGGGCAGAAGGCAACGGGTGTTTGGCCAGCCCGGGGAAAGAAGCCATCTGCTGGATTATTTCCTCGATAGCAGGTACATTTTGAAATTCTACTTCTACATTCAGCAGATGACCGAATTTAACTGGTACGCGCACACAGGAAGCCAGCACTGGGAACGAATTATTTTTTACCTGCTTGTTATATAAAAAGCCCAAAATTTTAGCCGTTTCGCGAGCGATTTTCTCTTCCTCATCCTTGATGTATGGGATTAAGTTATTAGAAATTTCAAGGGCCCGAAGGCCAGAGAAACCGGCGCCAGAAATTGACTGAAAGGTAGTAACCCTGACTTTTTTAATTCCCCAGCTAAGAAGCGGCTTAAGAGTCAGGGTGAGACCTGCTACGCAGCAGTTGCTCCCAGCAACGATGAAGCCACCGTATTTTTCTTTCTGTAAATTAATTAAGGACAGGTGTTCTTGGTTGACCTCAGGGACGATTACCGGCACTTCTTCTAACATTCTGCAAGCAGAAGCATTGGTAAAAACGGCCAGGCCCTGCCTTCGTAAATGCGGCTCAATGCTACTGGCTACTGAAGAAGGCAGGGCGCTAAAAACCAGGCTAATATTTTCATCTTTAAGTTTGGCGGGTAGGCTGTGGTTGGCAGGTTGAAGGGTCATTTCAGAAATGAAGCCAGGTAGGGATAAAGAAAAATGGCAGGAGCTTGAAGGTGAGAAGAGTTCAGGCCAGACCAGTTCCTTAAATTTTTTCCCAGCGTTTTTTTCGGATGAGGCCATGAGGCTCAGCTCAAAAAAGGGATGCTCGGCCAGGAGCTTTACAAAATGCTGGCCAACCAGGCCTGAAGCACCGAGGACGGCGGCTTTTAACTTTTTTCGATTTTGGATTGTTATTGTCACAGAACTTGATTCTTGTTTTTTGAGATTATTTTCTTGATTTTTTTCTTTAGCTTCTATAATCCTTGACATAAAAACCTCCGAAAAAACAAAGTAGAATAAACAGACGACTACCTGTCTTTAGATTAGTGGGGTCCCCGAATACCTACCTTCACCAGGAAGGCAAGCATTCGGGCTTCACATTATCATGCAGGGGAGATAAGGGGAGGGTAAACAAAAAAGAAGGGCAATAACAATATTAGGCAACGGATTGCTGCTCTTCAATAAAGTTAAAAACCCTTCCATCTTAAAATTCCTCTTCTTGCAGAAAAAAAATTAGCAGAAAAGACAACTCCTGTCAAGAAATCCTGTTGATAAATTTATCGCCGTCTCGTTTCGGCTTTATAAATTCTGGGGTGTTGGATTAGCCAATTCCAGTTCTTTTCTATAAATTGACAGATTTTATTGCCATAAAAGTTACCTTTTCCTTGTTTTCTATGGTTTTGTCGAGGTTATTAGAACTGGCAAATAATCTGGCCAGGGTAAAATACATTTCCGGCAAAGCAGAGTTTCTTATCCGCAAGTCAACCACGGACAACCGCGGAGGAGGTATGTTTTCCCAGCTGGCCAGCAAGTATTGGCTTTTTTGCTTAAAGCTCACGGCCTTGGTCAAGTGAAGATTATACTCTATTTATTTTTCATTTAGATTTAAGGCCAAACGATAGTGCCTAAATTCTTCCGATCAAGATATTGGTCCGGTACTTTTTGAGGCTTAACCTAGTTCAATCGGTGGTGACCGGGAAGAAAGTCATCAACCTCTGTGAATTTAGCGTGACCAATTTGCCAACTACAGAGAATTCAGAGCCTGGTTCAAATCATCGATTAGGTCAGCAGGATTTTCTGCCCCAACGCATAGTCGGATTAGCTGCGGTGGAATGTCAGCCATTCTCCTGGCTTCTTCACCCTGCTGCTGGTGAGTGGAAATCGCGGGTATGGTGGCCAGGCTCTTTATCCGTCCAAGGTCAGTTGCTCGGAAGATTATCCGGAAGCGGTCAAAAACTTTTCGAGCATTTTCTGGCGGACCATCTACCCTAAAGCTCAAGAGGTGTCCATACCGATTTACTTCCTGACCTGAACCATCATCTGAATCAACCAGCTTTAAATATTTTTTCGCCAAAGAATGTAAACGGTGTGCCGGCAAGCCCAAGTAATCAACCCGATTTACCCTCGGATGCTTTTCTAAAAACTCAGCTACTTTCAGGCAGTTCTGGCTGAGCACGTCCAGGCGCATTCTCAAAGTTCTAAGGTCATTCAAGGCCATCAGGGCGTTGAAGGGAGAAAGAGCGGCTCCGTAGTCCCGGCCCGGCCAATTTTTTACATACTCGGCAAAATTTTCTTTAAACTTTGGGTCGGGATGGTTCAGTTTAGTGGTGATAGGCCGTCGGCTGATGATGGCGCCGCCGATGGCCAAGCCGCTGGCGGTCATTGATTTAGTTACTGAATGCACCACTATATCAGCCCCGTAAGATATTGGCCTCAGCAAAGCTGGCGTAGCACATGTGGCGTCAACTATCAGAGGAATTTCCCACGCCTGGGCCAAATCAGACAGAGCTTTTAGGTCGCAGAAAGATTGCTGTGGATTGCTCGGCGCT
>JBNARJ010000027.1:0-4489 GCA_049719515.1 Candidatus Saccharicenans sp.
AATTCAATATACAGACCACAAAAAGGGCGATCTGTCACATCTTGGAATTGAAGAATTTCTAAAAGAAATGGAAAAAGTAGCCAGGGAAAGCTACCGAATGTTAAAGCCGGGCAAAAAATGTGCGATTCTGATTGGAGATATGCGGAAAAATAGGCACATTGTGCCGCTGGGCTTTAAAGTAATTGATGTTTATTTAAGAGCTGGATTCAAACTAAAAGAACTCATCATTAAGCGCCAACATAACTGCAAAACCACAGGGTTTTGGTATGCTAACAGCATCCGATACAATTTTTTGCTTTTAGCCCACGAATATTTACCTGTGTTTGAAAAAAGCGAGTCAAGGCCGCAGATAAAAGAAGAAAGCTCTTCACCTCTAATCGAAAGCAAATTCACTAAACCAAAACAAAAAAGGGGAATAAAAGAGCTTGAAACGACCACGGTCTGGATTTTTCCTAAAGAGGAATTTGAAGAGCTGCTTGATACAAACATCTTGCTAAGATACAAAACTAAAGAGGGAGTCCAGGTTATTAATCTGACAGCCGAAGGCGAAGATTCCCATAATACAGCCCAAAATCAAAAAATAAAAAGCAAACAAAATTGCCTTCTTTACCTCAAAGCAGTTCCCGCTTGGATAAAATCAGTTGATTTTGACGAAAATCAATTTTTATCTAAACTACAATCCGTAATTGAAACGGAAACAACATCATTGATTGAAGGGAGCACGGTTGCCATTCTAACCCAGGATATCAGAAAGAATAATTACCTGATTCCTATGGCCAAACTTATTTTAGACAGAGTAAGAATCGATGAGGCCAGGCTCAAAGAAATTGTAATCGTGACTACTAACAATAACTCAAGCAATTCCTACAGGCAACCAAATGGGCTTTTAGAAATCACTCATTATTATCTTTTGATATATCAACTAAAATAAGGCAGGATAAACAATTATGGAATCAGGTGTTTTTATAGTTTTATACGACGAGGATACCCTCAAGCTATACTTAGCCAAAGGCGTTTATGGATTTTTAATGCCACCAATTTATGATGAGGTACCTTTAAGGAGCAGGCATTATCATGCCCTTGGCGATTACGCCTGCATAAGAAAAGGAACTCATATTTTCTTCTTTCTAAGAAGAAAAATATATTATGGTGGACAGGCCATTGGTTCAGAGAATCACGCCGCCTTTTATTTAAATGGACAATACAGCCCATTGGGCAAAAAGGCTGAAGCAAAATTATGTTGGGATGAATCTGAAAGGAAAATATACAGGGCTACCGATAAACCAGGTATCTTTGAGATAAAACAAAGAGACCGATATGTAGAAAGATGCCAGCCCTATCTTATCAGATTTGAAGACCATATCGGTCTTAAAGGGAAGACTATTAGCTCTGACGAATTATATTTTGAGCTTGGCAGATTCCCCTATCCGTTACCGACAAACACCATTTCTGGCATGAGCTTCTGTACCATGACCCCAGGAGAAGTTAGCATGATTCTGGAGTTAATTAAACGTTCAACTGAACAAATTAAAATAGAAACCGACGAAAATATAGAATTGACCACAGAACCTTTTCCCTACATTCCATCAATCGGCTTTAAGGATATTAAAGAAGCCATAGAACAATCGACCAGCGAAGCTCACTTAGAAGCTTTGCTTTTAGCCAACCCCACGGTTTGGCCTGAAGAAATTAAACCAAGAGGAAGTTATGTATTATGCAGACAAGTCCCTATGTCCCCATTTAAGCCTCCCCAATGGATTGATAAAGCTAATATCTGCTTATACCAGGAGCCTTTAATAAATAACGGGACCATTCCGAATGTAATTCTTGAGTTAAAAGTAAGAAATGTTTCTAAGACTGAAGTCGAACAAGTGGTTAAATATGCAAGATGGCTGCATATGGTTCTAAAGGAAAATGCTTATCAGGTACAATTTTATTTATGCGGTCCTTCCTTTGCGCAAAATATTGAAAGTTGTATTCCAGATGAATACAAAGGACAAATTAAACTTCAGGTATTAGGCTGACACAGGCACATTAATAAAACCCTTGTTCGCCCTTTCATTCTATTTTATTTATAAGGCCTAACCCTAATTGCTTATGACAGCCTTGAATATAACTTTCATTCATCTATGCAAACATCTATGCAAATAAATCTAAGAAAAAAAATAGCCAGGACGCCTCCCTGACCAAAATCTGCTAAACCTTATTGAGTCTAAATGAATTTTAATCTTATTTTGATAGCTATCTTATTTGCCTTTTTCTTCCAGCAGATATTCCCATTGGTAGATAAGGTCTTTGGCAGCGCGGGCATCAGGTGCATCTGGGAAAAGCTCAAGGTAAATATTCATGTTGGCAACGGCCAGCTTGAATTTTTCCAGCTTGGCACAGTTCAGGGCCAGGGCCTTATAAAGGTCTGGGCTGAGTGGGGCAATTTTAAGGGCTTTTCGGCATTCAGTTAGTGACTCCAGGAATTTGCCTTCCCTGTTCATCACTTCCGACCTTACATAATATTTTCTTGCCTCTTCCGGCATTTCTCTGAATTCTGGGTGCGCCTTGTAAATTTCACTCAGATGAGTTCTGAGCTTTTTCGCCTGTTCATCTTCGGCAAGCTTCATCACCTGGCCATAAATTTTGAGAGCTTCGGCCAGCTGGCCATTTTTTTCCAGGTTCTCGGCTTCAGCCATTTTCGCCGCTGCATATGGACTCAATGAAGTGCGCGCTTTATCGGCCAGATTTTCCAGAAAGGCTTCCTCGCGACCTGAAATTTCATCAGCTAAGGCGAGAAAAACTTCGACTGCTTTTTGTAGCTGTCCTTGCTTTGAATATATCAGCACCTGAAGCAATCCATCTACCTCATCCGACGGCGAAAGAAGGCTTAAAGCCCGGTCGCAATCTTGGCCTTTTACCAAACAAACAATAGCTGCAGCCCTCTTTGCCCATTGGTTATCACTCCCCAACGAAAGTGCTTCCTGCGCCTGCTGGCCGGCTTTTTCATTGTCGCCAATGAGGTAATAGACGAAACTCCGTAACCCGAGGAGCGAGGCGACCTTAGTTTTCCCGCTGGCCTCCTTGGCCTCACCTTTCGCCGCTTCTAAGCTCTTTTCAATTTCAGAAAGAGCTTCAGGATATTTCCCGGCCATAAGATATTTTACAAGCTCGGGCGAAATTCTTTCTGCTTCAGCCTTTAGCAATTTGATTCTTTTTTGCACCTTTTCACTGAACTGCTCCAATCCGATTTTCCCGTATAGCTCAAGATTCTGGTTGAAAGCAGCCTGGTTGTTTGGTGAAACAAGGTAATAAGCCTCAAGCACCTTTCCGGTTTTATCGAGCGACAAGACAAAGCCATCCGGGAAATAAGCCTTGTAAAGGCCATCAGTAATTCCCAGCTTCTGGCAATCGACCACAACACAAGGGAAAAAGCTTACCACCACCTTTTCTTCACGGCTAAATTTCCATTGAGCCACTTCCCTGAGCACCACCACATTTTCCTGGGCCAGCACTGGAAGCAATGTAATTGCTATAAAGATAGGAATAAAAAAGAATAAGTTAATCCTTTTCATTGCCTTCTCTCCCGAGAATAAGGGTTTAATCTACCATCCGTAATCAAATATTTTTGTCTTTAAATCACTTCCTTATTTTACCCAAATTTAAATTTTTTTTTGAGAATGTGTTTTTTTTACGTTCGGATGAGATTGTCCTAAAAAGATATATTTGAAATGCATTTAAGTCATGGCTGGTTTTTATTGACGACAGTCAGATTTTTCAATCTCTGGATGAAATTACTCTGGAATTTGCCAGATCGGCATGCTGGTTTTACCCGGCACCGGTTGGCTTTCAATTTGGCTATCGCTCAGACCGCATCTGGTGGAAAAAGCTATCTGACCAGCCGGCTGAAATAGGCCGGGCAATTCTTCAGGTAGCTCCCAACACTTCCGACCTCATCTGGGTTGATTTTATGATGAAAGAAATCTGGCCTGAGAAAAATAATTTAAAATTGAAGCTAGGTAAACAAGATTAAAATAAAAACTGCAATCGCAAAAATAGTTGCAAAAAAATCTGAATATCTTCTGGCAATAGAGACAGCGATACACCAATTTTTCAGGGAGGATAGAACCTTATTTTTCTGGAGGCCAAACCCATCGGCCTGATTTGTTAATATAACCCCACTTCCCTAATTTTTCATCTCCGATCCTTACTTCTGCTAATCCCTCAGAAAACCCCCAGGCAGAATCAAACTGGGGGTTAATTACAAATTTGCCAGTCTTATCAATATAACCATACTTCCCTGATTTTTCATCCCCTATCCTTACTCTCGCTAACCCCTCAGAAAAGGACCAGGCCTCATCAAACTGGGGATTAATAATAAATTTTCCGGTCTTATCAATATAACCCCATTTCCTTGATTTTTCATCTCCTATCCACACCGCTGCTAATCCTTCAGAAAAGGGCAAGATAAAATTAAACTGGGGATTAATAATAAATTTTCCGG
>JBNARJ010000028.1:0-3922 GCA_049719515.1 Candidatus Saccharicenans sp.
CCCAGCCGCTTGAGCACATCAAAATCAATGGCCACCTGGGCTAAGGTCCCATCCGGCAAAACCACTCCGCCGTGATGAGTGCCGGTCTGAATACTGAGCTTGCTTACACCAACCACATTGCCCTTAACTCGGTTAAACCCTTTCATAAAGGCTTCGAGGTCTTCCTCCGTGCTGTTTCTCTCGCCAACTTCACCGATTTCTCCACCCACAGAAATTGTGACTCCTGCGGGCTGTTTCTCTCGAATGAAGCGGGTAAATTCAGCACACAGCTCGTAATTAAGTTTCTGCTGCTCGTCCAGGTCGGGTTTTGATATGTCCACCAGCGTTGAAGTATCAATATCTATGTTGTAAAAGCCAGCGGCTACCGCTTCTTCGATCAACTCTTTGATGGCTTTGATTTCTGAATCCGGGTCCTGCTTGAATTTTTTGGCTGAAACCTGAAAATGGTCACCCTGAATAAAAACTGGGCCCCGATACCCTTCTTTGATGGCTGCCGCCAGCACGGCGCTCACATATTCAGATGGCCGCTGGTCAGTATAGCCTATTTCGCTCCGGGCAATCTCAAAAATGAAAGTCCCGGCGTCAATTTTCATCGCTGCCCTGAACACCGCCCGGGCTGAATCATAAGCCAGCATGCGCAGGTTCATAGCCGGCACGGTGAAATTAATCGGTGCCTCTCCCCGTCCCCTGGCCAGATAAAGTTCATGGATGGAAGCCGGCCTTATGCCCGACGCTTGGGCTATTTCCCAGATGAGCCAACGAGCTTCTGCCTTGGTGGTATCATCGCCAAATACCGCCTGGTAAATAAGAGCCGAAATATTATCCCTCAGAATTTTTTCATCGATAATCTTAACCCTGTTTCCCTCAACCTGAACCGAACCCTTGAGCAAGCCCAAGATTTCCTGCAGTTTTGTCTGACTCATAGCCTTCTCCTTTCTTTTTAATTCAGGTTTGCTTTCTTCCTTAGTATAGCATAACTTTTCGCTGGATTAGGATTGAGTGAAGTAATTTCCTAACCCTTCTGGCCAATTTTAATTTTTCTCAAGAGACTTAAGCCAACCAATGGCCTCTGGATATTTTTCTCCTAAACAGCGCACATTCTAAATAAAGAGGTCAAAGACATTAGCCCGTTTATGAACAAACGGCATAACTAAATTTTCTAATCCTGGCTTTGGCTATGCCTTAGATAATTATGATGCTATCCAAAGGCTAGTGTTCCACCTGCTGAGTGAGCGCTTTCATAAATTTAACCAAAACTTTATGCAGCTCAATACTAAGTGCACCAATCAGGAAAAACCCTACCACCAACGGCCACCGCTGGGGACTTTCACGCCTGGCATAGATCTGGCGAAAAGAAAAAAATTGCATCATAAGTTTAATGGAGGCACTATGGGAAATGTTAATTCTATTGCCTTTTAGATAAATTAGAATGGCGGCTTTAAAAGGCAATTGATATATTCCTTCTCAAGAAATGGATATTTAATAAAATCACCTGCTATAACAATTCTGTTAGTATCATCCAAAAGATAAAGGTCAAAATTGTCTCTCTTAAATTCTTGTTGTGCCACCCAAAGGTCATAATTAGGTATCGATTGGGAAATGCGGTATTCTACATAACCTATCGATTTTTCTGTAGTTATTATAACCAATGCAATTTCTTTATTGATTTTTGCTTTGACAACAAAATCATTTATCTTTTTCAATTTTTCTAAGCATATGAAACAGTCAACATCTATTTCATAAACGAGCTTATAACAATTTAAGCCTTTCCCCGCCTGGACATTGCTATTAATTTGATTCGATATCCTTTTTATATTTTCCGAAATATTATAAATTTCTCCTCTTCTCGAAATTGCTTCTCTCAGGACTGACGTCTTTAATTGGTGATCTTTAACTTTTTGGAATAAAAATAATAATAGGATTATAAAGCTTACTAATACCGCAGATCTTATTACCTTTTTGAGCATGGGGGGGTAATTTCCCAATTTAAAGTTTTTATATATTCTTATCCGTTTGGTGCCGAACACGGCTTGCCATCTGTTCTCCAATAACGATCTGAAACGGGTGGATGCCCACCATCAGGATAGCATATTGCGTTGAGTTCTGGACAACAAGTCCCCCCTCCTGGAGCACTGGCTCTCGAAGGCATCACAAAAAGAGAAAATAATAATATACTCAATAGCGTTAAGCCTATTACCATTATTATCCTTCTTTTCATTTTGCCCTCCTTATATCATGATTTAATTCGGGAAATTACCCCTTTGCTCATCTATTAATATAGTCATATTTCAATACCCTTTTATCTGATAGACCCAGAATAATTGAACAATCATCAGATATCCATATTTGGTAAATATCCTTATCTAATTCAATTTGTTCAACGAATTTATCTTTATTATCCAACACATAAATAATTCTTCCCCCACCTTCTAATTTCCCATCTTTGCTGAATTTTTTCTTTCCCGAATACAACAAAAATAATTCGTCCATTTTTCTGTTGTACTTTATATCAAGATAACCATCCCTGGTATTTTTATTATAAGCCATCGTATAGCCTTCGCCAGCTGGAACTATATCATAGTCAGGGAAAAATAAATCAGGACCAATTAAAGTTGATACCATATTTCCGTCCATATTATATTTTTCAATAATGCTTCCATACCTTGTTGCTAAATAAATTTCTTGGGTTCTTTCCTTATAGGCAATGTTACCGAGAAAGCCATGAGAATGATGAGGGGCAAAGCGTTCATTCTTAAAAATGACAGGTATTTTTCCTATGACTCTAACTATATCGCCAGAGGGGTTTAAGAACGCCACTCTTCCTTCTAAAAGAAGACCTGTCCCGACCATTCTTTGATCCGGAAATAAAATCAATTGAGTAAGGAATCCTTTTCTGGAAGAAATATCTATCATTTTTTCTGGATAAAAATTATGATCTAAGACATTAGAAATATTAAAGCATTTTAATTTAAGGGTAGAAATGTCGTAAATCCAGAACCTGTCCTTTAAATTCGGATCGGGAATTATTTGCGAGATACTAACGAACTCATCTGGTCCTTGTCCCCGACCACCAAAGCAAATCTTTAATTCGTCTGAATTCAGGTCTATTATATTAATTAACTTATCACCTTTTTTATCGACTAAAATCAAATAATTATCTATTACCGCAAAGGCAGTGGGAAAAAACAGCTCGAACTTGTTAACTTCTGAAGATTTAAGTTTGATAACCTTATCAGGACTCTTAAGTCTCTGATAATTGCTATAGGTATATTTTCTATATTTACACGAGCCCTCGACAAAAGCAACAAATAAAATAATGATGAGAAATAGCAAGATAGAGGTTTTCTTTGATTGCAAAACACGATTGTTTTTAGCCATGCCTTTTTCAGGAACGATTTCAGGTTGATAATAATAAAAATTCCCAATGGAAATCATATTGCCTCCCGGTGAAAAGTATTTGAATAAGGTTTTCCATTTATCATCAAAGAGCAACTTATTGGTCTACAAATATGTTCTTTCATTATTCTTCTTAATTTCGAATTTTTACCACCCATATTTTAATCCCCTTTCAATATCCTACCTATAAATTAAATCTATTCTTCCAAGACTTTTCCAAGGAAAAAGCAGTCAAGGATTAACCATTTTTTCTGTTCTCATTAAATTCCTTCTCATCATCCTTTTGTAAGGATATGATAAAAAAAAATACCTTGTCAAGCGTTTTTTCCTTTAGACCTGCAGGAATGGTTTTCTTGACACCAGTTTGTCATAAGCTATATAGTTAGCAGAAAATGAATAATAATTTATTTTTAGGGCCATATGGGATGTGGCTCATTAGATTTTCTTTAACTCGTTTAGCCTCATACTCCAGCCAAAGAAAAAGGAGGAATCGCCTATGATCAAACAAAAAAGATACCTGACTATT